>NZ_JBXAIK010000003.1:0-249200 GCF_058796175.1 Brucella sp. GW823-FHT04E01 | reverse complement strand
ACCTTCGGCAGCACGGGAACGGCGACGGCAACCGGGGTGATCTACTGATCCCAGTCATCGTCACCCACGACAAATGATGACGGTCCTCGCTCTCATGCTCGCTGCCATGCTCACACACTTCTCTTTTGGCAGCGACACAATGTCCAAACTGGCAGTTGCCCGTAAAATTCGATGAAACAGGGTTGATCTGCCACTCGCTTTATGGTCGGATTTCCTCAACTGACCTCCCCGGCTGGCCCTGCCAGTCGGGGCTTTTTTTTACATAAGAAGATAGTCGACAGGTTGAGGAAGGTCGGGCAGGTTTTCTTCACCCAATGCTTCCCGCAGATTGATTTCGATTGTATCGGCGATGGCCCCGATGGGCAG
The DNA here is from genome assembly GCF_058796175.1 of Brucella sp. GW823-FHT04E01. NCBI lineage: Bacteria > Pseudomonadati > Pseudomonadota > Alphaproteobacteria > Hyphomicrobiales > Brucellaceae > Brucella > Brucella sp. GW823-FHT04E01. The sequence goes on along the minus strand of NZ_JBXAIK010000003.1, from coordinate 248,834 downwards.
ATCGTTGGGCAATGTCCCGAACGGCTCCTCCAGCTCGTCGCCCAGCGCATCCAGCCCAAAGAAAGTATAGGCCACCAGTGTCGTCGCAAATGGCGTTCCCCAACCAAGCATATCGGCAAAGCCGAACGGTATGAAGAAACAGAACAGATAGGCCGTGCGATGCAGAAGCAGCGTATAGCCGAAAGGAACCGGCGTGAACCGCAACCGCTCGCAGGCCGCTTGAACCTCTGCCAATGCGGACACTGAACTGTCAAGCGTCTGGAAATCGACCGGATGCAGAGCGTCTTTCACACGCATATCCGCCAGAGCAGCACCAAGCCGACGCAAGATGAAATCAGGCTTGTTGCGGCTTTCCGCCAACGCTTTCCGCTCTTCCGCAGACAACCATTTGTCGTATTTGTTTGAGCCACCGGTTTCCTCTGGCCGAAGATGGCTGACCATGGCCTGCGAAAACGCGATCGCATAACGGAGCAGCTTTTCCCGTCCGTCTTCCAGTCCCCGCACGTTCTCCAGCAACAGCGTCTGACGCCCCAGACCGCGCGTCGTATAGACGAGCTTGCCCCAGATTTTGCGAGCCTCCCACCAGCGGTCATAACAGGCGTTGTTGCGGAAGCCGAGAAAGATCGAAAGCGCAATGCCGAGCAGCGCCAAAGCCGTCCCGTTGTTGACGGCTGGCACCCAGCCGGGAAACGCGCGATGCGCCCACACAACCAGCACCGACAGAAGGAAAACCGCAAAAATCTGCGGCAGGATACGCAGGATGATGGAGCCCTTGAGTATGAAGAAGAGCTTCCACAAAGGGGGGCGCGGGCGAACGATCATTTCAAGTGGGTCCGACGAAGATGAGCAAATGCAGCCTATACGCCTTCTTGCAACACACGACCAGAAGCACCCTGTATTTTCTTACCGTATAAGAGAATACAAAATTATATTATTCTAAATAACAGTATTACTTCTCATAAAATTGTTCTGACAAATATTATTTTATCAATTTTCATGGGTGAGAAATGTCAATCCAATCCTTGATAGACAATATTGCCTCAAACGCCAATATAGACCCTGGAACCGCCGAGCAAACAGTTGGTATATTGCTCTCCATCATCCAACACGAGGCTCCGATTGTCGCGCCGCAAATATTCAACCTGATTCCCGGAGCGCCCGCACTGGCACGCGCCAATGATGTGCTCAACCCTGAAAATTATCATGCAGATGGGATCCTCGGAACAGTTTCGAATGTGGCCGGAAATTTTGCGGGCGAGAGAATAGGCGCTCTGGTCTGCGGTCTGGCGGCATTGAAATCCACCGGCATGAGCATGGATCAGGCCAATCAGGCATTCCTGACAGTCATCCGTCATATAAGGCAAAAAGATCGCGAGCTTGTGCGAAAGCTCTTTGCTTTCGTCCCGGCACTGAAAAGCCACTTCAATATTCCGCAAACTGAATCTTGACCGAAAATTCACCGAACTCCAACAAAGCCGCGCCTCATGCATTGACGCCGGTGCACCATTGGTGGTCCCTGCACCCCGATCCGGCGCACAAGCCTGCGGGTCACTTGTGAATGGTTGGTCGTGGAAGCCATAGGGTTTGCTCGCCGACTGCGGTTTGAACCGCCCCTTGCGGGGGCAAGGAATTTGGAATTTTCATGTCTGTTCAGTCTCTCATTGATAGTATCGCCACCAAGATCAACATCGATCCGCAGCTTGCAGAAAAGCTGGCTGGCTCGGTGTTTTCCGTTCTGCAGCACAGCGCACCGGAAATCGGCAACAAGATCTTCGCACTCCTGCCGGATGCCCAGCAGCTCGCCAGCGCCCACGATGTACTTGCAACAGGCACGGGCGGCATTATGGGTGCGCTGTCGGGACTGATGGATAATGTGGCTGGCGAAAAGATGAGTGCGCTTCTCAAAGCCGCTGCCACGCTTCGTTCCAGCGGCCTCTCCAGCGACCAGATCACCGAAGCAGGCGGGCAGGTGATCAATTATGTGCGCGACCATGACCCGCAGCTGGTCGACCAGCTGGTGGCAAACGTACCCGCTCTCAAGGGCCATTTCGGTCTCTGACACATCGATTTTCTTTTGTGTGCGCTTTCTGCGATGGCGCACACAAAAGCTTGCCGGACCCATTTGTCATTGAGGCCGGTCGCAGCTATCATGCCACTATCGAAATCATTTTCTGGTGATTGATGTCTGCTGATACGACGGAAAAGAAGGTTACGCGCGCCCCGCGTCGCCGTACACCTGCCTATGTCAAATCTCTTCGCGGTGTGAAGAACTGGAAGCAGGCGACCGAATGGCTTGCCTGGCGTGACATCGAAGACATCGAATGCATCACCCCTGATCAGGCCGGGGTTGCCCGCGGCAAGATGATGCCGTCGAAGAAGTTCACCTCCAATACCTCGCTGGCATTGCCTTCGGCTGTCTTCATGACGACGATTTCCGGCGACTATCCGGAAGACGGCTACGGCTTTCATTACCCGGAGGATGACGGCGACCTCAAGCTGGTGCCGGACCTCTCGACCCTTTCGGCTGTGCCGTGGGAATCCGATCCGACCGCGCAGGTTATCTGCGATCTTGTCTATCAGGACGGACGCGGGGTGGAATTCACTCCGCGCAACGTGCTGCGCAATGTCGTTGCCGCCTACAGCAAGCGCGGCCTGAAACCGGTCGTTGCTCCGGAAATCGAGTTCTATCTGGTCCGCAAGAACCCCGACCCCGACTATCCGCTGACGCCACCTGTCGGTCGCTCGGGTCGTGCCATTGGCGGCGGTCAGGGCTATTCGATTGCAGGCGTGAACGAGTTCGACGAACTGATCGATGACATCTATCATTTCTCCGAAGGCCAGGGGCTGGAGATCGACACGCTGATCCACGAAGAAGGCGCTGGCCAGCTTGAGATCAACCTGCGCCATGGCGACCCGGTGGAACTCGCCGATCAGGTGTTCATGTTCAAGCGCACCATCCGCGAGGCGGCGCTCAAGCACGACATGTATGCCACCTTCATGGCCAAACCCATTCAGGGCCAGCCCGGATCGGCAATGCATATCCACCAGTCCATCGTGGACAAGAAGACCGGACGCAACATCTTCACCAATGAGGATGGCAGCGAAAGCGAGGCTTTCCGCCATTTTATCGGCGGCATGCAGCGTCATGTGCCGAATGCACTTGTCATGTTCGCGCCCTATGTGAATTCCTATCGCCGCCTGACGCCGGATGCTTCCGCACCCGTCAACGTCAAATGGGGCTACGACAACCGTACCACCGCTTTCCGCGTCCCACGCTCCGACCCCAATGGGCGCCGCGTGGAAAACCGCATCCCCTCCTCCGATGCCAACCCCTATCTCGCGCTGGCGGCTTCGCTTGCCTGCGGCCTGATAGGCCTCGTGAACAAGATTGAAGCTGAACAGCCTGCGACCACCAGCGTCAACACCAAGGAAATCGAACTGCCCCGCGGCCTGATCGACGCGGTGGAGCTGTTTGAGGAAGACACGGAGCTGCGCAATCTGTTCGGCAGTTCCTTCGTCACGACCTATGCCGCCATCAAGCGTGCCGAGTTCGAAACCTTCATGGAAGTCATCAGCCCGTGGGAACGCGAGTTCCTGCTGCTCAACGTCTGACCGGTTCCACATGCCCTACCAAAGCCCAATCTCGCCCGGCATTTCCTGGTACGAAGCGAGTGTCCCTGATCGGCCGCAATATCCTGAAATGGATGGCTCGCGGCAGGCCGATGTCGTTGTCATTGGTGGCGGATATACAGGGCTTTCGGCTGCCTACCATCTGGCGAGACAGGGCGTGGACGTCACACTCATCGACGGAGCGCGGTTCGGCGATGGGGCGTCGGGGCGCAATGGTGGCCAGTTCGGCACCGGCCAGCGCACATGGGCCGAAGATCTTGAAGCGGAATATGGCTTTGAGCGTGCCAAGGCTCTGTTCGACGTGGCGGAAGAGGCCAAGACCTATCTCCTTGCCTTTGCCGACGAACACAGGATCGATATGGAATATGTGCCCGGCCAGATTTCGGTCGTGCACAAGCCGCGCTATCTCAAGTCATATGAGCGCCATGTGGAGTTGATGGCGAGCCGCTTCAACTATCAGCACCTGCGTCTGCTCGACCGCGCTGAAACAGCGAGTCTGCTCGGTTCAGAGCGCTATTTTGGCGGCGTCTACGACGCAGGCACCGGCCATATTCATCCGCTGAAACTGCTTGTCGGAACTGCAAAGGCCGCCCATGCGGCGGGCGCAAAGCTGTTTGAAGACACCAGAGCCACCAAAATCAGCACCGCAAGCGGGCGGGTCGAAGTCGAAACCAATCGCGGAACCATATCGGCGCGAAATGCCTTCATCGCTGTCAATGCTTATGGCGGTCTGCTGGAACCGGTCAGCGCATCGCATGTCATGCCGATCCGCTCCTTCATCGGCGCAACAGTGCCGCTTGGCGACGACAGCCCCATTATTCCGGGCGGTGAATCCATCGACGATTCCCGCTTCGTGGTGCGTTATTTCCGTCGTTCAAAGGACGGAAGGCTGCTGTTCGGCGGGCGCGAAGCCTACACTGCCGACAATCCGCGCGATATCAGCACCCACATCCGCCGCCAGATAGCCGAGATTTATCCGGCGCTGGACAAGGTCGAAATCACCCATGCATGGGGCGGTTCGGTCGGCATTACCATGCCGCGCCAGCCCTTCGTGCGGGAGGTGATGCCCGGTGTCATTTCCGCAGGTGGTTATTCCGGTCATGGCGTCATGCTGGCAAACTATATGGGCAAGCTCTATGCCGAAACCGTTGCTGGCAATCGCGACCGGTTGAAACTGTTCGAAGAACTGCGGATTCCCGCCTTCCCCGGCGGTCGCACCTTCCGCTCGCCGCTGCTGTTCCTTGCCCTGTCGTGGTATGCATTGATGGACAGGATTTAGAGCCCATCCCGAAAAGTGTGAAACGGTTTTCGGAACAAGATGCGCGTATCGATCTGATTGAATAAGATCGATACGCGCTCTAAGCCGTTACTTCGGCTTGTTCGCTGCACGCTCCAGCTTGGTCAACACATCGATCAAATTGGGGGCAAGCTCGCGTATCTCGGCAAGGTGCGCGGCGCTGAGCCGCTCAAGAACCTGCTCGGCCTTGTCGGTCAGCGCCAATGTGTGGCGGCGGCGGTCCGAAGGATCGACCATCCGCATCACCAGATCGGCATCCGCCAGCCTGCCGACCAACTCCGTTGCAGTATGCGGAGCAATGACAAGCCATTCCGCAAGGTTGCCAACCGTCAACGGTGCATCAGCGGCATGGGCCTTGATCGCAAGCAGCGCCTGATGCTGTTGCGCCGGAAGCCCTTCCGCTTCCGCAGCCGTTGCACTGAAACTCATGAACCGGCGCAAACGATAGCGAAGTTCCGCAAGCGCCTGATAGTCGGCTTGTGTCAAAGCATCCGGAGTTTGTTTCACAACAGGCTTCTTCCCTGACCTCGATATAAACACGCCCGTTCGGCTTTTCCGAAGGCGCTTTGCAGCAATCCCTTCCCCAATAGCAAGCCCCTTGCCCAAACACAAAGATGGCAATTGATTTATATCGTATTACGATATATTTAACCCGCCGTTTAGGTGCATCCCGAAAAGTGTGAAGCGGTTTTCGGACAAGATGCGCGTCAAAACAAACATCGAGACGCGCCGATCTGATTCAATCAGATCGATACGCGCTCCAAGACGCTCTCCCCCAAGCTAGCGTATCCGCCGAGAAAGACAGGAGTTTGCTATGGCCCGGCAAAACGAGTTTCGAAGACCGCACGATTTCACCGGCGGCGTCGCGCGCCGCGTCGCGGGCGATTTTACCGCCGACAGGCGAATGCTGCTCCTGATCGCGATGGCGATCGTTATCGGCGCCGCCAGCACCGCTGCCGCATGGGTGCTTGTAAGCCTGATCGCCCTGGTCACCAATCTGGTCTGGTTTGGCCGCATCAGCATTGACCCGGCAACACTGGCGCACCTTTCGCCGTCCTTCTGGATCGTGCTCATCCCCATATTGGGCGGTCTGGCAATCGGGCTGATGGCGCGTTACGGCTCCGAGAAAATTCGCGGGCACGGCATACCGGAAGCGATTGAAGCCATCCTGATCGGCGGCAGTCGCATGTCGCTCAAAGTGGCGATACTGAAGCCACTTTCATCGGCGATCTCAATTGGCACGGGCGGTCCCTTCGGCGCCGAAGGTCCGATCATCATGACGGGCGGAGCTATCGGATCGCTTTTTGCGCAATTGTTTCAGATGAGTTCAGCCGAGCGGAAGACCTTGCTCGTAGCCGGTGCCGCCGCAGGCATGACCGCCATTTTCGGTACGCCCATTGCCGCCGTGATGCTGGGCGTCGAATTGCTGCTCTTCGAGTGGAAGCCCCGCAGCTTCATTCCTGTGGCAGCTGCAGCAGCAGTCGCTCACACAAACCGACCCTTGTTTTTCGAAACAGGTCCGCTGTTCCAGACCCATTTTCATCTGGCATTGCCCTGGTGGGGAATAGTCGCATGTGCCCTGATCGGCATTGTCGCCGGCCTGCAATCCGGCTTGCTCACGACCCTTCTCTACAAGCTGGAGGATGCATTCGAGCGACTGCCCATTCACTGGATGTGGTGGCCGGCAATCGGCGGCATCGCCATCGGCATTGGCGGTCTGATCGAGCCTCGTGCGCTTGGCGTCGGCTATGATCTCATCGACGGTTTCCTCAATGATAAATTTCTGGCAACCACAGTGCTGGTGGTCCTGCTTGTCAAAAGCGCGATCTGGCTCTGCGCTCTGGCATCGGGCACGTCCGGCGGCGTTTTGGCCCCGCTTCTGATTTTCGGCGGCGCGATGGGCTGGCTGCTCGGCTTGATCCTGCCAGGCGGCGAACCCGGCTTCTGGGCGCTGCTCGGAATGGCCGCCATGATGGGCGGCACGATGCGCGCACCGCTGACCGGCACGTTCTTTGCAGTTGAAGTCACTGGCGATTTCGGCCAGATCGTTCCGGTGTTCGTGGCGACGGTAACCGCCTATGCGGTCACGGTTCTTCTGCTCAAGCGTTCAATCCTGACCGAGAAAATTGCGCGGCGCGGACAGCACATTACGCGCGAATATGGCGTAAGTCCGTTCGAGTCCGCCCGTGTGCATGAAGTCATGGTGACGAATGTGGACACGCTACCGGCAAGCATGACCGTGCAGGAAGCCTCTGCCTTTTTTGCCTCGGAAGCGGCACGGCATCGGCTTTATCCGGTCATCGATAACGACCGGATACTGATCGGCATGGTGACGCGCGCTGATGCGTTGGAATGGCAGCGGAAGACGGATTTGTCCAGCCAGACGCTTGCAGATGCCGTTTCCGACACCTCCACACCTGTCGGCCATCAGGACGACAGCGTGGCGTTCATCACCGACATGATGATCGCGACTGATTGTGGACGTATCCCGATTGTGACACGCGACGGAAAACTCTGCGGACTGGTCAGCCGAAAAGACCTCCTGCAACTGAGAGGCCAGATCAACGGCAGTGAAATGGAACGGAAATCCTTCCTGCGCACGGCAGAAGCTGGCTAAACTCGGTTCACGAGAAAGGCGGGGCACCAATCAGCGCCCCGCCTTTCTTACCACCGCCCGGTACTATTCATTATTCTACGCTACGCTTTCACTCGTCTTTGCTGCCAGACGCTGATAGGTTTCCTCAACCACGTCGCGCAGCGGAAGAATGCCGCTCATGCACAACAATGCATGCATGTGCTGGCGGGCACCTTCGTAGCCCATAAGCGGCGCATAGGGCCGCATGATGATATTGGCTTCGTCCGGATATAGTTCCTGATACTCGGCAAAGTTGGTGAAACCCTTGTAGCTGTCGCCGCGCATCAGGTAGGTTTCGACGGCTGCCCCTTCCGCCAGCACTGCATCATGACTGTCGAGAACGATGTTGTAATAGTCGATTGTCGTATCCATCGACACGCGCGCTATGCTCTGGCCGTTGACCAGATCCTTCGCGCGGATCAGAACGCCGTCGATAAGCAGCGCATGGTTGGGCGAAAGGTAAAGGTCGCGCTGCGGGGTTTTGCTGTCGATGGCATAACGTTTGACACGGATCGGCATCACGCTCTCATTCCATTGCGTGCCGCCTTTTCTGCAGCTCTGCCATCCGACCCACTTGACCGGACGCGTTTCACCGCAAGCCGTGGTCACAAGATCACCAACGGATAATGTCTCCACCGCCACCGGGCCGTTGGGCGTTTCGATAAGTGTGCCTTTCAAAAGGCAGTGCGAACCGGAGCCTCCTCCGCCACCATGACCACCATGCCACCATTTCGTGCCCAGGGCTTGCGACGGGCGTGATGACATTGTTGAAGCCAGAGCACCCAGTGCCACAACCTTGGCGGCAGTGGCTGCTGTGAGACCCAGAAAATGTCGTCGCGCACGACTTCGCGGCGAATGCCCGTTCTTTTCTGAAGACATGAATCCCTCCGCTCTTCTCGTTACGGCACCGGCCTGAAAATCAGCGTGGATTTCTAGCAAAGCACGATGCACAGCTTCAAAATCTGAAGCGTCGTTCCGTGTTGCCCGGATCAGCGGCGCTTCAGTGCTTTGCCCCAAGTTAACAAGTCTGATCTTAACTGATCCCGACCTCGAAAAGATTCCGGCAATCAGGTCTAAAGCCTCCTCGAATAGGCGTAAGCCCTACATCGAAAGGTGAGTTTTTCTGCCGTTGAAAGGCGTTGCCGGCGGTTGCTCCTGCTGATCGAAGTTAAGTCGGCTCCTGAAAGTGTGATTTGTAGCGCTCCAGAAAATAGTATACCCCCCTATTCTAATAGAGAGGCTGTTTTCATGAGCGCGCATCATCACTCCCACCATTCCCGGCATCAGCTGAGTTCCAGACACGACCATGTCTTTCTGGGAGAAAACCACCGGCGTAATGAAAAGCGAACCTGGATCGTGATCGCCATCACGACAGCGATGATGATAATCGAGATCACAGCCGGAAACCTTTATGGCTCCATGGCGCTCACTGCCGATGGCTGGCACATGTCCACCCATGCAGCGGCAATGCTGATCGCGGCCCTTGCCTATCTCTATGCGCGCAAGCACGCACATAATTCGCGGTTCACGTTCGGCACAGGCAAGCTTGGCGATCTCGCTGGCTTTGCCAGCGCCATCGTTCTCGCACTGATCGCCCTCCTGATCGGATGGGAAAGCTTCTGGCGCTTCAGTTCCCCGGTAAACATCAATTTTCACGAGGCCATTCTCGTCGCAATCATCGGACTGATCGTCAACCTCGTCTGCGCCTGGCTTCTCAGGGACGATCATTCACACCATCATGGCCATGACCACGATCACGATCACGATCACGATCACGCGGGTGGCCATGACCAGAACTTGCGCGCAGCCTATATGCATGTGCTCGCCGATGCGCTGACATCGGTGCTTGCCATCGCAGCGCTCCTGCTGGGCAGTCTTTATGGCTGGCTCTGGCTCGACCCGGCAATGGGCATTGTCGGCGCTGCGGTGATCGCACACTGGTCATGGGGGCTGATCAAAGACACCGGCTCGACCCTTTTGGATTATCTGCCCGAAGACGAAGACCTGCCGGACGAGATCGCGGAGATCATCAGCCGCGAAGGCGGAGAGATCGCCGACCTGCATGTCTGGCAACTCGGGCCGGGCCATCACGGTGCCATTGTGTCGATCGTCGCGGAGCAGCCGAAGGCACCGTCCTACTATCGGAACAAGCTTGCGGCGATCCATGATTTGTCGCATGTGACGGTGGAGGTGGAAACGCGCGCTGCCTGAAAATCGCAACATTGCCATGAAGGACCGAAGTTCCCATGACCCACACTATCCGTGAAAAGCAGAAGCTCATCAATCGCGTGCGTCGCATTCGTGGCCAGCTTGAAGGCGTGGAACGGATGCTTGAGGAAGAGAAGGGCTGCGCCGAAGTCATGCAGGTGATTGCGGGCGTCCGTGGCGCGGTCAACGGACTGATGGCGGAAGTGATCGAAGTCCACATCCTGATGCATGTTGCCGATGGCGCCCTTCCGCAAAAGGAACGCGACGAAGGTGCAGGCGAACTCGTCGACGTGGTTCGCGCCTATATGAAATAGACGGTGTGTTGACATCTACCAAAAGCAGGAATAGCAAGGCGGCATGAACAAAGCACTCATCAGCACCCGGTCTTATTACGCCCCGCTCATATAGCGGCGGGTTTGCTTTGTCATAGTTCAACCGCTGCATTGCCAGCGGTTGAGTTTCAAGGACAGCGCCTCTGGCCATGCGGCCCTAAAGAGGTCAGTCCATGTCTTGCGACAATAATCAGCATATAAAAATTGGCATTATCGGCTTTGGTGCATTCGGGCAGCTTATAGCCCGTCACCTGAACCCGTATTTCCAGTTGTATGCCTACGACCCCGTCGCAGACCTTGAACAGACGGTGCTAATGCATGGCGTTACCCTGACCTCCATGGAACAGGTCGCCCGGTGCAATATCGTCATCCTCGCAACGCCGGTCGCGACGCTCGACCGCGTGGTAGCGATGATCGCGCCGCATCTGCGTCCCGGCGCGCTTGTTCTCGACGTCGGTTCAGTCAAGGTCGGGCCTGCCGATATCATGCAGCGCGGCCTGCCCATGCATGTCGATATTGTCGCCACACATCCGCTCTTCGGTCCGCAGAGCGCGCGTGACGGCATTGCCGGTCTGAAAATCGCCGTCTGTCCCGTGCGCGGTACAAAATTTCGCCGCGTTGCAGCCTTCCTGAAAAAGCATCTTGCCCTCGACGTCATCGTCACCACGCCAGAAGACCACGACCGCGAAGCCGCAATGGTTCAGGGTCTGACGCATCTGATCGCCAAGGTTCTGGTGCAGATGGAGCCGTTACCAACCCGCATGACGACAAAGAGCTTCGACCTTATGATGCAGGCGGTCGGCATGGTCCGCCACGATGCACCGGAAGTGTTTCAGACCATCGAGCGCGCCAATCCTTATGCTCCGAAGGTACGCAAACATTTCTTCGCACTTGCCGACCGCATCAACGAAGAACTGGATCATCAATCCCGTCGACACAGCTCGCTTGACGACATGCAACCAATACTCAACGAGAATACAGCTAAACTGCTGAATATGGCCGACGCCTATCCGAAATAATAGGAGTTTATTACTCATCTTTTTTCGTACTGTGCTAACAGCTTGATAATTCCTTCGGCAGATTCGGGTTTTCAACATGGCTTCCACTCAGAAAACCGCATCCATACCGTCAACGGTATGGATTCTTGGTTTCGTCAGCCTGCTGATGGATATCTCGTCGGAAATGGTACAGACGCTGCTGCCACTCTATCTGGTGGCCGGTCTCGGCGCTTCGGCCATGATGGTCGGATTCATCGAAGGGCTGTCAGTCGCCATAGCAACGGTGACCAAGCTTTTCTCGGGCGTCATCTCCGACTGGACAGGCCGAAGGAAGCCGCTTGCCGTCGCAGGCTATGGGCTGGCAGCCATTTCCAAGCTTATCTTCCCGCTGGCAACGACAGCGGGCGGCATCGTAATGGCCAAGGCGATAGACCGTGTTGGCAAGGGCATACGCGGCACGCCGCGCGATGCCTTGATTGCCGATGTGACACCGCCGGAAATACGCGGCGCAGCCTTCGGGCTACGCAAGTCGCTCGACACGGTCGGCGGCTTCGTCGGTCCGCTCATTGCCATAGGGCTGATGCTCGCAACCGGCGGCAACATCATCACCATTTTCTGGATTGCTGCCATTCCGGCTTTCATTGCGGTCGCGCTTTTAATTGTCGGCATTCGTGAACCGGAAACGCCCTCTAAACGCCCCCTTGCTCGCTCCAAGGGATTTCCACGATTTGCCGATGCGGGCAAGCTGAACGCGACCGTATGGATCGTGATTACAGTTGCATCGATCCTTACCGTGGCTCGTTTCAGCGAAGCATTCCTGCTCCTTAAGGCGCAGGAAGCCGGGTTTGCAGCCGCATGGGTACCGATCACCATGGTTGTCATGCATGCCGTCTATGGGCTGACAGCCTATCCGGTTGGCGCGCTCTCGGACAGGTTGGGGCGCAAGGGCCTGCTTGCCGCCAGTCTCGGCTTCCTGATCGTCGCCGATCTTGTGATTGCCCAATCGACCACGATCTATCCGTTCCTTGCCGGCATCGTTCTTTGGGGCCTGCATATGGGTTTTTCGCAGGGCATTCTCGCAACGCTCATCGCCGACACGGCACCAGGCCACCTCAAGGGTACGGCCTTTGGCATGTTCAACGTGATAACGGGTCTTGTCATGCTTGTCGGCAACATCGGCGCCGGTTGGCTGTGGGAAAGCTATGGCTCCTCGTCCACCTTCCTCGCCGGTGCAATTCTATCCGCGGTTGCGCTGCTTAGTCTGGCGCTGCTGCCCGGCATCGCCGCCCGCAAGACAGGTTAGAGCGGCATTTCGGAGGTCTGCTTGACTGTCTGGCTCGGTACGTCGGTCTTCAGATTCTGAACGCCCTTGATACGGCTCAGATATTCCGACTGGAAGCGGCGGTAATCCTCGATATCCGCCGCCACCACGCGGATCATCGCATCATAATCGCCGAGCATGAAATAGCATTCGAGCACCTGCGGCAGCTTCAGGATTTCCTTGGCGAAAGTCTGAAGCGTTTCCTCATCCTGCTGGTCGAGCCGGATGCGCGTGAAGAAAGTCAGCCCTTTGCCAACCTTGGCCGGGTTCAGCACGGCGACATAACGGTCGATCACGCCCGCCTCTTCCAGAAGCTTCACCCGCCGCAGGCATGGTGACGGCGAAAGGCCGACCTCGCGTGCGAGATCGTTATTGGCGATGCGGCCATCGCGCTGCAACACGCGCAGAATCCGTTTATCGATATCATCCAGCTTCATTGGCGTTCGATTCCATTTATGCTGACCTTATTGGCATTCTCTGCCAAATATTGATGCATAAGGGCATAATTCGCAACCAAATTGCTCAAGAGATTGGTTATAGTCGCGAAACTTCTCAAGCAAACACGCAAGAGACTGAGCAAGGGGCAACCAGTTACCGGTTGGTCAACGGGAAATTTATGGATATTTCACAGGCCTATGTGCCTCAAAAAAGCAGATCCGGGCGCGGCTCGGAATTCCGTCGCGGGGCCGCAGCCGGTCTGCCGGTTCTGCTTGGCATTATTCCCTATGCGCTGGTTCTGGGCGCGCAGGCCGCACAAAAAGGCCTCAGCGTCATCGAAGTCCCCCTGATGACCGGACTGAACTTTGCAGGCGGATCGGAATTCGCAGCCATCCAGCTCTGGACCTCGCCGCCGCATGTCCTGCTGATTGTTGCGATCACCTTTCTGGTCAACAGCCGCCATCTGCTGATGGGCGCGGCTCTGGCCCCCTTCATCCGCCATCTGCCCAAGCGCAAGGCTTTTGCGAGCCTGTTTCTGATGTGCGATGAAAGCTGGGCGCTCGGCCTTGCCGATGCCAAACGTCGCCAGTCGAAAGGCGTCAATCCGGCGCTGAGCCTCACCTTCTATGCCGGCGTGGCCATTCCTTTCTATCTCGCATGGGTTCTATTCACCACGCTGGGTGCCGCCTTCGGGCCGATGATGGGAGACCTGCGCCCTTATGGTTTCGACATGGCATTTCCGGCAGTGTTTCTGGTTCTGCTGGCGGGCATGTGGAAAGGTTTTGCGGCCGCGCGCCCGTGGCTGGTCAGCCTTGTGGTGGCCGCGCTGACCTATCTCACCATTCCCGGCGCCTGGTATGTCGCCGCGGGTGCCTTGTCCGGTCTTGTTGCAGCCTATCTGCTGGCAGGTGAAGAATGATCGATCCATTGGCCGTTCTGACCATCGTTCTGATGGCAAGTGTCACCTATCTCACGCGGATCGGCGGCTATGTGCTGCTGCGCAACCGCACGCTCAGCAAGCGCGCGACGGCGGTGATGGAAGCAGCTCCCGGCTGTGTTCTGATTTCGGTCATCGCGCCCGATTTCGTGTCCGACAAGCCTGCCGACCTGATCGCACTCGCAATCACGATCTTCGCTGCGACGCGCTTTTCCATGCTGCCAACCGTGCTGATCGGCATCGGCGCGGCAGGCGCCTGCCGCTACCTGATCGGGTAAAGCATGTCTCCAAAAAGTGGAGACCGGTTTCGGGACAAAGACATGCTTGAAAGCAAATAAACATGCCTCCCGAAAGCGGGACCAGGTATTGCTCAGTGCAGATGCTTTAGCTTGTCCGGGTTGCGGACCACATAGATGCCGACAATCTTGCCGTCCTCAATATCGAGAGCTGTCGTCTGGATTTCGCCATCGGCTTCACGCGTGATGATGCCGGGCAAACCATTGATGAAGACCGCACGCAAAAGCGTGGACTGGTTGCCACGGAAATAGCCCGCCAGTTTCTCGTGGGTTTTCATCACCTCTTCGAAGCCGAAAACAGGCTTCGGGAAAGCCGGGCGCTTGCCGCCACCATCGGCCTGAAGGTTGACATCTGCTGCCAGCATCGCACCAAGCGCATTCATGTCGCCGCTGCGCGATGCATTGAAGAAGGCCTGCGCGAGTTCGAGCCCGCGCTGCTTATCGACCTGAAAACGCGGACGCTCCTCGCGCACATGCTTGCGCGCCCGTGCAGCAAGCTGGCGGCAGGCAGCGGCATCGCGCTGGATTGTCCTGGCTATCTCGTCGAAATCCAGTCCGAAGACATCATGCAGCAGGAAGGCGGCGCGTTCCAATGGCGAAAGACGCTCCAGCGCCAGCATGAGCGGAAGGGTGACATCGTCATCCGCTTCCTCTTCGACAACCGGATCGGGAATCCACGGCCCGAAATAGGTTTCGCGCTGGTTGCGACCGGATTTCAGAAAATCGAGGCACAGGCGGGTAACGGTGCGACGCAGAAAGGCCTCCGGTTCGCGCACTTCGCTGCGGTCGGCGTTCATCCATCGGATGAACGCCTCCTGCACCATATCCTCGGCATCGGCGACCGAACCCAACATGCGATAGGCAACGCGGATCAGTTTCGGGCGCAGCGGATCGAAGCTGTCAGCTGCATCGCCTTGCAAGGATGTGTCAGCCATCAGACGGCTGCCTTTACTGCCGGCTTCTTGGCTTCCGGCTCGAACCAGAGGCCGAAGCCAACCGCCATGCGGTTCCATCCATTGATGATGTTGATCATCAGCGTAAGGTTCACTTGCTCCTCCTCAGTGAACTGTGCCTGCATGGCAGTGCGGGCGTCTTCCAGATCGTGACCTTGTGACAAACGGGTCAGCGCATCGACCCATCCCAGAGCCGCACGTTCGCGCTCAGAGTAGCACGGTGCTTCGCGCCATGCGGACAACAAATAGATGCGTTGTTCGGTCTCGCCAAGAGAACGTGCTTCAAGCGTATGCATATTGATGCAATTGGCGCAGGCATTGATCTGCGAGGAGCGGATTTTGACAAGCTCGATCAGGCTCGCTTCCAGACTGGATGCGATGGTCATCGAAGCGTTCAACCAGGATTTCATCGTGGCAGGGGCAACATCGAACGGGTTGAGCAGAGGGGTCATGGTATTGTTCCTTTCGGTTCAAGGGGTTCGATAGACATGACGAGACAGCAACGCCGAATGTGACATCCGGTGGAAAAAAATTTGAATGCCCGACATTTTGGTTCTTATGCGATGGAACAAACTGCCTCCCACGAAACCAATCGACGGAACTAATCGCCACGTTATGGTGAAATTGATGTATGAGAACGCCACAAGATAGGCTGCTTTTCCGTGATCTGTTTAAATCCAAACAGCACCAATCCGCTCATCCTTTCCCCGTTTCCTTTCACCTGCTCCCACCTTTCCAACGCCCATCTCCCGGTTCCTCCTTCTACCCTCGCTCCGCCCCCTTGCCCCATCTTCCTGCCTCTCCACATTGACAACATACCAACCGGTCGGTATTATTTAGCAGAGGAGATTTCCCGATCATATCGGGAACCGCTCAGAGCAAGCGACAGCAGGCTGCCACTGAACCGGCGCACGGTTTGCAACACACCTTGCGAGCAGCTGTGCTGTAGTGAGGAGGAACCATCATGAAAAACGCGTCCACCAACAGCAACAGTCCGAAACGTCCCGTCATCACCGCATTTGAAAATTCGCCCGATCGCGGCCGAGGGATGGCGCGTGACATGCCCGTTCGATGGGCGCTTGAAGAGACCGGGCAGGACTATGATGTCCGCCTCGTCTCGTTTGAGGCGCTGAAAGCCCACCCCCATCTCGATCTGCAACCTTTCGGGCAGATACCAACCTATGAAGAGGGCGATCTGGCGCTGTTCGAATCCGGGTCAATTGTGCTTCATATTGCAGAACAGAACCCAGGCCTTCTGCCGGATGACGCCAATGGCCGGGCACGCGCCATCACATGGATGTTCGCCGCGCATAACACCATCGAGCCAGTGATCCTCGAAAGGGAAGTTGCCGGTTTCGTAGAACGCAAGGAAAGCTGGTACGAGCAGCGCATCCCCATCGTGGAAGCGCGTATCCGCAAAAGACTTGATGCCCTTTCCGCCTGTCTTGTCAACAAGGACTGGCTGGAGGGCGCGTTCAGCGCCGGTGATCTTCTGATGGTGACCGTGCTGCGAAGGCTGAAGAGTTCAGGCATATTGAACGACTACCCGAACCTTGCAGCCTATGTCGCGCGCGGCGAAGCCCGCCCTGCCTTCAAGCGTGCCTATGACGCCCAGCACGCGATTTCCCTCGCCGTGTCGAAAGATTGAGCCTGTCTTGGCAGCCATCTATCCGCAGTCGAGCTCGCTCAATATCCATTCCCTGAATGCGCGCACCTTTGGCGTATTGCGACGGGATTTGGGATAGACGAGCCAATAAGATCGTCCATCATCGCCAAGAATATCGAACGGCTGGATAAGCTGGCCGGTAGCGATTTCGATCTGGTGGAAAGCAGGCGTGAGAATGCCCACCCCCTGCCCTGCGACTGTCGCCCGACCTTCAATATGCTGCGCTCCAAGCCGGCTCTGCGTATTGCCTTGCATTTGCGGGTTTTCGATCCCCGCCGCCTTGAACCAGATATTCCACCACGGATCGCTCACATCGATGATCTTGAGCCGCAGGAGGTCCGCAGGTTCTTTCACCCCGCCTATAGTGGCCGCCAAGGCCGGGCTCAGCATGGGCGTGAAACTCGCCTTGATGAGCTGATGCGCCTCCAGCCCCGGCCATTTGCCGAAGCCACTTCTGATCGCGATGTCCACATTGGTCGTCGCAAAATCGATCATGCTGTCGGACGTATCGAGCCGGACCGCGAGTGACGGATGCCGCATCTGGAACGAACCAAGCCGATGCGCCAGCCAGTTGGCGGCAAAAGTGGCAAGAACGCTGATCGACAGCGTACCTTCCGCATCTTCCCGCAGGCTGGCAAAGGCATTGCGCATCGTCTCGAACGCTTCCGTAATCGCGGGAGCAAGCTGCCTGCCAAGTTCGGTCAGTTCCACCTGTCGCGGCATACGTAAGAAAAGCGGTGCGCCGACACGCTCCTCCAATATCTTGATCTGATAGCTGACCGCAGCCTGCGTCATGCCCAGCTCCTCCGCAGCGCGGGTAAAACTTGCATGGCGGGCGGCGGATTCAAAAACGCGAATGGCCGATAAAGGGGGAAGCGCTGTCGTCATGATGCATAAGTCCTCCTTATGCATACTAATCGAGGTTCGATTGGAAAACAAAGGTTTTCAGGCGCATACCTATAGGCAGAATTTAACAAGCAGCTGCCTCCCACAGCCGCTTCATTCGATAGGTGAGATCATGAAAAACGTCGATTCTGCCTGCACAACCGCCACAGCGCCCACGATCAACCACAGACCGGAAAGCGGCTGGAGCGCGCTGTTCTCCCGCCTGTTTTCGCGCAAACGTACTCATATCGTCGTTACCGAACATTCGCCGGAATATCTCTTGCGGGATATCGGCATCGGTGATGGGCGCACGCAATATTATTCGCGAGACGGCCATAAGCTGCCCGAATGGTAATGATTGCGTCACGCACTGATGACGGCAAAGCCCCGCGCCTTGAGCCCGCGCCGGTCCTCGTGCAGACTATTGACGAGGCGGCTGCGGCTTCCGTCCAGATGCGCGCTCATCAACGCCGTCGCCTTGTCGGCATTTCCTTCGCGCACCGCATCGAGAATGGCGCGGTGTTCGGCCCATGCGCGAGCGAGCGCCGCCTCGTCGCGCACTTCCAGCCAGCGCGCCCGTGAGAGGCGCTGCATAGCATCGCGCACGCCACGGCTGAGGAACTCATTGCCGGACAGGCGCGCCAGTTCGATATGAAAATCCATGCCGATCCGGTGCCATTCCTCGCGCGATGTGTCCGCATCACAGCTATCCAGCATCGCCAGAATCAGCTCCACACCGCTGCGATCTTCAAGCGCGCAGGTGAGCTTTAACGCGGCAATTTCCAGCGCTTCACGATAGACACCGATTTGTTCAATTTCGCTGAGATTGATTGGCGAGACCGTCCAGCCGCGCCCTTCACGACAGATCAGGCCTTCCGCCTCCAGCCGCAGAAGTGCTGCCCGGATCGGCGTGCGTGAGGCTTCAAACTGTGCCTCGATCCAGCGCTCGGTCAAACGTTCGCCCGGCCCCAGTTCCAGACCGAGGATCATGTCGCGAAGCTGCGTTTCAACCTGCCTCATCTGTGACATTGGCGACCATTCTCCATTTTAGAGCATAATCCGACCGGAGTGAAACGAGAATCGATAAGATTATGCTTCAAATAAAAGGGCTTAGAGAGCGTTTTGATCTGATACAATCAGAACAAAACGCTCTCTAAGGCAGCGCTGCAATTGACAAGCCTCAACAACAGGCGCATTCATGCATACCGTTTTGGTATCCCAAAATGGAATACATTGCAATCGCGAGACATGACATGAGCACCGCCCAAGCCGCTGCAAGCGACGAAACCGTCGCTGCAGCCCGCCAGGAAAATATGGCCGTCGAAGATAATCACGAGCGCTACTGGAAGCAGAATCTGCTGATCTGCCTCATCGGTTCGTTCACGACGCTCATTGCCATGTCGCTCCTCCTCCCCTTCCTGCCGCTCTATGTGGAACAATTGGGCATCACCGATCACGCGGCAATCGTGCAGTGGTCAGGTATCGCTTACGGCGCCACCTTTCTGGCAGCAGCCTTCGTCGCGCCGCTGTGGGGCAGGCTCGGCGATCGCCATGGACGTAAGCTGATGCTGATCCGCGCCAGCCTCGGCATGGCCATCGCCATGTCGCTGATCGGCATGGTGACGAGCGTCTGGCAGCTGGTGGCGCTGCGCCTGTTCGTGGGCATTGCGGGCGGCTATTCGTCCGGCTCGATGATCCTCGTCGCTACCCAGACGCCAAAAGAAAAGACCGGCTGGGCGCTGGGCGCGCTTTCGGCTGGCATCATGGCGGGCAATCTGGCCGGCCCGCTGCTCGGCGGCGCTTTGCCGCCGCTGATCGGCATTCGCGCAACCTTCTGGCTGGCTGGCGGCGTGATCTTTCTCACCTTTCTGGCCACCACCTTTCTGATACGCGAAGAGCGCAAGCCACCGAAGCCGACCAAAGAGCAGAAGGCGGAATCCATCTGGGCTGCCATTCCTGACAGGAAACCGGTTATCGCCATGCTGGTGACGGGTATGCTGCTGCTTTTTGCCAATATGTCGATTGAGCCGATCATCACCGTCTATGTGATCCAGCTGATGGACGATCAGACGAAAGTGACACTGATTTCCGGCGTGGTAATGGCTGCTGCAGCCCTCGGCAGCATCATGTCGTCCTCGCGACTGGGGCGCCTTGCCGACCGCATTGGCCACACCCGCGTCATCATCGGTGCACTGTCAGTTTCCGCGCTGCTTCTGATCCCGCAGGCTTTCGTGACGGAAGCCTGGCAGCTGATCGGCCTGCGTTTTCTGATGGGGCTGGCGCTGGGCGGATTGCTGCCCTGCATCACCAGCGTCATCCGGCACAATGTGCCCGACCGCGTAGCGGGCGGCATTCTGGGCTATTCCGTCTCGGCCCAATATGTCGGGCAGGTTGCTGGCCCCGTCGCTGGCGGTTTCGTCGGCGGTCACTTCGGCATGCGTTCCGTTTTTCTCGGCACATGCCTGATTATGGCTCTCGGCGCATTTTATAACTGGACCGTCCTGCGCAAGAACCGATAATTTCGGCCATCTCCCGAATCCGCAAAACCCACGGCAGAACCAGAATGACAGCACATATCTTCGCGCCTTTCGCAACGCTTGCCGAAAGGCTGCTGCCTCATGCGCTCGAACATGGCGAGGACGGGTCACATGACCTGTCCCACCTTGCCCGTGTCTGGAAAAATGCCGCTGCGATCCAGCGTCAGGAAGGCGGCGATGCCGAAGTGCTTTGCGCCGCAGCCTTGCTGCATGACTGCGTAAGCGTGGAGAAGAATTCGCCCGACAGAAATCGCGCCTCGCGTCTGGCGGCAGAAAAGGCGACAACGCTGCTGCGCAGTCTCAGCTGGAATGAAACACACATCGACCTCGCCGCCCATGCCATCGAGGCGCACAGCTTTTCAGCCAATATCGAGCCTGTCACGATGGAAGCGAAAATCCTGCAGGATGCGGACCGGCTTGATGCCATTGGCGTGATTGGAGCTGCCCGGTGTTTCTACATTGCGGGCCGCATGGGCAGTGCGCTTTACGACTGGCGCGATCCACACGCCGAAAACCGCCCGCTGGACGACAAGCTTTTCGCGCTCGACCATTTCCGCACCAAACTGTTCGGCCTCGCCTCCGGTTTCAAGACGGAAACCGGAAAGCTCATGGCCGCTGAACGGCACAGTCGGCTGGAAGCCATTTTTGATGACTTCCTTGCCGAAGCCGATGGCTAGATTGAGTAACCACCGTCGATATTCAGTGCCGTCCCCGTCACCATGGAAGCGGCGTCCGAGGCCAGCCAGAGTGCAGCTTCGGCCACATCCTCCGGCGTCGAAAACCGATTGAGGGGAATGGTGGCCTTAAGTGCTGCACGAGCCTCCGGCGTGTCCTCCTCCAGAAACAGTTTCAGTGCCTCACCGTCGCTTTCGGCCGGGCAGATGCAGTTCACGCGGATATTCTTGTCCGCAAGTTCCAGCGCCATCGCCTTGGTCGCGCTGATGATCCAGCCCTTGGAAGCGCTGTACCAGACGAGGCCCTTGCGCGGGCGCAGTGCGGTAGCCGAAGCCGTGTTGATGATGACGCCTCCGCCCTGATGCTCCATGATCGGTACAACGATCTGCGTCGAATAATAAAGCGCCTTCATATTCACGGACGCGATCAGGTCGAAACTGTCCTCCGTCACTTCGGTCAGCGGCATGTTGCGATGCGTAAAACCGGCATTGTTGATCATGATGTCGATGCGGCCGAACGTTTCGAAGGCTGTGCGCGCCACGCGCTCCATGTCGTCCTTGCGCGAGACATCGGCCTGCACGGAAAGAGCATTCTTGCCGATATCGGCAAGCTCATCCTCGACACGCTTCACGTTCACATCGGCGAGAACGACTTTTGCACCTTCGGCTGCAAATCGGCGCGCCATGCCTGAACCGAAGCCCGAGCCGGCACCGGTGATGATTGCGACCTTATCCTGCAGCCTCTTCATGTCATTCTCCTTTGGCAGAACCAAGATACCGTCCAACTTGGCCAAATCACTTGAATCGAGATTGTTTGTTCCAATATGGCCTTAAGATGAACATGTCATGTGTGCACAAGCCGTTAATCCGTCAATTATGGCAGGGCGCCTTCAATTTCGCGAGAATGCGGCATTGCGACTGTTGAATTTAAATCGATTAGATAATAGACAAGGGCAGCGTGAAAATCGCATGCTGCCCACAGGCAGACTGATTTGCGCAAGAAGAGAAGAGAGCGATAGATGACCAGCCAGACAATTCCGGTAGAGCCTTTCGACTGCATCGTGTTCGGCGGTTCCGGCGATCTTGCCGAACGCAAGCTCATTCCGGCACTGTATCAGCGTCAGCGTGCAGGCCAGCTCACCGACCCAACGCGCATCATCGGCGCATCGCGCAGTGCCATGACCGATGAGGAATATCGGCAGTTCGCACGCGATGCCATCCACGAGCATGTGAAGGCTTCGGAAGTCGACGAGAAGGAAGTCGACAAGTTTCTCGCCCGTCTCAGCTATGTGGCGGTCGATGCCAAGTCCGAAGAGGGCTGGGATGCGCTCAAGACGCTGATCGGCAAGAAGCCGGAAAAGATTCGCGCTTTCTATCTCGCCGTCAGCCCCACGCTCTTCGGCGATATCGCCACGCGCCTCAAGGCGCATGGCCTGATTACCCGCGATACACGCATCATCGTGGAAAAGCCGATCGGTCGCGACCTCGAATCCGCCATGGCGCTCAATGATACGCTGGGCAGCGTTTTCCGCGAAGATCAGATTTTCCGCATTGACCACTATCTCGGCAAGGAAACCGTGCAGAACCTGATGGCGCTGCGCTTTGCCAATGCGCTTTATGAGCCATTGTGGAACTCTGCCCATATCGACCATGTGCAGATCACGGTTGCCGAATCTGTCGGCCTTGAGGGCCGCGCCGGTTATTACGACACGGCAGGTGCGCTGCGCGACATGGTGCAGAACCACATTCTTCAGCTGCTCTGCCTTGTCGCCATGGAGCCGCCATCCTCGCTGGAGGCCGATGCCGTCCATGACGAGAAGGTCAAGGTTCTGCGGTCCCTTCAGCCAATTACCAATGTAAATGTCGAAGACTTGACCGTTCGCGGCCAATATCGTGCAGGCGCATCCGCAGGCGGTCCGGTCAAGGGCTATCTGGAAGACCTCGAAAACAACACCAGCAACACTGAAACCTTTGTGGCGCTGAAAGCTGAAATCGCCAACTGGCGCTGGGCTGGCGTGCCGTTCTATCTGCGCACCGGCAAGCGTCTTGCCACGCGCGTTTCGGAAATCGTCGTCACGTTCAAGCCGATCCCGCACTCCATCTTCGGCGAAAGTGCTGGCAAGGTCATCGCCAACCAGCTTGTCATCCGCCTGCAACCGGATGAAGGCGTGAAGCAGTGGATGATGATCAAGGATCCGGGTCCGGGCGGTATGCGCCTGCGTCACGTGCCGCTGGATATGAGCTTTGCCGAATCTTTCAGCGAGCGCAATCCGGATGCCTATGAACGTCTCATCATGGATGTCGTTCGCGGTAACCAGACCCTTTTCATGCGGCGCGACGAAGTTGAGGCGGCATGGCGCTGGGTCGACCCTATCCTTCAGGGGTGGGAATTGAACAG
Organism: Brucella sp. GW823-FHT04E01; assembly: GCF_058796175.1. NCBI lineage: Bacteria > Pseudomonadati > Pseudomonadota > Alphaproteobacteria > Hyphomicrobiales > Brucellaceae > Brucella > Brucella sp. GW823-FHT04E01. The sequence goes on along the minus strand of NZ_JBXAIK010000003.1, from coordinate 225,629 downwards.
CCAGCCTGTGCAGGGCTACACAGCAGGAACTTGGGGACCGTCATCGTCCATCGCGCTCATTGAGCGTGACGGACGCACATGGCACGAGAGCCTCTAGAGCGCATCCCGAAAAGTGTGAAACGGTTTTCGGAAAAGATGCGCGTCAAAACAAAGAGATAGAGCGGCTTCACGATTTTATCCGATTGAAACCGCTCTGGTTTCTGCTTTGGAAAGGTATGGAATGAGCATTGAACGGCACGATTTTACCAGCGGAACGGAACTGGCGCAGGCATTGTCGGAAGCCATTGCGAACAAGCTGAATGCCGCCATCGCTGAACGGGGACAGGCCACCTTGGCCGTCTCTGGCGGCACCACGCCGCTCAAGCTGTTCGAAGTGCTCTCCCGCAAGATGATCGACTGGAACCTCGTCACGATCACCCTTGTGGATGAGCGTTTCGTCCCCGTCGATAGCGACCGTTCCAACGAAAAGCTGGTGCGCGAGCATCTTTTGCGCGATCATGCGGGCGTGGCCAAATTCGTCGGCCTTTACAATCCGGCGGCGACGGCCGAAACGGCGGCGCTTGCTGCCGCCAGCCGCATCGATGCGTTGCGTCGTCCTTTCGACGTGGTGGTGCTTGGCATGGGCAATGATGGTCATACCGCCTCCTTCTTTCCCGGTGCCGACCGGCTTGATCAGGCGATCAACCCGGAAACAAGGGCGCTTGTGCTGCCGATCCATGCCGAGGGTGCTGGCGAAAAACGTCTGACCCTGACCCTTCCCATCATTGCCGAAGCCGACCTGCTGGTTCTGCATATCGAAGGCGCTGCCAAGCAGGCAACGCTGGAAAAGGCGCTTTCCGGCGATGACGAGAATGAAATGCCCGTGCGGGCTGTCTTCCATCATGCGCGCACACCGATCCAGCTCTACTGGACAAGTTAAATTCGATTCAAGCCAGATTGGCACAGGTGATACCCATGCCCACCGAGACGGCACATAAACGCATTCAGGAAATCACCGCGCGCATTCGCGAACGGTCCAAGCCGACACGCGAAGCCTATCTTGGCCGTGTGCGAGAGGCTTCATCCAACAAGCCAAAACGCGCAGTGCTGGGCTGTGCCAATCTCGCGCATGGTTTCGCCGCCTGCGGCCCGCACGACAAGGCGGCGCTGATCGGCGACGAGATTCCGAACCTCGGCATCATCACCGCCTATAACGACATGCTATCGGCGCATCAGCCATTCGAAACCTTCCCGCAGCTTATCAAGCAGGCTGCACGTGAAGCGGGTGGCGTGGCGCAGGTTGCTGGCGGCGTGCCTGCCATGTGCGATGGGGTTACGCAGGGTTTTGCGGGCATGGAACTGTCGCTGTTCTCCCGCGAAGTGATTGCGATGGCAACCGCCGTCGGCCTGTCGCACGATATGTTCGATGCGGCCGTCTATCTCGGTGTCTGCGACAAGATCGTGCCCGGTCTCATCATTGGTGCGCTGACCTTCGGCCACCTGCCCGCCGTGTTCGTGCCTGCCGGTCCGATGACCAGCGGCCTGCCGAACGATGAAAAGGCCAAGACCCGCCAGCTCTATGCCGAAGGCAAGGTCGGGCGTGCCGAGCTTCTGGAATCGGAATCGAAGTCCTATCACGGTCCCGGCACCTGCACTTTCTACGGCACGGCCAATTCCAACCAGATGCTGATGGAAATCATGGGCCTGCATCTGCCGGGCGCATCCTTCATTAATCCGGGCACGCCGCTCCGCGACGCCTTGACCCGCGAGGCCGCCAAACGCGCGCTGGCGATCACTGCCTGCGGCAATGAATATACGCCGGTCGGCGAGATGCTGGACGAGCGTTCCTTCGTCAATGGCGTCATCGGTCTGAATGCGACCGGCGGCTCGACCAACCATACCATCCACCTGATCGCCATGGCAGCTGCGGCCGGTATCAAGCTGACATGGCACGATATTTCCGAGATTTCGGATGTGGTTCCGCTTCTGGCCCGCGTCTATCCGAACGGCCTTGCCGACGTGAACCATTTCCATGCCGCTGGCGGCATGGGCTTCCTGATCCGCGAACTGCTCGATGGCGGCATCCTGCATGAGGATGTGCGCACCGTGTTCGGCGAAGGTCTGCGTCCTTACGCGATCGAACCGAAGTTGGGTGCTGACGGTACAGTCGTGCGTGAGCCGGTGCCGGAGAAAAGCGGCGACGACAAGGTTCTGGCCAAGATCCATGCGCCATTCCAGCCGACCGGCGGCCTCAAGGTTCTGACCGGCAATATCGGCAATGCGATCATCAAGGTTTCCGCCGTGAAGCCGGAGCGCCAGGTCATCGAAGCGCCCGCCAAGGTCTTCAACGATCAGGCAGAAATGCAGGCCGCGTTCAAGGCTGGCGAGCTGACCGGTGATTTCATCGCGGTGGTTCGCTATCAGGGGCCGAAAGCCAATGGTATGCCCGAGCTGCACAAGCTGATGACGGTTCTGGGCATTCTGCAGGATCGCGGCCAGCGTGTTGCTCTTGTTACCGACGGTCGCCTGTCCGGTGCATCAGGCAAGGTGCCCTCCGCTATCCACGTCACACCGGAGGCTCTCGATGGCGGCGCCATCGGAAAAATCCGCGACGGCGATGTCATTCGTCTGGATGCCGTGAACGGCACTCTGGAAGCTCTGGTCAATGTGGCCTTGCTGAATGATCGTGGCGAAGACCGTCCTGATCTTTCAGGCAACGAGCATGGCATGGGGCGCGAATTGTTCCGCGCTTTCCGCCAAATCGCGGGACGGGCCGACGAAGGCGCTTCGGTGTTCTGAAAACAGTCCGAATGAAATTAAGGCAAAACAGCGATTTCAGCTGTTTTGCCTCTCAAACCATCAAAACCGGAATAAAACTGCGCAAAAAGCGCGGCTCAATTGTGTCAAAAAACTGGCTTTTTCACGCCAGCAGTGCGGCAGGCCGCAGTCAGCGTGTTGGCCATCAGCATGGCGATGGTCATCGGACCGACGCCACCTGGAACTGGCGTGATCGCTCCGGCAACTTTTTCGGCTTCCGCGAAATCGACATCGCCGACCAGTCGCGTCTTACCCTCGCCCCGTTCCGGTGCCGGAATGCGATTGATACCGACGTCGATCACCGTTGCGCCCGGCTTGACCCAATCGCCCTTGACCATTTGCGGGCGTCCGACCGCCGCCACCAGAATATCCGCAGTGCGGGCAATCGCGGGCAGGTCTTTCGTGCGGCTGTGCGCAACCGTAACGGTTGCATTGGCAGCGAGCAGAAGATTGAACATCGGCTTGCCAACAATGTTGGAGCGACCGATTACCACGGCATTAAGGCCCGAAAGATCACGGCCATGGATGCGCTCAATCATGATCATCGCGCCCGCGGGCGTGCAGGGAACGAAAGCCGTTTCAACTTCGCCGGTGCCAAGCTTGCCGACATTGATAAAGTGAAAGCCATCGACATCCTTGTCGGGTGAAATGGTCTGGATCACCCGGCCCGAGTCGATGTGCTTCGGCAGCGGCAACTGCACCAGAATGCCGTGAATGGCGGGATCCTTGTTCAAGCTCTCAATCAGGTCGAGAAGCTCCTGCTCCGACGCCGTTTCCGGCAGATCGTGCTGCACCGAGTGGAAACCGCATTCCTTGGCCTTCTTGCTCTTGGAAGCGACATAGACCTGACTTGCCGGGTCTTCACCGACAATCACCACCGCAATGCCGGGCACGATGCCGGTTGCGGCCACGAGCTTTTCGGTTTCGGTCTTCACCGTGGAAACCACATCCTCGGCGAGCTTCTTGCCATCAATCAATTGAGCCATAGCGAGCGCTCCGTTCTTTTGTGATATCGGGCTTAAGTGTCTGGGAGATACACGACATCTTTTTCGTACACATGCCCATAAGCGTCATGATGCCCGATGACAATTGGCGAATGCGCGACAATGCAGGATTTTATGAAGTTTCAGAACGGAAAGTCCTGCGAGAACCGGTCAGGACTTTGCGACACGGGATGAGCGCACATCATCGATGGCACGACCGAGGGCGGCATTTTCCGTGGTGCTGTTGGTGCCTTCATTCTCGGCTTCCCAGCGCGCATTGGCTTCGCGGATAACGGCAGCAAGCCGGGTTTCGCCATAGGGTTCCAGTACCTCGTCCGGATCGGCTTCGCTTCTGACCGACGATCGGGGCTTGCGACCGGCCAGCATCATCGCAAGAAGGCCAAGCAAAAACCCGCCCAGCAATCCAAGGGCGATAATCCCTTGTGGAGAGAGAGTGCGCGGGTTCGGTTCCGCCATCGCTGGCGTAACGATCCGCACCGTCGCAGCAGACCCCGCCGAGGCAGGTTCGCCCCGTGCCGCACGCATCTGCAAATCTTCAAACAGCGCCTGCTTTGCCGCCGCATCGCGTTCCAGCATCTGCAGGCGTGCTTTGTCTTCGTCCGTGGCAGGCGTCGAGCCGAAACCGGCAATAGCAGCTGCTGCCTTTTGCTCGCGTTCGACTGCATTCTTAAGATCGGCCTGTAACACACTACGCTGGCTGGAAATCTCCTTGTCGATTTCCGCTTCGATCTGGTTCGCGTCAGCCCCCTGCCCTGCAGCGCGATAACGCTCCACCAGAGCACCCAACGCTCCAGATCGCATGGTTTCAGGCACGCCCTTACCGGCGAGGCTCTCCGCAGTCGCGCCGTTCAGGCTGTTGGCCTCCGCTGCGATGCGCGCTGTCTCGGCCTTGCTGTCGGCGAATTCACGTTGAAGTGCGGCCTTGTTGTCGTCGTCGCCAAAATCGCGGCTGACGCGAAAAGCAGTTGCCGCCTGCTGCGCCGCTTCGGCGTCTGTTTCCAGACTTTGCAGGCGCGTCGGAAGATCACCCTCAGACCCGCTCAGTTCCGCGCCACCCTGCAGATGATCGCGAAACGCCTGTGCAACGGCATTGGCCAAAAGTGCTGCCGTTTCCGGCCTGTCAGCCATAGCCTCGACATTGACCGTGCCGCTGTCGAGTGCCTGTGTAAAATCAAGACGCTGGCGCAGCAATTGCGCACCCGACATCTTTTTGTGTCCGGCCAGGGCCGGAGATTGCTGGTCTTCGGGCAACAATAGGGTCAGGCGAAAGTGCAATTCCTCCAGAAATGAAGGAGCGCCGAGATCGGCTGCACGTTCAATGCGCGCCATCTGTGCGGCGCGCTCAAGCACGGCATTCGAGGCAATTTCGCTCCGCCGCTCGGGCGGGAAAACCTGCAAGGATGCTGTCGCGCTATATTGGGGCGGCTCCAGAACAGCATATGCGGTTCCGATAATTCCGCCCAGCATTGTGAAACCCGCCAGAAGCCCCCAGCGACGCCTGCGGCGTGGCAATTGTAGCGGCTTTTCAAGCTTCGGGACGATGGTTGATGTGGGGGCAGCTGGCGCGGATTGCGTCTTGATCGGTGCACCGTCGAGATTGGCTTGCAGCGCCTCCCGCACGGCATTCATCCGGCCCTGCATATCCGCCTTCGGATCAACTCGCTCGCTCGCTTCAGCGTCTAACAAATCCTGTTTGCGGCGGAGCAACTCCTCGCGGCGCCTTTGATGTTCGCGCTCTTCGTCATTGCCTTCGGTCGCGCGAACGGATGGTACAGGCACAAGGAATTCCGGCGCATAGGCCAGAAGTGGGCGCGCAGCAGCACGTCTCCTTTCTCCGTCCCTTTCCACCATCGCTCCGTCCCGTTTTTCACCCGTGGCTATTAATCCAGATTAGTATTCATCATGGCAAATAAATCGTTAAAATTGCAATTATATGTATTGATTCATACAGATAAATCAGGAGGCCGTTGTGAGCACCGAAACGGAATACCCGATCGATCCAGAGCGGCTGAGTGGCATAATCCAGTTTATCCAGAATGCAGAGCGGCTGAAAAGCACTTTGCGATCCGGTCATACCTCACAGGGCCGACCGGAAAGCACCGCCGAACATAGCTGGCGGCTATGCCTTCTGGCTACGCTGTTCGACCGCGAGCTGGGCGATTGCGACCGGCTGAAACTCATCAAGATGTGCATCGTCCACGATCTGGGCGAGGCGATTTCCGGCGATGTGCCCGCAATCCACCAATCTGCCGATGACGGGCGAGCCGAGCGCGAAAAAACGGACCTCATGACGCTGTGTGCCCCGCTGCCGGAGGATCTGCGCGCAGAAATCATGGAGCTGTGGGCGGATTACAGCGAAGGCAAATCGACTGAAGCTATCTTTGCCAAGGGCTTCGACAAGCTCGAAACCATGATGCAGCATAATATCGGGCTCAATCCGCCGGATTTTGATTATGCATTCAATCTCGACTACGGCGTCAAGCAGACAGCGCGCCACCCGCTGCTACGCCAGTTCCGCGAAATCGTGGACGCGGAAACCCGGCGCAATGCCGAAAAGCGTTAGAGCATTTCCTGTTTTGATTGAATCATCGAAAATACTCTATCTCTTTGTTTCTACGCATGTCTTTATCCTATCGTTGCGGGATAAAGACATGCTCTAACTCAACGTCGCGAAGTGGCGCAGTGTGAAGGTGATCTGGTAAATCAGCGCGGCGGCAGCGAAGATCGCATGATAGCGCCGGTTATCCCAGAACACCGCAATCAGACTGAACAGGATAAAGCCTGCAACCTGAATCGGATATTCAGTGCCATAGAGCCGGTAGTGATCGGCTCCCTTCAACAACGTATCGATGAAATCAGCCACATAGACCAGCGCCAGAATGCCGAAAAACCACTTGCGCCGGGAAATGAAGTAATCGCGGTAGCCGGTATATTCTTCCATACTGTCGGGGAAGAGCAGCGTGCAGAGCAGGAAATACAATCCGGCATAGAAGATTACGAACAGATACTTCTCGAAAGTCCAGAGCGGAATGGTTCGCAAGCTGAACTCGAACCACCAGAAATGGATGACCGAAAGCAGGATGAAACCCACCCAAGCCAGATGGACCGGGTAAATTTTCTGCTTGCCGGGATGCTGGATAAAGCGTGCCAATCCAGTCAAAAGGCGTGAAACACACAGGCCGAGGATCATGCCTATGATGATGCGGACATGGCCAAAGGCTTCGGCTGGCGGCACACCCGTTGTCAAAGCCGGATCCATTCTTCCCCTCCGAAGCTTCACTCAACTTTGGTTCATATTGGTCGATATATTTTGGGCGATCAATGATTTAACCTCAGAAATTCGTGGATACGCCGCATATACTTGCGGAGTGTAATAAGGCGGGGCTATACCATCGCGGGCCATGTCCAAATGAAATCCAAAGGTGGAACAATCAATATGCATGACACGGTAATTCTGGTCGGTTGCGGCAATATGGGCTTCGCCATGCTGAAAGGCTGGCTCGATAGCGGTATCCTCAAGGCAAAAGACGTTTATGTCGTGGAGCCGACCGAAGCGCTTCGCGATCGCGCCGCTGGTGCTGGCGTCCATGCCTTTGCCGATGCTGAAGCCCTGCCCGGCGATCTGAAGCCGCGCATGGTTCTCGTGGCGGTCAAGCCGCAGGTCATGGCACAGGTTCTGCCAGCCTATAAGCGCTTCGCACCCGCTGCCACTTTCGTCAGTGTTGCAGCCGGTATTCCGGTCGCCCTTTTTGAAAGCAAGCTTGGTCACGATGCAGCCGTGCTTCGCTGCATGCCGAACACGCCTGCCGCCATCGGCAAGGGGATGCTCGTCACCTACAAGAACGCCAATGTGAGCGACGAGAACGAAGTCTTCGTAGGCCGCCTGCTTGAGACATCCGGCAAGGTCGCAAGTGTGGACGATGAAGCGCTGATGGACGTTGTAACCGCCGTTTCGGGTTCCGGGCCTGCCTATGTGTTCCACTTCATCGAGGCGCTGACCGATGCCGGTGTGACCGCCGGTCTGCCGCAGGAAACGGCAGCTTTGCTGGCCATGCAGACGGTGATGGGTGCAGGTGCTCTGGCCGATGCCAGCACGGACACGCCGTCAAAGCTGCGCGAACAAGTGACAAGCCCGAACGGCACCACCGCTGCCGCGCTCGAAGTTCTGATGGGCGGCGACCGCCTCAAGACGCTTGTTGCCGAAGCGGTGGAAGCGGCTCGCAAGCGGTCGGTGGAACTGGGCAAAAGCTAAACTGAGAGACGCGGCACCGCTTCGATGAGCGCCTTTGTAACAGGCGCTTGCGGTGCCGTTATCAGCTCCCGCGTCGGGCGGCATTCAACAATCTGCCCGCGCTCCATCACCGCGATACGGTCCGCCATTTGCGCTGCCACGGCGAGATCATGCGTGATGAAGAGATAGGCCGTCTGTTCCGCTTTCTGTATATCCCGCAAAAGGTTGAGAATGGCACCGCGCACGGTGACGTCGAGCGCCGAAACAGCCTCGTCCAGCACGATCAGCGACGGAGTAGTTGCAAGCGCCCGCGCAATTGCGACGCGCTGGCGCTGCCCACCGGAAATCTCTTGGACGCCGCGCCGGGCCAGTGCCGGATCAAGCCCCACCGCTTGCAGAAGACTGGCAATATCGCGTTTCAGCCCATGAATGCGCAGCGGTTCGCGTAAGAGATCGTAGACGCTCGCACGTGGATTAAAAGCCGAGAGCGGGTCCTGAAACACCATCTGCATGCGCGCCCGCTGCTTGCGGAGACTAGCCCCTTTGAGCGCCAGCCAGTCCTCGCCTTCAAAACGGATTGTACCGCTTGCAAGCGGGTGAAGTCGCAGCAGTGCCCGCGCCAGCGTGGACTTGCCGCTGCCAGACGGACCGACCAGCGCCAGTGTCTCGCCCGGCTGGATCGTCAGGCTGACGCCGTCAAGCGCAAGGGCGTCGCCATAGCGAACCACAAGCTGATCTGCATTCAGAAGCGGATCAGCCATGGGCCGCCTCCAGCACCGGCACGGCGGTGATCAGCGCTTTCGTGTAATCTGTTTGTGGGTCTGAAATGATCGTTCGAGCGGGGCCAAGTTCCACCAGCACACCCCGCCGGAAAACCGCGATGCGATCCGCCAGTCCCGATGCCAAAGCAATATCATGGGTGATGAAGATCAGCGTCATTCCGTCTGCGCGCACCAGTTCCTGCAGAAGAGAGACAATCTCCTTCTGCACAATGGTGTCGAGCGCGCTTGTCGGCTCATCCGCGATCAGCAGGCGCGGCGCGGCGGCAATGGCGAGCGCAATCGCGATACGCTGTTTCTGCCCGCCCGAAAACTGGTGCGGATAGCGCGAAAAACTTGCTTCGGGTTGCGGAATGTGAACCCGCTGTAAAAGGCTTACTGCTTTGGCTTTCGCTGCCGCTCGGTCAATTTTTGTGTGGGCGCGAATGGTCTCGACAAGTTGCGCGCCCAACGTCATCAGTGGGTCGAAGCTCGATGCCGGGTCCTGAAACACGAAGCCAATGTCGCGTCCCGGTAGCGGCTTACCGTCTGCCCATTCCATATTGCCCGAAATGCGTGCATTGCCCGGCAGGAGCGAGGCCAGCGCCAGCGCCAGCGTGCTTTTGCCCGAACCGCTTTCGCCGATGATTGCCAGAGTTTCACCGCGTCGGACATCAAGATCGATGTTCTCCAGCGCCGTTTCACGGCCATAGCGCACGGAAAGCTGTTCCAGCCGGACAATCACCGTCATGACTGCACCTCGCGCCGGGACAAGGCGTTCGTCAGTCCTTCGCCCGCCAGATAGACACCGACGACAGTGAACGCCAGTGCCAGTCCCGGCAGGATCGAAAGCCAGGGCGCAGAGCGCAAAACCGTGCGGCCCTCGGCGATCATGCCGCCCCAGGTGACGCGGTTCGGATCGCCCAAGCCCAGAAAGGACAAGGCCGCTTCGATCAATATGGCGGAAGCGACGATCACCGGCACCAGTGCCAGAACTGGCGGTAAAGCATTTGGCAGAATCTGGCGGAAAGCGATTTCCATCGGATGCATGCCGATGACACGGGCCGAAGCCACATAGTCGCTTTCGCGGATTGTGAGCACCTGCCCGCGTGTGAGGCGCGCAGCCTGCGTCCAGCTTGAAAGTGCAATTGCTGCAATCAGCACCGGCAGCGACGGCCCGGCAATGCTGACCAGCGCCAGCGCCAGCAGAAAGCCCGGCACGGTCTGGAAGGCTTCCGTAATCCGCATCAGGACTTCATCGACGATACCGCCCGCAAAACCGGCCAGCGTCCCGACAGTGCTGCCGAGGACGACTGCGGCGCAGGCTGCGGCCAGCCCGACTGCAAGCGATGTGCGCGCACCATAGAAAAGCTCAGCCAGAACATCACGTCCCAACCGGTCAGTTCCAAGAATAAAATCTGCATTGTCAAAGGGTTGCAGCAGCGGCGTTGAGACAATACTTAAAGGATCTGCGGGAAAGAGTAGCGGAGCGGCAAGTGCTGCCAGCACGAGCAGCACCAGCAGGATTGCACCTGCTATACCCTCACCCGTTCTGAAATAACGTTTAGCCCCGCTCATGCCCTACCGCCTCCGGCAGCGATACGCGGATCAAGCCAGAGATAGATCAGGTCGATAAGGAAATTCACCACAATCACCATGACGGCGCTGATCAGAATGACTCCGAGCAGAAGCGGCGTATCGCGGCTTGCGACGGCCTCCTGTGCAAGCCGCCCCAGCCCCGGCACGGCGAAAACGCTTTCGATCACCACGCTGCCGCCGAGCATGGATGCGGCCTGCAAGCCCAGCACGGTAAAGAGCGGCAACAATGCATTCCGCGCCACGTGGCGCAGGACAATACGCGAATGCGAAATGCCCCTCGCCCGCAAGGCGCGCACGAAATCCATGCGCCATATGTCGGCCATGGCGGCGCGCATGACCCGCAGGTAAAGCGCCAGATAGATCACCGCCAGCGAAACGACCGGCAACACCAGATGGACCGCAATGTCGCCTGCCCGCGCCAACCCGTGCTTGCCGGAGGCAATCGTTTCAATGCCGCTCGACGGCAACCAGCGCAGCCTGATCGAAAACAGGATGACCAGCACGAGCGCCAGCCAGAAACCGGGGATCGCATAAAGAACCAGCGATGCAACGGAAAGAAACCGGTCGCGAAAACTTCCGGGCTTCGCCCCTGCCACGATGCCAAGGAGCGACCCCACGGCAAAAGACAAGGCAGTCGCCGCGCCCATCAAAAGAAGCGTGTTGGGCAGGCGCTCCAGAATAACGTCGAGAATGGGCCGGTTGAAACTGACGGACCAGCCAAGATTACCCTGCACAAGGGTTGCCAGATAGGCCCCGAGCCGATGCCAGACCGACTGATCCAGCCCCCAGCGCGCCCGCATTTCTGCAATCGTTGCCGCATCACCGCCGAATGTTACGGCATAAGCGTCGACGGCATCGCCCGGCGCGCTTTCCAACATAAAAAAGCAGCCGACAATGACAATCACCAGCACCATAATGCTGCCGATCAATCGTTTGCGGAAAAGGGCCAGAATCTGTTTCACGGTGGCAGGATACAATCAATCCACGAGGTTCGTCACTGTTCCAGCCACGTATCCACCCAGTTGGAAACTACCCAGCGCGGATTGCTGGAAACATTCTTCACGCGGTCGCTGGCGACGGTGATGAAACCCCATTCCGCAACATTGATGAGCGGCAAATCTGCGTCCACCATCTGCTGGAACTGATGATAGAGCGCCGTGCGCTTTTTCTCATCGATTTCGCGTGCGGCTTTGGCGATCAGCGCGTCCAGTTCGGCATTGGCATAGCCACCCTGATTGGAAAACGGCACGCCTGCCGGGATACCGCCCTCAACCAGAATTGTCGTGGATATGGCCGGATCACCACGATAAACCGTCGGCGCAATGGCCAGATCAAAATCGTGGTCAGTGTAAACTGCCTTCTGGTGCGCGGCGGAATCGTTGTTGACGATGCGTGCATCGATGCCGACCGCCGCAAGCGCCTGCCGCAGATAATCACCGAACTGTTTCGTTTCGTTGAAATAGGGCGCTGGGAGAAGCTTGAGCGTGAAGCGCGTTCCGTCCTTGCCCCGCTCGTAACCAGCCTCGTCCAGAAGCGCATTCGCTTTCGCGACGTCGAACGGATAGGGCGGCACGTCATCGGTATAGAACTGGCTGTCATAACGCGGCACAGGACCGGTCGAGGTCTTGGCGTAACCGAGGAAAATTGTCTTCACCACGAAATCGCGATCGATAGCATGGGCGATTGCCTGCCGAACCTTCAGGTTCGCCAGTTCCTTGCGGCGGTGGTTGATTTCCACCACGAGCTGGTAGGTCAACGCCTCATAGCCCTTGGAGATGACCGTGAGGCCCGGAACCTTCGAAATGCGGTCCAGATCGGCGAGCGGCACGGCGGAAAAGGCGGCGAGGTCGATTTCTTCGGCCTCCAGCGCGCCAGCCGCTGCGGCGCGATCCGGCAGCACGCGATAGACAATCTCGTCCAGATAAGGCTCACCCTTGCCCCAATAATCGTCGTTGCGTGTCAGCCGGTAATATTCGCCGGTCTTATGTTCGGCATATTTGAACGGGCCGGTGCCTACGAGCTTTTCATTGGCCGGGTTGGCCATGACGTCACTGCCCGCGAAGACATGCTTCGGCAGCACTGCCGTCAGCGCCGGCAGGGCATTGCGGATAAGCTGGAAGGGCGTCGGCTCGGAGAAATGGAAAACGGCAGTGAGGTCATCCGGCGTTTCGACCTTCTCCAGCGCCTTGAACACAACACGGCCCAGGTTTTGCAGCGGTTTCCAGATTTCCATGGCCGAGAACGCAACATCCGCCGATGTGAACGGCTTGCCGTCATGCCATTTAACGCCTTCGCGCAGACGGAACCTCACCGTCAGCCCGTCGGCGGAGCCTTCCCAGCCTGTCGCAAGTCGTGGCGCGAGACCATTTTCGCCCTCGAAGGACGCTTCCGCCAGAGGTTCGATCACCTTGCTTGCGACGAAGAAAACGCCATTGGAGGCCACGATGGCCGGGTTCAGATTACGTGGCTCTGAATCTGCGGCCACGACCAGTCGCCCGCCTTTCTGCGCTTCACCAGCCGCATTCGACCGTTGCGGCCAGACGGCGACAGCGGCCAAAGCGGTCGATCCCGCCAGAAAAGCCCTACGTGACAGAACCAGTTGAGCCATATCCATTGCCCCGCAATCACATTTTCATTTGACGACTTTTTATACCAGTCACCCGTAAATGACAGGATCAAAACCTGTTACCGGAACAATAAATATCGAAAAACACTTCGCTTTCCGGCATCTTTAACCGTCAAGTAAAAATAATATTTCAATTATTTGCTAGCTTATTATTGAAGTATTTCAACCTATGCGTTTGAATTATTTTTTCGATTAAACCCAATTTAAAGAAAATCCCCTCTTGCCAAACAGGGCTTCTTCCGTAGATCATGGTTAATTATGTGTTGTCGTATTTCGTGAGTTTCATTTCGACACGGCACGCATAGACCACTGAAGAGCAATTCATGGCTCTTATTTGAATGCATTTGTACGCCCCATTTCATTCATCTGGCGGCAAATGCCCCCTGAAAGCTGAACCCATTGGAAGAGAGGAAACAGAAATGTCTAGTTTGCTGCCCCCGCTTCATGACGGTCACGCACCGATCTATCTGCATCATGCATTCCAGGATGCGGTCGATGCTTATGAAGATTGGGCTCTGGAAACGACCGAACCGTCCGTTCAGGTCAACGGCAAGGTCACACGGATCAGTGTCATCTTCCGCCGCCTGTGGAACTGCACCGACATGGTGCCGCGCCACACGCTGGAAGCGCTGAGGGATATCGTTCCGACCGGCATCATCCATGCTGAACACTGGAAGGAAACGCCCACATTTGCAGAAGCCGCCCGCATCATGCGTGCCGCTCTGGAAGGGCGCAAGGCACGACGGCTCCCGGTCGTGTGCTGATTTCCTGAAACCATAAAGGAAACGGGCGGATTTTCCGCCCGTTTTGCATTCAACTGCTGATCCTTCGACAAGCTCAGGATGAGGTTCGACAGTTCTGGATGAAGGAAGCCGAGCCTATGCAGCCACCAGCGCTTGAGAGCCTGAATCAAAAAGCTGCATGTGTGTGCGAAAATGGTGATTTTCGAGTACCGGAGCGCAGTGTACTTTTGAGCATGGCCCCCAAAAGTTGCAGACTTTTCGGATAAGACTATGCACCAGAGAAAGCTGCATGAGCGCCGGAACGCAGACAAATTGCCATTTGCAGCCACACAGGATGGCTTTTGGAACAGGCTCTAAACAACAGGATCAAGTTTGCGGAAGCGCACGCGGGCGCTGCGTTCGATGGCGGCAACGGTCAGTTCATCCAGTGTCCAGCGGTCACGCAGCATCTGGAGAAATTCCAGTTCTTCCTGCTCCACATGCAGATCGGCAGCAGCGACTTCGACAGCCAGCGCATAGGCCGTATCGTAGAGACGTTCCGGCAGTGCTTCATGGGCAAGGTCGAGAATTTTTTCCAGGCCGTCTTCATCGGCAAGAAGCGCATAGCAATCATTGGCAATCTGCGGCAGGCGGCCGGTATCGAACCCGCGGAAAACCGGCAGGCGCGTCACCACATTGCCGATGGATTCCAGCTCGGCATCGGTCATGGTGGTGTCGGCGGCAGACGTCGTAATCATAATATAGACGAGTGCATCCTGCTGGGTGATCTTTTTCATCGGGTACTCCTGCACAACAATAGCCGGAATCAACTTCAACGGCCCAAATTGTTTTGAAAGTTAGGAAGCCGCATCCCGTTGCGCAAGGAAATTCGGTCGCAACCGTTGACGGACAGTGGTTGCCGCGCCATAGAGCAGTATGCGCCTCCCTTGCGCGCAAGTTTTCAATGAATAAACTTTCTTCACAGGATTAAACCATGACCTCGCACCGCCTTCCCGAAATCACGCTGACCCCGGAACTGACCGCGGCGGCTGCGGAAGCGAAAGCATGGCCTTTTGAAGAAGCGAAGAAAATCCTCAAGCGCTATGCAAAGACCGGCCTGCCGGAAACGGTGATTTTCGAGACCGGTTATGGCCCTTCCGGCCTGCCGCATATCGGCACGTTCGGCGAAGTGGCGCGCACCTCGATGGTGCGCCACGCCTTTCGCATCCTCACCGAAGACAAGGTCAAGACACGCCTGATCTGCTTCTCCGACGATCTCGACGGCATGCGCAAGATCCCGGACAACGTGCCGGACAAGGCAGCCCTTGAACCCTATCTGCAGATGCCGCTTTCCGCCGTTCCGAACCCGTTCGGTGGCGACTACAAGAGCTTTGCGGACCATAACAACGCCATGCTGTGCCGCTTCCTCGACACTTTCGGCTTCGATTATGAATTCGCCAGCGCGACGGAATATTACCAGTCCGGCAAGTTCGACGCCGTGCTTCTCAAGGCTGTCGAGCGCTATGACGACATCATGAAGGTGATGCTGCCGACGCTCGGCGAAGAGCGTCAGGCGACCTACAGCCCGTTCCTGCCGATCTCGCCGAAGTCCGGTCGCGTGCTTTACGTGCCGATGAAGAGCGTGGATGCCAAGGCTGGCACCATCACGTTCGACGATGAGGACGGCGTTGAAACCACGCTATCCGTCACAGGCGGCAAGGTGAAGCTGCAATGGAAGCCGGATTTCGGCATGCGCTGGGCAGCGCTCGGCGTCGATTTCGAAATGTTCGGCAAGGACCACCAGACCAATGCGGGTGTTTATGACCGCATCTGCGAAATCCTCGGCGGTCGCGCGCCGGAACATTTCGTCTACGAACTATTCCTCGACGAGCTGGGCCAGAAGATTTCCAAGTCCAAGGGCAACGGCATTTCCATCGATGAATGGCTAGCCTATGCGCCGACTGAAAGCCTTGCGCTTTACAATTTTCAGAAGCCGAAGACCGCCAAGCGGCTTTACTTCGATGTCATCCCGAAGGCGGTGGACGAATATTTCACCTATCTCTCGGCCTATGAGCGTCAGGAATGGAAGGACCGGCTGAATAATCCGGTCTGGCACATTCATTACGGCAACCCGCCGAAGGTGAACCTGCCAGTCACTTTCGCGCTGATGCTCAATCTGGTCAGCGCATCGAATGCCGAAAATCCGGCTGTGCTGTGGGGTTTTATCTCGCGCCACGTGCCGGGCGTTACGCCGGAAAACAATCCGGAACTCGACGCGCTCGTCGGCTATGCGATCCGTTACTTCAACGATTTCGTGAAGCCGACCAAGCAGTTCCGCGCGCCGGACGATGTGGAACGCGCAGCGCTCGAAGCGCTGGATGCGAAGCTCGCAACGCTGCCTGCCGGCACCGATGGCAACGACATCCAGAATGCCATTCTCGACGTTGCCCGCGCCATTGAGCGTTATCAGGACCACACCAAGAAGAGCCCGGAAGGCGGTCCCGGCGTTTCGGTTTCCTTCTTCCAGATGCTCTATGAAGTGCTGATCGGTCAGGAACGCGGACCGCGCTTCGGCTCCTTCGTCGCGCTTTACGGCATCGACGAAACCCGCGCGCTGATCAAAAAGGCGCTGGCTGGCGAACTGGCCTAAGTGCCCAGACACTACAGGAAACAGCCCCGGTTTTCCGGGGCTTTTTTCATTGGATGACCGACATTGCCCTGGGTCACATATACCCATGCGCTGAGAAAGCGCCTGATCTGTGGGCTCTGCGCGGTTTCAATACCCTCCGCCGCCCAGCTGCTATCTATCACTCGACCCCAATATGCCTGGGATGATGAGCAACGACGCTTCCTATGCTGAACCAATCCTGTTGATGAGCCATGGTGGCACTCCCGGTCACCTATTCACTTTTGCGCTCCGGCGCCGGAGTATTTCAAAGTAAGTTTAAATATACTCTTGATTGTCATTTTCGACTTTTATTGTATTAACATATGTTAAGCTGGAATAATCTCTATTAAATAATGACACCGGAATATAAACCAAAGATTATTTGGTAATCCCACCATCATCTGTGATAGGATGTATGGATAATATCCAATCTTCACACACAGTGCGAGCATCCCTTTACTCCATCGAATGCTAGATTCGATGGACATTCGGAACTGTCGAGAAGACCTCCGGCGATTGAAGAAACGGAGCCTGCAGTGTCAACCGAGTTTGAAAAGATACGGCGCACAGTGCGCAGACGTCGGACCATGATCATCGTGGCCAAACATACGCTCGTGCGGACATCCATCGTGAAATTCCTGGAATACGAACTTGCCGATTGTAATGTCGTTGGCATGGCCTCTTTAACAGAACTGGTCAAAGCCAGCAGACGTGACATAGCTCTTATTGCGTTGGATCTGGGAGGCAGAGCGATGGATAGCTCCGCACTGCGGGAAGAGCTCCTCACCGTTGAGAGCCACTTTCAAGCGGCGTCGATTGCCCTTTTCTCTGACAAGGACGATGTTCTGCTGGAGTCACAAGCGATTAAAATGGGCGTGCGAGGGTTCTTTACGTCGTCCCTTCCGGTAGAGATCGCTCTGGCTGGCATTCGGCTGGTGCTCGCGGGAGGCATATTCTGTCCGCATCCGCAGGGCGCTCAGAGTACGATTCAAACAACGATCTCCCTCAAAGACAGATCAACGACTGAATTGACCGACGATGGAACCGATAGTGTGAACTACAGCTGGTGCCAGCCAGCCATTACCGGTTTCACACCGCGGGAAGTTGACGTTCTGACTGAGTTGCAGCGCGGTCATTCAAACAAGGTCATTGCTGAGAAGCTCAATCTTTCCGGCAATACCGTGAAGATGCACTTGCAGCATATTATGCGTAAACTACATGTTCAGAACAGAACTGAAGTCGTTCTGTTGCTTGGTGCCAAAGCGACTGCCAATGGGAGCGCCATTCAATAGGCGCAGATAATTCAGTTTTCGCGGAAAGCCCGGTGAAAACTGTCCAGCAATGGCCTGACAGCATAAAGTGCGACACTGCTTTCCCCGGTTTCTATCAGGGCCTGCACAGGCATTCCGGGGATCATTTCCACGTCTCCGGCCTGCATCAGTTCATCGTCGGTCACGCGGATCGTCGCGGCATAGTAGGGCTGCCCGGTCTGTTTATCGATAAGCCGGTCGGCCGAAACATATGTCACTTGTCCTTCCAGAAGAGGCACGCGTCGCTGATCATAGGGCAAAAGATGCACCTGAGCGTTCAAGCCGGGACGCACAAGGTTGATATCCTCGGGCCGAACATGCGCTGACACGATCATGTTGCCATCCTGCGGCACCAGATCCAGCAACGGCTCGCCTGCCCCGATAACGCCGCCCGTCGTGTGAATGCGCAAATCCATGACAATCCCGTTCTCGGGCGCCTTGATATCTGTCCGGATCAGTTGATCGTTGATTGCGCGGTATCGTTCGCTTAACAGGAAAAGCTGGTTTTCGGTCTCGCGCAGTTCCTTTGCGATCTCGTTTTGGCGATCACTCTCCAGCTTGACGAGATTGGCCTGTGCTTCATTGATCACCTGATAAGCGCGGGACATCTGAGCTATGGTCTCTCCCAGCTGTCCATCCAGATCAGCTTTCTCGCGTGCGAGATTCAATACGCTCGTTTTGCGCTCGAGTCCCTTTTTCACAAGCGGGTTTATCATGTCCAGTTGCTGGCGCGTGATCTCGATGCGGGACGACAAGGCCATTTTTTGCGCTGCCAATCCGGTTATCTCTTCCTTCACCTGCCCCATTTTCTCGTGCGTTATGGCAATTTCAGATCGATAGACGTCGCGACGGGCTTCAAATATTCTTCGTTGTCCGACGACAATGGCGTTGACGGCCGGGTTATGCGGCGCGAGTTGTTCCAGCTCCGGTGGAAACAAAAGTTGCATCTCGTTCGCCTGTTCAGCGACCAGCCGAGCCCGGCTCGCCTGTGCGTCCCACAGCTGTCCTTGAATACCGACCAGCTCCGTCCTGGGCTTTGTATCGTCCAGCTTGATCAGAATCTGACCGTTGGAAACCAAATCGCCATTGTGGACATAGATCTGCTGAACAATACCGCCTTCCAGATGCTGAATGGTCTTGCGGCTGGATTCCGCTTCGACAACACCCACAGCGACCGCCGCACTTTTAAGCGGTGCGAAAACTGCCCATATTCCGAAGCCTGCAACGAATATCAATACGAGCAGGTTTCCTGTCCAGGCCACGCCGCGCAGCCTTGGCCGTGATGTAAGCGGCGTTGGCAAAGTGTTTTTCCCAGGCAGCAATAGCGGGAAAGACGGGAGCTTCAGCTGTATTGCCCGCAAATGAGCCAGCAGCAGCGAATACTTCAACGCATTTGCTACCTTCACCGGGAGTTCGATGGGAACGAGGGTCATGACGAGGCATCCCTTACGGTCCAGTTTTCGCGGGGACGCGAAGGAAAGCATCGAAGATTTTCTCGCTATCTCCAAAAGCGCTCACCATACCGTCGCGCATCACAGCGATTTTGTCGGTCACGGGCAGAATGCCCATTCGATGCGTGATGATCACAATTGTAATTTGCCTGCACTTCATGCGCTCTATGGCGTCGAACAACAGCCGCTCACCCTCATAGTCGAGACTGGAATTCGGATCATCAAGGACCACGAGAGGAGGGTTGCCATAGGCTGCGCGCGCCAGTCCCAATTGCTGGCGTTGCGCCCGCAGAAGCAAGGCGCCACCTTCGCCGATATCGGTTTCGTATCCCTGCGGCAATCGCATGATCGTCTCATGCAGCCCGACGAGCTTGGCAGCTTCGATAACCTTACGCGGATCCGAGCTGTCGAGCCGACCGATGACATCTTTGATCGCACCGCCGAAAAGTTCAATATCCTGCGGCAGATAGCCGATATGGCGGGCATTGTCGCAATGGCGAAGCAGTGAAATATCGATGCCGCCCAGAAGAGCACATCCGCAGGTGGGCCGTGAAACGCCGGCCAGAATTCGTCCGAGAGTGGATTTTCCCGATCCTGAAGGGCCGATCAAGGCAACACAATCGCCAGGAGCAACCTGAAACGATACGCCTCGCAGAATGAACCGATCCGATGAGGGGAACCGATAGCCGACATTGTCGAGAACGAGCTGGCCTTTGGGCTCCGGTAGCAGAATGGTTCGCTTGTTGTCTCCGGGTGCAACCAGAGTGAGCATCTTATTCAGGCGGTTGAATGCGCCGCGCACGAAAGCCAGTGCCCGCCACGCGCCTATGGCGCCTTCTACAGGTGCCAGTCCACGCCCCAGCAACAGACTGGCGACAAAAATAATTCCGGGGTTGCTGTTGTTCTGGAGGACGAGCCATGTCGCGGCTCCCATCATCAAAATTTGCGTCAACGCACGCACCGATTTCGAGAATGCCTGAAGTACCTCTGTTCGACGTGCCACCCCGTCCTGAGCCGCTCTGACAGCCTCGGCATCCCGGTAAATGAGGTGAGCTGCGCCATGTTGCATCCCCATCGCGCGGATTACACCGATATATTTGAGAGCCATTGTGAAGCGGGAATAGCTTCGTGCCTGCGCAATATTTGCCTGTTCATTCAATTCGCGCGTCGTGAATTCATTCAACAAGGCCAAAAGCAGCAGACACAATGCACTGCTCAAGCCGATAAACCCGAGGAGCGGATGAACCAGAAAAAGCAGCACAAGAAAAACTGGGGCCCAGGGAATATCGAACAATAGCGCACATGATGGGGAATCCAGAAACTGACGCAAAACGGAAAGGTCACGATAATTT
This sequence comes from Brucella sp. GW823-FHT04E01, assembly GCF_058796175.1. Lineage (NCBI taxonomy): Bacteria > Pseudomonadati > Pseudomonadota > Alphaproteobacteria > Hyphomicrobiales > Brucellaceae > Brucella > Brucella sp. GW823-FHT04E01. The sequence continues at coordinate 205,112 of NZ_JBXAIK010000003.1, read as the reverse complement.
TCAGCGGCTGTTCCGGCATCAGTGCGCGCCGCATATTCAAATGATGCATTCATGACGACAGGACGCAATTGACGATCGAGCCAGCTGCCGATCCGGGAAAGCGCGGCGCGGCGTACGATATCGAGCAGAGACCCGACAATAACGGCTATCGCGATGATGATCGTGAGCATCAACAAAGTATCGACGCTGCGGCTCGACAGAACACGATCATAGATCTGAAGAAGATAGAGGGAGGGAGCAAGCAGAAAGATATTATAGCCGCAGCTATAGGCGAAGACCAAACCGAAGGCACCGGCACACCGACGCAAGGCAGCGACCAATGGGGTCACCGTATAGCGCGCTTGCGTAAATGCCGCTGTCATGTGTCGTCTCCGTCGAGATCTCCATTGTTATCGTAGGTTCACAATACCCATTGGCCTGTGAGGCAATGTCAGCGTATCGGCAATTCCGGGTAAAATGGGGAGCAACGATTTCAACCGTCGCTCCCAAGTCGGATTTCTCGACTACCCAGCAAAAGCCAATCGCCGATCACAGCGGCAAGTGGCTCAGATCGATATCGTGAAAATTGTCGTTAAAGCTGTCGACAAAGTTCGCGATATCGTTGGTCGTCGTAGTGGTTGTTGTGGTCGTCGTTTCCGGATTGGAGTGCACGAGCGCAGAGGAAATATCACCGCCGCGAGCCATGTTCCCATCGCCGCCGTTGCCACCGACCCCTGCAAGGATCGTTGCGTGCTGGTCGGCCAGAAGTTCGGTATATTGAACGGCACTGGTGTCCGCCTGACCGGCTGCTACATTGCCGCCGCTCGAAGAACCCAGACTGCCGTTGGAATTCGCGTCGCCGCCAGCACCGCCAGCACCATTGTTGGTGATGTTGGCGAGAAAGCCATTCGCTGCATCGGCTCCGCCGCCATCTCCGGCATGGCCTGCGTCCCAGCTGGCGTTTAACCACGGGGAATCGCCACTATGCACATCAACGGCTGCGCCTGTTACGTTTTGCGTATTGGCCACGACTGCACTTGGATTGTAATTGATATTCCCAAAATTATAGCCATCAGCACCGTTACCGGCATTAGCGTCGCCTGCATAAACGTCACTGAGATGGATTGTGTCGGAAACTCTCGGAATAGGCATTGTTTAATTCCTCCCTGTTGAGCCCCAGCCCTGTTTCGGATTGAACATCAGTCTTGGTGGTCGGCATTCCCAGATAAGAGATTGGCAAAATCGCGTTACCGACCGCGTTCCAAAGAGTGCGCGTGTTGATGTTGCGGGACTAGCTAGAAATTCGGGTACCTACTTTAGGGTGGGCCAGACCGGAATGTATCAAGCGTGAAGAAGGCCAAGAATGTCGTTTGCAAGAAGCGCATCATGGCTTGTGTCGGTCAGATTATCGTAGCCGCCTGAACCACCGATACCGGCAATCTGTAAAGCATGCTGATCGACAAGCAGATGGTCTATCTGCTGGGCATCAGCGGTTCCGCCAGCGGGAACTGCAATATTGATCGGGTGGAAATACCCGATATTCACGTCCACCATACTGCCCAGGGAAACACCGTCACCACCGCTTCCTGCAGCTGTATTGCCGGTGAAAATTGTGTCCGAGGCCATGTTGAAGCCGCCGCCATTACCGCCGATCCCGGCAATCTGCGTGCCGCCCTGATCGAAAATCACGTTGTTTGTCTGGTGCGCCTCTGCATTGCCGCCAGCGGCAGCGACAGCGATATTGATGGGGGAGAAGATCGCCACGTTCACATCGATCATGGTGCCGGCAAAAACACCCGCGCCACCATGACCCGCATAATTATCACCGGTGAAATAATAGGAATTTCCAGCGTCTGTATGTATCGGAGAGGCCGAAACGGACCCGGCGGCATTATGGTCTCCACCCGAGCCTCCAATACCCGCCATCTGGTCCGCGCCTTGCAGGAAGGCAGCGTTGTTGGTCTGGTTGGCAGACGCTACGGAATTGGATCCGCCTGCAACCGCAGCATTGACGGGAGCAAAAACCGCGACGTCAGAGCTGACAAGTCCCCCGAAGAAAACCCCGGCGCCACCGCTTCCTGCATGATTGGAGGTCGCGCCTTCTGTACCTCCGATCACGGCGTTGCCGTTTCCGCCGTCTCCCCCCATTCCAGCCATTTCAACGACATGCTGATTAATCAATGCATTGTTGAACTGGTCCGCGCCCGCCCCGGCTCCCGGACCGGCAATTGCCGTATTGGACGGAACGAACACAGCGGATGCGTCGCTGCTTATCACACCGACGCTCAGTCCCATTCCACCGCTTCCAGCGGAATTGCCAGTTGTGCCTGAAGCGACACCGAAAGGGAGCCATGTCGGCACGAGCGCCAGATGTCCGGCTGCGGTAGTTAAAGACGTACCTTGAACACCACCTGCAGTGAGGGTCTCGTTGGATATGGGACGTAGTTCATTCATCACCATTTCTCCTCGCCGGGCCCAATTCCCAATGGTGTTGAGAAATATTCGGCTCCATGGCTATTGTGCCGTCAAATGACGCAAAAGAAGAGCCGGTAATTTGTCTACATCTGTTTGGGTGTAATGCACCCTTCGGGTTCCGTGCGGGTAACTTGAGCTTATATGGATCCGCTGCTGGAAACGTGCTCTGCACGGACCATGGCTATACCGACAGCCACCATTTCACATGGCGCGCGACGGTCTGCCCACATTTCGCAAGTGAAACAATTATCTTCATTTGACTTTCTTTTTGTTTTCGATTTTCATTGTTTGGCTTTCACACTCGCAATGGCCGAACGTGTGAACAGGGGGAGGAACATGTCAGTTACGAGTGCGCATGCCCTCTTCTCGGACAGTGGCGATAACGGTGTTCGGCACCATCGCCAAAGCGACAAGCTGCGTGCTTGTCGAAGTCATCCAAACCGAGTTTGTTCAAGCGTTAAAGATCACGGTCGCGCTGCCGCATCTGCTGGCTCGCGCTCATTGAGCGCCGGGTTCGGTGTTGTGTTAAGCTGGATGAAATCCGTTGGGAAACATCCTGTTAACAGCGCCCGGATTGTCGTTGGAACTTGCATGTTTCCTGAGAAAGTGTGGAAGCGGTCCGCAGAACACGGATTGCTCATAAGGGATAAGGCACAGTCCCTGGAAGTTCATATTGAGAGGAATTGCCAATAAGCGCAATAATTCCGACGGTTGGAGGAGGCCTCGGGACATATGCTGGAATTGCGAAATATCTCGAAGACGGTTGGTGGAGCCACCCATATCCATCCGACAAGTCTGGTACTGCCTCGCGGGAGCCTGAATGTGCTGCTCGGACCGACCTTGTCCGGGAAGACCTCGCTCATGCGCCTCATGGCGGGTCTGGACAAGCCAAGTGAAGGCTCGATCCTGTTCGACGGACAGGATGTTACAGGCATGCCCGTGCAGAAGCGCAATGTGGCGATGGTCTACCAGCAGTTTATCAATTACCCGGCTCTGACGGTCTATGAAAACATTGCTTCGCCGATGCGCATCGCCGGAAAGGCACAGTCGGAGATCGACAGCGAGGTTCGCAAGGCGGCAGACCTTCTCAAGCTGACGCCTTATCTGGACCGCACACCGCTTAACCTCTCCGGCGGACAGCAACAGCGCACTGCGATTGCCCGGGCCATTGTGAAAAAGGCCAATCTCGTCCTCCTCGATGAACCGCTGGCCAATCTCGACTACAAGCTGCGTGAGGAACTCCGTGAAGAGCTGCCGCGCATCTTTGCCGAATCCGGTGCGATCTTTGTTTACGCAACAACCGAACCTTCGGAAGCACTGCTGCTCGGCGGCAATACGGCGGCACTTTCAGAAGGCCGCATCACGCAGTTCGGGCGCACAATCGATGTCTATCGCCGCCCGCTCGACCTCGTCACGGCACGAACATTTGCCGACCCGCCCCTGAACACAGCACGCATGGTCAAGTCGGGGGATCGTTTCCTGCGCGCCGACCGCCCGGCCATTGCCGTACCAAGCCAATTGGCTGATATAAGCGACGGTCCACTGACGATCGCGTTTCAGCCACATCATCTGCTGGTCCGTCCGGCGGAAAACGCTACGGTTCCCATTCGGGCCCGCACGCTGGTATCCGAGATCGCAGGATCGGAAAGCTTTATCCATCTCGATTACGAAGGCGACCGCTGGGTCATGCTGGCGCACGGTATCCAGATCGTCGAGCCTGACCGCGAAATCGAGGTCTACCTCGACACGCGACACCTGATGGCATTCGATGAAACTGGCCGCGCGGTTGGCCGCACGGTTGGTTTGGCGGCATAGGAGGGCGACGATGGCACGTATCACTCTCGATCATATCCGCCACGCTTATAATGCGAAGGCGCAAGCCGCAGGCGAATACGCTCTCAACATGGTCAATTACGAGTGGGAGGACGGCAGCGCCTACGCGCTGCTCGGCCCGTCCGGTTGCGGCAAGACAACCCTGCTCAACATCATTTCCGGCCTGCTGCAACCGACTGAGGGGCGCATCCTTTTCGACGGGCAGGACGTAACCGGCCTTGCCACCGAAGACCGCAACATTGCGCAGGTCTTTCAGTTTCCCGTCGTCTACGACACGATGACCGTGTTCGACAATCTGGCCTTTCCGTTGCGCAACCGACGGATGCCGGAAGCGGAAGTGGAACGTCGCGTCAAGGATATTCTGGAAATGACCGATCTCGGCGGCATTGCCGGGCGACGCGCACGCGGACTGACGGCAGATCAGAAACAGAAGATTTCGCTCGGTCGGGGACTGGTACGCGCGAATGTGAACGCAATCCTGTTCGATGAACCCCTGACGGTTATCGATCCGCATATGAAATGGGTGCTGCGCTCGCAGCTGAAACGCTTGCACCGCCAATCGGGTTTCACGATGGTCTATGTCACACATGACCAGACGGAGGCGCTGACATTCGCCGACAAGGTCGTGGTGATGCATAACGGAGAAATCGTGCAGATCGGCACGCCTGCCGAACTGTTCGAGCGCCCGAAGCATACATTCGTTGGCTATTTCATCGGCTCGCCGGGTATGAACCTCATGCCAGCACGGATCGACGGCCAGACTGCCACAGTCGGCGCGCAGGCCATTCCACTGCCCGGCATACCGCAGATTGGCGATGCAAAAAGCATCGAACTGGGCATCCGGCCGGAATTTGTCAGGCTCGGTCGCGAAGGCCTGCCAATCCACATCGACAAGATCGAGGATATCGGGCGCTACCGCATCGTGCGGGCAGGCTTCGAGGGGCAGAAACTCGCCGTCGTGATCGGCGAGGACGACGAGATACCAGCCGAACCGCGCGTGACCTTCGATCCGAAGGCAATCGGCATATTCGCGGATTCCTGGCGCGTGGGAATGGAGGGCTGACCATGGAAAAAAGCTGGAATAACAAAGCCTGGTTCCTGGTCCTGCCGGTGCTGGTGCTGGTCGCCTTTTCCGCCGTCATTCCGCTGATGACGGTGGTGAACTATTCGGTGCAGGATACGTTCGGCAACAACCAGTTCTTCTGGGCCGGGACGGACTGGTTCGAGCAAATTCTTCACTCCGGTCGTTTCTGGGATGCGCTCTGGCGCAATCTCATTTTCTCGTTCATCGTCCTCGCGATCCAGATACCGCTCGGCATCCTGATTGCGCTCAACATGCCGAAAAAGGGCTTCTGGGTCCCCGTCTGTCTGGTCACCATGGCATTGCCCCTGCTGATCCCGTGGAACGTGGTCGGCACGATCTGGCAGGTTTTCGGACGCAGCGACATCGGCCTGCTCGGCTACTACGCCAACTGGCTGGGGCTGGACTACAACTATGTCAACGATCCGTTCGACGCCTGGGTGACGATCATCATCATGGACGTATGGCACTGGACCAGCCTCGTGGTGCTGTTGTGCTATGCAAGTCTCGTATCCATTCCGGATGCCTATTATCAGGCAGCCAGGATCGACGGAGCCTCGCGGTTTTCAGTGTTCCGTTACATCCAGCTGCCGAAGATGAAGCGCGTTTTGCTGATCGCCGTCCTGCTCCGTTTCATGGACAGTTTCATGATCTATACCGAGCCCTTCGTGGTGACTGGCGGTGGACCGGGCAATTCGACAACATTTCTGTCGATCGATCTGGTCAAGATGGCGCTGGGTCAGTTCGATCTTGGACCGGCGGCGGCGATGTCGTTGATCTACTTCCTCATCATCCTGCTGCTGTCATGGGTGTTCTACACCGTCATGACCAGTCACGATCAGGAGGTGTGAGATGAACGCCATACAGGGAACTTCCGTGGGCAGTGCACCTGCAATTGCACCGGTCTCAAACGCCGTCCGACAAAAATCGAGCAGACGTGAGAGGTCGCGGTTCGGCTGGCTGATACCGACAATCTACATCGTTCTGCTTCTGATACCGATCTATTGGCTCATCAATATGAGCTTCAAGACCAATCAGGAAATCCTGACGTCGCTGACGCTCTTTCCGCATGAGCCAACATTGCAGAACTATCGCGCCATCTTCACCGACTCCGCCTGGTATTCGGGTTATATCAACTCGATCATCTATGTGGTCATGAACATGGTGATTTCGGTTTCGGTGGCGCTGCCTGCAGCCTATGCCTTCTCGCGCTACCGGTTTCTGGGCGACAAACACCTGTTCTTCTGGCTCCTGACCAACCGCATGGCGCCTCCGGCGGTGTTCGCCCTGCCGTTCTTCCAGCTCTATTCGGCATTCGGGCTCATCGATACACATATCGCGGTCGCACTGGCGCATTGTCTGTTCAATGTGCCGCTGGCGGTGTGGATTCTGGAAGGCTTCATGTCGGGCGTACCGAAGGAAATCGACGAGACAGCCTATATCGACGGCTATTCGTTTCCAAAGTTCTTCGTGAAGATCTTCATGCCCCTGATCGCATCCGGCATCGGCGTGGCAGCCTTCTTCTGCTTCATGTTCTCATGGGTGGAATTGCTCATCGCCCGCACGCTCACGACGACAGACGCGAAACCCATTGCAGCCACGATGACACGCACCGTTTCTGCTGCCGGTATGGACTGGGGGCTGCTCGCTGCGGCGGGTGTTCTGACGCTGATACCCGGTGCGTTGGTGATCTGGTTTGTTCGCAATTACATCGCCAAGGGCTTTGCCCTGGGGAGGGTATGACGATGTTTCATATACCCGACTTCTCATGGATGGCCTGGACCTGGCAGACGGCGGCGTTTTTCTGCGCCATAGCATTTCTGCTGCTGGGCATGGGCGTGTGGGAATATATCTCGCCCGGCGGCTCGCCGCGCAATGGTATCCTGCGCTTCGAGACAACACGCGGCGACCGCCTGTTTATCTCGCTGCTCGGCAGCGCATTCATCAATCTGGCATGGCTCGGGCTGGTTGGTCCGAACCTCTGGTGGGCTCTTGCCATTTCAGTGGTCTACGCCATCGGCGTATTCCGCTTTGTGTGAGAAATCCGGAGCGGAAGGTTTCCGCTCCGCGCAAAATGGGCTCGGGGGACAAACCGCGCCCGGAAGTCGATATGCAATGCACTCGCAAGCTTTGGGAGGATCAACATGCGACGGCATCTAATGACGACTACAGCACTTATCGTGCTGGCAATGACAGGGGCAGCTTCAGCGGGAATGGATGAGGCGAAGCAATTTCTCGACAAGGAAATTGGCGACCTTTCATCCCTGTCGCGCGCCGATCAGGAAAAGGAAATGCAGTGGTTCATCGATGCGGCCAAGCCTTTCCAGGGCATGGATATCAAGGTCGTTTCGGAATCGCTGACCACCCATGATTATGAATCGAAGGTGCTGGCGCCCGCATTTACCGCCATCACCGGCATCAAGGTCACGCATGACCTTATTCAGGAAGGCGACGTCGTCGAAAAAATTCAGACCCAGATGCAGACCGGCCAGAATCTTTATGACGGCTGGGTCAACGACTCCGATCTGATCGGCACGCACTGGCGCTATCAGCAGGTCCGCAACCTCACCGACTTCATGGCCAATGAAGGTAAGGATGTCACCAATCCGGGCCTCGATCTGGACGATTTCATCGGCAGCAAGTTCACGACGGCTCCGGACAAGAAGCTCTACCAGCTTCCCGACCAGCAGTTCGCAAACCTCTACTGGTTCCGCTACGACTGGTTCAACGACGAGAAGAACAAGGCCGACTTCAAGGCCAAGTACGGCTACGATCTTGGCGTACCCGTCAACTGGTCTGCCTATGAGGACATCGCCGAGTTCTTCACCGGTCGCGATGTCGACGGCAAAAAGGTCTACGGCCATATGGACTATGGCAAGAAGGACCCGTCTCTCGGCTGGCGCTTTACCGATGCGTGGCTTTCCATGGCTGGCAACGGTGACAAGGGACTGCCAAACGGTCTGCCGGTCGATGAATGGGGTATCAAGGTTGATGACCAGTCGCGTCCGGTCGGCTCATGCGTAGCCCGCGGCGGCGATACCAATGGACCAGCTTCGGTCTACGCCATCCAGAAATATCTCGACTGGATCAAGGCCTATGCTCCGGCAGAAGCTCAAGGCATGACCTTCTCCGAATCCGGTCCGGTTCCGTCGCAGGGCAACATCGCCCAGCAGATTTTCTGGTACACGGCTTTCACCGCCGATATGGCCAAGCCCGGCCTGCCGGTCGTGAACGAGGATGGCACGCCGAAATGGCGTGTTGCCCCCTCCCCGCATGGCGTCTACTGGAAGGACGGCATGAAGCTGGGCTATCAGGACGTGGGTTCCTGGACCCTCATGAAGTCCACCCCGGATGACCGGGCCAAGGCTGCCTGGCTCTATGCGCAGTTCGTGACGTCCAAGACGGTCGATGTGAAAAAGAGCCATGTGGGTCTGACCTTCATCCGCGACTCGTCCATCCATCATCAAAGCTTCACGGATCGGGCACCGAAGCTCGGCGGTCTGGTCGAGTTCTATCGGTCGCCGGCCCGCGTCCAGTGGTCGCCAACCGGCACCAACGTGCCTGACTATCCAAAGCTGGCTCAGCTCTGGTGGCAGGCGATCGGTGATGCATCGTCGGGTGCAAAAACGGCACAGGAAGCGATGGATTCACTTTGCGCCGAACAGGAAAAAGTTCTCTCGCGTCTGGAACGTGCGGGGGTACAGGGCGACATCGGACCGAAGCTCGCCGAGGAACATGACATCGAGTACTGGAACAAGGATGCCGTTTCCAAGGGTAACCTCGCTCCTCAGCTGAAGATCGAGAACGAAAAAGAAAAGCCGGTTACGGTCAATTACGATGAACTGGTCAAGAGCTGGCAGAAGTAAGCCTTGCGCATAAACACTGTCGGGAAATCCGTGGGATGACACGACAGGCTGAACATTGAACCGCATTGCGTACATTCATTGCGCAATGCGGTTTTCATATCAACTTGAGGACAAGAAGAAGGGCGGCAGGTAATGCCGCCCTTTTGTATTTCAATCACAATCAGCCACGCTGTGAATCGAGCTGTTCGTGGTTCTTTTCGACTTCCTGCGCCTTCAAGTAGCTTTCGATGAGAAGCTGGTAGGGAGGAAAAATCTTGGTGTAGACATTGGCCCATTCCTGCGCATCGTCACGATGCCATGTCTTCTGGAGTTCCGAAGCCACCGCAGCCGTATCCATCGGCACGACACCGGCCTGAACAACACGAGCGAGCGTGATTTCCTGCGCCATCTTGGAATAGGTACCGGATGCGTCCACCACGGCGAAAACCTTGTAACCATCCTGAACGGCACTGATTGCCGGGAAGGCCATGCAAACGCTGGTGATGGTGCCTGCGATGATCAGGGTCTTGCGGCCTGTGGCCTTCACGGCAGCAACGAAATCCGGATTGTCCCATGCGTTGATCTCGCCGCGGCGCGCTACATATTTGGCATGAGGGGCGTTCTCATGAATCTCGGGGATCAGCGGACCATTGGGGCCCTGCGGCACGGATGCCGTGGTGATGACCGGCATCTTGGTCAGCGTGGCCATCTTGGCAAGCGCGGTCGCATGATTGCGCAAAACAGGCATCGGCATGTCTGCGACGGTCTGAAACAGGCCGCTCTGATGATCGATCAGAAGCATGACAGCGTCGTTGGGGTCGATAACCGGACGCTGGCCATTAAAGTTAGCTGGGCTGCTCATTTTTTGTCTCCTTCTTCAGGCTTGGACGTATTCAGGGCCGAAAGCATTTCCGGTCCGGGGATACCCGTGGTTCATACTGACACCAGGGGAATGGATCAGGCAGGAATGGTGCCGAATTTCCCTGTTCGGAAATCCGCGAAAGCATCCTGCAATTCTTCATTTGTGTTCATGACGAAAGGGCCACGCATGGCGACAGGCTCGCCAAGCGGTTCGCCACTCAGCAGAAGGACGGTTGCGTCGCTGTCAGCCGTAATCTCGAAACTGCCACCCTTTCGGTCGAGCAGAACGAATTGCGCATCCCGTGCCGATCTGTTGCCGTTGACGGTGATCGTTCCGCGCAAGATTGCCAGGCCGGTCGTATGTTGATCGGGAAGATCAAACACAACGCTTCCGCCCTGTTTCAGGCGCAGGTCCCATAGATCAATCGGCGTGAAGGTGCGTGCCGGTCCGGCATGTCCGGCATAGTTCCCGGCTATGACACGGACAATTCCAGCTTCATCCGGCAGGGCCACGGTCGGAATATCCCGATCGAGCACCGTCTGGTAAGTGGCGGGCGCGGACTTGTCCTTGGCAGGCAGGTTGACCCAGAGCTGCACCATTTCCAGCGTGCCTCCCTGTTCGGTAAACGCCTTCGAATGGCGCTCCTCGTGCAAAATCCCGGCGGCAGCAGTCATCCATTGTACATCACCGGGACCGATCATGCCTCCGCTTCCAGTGGAATCGCGATGTTCAACTTCGCCCTGATAGACAATGGTCACGGTTTCAAAACCGCGATGGGGATGGCTGCCAACACCGCGCGGGGTTGCCGTGGGTGCAAACTGTTCCGGCCCGGCATAATCAAGATGCAAGAAGGGGCTGATGTGTTCGCCCATTGTCGCATGGGAAACCATGGAGCGAACCGGAAATCCATCACCCACCCAATGGGGCGATGAGCTGCTGTAAATGCCGATAACCTGTCTCATCTCGATCTTCCCGATTTATTTCGTTGCCTTGCGGACACTGAATTGACTGTCTGAGAGCAAAATAAATCTGGAACAAATTGACCGGTAGATCGAAGTTCAGGCTATACTGTCCTGAAAACAGGACAATGAAAGGCCCGGCCATGGCTGATCTCAACGATATGCGGCTTTATGTGGAAGTCGTGGAGCAAGGCGGCTTTTCCGCTGCGTCCCGAAAACTGGATATGCCGCGCTCCAGGCTGAGCCGCCGGATCGCCCTGCTGGAAGATGATCTCGGTGTCAGGCTTATCCAGCGCACCACCCGACAATTTGCCGTGACGGATATCGGCCAGGAATTTTATCGCCATTGTCTGGCGATGATGGTTGAGGCCGATGCCGCACTGGATGTGATCGACAGAATGCGCACAGAACCGCAAGGCACGGTGCGGGTGAGTTGCCCGGCATCGGTCATTTATTTCCAGGTCGGTGAAATGATCGCCCGTTTCATGGCGCGATACCCAAAGGTAAAGATACATCTGGAAAGCACAAACCGGCGCGTGGATGTTATCCGCGAAGGCTTCGATCTCGCTATCCGCGTCCGCTTTCCACCGCTCGAGGATAGCGATCTCGTCATCCGCAAGCTGGCGGAAAGCGAGCAACGACTGGTGGGAAGCCCTGTATTCGTCAAGGAAGGATGCAACGCCGTCCCCGCCGACCTCGTCGACATGCCCGGCCTTGCCTGGGGATCATCCCACAACAGTTTTGAATGGAACCTGCTTGGTCCGAACGGCACCACGGCTGAAATTCCCTATCAACCGCTGCTGATCACGGAAGATATGGTTGCGCTGCGGCTGGCCGCTCTTCAAGGCATCGGCGTTTGCCAGTTTCCTACAATGGTTGTCCGGGATGATATAAAGGCTGGGCGGTTGGTTGATCTTCTGCCCGACTGGGCACCCCGCAGCGGCATCATCCATGCTGCCTTTCCTTCGCGGCGTGGCCTGCTGCCTTCGGTGCGCGCGCTTCTCGATTTTTTGGTCGAAGAGTATGCCGCTTTATCCGCAAGCGAACACAGGTCATGACGACCCAGAGACCTTCTCCGACGTATGGTCTGCCGCTGGCTAAAGAATAGTTTCGTCGATGGCCTTGCGCTGAACGGCGCATTCCCGCGCCAGAAAGTCGATCAGGGTACGCACCGAAGGCAGCAGGCCACGCCTGGATGGAAATACTGCATGGACGATGCCCGCAGCCGGGCGCCATTCGGGCAAGACAGGCACCAATGTGCCTGCGGCAAGGTCACGCCAGATCATCATGGTTGGCAGCTGCACGATCCCGGCACCGTCCAGCACAACCAGATATTGTGAACTGCATCGCGACTGGCGCAACGATATTGAAGGTCTGGGTACGCTGTTTGCAAACCACATTCCAGATTATCGCAACCTGATTACCAGCTACAACACGATGGCATCCGGCAAATAAGCCGCCGCGACAATTCCGGTAAGCGAGCTGTGCTTGTCGGTTGGAACGTTGCAAGAGAACGCCGGGTTATAGCCCGGCATTTTTGTCACTTCTGATGAGTCAGGCTTGAGAAGCTGTTATCGCTTCACGGAGAACGGAGCGCAGCCGTCAACTGCCAGATGCGCCCCGAAAATATGTAGCATCCTGTGCAGTTTCGATTCAGCGTAGGCAGCCGTCCTACCTATGGGACATTGAGTACCGTAATCCGAACTGCATAGCACCAGGCCGTAGTGCCAGCCAGCGAGCCAAACGGCTCGCGTGGCTATGAGAAGCTCTAACGGTTTGCTTCAACACGCATCTCGTTCCGAAAATCGTTCCACATTTTTCGGAATACGCTTTAGTATCAATCAGCCACCCGCTGGAATACCGCGTCGGCGTTTCAGCTGAGGAACAATTTGACGAGCAGCGGCACAACGAGTGACGTTGCAATAGCGTTCAGCGCCATGGCAATCCCGGCGAAGAGCCCAGCCGTCTCATCGACATCGAAAGCACGTGCAGTTCCGATACCGTGCGACGTCAGCCCAACAGCAAATCCACGTGCGGCGTAATCCCTTATCCGCATGGCATTCATGAAAGGGGTGACGACAAGTGCGCCGATGATACCGGTAAGTACGACCAATACCGCGGTTAGCGACGGTGTGCCGCCAAGTGTGGAAGAGATCGCCATGGCAACCCCGGCAGTTGCGGATTTTGGCAGAAAAGAAATCAGCACTTCATTGGAGAGATTGGCCCATTTACCCATCACCACAATGGAAAGAACCGCAAAGAAGGAGCCGACGACCAGCGCTGCTCCCATTGGGATCAGCGCTTGCCGCACCTGATGCCATTGGCGGAATAGAGGCACGGCGATGGCTACTGTGGCTGGACCGAGCAGGAAGTGGATAAACTGGGCTCCTTCAAAGAATCGTCCATAGGGAACATCAAAAATCACAAGCAGGCTGGAAAGCAGCACGATGGAAATCAGTACAGGATTGGCCAATGGATGGCGCTTCAGTCGAACGGAAATATGCGTCGCCGCGATCCATGCGCATAATGTGAGAGTGAGCCACAGCAAAGGTGATGCTGAAAGGTAAACCCATAGTTCCAGTGGATGTTTCATGACGCTACCTCCGCCCCATGAAGCGTTGCACAAGAATGAAGGTCCAGACCGTCACCGCCAATGTGAGAATTGCCGAGATCACCACGATAGCCAGAATTGCCGTGGCCTGCCCCTGAATCTGGCTCCACATAGCCACCACTCCGACCCCCGCCGGGACAAAAAGCAGGCCGAGATTACCAAGAAAACCATCGGCCGCCGTTTCTGCTTCGGCAAAGATACCCCAGTCGAATATCTTGCACAGTTGCATGGCAACGAACAGAAGCACGAGCCCCACAACGGGGCCCGGTATAGGAAGCCCGCTCATGAAGATAAAGCTTTCGCCAAGCAGCTGAAACAACAATAGCAGCGCTATACCCTTGATCATGAAGGCTTCATCTCCGGTTCAAATCTCAAGAGCCAAGGTAACCGACCGGCCGTCCTACCGTCTATACGGTCGGCAGTGATAGTGTTTCTGATTTGCAAGAACATATGCTCGCCGAGCAGGCCCCGGGGCTTTGCTCCCGGCACAGGCACGCCTGAGGTTGGCGGCGTGCAGCACCACAGTCCAGCCGGAAATTCAATATACGGGGTGCCGCCCGAAGCGTTTCTACCGAAGGATCATTGCGCGCGGCGCACGGTTTCCGATGGGAGATAGCCGAAGCGCTGTCGGTAATCCGCTGAAAACAAGCCCATATGATTGAAAGCCCAGGCCATGGCGATACGCGTGATATCCCCCGGCCCGGCATGGCCGCGGACAAGCTCTGCATGCACCTTGTCCAGCCGCATGTTCTTGAACACGCCGAGCGGCGTGTTGCCCCGGACACTGCGAAATGTGCGGTGCAAGGTACGTGCGCTGGTGCCCGTTGCATCGACAAGCTCCTGCAAGGTCAGCTGCTTGTCGAGATTGTCGAGCATGAATTTTTCAGCACGCTGGACATAGCTCGGAACCGCACTCGTCAGCGGCCTTGCGCGCGGCTGCGTGTCGAGCGCCGCCGCAAGCGATGCCATCAGGCTGTCTTCGAGCCGCTCCGACAGACCGCCATGGAAGAATGCTTCCTTATCCTTCTCGATCTCGTTTATGACGAAATGCGCCAGCTGATAGAAGGCATGCCCCACCAGAGTATCGAAGGATACGACGCGCTTGTTATGGGTAAACTGCTCGATGAATTCCTTGCCCCCCAGAATATCGATCTGGGTATCGTTCAGGCTGAAGATCAGCATGCGCGTGGAAGGGTGAAATTCGAGATCAATCGCCGAATGCGCGTCGACCAGCTGCGCATTCATGCCGGACTGATACAACAGCTCGTCACCGCGCCGGTCGCGCGAGACAAAGATACCCTGCAACGGAACCTGCAACAAAGTCATGTCGTTATGCGCTTCGACTTCGATGCGGGCATGGCCGCCAATGCGGATCGCAGTCAGGCCGAAGGGACGCATGCGCCCATGTGAAACTTCCGTCCGGTAGGTCCGGCTGGATTTTTTCGAGATGCGGCAAGGCCTGAGGAGACCCGACATGGTGTCCTGGAACGAATCGATGGACGGCGAAAGCCTGTGCATATAGCTCGTAGTCGGCATCACGATATTCCCCGTATCTCATTTAGAGAGCATTTTATTTTAAGATTAAAGTATCACGCTGGAGCGAGAGCGCAAGCGCCACGAAAATTTTGCACGAAAGCGCGTTTCTGGCGGTTTCCTGTTAGGAATGGCGTTTTGGTGATAGACAGCATTGTTCCCGCTTTTATCGTTGGTCCCAGGCGCCAAAGAGCAGCCACGAAAAAGGGAACCGCGAATGAAAGCGATTATCGTCGGAGGGGGCATCGGTGGCCTCACGATGGCATTGATGCTGCACGCACGAGGCATTGACTGCCAGATTTTCGAAGCAGCACCGGAAGTCCGTGAACTGGGCGTTGGTATCAATGTCCTTCCGCACGCCATCCGCGAACTGGCTGAAATCGGCCTTCTGCCCGCGCTGGACGCCACCGGCATCCGCACCCGAGAGCTGATTTACGCTACACGGCAGGGCCAGGAAATCTGGCGCGAGCCCCGCGGCATCGATGCAGGCTATGATGTGCCTCAGTTCTCAATCCATCGCGGCTATTTGCAGAAACTGCTTTATAATGCCGTCATCGAACGGCTTGGACCGGATGCCGTCATCGCGAACCAGCGCTGCGTGGGCTACACCCAGAACGAGGGTTCTGCCACGGTTCATTTTGCCGAAGGTTCAAAAATTACCTCGGCAACTGCCGACATCATTATCGGCGCGGACGGTATTCATTCCGTCATTCGACATCAGATGTTCCCGAACGAAGCCGGTCTCAAATGGAACGGCGTCATGATGTGGCGCGGCGCTGTTGAAAGCGATCCGTTCCTTGACGGTCGCACCATGATCGTCGCTGGCGGCTTTACGTATAAGCTGGTGCTTTACCCGATAGCCAAGGGCACCACGCCCGGCAAGATTCTCAACAACTGGGTCGTCACCTATCGTCCCGGCGCCGACGGATCGCCTGCGCCGAAGCGCGAGGACTGGAGCCGTCGCGGCACGCATGAAGAACTGATGCCCCATGTCGAAAAATTTGGCATCAATGTCGTGGACCTTGCCGCTTTGGTGCGCGCAACCGATACATTCTTCGAATATCCGATGTGCGACCGCGACCCCGCCCGCTGGTGGACGGATGGCCGCGTGGCGCTGATCGGCGACGCCGCCCATCCGATGTATCCGGTGGGGTCGAACGGCGCGAGCCAGGCGATCATCGACGCACGCACGCTTGCCGACCATCTTGCCGCTGCGGAGCACGGTCGCGCGGCGCTGGCGGCCTATCAGGCAATCCGGCTGCCCGCGACGGCGGAAATCGTCCGGCTCAACCGGCTGGGCGGCCCGGAAGGCGTCATCGATGAGGTTGAACGCCGCGCTCCATCCGGTGTTGCCGATCTGGACGGCGTCATCAGCTTTGCCGAGCGCGAAGCCATTGTTCGCGGCTATGCCGCAAAGGCTGGCTTTTCAACACAGCAAGTCAATCGGGGAGTGTCTCGGGCCTCTGCCTGAAACCTGCGTCGGAATAATTTTTAACGCGCATCTTTTCCGAAAACCGTTTCACACTTTTCGGGGTGCGCTCTAATGAAAGGGAATTCGAGTGACTGTTCTTCAAGCTGGCGTGACCAAATCCGGTTCCTCCGTGGACGGTGTTGTCTGGCATATTCTCGGTCAGACCTATGTGCCCAAGCATGTCTGCGAAAGCTCCATGTCCTGGCACGCAACCTTCCCTCCCGGCACTTTCGTTCCGCCACATATCCACACCACGCAGGAAGAATTCATCTACGTGCTGGAAGGACGCTTCGACCTGCTTCTCGACGGCAAGGAAGCCGTTGCCGAAGCTGGCGATCTCGTCTGCCTACCACGCAACGTGTCGCACGGTATTTTCAACAAGACCGAGCAGCCAGTGAAGTGCGTTTTCTGGGTTTCGCCGACCGCAAAACTTTGGGATCTGTTCGTTCGCATCGACAATGTCGGTGATCCTGCCGAAATAGTTCGCATTGCACCGGCACACGAGGTTGAATTTTTGCCCGCTCCAGCAGAATAATGCATCCGCCCGGCAGAAGTATGGGAGTACATCTGCCGGGTATCAGGGCATTTCCAGCAAAAGTGTGAAGCGGTTTTGCGCCGGATAATGCGAAAGAAAAATAAGACAAAGCAGAACGCTGCAATCGAGGTGGAACAATGAAAATTTCGACGAAAGCGGCCTTCGCGCTGCTCGCCGCAACCATGTTGAACGGAACCGCGCAGGCCGAAGAAGGCAAGATCAAGATCGGTTTGATCTATACGCTGAGCGGGCCAGCGGCCTTGCTGGGCGAACAATCCCGCGACGGTTTTCTGCTTGCCATGGACAAGCTGGGCAACAAGCTCGGCGGCCTCGATGCTGAAATCATCATTCAGGACGATGAGCAGAAGCCGGATATCGGCGTCAACAAGGTCCAGCAGATGATCCAGCGCGACAAAGTGGATTTTGTCGTAGGCCCCATCTTCTCCAATGTCCTGAACGCTATCGTCAAGCCGGCGACCGATTCCGGCACGTTTCTGATCTCGACCAATGCAGGCACGTCCAATCTGGCCGGTAAGGATTGCAACCCCAATCTGTTCGTCACCTCCTATCAGAACGACCAGATGCATGAAGTTTCCGGCAAATATGCCGAAAAGCAGAACTACCAGCGCGTCGTGCTGATCGCCCCGAATTATCAGGCTGGCAAGGACGCTCTGGCCGGTTTCAAGCACTCCTACAAGAACGAAGTCGCGCAGGAAATCTATGTGCCGCTTGGCCAGCTCGACTATTCGGCAGAACTCGCCCAGATCGCAGCCGAACAGCCTGACGCCGTCTACGCCTTCCTGCCCGGCGGCATGGGCGTAAATTTCGTCAAACAGTATCGTCAGGCCGGTCTTGAAGGCACTCCGTTCCTCTCGGCATTCACCGTGGATGAGACCACCCTGCCCGCGCAGCAGGATGCGGCAGTTGGCTTCTTCGCCGGTTCGAACTGGGCGCCGGATCTTGATTCCGCACCAGCCAAGGAATTTGCCGCCGCCTATGAAGCCAAATTCAAGCGCATTCCGGCGACTTTTGCAGTGCAGGCTTATGACGCCGCCATGCTGATCGATGCGGCCGTCAAGCAGGTCAACGGCAATATTGCCGACAAGGATGCCTTGCGGGCCGCCATGAAAGACGCGAAATTCACCTCGCCGCGCGGTGAATTCAGCTTTGGCGACAACCACTTTCCGATCCAGAATTTCTACCTGACCAAAGTCGTCAAGCGTGACGACGGCCAGTTCGCCACGTCCTACGTTGAAACGGTCTTCAACGATTACAAGGATAATTACGCAGCTGAATGCAAGATGTAACCCGGTGGAAGGCGGGTGCTCCGATGAGCCCAGTCCTCTCAATTTCCAAGTCTGAAACAGTTCACGCCAGTTTGTCTGGCGTGAAACGGACTTCAGTACAACGAGTTCCGGACGTCCCCCATGCTCAATCTTTTTCTGCTGCAGTCCCTTAACGGGATTCAGTTTGGCATTTTGCTCTTTCTCGTCGCAGCCGGTTTGACACTGATCTTCGGCGTCATGGACCTCATCAACCTGGCGCATGGCGTTCTTTATATGGTCGGCGCCTATCTGACTGCGACTTTCACTGCCATGACAGGCAGCTTCTTTTACGGCATCCTGATCGCCCTGCCCGTCACCCTTGTCATCGGCATTGTGCTGGAAGTACTGGTCTTTCGACGATTATACGAACGCAGCCATCTCGATCAGGTTCTGGCTACATTCGGGTTGATCCTGATAGTGAACGAACTCGTGAAGATCATCTGGGGCGCGGCTCCGCTCAGCGTGCCGATGCCGGATTCCCTATCCGGTTCCATCCAGCTCTTTGGCAACCTGCGCTATCCCGTCTATCGCCTGCTGATCATCGCTGCTGGCCTCGCCACGGCGGCGGGTCTTTATGTCCTCGTCAATCACACGCGCATCGGCATGTTGCTGCGTGCCGGAGCGACCAATGGCGACATGGTCTCGGCTCTGGGCATCAATATACGCCGCCTGTTCATGGTGGTCTTCGGACTTGGCGCGATGCTTGCAGGCTTTGCCGGTGGCATGATCTCCCCCATTCTCTCCGTTGATCCAGGCATGGGCGATTCCATCCTGATCCTCACATTCGTCGTCATCGTGATCGGCGGCGTCGGCTCCGTGCGCGGTGCTTTCGTTGCGGCCATCACCGTTGGCCTCGTCGATACGCTTGGCCGCACCTTCGGACCGATGCTGCTCCGCAATCTGCTCGATCCGGCCGCTGCCTCCCAGATGGGCCGCACGCTGGTGCCGATGCTCACCTATATTCTGATGGCAGCTGTGCTCTATTTCCGTCCGACAGGTCTCTTCCCGGCGCAGGGAGGAACCCGATGAGCGAGATTACCCATAACAGCACCCGCGATACCGCCATGCCGGAAACGGCAAAGAGCCGAACCTCGCCTTTGCTGGATGCGGGCCCGTGGCTGGTCTTCGCCGCCTTTGCAATCGTTCCGCTTCTCGCATCCGTATTGAACGACAGCTTTCTTCTCGTGATCGTGACACGCATCATGATCTTCGCGCTGGCCGCGCTTTCGCTCAATTTCATCATGGGTTACGGCGCGCTCGTTTCCTTCGGCCATGCTGCCTATATCGGGATCGGCGCCTATGCAGTCGGCATCCTGTCCAGCTATGGCATCGACGATCTGATCCTCCAGCTGGTTGCGGCCATCGTTGTTGCAGCGTTCTTCGCCCTCGTCACCGGCTATATCTCGCTGAGAACCAGCGGCGTCTATTTCATCATGATCACGCTGGCCTTCGGGCAGATGGCCTTCTTCTTCATGGTTTCCCTGTCAGCCTTTGGCGGCGACGATGGAATGACGCTGTCCACCCGCTCAACGCTGTTCGGCAATACGCTGCTTTCCAGCAATCTGGTGCTGTTCTACTTCGTGCTGGCGGTTCTGATGGGCGCATTTTTCATCTTCCGCATGCTGGTGCATTCACGGTTCGGTCGTGTGCTGCGTGGAACGCGGGACAATCCGGTGCGTATGCGCGCCATCGGTTTCTCGCCCTTCTCGTTTCAGCTCACCGCCTATGTGATTGCCGGTGTGGCAGCGGCCATTGCCGGTGTTCTGCTCGCCAACCAGATCCAGTTCGTTTCGCCTGCCTTCATGAGCTGGCAGCGTTCTGGCGAACTGATCGTCATGGTCGTGCTGGGTGGAATGGGCACGCTGATCGGCCCGGTCCTCGGCGCAACCGCCTTCATCGTGCTGGAAGAGGTGCTGGCGCATTTCTCCGAGCACTGGAAACTCGGCCTTGGTCTTTTCCTTGTTCTCGTCGTGCTTTTCAGTCGCGACGGTATCGGCGGGCTGCTCCGCAAGCTGCGTGGAGGTTCCGATGTCGGATGAACTGCTTCAGGTTCATGACCTGCATAAAAGCTTCGGCGCGCTCAAGGTCACGGATGGGGTCAATCTCACCGTCAAACGCGGCGAAATTCACGCGCTGATCGGCCCCAATGGCGCCGGAAAGACGACATTGATCCACCAGCTTTCGGGAAATCTCAAAAGCGACCGCGGTTCGGTCATCTTCGATGGCCGTGACATTTCCGGTCTGCCTATGCCCAATCGTGTCCATCTCGGCCTTGCACGTTCGTTTCAGATCACCTCGGTTCTTGAAGGTTTCAGCGTGCTGGACAATGTTGCACTTGCCGTTCAGGCACGATCAGGTTCGAGCTTCCGCTTTTTTCAGGCGGCAAACAAGGAAGCCGATATCAACGAGCAAGCCATGACTGCGCTTGCTCGCGTCCGGCTGGACGACCGCGCCCATCGCCGGGCCGGAGCGCTGTCGCACGGCGAAAAGCGCCAGCTTGAGATTGCCATCGCGCTCGCCACCGAAGCGCAGATGCTGTTGCTCGATGAACCACTGGCTGGCACCAGCCACGAGGAATCCGTGGTGCTGGTCGAACTGATGCGCGCATTACGTCAGACGCATACGCTGGTTCTGATCGAGCATGACATGGATGCCGTTTTCTCGCTGGCGGATCAGGTGAGCGTCCTCGTCTACGGGCGCGTGATCGCATCGGGAACACCCGCCGCCGTGCGCTCCGACCCGGATGTGCGCGCCGCCTATCTCGGCGAAGAGGAGGCCGCGTGATGCTGAAGGTCGAAGGACTCCAGAACGCCTATGGCCAGTCTCGCATTCTCTTCGGCATCGACTTTGAAGTCAGTGCGGGAGAAGTCGTCACGATCCTCGGCAGAAACGGCATGGGGAAAACGACGACCATCAAGTCGATCTTCGGCTTGCTGCCGCCCAAGGGCGGCAAGGTGTTCGTCAATGGCCATGACGTTACCGGCAAGCCGCCCTATGCGATTGCCCGCGAGGGGCTCGGTCTGGTCCCGGAAGGGCGGCAGATATTTCCGACGCTGAGCGTCGAAGAGAACCTGCTGGCCACCCGGCGTTCGGATGCGCGCTCGTCCAAATGGACGCTGGAAAGCATCTATCGGATGTTCCCACGCCTGAAGGAGCGGCGGCGCAACATGGGCAACCAGCTTTCCGGCGGTGAGCAGCAGATGCTGGCGGTTGGTCGCGCATTGATGACCAATCCGAAAATGGTCGTGCTGGACGAGGCTACGGAAGGCCTGTCGCCGCTCATGCGCGAAGAGATCTGGTCCTGCCTGCGCAACATCAAGGACGAGGGCGAAGCGATCCTCGTCATCGACAAGAATGTCGATGCGCTGGCGCGCTTCGCAGACCGTCATGTGGTCATCGAAAAGGGCCGTGTGGTGTGGAGCGGTGACAACGCCGCCCTTTTGAACACCCCGGACATCAAGGAACGTTACTTGCACGTTTGACCCAGCAGTCGAACGCAAACTGGCATTGACAGGAGACGAGCATGCACCCCAGCGCTCATGTGGACACATTCGTTCTGGATAATCTCCCGGCTGCGGAATTTCTACCGGATATCATCAACCTCGACGCACTCGGCTACCCGGAACAGCTCAATGCCACCACCGAACTGGTGGATGCACATCTTGCAAACGGCAAAGGCGACCGCATTGCATTGCAGGCGCCTGGCGTGCGCTGGACCTATAGCGATCTCGCCGCAATGATCAACAAGATCGCCAATGTGCTGACCGACAAGCTCGGCATGAAAACAGGCAATCGCGTGATGATCCGCTCGGGCAATAACCCGACCAAGATTGCGCTCTATATGGCGATCATCAAAGCGGGCGGCGTTGTGGTCGCGACCATGCCACTCCTGCGCGCCCGTGAACTGGTCCAGATCATCGACAAGGCCGAAATCAGCATTGCCTTTTGCGATCACGCGCTGATCGGCGAGATGCAGAATGCCGTGGCACAGACCGATTTCATTAAAACTCTGGTGACCTGGGAGGGCAATGCAGGCGGAGAGCTTGGGGCATTGCTGGCCGGTGCCTCCAGCGATTTCGAGGCGGTCGCGACACGCGGGGATGATCCGTGCCTGCTCGGCTTCACATCCGGCACCACCGGCTTGCCGAAAGCGACGATCCATTTCCACCGCGACCTGCTGATCGTCTGTGATTGCTATGCACATCATATATTGAACGCGACCGAAGATGACATTTTCATCGGCTCACCGCCGCTGGCCTTTACATTCGGGCTTGGCGGACTGGTCCTGTTTCCCTTCAGGATCGGCGCTTCCACAGTGCTACCGGCAAAAACCGCCCCGCATGACCTCGCGCTCGCTATCGGGGAATATAAACCAACTGTCTGTTTCACAGCGCCGACCGCTTACCGAGCCATGCTTTCGAAGATCGATCAGTATGATCTTTCGTCCCTGCGCAAATGTGTTTCAGCTGGTGAAGCGCTGCCGCTCCCTACTTTCGAAGCGTGGAAGCGTGCGACCGGGCTTTCGCTGGCCGACGGCATCGGCGCGACGGAAATGCTGCATATCTTCATCTCTGCGCCGGAAGACGACATCAGACCCGGAGCGACTGGTAAACCCATCCCCGGTTATGAAGCGCGTGTCATCGATGACAACGGGCAGGAATGCGCGCCCGGCACCCCCGGACGACTTGCCGTTCGCGGGCCGCTCGGCTGCAAATATCTGGCCGACGCGCGCCAGACCAAATATGTCGAGAACGGCTGGAACATCACCGGCGATACCTATATCATGGATGCGGACGGCTATTTCTGGTATCAGGCCCGCAATGACGACATGATCGTTTCTGCCGGATACAACATCGCCGGACCGGAGGTCGAAGCCAGCCTGCTCGCGCATCCAGCCGTGGCGGAATGTGGCGTGGTGGCGGCGCCCGATGACGAACGGGGCTGCATCGTCAAAGCCTATGTCGTGCTGAACGAAGGATATAATGGCGACACGAACTTGCAGGAAGCACTGCAAAGTCACGTCAAAAGCGAACTCGCGCCTTATAAATATCCACGCCTCATATGCTGGGTTTCAAGCCTGCCCAAAACAGAATCCGGAAAATTGCAGCGATCCGCCCTGCGCGCGCAGGCGGCAACCGAAGCCCGCGCCTGACGTGCGGCTTCAAGCATGAAATACGCAGGAGACTTCTGTGCTGCACGACTACGATACCGCTTACGACAATATGAAGGCCATCAGCGATTCCGCCACCTATCCGCCGCGCTGGACGAAACTGGCATCCGGCTTTCGCGAGAAAATGCGCGATCAGGGTCGCTTGATCCCTGACATCGCCTATGCCGACGGCGCGCGGAACCATTATGACCTCTTCCTGCCGGAAGGCACGGCCAAGGGCACACTTGTTTATGTCCATGGCGGCTATTGGAAGGGGCTGGACAAAAGCTTCTGGTCACATCTGGCGCAAGGCGCGCTTGCGCGCGGATATCGCGTTGCCATGCCAAGCTATACGCTGTGCCCCGAAGCACGCATTTCCGGTATCACACGGGAAATTGGCCGCTTTATCGACCATCTGGCGCAGGAAGTGGACGGCGATATCGCCTTGACCGGCCATTCCGCCGGAGGGCATCTGGTCAGCCGCATGGCGTGCGAAAATGCGCCCATTGCCGTCGCAACGGCGGAACGGATCAAGCGTGTTCTTTCTATCAGCGGGCTGCACGATTTACGCCCGCTTCTCAAAACCGCGATGAACGATATTTTCTCTATGGACGAGGCCGAAGCTGTCGCGGAGAGCGCGGCACTCCAGCGCCCGCGTACAGATATTGCCGTTCATTGCTGCGTCGGCGGCGATGAGCTGATGGAGTTCCGGCGACAAAATGCGCTGCTGGAAAACATCTGGTACGGGTTGGGAATAGAAACCAGCGCTTGGGAAATCGATGGCACGCATCATTGCAATGTCATCGACACGCTGTGCGATCCCGAAAGCCGCGCCGTTAAATTCCTCTGCCCTTAGTAACGCGGAAAGCGTTTTCAGAAATGCTCTATGGGAAGGCCGCGCCGTTCCTGTCCCGACAGGACAAATCCGGCCGGCTCGGCTTTCCTCCCACCGCTCATGCGGTTGATCAGGACGGCCACTTCGGTTCTGTTGCGAACACCGAAACGCTTGATCAGATCGTCGACATAATCCTTCACCGTATGGGGTGAAAGCTCCAGATGTCGGGCAATCTGCTTGTTGGTATTGCCAGCTGCAAGCAACCGGGCGACCGTCGATAGGCGCGGCGACAGGTTGGTCAGATTGGCGCTGGGCGTCTTCGCCGGACGCGCTTCCTGAATGTTGCGCAAGGCAAGCGCCGACGAACGGCACAGCAGCGAAACCTGTTCTTCGAGCTGTGTTGCGTGCATCTCGAAACCGGCGGCATAGATCAGCGCCTGTATGTTGTCGCCGACATAAACCGGACAGCACAAGTTATCGTTGTAGTTCCATCGATAGAGCAGCGTTCGCATCAGCGGCACATTCCCCGCCGCATTCTGGGGCAATCGCGAGCCCGCAACCGCGCCGGCATTCTGCACCACTGCCGCAATCATCGGATCCGAATCCGCAAGCCCATTCTGGTATTCAAGAAGAAAGCCGGTGGGCGTGTTGATGCTGTGAAAAAGGCGCGGTCGATTATTCTCCAGCAAATAAATTCCAAGCGAACGCACTCGCAGAACATTCGCGACAAAATAATCACAAGCTATTGTAAAATCGTCATAATTACGACTCTCCGCAACGGAAAGCGCTGCAGATATCCGCTCGTCTGTCGATAATATTTGCCTGGGCATTCTCTCTCCCGAGTTCCCAAGCCCCCCATCTGGGGGGAATGTCCGTTCCCACTCTTATCCGTATCATTCCTGCTTATAACCACTAAATCAAGGGGAACTAACTTGGATACCAGCGTGCACCGGACTCACACAGCCGACAACTATTCCGCAGTCCTTCAGGGCTTCAATGACCGCCTTCAAGCGATTCTACCCTTGATTGAAGAAAAGGCGGAAGAGGCAGAGACACTCGGACGGATGCATGACGACGTCGTGGACGCCATGCGCAAGGGTGGCTTCTACACAATGCTGTTTCCCAAGGAAGTCGGCGGGGCCGAACTGCGCCCAATCGATGCCATGAGATTAATGTCCGCGCTTTCCTATGCCCACGCATCATCGGGCTGGTGCACGATGGTCAACAATATGGAAGGTACCACCATGGCGATCTACCTCGACGACGAGGGGATTGCGAATGTCTTCAAGGACGGCGTCGACATCACTATTGCAGGCAATGGCGTGCCGCGCGGCTTTGCCCGCAAGGTCGATGGCGGCTACATGATCCGCGGCAACTGGGCTTATGGAAGCTCCATCTTCCACGCGGAATGGATTCATTCCGGCTGCTTCCTTCTCGATCCCAAGGACCCGAGCGGAAAGGCACTTCTTAAAGACGAAACCGGCGCACCGCAGATCATCGTCGCACATCACCCGCGCTCGACGATCCAGCTGCTTGGCAACTGGGATGTGCTGGGCCTGCGCGCCACGGGCAGCTTCGACTACACGCTGGCAACCGATGAAGACCTCTTCGTGCCGGATTCAATGACCTATAGTTTCACGCAGTCCGCACCGAAGCGCGGTCAGACACAGGGCCATCTCGGGCTGGCGGGCTACAGCGCCCTCACCCATACAAGCTGGGCCATCGGCGTCGGTCGCCGGATACTCGACGAACTTGCCAAGGTGATCCGCCAGCGACAGGATCCATTCGGCAAAAGTGCAGACAGCGCCAGCCTGCGGTTCCAGTTTGCCAATGCCGAAGCCCGTTACCGGGCCGCACGGGCGCTGGCCATGGAAACATGGGAAGACGTCTCGCAGACCACCGCATCCGGCGGCGTCCCGTCCCTCGACCAGATGACGATGGTGAAGCTCTCGCTGCGCTATATGCACGACATCGTTTCGGATGTGGCGACATTCGCGCATCGTGCGGCTCGTGGAGCCTCGCTGCACAACACGGCCATGCAGCGCTTCTATCGCGATATCCATTCCGGCACCCAGCATATTTTGCTCGCCGACCAGATCGTCGAGGAATGCGGCAAGGGGCTACTTGGCCTGCCCGGCCCCGATGCGCGATGGACCGTTTTCGGCATCAGCGAAAACTGAGACCGGCCATGGCGCGAAATATTGTCAGCTTCGTCGGGTGTGACCGCCCGACGAAAGTTCACCGGCTAACCCAGGCGATTGCCGCAAGGCTGGAAGCGGAAGACGATGTGTCGGTCACGCATCTGGACCTGTCGCATGCCGGGCCGAACCTGTTTACCGTCAATCGCAAGGCGCTGGACCGGCAATCAGAAAGCCTCATTTCAGAGATTGAACATTGCGATGCTTTGATCGTCGGTTGCCCTGTTTATCAGGGAAGCTATCCCGGTCTTTTCAAACACGTGTTCGATCTCGTCCACCCGCTCGCGCTGCGCGGTCGCCCGACCGTGCTGTGCGCAGTGGGCGGCGGGCATCGTCATGCGCTGGTCGTCGAGCATCATCTGCGTCCGCTCTTCGGCTTTTTCGAAGCGGGAACCGTCGCAACGGGCATCTATGCCTGTTCGGCGGAACTGGAACCGGACGGCCTTCTGCCTCCGGCTCTGGAAGCGCGGATCGACAGCGCCGTCGACCAGATGAGAAAGCAATTGGTCCAGTCACACCAAGCCAGCGGCATAAGGTGGAAAGATGTTGAATTACTCGAGCAGTTTTGAAAAACGCACGGTCGAAATCCGAGGCAAAACCCTCACCTATCTTGTGAAGGGTGAAGGTAAGGATGTGGTCTTTCTGCATGGAACCGGGACATTTCCCGGCTTCGACAGCCTGGCCGACATTGCTTCGCGAAACCGGCTCATCATCCCGTTTCATCCGAATTTCGGTGAAAGCGACGATGATACCGATATCGTGCAGATTGGCGACTATGTACTCCATTACATGGATTTCTTCGATGCACTCGCGCTGGATCAATTCAGCCTTGGCGGCTTTTCGCTTGGCGGCTGGATTGCCGCAGAATTCGCGATCAGGCAGCCGGACAGGCTCGCCGCGCTGTTTCTGGCAGCGCCCGCCGGACTTGACCTTCCGGCAATCCCTCTTCCCGATCTGTTTCAGGTCGCGCCTGCCGATATCCCAGCCCATCTCACGCATGATCCGTCAGTTGCACTCCGCTATTTCCCAACTGCGCCCGACAGCCGGTTCGATGAAGCACTGGGACGCGAAATGGGTGCGCTGGCGCTGGTCCACGCAACTGACGGACGCGGCAATCCGAAGCTTGGACACTGGCTGCACCGGCTTCACATGCCGACCCTGATCCTCTGGGGCGAGGAAGACAGGGTCATCCCCGCGCAATATGCCGAAGAATGGCAGCGCGGGATCGATGAAGCACGGCTGGAAAAACTCGGCGCGACCGGACATTTGCTGTTTGAAGAGGCGCCAGCTGCGGCGACACTTGTGCGCGATTTCCTGTCCACGGTCTGAGGTCCGTTTTCAAGCATTTGGCACCGCACGCTCCCGCGAGGAAGCATCATAACTTTGCAGGTAAAAATAAGGGGAACCAGCCATGCAATGGGAAAGCCTATCGGACTTCGATCAATCCAGAATAAAGCGCTGGCAATGGGGCATGCTGGCGCTGGCGCTTTTATGCGAAATGTTTCTCGCCGCTGACTGGTACGCCTTTGCGGCAGTGATACCGTTCATTTCGGAAACGCTCCAGCTTGATTCCGCGCAGGCCGGTCTGGCACAGGGGATTTTCGCACTGACCTATGGTCTCGGCATGATTGTCTGGTCACAATTGAGCCGCCGCATGAATGCCCGGTCGCTGCTGCTGATCGGTCTGTTCTGCACCGCTGTCGGCATGGTGGCGCAAGTCTATGTACAGAACTATGCCCAGCTGATTGCACTGCGCCTGTTTATCGGTTTCTTCGACGCGGCGATCTTCCTCGGCAATATGAAACTCATTATCGGCTGGTTCCCGCAGAAGCGGCGCGGCAGCATGATCGGCTTGATCCTCGCGGCCTATAGTCTTGCAATCACGCTGGACTTTGCGATTGGCATTCCGCTTTCCATCACCTATGGCTGGCGCACCTTCTTTGCTATTCTTGCCATCGGAACGCTGGTGACGGCGGCGGCTGTGCTGCTCTTCACCCGCAACAATCCGGCTCATATCGGCTATAAGGATTTCCGCTGGGAGCCGGAAAAGCAGCAAACCTCCACGGCGTCTCTGGCCAGCATCTTCCGCTCGAAATGGATTATCGTCGGCAGCCTCGGCATTTCGGCCTGCACGATGGCCATTGCCGGAACCGCCACCTGGGTCATTCCCGGATATATTGCCGTGCATCAGATGCCGGTGGAAGACGCAGCACTGATCGGCACCTTGATGGGACTGTCGCAGGTCGTGTTTCTCGTCATCGGCGGTTACGCCGCCGACCGCCTGAACAAAACAGGGATGATCAAGTTCGGAACCGTGCTTGCCGTCCTCGTCGCTGCAATGTTCACGGTCGGCATGGCCATACCGCTTGGCTTCGGCTGGCTCATCCTGATGGCGCTCCTGAGCGGCATGGCACTTTTCGGCGGCGGTGCAATCTTCGCCTTTCTCAGTGAAAAATACCCAGAAGAGCTGGCAACAGCAGCGGTTGGTTATGCCGAAATCTTCGCCATCCTTGCGACGTTCATTTCGCCCTGGGTCATGGGCGTGGTCATCAAGGTTTCGGGCGGGTCCTTTGTCAGCGCCTTCCTGACCTTCGCGATCATGGAAGCGATCATTCTGGCTATCGTTCTTGTAGTCACCCGCGAGAGTTTCAGCCTCAACGACGACAAGGTTGCCATTGCCACCAGCGGCAACGGCATCTCGGGTGAGGCCTCCCGCCCCTGATCCAGAAACAGCAGCGAATGCGATTGCAAGATCGCATCCGCCTTTTTCTCTGGCATCTTTCCACAACCGATATTAACACCGATGAGAGCGCCTTGTTGCGCCTGATGCCTCACTGCATCGGGCGCATGACTATTGTAACCATGATCTAAAGTGAGGGAATTCATGGAGGAACGCTTCTCAGGTACGGTTCTGGCTTCCGAACATCAGGAGGAGAACCCCGCGCGTTCGCTGGGCGAGATCGGCTTGAACAGTTTTGCGCCCTACCTGATGAACCGCCTGATGGCGCGCTATAATGCGAATCTCGCGGAAGCGCTGAAAGGCCGCCAGATCACGACAGTCAAATTGCGAACGCTGGCCGTCTTGAGTGTCACGCCTTCGGCCACGATCAACGAGCTTGCGGTCTTTACCGTGACCGAACAATCGACGATGAGCCGCACGCTCGATTCCCTTGAAGAGCAGGGTTACATCCGCCGTCAGGCGCGTGCAGAAGACATGCGCATTCGCGATATTTCGATGACCGAAGAAGGCCGCAACATTTTTAACGAAGCATGGCCGGTCATGTATGATCTGCTGTTGCAATTGTTTGAAGGCATTGATGAAGACGAGCATCGCGCCTTTGTCGGCACCTTGCAGAAAATGCTGCGCAATATCCGTAAGAACGAACTTTGATAGTATGCTGAATAATAGGCCGATCCGCTCTCAAGTGCGGATCGGCCTTTTCGTGGCTTAGTCCGTCGAGCGTGACGGAATCAGCGCGGTTGCCACAGCGGCCAAAGCGGCGACGATGGCAAAGAT
Organism: Brucella sp. GW823-FHT04E01; assembly: GCF_058796175.1. Classification (NCBI taxonomy): domain Bacteria; kingdom Pseudomonadati; phylum Pseudomonadota; class Alphaproteobacteria; order Hyphomicrobiales; family Brucellaceae; genus Brucella; species Brucella sp. GW823-FHT04E01. Next base: position 174,904 of record NZ_JBXAIK010000003.1, on the reverse strand, counting down.
ATAGAAGTTCCACTGCGGGCCGACATTGAGGCTTGCGATCAATCCGCCCAGAAGCGGACCCGACAGCGCGCCAATGCGCGAGAAGCTCAGCGCCCAGCCGGTTCCGGCAGAACGGATCGAGGAATCGAGCCGCTGGGCAAGAAAGCCCGTGAGAACCAGCGACGCGGACACGGTGCCAAAACCGGCAATCGCGACAAACACATAGTTCATCATCAGCGAGCCCTTGAAGGCGAGCGCCACAATGCCAAGCGCGCCCAGCGCATAGGAGCAGGCAACCGTGCGGCGCACGCCAAAGCGATCCGCCCATGTGCCCAATACAATACCGCCAATCGCCGAGCTGAGGCTGAAGACAGCAAGGAACAGCAGGCTGTTGCCAAGATCATAGCCATTCTTGCGCATGATCTGCGGCAGCCATTGCGCGAGACCATAGACCAAGAGCAGCCCCATGAAGAGTGCGATCCAGAAACAGGCGGTTTCGAACGCCTTTTTCGGGGAGAAGATTTCGCTGAAAACGGTGCGCCAGCCAACCTTGCCATGCTTGCGGACAATTGCCGCCGGAACGCCGACGCCCATGCGCGCTGCCGTCTTGCGTGCTGCATCATGCTTGCCGCGCTGGACCAGCGATTCCACGCTTTCCGGCAGGAATGCGAGGAAGATCGGAACAAACAGCAGCGGGATTGCGCCGATCAGCACAATGGTGCGCCAGCCATGGGCTTCCAGAAAGCCACGACCGCACAAGGCGGCGGCAAGCAATCCCATTGAATAACCCGAATACATGAGACCGTAGTTGAAGCTCTTCTTCTTGATCGGGGAATATTCCACCGTCAGCGCGGCTGCGACCGGAATAATCCCGCCAAGCCCGATGCCCGAAATAAACCGGCTCAATCCGAAGATGAAAGGCGACGGCGCCATGGCGCTGACGATCATGCACAGCGAAAACAGGGTGATACAGGCGACGAATAGCGGTTTGCGCCCATGAAGCTCGCTCAGCGTGCCCGCAAGAATGCCGCCGATCAGCATGCCTATCACCGTATAGCTGCCGATGGCGCCAAGCTCTATCGGCGTCAGTTGCCAGACCGGATCGACCGACAAGGCGGGCAGAATGGCCCCGATGACGCCGACATCATAGCCTTCCGCAAAAATGGCAAGCCAGCACAGGCCGACGACGAGCAGGCTTTTGCCTGCCGATATTTCCTTTCCGGCAACAGCCGGCGCATCTATGCTCTGCGCTTGAGACATAGTCCTTCCCCTTTTTTCTTTGAAATAGCGGCGCGCTTCTCTCAGAGCGTCGCGATTGTTTTCAGCGCGCCATCAAGCGCGATACCCTGTTCGTCCAGCAAGGCTGCCTGCCGCAGGCGCCGCAACCAGGCCGCGCCGTCGTCCCGCTCGGTCAGAACAGGCAAGGCGGACAGAACGCGGTCGAATTTCGACAGGCCACGCGAATGCGTGTCGGAGTAGCCCTTGACCAGACGGCGGCAGGCTAGAACTTCAACTGCGAGATCATAGTTCTGCGGCAAAGCGATAAGCGCCTGCGCCAGCCAGGCTTCGCGATGTTCAACCTCGCGCTGATGGCGCAGGCTGCCGCGTCGAAAACGCCGCAGCCCCGAAACGACATAAAGCCCGGTGAACCAGAACAATGTTCCCGTATTCACCCGGCGACCCTTGCTGATGCGCTTGTCGAGCCAGGTAAAGAGTTTTGGTCGATTTTCGATCCAGGCGCCGATGCCTTTCGGCAAAGTGCCGCACACTTCTTCCATGCGCGGATGCATATATTCGGTCGTATAGGCAATCTGGTCTTTCTTGAGGCCGATTTCCTTACGCACCCGCTCAAACCGCGAGCCCCGCACCTTGATTTCGGCCACCCGGACCACATCGTCATAGGCCATGGCGATAGCGACATATTTTGCCGCCTGTTCGGTGAAGGCAAAGCCATGCGCCGTGCCGCCATTATCGCGATCCGCCTTGAGCAAGGCAGCGCAACGGGTCAGATATTCATCCGCATAGGCCGGGTCCTGAAACTCGGTCAGTTTCTTGATGCCCGCAAAAAACATCGGATGACATTCACCCGGGAATTCGCTGCGAATGCGCTTGATAAGCCCGTCAAGTGCCGGATGATCGGACCGTTCAGGCAAAGGGTCGAGCCGCTTTGCGGGCGTTGCCGCAAGCTTGTCATTCGCGCCGCCAAGCGCGCGCTGATAGGCAGCTTCAAAAGCCCTGAGGCTTGCCTCGATGCCCTTGCCGCCAGACTTGATGGTCGCTTCGAAGGCGGCCTTGTCGAAAGGCAAAGCGCCGGCAGCCGCAAGCGCGCCGAACAAAGCCGAAGATACCACGCTGCCGCTTTTTGTCGCCAGCGCTTCCATGTCAAAGGCAATGGTCTTGCGCGCTGCAAAGGCCGTCGCGTCCTCAACCACCACCGGATTACCGGTGCCGTCGCCCGGCTTTTCCTTTTCGCCCACCGCGAAGGAGCGATGGGTGGAGGTGATGAGCAATGTCTTGTCGGGCGTCACGAGGCCGCGCAGCACCGAGCGCCCCGCTTCCATCAATTCAGCCGCGATGACGATATCGACGTCGCCGGGCGTGGGCATCAGCGACAGGATCGGATGCGCCCCTTCGCGGGCCCGCAACAGTTCGAGATAATAGATCGTCGCGCCGGTTCTCTGCGCCACGCCGGGCACGGATGTGGTCTGCGCGACCCAGCCATTGGTTTCCGCCAGCGCCACAACCCAGTCGGCCAGAACGCCGCCGCCCTGACCGCCCATGGCGAGAATAGCAATCGATAGCGGCTTGTCCTGCGAAAGAGGGGTGGACGGCGATGCATTCAATGTAGACATGGCCTGTTCCTCAATCCGCAAAGACAATGCGCGACGCGCGGCGGCGCTTTTGCAGCCAGCCGATGACGCCGGAGCGCAGACGATGCGCGAACTTGTCCCAACCCGTCGGGTTGTGGATGACATCGGCGCGATAGAAGGACGGGCACAGAACCGCCGCTTCCGAAACCTCACCGCAATTGCCGCAACCGACGCAGGAATTGTCGATGGCCGCGACCGGATCGTCCTTCAGCGGATCGTCGGTGTGCTTCACCGAAAGCGACGGACAACCCGACAGACGGATGCAGGCGTGATCACCGGTACACACATCCTCATCGACACCGAAACGCTGCTTGACCATCCGCTTGCCGTCCTTGACGGCCTTGGCGAATTGCGGCTTCACGCGGCGCTGCTTGTTGAGCATGCATTCCGACGACGCCACGATGATCTTTGGGCCTTTTTCTTCCGTCGTCAGCGCTTCCTTCAGCGTGTCGCGCATCTTTGCAACGTCATAGGTGTGGTCGATCTGGCGGACCCAGCCCGCACCAATTCCCTTGACCGCATCGACGATGGAATTGTTGGTCTTGCGGCGCGGATTGATCGCTCTGGAGGACATCACGTCCTGACCGCCCGTCGCCGACGAATAGTAATTGTCGACCACGAGGATGACGCCGTCCTGCTTGTTGAAGACGGCATTGCCGACCGAAGTGGCAAGACCGTTGTGCCAGAAACCGCCATCACCCATCACGGAAATGGAGCGTTTGCCCGCAGGCACGTTGAAAGCGGAGGCCGAGGCCGGACCAAGGCCGTACCCCATGGTCGTGCCGCCGAGATTGAACGGCGGCAGAATGGAAAAGAGGTGGCAGCCGATATCGGCTGACACGTGATGCTCGCCGAGCTCCTTTTCCACCAGCTTCATGGCGGCGAAGATCGGGCGTTCCGGGCAACCGGTGCAGAAACCTGCGGGGCGCGGCGGCACCACTTCGGCCAGCGCCTTGACGCGCTCATCGGCCAGAACCGGCGACGGATCAGGCAGAGGCGGACGGTTGCCGAGCAATTGCGGCGCATGCGCATCGAAGAATGCCGTCAGGCCTTTGAGCAGCACGGGCGTCGTATATTCGCCGCCGAGCGGCAGCACGTCCTTGCCGGACAGTTTTGTCTGTATATCGCGGCGGCGCAGCAGCGTATGCAGCGCCTGCTCGATATATTCAGGCGCGCCCTCCTCCAGCATCACCACGGCTTTTTTGCCGGCAACGAAGTCGATGACCTCGTCGTCTATCATCGGATAGGCGACATTCATCACATAGAGCGGAACCCGGCTTTCGCCGTAAACATCGGCCAGCCCCATTTGCTGCAAGGCGCGCATGGCGCTGTTGTAAAGCCCGCCTTGCAGGATGATGCCGACATCGCCCTCTTTCGGGCCGAAATATTCGTTGAGACGATTGGCTTTGACGAACTCGACGGCTGCGGGCCAGCGCTTTTCGAGCTTTTCCTTCTCATGCAGGAAAGATGCAGGCGGCAGGACGATGCGGTTGACGTCGCGCTTCGGATTTTCCAGTGCTTCGGCCAGCGTGTGGGCAGGCCGCTTGTTATCCTTCGCCACAAACTGACCATGCACGTGGCAGCTGCGAATGCCGACCTGCAACATGACCGGCGTGTTGGAGGCTTCCGACAGTTCAAAGCCTTTTTCAACGGCTTCCACAATCGAAGGCAGGTTGGGCCGCGGCGTCAAAAGCCACATTTGCGATTTCATCGCATAGGCATGGCTGCGCTCCTGCATGATGGAGGAGCCTTCGCCATAATCCTCGCCGATGATGACCAGCGCGCCGCCGGTCACACCGCCAGAGGCAAGGTTGGACAGGGCGTCGGAGGCGACATTGGTGCCAGCCGTCGATTTCCACGTCACCGCACCGCGCACCGGATACATCACGGAGGCGGAAAGCATGGCTGCGGCTGCGGCTTCCGATGCGGACGATTCGAAATGGACGCCCAAGTCTTCCATAACGTCCTTCGCATCCGCGAGAACATCCATCAGATGCGAAATCGGCGATCCCTGATAGCCGCCGACATAGGACACGCCCGACTGCAACAGCGCCTTGGTGATGGCGAGAATGCCTTCACCACTGAAAATTTCGCCTGAGCCGAGTTTCAGATCCTCGACCTCGCGGGCGAATGACCGCTCCGCCATGATAGTTCCCCTTTTCCGTTTGCCGGAATATCAATTCATTTGCATCAGCATATTTTCCAATTCTAAACTGTGTCAATAGCGGTTTTTGGTGTGATTATAATTATTGCATTTGCATATTTTAGTTCACAGCCATTTCCCCTGTGTCGTAGGCGATATGAAAAAGATGGCGATTTTTTCACTTGACGCGTCGAAGTCGCCAATTATATTTTAAACTTAAAATAATTAACCGGCGCCGTTCGGCAGCATATCGGAAAGGGAACTCAACATGCGTATCGTGTGTATTGGAGGAGGTCCGGCCGGCCTTTATTTCGGCCTTCTGATGAAAAAACTTCATCCGGAACATGACATTACGGTCGTGGAGCGGAACCGCCCCTATGACACGTTCGGCTGGGGCGTGGTGTTTTCCGACGCGACCATGGAATCCATGAAGGTCTGGGACCCGGAAAGTGCGGCCGAAATTCAGGACGCCTTCAATCACTGGGACGATATCGAGGTGCTGTTCAAGGGCACGCGCCAGCGCACCAGCGGTCACGGCTTTGTCGGCATCGGGCGCAAGCGCCTGCTCAACATTCTTCAGCTGCGCTGCGAAGCGCTGGGCGTGAAGCTGCAATTTGAAACCGACGTGGAAAGCGATCTCGATTTCCCGGACGCCGATCTCATCATCGCTTCGGACGGTCTGAACTCCCGCATTCGCAATCGCTATGAGGATGTGTTCGAGCCTGATCTGATCGTGCGGCCCAATCGCTATATCTGGCTCGGCACGGAAAAACTGTTCGACGCCTTTACCTTCGACTTCCGCAAGACCGATCACGGCTGGTTCCAGGCGCATATCTACAAGTTCGACGACAAAACCTCGACCTTCATCATCGAAACCACCGAGGAAGCCTATCTGGCGCATGGCCTGGACCAGATGGACCAGACAGCATCCATCGATTTCTGCGAAAAGCTGTTTGCGGAAACGCTGGAAGGCGTGCCGCTGATGACCAATGCGCGCCATATGCGCGGCTCGGCCTGGTTGAACTTCAACCGTCTGATTTGCGGAAAGTGGAGCCACTTCAACGGCAACTCCCATGTGGTGCTGATGGGTGACGCAGCCCATACCGCGCATTTCGCCATCGGATCGGGCACAAAACTCGCCATCGACGACGCGATTGAACTGGCCAACCAGTTCCAGAAGCTCGGTCACGGCAAGGAAGGCATTCCTGAAGTGCTGCACGCCTATGAGGAGATCCGCCGGGTCGATGTCGCACGCATTCAAAACGCTGCACGCAATGCCATGGAATGGTTCGAGGTCGTAGGCCAGCGTTATGCCGACACGCTGGAGCCGGAACAGTTCATGTATTCCATGCTCACGCGCTCGCAGCGCATCAGCCACGAAAATCTGCGCCTGCGCGACAAGAACTGGCTGGAAGGCTATGAGCGCTGGTTTGCCCGCAAGCAGGGGCTGAACGTGACGGAAGACGAGCGTTGCCTGCCGCCAATGTTCACGCCCTATACGCTGCGCGGCGTGACGCTGCCAAACCGCATCGTCGTGTCGCCGATGGCGATGTATTCCGCGACCGATGGCCTGATCGATGATTTCCATATGGTGCATCTGGGCAGCCGCGCCATGGGCGGCGCGGGACTGGTCTTTGCCGAAATGACCTGCGTGTCGCCTGATGCGCGGATTACGCCCGGCTGTCTCGGTATCTGGAACGATGCACAGGCCGAAGGCTGGAAGCGCGTTGTCGATTTCGTGCACGGCAACAGCAATGCCAAGGTTGCCATGCAGATCGGCCATGCCGGACGTAAAGGCGCGACCAAGCTTGCATGGGAAGGCATTGATCAGCCATTGGACGACGGCGCGTGGCCGCTGCTGTCCGCCTCCGCCCTCCCCTACCTCAAGCACAGCCAGACGCCGAAGGCGATGGACCGCGCCGACATGGATCGGGTGAAAGCGGATTTCGTCGCCGCCACCAAACGCGCTGCGGAAGCTGGCGTCGATTGGCTCGAACTGCACTGTGCCCATGGCTATCTTCTGTCGAGCTTCCTGTCGCCGCTCACCAACCGGCGCGAGGACGAATATGGCGGCAGTTATGAAAACCGCGCACGTTATCCGCTGGAAGTCTTCCACGCAGTCCGCGAAGTCTGGCCGCAGGACAAGCCGATCTCGGTTCGTCTTTCCTGCCACGACTGGTTTGAAGGCGGCAACACGCCGGAAGATGCAGCCATCTTCGCGGATATGTTCAAGGCCGCAGGCGCCGATCTGATCGACTGTTCGTCGGGTCAGGTCTGGAAGGAAGAAAAGCCGGTCTATGGCCGTCTGTTCCAGACCCCGTTCTCCGACAAGATCCGCAACGAAATCCATATTCCGACGATCGCCGTCGGTGCGATTTCGGAAGCCGATCATGCGAATTCGATCATCGCCGCTGGACGCGCCGATCTCTGTGCTGTGGCACGCCCGCATCTTGCCGATCCGGCATGGGCGCTGCATGAGGCGGCAAAGATCGGTATCAACTCCATCGCGTGGCCGAAGCAATATCGCTCCAGCAAGTATCAGTATGAAGCCAATCTCGCCCGCGCCGCCACAGCGCCGCAAGGCGCGAAGTAACGGGAGATTGCGATGAACGATGCCGCTGTTGGTCTTGCCCTTTCCGGCAAGCATGCGCTGGTCACCGGCGCCGGTAGCGGCATCGGCGCCGCCATCGCCGTCGGTCTTGCGCGCGCCGGGGCCAATGTGACCCTGGCGGGTCGCCGCCGCGAACCGCTGGAAGCAACCGCCGCCCTTCTGGACTGGCAGCGATGCTTCATTGCCGATGGTTTCGATGTGACCAACCGCGAAGCCATTGCAACCGGGCTGGACAGCGCGCGCGCCGCTTTCGGGCCGGTCAGCATTCTTGTCAACAATGCCGGGGAAGCACCGAGCGCACCTTTCGAGAAAACCAGCCTCGACATGTGGAGCCGTGTACTCGACGTCGATCTGACCGGCGTTTTCAATGTAACGCAGGCCACCCTTGACGATATCAAGGCGGGCGGCAAAGGCGGGCGCATCATCAATATCGCCTCCACGGCGGGCCTGAGCGGCTATGCTTATGTCTCGGCCTATTGCGCCGCAAAGCACGGGGTCGTCGGGTTGACCAGAGCACTGGCGCTGGAACTCGCCCGCAAGGGCGTGACCGTCAACGCCGTTTGCCCCGGCTTCACCGATACGCCGATCATTTCCCGCTCGATTGCCGCTATTGTCGCGAAGACCGGGCGGTCGGAGGACGATGTGCTGGCGGAATTCGTCAAGGCGAACCCGCAGGGACGTCTGATACAGCCGGAAGAAGTGGCTGAAACCGTGCTGTGGCTCACATCGCCCGGCGCGCAATCGATAACTGGACAGGCGATTGCAATCGCCGGTGGGGAGGTAATGGCAGGATGAGCGACGGCACTGTTTCGATGGCGAGCAATCTGAAGCCCTTCAAGGATTATCAGGCGACGCATTTTCTATGGCAGACGAGCGAAGACGGTCGCGTTGCCACGCTTACCCTGAACCGCCCGGACCGGAAAAATCCGCTGACGTTTGAAAGCTATGCCGAGCTGCGCGACCTGTTTCGCAACCTCGTCTATGCCTCCGACGTGCGCACCATCGTCCTGACCGGCGCTGGAGGAAACTTCTCGTCGGGCGGCGATGTTTTCGAGATCATCCAACCGCTGACCCATATGACGATGCCAGATCTTCTGGCTTTCACGCGCATGACAGGCGATGTCGTCAAGGCCATGCGCAAATGTCCGCAGCAGATCATTGCCGCCGTTGACGGCATTTGCGCAGGCGCTGGCGCCATTCTGGCCATGGCATCGGATTTGCGCATCGCCACGCCGGAAGCCAAGACGGCCTTCCTCTTCGCCCGCGTCGGCCTTGCTGGCGCCGATATGGGCGCATGCGGCATTCTCCCGCGACTGATCGGCCAGGGCCGCGCATCGGAACTGCTTTATACCGGACGTTTCATGAGCGCTGACGAAGGCGAGCGCTGGGGCTTTTTCAACGCGCTGCATCCGCAGGGCGACCTCATCGGCAAGGCCGAAGCGCTGGCGCGCAACATCGCCGATGGCCCATGGTTCGCGCATAGCATGACCAAAACCATGCTCAATCAGGAATGGGCAATGGGCATTGAAGAGCTGGTGGAATCGGAAGCACAGGCGCAGGCCATTTGCATGGCGACGCAGGATTTCCGCCGCGCCTTTGAGGCTTTCGCAGCCAAGCAGAAGCCCGTTTTCGAGGGGAACTGACGATGGATAGTTCCGCAGCAAAACCGCTCACGCGGGAGTATCTCGACTGGCCGTTTTTTGACAAAGCCCACACCGACTGGGCCGCAAAACTGGATGCCTTTGCTAAAAGCCCGGCGCTGGCCGGTGTCGACCACAGCGACACGGACAATGCCTGCCGCGCGCTGGTGAAGGCACTCGGCCAAGCCGGGCTGCTGGAAGCAGCAGTCAGCCTGACTGGCGGCGAAGGTATCGATTCCCGCAAGCTTTGCATTGCCCGCGAGACACTGGCCTACCACGATGGTCTCGCTGATTTCGCTTTTGCCATGCAGGGCCTTGGCACCGGCGCGATCAGCCTCACCGCATCGGACGAACTCAAGCAGACCGTGCTGCCGAAAGTGGCAAGCGGCGAATGGATTTCGGCCTTTGCCCTGTCGGAAAAACTGGCGGGGTCCGACGTGGCGGCAATGAATTGCGCCGCCAGAGCCGACGGCGATGACTATGTGCTCGACGGTGAAAAGACGTGGATTTCCAATGGCGGCATCGCCGATGTCTACACCGTCTTTGCCCGCACGGGCGAAGCACCGGGAACACGGGGCATTTCGGCCTTTGTTGTTTTCGCCACCGATCCCGGCTTTTCCATCGCGGAACGCATTGATGTGATCGCGCCGCATCCATTGGCCACGATCCGCTTCGACAATTGCCGCATCCCGGCCTCGCGTCGCCTCGGTACGCCGGGCGAAGGTTTCAAGATCGCCATGCGCACGCTTGATATTTTCCGCGCATCGGTTGCGGCAGCAGCACTTGGCTTTGCACGCCGTGCCGCCAGCGAGGCGCTGTCCCATGCGCGGTCGCGCCCGATGTTCGGCGGCGCTTTGGCCGACTTGCAGCTGACACAAGCCACGCTCGGCGACATGGCGACCGATATCGACGCCGCTGCGCTTCTGACCTATCGCGCAGCATGGCGGCGCGACATTCAGAAGCTGAACACAACCAAGGAAGCCGCAATGGCCAAGATGGTTGCGACGGAAAACGCCCAGCAAACCATCGACAAGGCCGTGCAGATGTTTGGCGGTCGCGGTGTGAAAAGCGGCGAAATCGTCGAGCGGCTTTATCGCGAAATCCGCGCACTTCGCATCTATGAGGGCGCAACGGAAGTGCAGAAACTCATTATCGCGCGTGAACTACTGAAGGCAAATTAAAGCCCGCCACCGCGCGCATTTTCTGGAGACACAACATGCATAAGACACTTCAGCCGCAAGGCTGGGCCCGCCCCATCGGATATGCCAATGGCGTTGAAGCGCGTGGGCGCACCGTCTATATCGGCGGCCAGATCGGCTGGAACGAACAGCAACAGTTCGAGACCGACGATTTTGTCGAGCAGACCGAGCAGACATTAAAGAACATTGTCGCCATTCTGGCGGAAGCTGGCGGCAGGCCGGAGCATATCGCCTCCATGACCTGGTATTTCACCGACAAGGCTGAATATACCGCCAATCTGAAAGGCATCGGTCGCGCCTATCGCGATGTGATCGGCAAGCACTTCCCCGCCATGGCGGCGGTGCAGGTGGTCGCGCTGGTCGAAGACCGGGCCAAGATCGAAATACAGGCTTTTGCCGTGATACCGGACTGAGACCACCATGGCCGATAGACGCGAATTCTCCCCCGTTGTGACAGGCATGGTTGTCGATGGCATTCTTGTCGTCACGATCGACAACCCGCCGGTCAATGCCACCTCTGCCGAGGTGCGCAAAGGGCTTGCCGCAGCCATTCACCATGCTTCCGCAACAGCTGCGATCCGGGCGACCGTGCTGAGCGGTGCAGGCAAGATCTTCATCGGCGGGGCGGACATTCGCGAATTCGGCAAACCGCCGGTTGAACCGACATTGCCGGATGTCATCACGATCATCGAAAACGCCGACAAACCCGTGGTGGCCACAATCAACGGCCCCGCTTTGGGCGGCGGACTTGAAGTAGCACTTGCGGCTCACGCCCGCATCGCGTCGACCAGCGCCTCCTTTGCCTTGCCGGAAGTCAAGCTTGGGATCGTGCCCGGCGCTGGCGGCACACAGCGCCTGCCCCGATTGATCGGGTCGCTCGCAGCACTGGACATGATCGCCACGGGACGCCAGATTGCCCCGGATGAAGCGCTGCAACTGGACTTGATCGACCGGATTTCGGACGGCGATCTTGTGGCCGACGCTATCGCGCTTGCCCATGCGCTGGTCGGCAAGCCTTTGCGCCGGACCTGCGATCTGCCGGTTACCGCGCCCGATGCCGCCACCTTTGAACAGGCCAAAGCGAAGATACTGAAGAAAGCGCGTGGCGCGACCGCCCCTGGCGAAGCCGCGCGGCTGGTGCAGCTTTCCACCACGATCTCGATTGCCGAAGGTCTGGCCGAGGAACGGACAACCTTCATCCGCCTGCGCGACAGCGAAGAGGCGGCCGCCTTGCGGCATCTTTTCTTTGCCGAACGCGCCGCTGGAAAAGTCGAAGGCATGGAGGCAAAACCTCTGGCGCTTTCGACCATCGGCATTGCCGGGACCGGCCTGATGGGATCAGGCATTGCCGTCGCCTGCCTTGCCGCTGGCTACACGGTTATCGGCTATGAAACGACCGCGGAAGCAGCTGCCAAAGGCCATGCGCGGATCAGCGATATGATCCAGAAGGCTGTCGATACCGGCAGGCTTTCCACCGAAGCCGCAGACGCGCAACGCGCAAAGCTCTCCGTCAGTGCCGATATGGCTGCGCTTGCCGATGCCAATCTCGTCATCGAAGCCGTCTTCGATGATTTCACCGTCAAGGCATCGCTGTTCCGCGAGCTCGACGCTTTGCTGCCTCCGGCAACCATACTGGCAACCAATACCAGCTATCTCAATCCGGATGAACTGGCCGCCGTTACGAACCGCACCGACCGGGTGCTGGGATTACATTTCTTCTCGCCAGCCAATATCATGCGGCTTCTGGAAGTGGTGCGCTGCGCGGAGACCTCCGACGAGACGCTTGCAACGGGTATCGCCTTTGCCCGCAAAATCAAGAAGCTGCCCATCGTCACCGGTGTCTGTGAAGGCTTCATCGGCAACCGGATGTTTTCGGCCTATCGCACGGAAGCCGAGAAAATGCTGGCTGAAGGCGCCTATCCCGAAGATATCGATCGTGCCATGGAAGCCTATGGCTTTCCGATGGGACTCTTCGCGGTTTACGACATGGCCGGCCTGGAAATTGCCTGGGCGCGGCGCAAGAGAGCGGCGGCAAGCCGCGATCCTAACCTTCCCTATTTCGACGTTGCCGACAAACTATGCGAAGCCGGGCGTTTTGGCTGCAAGGCCGGTCTCGGCTGGTATCGCTATGCGGACGGTGTCCGCACAAGCGACCCCGACGTCCACGCGCTGATCGACGATTACCGCGCGCGCAACGCCATTGTTCCTCGCAGTTTCAGCGATGAAGCGATCATGCAGCGCCTGCTCGCCGCCATGGCGTATGAAGGGGAAGCCCTGCTTGAAGAAGGCATTGCGCGCCATTCCGACGACATTGATCTCGTTTTGGTCAACGGCTACAGCTTTCCCTCGATCAAGGGCGGCCCCCTGTTCGCGACACGCCAGACTGGAGAAACCCGATGACAGAAGCTTTCATCTGCGACTATATCCGCACCCCCATCGGACGTTTTGGCGGGGCGTTGTCCAGCATCCGCACGGACGATCTTGCCGCTATTCCGCTCAAAGCGCTGGTCGAGCGCAATCCGACGCTGGATTGCGAGGCGATTGAGGACGTGATTTTCGGCTGCGCCAATCAGGCAGGGGAAGATAACCGCAATGTTGCGCGCATGGCGGCACTGCTTGCCGGTTATCCCGTTACCGCCACCGGTACGACGATCAACAGGCTCTGCGGTTCCGGGATGGACGCCGTGCTTACCGCCGCGCGTGCCATTCGGGCAGGCGAAGCAGAGCTTATGATTGCGGGTGGTGTGGAAAGCATGAGCCGCGCACCCTTTGTTTTACCTAAAGCAGACAGCCCGTTCTCGCGCCGCGCAGAAATTCACGATACGACAATTGGCTGGCGTTTCGTCAATCCGGTGATGAAAGCTCAATACGGCATCGACTCCATGCCGGAGACCGGGGATCACGTGGCTGTCGATTACGCGGTCACACGCGCCGATCAGGATGAATTCGCCTTGCGAAGCCAGAAGAAGACTGCAGCAGCACAAAGCAACGGCCGACTGGCGCAAGAAATAACGCCCGTTTCCATTCCTCAGCGCAAGGGTGATCCCGTGGTCGTCGGTGCTGACGAACATCCGCGCGAAACCACGCTGGACGCACTGGCCAAACTGAAACCAATCAACCGGCTGGAAGGTGCCACGGTTACAGCTGGGAATGCGTCGGGCGTCAACGATGGAGCGGCAGCGCTCATCATTGCTTCGGAAGCCGCTGCCCGCAAGTTCGGCCTCACGCCTGTTGCTCGAGTTCTGGGTGGTGCTACGGCAGGAGTTCCTCCACGCATCATGGGTATCGGCCCGGCGCCAGCCAGCCAGAAATTGATGGCACGGCTGGGAATGAAGCAGGAGCAGTTCGATATAATCGAACTGAATGAAGCTTTCGCCAGCCAGGGATTGGCCACGTTACGTCTTCTTGGAGTTGCCGACGACGACATCCGCGTCAATCCGAATGGCGGTGCCATCGCTCTCGGACATCCGCTCGGCATGTCCGGAGCACGCATCACCGGCACGGCAGCGCTGGAACTGAAACTTGGCGGTGGTCGTTTTGCGCTCGCCACGATGTGCATCGGTGTGGGGCAAGGTATCGCCATCGCGCTTGAAAGGGTTTAACGTCCATCGCAACGATCAGCCCTTTAGAGCGCGTCAGTCTGCAATCAAGGCAAGCGTATCTCGATGCCTAACAAAGTTTCTGCAAAAGTCGTTGCGTTGCTTCAATGTCCTGGATCATCAGACTGCCCGCTTTTTTTGCGTCGCCGGCACGAATGGCATCCAGCATTTCGTAATGATAGGCTGAATAAGGATGGATAATACCCTGGTCCACTTGCTGACGGACATGATTGGAAAGAAGGCGCATATAGGGTCCAAGTCGCAGCCACAGCGTTTCAATCATCTGGGGTAATGTTTCCGATCCCGATAGTTCGTAGATCGTGAAATGAAACTCTTGGTTCTTGCGCAGCATCTCATAGATCTTGCCTTCTTGACCGAGAGCTTCATGCTCCCGCGCGAGCGTCAGACAGCGGTCAATATCGGCAGCCGTCATCCGCGGCGTTGCAAGTTCGGTGGCGAGCCCCTCGAGAGCAACGCGGACCCGACAAATGTCATCCAGCCGTGTCCGCGAAATATCAGGCACACGTGCCGATCCATTACGGGCGATTTCCAGTCCGTTCTCCGCCGCCAGCCGTCGCAGCGCCTCACGTACGGGCATATGGCTTGTGCCGAACTCCTCGGCAAGTGAAGCGATCGTCACCGCCTGCGACGGCTCGAATGAGCCCCACATCAAAGCCTGGCGAAGCTGTTGGTAGACACCGTCCTGCACAGTTACGCGCGAGGATACCTTCAACAGACGGGTTTCACCGATCATTTGCTTCAAATCCCTTGTCTCCGTGTTCCTCAGTTATAGCATTTTACCACCCGATAGGATCACCGGGTGTCGCATAAATACGGTGAAAACAACAGGTTCGAGCAGAAATCGGCATGGAACCAAAAGGCTTAATCGAGCGCCAGCCTATCCAGCGCATCACACAAGGCTTCCGTTTCCATCAGGGAGGTCACCGACCCAGGTGAAAACCGCAGAATACGACTGCGACAATCACAGTAAAAATTTTCAACCTTCAATGCGGTCACGATCACGGCCGCCTTTTCAGCCGAAACCGCTTGCACCATCACGCTGCCGCCGCGCTCTTCAGGCCTTTCTGGAGAGACCAACGACAGTGCAGTGTTGGCAGCGACCCGTTCCACAATCTTGCCGGTCAACAGTTCGTTATGCCGGGCCAGCACGTCGACACCTGTCGCGGAAACAAAATCAAGGCCGGGTTGCGAGGCTATAGCCGCCAGCACGGCAGGCGTGCCATGGTCGAAGCGCCGCGCATCGTCGGCATAGGCAAAAGTATCAAGATCCCAGGAAAACGGATTAGGTTGACTAAACCAGCCACGCAATTCCGGCTTGCAAGTCGTCAATAGTCCCGGACGCACATAGATTGCCCCCGCTCCCGAACTTCCACAAAGCCATTTGAGAGACGATCCCACCACGACATCTATCTCTCCGACGGAAAAGGGGCGGATGCCTACGCCCTGGGTGACATCTGCAACGATGATCGTGCCGTGCTGCCTGCCGTGTTTGGACATCAGGTCCAGGTCGGCGCGCTTCGATGTCGTGGACGACACCCATGTCACCAACGCAATCGCAACATCGCTGCCCCAAGCATCGATGAAATCCTCGTCGCGTACAAAACTCTCGCCCTGTCTCATGGGTACGGTTTCGAGCGTAAATCCGAACCGCGCCTGCAACCCGGCCAGCAAAAAATGCAGACTCGGGAAGCAATCGGCGGCGGCCAGAATTCGGCGGCCGCGCAATAATTCCTCAGGCAGTGCACCGATCAGACTGTAAAGGGCCAGTGTCACATTCTCTGCAGTAGTCATGGAGCCTGCGGGAGCGCCAATCAGGTTCTCCCAGCTTCGGATGAAATGCCCGCGCTCCGCCAGCATTGCCGGCCATTGAGAGTCATTTTCTGCCGACCAGATATCCGAATAACGACTAAGTGCCGCTTTCACCTTTTCCGCTTTACCCGGAAAGGTACCGATCGAGTGATAGAGAAAATAACCGCTCATATTATGCCTGCCATTGCTGTTGCCGATATCCGCCGATGAAACCAGAATTGGACTATCGGACTCTCTCCTTTTTGAACCGCGCCTCAAGAAGCGCGACCAAGCGCACCAGCGGCAGCAGGAGGATGAGATAGATAAGCGCTGCGCCGATCAATGGTGTCGGATTGGCATAAAGCGCCTGCGCGTCCTGCGCTTCCTTCAAAAGCTCGGGCAGAGCCACAGTAGACGCCAATGCGGTGTCCTTGAACATGGAAACACAATTGCTGGTAGTCGGCGGAATGATGATACGGATCGCCTGTGGCAGAACCACTTTCCACAGAGTAACCGGGAATGGAATTCCAAGCGCAGAAGCAGCTTCGAACTGGCCGCGTGGTACACTTTCGATGCCGGACCGGAACACTTCCGCCGAATATGCCGCCATAACCATGGAGAAGGACATGATGGCAGAGGTCCAGGCAGAAAAGCGTATCCCGATGAATGGCAGTGCATAATAGATCAGGATCAGCACGACCAAAACCGGCATGGCGCGGAATACATCGATATAGGCGATCGCGAGATAACGAAGAACCTTCGGTCCGTAGATACGGACAATACTGATCAGCAAGCCCGACAGAACACCAAAGAAAATGCTGGCGATACCGATGAGAAACGTATTGAGCAGGCCACGTCCAAGCGCTGGCAGGCTCGAAGCGAGAACATCGGTGTTCAGGAAGGTTTCGACGAATGTCATATTGGCGTCCTTCGCAGGCAAATCCTGGGAGCGCACGACCGGTCAGTCTGAGAAGTAACGGTCGAAGATAGGCCGATCCTGCAAATGCGGCCCATCTGTCACCAACATCAAAAGATTACGGCTGCGGGATCGGCACGACGGTGACTGTCGAGGAACTGGCTGCAGGTTCCGTACCGAACCACTTTTTGTGAATAGCCGCAGTGGTCCCATCCTGCTTCATGGCGGTAATCGCATCGTTGAGCTTGCCAAGCAACGGATGGTCCTTCGCCATCATCAGACCATATTGCTCCCCGGTCTGAATTCGGTCTTTCACGGCAAACCCCTTCATCTTCAGAAAGAGATGTTCCATGCCGGGTATGTCGGAAATGACGGCATCTATGCGGCCTGCACCGAGATCAAGAAACAGATCCTGTTGCGAGTTATAGCCTTTGATATCGGCGAAGCCTTTGGCCTCTTTGTTTTCCTTGACCCATTTTTCGCCGGTAGAGCCGGAAAGGGCACCAACGGTCTTGCCATTCAAATCGGCCAGTCCGGTGACAGCACTATCGGTCTTGGTCGCAACCCCGATGTCTGAATCGTAGTAAGGCTGGGTGAAGGACTGTGATTTCAGGCGTTCCGGCGTAATTGTTATGGACGAAACCGCCACGTCGATACGCCGGGAAGTCGTTGCGGCAAACAGGGCCTGAAACCCGTAATCAGCGATTTCCGGCTCCAGACCGGCCCGTTTGGCTGCCTCGGTCGCGATATCGATTTCGAAGCCTTCGAACGTCCCATCGGCATTTTTCAACTCGAAAGGTGGGTTACTGGGATAGGCACCGATATTAAGTGCATCGGCAGCCAGAGATGCAGATGTCATGGCAAAAGAGCTCACAGCCAGAGCGCTTGCAAGGCCTGCCATAGCCAGAAAATTACGGCGACAGATCATCATGTTGTTATTCCCTCTATGGGTCGTTTCTTTCGGCAGAAGTTCCTGCTCCTACCTGCGTCGACCTATTTGATTATTTGATCATATGGAATTTTAAGTTTCAACTAAAATCGCATTGGTCTGAGCAACCAGACCGCAGCGAAGATGCTCCAGTCATTCAAAGGGAACCAAAGAACCGCTGAAGGCGATCCATGGCTTCATTGACACGTGCAAGCGATTGCGAACCGAAACAGACACGCAAATGCCCTTCACCGCCCGCTCCGTAAAAACTCCCCGCTTCCAGCACAACGCCCGCCTCTGTCATGATGCGTTCAGCCATGTCCTGCGACTTAAGACCCAATGCAGCGATTTTGGGAAACGCGTAGATCGTGCCTTCCGGCCAGTCGCACGTGACACCTGACATTTGATTTAACCGCGACACGACAATGTCGCGCTTTACTTTGTCTTCCGTCACCAGTTCGGCCAATATCTCCTCTGGCCCCGAGACCGCCGCCAGAGCCCCCGCCTGAATGAATGTGTTCACGTGAGTGACGTCGTTGGTCGTGATCTTCAGGATACCTTCGATCATATGCCGCGGTGCGGTGAGATACCCAAGTCGCCAACCATCCATGGCGAAACTCTTGGTAAAGGCGAACATTGAAATCGTTCGCTCCTTCATGCCGGGCAACGAAGCGATCGAAACATGGCGCGCGCCATCAAACAGTATCTCTTCGTAAACCTCGTCAGAAACCACCACCAGATCGTGACGGCGAGCAATATCCGCCAGAACTTCCAGCTCCTCGCGACTGTAGACCCGTCCTGTCGGGTTACACGGATTGATCAGAACAATCATTTTTGTGCGGGCCGTGATCTTCGGTTCGATCAGTTCCGCCTTGATCGAGAAACGGTCGCTGGCATCCAGCGGCGCCAGAACAGGTTTGGCTCCGGCGAGTTCTATCTTGCCGATATGCTGAGGATAATAAGGTTCCAACAGGATCGCCTCGTCGCCCGGGTCAAGCAGCGCCATGAAAGCGGCAAAGGACGCATGGGTCAGCCCGTTAGTGACAACGATATCGGAGGCTGAAACATCCATGTCATTCTTCTCACGCAGACGGGCGGCCAGGGCTTCGCGCAATTTTGGAATTCCCTGAAAATGCGAATAATGGACATCGCCTGCCATCAGTGCATTGACCGTCGCCTGCTTGATATGCAGTGGCGTATCGGCATGGGGGCTGCCAAGCTCCATGTGAATGAGGTCACCGGCATTCGCTCCGAGTGCCGCCGCCCGGGCATACATGCCAAAAGATTTGCTGGAACTTTCGGTGATGCGTCTGGCAAGGCGGATCATGAATCTATCTCTCCTGTTGTTTTCCGTCTCAGCCCCGCCCCTCAGCGAGTGTCAAAGCCGGCCTTCCGGGAACCTGGTCAGCTGGCGTAATCAAACCAGCACCGTCCTGTCCCTTTGTTTTCACATCTTCGTCCTGAGCAGACTGCATAAACGCAGCTTCAACCTGGATTGGCTTCCCAACATGCGCGTATCTAAAGATCATTTGATCAAATAAGCAAGTGAAATATTCCCTGATAATTTCTGCAAGTGCAGGAATTATATCGTTCCTTATATCCAATTGTTATTATTGTGTTTTTTATCGTATCTCAACGCGATGGCAGAGAGTAGGTCAGTAATCCATATCGAACAGCGGATATGGGAATGCTATTCCTCATTGTCATCCATGAGGTGATTGCCGACCGATTTTTTGACACGCTTCATATCTCTCAGCAACGAAGCGATCGTGTCGCGATCGACCTCGGCCATCAGATCACGTAACCAGCTTTCATGGACCCGCGCCATTTCTGCGAACACCGTCTGCCCAGTATCAGTCAATCGCGCGACGGTAACGCGTCTGTCGGCACCAGGTGTTTCACGACGCACAAGACCGTCGGCTTCCAATCGCTCAATCAAGCCGGTGATGTTGCCATTCGTCACCATGGTCCGACGCGAGAGTTCTCCCAGCCGCAACCCGTCCGGTTCCCGGTAAAGCTGGGCAAGAATGTCAAATTGTGGCAGCGTGACACCAAATTCATTGCGCAGACGGCGGCGGATTTCCTGTGAAACCAGTCTGGTTGTTGCCAGCATACGCAGCCAGAGGCGCAATTCCTGCTTCTCGCCCTCATCGACTTCGGTGACTATAAATTCGAGATCCATTATCCGCCCGGTGCATATCGTTGCGCTGCAATCAATGAGAATTGCGCCAGACAGCCGATATTTCAAGCCTAAATTAACCTGACCGCTACACCCCTGCCCTTTATTGGTCGGCAGATCACACAAGAACCTTCCCTTAAAGCAATCGAACCGTGAAGAATGCCGTCGACATGCGAGCCCAGTTTTTTTACAGATGGCCGATATTATACTTGAATGCATATAACTGCATTACCTTGCATGAGGTTTTACTACCAGTCACAGCAGGACATACGGACAGAAAAGTCCATAAATTTGGTCTATTGGCGAACGCTCTTCTGCCGCGAGAAAATTCCTGGAAGATTTTGTAAAAGAGATACTTGCAAGAGCATATTTCCTGCCATAGGCTTCGAGTGAACGTCCGAAAGAGACCGGTTCATCAAGGACCGCACAATAATGCCGGCGCCGGCTCAGGGCGAAATGGGGATTTCATGAACGATACATCTGCTCTTTCCAGCCTTGCGTCCGGACTGCTGTCTGGCACCGTCAAGGTCGTTGACATCACCGCACCACTCGGTCCGGATACGCCCGTCCTTTACCTTCCCCCGCAATTCGGCAAAAACACACCGAACGTTAAAGTTCACACTATCAGCCAATACGATCAGAATGGTCCGTTCTGGGCCTGGAACTGGATAGAGCTTGGCGAGCACACCGGCACCCATTTCGATGCCCCGTGTCACTGGATCACCGGCAAGGATCACTCCAACAACACCACTGATACGATCCCGCCACAGAACTTCGTTGCTCCCGTAAACGTAATCGACCGTTCCGCACAAGCCGCCGCCGACGCTGATTATCTGCTGACGGTTGATAGCATCAGGGAATGGGAAGCAGAGCATGGCGAAATTGAAGCTGGATCATGGGTTTTGATGCGTACCGACTGGTACAAGCGCAATGGTTCAGCCGATACATTTCTGAATGCCGATGAAAACGGCCCACATTCTCCGGGACCAACGGTTGAAGCAATCGAGTATCTGCTTTCCAAAGGCATTATCGGTTGGGGTCAGGAAACAGTCGGTACGGATGCAGGATCCGCAGGAGCCATGACCCCTCCATTTCCGGCACACAACCTCATGCACAAGGCAAACCGATACGGACTGGCAAGCCTGAGCAACCTTGATCAGCTACCAGCCAAGGGGGCGATCCTGATCGCAGCACCCCTGAAATTCGTGAAAGGAACCGGCTCGCCGGTCCGTGCACTCGCACTCGTCGTCGGAGAAAAAACGACCGGACAGTAGCATCTGCGACAAGGAAGTCCTGCACCGAGCCAAGAAAGGCTACGTCACATACTATAAAGTATGTTGCGATTCACTGTCTCCAGCGATTGGAGGCAGTGAGAGTGCCTTTGATCGAACTGATTTCGAATGGTCGGTGATCGAACCACTTCTTCCGACCACAGTGCGCGGCAAACCTCATGTCGATGAACAGCACATTTCGAACGGTATTCTCTGGCATCTGAGAACAGGTGCACCCGCATTCCAGTTCGATACGATCCTCTTCTTGGAGGCTTGCTTTAAGAGGTTTGATCTCTTTTCGTCATTGTGCAGGCGGCGCGGGCGGAAAATCACCCTGCGGCTGCGGCTGCGGCGACGGCGAGGATGGTTGCGGCTCCGGTTCAGGGGCCAGCGGCGACGGATTATCCATCATATTGCCGCTATCTGGCTCCGGATTGGGCAGAGACGTATCGGGCTTGTCGCCGAAAATGCCGAGACGCGCTTCCACAGCCTTACGACCCGCTTCGTCATAGGCACCGCCGGGAGCGGCCTTCGCCCAGCCATTGGCAACCAGCCATGCGGCTGCATCTTCATTGCCCAGCAAGCATTCGGTCGCCACCGCGCCACCGCTGTCGTTTTCAGGCAGGCGGCACATGACGGCACGGGAGCGCAACCATTGCCGGAAGGCAGTGCGCGCCTGCATGCCGCATGGCCAGCTTTCACCGGAAGCGGTCTGGCAGGTCTGTTCCAAGGGTACGATTTCGATGCCCTGCAATTCAATAATACGGCCCTGACTTTCAAGCCGTCCGGCCGCCACAGCGACAGGTCGCTGCAAAAGCTGCATCTGTTCACCCGCATCGACAGGCGTGGCCGGTGCCGGTGGCTCCGGCGGCTTGGGCGTGGATGCAAGACCGAGATCGCTCAGCGGTGGACGCGGTGCTTCGCGTTCAATGCCGTTGTCATTCACCTGGTCGTTGACCTTGCCGTTCTCTTTCCACGCAGGCGGCTGCCCTTCAACGGGGGCGGTTTGGCCCGGTTGCGGCGACGTCTCCTCCGAAGCATTGCCCGTTTCAGGCGATGTCTCCGGCTCGTTATAGTCAAACTGTTCGACGACGATACCGTTTCCCGTACCGGATTCTGTCTTCGTATCACCGGAGTTGATGACGACCACCGGGCGATCCAGTGCACCATAGAACGGCGCCACGAAGGCTGCGATCAGAACTGCGCCTGTTATGCCAGCCAGACCGCCGAAAACGGCGCGTGCATGGCTTCTATCCTGCGATTGCGCCATTACTGGCTCGCCCATAAAATGCGGGCGACCCATTCGATATCCCTGGACTCGAAAATGCGGTTCGGATGTTCGGGATTGAGCGAATGAAGCTCAATGGTTCGTGGCGTCTGGCGATGCAGGATCTTGGCCATCACTTCTCCGTCTTTCGTCCGCACCACTACGCGATCGCCCCGGCGAATGGCGGTATTGGGTGCTACGATCAGCGTATCGCCATCACGGTAAAGGGGCAACATTGAGTCGCCCGAAACCTCCAGCGCGTACACACCTTCCCCCGATCCGACCGGGAATTCCACAATGTCCCAGCCTTGTCCAGCCGGGAAACCGGCATCGTCGAAATAGCCGCCAGCGCCCGCTTCGGCCATGCCGAGCAATGGAATGGACTGCATGTCCTGCGTATATTCGCCGAATTGCGGCGTGCGATTTTCGCCACGGATGAGCCGCGTGAATTCATCGAACGTCGAGCCGGTGGCTTCCATCACCTTGGCCAGCGATTCCGTCGAAGGCCAGCGCGCACGCCCATCGGAAGCATAGCGCTTGGATTTGTTAAAGGTCGTAGGGTCGAGCCCTGCACGACGCGCCAGCCCGGACGCGCTCAGGGAATGACGTTCAGCCAAGGCATCAATGGCCGCCCACACGCTCTCGTGAGAAAACATAGTAATGATCCGCCACCTAGGTTCCGACATATCTTCCTGAATAATCCCCATCAGGAAAGATATGTTTCAAAGGATTTTAAACCTATTATTCCGTCCCATCTTCGGCTTCAACCTACCGAAAAAGCAGTAATTGCGCAAGACGGCTGAATTAACAGGGAAAATTTTCTTATCCGGGGATGCTGCAGTTCAGCTATGACAAGAAGCACAAACAAAAAGCGCGGCATGAAACATGCCGCGCCTGATGATCTTGCGAAGGGTTAAGCTTACGCTGCCTTCTTTGCTTCCGTCTTGTAAGGGTTGAAACGCTGGTAGAAGCTTTCACCGTTTTCGGCCATGTCGAGCAGAAGTTTCGGCGCCTTGAACTGCTGGCCGTACTTCTTCTGCAACTCCTTGGCAAGCTTGACGAATTTCTTCGCACCCATGCCATCGATATAGGAAAGCGTACCGCCCGTATAAGGCGCGAAACCAAAGGCAAGAATGGAGCCGACATCGGCTTCACGCGGATCGGTGACAATGCCTTCTTCCATCACGCGGGCAGCTTCCAGAGCAATGGTGACGAGGAAGCGCTCTTTCAGCTCCTTTACATCGATCTTGTCCGGATTCTGCTGTGGATAGAGATCCTTGAGGCCCGGCCACAGATGCTTCTTGGCAGGCTTCGCCGGATAATCGTAGAAGCCCTTGCCGTTCTTGCGGCCCTTGCGGTCGAACTCGTTGACGAGACGATCCACCAGTTCTACATGGCGCGGATCGACCGCCTTTTCACCGAGATCGGCAAGGGTTGCCTTGAGGATCTTCTGTGACAGGTCGATAGCGGTTTCGTCGTTGAGCGCCAGCGGACCAACCGGCATGCCAGCCATACGGGCGGCATTTTCGATCATCGCAGCAGGCACACCTTCAACGAGCATGTTGTAGGCTTCCGACATATAGCGCAGCACGCAGCGATTGACGTAGAAGCCACGCGTATCGTTGACGACAATCGGCGTCTTCTTGATCGCACGAACGTAATCAAGGGCTACGGCCAGTGCCTTGTCGGACGTCTTTTTGCCGAGGATCACTTCCACCAGCATCATCTTGTCGACAGGCGAGAAGAAGTGAATGCCGATGAAGTTCTTTGGACGTTTCGAGACTTTCGCAAGACCAGTGATCGGCAGGGTCGAGGTGTTGGAAGCAAAGACTGCGGAAGTCTTGAGCACTTCCTCGGCCTTCTCAGTCGCAACACGCTTGACTTCACGGTCCTCGAACACGGCTTCGATCACCAGATCGGCACCTTCGAGAAGCGCGTAATCCGGCGTTGCCGTGATAAGCGACAGGAGCTTTTCCTTGTCGGCTTCCGTGGCGCGGCCTTTCTGCATTTCCTTGGCGATAAGGTCAGCCGTATGTGCCTTGCCCTTGTCGGCAGACTCCTGATCGCGGTCGATCAGCACCACCGGAATGCCTGCCTTGGCGGTCACATAGGCGATGCCTGCACCCATGAAGCCAGCGCCGATGACGCCGATCTTCTTGAGCTTGGTCGGCTTTTCATCGACCGGACGGCGTGCGCCCTTGTTCAATTCCTGCAGCGACACGAAGAGCGAACGGATCATCATGCCCGCTTCGGTCGTCTGGAGGATTTCGGTGAAATAGCGCTGCTCGATCTTGAGGCCGGTATCGAATGGGACCAGCAGACCTTCATAAACCGACTTCAGGATAGCAAGGGCTGCAGGATAATTACCGGAGGTTTCGCGACGCAGGATTGCCGTTGCGGCAGGCCAAAGGTTCGCACCGGCAGCAGAATAGATCGCGCCGCCGGGCAACTTGAAGCCCTTTTCATCCCATGGCTGAACTGGCTTGAGACCGCCCTTGATGAGCTTCTTTGCGGTTTCGACCAGCTTCTTGGCCGGAGCAATCTCGGTGACGAGACCCATTGCCTTGGCGCGCTGCGCGGTCAGGCTGGAGCCGGTCGTCATCATCTGGAGCGCGTCCTGCTGATTGGCAAGGCGCGGAACGCGCTGCGTACCGCCAGCGCCCGGGAACAGGCCGACCTTGACTTCCGGCAGTGCCATTTTCACGCCCGGCGCATCGGATACCACGCGGGCATGACAGGCGAGCGACATTTCAAAAGCGCCGCCCATGCAGGTGCCATTGATGGCCGACACCCACGGCTTGCCGCAAGTTTCAAGCTTGCGGAAAAGACCGCTCATCTTGCCGACATTGTCGAACAGGGTCTGGACCGCGCCCTGCGGGTCCTTGGCCTTCTGCTTCTGGAATTCCTTGAACATGCCTTCCAGCATGGTCAGGTCGGCGCCACCAGAGAAGCTGTCCTTACCTGACGTGATAACAACGCCCTTGATCTTATCGTCGGCAGTCACCGCGTCGATGATGGAATTCAATTCCTGCATCGCCTCGACGGTGAAGACATTCATCGACTTTTCAGGCATGTCCCAGGTGACGAGAGCAATGCCATCGGCGTCGGTTTCAACTTTGAAATTTACATAAGCCATTCGTAAAACCTCCCTCACCTTAAACGCGCTCGATGATTGTCGCCGTGCCCATGCCGGCACCGATGCACAAGGTCACCAGCGCGGTGTTGAGATCGCGGCGTTCCAGTTCATCCAGCACCGTACCGAGGATCATAGCGCCGGTTGCACCGAGCGGATGGCCCATGGCAATGGCACCGCCATTGACGTTGATCTTGTCGTGCGGAATGTCGAAAGCCTGCATGTAGCGCAGAACAACAGCGGCAAAGGCTTCGTTCAGCTCGAACAGGTCGATATCCGAGATTTTCATCTTGGCCTGCTTGAGAAGCTTTTCCGTCACATCAACCGGGCCGGTCAGCATAAGCGCCGGTTCGGAGCCGATATTGGCGAAAGCACGAATGCGCGCACGCGGCTTGATATCGAATGCCTTGCCAGCCTTCCTGGAACCAACCAGAACGCCAGCCGCACCGTCGACGATGCCCGACGAGTTACCGGCATGGTGGACGTGGTTGACGGTTTCGATTTCCGGATGGGCCTGAATGCCGACCGCATTGAAGCCGCCCATTTCACCCGGCATCACAAAGGATGGATTGAGCTGGCCCAGCGCCTGCATGTCGGTTGTCGGGCGCATGTGCTCGTCATGGTCGAGAATGGTCAGGCCATTCTGGTCTTGGATCGAAATGACCGAATTCTTGAAATAGCCCTTTTCCCACGACTTGGCGGCACGCTTCTGGCTTTCGACGGCATAAGCGTCGACGTCATCGCGGCTGAAACCATATTTCGTGGCGATCAGATCGGCGGACACGCCCTGCGGCATGAAATAGCCGGGGAAGCCGACCGATGGGTCCATGTACCAGGCACCGCCCGACATGCCCATGCCGACGCGCGACATGCTTTCCACGCCGCCTGCAATCACCAGATCGTCGGAACCGAAGGCGACCTTGGCTGCTGCCAGATTGACCGCATCAAGGCCCGAGGCGCAGAAACGCGAAATCTGGATGCCCGGCGCCTTGAAGTCGTAACCGGCTTCAAAAGCTGACGAACGTGGGATGACCGCACCAGCTTCGCCCACCGGATCGACACAGCCGAAAATAATGTCATCGACCTTTGCCGTGTCGATACCGTTACGGTCGCGCAGGGATTCTAGAACCTTCGCGCCCAGACGAACGGCAGGCACTTCGTGCAGGCTGCCATCCTTCTTGCCACGTCCGCGCGGTGTGCGCACGTGATCGTAAATATAAGCCTCAGCCATTTTTGCTCCTTCCCGCCAAGTTCGAAAACTTAGCCTGATCTCTAACTCAGAATGTGTCCGCGTTTAGCGCCATCATCGAATCCGCGCCCGACTGGATGCGTGCGAGATGTGCGGCGCTTTCCGGCATGATCCGCTCGAAATAATAGCGTGCGGTAACAAGCTTGGCTTCAAGGAACGCCTTGTTGCCTTCGCCACTGCCAAGCTTTTCTTCCGCGATCTTCGCCATGCGTGCCCACATGAAGCCAAGCGCCACCAGTCCGAAGAGATGCATATAGTCGTTGGAGGCGGCACCGGCATTGTCGGGCTTGGCCATCGCATTCTGCATCAGCCACATGGTGGCGGCCTGAAGATCGTTGAGACCCTTCTTCAGATGCTTGGTGAAGAAGGAAAGCTTCTCATTTTCGCGGTTGGCTTCGCAGAAATCGCCCACTTCCTTGAAGAACGCGGTGATTGCGCGGCCACCGTTAAGCGCCAGCTTGCGGCCGACGAGATCGAGCGCCTGAATACCATTCGCGCCTTCATAGATCATGGCGATACGCGCATCGCGCACATACTGGCTCATGCCGTGTTCTTCGATATAGCCGTGCCCGCCGAAGACCTGCTGCGCCATGACGGCGTGTTCAAAACCCTTGTCGGTCAGAACGCCTTTCAGAACTGGCGTCAAAAGGCCGACGAGATCGTCTGCTGCCTGACGTTCCGCTTCATCGCCTGCGCGATGGGCGATATCGGAGTTGAGTGCCGTCCAGAGGATAAGCGCCCGACCGGCTTCGTTGAAAGCACGGATATTCATGAGGTTGCGGCGGATATCCGGATGCACGATGATCGGGTCGGCTTTCTTGTCCGGTGCCGCGGCACCCGAAAGTGCACGACCCTGAATACGCTCACGCGCATAGATGGCAGCATTCTGGTAAGCGGTTTCGGCAATCGAAAGGCCCTGCAAAGCTACACCAAGACGCGCTTCGTTCATCATGGTGAACATGGCGCGCAGGCCTTTGTGTGCCTCGCCAATCAGGAAGCCCGTCGCATCATCGTAGTTCATCACGCAGGTGGAATTGCCGTGAATGCCCATCTTTTCTTCGATGGAACCGCAGGACACGCCGTTGCGCTCGCCCGGATTGCCGTTTTCATCGAGAATGAACTTCGGCACGATGAACAGCGAAATGCCCTTCACACCTTCCGGCGCGCCGTCGATACGGGCCAGCACCAGATGGATGATGTTGTCCGACATGTCGTGTTCGCCAGCCGAGATGAAAATCTTCTGGCCGGAAATCTTGTAGGAACCGTCTTTTTGCGGCGCGGCGCTGGTGCGCAGCAAGCCCAGATCGGTACCGCAATGCGGCTCGGTCAGGTTCATCGTGCCGGTCCAGGTGCCTTCCACCATCTTCGGCAGATAGGTGCCTTTCTGCTCATCGGTGCCGTGGGTCAGGATCGCGGCAATCGCGCCCTGTGTCAGGCCCGGATACATGGTGAGCGCCATATTGGCAGACGACATATATTCGCCGACAGCCGTATGCAGCAGATAAGGAAGCCCCTGCCCGCCATATTGCTCCGGCACGGCGAGGCCGAGCCAGCCGCCATCGCGATAGAGATCATAAGCCTGCTTGTAGCCTTTCGGCGTCGTCACCGAACCGTCCGAATGACGCTTGCAGCCTTCGCGATCAGCGGTCTGGTTGACCGGAAACAGGGTGCCCTCGGCGAGCTTCGCACCTTCAGACAGGATTGCCTCGACGACATCGGGCGACGCGTCGGCAAAGCCCGGCAGATTGTTGTAGCGCTGATAATTCAGAACGTCATTGAGAACGAAATTCGTATCCTCAACTGGCGCGCGATAGCTCGGCATAGAAATCCTCCAAATTCACCACCTGAGCCGTTCCGCGATGGCTGGAACGAGCCCGTAACCGCGTTTCATGCCTGCATGCCACATTATAGCAAAACGTTGTGACAGCGCGCATGTTGCAACAAAAAGGGATTATTTTCTGCGAAAACAGCCATTTTTGCCGCTTTTTTGACTGACCACATCACGGAATTCGCGCTCGTCCAGTCAATTTCGGCTCGAAGCTAACCTACTTTGACGTTTCCGTAAACGTCAAAAATTACACAAGTTCGTGCGGGACGGGGAAATGTTCATGTCGAGACACTTTTCATCCTGATAGTGGTCGAAGGGAAAGTGTGATAAGCGCCTGCCAGCAACAACAGGAGTATAGTGGTGAGCGAACCTACTGTAGCGGAAGCGACAGACCGAATTTATGAATCGCTTCAGGCGGATAATGTCGACATCGATTTGCATATCGCCGCCCTGAAAGCAGCACTTGAGCGCGCGGGCCTGAAAGAGGCTGTGTTCGATCCGGCCAAGCTGGTGCAGAACAATCGCTCCGGCAGGAAGCTCATGCAGGCATATTTTCGCCAGCGTGGTGTTATGGTCAAGTTTGCGACTTCGTGAACGGTCATTTTTGACCGGTAACGCGAGCTGACGGTGAAAATCACGCCGACTGCGTAGACCGGATGACCACATGTGAGACATGAGAAAGGCGGCGATTCTGCCGCCCTTCTGCTATTCATCGACCCTTGAAGGCTTACTTGACCCATACAACGCGGCGGGTCTGCGTATCGATCAGAGCCGGACGATCTTCCACATAAACATAGGAATAAGTCGGCTGCTCCGGAACAGCCACCAGCGGCACATCCTCGGGGATGACCATACCTTCGGCGATATCTCCTTCGATGATGACCGGATCAACCGGATTGGTTTCGATGTAGGTCACGACTTCATTCGGCACCAGCGGACCAGCATTCGGCCCTTCGGTATAATAGACGACCTGACGGTTCTGCATGGAAACGATCACCGGTTCACCATTGAAATAGATGTAACCGAAACCCGGATTGTCGGGGATCGGATGAACCGCGATTACATCGGGGAGAACATAACCGTCACTGATTTCGCGCTCAATGACGACCGGGTCCGAAGGATTTGCGATGACATAATCGCGTGCTGCCTGAGGCACTTCGATAAGCACTCGATCCTGCGCCAGCGCAAAACCGGAGCTAGCAAGAAACGCCGCTACGGTCAGAACAAGAGCTTTTTTCATTGTCAGCCTCACTTTCGCATCAGAGCGAATTCGATCTGATTGGATCAGACCGGCGCTCCATCTGTTCGTTCTGGGCACATCTTGGATGCGCCATCAGTCGCAAGGCTGGAATAACCCCGTCGATGCGTCGAGGTTCCCACTCCAGGGCACACTTCATGCAACAGGCTGAAACATTCGGACCTGTCAGGCGGAGTTCGCTCTGACTTCGATCTGGCCGAGGCCGCACATTCGTGGATGCACACATATACCCAAATTAAAAAGATGACGGCGAATAATTGTGAATCGTAGTTTCATTGTCCAAAGCCGCCCCAGAGCGCACTTGGCGAGACACAAGTCGATACAAGTTTTCAGGAATCCCAGAACGAAGCCTTCCGGAAGCTTCCTTGCGGATAAATCAGTTATTCGAAAATTACATTTCAATATTTAGCGTTAGTTAAATTAGCCAATAGAGATTGAGAAATCTTACCCAGCAAGTTGCTATTTTAAGATCGATCTAAATCCAGTTAAGATGGCCTTGTTTTCAATGAACAGGAGGTTTTAAAACTTTTTCTTATTGCTAAGCGCGACCCGTTCTCGCCCTGCAAGCAACATCTGTGTTGGTGGATTAGACCAAACACAGCCTGCAGAGCAAAAATGGAGGATGCAAAATGGCTTGTATATTACCGATACAAGACAGGCTGTTCCGTCATTCCCCGTATGGCGTCAAAGTCTAGATTGCATTCTAAAAGCGTTGATTTTTATATATATTTTTCAGTACGAGCGAATAGGCTGCCCTTATCTGTCCTGTCAATCAGATAGGGGCAGCCACATTTTCAAACTTCACACACCCGCAATCAAAACGATTGTCGCCCCATTCGTGCGAGGATGGTTCGCAGCTCTTCGACAGACTGATCAACCTCGTCCTTTTTCTTCTCAAGCTCGACCAGTTTTTCCTTGAAACGCTTGCGTAGCTTCTCCACTTCGACAGCGTCGCGGGTCTCATTTTCCCACACGCTGATCAACTGCCCCATCTCGCTCAGCGTGAAGCCGATGCGTCGTCCAAACAGGATGAGACGCAAGCGTGTATGGTCGTTGTAATCATAAAGCCGCGTCACGCCCGCACGGCGCGGATTGAGCAATCCTTTGTCTTCGTAGAAGCGCAAGGCGCGCAACGTCAGGTCGAACTCCTCCGCTAGATCGCCGATCCGGTATAGTTGACCGCCTGACTGACCTTCCTTTCGCATATTCACGCTTGTGCCGGTTAGCAAATCCGCAATTGCTAAATCTGCGACCAGCCCTGGTGCGTTAGCCTGTTTACTCATGTCCTACCCTGTTTCCGCCCCCGGAAACGCCCGGTCACCGCGCGATTGCGCGATGGAACCACTGTTGATGACAGCTCACATTGACATTGCTGTCAGTGCCGTAGCTTCGATTTACATTTTGCCGCCGCGGTTCACGCATCTTTCGTATTCGATAGATCCGCTTTTCATGCCGGGTTGCGTTTGACACGCTGAATTCAGCCCGCTCAACCATGGGATGCTATTCGGCATCCACGAAAGCACTCACTTAGCCGCATATATTAACGAGTTATTTACCACGTTTGTACAAATGTAAGCAGAGCAAATTCTTGCCTGTTGCGCTGGTGAAATTTGCTCCCGGCGGCCTCTATCATTAGAAAAAGTGAATTTATCATGGCAAATCCAGATATGGCGTCAGGTTCACGATCAATTATTGACGATTTGAATGCCCACCGCGAGCGCCGAGCGTCATCGCCTGCCATGGAAGAACTTAACCGCACGCTGGCGAGCCTTGAAAAACGCCTGATGGATCTGGAGCACGACAGCGCCCCGGACGTACGCGATATTCTGCGTTCCGAACGTCACCCAGTTCGCCATCCTGACGAGACTGTAACTGGCCTCGCCGAAATTGCCGAAAATCTGCGTCGGATGCGCGGTAGCCATGAAGAACCGCAGCCGCATTATGCCTCAAGCGCCGAGGTCAGCCGTGCCAGCCGCGAGATGACCCGCCTTCAGCGCGCCGCAAGCGAAGAAGGCTTTTCACAGCAGATGAGCGATGATTTCGAGCGTATCAACGACAGCGTACGCCTTCTCGCCGAACGCAGCAGTGAGGCAAACGCGCAGGCGCTCCGCCGCCAGCTCGAAGAGCTCCATCGCACCGTCCAGAGCCTCGCGCGCGAAGAAACACTGCATCGTCTCAACAATCGTTGGGATCGCTTCGACGCGCGTTTCGAGGCCTTCGAACAGCGCCACAACGCCGTCGATCCGGCGTTGGATGCGATCGGCTCGCGGCTTGAGCAGGTGCGCGACGCCATCGGTACGTTGCCCCAGTCGAACCGCCTGAGCGCAATCGAGGATCGCATCGGCCAGCTCGCGAATTCCATCGAGGAATCGCTCAGCCCACAACACGCGTCGTCGCTCGATCAGAGCCGTCTGCAGCAGATCGATGAGCGGCTGGACGAAATCAGCCGCGCTATCATCGCCACCAGCCGCGCCCAGCGCCCGGATCAGGACAGTGCGCGCCGACTGGAGCGTATCGAAAGCCGTTTGGCAGAGCTCGCAGAACAGCTCGCCACTTCGGCAACGCAGCAGAATTCCGATACGCTCTATCGCAAGCTCGGCGAACTTTCCTCTCGCATCGACGGCCTTTCAAGCGGCTCAGCGCTACCGGAAGGCGTCATTGACCAGCTCGCACACCAGATTAACCTGCTTGCCAATCAGGTTGGCAAGGTCATGGAGAATCTGAACCAGTCCGACTATCACGCTGTAGAGGCACGTCTTGAAGCCATCGGCGAGAAGCTCGAAGCTGCCGAGCGCCGGGTAGAGGAGCCGCATCCTTCCGTTCTGGACAAAATCGACCGCCGCTTTGCAGAACTGACCGAGCGTCTCGACGCGCAATATGCCACGCAGCATGTCGACAACAGCGCGATCCACACTCTGGAAGGCCGCCTCGACGATCTTTCGCAGCAGATTTCACTGGGTCTCCTTCAGGCGCCGACCTATGACGGCCCTGGACTGGATGTGAAGGCAATCCGCAGCCTCGAAGATCAGATTGCAAATATCGCCCATCATCTTGCGCAGCCCGTTGCCGAGCTCGCAGAATTGAAGCCGCGTCTCGATTCCATCGAGCGCTCCATCGCCTCCAATCGCGAAACAGTGCTGGATGCAGCGCGCGAAGCTGCCGAAAGTGCTGTCGCGCGCGTTCTGCAGCATGGATCACATGGCGACAGCGTGATCGCCCGGCAACTCGCCGAAGACATGAAATCGCTTGAGGCCCTGGCGCGCAATTCCGACGAGCGCAACGGCAAGACATTCGAGACCGTCCACGACACATTGGTCAAGATCGTTGATCGTCTGGCCAGGCTTGAGCAGGACGTGGCAGGCAAATCAGACACGTCGGACACTGAAAAGTCGGCCTTCACCAGCCCCAACGCTGGATCGCCGCGTCCGTCGGCACCGCGTTCCCCGGCTGCAGCGGCAGCGGAAGCAGCTTTTGCAACCGTCCAGAGCGAAGCTGGTCCCGCCGATATGCAGGCAGGTGACTTGACCGGGAAGTCATCGCTCTTCGGCGGTTTCGCGAAAGCTATACGCGGTCGCCGCGCCGACAAATCCGTCGGAAAGAACGACGAAACACTCGAAGCCAGCGCTTTTGACGCGACGCTTGATGCGCCAGCCTTCGAAAGCGATCTTGCGGCCATCGAGCCGATCACACGCGAAGAACCGGAGCTGGAAACGACTCCATCCCCTCGCCCTCAGGGCGAAGGCATGCCGGACCTCAATTCGATTATGAAGCGGGTGCGCGAAGAACGCCGCCAGCGCGAAGACGCTGCCGATCTGGCCCTTGCCGCCAACGGCAAGGTGGACTTCATCACGGCGGCGCGTCGCGCCGCCCAGCTTGCCGCCGCTGAATCCGAACAGCTTCAGAAGGGCACGACCAAGCGCACTGGTAAGAAAAAGTCATCAGTCGGCGACATGATCCAGCGCCAGCGCAAGCCGATCCTGATGGCAATCGGTGCTGTGATGATCGCGATGGCTGGCCTGCAGATCGGCTCAGCTTTCCTCAACCGCGACGAGCCGGTGGAAGCCGCACTTGATACGGTGCCGCCTCAGATCGACACAACTGCCGCCGATAATACACCTGCGCCAGCCGACGAAATCGCTGCAAAAATCGCGTCGGACACCACACCTGCCCTCGAACAATCCGCGGAAACCACGCCCGTAATCGCAGAGCCCCGCGCGGAAAAAATTGCGCAGGAAGAAATCCCGAAACTAGCGAACGAGCAACAGGCAGCGGTCGAAATCCCCACACAGATTGAACAGCCTGCCGCAGCAACCGGAACAACCGTCCATCCGGTAGCCCCTGCGGAAACGGCTACATCAACCGAACCTGCCGCACAGCCTCAGGCCACCATTCCGTCTGTACCGGAAGAAGCCGGTCCGGCAGCGCTTCGCGAGGCTGCAGCCAAGGGCGACGCCCGTGCCCTCTTCGAGGTCGGCAATCGCTACATGGAAGGTCGCGGCGTTGCTGCCGACTTTGCCAAGGCGGCGAAATGGTATGAGATTTCTGCAGGTCAAGGCTTTGCTCCCGCGCAATATCGTCTCGGCAACTTCAACGAGAAGGGCCTTGGCATGGCCCGCGATCTCGAAAAGGCCAAGACCTGGTACCAGCTTTCAGCGCAACAGGGTAACGCCAGCGCGATGCACAACCTCGCCGTCCTTTTCGCAACCGGCGCCAACGGCAACCCTGACAATGCTTCCGCCGTGCGCTGGTTCACCGATGCCGCCGAACTCGGCGTGAAGGACAGCCAGTTCAATCTTGGAATCCTTGCGGCCAAGGGACTGGGCATGCCGGTCAATCTGGAAGAAAGCTACAAATGGTTCTCGCTCGCCGCCAATGCTGGTGACAAGGATGCTGCCGACAAGCGCGACCAGATTGCCAAGGCATTGAAACCGGAACAGCTTGAACGCGCCAAGGATTTAGTCAAGCTCTGGAAGGCCAAGCCGCTCGATCAGGCAACCAACTCCATCGACGTCCCGGATGCTTGGACCGAGAGCAAACCGCTCACCACCGGCTCGGTGGATATGAAGAAGGCTGTTCGTAACATCCAGCTTATTCTCCAGAAGAACGGCTACGACGTCGGCACCGCCGATGGCTTGATGGGCGGCAAGACCCGCGCTGCAATTGCTGCCTTCCAGAAGGCGAATGGCCAGACGCCGACCGGTGACGTTGACCAGAAACTGGTCCAGCTTCTTCTCGAGAAGAACAAGTAACGCATTGAAGTAAATCGGATTTTTCGAGGGCAGCAGATGCTGCCCTTTTTTCGTTCTGGCCACAAGCGTCTGAAAGAAGTGACAGGTTGAATCGACTCGTTGAGCCTTATTATCTAAGCCCTATCAACGAGGGATAGACGATGCTCTTGCACGTAAACAACGACATGGAAAACGGGATCATCGCGAAGATTCCCCTCGCGCTCGACAAGGACATCAAAAACTTCCAGGGAGATGCGATCGACTTTGAGATTTCCTCTGGCGACAAGCAACTTATCCCTGCCGAGGAAATTCATCCGTACAAATCCATTTTCAAAGTTCTATCCGGCAGTCTCGAGCTGAAGAACATCTTCATAGGCGTGTCGTTCAATGCGAATTTCACCACACCAGACGGCAAAAAGACCTGTCTCACACGGTCCAGCCCGATGGAAGAATGGAATGTCATGAATGGCAACTACTATGCCGAAAGCATGAACTGCTTTGGTTTCAAGTCCAGCAGCCGCTTTGCTGGAAACTTCAGCGTGAATCTGACCAATCCCTATCTTTATATCATAAAGAACGGCAGCCTGACCGACAGTAAAATGTCCGACAACATTTCGATCCGTGCACAGTTTTACCCATCGTCTGGTCATTCCGTCATCACGCCGAAAGAAGATATCAATATCGTCATCAGCAACCGACAGAACGCTACCGAATGATCGACAGTGCATCGTGGCCAGATTGCGCTCATGTATTTCCTATATATTCTATGGGATTATACCAACAATGACTGTTTTAAGCTCTCTTCAAGGCTCTTTTTGTTGTTCTTAAACAACACCTAGCATTTTTCCTCGAATAGAGTTTCGCGAGATAACTTTATCAGCAATCGGCGTTTGACTTCGCGATGGCGACAGAGCAAGACATTATGAGGAGTGGTCGGGCTGAAACTCACGTGTGAAGTTAAGCCTAACTACTTGTTTTCATGCATTTCCGCACGCAGAACAGTTTCATAATTTTGCCGGAGATGTTTTAGTAGAGTGAAACATCTTGCGGAGAAGCGCGACCGCAAGCAGCTGTGTGTCATGCGTTCGTGAAAGCCGGGTTCGGAATTGGGTATTTATCTTCCCATTGCGGAATTATCGGTCAACATGCTGGTTCTTCTCGGCATGGGCGCCGCCGTGGGTTTTCTCTCCGGACTGTTCGGCGTCGGCGGCGGCTTTCTGATCACACCGCTTCTGATCTTTTATAACATTCCACCTGCAATCGCGGTCGCCACCGGTGCCAATCAGGTCATCGCCTCGTCGGTTTCCGGCGCACTGGCGCATTTCAAACGTCGCACGCTCGATATCAAGCTCGGCCTGTTTCTCGTGGCGGGTGGTGTATTGGGTTCCCTTGTCGGTATCTTCGTGTTCTCGTGGCTGCGCGATCTCGGCCAGTTGGACCTGATCGTTTCCATCCTCTACGTCTTCTTTCTCGGCACTGTCGGCGGTCTGATGCTGGTGGAAAGCCTGCGCGCCTTGCGCCGTGTGAAGAAGGGACAAGCAGGTGCTGTGCGGCGATCCGGCCAGCATACGTGGATACACCGCCTGCCATTCAAGATGCGGTTTCGCGCCTCTACCATCTATGTCAGCATCATTCCGGTTCTCGGCATCGGCTTCTTCATCGGCCTTCTGTCATCGGTGATGGGTGTCGGCGGCGGTTTCATTATGGTTCCGGCGCTCATCTATCTTCTGCATGTTCCGACAAATGTGGTTGTCGGAACCTCGCTGTTTCAGATCACCTTTGTGACCGCAGTCACGACCGTCCTGCAGGCAACGACCAACCAGTCCATCGATATCGTGCTTGCTTTCCTGCTGATGGTTGGCGGCGTTATCGGCGCGCAATACGGCGCACGCGCGGGCCAAAAATTGCGCGGCGAACAGTTGCGCCTTTTGCTGGCGCTTCTCGTGCTTGCCGTTGGCCTGCGCCTCGCCTTTGGCCTGTTCGTGCGGCCCGACAATCTGTTTTCCATTTCGATTGCGGATATCTGACATGCGGAGCCTTACGCTTTCCTCCGCATTGATGTTCCTTCTAATGACGGGAAGCGCACTGGCGCAGGTCGATTCCAGCGGCAACGGCAACACGGTTCCGCAATTGCAGAACCCTGCGGATGAAACCATCGAAATCGGACTTTCAACCGAAACCATCGCCATCACATCGAATTTCGGCGGCACTGACCTCACCATATTCGGCGCGCTCGACAATGCCGACCCGATGATCCAGCGACAAGGCCGTTACGATATCATCGTCGTGCTGCAAGGCCCCTCGCGCGATCTCGTGGTGCGCAAGAAGGACCGTTATCTCGGTGTCTGGGTGAATTCGGATTCGGAAACCTTCATGGGCGTGCCGCTCTCCTACTCGCTGGCCTCTACCCGCAATCTGCAGGACATTACCGAAGAGAAAATCTACCGACAACTTTCGGTGGGCGTGCGCAACTTCTATCTCGTCCCGGAAGATCCGGGCAGCCTGTCGGGCAATATCCCGACATTCGGCAACGAACTGCGCGAAATGAAAATCCGGCAGGGCCTCTATACGCAGCGCATCGGGGGCGTGGAGTTCATTTCCCGCACCTTGTTTCGTGCCACATTGAACCTGCCCGCCAATGTGCCGGTCGGACGCCACAAGGCTCGGGCGCTTCTGTTCCGCAACGGTGTTTTTTTGCGTGAAGCCAATGCCAGTCTGGAAATCGTCAAGGCTGGTTTTGAACAGAGCATCTACAACGCCGCCCACCAGAACAGCTTTCTCTACGGCCTTTTTGCCGTTTTCCTTGCCGTCTTCACCGGCTGGTTCGGACGCATTCTGTTCCGCAGGGATTAACCCCCATAAAGCGCACCGCGCGCAATCGGGTAAACCTTACCCTGTCCCAGCATATAGGCGCGCAGGGTCTCGTCAGCGAACAGCCCTCGGAAAGCGCGATCCAGAATATTCAGCGCACCCGTATAGGCTCCGAAAGCAGGCATGATGAGCCTTTCCCCGTCGCTAACAAAACAGGGGCGGCGTACTGATCGTCCACGTCGCACGATGCGGGCCGCGGGGTGAAGGTGCCCTGCAATCTCGCCCTGCCCGGCCTTGCGCGATGGTTCATGCCGGAAGGTAAGCGGCCCGACTGCCAGTTCCTCCACACAATCGCCCGGCAGGTCGACCGGGCGATCCGGATCATGATTGCCAGTGATCCAGAACCAGTCCCGATGCTCCATAAGCGATTTCAGCCGGATGGCATAAAGCGACGGCAGGCGTTCGCTGGCCGTCGCATCGTGAAAACTGTCACCAAGGCTGATGACGGTTCGCGGCTGATAGCGCGCAATGGCCAGCGCCAGCATGTCGAGCGTCGCCGCTGTGTCATAAGGCGGGATGAGCTGGCCGCGCCGGGCAAAGGATGAACCTTTTTCCAGATGCAGGTCTGAGACGATGAGCATATGGAGATCAGGCAGGAACAGTGCACCGGATGGATCGCACACAGCTGCAACGCCACGCACTTCCGCATGGGCCAGACTGTAGGCCTCTCCGTTGCCCCACACGGCAGTCTTCATTGCATCGCCTCTCTGATTAGATCGTCTGCGGCCTCTTCAAGCAGCATTTCATCGCCCTCA
This sequence comes from Brucella sp. GW823-FHT04E01, assembly GCF_058796175.1. NCBI lineage: Bacteria > Pseudomonadati > Pseudomonadota > Alphaproteobacteria > Hyphomicrobiales > Brucellaceae > Brucella > Brucella sp. GW823-FHT04E01. The sequence continues at coordinate 136,171 of NZ_JBXAIK010000003.1, read as the reverse complement.
CCTGCCACACGCTCACGTCCGATTTCGAGCATCACAGGCAGCGCCAGCGGTGAAATCCTGTCGAGCGGCTTGTGCAGGAGATGACCTTTCACGCGTGCCAGCATGTCGCCAAGACGCTTGATATCCAGAAGCCCGGTCGCGGCATCCGCACGCGTCGCCTGCAGCAATATGTGGTCCGGCTCATGGGTCCGCAGCACGTCATAGATCAGGTCGGTGGAAACCGTAACCTGACGGCCTGTTTTTTCCTGTCCCGGATGACGGCGCTCGATAAGCCCTGAAATCACGGCACAATTGCGGAAAGTGCGTTTCAAAAGATAGCTTTCATCAAGCCAGGCTTCGAGATCGTCCCCCAGCATATCCTCATCGAACAGGCGGGTGAGATTGAGCTTTCCCGTGCCAATCAGCGCGCCCATATCCTTGAGGCCCCAGAGTCCCAGCGAATAATCGGTCGCGACAAAGCCAAGCGGATGTGCGCCCATGCGCTCCAGACGACGCGTCAGCAACATGCCGAGCGTCTGGTGTGCCAGCCTGCCCTCGAACGGATAGGCGACCATGTAGAAGCGATTGCCGCGCGGAAAAGTTTCGATCAGCAGCTCGTCCGTTGCTGGCAGTACGGATTTCCACTGCTGCACTTCCAGCCATTCCCGCACCTGTTCCGGCAAAAACTGCCAGCGCGTGCGGTCGGCAAGCATGGCGCGCACCTGCGCGGCAAGATAGGTGGAAAGCGGAAACTTGCCGCCTGCATAGACAGGAATCTTGGCATCCTGCCCGGCAGCATTGGAGGCGATGCATTCGTTCTCACGGATGCCTTCAAACCGCAGAACCTTTCCGGCAAACAGGAACGTGTCGCCAGCAGTGAGCGTCTCAAGGAAATATTCCTCGATGCGACCAAGAACACGTCCGCCGCGCGCATTTCCGCCCTTGCCGCCACGAGTAAGCCGGACATTGAGCTCCGGCGCTTCGACAATCGTGCCGATGTTGAGCCTATATTGCTGCGCAATGCGCGGATTAGACACCCGCCAAGTGCCGTCCACGGTCTTGCGGATTTTCGCGAACCGTTCATAGGTCTTGAGTGCGTAGCCGCCGGTCGCCACAAAATCCAGAATGCGGTCGAACGTGTCTCGCGGAAGGTTCGAATAGGGTGCGGCACTCTGCACCTCACGATAAAGCTGATCGGCGTTGAAAGGCTCGGCACAGGCCATGCCGAGCACGTGTTGCGCCAGCACATCCAGCGCCCCATCGATCAGGGGTGGCGTATCCTGCGCACCCAGATAATTGGCATCAAGTGCGGCGCGACACTCCATCACCTCAAAGCGATTGGCAGGCACCAGAATGGCACGGCTTGGCTCGTCCATGCGGTGATTGGCACGGCCAATGCGCTGCGCAAGGCGACTGGCCCCTTTCGGTGCGCCGACATGAATGACCAGGTCGACATCACCCCAGTCGATCCCCAGATCAAGCGTCGAAGTCGCGACCACTGCCCGCAACGTGTTGGCGGCCATGGCCTGCTCGACCTTGCGGCGCTGGCTGGCATCGAGCGAACCGTGATGCAGCGCAATGGGCAGCGTGTCCTCGTTGACCCGCCACAGCTCCTGAAACAGCATCTCCGCCTGACTGCGCGTATTGACGAATAAAAGCGTCGTGCGGTGCTGGCGGATCGCCTCGTAAATGTCAGGAATGGCATAACGTGATGAATGGCCTGACCATGGCACCCGTTCGTCGGAATCGAGAATGGTGATTTCCGGCTTGGCGCCGCCATCGACCGTCACAAGTCCGGCCATCGGCCCGGTGCCGTCCTGCTCAACCAGCCAGCGGCGCAGTTCATCGGGCTCAGCCACCGTTGCGGAAAGGCCGATGGTCCGCAATTGCGGTTGCAGGCGGCGCAGCCGCGCCAGCCCCAGCGCCAACAAATGCCCGCGCTTGGAAATCACCAGCGAGTGCAATTCGTCCAGCACCACATAGCGCAGACCCTTGAAGAACTGTTCCGAACCTTTGGATGCGATCAACAGTGCAAGCTGCTCTGGCGTGGTCAGCAGAATATCCGGCGGTGCCAGCTTCTGCCGCTGGCGTTTGTGCGCAGGCGTATCGCCGGTCCGGGTCTCGATGGTGATGTCGAGACCCATTCCCTCGACCGGCACCGTCAGATTGCGATGAATATCGACGGCCAGAGCCTTCAGCGGCGATATATAAAGCGTATGCACGCCGCGCTTCGCCATACCCGGCTTTTTACGGCCATTTCGTTCCAGGTCCACCAATGCAGGCAGAAACCCGGCCAGCGTTTTACCTGCCCCGGTGGGCGCAATCAGAAGCGTGGACTGGCCCTGTTCAGCACGGGCCAGAAGCTCAAGCTGATGCGCGCGCGGCGACCAGCCCTTGGCCGCAAACCATTCAAGAAAACGGTCCGGCAAGGGAAAAGCGGCAGATGCTGCGGCGGGTTTCAGGTTCAGTGTCACGCCGTCAATCTAATCGCAGCGAGGCAAGCCGCCAAGGTGTTTGTTCACTTTTGTTCTCATTTTGTCAGCAGATGCAAGCTCCCTCTCTTTTCGGCGCGAACTTCGTGACCTATCTTGAAACCATGCGTTTCAACCAGCTTCTCTGCTCCTCTCCCAAAGGTCTTTATTGCCCGCCCGGCGATTTCTACATCGACCCCGTGCGTCCGGTGGAACGCGCGCTCATCACGCACGGACATTCCGATCATGCCCGCGCGGGCCACACCCATGTACTGGCAACGCCCGAAACGCTCGACATCATGGCGCTACGCTACGGCGCGAACTTCGCCGAAACCACGCAACCGATAGGCCTCGGTGAAACCCTGACGATCAATGGTGTCCGGGTCAGTTTTCATGGCGCGGGCCATGTGCTCGGTTCGGCCCAGATCGCAGTGGAGAAGGACGGAACCCGCATTGTCGCTTCGGGCGATTACAAGCGCGCAGCCGATCCAACCTGCGCACCTTTTGAGCCGGTCGCCTGTGATGTCTTCATCACCGAAGCAACCTTTGCGCTGCCAGTGTTTCGTCACCCTGATGCGTCACACGAGATCGCAACGCTTCTCAAATCAATCCGGCAATTTCCTGAACGCGCGCACCTTGTCGGTGCCTATTCGCTGGGCAAGGCGCAGCGGGTTATCAAACTCATACGCAATGCAGGCTACTCGGAACCGATCTATATTCACGGTGCACTGGAAAAGATGTGCGATTATTACCAGGCACAAGGTATCGATCTCGGTCCGCTTGAACCGGCAACCCTGGAACGTGACGAAGCGCAGCCGGATTTTGCAGGCAAGATCATCGTCGGTCCTCCATCGGCTTTTTCCGACCGTTGGGCGCGGCGTTTTCCCGATCCCATTTCGGCCTTCGCCTCCGGCTGGATGCGCATCCGCCAGCGCGCCAAGCAACAGGGCGTTGAACTGCCACTCATCATTTCCGACCATTGCGACTGGGATGAACTGACGGCGACCATAACGGAAATCGCACCTGCCGAAGTGTGGGTCACGCATGGACGCGAGGAAGCGCTTGTTCGCTGGTGCGAGTTGCAGAACATACCGGCCAAGCCGCTGCATCTCATCGGCTATGAAGATGAGGGCGATTGATGCGTGCTTTCGCTGAACTTCTTGACCGGCTGGTTCTGACGCCGCAGCGCAACGGCAAGCTTCGTCTGCTTGTTGACTATTTCCGCGCTACTCCCGACCCGGATCGCGGTCTGGCATTGGCGGCAATCACGCGCGATCTCGAACTGCAAAGCGTGAAGCCCGCCATGCTGCGCGCACTGATAGCCGAGCGCATCGATCCCACGCTCTTTGCCTATTCCTATGATTATGTGGGAGACCTCGCCGAAACGATTTCGCTCATCTGGCCCGGCCCCAGTGAAACCGCACCCGGCGCAAATCTGCCACTTGGGATTGTGGTGCATGAATTGCAGCTTGCGTCGCGCCGCGAAGGCCCGATGCTCGTGGCCGGATGGCTCGATCTGCTCGGCATTTCGGAACGTTATGCGTTGTTAAAGCTCGTCACCGGTGGTTTGCGCGTCGGGGTTTCCGCCCGCCTCGCCAAACAGGCTCTCGCTGACTTTGGCGGCGTCAACGTTGTCGAAATCGAGGAACTCTGGCACGGCCAGTCACCGCCCTATGAGACGCTTTTCGCCTGGCTTGAAGGTCGCGGTGAAAAGCCTGCTGCCACCGCGGCCGCACCGTTTCGCCCCGTCATGCTGGCGACAGCGCTTAATGAAGCTGAAATCCCCTCGCTTGACGCATCCGCCTACAGCGCCGAATGGAAGTGGGACGGCATTCGCGTTCAGGCCGTTGCGGAAAACGGCGTGCGCCGCCTCTACTCACGCACCGGTGACGATATTTCCGGCGCATTTCCGGACATTCTGGAGGCCATGGATTTCGAAGGTACAATCGATGGCGAATTGCTCGTCGGGCATCACGGCGAAACTGGCATAGAAACTGCCACGTTTTCAGATCTCCAGCAAAGACTGAACCGCAAGACCGTGAGCGCGAAACAGTTGCGCGACTATCCCGCTTTTGTGCGGGCCTATGATCTGTTGCAGGACGGGAACCAGCAGACTGGCGAAGACCTGCGTGCCTTGCCTTTCTCCGAGCGCCGTGCCCGCCTGCAAGGTTTCGTCAGCAAGCTCGACCCTCGCCGCTTCGATCTTTCGCCAATACTGCCTTTCGCTGACTTCGAGGAATTGGCGCAGTTTCGCGCCAATCCACCCCATCCCGTCATCGAAGGCGTCATGTTGAAACGCCACGACAGCACCTACCTGCCCGGACGCCCGAAAGGGCCCTGGTTCAAATGGAAGCGTGATCCGTTCACCGTCGATGCCGTGATCGTTTATGCCCAGCGTGGACATGGCAAGCGCTCCAGCTATTATTCAGATTTCACCTTTGCCGTCTGGACGGGACCGGAAGGCGAGCCAGTGCTGGTGCCGGTTGGCAAAGCCTATTTCGGCTTTACGGACGAAGAATTGAAATTGCTGGACAAGTTTGTGCGCGAGAACACCACCGAGCGCTTCGGGCCGGTTCGGTCCGTGCGTGCCGAGCCCGATCATGGCCTGGTGGTGGAAGTTGCTTTCGAGGGTCTCAATCGCTCCACGCGCCATAAATCCGGCGTTGCCATGCGCTTTCCGCGTTTCTCACGGCTTCGCTGGGACAAGCCGCCCCGCGAAGCGGACCGGCTTGAAACACTGGAAAAGCTGCTAAGTTGATTATTCAGCCGCCGTCGAAACGCGGATTTCATAGATATTCACCGGCTTGCCGGAACCGCTCAAATCCGAGTTGACCGTGATCGTGCCTGCGCGACCTGCCTTCTGGCCGGACGAAATATCCATATCGAAAAGGAAGTCGCTCACGGAATCGCGAACGTCGTAGCGCCTTCGCCCACAATCGCCAAGACCGCCGAAATCACAATTGACTGACATCTGGGTCGTCTTGCCATCATCCGCTCGCGCAACAATGTCGAAGGTCGCCTTCTTGCCTTCCAGCTGGTTCAAAATGCCTTCGCCCACATCGAATGTGACCGTATCTTCAGCACCGGAAGATTGTACACGTGCGAAACTGCGTGTGCCTTCCTGCCTGATTTCCGCCGTCGCACGTCCCTTGACGGACATTCGTGTTGCCTCAGACGGCTGGAAAATCGTGATCCATTTCAATCCGCCGGGCTCTTCGCCTTCTTTCAAAGGCGCAATACTGCCATCGCTATGCAGCGGATTGTTCGCCGGTCCACGGCTCAAATCGATAAAGCTGTTATAGAGCGAATAACCGATGAAAGCGGCAACAGCGAGCACAAGCGCCGGAATACCATAGCTATAGAAAGGCGAATGGCGTTTCTTTTTCCTGCGGTCCTTACGCGAAACGCCGCCCTCATAACCGAGATCGGCATTGCTGCGCTTCTTCTGCCGCGAGGTCGCACGGATATCGCCAGTATCGAGTGCGGGCGATGCTTCTTCCGTCCTGCCACCAAGGATCGGATCTTCCCTGTGCGGAGCATCACGTGACGGGTCGTGACGCTCAGTCTTGTCACCACCGGTCTTGAATTCCTGTTCAATGTGCGAGATCGCGTCCTTTAGCTTTTGGCGGCGCTGTTCCTTCTGCACATCGCTGAGCGCGGTATTTGCCGCAAGAGCGCGCTCATGCGCACCCCAAGCGGACTCATAGATTCGCTGGCGGGTCGCCGGATTATGCGCATCCGCCTTGGCAAATGCATTCCTGATCGCGCGCTCAATACTTTCCAAAGGTTGCTCTTCCCTTGTTCGTTCTTCCCGCCGTTTCGTCACGCCCTCAACAGGAGCAAGCGGTCTCCGATGCAGACGATTTCATAAGCCTCAGCGAAATTAACGTCTGAATCAAGGCATTTAGCTGTTCATCACCCGCTTTGACTAGCCAATAAGCATGTCGGAGACACCAAATATTAACTCTGACTGCGGTTTTCCCCCATCCGTATGGTTTTACAGCGCCAAACTGCGCCATGCGAATGAACGAGACATCCCGAAGTATGTTGGCGATTCCCTCCCCTCCCGGCATTTCCGCTTACCATAGAGTGTCCGTGCATCAAGAATGTCCCAATCAGCTGGTTTCCGTCGCTTCCTGTCAAGATTCTCGGAAAACCGCAGGCGACCTGTATTGATAGGTCGGCTCGCGCGCTTTTGATATTGCCGTTGAGCGAGGAGATGCTAAAACTATTACGTTTACGGAAACGTCAATCACGGAGGACGATTGAAGATGGCATTGCCGGATATTCTGAAAAGCAGACTGCGCATCCCGGTGGTTGGTGCTCCCCTATTCATCATTTCGCATCCGGCTCTGGTCATGGCGCAGTGCAAGGCAGGCGTCGTCGGTTCCTTTCCCGCACTCAATGCCCGTCCTGAAGCACAACTCGATGAGTGGCTGGCAGAGATCACGGAAGGACTTGCCGCTTACGACAAGGCCAATCCGGATCGGCCATCCGCGCCCTTCGCGGTCAACCAGATCGTGCACCGTTCCAACAAGCGCCTTGAGCACGATCTCGGCCTTTGCGTGAAATACAAGGTGCCGATCGTCATTTCCTCGCTCGGCGCTGTGCCGGAAGTGAATGCGGCAATCCATTCCTATGGCGGCATCGTCCTTCATGACGTCATCAACAACCGCCATGCCAATTCGGCAATCCGTAAGGGCGCGGACGGCCTTATCGCGGTCGCTGCCGGTGCTGGCGGCCACGCCGGTGCGCTGTCGCCCTTCGCGCTCGTGCAGGAAATTCGTTCTTGGTTCGACGGCCCCTTGCTCCTTTCGGGCGCCATCGCCAATGGCGGATCGATCCTCGCCGCTCAGGCCATGGGCGCCGACCTCGCCTATATCGGCTCGCCTTTCATCGCCACGACCGAAGCGCGCGCGACAGATGCCTACAAGCAGATGATCGTCGACTCGAATTCATCCGACATCGTCTATTCCAACTACTTCACCGGCATCGGAGGCAATTATCTGAAGCCGTCGATCGCCAACTCAGGTCTCGATCCGGAAAACCTGCCGGAAGCCGATCCATCCAAGATGGATTTCGACAAGGCTCAGCAGGAAGGCGCCAAGGCCTGGAAGGATATATGGGGCTGCGGTCAGGGTATCGGAGCCATCCACGAAGTGGCACCTGCCGGGCAACTGGTCGACCGGCTGGAGCGTGAATATAACGACGCCCGCCAGCGTCTTTGCGCAGGCGTTTGATTCCTTGATGGTCACGGAACCGCGCCAGCTTGAAGGCTGGTGCGGTTCCAACGTTTCACACTCTACGGATCATTATCGCATGCCCGCTGTAAAACCCGGTTGATTTCCGCCCCGTCTGGTACTGCCGATGTACATGTTGTGAAACCTTTCTAACAAACAACGATATTGTTTGATTTGGGCCTTGCTTTCCTCCGTGCTTTTGGTTATCAGCGCACCGTTCAGTCGGAAACGGTTGGCTTCCTTCGGGAAATTGGAATGTAATGTTCCGGGCCGCTTTAGCTCAGTTGGTAGAGCACATCATTCGTAATGATGGGGTCAGGTGTTCGAGTCACCTAAGCGGCACCATAAAATCAATGATTTAGCCAGTTTTCGTTTTCACCACATTGACGCTAGCAATCAAATAGCAATCATCGTCGTGTAGCGCGCAAAATCGAATGACAACAGTTTTACGATTTCAAAGAACTGAGCGGAACGTTCATTGAAGCCCCACTGAAGGGGCCGTTAAGCCCTCCCGCTAATTATCAGTTCGTTGACCACCTTCCCCTTACCGTCAGCCGCTGCGTAGGTCAGGTCCACATCTTCGATGTCGAAGGCCGAAAAGATCGATCGGATCTCCGGCACGTCGTTGATGGACATGATGAAGCGACCCATGATGCGACCGAGGCGCTCGGCCATCACCTGGTATTGGCCTCGGCTGAACAACTCCTTCCCATAACAGTCCTCGCTGCCCCAATACGGCGGATCGAGATAAAACAGCGTCTCCGGTCGGTCGTAGCGGTCGATGAAGGCGCTCCAGTCGAGGTTCTCAATGACGCCAGACGCAAGGCGTTCATGGATTCTGTCGCAGTGGCGTCAGTCTCACTGCATGAAGCGGGCAATAGCACCACTACGCGGCTGAACCGAAAGGTCTTCATCATCCTGATCGGTTTCGAGCCGCTGCAGAATCGGGCAATGGGGGCGATGGTCGCCGTGACAGGCGTTGACCAACGTCGTGAGTGTCTGGGTCATGTCTTGCAGATCGGCGATCTTCTTCTGGAGTTCGTCGATATGAACTTGTGCCAAACGTTTGACTACCGCGCTCTGTCGCGTCTCGTCACGCCATAACCCGAGAAGATCACCTATCTCCGCAACGGAGAAGCCGAGATCTCTGGCTCGCCGTATGAAACGGAGCATATGCACGTCTGTGTCCGAATAGTCGCGGTAGCCGGAAGCTGTTCGGTCGGCAGCAGGTATGAGGCCGGTCTGCTCATAGTAGCGGATCATCTTGGCTGATACGCCGGATGCTTTAGAAGCTTGTCCAATATTCATGTAATCACTCCCGCAATCTTCAGGCCGGCAAAGCCTTAAGAGCATTTTCGCGAGAGCCGATCTGGAACGTGCAAGTATCGCCTTTATTGGGTAGACAAATTGCTGCGTTCTTCGTCTCTGGAGTTCTAACAAGAGCATTCATAGCTGACTCCTTTTTCGTTCCGAAATTCAGGTTCAGTCGAAGTATGGTTCTTCCAACCGTGGGAAGGTCAATGACATTTTTCTTGTTTTTTCCACTTGACCTTTCCACGGTTGGAAGAACCACCTTGCATGTCATGAGACCCAAACAAGGAGAAATCTCATGGAATTGAAAATCGAAGGCATGACCTGCGGCGGGTGCGCCAAATCTGTAACTATGGCGATCCAATCGGTAGATTCCGGCGCCAAGGTCGACACCAATCCGACAGAGCGCGCGGTCAAGGTCGAAACAACTGCGACACTGGCATCTGTCTTGAAGGTTCTCGAGGAAGCAGGTTATCCCGCAACCGCTAACTGAATAGGAACAAGATCGCGCCGATATTCATCACGGATGTGCTTGCGATCAGCGCAGGCATGGCGATCGCACAAGGCTAGATGACAACGGATAATCCATGCATTGTCACGATATGTCTGCAATGTAGAAGCCTTTGTCGAGCAGTCCTTCGACAAAGGCCTATACAGTCTCCATGGATACCATGATGAAGAAATGAAGCGCCGATCACAGCGACTAGCTGCCTGGAACCGCCGCCGCGTATCATGACCATACGCAGCGGCGGCTTTTTATCTCAGTATTATTCTCCGCCGGAAATCATCGGTATGGGGCAGTCCTGTCTGGAACGCATCTCGGAAAAAGTGAAAAGGTTTCGAACAAGTCGGCTTTCGGAGCAAAATTAAAGGGCGCAAATCTGATCCAGACCTGCGCTCTATCATCACGTTGTCCACTTCATCGATTTGCACAGCGATTTTAGTGGCGAGCAACAATACTCTGAGTTTTCGCCGCCCGCTGCCGGCTCATCTGTTCAAGCAAGGCTCGCAACTGGTTTTCATCCACAGCATCTGCAGCCATGACAGCGCGGATTATGGGATCCGAGAGTAGTTCCTGAGCGGTTGGCTCCGGGTAGCAGTCGAATCTATTGCACATATGAATTCTCTCCCTTCATACTCTCTCAGGATTGACCCTTGATCCAGTTCACTGGGCTGGTGTTTGGTTAGGCCCGTCATCGGGCGTGAAAAACACATCGGCATGCATGTCCTCAACACGTAATCCGCGCGCCAAGGCGAGCTGAATGGCAGCGTCAACCATTCCCGGTGAGCCGGCGACATAGGCCTTCCACCCATCAAGGTCCATCAGGTCGTCGGCAACCGCCTTTGTCACAAAACCACAGCGGTACTGTGTCGCTTCTGCCTCGGATAACACCACCACAAAGGTAAGATTGGCATACTGTTCGGCCAAGGACTGAAAATGCTCGACGAGGTAGAGATCACACTCGCTGCGTGCTCCGAAATAAACATGGATCGGCTGCTTCATGCCGTGAGCAAGGGCGGTCTCAACGATCGACTTGATCGGCGCAAGGCCGGAACCGCCAGCGATGCACAGCATCGGGCCGGAATGATTTTGGCGCAGATAGGAGGAACCAAGGGGAAATTCGAGTTCAACTTTGTCACCGGACTTCAGCGCGCCGTGTATGTGTTCGGACGTAATACCTCCTGCGACGCGGCGAACGTGAAATTCCAGACTGCCCTCACCTACACGGTTGGCCATGGAATAGCTGCGCATCGGAGTTCCGGTAAATCTGATCTGGGCATATTGTCCGGCGGTAAACGGCAAAGACGAGCCATCTGCAGGCGCAATTCGTATCAGTTTGATGTCGTGCGTGAGGTCATATAGTCCGATCACGACTGCATCAAGACGCCGCGGAGCCTCCACGGCCTTTTCGTCGCTGACAAGCCACGCGACAGCGACATCCGTTTGCGGCAATGCGCAGCACGCGAGGATCAAGCCGTCGGATTTCTCCTCCTCAGTCAGTGCAAAGCGCGAGTGCTGAAGCAATTGAACCTCACCCTCGATCAGGCGCGATTTGCATGAACCGCAGCGACCGGATCGGCAGCCATGAGGATAGGAAATACTGGCAGCGAGTGCAGCTTCGAGGATTGTTTGTCCGTTCGAGACTTCCAGTCGGGTCCGTGTCTGTCGTATATCAACGTTTCTTCTGGTCATCCGGCTTTCCTTACAGTCCATCATTCAATCCGAGGGCCTTGAGCAAACCTGGCTTCTGCCGCACGAATGTTCCGTAGAAAATTTCGGAACCGACAATCGTGATCGGAGCCACCCGAACCCCTGTGCGCGCTTTGGCTTCCTCGGCAATCTCCGGCTCACTTAGGTCGCGCTCCTCATAGGAAAGCCCCTGCTCGGAGAGCCAGCGCTTAAGGGCATGACAGTCCGGACAAGTCGGGGTTGTGTAAATGAGAATGTGTGGCGTACTGGTGTGCGTCATATCTGGGCCTTTCACTCGGTGGACGTGCTTGCGTTCCCAGTCCGGCCGACAATCGACTGGCGTTCTGAGCGGAATTTTTGTCAGCCTGCAGCTTCCAACACTTGTAAGGTCAAGACCGTTTTTTTGCGCAGGGACGTGACCCGATCACGAACAGTGCGAAGGCTCCGGCCCTCACATGCAAGAGCAGCATCGTTTGATCGATCGCTTCTTCTCTTTCCCGGAATATTGGCGAAACAACGCGCGAGATTGGCCGCCAAACGAGGTTGCAGCTGCCACCAATACTCTCCTTGGGAAAATAACTCTCAGGGCCTTGACCTTTCCACCGTTGGAAACAGCAAGGTCGTCAAATGACCGTCGTCATGTCCCGCTGGCAGACGCTGCGGCCCTATGAAGGAGAACGAGAATGAGTAATAGAGCCGCCGCCCTGTTCCTGGCCGGCGCCGTCATCGTTGGTGGTACCTTTTATGCGGTCTATCGAGACGATATCGAGCCATATACCCAAAGATTCCTCTCGCTTGTTTCATCCGCAGCCGCACAGCCCGCTCAAATGCCTGCTCCCCAAGTACCGGTTGCCGAGGTCGTCACACGCAATGTTGCCCCATCCGTAGAGTTTACCGGTCATACCGAGGCCACAAGGACAGTTGACCTGCGTCCACGTGTAGGTGGGGCCATAGTTAGCGTCAGCGTTCCTGAAGGCGGCCTTGTTCGACCCGGCGATCTTCTGTTCCAGATCGATGCAAGGCCGTTCCAGGTCGCATTGGATGCAGCCAAAGCTCAATTGCAGCAGGCTATTGCTTTGCTTGATCAAGCTGAGATCGATTTCAAACGCGCTGAAGCGCTGGCTCCGAATGGGACTGTATCGCGTAAGACCTTTGATGATGCGAGGGCTGCACTTAGGCAGCGCAAGGCTCAGGTGGAGATCGTCAAGGCTGCCATTGCAGCTGCAGAACTCGATCTGTCTTTCACGCGTGTCACAGCACCGATTGCCGGTCGCGTTGATCGCGTTCTTGTCACAGAAGGCAATCTCGTTACCGGCGGCAATGCGGGGGCTGCCACGCTTCTCACCACGATTGTTTCGACCGATCCACTCTATGTTTATTTCGATATCGATGAAGCAACCTATCTGGAATTCGCAGCTCGTGGACGCGCATCCGTGACGGAGGGCGAAGCAGACAGGCTTCCGGTTAAGGTCGGCTTGATGACCGATAATGGCCACCCGCTTGTCGGCGAACTCGATTTTCTCGGCAACCGCATCGACCGGGGCACAGGCACGATCAGAGCCCGTGCAATCGTTCAGAATTACGACGACAGGCTGGCTCCTGGCCTTTTCGTCCGAGTGAAGCTCGTGACTGCCGAACCGACCCAAACCGTACTCATTGATGAGCAGGCGATTGCCGTCGACCAAGGGCGACGCTATGTGCTGGTACTCGGAGCGGAGAATAAGGCAGAGTACCGCCCGATTGAACTGGGACCGATGATCGACGGAATGCGCGTTATTTCTGCGGGACTCAAGTCCGGTGAAAAAATCATCATCAAGGGGCTCGTTCGCCCCGGAATGGAAGTCGATCCGCAGATAGTGCCGATGCTCTCCAACCAGCAGGGCGAAGCTGCCCAGACTGCAGCAGAAGTTCGGGAGGCGCTTCGATGAACATCCCGCGCTTTTTCGTAGATCGCCCGATCTTTGCGGTTGTCCTCTCTGTCCTGATGTTGATTGGTGGAGGACTCACACTCCTGAAGCTGCCCTTGAGTGAGTATCCGCAGGTAACTCCTCCAACGGTGCAGGTTACGGCGAACTATCCGGGTGCCAGCCCTGAAGTGATCGCCGAAACGGTCGCCGCGCCGCTGGAGCAGGTCATTAATGGCGTGGAGAATATGCTCTATATGAGCTCGCAGGCTGCCACCGATGGACGTATGACGTTGACCGTGACGTTCCAGCAGGGCACGGATCCTGACATGGCGCAAATTCAGGTGCAGAATCGTGTCTCACGCGCGCTTCCGCGTCTGCCGCAGGAGGTTCAGCGCATCGGCGTGGTGACGCAAAAGACTTCGCCCGATATTCTGATGGTGGTTCATCTCGTATCACCCGATGATCGCTATGATCCGCTCTATCTGTCGAATTTCGCCACCTTGCAGGTACGCGACCAGCTTGCGCGTATCTCGGGTGTAGGCGATGTGCTTGTCTGGGGGGCTGGTGAATACTCCATGCGGGTCTGGCTTGATCCGGCGAAAGTGGCCGCCCGCGGTCTGACCGCTTCGGACGTCGTGGCAGCAATTCAGGAGCAGAATGCCCAGGTAGCCGCAGGCTCGGTAGGCCAACAACCAGATGCCTCGGCTGCACTTCAGGTTACGGTCAATACACTCGGCAGGTTATCCAATGAGGAACAGTTCGGCGATATCGTCGTCAAGACCGGCGCTGATGGTCAGGTTACCCGGTTGCGGGACGTTTCACGAATCGAACTAGGGGCTGACGGCTATGCTCTGCGCAGTCTTCTCGATGGAAAACCGGCACTGGCGATGCAGATCGTCCAGAGCCCCGGCGCCAACGCACTCGATGTAGCCAGCGCCATTCGCGGCACCATGGAAGAACTGCAGAAGGGGTTTCCCGAAGGGATCGAATATCGCATTGCCTATGATCCCACAGTCTTCGTGAAAGCCTCCCTTGAGGCTGTCGTGATGACATTGCTTGAAGCCATCGTCCTGGTCGTAATCGTTGTCGTGCTCTTCCTTCAGACTTGGCGTGCTTCGATCATTCCTTTGGTCGCCGTGCCGATATCGTTGGTCGGCACATTCGCCCTCATGTATATGTTCGGTTTCTCGCTGAACACGCTATCTCTGTTCGGCTTGGTGCTGTCCATCGGAATTGTGGTCGATGACGCTATCGTCGTCGTCGAAAATGTCGAGCGTCACATCGCGCTCGGCGAAACGCCCAAGCAAGCTGCTCGCAAGGCTATGGACGAAGTGACGGGACCAATCATTGCCATTACGTCTGTGCTCTCGGCGGTCTTCATCCCGTCCGCATTTCTGTCCGGCCTGCAAGGTGAGTTCTATCGCCAGTTCGCCCTCACAATCGCAATTTCGACCATCCTGTCGGCAATCAATTCCCTCACACTTTCTCCCGCACTTGCAGGCGTGCTCTTGAAGCCGCATCACGGCGACGTGAAACGTGATCTCCTGACACGGGTGATCGACGGTTTGTTCGGCTGGTTCTTCAGGCTCTTCAACCGGTTCTTCGACAGTGCATCGACTGCCTATGTCTGGTCGGTGCGACGCGCCTTGAGGTTGAGCACGCTCGTCCTGTTCGTCTATGCTGGCCTGCTTGGCATGACATGGATGGGGTTCCAGACTGTACCCAGCGGATTTGTTCCGGCTCAAGACAAATATTATCTCGTTGGTATTGCGCAGCTGCCGACGGGAGCGTCGCTCGACAGAACCGAGGCGGTGGTTAAGAAAATGTCGGAGATCGCACTTGCCGAACCCGGCGTGGAAAGTGTGGTCGCTTTCCCGGGGCTTTCGGTCAATGGCATGGTCAATATCCCGAACGCTGCTGTCATGTTCACGATGCTCAAGCCCTTTGACGAACGTAACGATCCCTCCTTGTCCGCCTTTGCCATAGCAGGCCGCTTGATGGGCAAGTTCAGCCAGATACCTGATGGTTTTGCCGGTATATTTCCGCCACCGCCGGTTCCTGGCCTCGGTACGACTGGAGGTTTCAAAATCCAGATCGAAGACAGGGCCAGCCTGGGGCTTGAAGCGCTTGCCGAGGCGCAAGGGGCAATCATGGCCAAGGCGATGCAGGCACCTGAACTCGCGGGCATGCTTGCAAGCTTCCAGATGAATGCGCCGCAGGTTCAGGTGGATATCGACAGGGTGAAAGCCAAATCGCAAGGTGTGCCCCTCAACACAATTTTTGAAACGCTGCAGGTGAACCTTGGTTCTCTCTATGTGAATGATTTCAATCGTTTTGGCAGGACTTATCGGGTGGTTGTCCAGGCAGATGCGCCTTTCCGGATGCACCCGGAAGATATTGGCCGACTGAAGGTGCGCAACATGGCTGGTGAAATGATTCCGTTGTCGGCGCTTTTGACGATCCAGCATAGTTCGGGACCGGATCGCGTCATGCATTACAACAGCTTCCCATCGGCCGATATCAGCGGCGGTCCGGCGCCCGGCTATTCGTTCGGACAGGCAACAGCCGCAATAGAACGCATAATGACAGAAACCCTGCCATCCGGCATGGCCTTCGAATGGACCGAGCTCGCTTATCAGGAGAAGCAGGCCGGAAACACGGCAATGTATATTTTCCCACTTTCCGTTCTACTCGCTTTTCTCATTCTGGCTGCCCAGTATAATAGCTGGTCGTTACCGCTCGCTGTATTGCTGATCGCGCCGATGGCTCTGCTTTCGGCAATTGTCGGGGTCTGGCTTACCGGTGGCGACAACAACATTTTTACTCAGATCGGTTTCGTCGTTCTGGTTGGCCTTGCTGCCAAGAATGCGATCCTGATCGTCGAGTTCGCGCGAGCAAAGGAAAATGAGGGCGTCGATCCGTTAAATGCCGTGCTAGAGGCGGCACGGCTTCGACTTCGACCCATACTGATGACTTCGCTCGCCTTCATTGCCGGTGTCGTACCACTTGTGATCGCAACAGGAGCGGGTGCCGAAATGCGGCATGTCATGGGCATAGCCGTGTTTTCCGGCATGCTCGGCGTCACGTTGTTCGGGCTGCTCCTGACACCGATATTCTACGTCGTGGTGCGAAAACTCGCATTGCGTCGAGATAAAAATGTTGCAGGATCGGCACAAGAACAGAAACCATGACAATAAGCCGAAGCAACCTGACATACGGGAATGCGGAAGAAAACTTGGACTATCAAGAAGGTGGTTCATGTATTCATACGAAGACAATATCCGAGCAAAAACACATTAAACGGCCAATTCCAAGAATACGGCGTCGGCTTGATCTGCGTTCAGCAGTTTGCTCCCCGAGCCCTGAATACTCAAATGTTCACAGGGGGCCGTTGTTGAACAGTTTAAAAGAGAAGGCGGCGCCATAACGGCGAAAGGCACTAGCCGGAACTCCAACGGATTCCGGCTAGTGCTTCGTTCTCTCATTGCCATCCGGTTATCATGCCTTATGGGGCGATTGCTCGTAGCGATCGTGGCGGCGTACCCAGTCCATTCCGCCGACCTCGTTGCGGCCCTTCGGAGCGAGATCGAGCATATTGTAAGTGCCCATCATTGCCTCGACACCGCGTCCATAAGTGGAGTAGGTGCGGAAGACCTCGCCTGCATTGTCCTTGTAGAAGGCGCTGACGCCCGGCCATTCTTCACCGTTTTCCTTCCATTCGCCGAAGTTATAGTCAATTTTTCCGCTGGCGACTTCATCGGCTGAGAAGCTCACCCGAAAATCGTAGTTGAAGTCAGTGTCAAACGACGACACCCATTTGAACTCCCAGCCCATACGTTTGCGGTAACGTTCAATGTCGGCAAGCGGCGCGCGGGAGACGGCGATCATGGTAACGTCGTGATGCGCAAGGTGCTTGTTCATACCGTCGGTGTGGTCAGCCATGAAGGAGCAGCTGGGACAGCCTTCCTTCCATCCCGGCGCAAACATGAAATGCTGCACCAAGAGTTGAGACCTACCGTCGAAGAGATCGGACAGCGTGCGTGTGCCCTCCGGCGTGTCGAAGACATATTCCTTGTCGATGCGCACCCACGGCAAGGCGAGCCGCTGCTGGGCAACCTTGTCGCGAAGATGTGTCAGCTCCTTCTCCGCTTTCAGGAAATCCCGGCGAGCGGTCAGCCAGTCATCATGTGAAACAACAGCGTGTTGCATTGTGAGTCTCCTATGGTTTGGTATTGGGGAGTTGGAAACGGGCGGCAAAAAGCTTCATCCACGGCGATAGGTGAAAGAGGCTCATCAACACGTACATCACGGCCATACTGTTGACGGCGGCGAAGGTCGATGCGTCAGAACACATCATTATGTCCTGCGAGCCGGATGCAGAAATCCACGCCATCAGCGCGAATGTCGGAGTTGCGGCGAGCCCAATCCAACCGGACGCTTTGCCCGTCAGTCTGGACGGCGAACCGACCTTTCCTATTACGGTGCGCATTGGCATTTCCGCTTCTCCCATCGAATTGCCGTTTCCAGCGGTTGCGATACAATGAAGCTAGCTCGGATGGAGGCGCGCGTGAGAGTTACAAGTGTGACGGGATTTCAATGGACCCACTGATCGCCGCCGCTGCAAACGCTCTCTCGGCAGGCGATCCCCTCGCCGCGCTGAAAAGGGTTGCATTACGTGATGACCCGCCAGCGCTGGCGTTGCGCGGCATCGCAATGGCGCAACTCGGAGACTTTGTGCGCGCTAGGGGGCTTCTGCGAAGCGCTGCGCGTAATTTCGGTCCGAAAGAACTTGTAGCCCGTGCGCGTTGCGTCGTTGCCGAAGCCGAAATCGCACTTGTTTCGCGTGATCTCGGCCGGTCATTGCAAAGGCTCAATGCAGCCCGGTCGGCACTTCAAGCGTTCGGTGACCGCAGCAACGCGGCCCACGCCGGCTATCTCGAAGCCCGGCACCTTCTCCTGATCGGCCGTCTTGATGAAGCCGAAGCATTGCTCAGTCAGTTGGATGACAGCGCTCTGCCTCGCGCGTCGCTGGCCGGTCGGGAACTGGTGGCGGCTGGCATAGCCATCCGCCGCATCAGGACCGAACTGGCGAAAGCAGCTCTGGAACGGGCAAGACAGGCGGCGACAGACGCACGTATTCCGGCGCTCTCGACCGAGGTCGACCGGGCAGAACAAGCATTCGGCGCGCCAGCAGCTCGCTTGGTAGCCTGTGGCAAAGAGCGCTTGCTCCATCTCGAAGACATCGAAAGGCTTTTGGCCTCCGATACACTCATAGTGGATACCTGCCGCAATGTAGTGCGTGGAGGAACAACAATAGTTCCACTCATCACTCGTCCGGTGCTGCTTAAACTCATGCGCGCTCTGGCGGAAGCTTGGCCGAAGGATGTAGCACGTGAGACGCTTCTCAAACGGGCTTTCAACGCGCGGCAAGCTGATGTGTCACACCGCGCGCGCCTGCGTGTTGAAGTTGCCCGGCTGCGTGAGGCCGTCAAACCGCTGGCGACACTGAATGCAACCAGGGACGGGTTTGTTCTGCAACCTCACACCACGCGCAATGTCGCCGTGCTGGTGCCGCACGTAGAAGGCGACCATGCCCAAATCCTAGCTTTGCTCAGCGATGGGGAAGCCTGGTCGAGTTCGGCATTGGCGCTCGCCTTGAACGTGAGCCCACGTACGGTGCAGCGAGCACTCGAAGAGCTTGCTCGCGACAGCAAGGTCGAGACATTCGGACGCGGAAGAGCATGCCGCTGGATCGCGGCGAGTGTGCCTGGATTCCCGACAAGCTTGTTGCTCCCCACCACGCAGATTTACAGTTAGGATGAAGACATGAAACACTCAACCGCTGAAATCATCCGTGAATATGGCCCCTTCCCCGATGCAGATGACGTGGCCGGGGTCAGCTTCGACGGCAATAAAGTTTGGTTTGCAACGGGCAAGAAACTGAATGCTCTTGACCCCGAAAGCGGAGAGATCCTGCGCTCGCTCGACGTCGCGGCCGATGCGGGAACCGCGTTCGACGGCGAGCACTTGTTCCAGATCGGTGATTCCATCATCCGAAAGATCGACCCCAAGACCGGAGAGATAGTCGCCACAATACCGGCTCCCGGAAATGGCGGAAACTCCGGCCTGGCCTGGGCAGAGGGTTCGCTCTGGGTCGGACAGCATCGCGCTCGAAAGATACATCAGGTGAACCCCGAGACAGGAGAAGTACTGCGCACGATCGAATCCGATCGGTTCGTCACCGGCGTCACTTGGGTCGACGGCGAACTTTGGCACGGCACGTGGGAAGACATCGGCAGTGATATTCGCCGCATCGATCAGAAAACGGGTGCCCTGCTAGAACGTTTGGACATGCCGGACGGAACCGGAGTATCGGGACTTGAATCCGATGGCGGCGACCTCTTTTTCTGCGGAGGTGGAAGCAGCGGAAAGGTAAGAGCTATTCGTCGGCCCCGACATGGCATCAAATGAGCGCATCGTAGCGGAAGCGCCGGTATGGGCGGAGTGCTGTTCGGGGCGCTACTACATCCGACAGCTGGACATAATGAGCGAAAGCCTTCGCCATATGCGTTCATTGTAAACAAATAGGGTCAATACGATCAGACTAATTGCAACAAGGTTGGTGCATGACGAATGGGCATCCAGACACAGAAGCCGATAGCCCGCGACAAACATGAAGCCCATCGCTTCATGTTTGGGCGATTTGAAAGCATCCATAAGCTTCGTAGACCAGCTAACACTGGGAGGCGCATCGCCGCTTGTCATACCAGAAGCCGCCCTCGCCTTTTCGTGAGCTGACAATCCTGTCGAAGTCTGCCTGTCACCAATTTGATTTCATCTACAGTTTCCTTAACTACTGACCCACACATTGAAGTGCGAACACATAGATTCCTTCATAAGAGATTTTCTTTTTATGTTGTATAACAATGTCTTATGGATATTCTTCTTACTCTCAAACACAATTGGCATCATCATTTGACATTAGTCAGATCGTATGTTTGTCGTGTTGATCGAAAGATTTTTCTGTGCAACTCAGTCACAACAGAGACAGTAGGAAACGAGTATGACATCGGGCGCTCAAACACCGTCTGCGCATGCCATCCCGGCCGAGTTCGATGACGCCATCATCTGGGCGGCATGGCTCTATTACGAGAACCAGCTGACCCAGAACGAAATTGCACAGATGATTGGCGTTTCACGCGCAACCATAGTTAACTATCTGCAGGAAGCGCGACAAAGAGGCGTTGTGCGCATTCTGATGAATCCTGAAATCGCGACACGCACGCATATCGCACGTAAATTGGCTGCGCGGTTTGGATTGTCGGAAGTGCTCGTCATTCCATCGGAAAAATCATTCACGACAGAAACGCGTCTGAAAACGCTGGGCGCAGGTGGTGCACGTTTGATGGAACGCATAGTCAAGCCAGGCCAAACCATCTGTGTTTCATGGGGACGCACAGTACTCGCCGTCGCCGACGCTATTTCATTGCCGCAAGCCATGGAAGGGGTGGTCGTAGTGCAGGTCACTGGTTCCTCCATCGGCAAAAGAGAGTTTTCCGCAGAGCTTTGCACATCGATCATGGCGCGAAACATGGGAGCGACCAGCGTCAATATGCTGGCTCCGGCAGTACTGAGCACGGCCAAGCTACGGGATGCCCTTATGAGCGAACCCGTACTCCAACGACAGTTCGAACTGATCGGCCAGGCCAATATAATTGTGTTCGGTGTCGGCGGCCTGGCCGCCGACAGCACGATGCGCATCGCCGATGTGACCAGTAATGAAGAGATTGATGCTTATGCTCGTGAGGGGGCCGCAGCGGTTCTGATATGCCGCTTTCTTGATCGCGACGGTAACCAAATCGTCCGCGAATTCGACCAGCGCGTTATCGGCATCGAACTGGATGAACTGCGTGGTGTGCCAACGAGGCTCTGCGTTGCGGGTGGAGTCCAGAAGGTCGAAGCGATCCGCGCTGTTCTAAAGGGTGGTTACGCCACGCATCTGGTTACTGATATGGACGCCGCCGAACAGCTTCTTGCCGATTAGAGGGCGAGCCGATTTTCGACCGGCCCACCATCCGTCAGTTTATTGATGAACAGGCACTGTGTTCATGAACGCAAGCGTATCATCGAACGAACGGATACCCGCATCTGAACCGAGTCCCGTCGCGACCAGCGCTGCGGACGCCTGAGCGAAATTCAAAGCAGTTTTCAAGTCCATCTTGCGACGCAATGCTGTAATGAATCCGGCGTCAAAAGCATCACCGCATCCGGTCGTGTCAACAACCTCAATCCGGAAAGCAGGTTGACGCACGATTTCTCCCGATGCGTCCATGAAACAGACGCCGTCGCCACCCAGCGTGAACACGCAATGCTTCACACCGCGTTCGAGGAAGAATGCTCCCGCGCCTTCGGCATCCGCTGCCCCCGAAATCTGCTTCGCTTCCTCGATGGACGGCATGAAGTAATCGATATGTGGGAAGAGTGGAGCGATAAGGTCAAGCGTGCCATCATTCGCGCCAAGCAGATCGAAGGTTGTCGTCCTTCCGCGCGCCTTTGCTTCAGCAAGCAACTTACGGCTCGGTTCGCCGTCGAGCCTTGCCAGCAGGCCGGTACCTCCCAGGTGAATGATCGGTGGTTCCAGCACTGCATCCAGCGCATCGTCGGCGATCTCGAAATGATCGGATGCACCACGTGCATGCAAAGCCGGGCGCTCGCCGTTGCGGCGGATATTCAGAATCGTCGATGATGTTGGCACGCCTCTAAGACGCTGCATCTGTGCCGTATCGACCCCAAAACGTTGTAGCGTCGCGATAACAAAATCGGCCTTCTCATCGTCGCCAACTGCACCCACAGCCAGACAGTTGAGACCGAGTTTGGCTAGGTCCACCACCGTACCGCCGGCGGTGCCTGCAACGGTCAACCGGATTTCATCTATAAACTCAACATTTCCGCCTGGCGGAATCGCATCGACCGGCCGACCGAGCACATCAAGAATATAAAGCCCGACGACCGACACATCGTGTGACATGAAAAACCTCCCAGAAAATGCACAAGACCGCATCAAGAGCGCTTAAGCCAAAGCGCGATTATTTTGGTTTCAGCCGCGATCACGCAAAGCAAAGATTGTGCCAGAAAGCAGAATGAAAATACCTACGATAGCGAGCTGCAGCGTGCTTGGAATGCCAACAAAAATCAGCACATTACTGACAATCGTGATGAGAAGCACGCCGAGTAACGTCCCCATCACTGAGCCTGAACCGCCTGTGATACGCGCTCCGCCCAGCACAACGGCGGCGATAATTTCAAGCTCCATACCTGCAAGGTCAAAAGGATTTGCAAGACGATTACTCGAAACGTGCACGACGCCCGCAATGCCGGCTAGAAGGCCCGCATAAGCAAAGACGAAAATACGCACACGGAAAAGGTTGACACCCAGTCTTTCGGCAATGCCCGGATTGCCGCCAACCGCAAAAATCGCGCGTCCCATCAGTGTCCGCTCAAGAATGAACCACGTCACGAGGGCAGCAGCCACAAGAACCAGAACCGTCGCCGGTAGAACGGAGACTACACCATTCGATGCATGATGGGTGAAGAGTGATGCCTTGCCAAATGCATCCATCGCCACCGGAATATTCATGAACAGCGCGGTCCCGACAAAGGTCAGCAGAAAGCTGCGGATCACGTATTGCGTGCCGATGGTGACGATAAGCGAAGGTGCCTGCAGCTTCTGGACCAGCAAGCCGTTCAACGCACCGAAAGCAGCCCCCCCAATTGCCGCAAGGATCAGAATGATCGTCATCGGCATTTCGGGGAACCAGTTCGTAACCAGCATGGTAAGAGCGTACATCACAAAGGCTGCAATTGCGGTGAACGAGACGTCAATCCCGCCCGAAGCCAGCACGACCAGCACGCCCATCGCAAACAGTCCGCGCACGACGGAAGCGCGTAGAATATCCACGATATTGCTCATTTGCAGGAAATCAGGATTGGCTGCGATCACGACGACGCAGGTCACGATAATCAAAAGAAGCGTGAACATTTCAGGCCTGCGGCCCATCATATCCCAGAGCCGCGCACCAATACCGGGCTGACCTTTGTCCGTAACGTTGGCTGATACGATCTCGGTCATTGTGCCACCTCCTTCGACGTGCTGGCCATGGATTGGTAGATGGCATCTTCGGTCAGGTCTTCGGCAGCATGTGCTGCAACAATACGGCCCTGACGCATGATGAGAATGCGGTCACAGTTCTGCAGAAGCTCCGGCAGGTCGTCGCTGATGATGATGACGCCCATGCCATCATCGGCTAGGCGCTGGATGATGCGGAAGATCGTATCTTTCGAACCGACATCAACCCCGACTGTTGGCCCATGCAGAATTAACAGTTGCGGGTTAATGGTCAGCCAGCGACCGATCAAAACGCGCTGTTGATTGCCCCCCGATAAAGACTGTACCGGTATGGTGACATCCGGCGCTACAATCTGAAGATCCGCGACACTTTCCTCCGCAACACGGCGTGCGCGACGATCACTGATGATGCCTAGTGCATTGCGCAGCCGATCGAGGATCGGCAAGGTGATATTATCCTGTATGGGCTTTTCGAGGAAAAGGCCTTCCGTCAGCCGATCTTCCGGCACATAACCGATGCCATATTCAATGGCCTGTGCCGTCGATTGTGGTGCGATTTCGCGCCCGTTCAAGCGTACCTTACCATTCGTTGCCGGTTTGACGGCAGCAAGAGCAAGCGCAAGCTCGTTACGACCAGAATCCAGCAGTCCCGTGACACCGAGTATCTCGCCTTTTCTGAGACTGAATGAGACATCCTGAAAGGCTTCACCGTCGCCAAGCTTTTCAACTTCGAGCATGACTTCGCCCAGCTTGGGCTCGGTGCGATAGCGCGTTTGGCTAATTTCGCGACCCGTCATCCAATGACTGAATTCCGCTTTGCTATGCCCAGCGACGTCAAGTTCGGCCACTTTCAATCCGTCGCGCATGATAATTGCACGTCCGCCAAGCAATTTGCATTCATCAAGCTTGTGCGTGACGAACAACACCGCGACACCCTTGTTGCGAAGGCGTTCTACCACGTGCAACAGATTTTCAACTTCCTGACGCGTCAGCGATGTCGTAGGCTCGTCCATGATAACGAGACGCGCTTCGGACGCAACGGCGCGTGCAATGGCAATCAGCTGGCGGGTCGCCAGCGGTAGCGTGTCGGTTCGGCGCGAAAGAAACGCCTTGTCGGTTGGTAGGTGCACTTCGGCAAGCGCCCGTCGCGCTGTTTCATTCAGAAGGGAAACGTTCAATCGGCGAGCAAGGCGCCCAGAGGCTTCAACAAGCTGTTCGGTAAAGGCCACGTTTTCCGCAACGGAAAGATTTGGAAGCAGCGACAGGTCCTGATAGACGGTTTCGATCCCGGCGCGAAGGGCTCCTATGGCGCCGAGATCGCCAGCACGCGAGCCTATAACCTCACCATCAATCAGTATTTGCCCCTCATCGGCAGGTTGCGCACCCGAGAGGATTTTGATCAGCGTGCTCTTACCGCAACCGTTCTCTCCCATCAGATGGTAGATTTGTCCGGCTTCGATCGTCAGACTGACGTCTTTCAGTGCCTTCACGCCGCCAAAGGATTTCTTGACGTTTCTGACCTCAAGAAACGGTGGTACAGGATGTGTCGTGGCATTGACGGCGTGCATGGCAAATTCCTGAAATTATCGAATATTCTTTCCAGGACCGCCGTAGTGTGGTCGGCCCCGGAAGTCAGCTTTGGTGCGTTATTATTCGATCAGAACGGGAAGTCCTTGTAGTTGGATTTGTCCGCATCGACCCAGGCCTGCCCCTGGATGATGATGCCCTTGCCCGGTCCCTTGATGACAGTCATTTTCTCGTAACCCGGTACACCAAGGTCGATACCATCCTTGATCTCCTCGCCCTTCAGAACGAGATCGGAGACCTTGTTCATGACATAGCCAGCGTCTTTCGGATCCCAGAAGAAGATCTGGTCGACGGCGCCGCTTTCCAGATATGGGCCGGTATCTTTTGGCAGACCGAGACCGTACACACATGTCTTGTCTTGAAGACCGGCCTCCTCGACAGCGCGGCCAATCCCGATCACATCGATGGCAGAGGATCCCTGAAAGCCCTTGATATCCGGATATTTGCGGAGAATCTCCTTGGCTTTTTCATAGGCGCGGTTGGCATCGTTGAACGACTCGTTCTTTTCCGCCACCAGCTCCATGTCCGGATATTGCTTGGCGTTTTCTGCACCAGCATCAACCCACTGATTGTGAGTCAGGCTGCCCAGTGATCCAACGAAAGAAGTCCACTTACCGGACTTACCCATGCATTCAGCAAGCTTTTCGTTGATGCGTGCGCCGAAAGCCTTGTTGTCGAAGGCTTCGATATCGACGTCCGTATTGACCAGACTATCGCCTTCATGGGTGATGACCTTGATACCACGCTGCGAAGCGCGACGCAGTACACCTTCAAGCGCTGATGGGTCCATAGGCACGATCGCAATCGCTGAGACGTTCTTGGCGACGAGATCTTCGATAATACGGGTCTGCTGGGCGGCATCCGCTTTTGCGGGTCCGACCTGGCTGGTGCTCACGTTGGGATTATCTTTGCCATAAGCATCAACCCCTTCGTTCATACGGGTAAACCAGTTTTCGCCGGTAACCTTGACCACTGTCACGATGGTGGGCTTGTCTTGGGCAAATGCCGCCCCTGCTACGACTGTACTGGCAAGCATTGTGCCAGCTATTAGTTTGGAAAACATGCTCATATGACTCCTCCATGAATATAAGCAGATTGTTTCTTTAGGTGTTTGCCAGCGTCCTTCATCTCGAAGTTGCCGGCTTTGTTTCTATTGTCGTTTTGGTCGTAACCAGTAACCCAAGTGCACGCGTGCCGATGCGAGCAACGCGAGAAGCAGAACACCCCAAGCGAGGTCGCGGAAGAAATTCGAAATGTTCATGAAGTTAAACAGGCTTGAGAGAATCTGCAGCGCGGTTGCAGCCAGCAACACACAGATCACCTTGCCATATCCACCTTCCGGCTTGACGCCGCCAAGAACGGCGATGAGGATAGCAATCAGCACATAAGACCCACCGTAATCCCACTTTACGGACGAGTTGCGTGCCGCGATGATAATTCCCGCAACGGACGCGAGCAGGCCGCACAGCGTATAGGTGATGAGGAGCATGCGTTTCTCATTGATACCACCGTAGCGCGCCGCCTTGGCGTTGCTTCCGAGCAGCATGAGTTTCACGCCAAAAGGCGTATATTTCAGCAGAAATGAAAGCGCCGCAGCGATAACCAGAAATAGCGCGAAACACATGGGAATGCCGAGAATGGGCATGTTGCCGAAATTATCCAGCGGCTCGATGTAACCCATGCTGACGGCTGAACCGTTAGTGAGATAGACGGCTATGCCGGTAAAAAGAAGCTGTGTCCCAAGCGTAGCGATCAACGGAGTCAGGCGTGCATAGGCTATTACAACCCCATTGATAATGCCGCCAACCAGCCCGACAACGAGCGCTAAACCAGCGAATACCCATGAAAACAGCAAAGGCGCATCAGCAGCCGGAATGTAATGGCGTGTCAGTAAGAACGCGATAATGCCAGCGAGATTTGCTAGCGCTATGCCGGACAGATCGATCCCGCCATTGCCGGAAATCATCGCCAGCATAACCCCCAGCGCAAGAAGTCCCAACTCCGGAACCTGTGAAGCCATCGACTGCAGATTATAACTGTCCATGAAATTGGAGCCGGCCAGAAAGCCGCCCGCTGCCAGAACAGCAACATTGATCAACGCCAGAAATAGCGTCTGTCGATCCAGGCTATTCGATGACACGTCCATCCTCCCGCTATCGAAGCACCTCTTTGATCATCAAACCCTGCCGCCTCCAGACAGTCTTATGACTTGAAGATCAAACTCACTTTTGACATTTGTCAGTCACTTTTGTCTCTTGTCAATATGTTTCCCCCATTCAACGAGATCCTCTAAAAATGGAGCTGCAGGCTGAAACAGCCGAGCACATAGCAACACGCTCTGTCGAAGCCTAACAAGCGCGCAGAACTGCGCTAACAAATTGAATAGAAACGATCATTCATGCCTCCCAGTCCTTAGCCCGGTTATCAAAGGCCAGCGTTTCTCCCCTTCTTTTTACTTTCATACCGCATGGGTTGACATTTGTCGATCATTTATCGAATATTGTCAAAATGGCGACGGCGCTAACTGTTGCCAACGGAGGAACTGCATTGGAATTTCTGCTGGAAGTAGAAGGACTCAAGAAGTCCTTTGGTGGCGTTGCCGCCTTGCGGGATGGACGGCTGAAGTTGCGAGCCGGTTCGGTGCACGCACTGTGCGGTGGAAACGGTGCAGGCAAATCCACTTTCCTGAAGATATTGATGGGGATTTATACCCGCGACGACGGTCACATCCGGCGACGTGGAAAAGACGTTGTTTATTCCAGTCCCGCTGAAGCGCTTCAGGCCGGGATCGCCATTATCGAGCAGGAATTAAGTCCGGTTCCGCATATGACCGTCGCTGAGAATATCTATCTCGGTCGCGAGCCGCTCCGTCGCTTCGGCGGAATCGACTTCAAGACGATGAACCGAAATGCTCAGAAACTTCTAGATCAGCTCGAATTCAATATCCGTGCCAACCAGTTCATGATGAACCTGTCTGTTGCCCAGGTTCAGCTCGTCGAGATCGCCAAGGCGCTCAGCCACGATGCGGAAGTCATTTTTATGGACGAGCCGACTTCGGCCATCGGCGAAAAAGAAGCGCAACATCTCTTTGCCGCGATAGAGCGCCTGAAAGCGAGCGGAAAAGGTATCGTCTATGTCTCGCATCGCCTGTCGGAAATTTTCCAGATCGCCGATACCTATACTGTGTTTCGCGACGGCAGCTATATAGATAGCGGCAATCTCGATGGCATTACCCGTGCCGAATTGATCCGTATGATCGTCGGACGGGAGCTGGGCGACGAATATATCAAGACCAATGCACCAACTGAAATACCAGGCATTGAGGTCTCCGGCCTTAGTGCGCCCGGCAAGATAACCGACATCTCCTTTACAGCACATAAGGGCGAGATTTTCGGTATTTACGGATTGATGGGATCTGGCCGATCAGAAATATTCAATTGTCTTTTCGGGCTGGATAAAGCCTCCCAGGGTGCAATCAGACTTGAGAGTAAACCCGTCACCGTCCGGCGACCCTCCGATGCCATGGCTTTGGGACTGGCCTTTGTGACAGAAGATCGCAAGCTGACCGGCCTTAACCTTGATGACAGCGTTCGCAACAATATTTGCCTTGCCAGTCTTCCCGAGATGAGTCCGCATTTTGCAATGAACCAGCGTGAGGAAACATCCGCCAGCAGAGACATGATCGAACGGTTCAGGATCAAGGTCGCGCGCGATACGATGCCCGTTTCCGGCCTTTCGGGAGGCAATCAGCAGAAGGTCGTGCTGGGAAAATGGTTCCTGAGAAAACCACGCGTTCTGCTGCTTGATGAACCCACACGCGGCGTCGATGTCGGCGCAAAACAGGAAATTTATCGCATCATCTGTGAATTTGCCGCTGAAGGCGGGACCGTCATCATGGTCTCTTCCGAGATTGATGAAGTTCTTGGCATGTCCGATCGCATCATGGTCATGCGCAGTGGACAGTCGGCAGGCATTTTTCGCAGGGAGGAAACGGACGCGCAGTCGCTGGTGCATCTTTCGACATGAAAGCCACCCCAAAAGCACCGTGTTTCGTTCTAGAGAGGTAGAACAGTGTCCACCACAGAAAACAATTCATCGACGAGCTGGTTTGGCTCCGAACGTCGCAGACTGGTCATCCAGGAATATGGCATATTCATCGCCTTTCTGCTCCTGGTTACGATCCTCTCATTCTCCAACCAGTATTTCCTGACAGCAGGCAATATCTCCAACGTCCTGCTACAGACCTCGATCAACGGCATTCTCGCCATTGGCATGACCTTCGTCATTCTGACGCGTGGCATTGACCTCTCCGTTGGCTCGGTGGTGGCATTAGCCGGTATTGTCAGCGCCAGCTTTGCAACCACGTCGGCGACTGCAGGTGTTGCAGGCGCTCCCTATTCGCCATTCATAGCCATTCCCGTTGGCCTCTTGGTGGGCGTTGGCTGCGGCGCGCTCGTCGGCACGATTGTCTCGCGCTTCGCGGTTCCAGCCTTTGTCGCGACATTGGGCATGCTTTCCGCTGCGCGCGGCCTGACGCTCATCTATGGCGGTGGCAAGCCGGTGCCTGCTCTCATCCCGGATTTCCGCTGGATCGGAACCGGAAACATACTGGGTATTCCGGTTCCGGTTATTTTGCTCGCCGTCGTCTTTCTGGCATCGTGGTGGATCCTCAACCGTTCACGGTTCGGGCGCTATATCTATGCTGTCGGCGGCAATCCCCATGCTGCCAATACATCGGGCATCAATATTTCCCGGGTGCGTTTTTCGGTCTACGTCATCTCCGGCGGCCTTGCAGGTCTTGCAGGCATGATCCTGTCAGCTCGCACCGGCTCCGCCCTCCCGCAGGCCGGTATCAGCTATGAACTCGACGCCATCGCGGCGGTCGTCATTGGCGGCACCAGCTTGTCCGGCGGCGTCGGCCGCATCACCGGAACGCTCATCGGCGCACTCATCATTGGTGTCATGAACAATGGCCTCGATCTGATGGGCATCCAGTCCTACTACCAGCAGGTTCTGAAAGGCGCCTTGATCGTCGGCGCAGTCATGCTTGACCAAAAGCGCAACCAAAATGCGTAATCTACCCTGACTTGTAACAACAAACGTGCCGCCCAAACGGGGCCAATTATCAAAGGAGGAGAATGAAATGAAGAAACTTCTCATTGCGCTTGCCGCAGCATCTGCACTGATGGTGACACCATCTCTGGCGCAGGACAAGAAACTCAAGATCGGCGCTGCACCATACG
Organism: Brucella sp. GW823-FHT04E01; assembly: GCF_058796175.1. NCBI lineage: Bacteria > Pseudomonadati > Pseudomonadota > Alphaproteobacteria > Hyphomicrobiales > Brucellaceae > Brucella > Brucella sp. GW823-FHT04E01. The sequence goes on along the minus strand of NZ_JBXAIK010000003.1, from coordinate 106,116 downwards.
GGCTCAATGCTGAATTCATGCAGGTCTGGTCCGAAGCGCTGAAAAAACACCCTGCCGTGAAGAACGGAGAAGTCGATCTGACCATCTTCGACGGACGTTACGACGCTCTCGTGCAACAGGAACAATTCAACACGATGATCACGCAGAAATTCGATGCGATCATCTTCGTTCCTATTGACATCGAAGCGGGTGCTACGGCCGTTCAGGCAGCCAGCGATGCAGGCATTCCGGTTGTCGGCTCGAACACCCGCGTCAACTCCGAGCTGCTTGCCGCCTATGTCGGCTCCGACGATACGATTTCGGGCTATATGGAAGCCAAGAACGTTCTCGACAAGATCGGCTGCAAAGGCAATGTCGTCATTCTGGAAGGCCCGATCGGGCAGTCCGCACAGATTTCCCGTCTGGAAGGTAACAAGAAGGCTCTTGCCGAATGCCCGGACGTGAAAGTTCTCGAGGACCAGACCGCAAACTGGTCTCGCGCTGAGGCCCAGACACTAATGGAGAACTGGCTGACGGCTCATCCCGGCCAGATCAACGGCGTGATCGGTCAAAACGATGAAATGGCACTGGGTGCAATCGAAGCGATCAAAGCCGCCAATCTCAAAGTGGGCGATTTTTCCATTGCCGGCATCGATGGCATTACCGATGCACTGCGTGCTGTCAAGGAAGGCACGATGACCTCCATCCTGCAGGACGCGAACGCTCAGGCGCAAGGCGCCCTCGACCTCGCGATCTTCCACGCCAAGAAGGGCGACTACAAACCTCAGTCCGATATCTGGGCCCAATATCCCGATATGCCTTTCAACGACGGCAAGGACAAGAACTACAATGTTCCATGGACGCCGGTGACGGCTGAGAACGTCGACAAGCTCCTGGAAAGCCGCAAGTAAAATTGTCTGGGCGGCCCGGCACACCCTCTCATGAAAAGTGTCATGAACGCGCCGGGCCATCAGGCTCACAATCCAGAACTCCGAGGCAAAAATGTCCGATCAAGCTCCCCAAATTGACCTGAACTTTCCACTCACCGGAAAAATTGCCATCGTGACCGGAGGCGCTTCTGGCATTGGTGCTGCAATTTCCACGGCTTTCATTGCCAAAGGAGCTAAAGTTGCTGTGCTGGACATTAGTGCCGACATAGCGAAAGCCAAAGCCGAGGAGCTTGGCGAAAACGCAAAGCCCTTCGTTTGCGATGTTTCCAACCAGCAATCGGTCAACGATGCGATCGCCAGCGTTATCGAACAACTCGGGGTTATCGATATTGCGGTCAACAGCGCAGGCGTGGTCTATCTGGCTCCGGCGGAAGATATATCGCTCGACTATTGGGACAAGACGATCAACATCAATCTCAAGGGAAGCTTTCTCGTCACTCAGGCCGTTGGTCGCACCATGATTGCGGCAGGCAAGGGTGGCAAGATTATCAACCTGGCTTCCCAGGCCGGAACCGTGGCCATTGAAGAGCATGTCGCCTATTGCGCGTCTAAGTTCGGCGTCATTGGCATGTCGAAGACATTTGCCGCCGAATGGGGCAAATATGGCATCTGCGTCAACACGCTTTCCCCGACCATCGTCCTCACCGAACTTGGCAAGAAAGCATGGGCTGGCGAAAAGGGTGAGGCCGCAAAGAAACGCATTCCGATTGGGCGCTTCGCATATCCGGAAGAAATCGCCGCCGCTGCAGTCTTCTTTGCCTCAGCTGGAGCAGACATGATTACGGGCGCCGATCTTCTGGTCGATGGCGGCTATACCATTCTTTGAGCCCGGCGCTCATTCACCTTATAGGAGATACCATGCAGCGCTTCATCAACAATCCGGACGAAGTCGTTGAGGATACTGTAAAGGGCTTTGTCAAAGCTCATTCCGACATCGTTCGACTTGCAGAAAACCCGCGTGTCATTGTCGCCAGAAACGCCCCTATCGCTGGCAAAGTCGGTGTCGTCACCGGCGGCGGTTCCGGTCACGAACCGGCATTCATCGGTTATACCGGCAAGAACATGCTTGACGCTGTAGCGGTCGGTGAACTGTTTTCCTCCCCCACTGCCAAGAGCTTCCATGACGCAATCCGCGAAGCTAATGGCGGCAAAGGTGTTGTCGTACTTTACGGTAATTATGCCGGTGACAACATGAACGTGAAGATGGCCACGAAACTTGCCGCCAAAGACGGTATAGAAGTTGCCACTGTTGTCGCTAATGACGATGTCTGCTCAGCCCCGGTCGATGAACGTGAAAAACGTCGCGGCGTCGCTGGCGAGATATTCATGTGGAAGGTTGGCGGTGCAAAAGCGGCAACCGGAGCCACGCTCGAAGAAGTTCGCGCAACAGCTCAGAAGGCCATCGACAACTGCCGCTCAATCGGTGTTGGTCTCGGCCCATGCACATTGCCCGCAGTCGGACATCCGAATTTCGAGATTGCGCCGGATACAATGGAAGTCGGTATTGGTCATCATGGCGAACCGGGCGTGCGGGTTGAGCCGCTTAAGTCTGCTGCCGAGGTAGCAAAAGACATGTGCCAGATCGTGCTTGACGATCATGCACTGGCAGAAGGTACCGAAGTCGCCGTTCTCATTTCAGGTCTCGGTGCAACACCGCTCAACGAACTTTATATTCTGAATGATACGATTGAGTCGGAAATTACCAAACGCGGCCTGAAAATCCATCGCACCTATATCGGCAACTACTTCACGTCACTTGAAATGGTAGGAGCAACGCTGACAGTCATGGCGCTGGACAGCGAGCTGAAGGAATTGCTCGATGTCGAAGTGCAGTGCACCATCATTCTGTAAGGAAGAGACCTGTGCAAACACTTAATAACGCAACAGCCGGAGACATTGTACTCGCAATGGCCGACCGGATTGTCGAAAATCGCGCCTATCTCAGTGAAATTGATGGGAAAATCGGCGACGGGGATCACGGCGTCAACATGGCCAAGGGCTTCAACATGGCTGCTGAACGCCTGAAGGGAAAGAATGAAGCGCTGGCTGCTTCCCTCGATACGCTCGGCACGGTGCTCATGACCGAGATCGGCGGTTCGATGGGGCCACTTTATGGTGTTATGTTCACCGAATTTGCAGAAAAAATCGATGGGATCGACAATATCGATGCCGCTGCTTTCAGCCGTATGCTTCATGCCGGACTGGAGGGCATTCAGTCCATCGGTTCTGCCAAGGTTGGTGACAAAACCTTGCTGGATACGCTTGTGCCAGCGGTCGAAGCCTTCGATGAAGCCACTGCTGCCGGAAAAACCTTTGCCGAGGCACTCGAAGCTCTGGTTGCTGCCGCGGAGAAAGGCCGCGACTCCACAATTGATCTGGTGGCGAAAATCGGTCGCGCCAGTCGTCTTGGCGAGCGATCACTGGGCGTGCTGGATGCCGGAGCGACCTCATGCGCGATCATCCTTAAAGAGCTTTCCAACGGTGCGCGGGAACGATTGCAGTAATACGAGCATCTACATTCAAATAGATTTGGCGCACTGTCGCGAAACCGGGCCGATCCGTTCTCCGGCAGATTGAATCCGGTAGGAAACAAACAAAAACATTGTATTGCAGGACAAGCCGGCAGATAGAAGGAAAAACCACGGGAATTAGTGCAAACAAGATGGCGTCAAACGGAAAAACAACCGCAAGCAAAATCGGGCAGGTGGTCCCGACTGATGGCATTCCACTGCGATATGGTGACGATCCTTACGTCTGGGCTTGCTGGCTTTACTACGAAGATGGACGCACGCAAGGCGAAATCGCCGAAATCATGGGAATTTCGCGAGCCACGGTGAACAGCTATTTGGCAGATGCACGTAGCCGTGGCATCGTCAATATCTCGATCGAACCCGCACGCCTCAGTTCTCTTGCAATCGCGCAGGAACTCAAGCGTCATTTCGGTTTGAATGACTGTCTGGTGGTGCCCAATGACGACGGTGCACAGACTCTTATTGACCGGCTCGGGACAGCCGCAGCGCAAGCCATCGGCAAGCTTCTGAAATCGGGAGACACGCTTACTGTAGCCTGGGGACGAACAGTTCTCGCGATCGCCGAAAATACTCGCATATCCAACCTGCAGGATGTGACCGTCGTACAGGCGACGGGCGGAACGCGCGCCAGTTTTGCTTACACCCCCGAACTATGCGCGGCCGCCATGGCCCGGGCGACAAATGCACACCTCGTCAACATCACCGCGCCTGCCATCGTATCCAGTCCTGATGTAAAAGCGGCGATTATCGGAGAACCGATTATTGCGGAGCAATTTCAGGCGCTCAATCATGCGAACAAGGCACTGTTCGGCATTTCTTCGCTACGACCAAATTCGACAATTCACACCAGCGGCTTTTTTGAGAGCGTCTCTATACAGGATTATCTCACCAAGAATGCCGTCGGCGTCGTGGCTGGACGCTTCATCGATTCTTATGGGCAGCCCGTGTCCGGACCACTTGACGACAGGACCATCGGTATCACGCTCGAAATGCTGCAAAACATCGACATGCGTATCGCCGTTGCGGGTGGCTTCGACAAGGTACCGGCAATTCTTGCAGCGTTGCGAGGCGACTATGTCAATGTTCTGATTACTGATGCTGCGACAGGGCGCGGCATTCTCAATGCGGACGGCGTGACAGAAATCGACAGCAAGCTTTCCCAGAAGCTGCGTGCAGAACCGACAGTCAATGTGTCCAGCCATTATCGTACGCATATCAAGAAATTTCTGAACAGCCCAGACGATGTCGTCGAGGAAATGCTTGACGGTGTCATCAAAGCGCACCGATCCTATCTTGCTCCGATCAAGGAATCGAAACGTGCACTCGTCGCACGTCAGGGTCCGCGCCAGGGAAAAGTTGGCCTGGTAATTGGCGGTGGGTCAGGACATGAACCCTGCTTTCTTGGTTATGTCGGCAAAGGTCTTGCCGATGCCGTAGCTATCGGCAATGTCTTTTCTTCCCCTCCGCCGGCCCCAATCCTTGAATGTGCCAAGGCGGCCTCCGGCGGAGAAGGCGTGCTCTTCGTGTACGGTAATTATGTCGGAGACGTCATGAACTTCGAGATGGCTGCCGAAATGGCGCAAGAAGTTGCTATTCCGACGCGCACCGTTCTGACGACAGACGACATATCCTCTTCCCCCATAGAGGATCGCGATGGCCGTCGCGGTGTCGCGGGTAACTTCTTCATTTTCAAGGTGGCAGGTGCAGCCTGTGATCGGGGCATGTCGCTTGAGGCGTGCGAGGCGGTAACACGCAAGGCCAATCGGCGCACCTATACGATGGGTGTCGCGTTGGAGCCCTGTTCTTTGCCTCAGACGCGACGCCACAATTTTGAAATCGGTGCCGAGGAAATGGAAATCGGCATGGGTATTCACGGCGAACGGGGCGTTATCCGCGAAAAAATGATGCCAGCCGACGCTATTGTTGATCACATCATGGATCGGATTTTCAGTGAGATGAATGCGTCACCCGGAGACAGGGTGGCAGTGCTCGTAAATTCGTTCGGTTCAACGCCACTCATGGAACTGTACATCCTGTTCAGACGTGTCGAACAACGCTTAAGTGCTAAACAAATAACAATCGAAGCCAACTGGATCGGCCATTACTGTACATCGTTGGACATGAATGGAGCATCCATATCCATCATGCATCTCGACCAGGAATTGTCCGGTCTCCTATCACACCCTTGCGATACGGCTTTTCTTCGGATCAACTGACTAATGCCGCCTCCGGCGGATCATGAATTCCAGATCATCTGGGAGGTAAAAATGCAGGAAGCCGCAGCGCGTCGTCTTAGCCGAATGTTTCAGCTCATCGCCTTTTCCATGCAGGCGGAGAAAGAGCGACTTTCCGATCTCGACGGAGCTATCGGCGACGCGGATCACGGTATCACGATGGCTCTCGGCTTTTCAGCGGTGAATAGTGCACTCGCAAAAATGGATCTCGAGAAAGCACTGCCCTCCGATATTTTCACTACTGCAGCATCCGCTTTTCTCGATGCCGTGGGTGCATCAACCGGACCACTTTATGCGACAGCATTCCGTCATGCATCAAAAGCGCTTAAATCACATGAAGCCCTCGATACTGGGGGACAAGCCATCATCGTAGAGGCGATGACACGTGGCATTCAGGAACGAGGAAAGGGCCAACGCGGCGATAAAACCATGTTGGATGCATGGATACCAGCGATGGAGGTAGCCATCGACGCGCGAACACACAATCTGGCCAGCCAGGAAATGTGGAGCAAAATTCTCGAAGTCGCCGAAAAAGGTACGGATTCAACCCGCTCAATGGTCGCTACGCGGGGTCGAGCTGCCCGGCTGGGCGAGCGCTCGCTTGGGCATGTCGATCCCGGTGCGGCTTCCGCAATCATCATCCTGCGTGCAATGCGCGATAGCTTCACGGAAGCCAACTGACATCTTACCTATACCGCTTTCTACCAGGGATCGGACGCTTTCGATTACATCAAAATGTTTTACCATCCGAAACGCAACCACATCAGGAACGGGATGCGGTCAAACGTCGAATTCGAAAAGCAGAAACACTAATCGCAGCTGTCTACAAAACCGGGGCTTTTCAGTCTGAGCTAATGTTATATGCCATGTTAAGGGCAATTATCATGGCATCAAGCACTACGTCTGAATCGCTGACTTTATTGATTGTCGGGTTGAACTTAGAGATAGCGACGCGGATTGGCTGCGAGATAGAACGTATTGATCAGCGTGTTGATATCGAATACCGGCAAACCGGATTCAGCAGCCACATAGGACGAAAACGGGCACATATTCGTGCATTCAAACAAGATCGCGCCGGGATTTTCACAGCTTGCCATGAACTCCCGCGTCATTTCCAGCATCTCTTCCTTCAGCACTTCCGTGTCAAGATAATCGCGGCCTTCAATATAGGTCTGCGGAAATTCAGCATTCTGCTTCATCCCCTGCACCTGCACGGGAATGACCTCAGATGACCAGCCAACGCCTTTGAAATGTTCGTCATTCATGTGATGCGCGCGTTCGGTAAAGACGCCAATCACCTTGCCGGGCGCCAGCATTGCGTGGATGATCGGCGCCTGCATCAAGGATGAAGTAAAGACCGGAATGTTGACCGCTGCCGCGATATCCTTTTGAAACGGCCCAAGAAAGCCACAGCTCGTGGTGATGGCGCGCACGCCTTCCGCTTCCAGTTCGCGTGCCGCATCAATGAAGGGTTCGATGAGTTTTGGATCAGGATTGTTGCCCATAATGCGTGTGGCATGCGCACCTTTTACAGTCTTGTAACGCACAGGAAAATCATAGGACAGCGCATTGCCGATATCGCCAGCAGGACGAGGAAAAATCGTGTCCAGCATCAGCACGCCGATCTGCTGGCCATAATTGGTGTAGCCACCTTTGAGCATCATAGTTTCATTCCTTTGAATTCAGGATAATCAAAGCATTTCCAGCAAAAGTGCGAAGCGGTTTTGCGTAAGGATAATGCGTAAAAACAAAAAGATAGAGCAGTTCCAACTGTTCAATATTAACTGGAACCGCTCTAACAGCCGAAACGAACTGGCGAGAAGGCGCGAGCGCTTTCGGAAGGTAAGTTGTTGATTTCATCGAGCACCATATCGGCCGTTTTGGGGGCCCCAGCGATCCCGATATGGCCGTGGCCGAAAGCTGCGATAATTCCCGGATGCTGAGTTAGTTTTCCAATCACCGGAATCCCATCGGCAGGTGATGGCCGGTGCCCCATCCAGAGTTTGAGATTCTGCAGATCCCGCCTTGCCAGGTCGGGATAGCTCGCCAATGCGTGCTTAAGCAGCACCTCCGAGCGTCGCCAATCCGGGGCTTTCTCCACAGTTGCCAATTCAACCTGGCCGGAAAGTCGCAGTCCCATATTGGTTGGTGTATTTCCCATTCGCCCGGTGCTCGGCATGATCGGGATATCAAAGGGAAGCTCGGCCATCGGCAAGGTTACATGGTAGCCGCGCTCGCTTTGCATGGGCACATGCATGCCGAGATCGTGCATGATACGCCCAGAATGAATACCCGCTGCCAGCACGATGTGATCGGCGGCAATACTCTCATCATTATCGAGCACAATACGCGGCGAAACGCCGGTGAGGACCCTCACGACATTTCTTCGGATGAAGCGAACACCGGCTTTTTCAGCCTGCGCCGCGATACCCGCAACATAACCTCCGGTATCAAGACAATGCGCGCCTTCCGTCACATGAATGGCAAAACGATAGTTTCTCCCAAGAGCAGGGATACGTTCGCGCAATTCTGCTTCCTGCCATTCGTCGAACAGAATGCCGTTATCACGGCGCAGCTGCCAGCTAAGCGCTTCAGCTTCAAAGGCTGCACGATCAGGATAGGCGTAAAGCAGGCCTTTCTGCACGATGAGATGTTCCTGCCCGGTCTTGCTGGCCAGCTCAAGGTGGCGTTTCGGCCCATCATGAAGCAACCAGTTGAGCTTAGCCGCAGTTTTTGTCACCCGCGATTTTGTGGCGCCAGCAAGCAGGAAACGCAGAAGCCATGGTGTCAGCCTAGGCACCGATTTCCAGTCAAGGGTCAGTGGCCCGTTGCGATCAAGCAGAAATCCGGGGACCTGTCGCCACAGGCCCGGCATACTCATGGGAATGATCGAGGCGGGACTGATCCAGCCACCGTTGCCATAGCTTGCACTTTGCTCACCACCCGGTTCTGAGCCGTCGCACAGCGTTACTTTCAGACCGGCTTCAGCGAGCCGCAAAGCGGTGGTGGAGCCGATAATGCCAGCCCCAACGACAATAACATTGCCTGTCATGACATTTATCCGTTCTGCGCGCGCATTTATACGAGACCGCCATGGAAATGGCTTAAGAACTCTCGGGTTGCAGCTTCGCGCGGCTCATTGATCACTTGACGAGCGTCGCCGGTTTCAACGACGTAACCGTCCTGCATGAAGATGACCTTGTCGGCGACATCACGAGCGAACGCCATTTCATGGGTCACAAGGATCATCGTCATGCCCTGCTCGGCCAATTGCCGGATGACCGCCAGAACTTCACCGACAAGTGCCGGATCGAGAGCCGATGTTGCCTCGTCAAACAGCATCACATCGGGGCGCATTGCGAGCGCCCTTGCAATCGCAACACGCTGTTTCTGACCGCCTGAGAGCTGTTCTGGTCTGGCGTCCGCACGGGCGGCAAGGCCGACCTTTTCCAGCAGTTCCATGGCCAGCTCGCGGGCAGCCTTTTTGTCCTGTTTGAGAACACTGACCGGTCCGATCATAACGTTATCGAGAACGCTCATATGCGGAAACAGATTGAAGTTCTGGAACACCATGCCGGTATTGGCACGGAACGCCGCGAGATATTTGTCCTTGAGTGACACGTTCCCGGACGAGAAGTCTATTTTCTGATCACCAATTGCGATGTAACCGGCATCAGGCAATGAAAGCAGATTGAGACTGCGCAGCAGTGTCGACTTTCCGGAACCGCTTGGCCCGATAAGCCCTACCACCTGCCCGCGCTCGACTGTGAGGCTGATATTGCGCAGCACCTCGATTTCGCCGAACGACTTTTTCAGCCCGCGTACTTCGATCATCGGTTCAGCGCTCATGGCTTATCTCCACAATGACGGTTCGCTCGATACGGTTCATCATTTCAGCCTGCCTTCCAGTCCATGAGCGAGCCGTGTCAGAGGGAAGAGAACGGCGAGATAAAGCACTGCAATCAGGGTGTAGGTTTCAAGCGGGCGATAGGTTGCCGAGGTGACAAGCTGGCCCTGATAAAGAAGGTCAGGCACAGCAAGAACCGATAAAAGCGATGTGTTTTTGAGCTGAAGCACGGACTGGTTGACCAGCGGCGGCACCATGCGACGCAGTGCCTGTGGCAGAATGATCTTGCCCATGAGCTGGCCGCGGCGCATGCCGATTGCACGCCCTGCATCCCATTGGCCCGCATCAATGGAAACGATACCACCACGAATGATTTCTGCATAAAATGCAGCGCCATAGAAGGTAAGCGTGATGAAAGCCGCCATGGCAGGCGAAATTTCAAAGCCAATCAGCATGGGAAGCGCGTAATAGCACCAGACAAGCTGCACCAGCACCGGCGTACAGCGAAATATCTCAACGACCGTCATGATGGGGACGGTTATGATCTTGTTGCCGGAAAGCCTGCCGAGAGCAAAAACCGTTCCAACAAGAATGCCGGAAATCACAGTGATAACCGTGAAACCAACGGTGTAGCCAAGTCCCTGAAGGAATAATCCCCGATACTGCCAAAGGCCGGAAAAGTCCCATTGATAGTCCATTAATTCACTCTTTCTGACATCCCGGCAACGGCACGGGAAGACGTTGAGCTGAACAGCCAATGTCCAAGCGACAGAACATCGAATACCGGCAAGCCAGAGGCTTTTGCGACGGCTTGAGCAAATGGCGGCATGTTCGTGCATTCAAGAACAACAGCACCAAGGTCGGGTTCGCGCGACTTCAACTCTCGCGCCGCATGTATGATTTCAGCTTCAAGCGCAGCGTGGTCATAAGTTCCACCGCCTTCAATCAGTTCACGAAAGGCTCCACCGTCTGGCATGCCAATTCGTGGCGTGCTGATGTCGGCGCCACAGGCAGCGAAGATCGCATCATCAAGGCTCGCTTCGTCATAGGTGATCACACCCACTTTGCGTTCCTGTCCGATCACCGTGCGGACCATTGGCAATTGAAGCAGACTGGAGGTCGCAATCGGCACCGAAAGCTTTGCACTCAGCGCGCTTTGGTGGCGTGCCATGAAACCGCAAGACGTCACCAGCGCGCTGCAGCCTTCAGCGATCAAGGCTTCACCCGCAATGACGAAGTCTTCGATCAACCCGGCGCCACCCTGACGAATGATCTTATCCGGCGACGCTCCGCTTACCTTCTTGAACCTTACCGGCATCCCCCATGATGCCGGATTGCCGACATCTCCGGGCGGACGCGGAAAGCCGGTGTCAAGCATGATGACACCGAGTGATCCTTGCTGATGCTGCATGATGGTTGACGCGTCAGAACTTCAGAGTTGGCGGCAGGTCAGATGGCTGCACGCCAACAAGCGACAGGCTGCTGACAATCCATTCATTGACCTTGCCTTCCTCGCGGCGCTTTTTAAGCCAAACATCAACGTAGTCGCGGAATTCGCCCTTTTCGTCTTTGCGCACACCAATCGTCGTTGGCTGGCTATCCAGCGGCTCTGGAACAAAAACCTTAAACTTGCTGCCAAGCTTGTGCGCCGTCACCACGGACATCAGAGCAACCTGCACAATCGCATCTGCCCGGCCAGACTGTAGTGCGATAACTGTTTCATCCGCACCCTTGAGCGCAACGAGCGTGCAATTAGGTAAGGTTTTGCGGGCGAAAAGATCCTGTGTTGATCCGAGATCAACCGTGACGCGGATTTCCGACTTGTTCAATTCCTCCCAATTTTTGACCTCGCGGTCTTTGTTGGTGATGACGGTGAAGACGTTATCCATCATGGCTTCGGTGAAATCGACGGATTTCGCGCGCTCAGGATTGTTGCTGAGGGCAAACATGATGTCGATTTTGCCGCCCTGAAGGTCCATGACGGAATTACCCCAGGTGGTTTCGACCATTTCGAGCGGAACACCAATATATTCGGCCAAGTCCCTGCCCATGGAAACGCAGAAGCCGTCCCATTCGCCGGTAGCGAGATTTTTCTGATAATAAGGCGGTGTACCATTGAACACACCGATACGCAGGGCACCCCGGTCCTTGATGGATTTCAGTGTTGCACCGTCTTCGACAGCCCACGAAAAGCCGGGAGCAAGCATGACCGCTGCGCTACCCAAAAGCGTTGTCTGGATAAACTTACGTCTATTCATTGTTGTTTCCCTCTTTTTGAATCGAGCATTCCGTCGAATATTATTGGGCGCTTGAATGCGCCAGACTGCTTTCTCTATTAAACTTATTGGAAAGTACCACCGAATAACTGACGTTCTCGATACCTTCGATTTGTGCCAGCTCCTCGATGAGTGCTTCCAGATCTTCAAGAAATCCGACATGAACCCGGCACAATATGTTGGCCGGGCCACTAATAGCATCAGCGGTCAGGATTTCCGGATAGGCGCGCAAGGCTGCAAACAAGCGCTGCACAATGCGTTGCGAGGCAGTGATAAACAAATAGGCCGAAATGCTGTTGTCATCCTTCGCCCTGCGGACGATAGCCCGATATCCCAATATGACGCCACGACGCTCCAGGCGGCCTATCCGCTCCTGAACACTCGACCGGGCAAGACCCACGCGCCGCGCCAACTCACTCGCCGGGAGACGTGCGTTTTCCTCCAGGATACTGACCAGATTTCGGTCGATACTATCACCGTAGTCCATCGTGTTCCCTTATGTTTGTTTTTAATAAGAATGCGGCGCTTTCTCATCAAATAAAAGCATTGAAAATTGGATTATGCATGACTTAAACTCATGATGAAATTCTGAGGTTACCCAATGCGCCGCTTTCTTCCATCCCTTTCGGCTCTGCACGCTTTCGATGCTTCAGTGCGCTATCTGAGCTTCACGCGCGCATCGGAAAATCTCGGGATGACCCAAAGCGGAGTGAGCCGCCAGATACAAAATCTTGAATCTTTTCTCGGGCTTAAACTGTTTGAACGCGCTGGACCACGGCTGGTTCTGACCGAAGAGGGGCAGAACTATTACGAGGAAGTTTCGCGCATTCTGGCAAAGCTTGAAGAAGTGTCGATGGATGCAGTCCGTGGGTATAAAACGCAAAGCCTGCTCAAAGTGGGCTTGCCGCCGACACTGATGCGGAAATGGGCGCCGGGTATTATCAGCACCTTTGCGAGATCTCATCCGCAAATCTGGTTTGAGGTGTTTCCCTGCTCCCACGATCTCGACTGGGGGAAGTCCGATCTCGATCTTGCCGTACTGCGCGGTATTGGCAATTGGGCCAATGTGCGTAGCCATCTACTGTTCCCTGAAGAGCTCGTCGTGATCGGATCACCTGACATTGTGCCCGAAAACGGACTGGCCGGAGACGTCGAATTGCTCGACTTTCCACTGATCCAGAACTCAAACAGACCCAGCCTGTGGCTGCATTGGCTGCGCGGCGCAGGCATCCATTACAACAAGCGCATTTTTGGTCCGCGTCTGCCAACGCATGACGTTATTATCGAATGCGCCGTGGCGGGTATGGGGCTCGCCATCGCGCCCAGAATTTTTGTGCAGGAAGAATTGCGGTCAGGAAAACTCAAACTGGCACTTGAGCGCGTGCAGACATCTGGCGAGAGCTATTTTCTTTGCTCAGCGCAGGCGCGTCAGGGTTCGAAAAATGTCCGGCTGTTCCGCGATTGGTTTATTACTGAAGCAAAACGCCACAGACATTCTCTGCCTGTAGCGTCGTAAATAATGGCGTTCAAAAACGGCTCAGACGTAAGAACGCTCAACAGGCTTGAGATTAAGCGGGTCTTCACCACGCTTTAAAAGCCATGAATAAACCGGCGGCACTCGGTCAGCGATCGATTCAACATGAATATCGACAAAGCAAGGGCCATCCTTCCACACAAAAGCTTCCGCCAAGGCTATATCAACCTCATCGGCGGTTTTTGCCGTCCATGCTTTCAGGCCATAGGCTTCGGCGATTGCTTGACCTTTGGGAGCAAGAAAATCGACGCCAAAGCATTGATTGTGCCCTTTCAACCTGTGCAAACTTTTGATCCAGCCAAATGTCGCATTGTTGAACAAGATAAGGATCGCTGGCACCTGCAAGCGCACCAGCGTTTCAAGCTCGCCCACCGTCATGCCGAAAGAACCATCGCCAAACAATCCGATGGGACGCTTGTCTGGATCAGCACGCCATGCACCCACCGTAGCTGGAAGTGCTGATCCAAGACCACCAAAAGCACGCGGAATGGCAAACCGTGTTTCCTGATCGTTGATCTTCAAGAAACGTGTCATGTAGGGCGTTGGTGTGCCTGCATCAGAATAAATCAGTGCTGGCTGTCCCGATTGGCTCAATGCATCATTGAAGGAACGCACAACCCGTTCAGGACGCAAAGGCACACGCTCATCGTTCAAAGCTTCCTCAGCATGTTCCCAGAATATGCGCCTGCGAGCATTCAATTCCTCGATCCAGCCATCATGCTTTTTCGGTTCAATCGTCAGCTCGATCTGCAGTAATTCTTCAAGAACCAGCAATGCATCGCCCTGAATGGAGAGCAAATTCTCATAGTTGTTGGCCATGATTTCAGGCGAAATATCGATTTGTGCAAGGCGCCGATTGAGCGTGATCTTGGGAAAGGTCCAGCCAATCGTCACGACAGAGCCGATGCGTGATCCGACAAAAAGGGTAAAATCAGAATGTTCCAAAGCCCAATTGGCATGGGGATGATAACCATTGTCGCCGATCACCCCGATGGCCAGACGATGATCGTCATCAATCGCGCCTTGCCCCGTCATCGTCGTACACATGGGAATGTTGTATTTCTCGGCCAGCCTTGAAATCTGATCGCCCGCTCTGGCGCGATTGACACCGCCGCCCGCAACGATCAGCGGGCGCTCAGCCCTGGCAATCAGTTCGAGCAGTTCATGCAGCTTCTGTTTTGGCGGCAATGTCGGAAAAGCCGGGAAAGTTTTGCACTCTTCTTCAATGTGCAGTGAAATGCGCGCGGGATCGACCTCAGCGAGAAGCATGTCCTCAGGGATCTGGAGATGCACCGCACCCGGTTTACCGGAACAAGCGACGCGAAACGCGCGACGGATGATTTCTGGCAGTTTTTCGGCAGATTTTACCTGAACGGATAGCTTTGTTACAGGCTCGAACAGTTTGGCGCAATCAAGCTCGGTGAGAACACCGCGCCCTTCTCCCGGCAAAGGAATATCAATGGTCAGGAGAATGACAGGTATCGACGATCCATTCGATTCAGCGACCGGCGGCAGCGAATACATAGCACCCGCACCTGACGGACACTCGAAAACACCGGGCTTATTGGAAAAACGGCCATAGGCGTCGGCCATGTAACCAGCAGAGCGTTCATCCCGCGCCATAACATGGCGGATTTCGCCTTCACGTTGCTGGAGCGCTTCATAAAAAGGCACGTTGGTATCGCCCGGCACCCCGAAGATTGTCTCCACGCCATAGCCAATCAACATTTGGACCAAAATATCCGCGCCGCGCATTCCACAACTCCTTCAGAAACTGACGGCCGAGAATAGACGCTATCATTTTCGGGCTGAACCATCGGATCGACGGCCGTAGCATATCAATGCCGACGAAACGCAGGTGTGGGGCGGCGTCATCGCAAAAAGCGCACTAATTTTGATGCGACCGGACCTGAATCATGAAACTTATGAGTGTTTTAGACGCCGGCTGTCGTAGAACACAGCTTCTGTAGTGATTTGTCTGTTGGCTGATTTACGTTGCTTCTCAACTAGAACTAAACACGTTTTTGTGGCAAGCAAGAATCCAGAGGAGATAAAGTCCACCCAATAGTCCGGTCGTAAGACCAATCGGCATTTTGATGCCGAATGGCACATGCTGGCTTAACAAGTCAGCGCCGACCAGAAGGGTAGCCCCCATGAGCGCGCCCGATATCAGTGGGACATTCGAACTCGCTGTCAGACGCCGGGCCAATTGTGGCGCTGCCAGAGCGACAAAGGCAATCGGTCCGGCGGATGCGGTAGCAACAGATGTCAGGGTGACCGCGACCAACACCATTGTCAGACGCGTACGCTCCGGCTGGATGCCGAGCTGGCATGCTGCATCATCGCCCATTTCCAGCAGATTGACAGATTTGGCGTAGTAAAGTGCCAACGGCACGGTTACCGCGAATCCGGCCATCGCCGGGACAGCATGTGCCCAGCTTCTTGTATTGAGTGATCCCGATAGCCAGAGTTGGGCCGACGCGGCCTGGTCCAGATCGCCCGCAACCAGGAGTACAGTATTGATGCCCGAAAGAATGGCTCCCACGCCAATTCCGACAAGGATGAGCCGATAGCCACCGGTTCGTCTACCTTTGACAGCCAACATAAACACAAGAACTGCCGCCGCCATTCCACTTGCAACGGCTGAAAGCGCTGTTTCAAGCGGACCGGCATTGAACAATATGATTTGTGCAATGGCGCCGGTTGCTGCACCTGTCGTAAAGCCGATCACGTCGGGCGAGCCAAGGGCATTGCGCGAGATTGATTGGAAGATCGAGCCTGCCATACCGAGTGAAGCACCCACAAACAAGGCTGTGACAAGGCGAGGTAAACGTACGCGCTGGATTATACGGTCGGCGGTCGCATTGTCGCTTCCGCCAAGAAGACTCGAGACGACCTGGGAAAAGCTGAATGACATTGTGCCTGTTGCGATGTGGAAAACCGCAAGCAGCAGGATGGCTGCAACCAAGAGGCAGCAGATCATCAATGGGCGCGATTTCCAGCGAACAGAAACAGGACCTATTCGCAACATATTCATTGAACTGCTCATAGTTTTGTCAGCCGGAATTTGCGTACGACAAAGATAAAGAAAGGCCCGCCGATCAACATGGAGACAATCCCGGCCGCAACTTCCGAAGGTGCTGCAATCAGTCTGCCGATGATGTCAGCGCCAAGCAATAGGATGGAAGCCAGCAATGCGGAATATGGCAGTATCCAACGATAGTCCGGGCCGGTGATGGTCCGGGCCAGATGCGGCGCAACCAGTCCGACGAACGCAATGGGGCCAGCCCCAGCAGTGGCAGAACCTGCCAGAAGCATTACGGAAAGACAGGCCAAAAGCCAGGTTACATGCAGGTTGACGCCCAGCGCAGCACCAAAATCCCTGCCCAGCGCCATTGCATTCAGGTTACCGGCGATCGACATCGCCACGGCAAGCCCTGCGATGACTGCTGGAGCCAGAATGACGACGACATCAAGGCCGCGCCCCTCAACGGAGCCTGCGGCCCAGTGACGAAACTGGTCAAGGACAGCGAGCGGTGCATTGATGACAACAATACCCGTGACCGACGCAAGCACAACCGACAATCCGGCTCCGGCCAGCACCAGTTGCACGGGATTATTCGCCTTGCCGTGGGCATCTCCGAGAATGAAGACGGCAATTCCAGCAAGACCAGCGCCCGCAAATCCGAACCAGACATATTGCGCCATTGTCGTCAGGTTAAAGGTCACGATCCCCAGAATAACTGCGACGGCTGCACCTGCATTGATCCCCAGCAATCCCGGTTCGGCGAGCGGATTGCGCGTCACAGCCTGCATGATGGCGCCAGCGGTTCCAAGGGCCATACCGGCAATGATTGCAACGATAGTGCGCGGGATACGCAGTTCGCGAACGACAAGATGTTCGTCGTTCGAAAAATCAGGCTGCCATAGCGCATGGATGGTCTCGCTAAGGGCGATTGACCGGGAGCCCAGAGCAAGGCTGCAAAGCGCCATTGCGGTCAAAACGGCGGCGGCAACAATAAGGCCCCTAACACGCCTCTTCTGCAATGGCATGACAAACTGCATCCTGTTTGACGTCATTTGCGAAAATTGGACGCGACAGCCTCGATCATCTGGAGACCGGAATAATAGTCGATACGGAAAGAAGATGGTCCGAGAGGATAGACGTTATGATCGCGGACCGCAGGAAGGTTCGCCAATACTGGATCTTTCAACAATGCCTGGACGTCATTTTGTGAGCCGCGCAAAAGGAAAATGCTCTTGCCTGTGATCGCTGCCGAGAGGTTCTCGTGGGAAATGAAATCGAAATCGGACCGGCGTGTGACATCCTTGGCTACCGTGTCGGGCAAGCCATCGACCTTGAAACCCAATGCTTGCAGTAGCTGTGACTGCGGGCTCGAAATTCTGCCGACCGAGTAACTGTTGCCGATATTGTAGCCGACGATTGTGACGGGCTCGCTGGGCGGCGTAATCGTTGCAGCCACCACTGCAACCTTCGCGTCGAAACGGGCGATGGTCGCGCCGGTCTCGTCTTCCAACCCCAATGCCGTGCCGAGCTGAGTAGCAATCTCCTGCCAGCTCTGGTTGGAATAATTGACGACCAGCGTCGGAATACCTTGCGCTTTCAATTCACTGTAATGTTGGACGACACTATCCGCTCCGGTCGCCGATGCGATCAGCAGGTCCGGTTCAAAACCGATAATGGCTTCCATGTCGAATTCGAGATTGGGATATAGCACTTCGACGCCGCGCTCATCGGCGACGTCTGCCCATTGAAGGAAGAAGCCCTTGTTATCTGTCAGCGGGCTCGGGGTCGTCGCGGCTGTCGCCACCAGAGGAGCGCCCATAGCCAGCAGAATGCCGGTTATGCTGGGCGTGGTCGATACGATGCGAACGGGTTTGGTTTTCAGTGTGAGTTCACCTGCTTCATGTTTTACAGTGCGGGGCCAGACCTGTTCGGCTCCAATGGCTGTCCGATATGGAGAAAACAGAATAACCATGGTGGCCAGAAGCAAGAAAATCGGACGTGCGGCTTGCATGGCTATTCTCCACCGACGCAAATTGGAAATCTTCAGACGGAAAGCTTTCCGAACGAATGCGCGACCAGCCAGCATTTCGAATAGGAAAACACTGCGCCGTTATCGAACGAGGAGCGAGCGGTCTGCTTCAGCTTCGAAAACTGGAGCTGATTACTCCATATTGCAGAATGCGTTCTACAATGCAATACGAACAGCCACATGATTTCCTCCAGGGACGACCAACCATGATGCAACGCCTGCATGCGGACGCCGTTACATTGCGCTATGATGATCGGGGCATCGTCGAGAACTTGTCGGTCAGTATTCCCGATGCGTCTTTCACCGTCATTGTCGGCCCCAATGCGTGCGGGAAGTCCACGTTGCTGCGTGCCTTGTCACGATTGCTTGCACCGGCCAGTGGAGAAGTCGTGCTGGATGGCAGGAATATAAGCCAATTTCCGGCAAAGGAAGCTGCGCGCAGGCTCGGTCTTCTTCCGCAAATCTCGGTTGCTCCCGATGGCATCACCGTTGCCGATCTGGTGTCACGCGGTCGTTATCCGCATCAGTCCTTTCTGCGACAATGGTCGGTGAAAGACGAAGAAGCGGTAGCACTCGCCATGGAAGCCACCCGCATTTCCGACCTCGCCAACCGTTCAGTCGACGAACTTTCCGGCGGACAGCGTCAGCGCGTCTGGATTGCGCTTGTGCTGGCCCAGGAAACACCGATCCTTCTGCTCGATGAACCGACAACCTATCTCGATATCGCGCATCAGATCGAACTTCTGGAATTGCTGGCGAAACTTAACCGCGAGGGCCGGACTGTCGTTGCCGTACTACACGATCTCAATCATGCCTGCCGATATGCTTCACATCTGGTGGCCATGCGAAACGGGGCGATCATGGCGGAAGGCGCTCCATCCGAGATCGTTACAGAAAAGCTGATAGAAGATGTGTTCGGCCTTGCATCGGTAATCATTACCGATCCGGTTTCGGGAACGCCGCTCGTCGTCCCCCGAGCAACGCCCTCGCAATCTCCGTGATATTTCAATCGCTGGCGGCGCCACCCTCCCCGTCTACGATCCTTCCGCCGGTTGCCTGATTGACCAGTGACGCTTCATGAAAAAGCGCTCTCCGCTCGTCCTCGCTTCGCAATTGTCCAAGATCGGCCACCGTCGTCATGACGCAGACGATTTCCCGCTGCGCGTCGAAGACCGGGGCGGCCTGCCCTGTCACATTTGAAAGAAGATGGCTGGTCATTTCGGACCATCGTTCGTTGCGCACTTGTTCCAGCAGTGACTTTGCCGGCGGGCTGCCCCGAAAGTGAGCTGGCTGTACCTTACGCGCTGCATCGACCATAGCCTTGGGTAGAAAAGCCTGAAAAACCAGACCGCAAGCCGTATTATCGATGGGCAATGTGTCTCCCAGCGCCAGCGGATTGACCGAGAAATACGCACTTCGATACCAGCGCACGAGCGTCGGGCCACGATCTGTCCAGATAGCGACACCACCGCTGACGGCATGTCGTTGCGAAAGGGCCTTCATGTGTTGCGCCGCAATCTCCACAGCGTCCACACGTTTCAAGGCACCTATGCCGATGCTCAGCGCAGTCGGCCCCAGATCGTAAAGACCGCTTGCAGCGTCCTGTTTTGCAAGGCCTTCCTTGACGAGGCTCTGCAGATAACGATGCGCTGTCGAGCCGCCCGTCTTTGCCCGCCGGGCGACTTCGCCCAACGCAAGCTCGGTTTCAGCATTGGCCAGAATCCGGAGAAAGCGCGCGGCAATGGAAACCGACTGTATTGTACCCGAGCGTTTTTCACTCGTGGTGTCGCTCTCATCGGACAGGTCGTTCTCGTTCAAATGCTTTGCCTCCTCCTCGGTAATAGCAAATCGATGTTTAGCGACAAGCCGTTGGAAAGTCATGCCCTCTGCGTTGCGAATGCGATGGGCAGACCTCGAGGGTTTTGAGCCGGATTGAATTGCCCCTCCCTCACTGTTGCGGGCATGCAACACATATCGGAGGCTTGATATTATACTGTATTGCGGCATGCATTCCTTATTGCGGAATGATGCCCTTATGCTTTAACAGAACATGACTAATATACTCATGTTTGGGGCGACTTATGAATATCCGTTTGAATCGTGGCTTGATGTCCAGCGCCAGTGCACTCACGCTGGCGGTATTTGTGGTAACGCCTGCGCTTGCCCAGGAGGCTGCGAAAGCCAGCTCCGATGCGATCGTGCTTGATACTGTGGTCGTGACAGGGGAAAAAGTCGCGCGCGACATCAAGAACACGGCGTCATCTGTCACCGTCATTTCGGCCAAGGAAATCGACAAGGAGAAGACAGGCGATTCATCCGTGGCTGAAGTGATCGCGAACGTCCCGAACGTCATCTATACCGACAACGTCGGCGCTCCCATCATTCGTGGGCAGGATACGCAGGGCCCAAACACAGGGCAGAATGTGTTCTGGGGCGGCACCGTGCCGCGCGCCACGATTAATCTCGACGGACATTATCTCAACTATAATGAATACTACTTCGGTGCGACCTCGGTGTGGGATCTCGACAGCATCGAAGTGTTCCGTGGCCCGCAGACGACATCCCAGGGTGCGAATGCGATTGCGGGTGCGATCATCGTGAACACCAAGGACCCGGTATTCACACGCGAAGGCGCTTATCAGGTCGAGATCGGCAATTACAACACCAAGCGCACCTCAATCATGCTGAACAGTCCCATCTACAAGGATGAGCTGGCAGCGCGCCTTGCAATCGACTATTCGGGCCGTGATACCTTCATCGACTATATCAGCCCCAACTTCATTTCCGAAAAGACAAATCAGGATTTCGAAGCACTGAATGCGCGGCTGAAACTGCTGTGGGAACCGGCAGAGATTCCCGGCCTCACGGCAAAGCTGACCTATTCCCACAATCGATCCAACCGTCCAAGCCAGGAAGCAGCGTCCGCACCATTCGACGAACTCGAACATCTGACCACGACCATGCCAAGCTGGAAGCAGGATACCAATACAGGCATCCTTGATGTTGGCTATGATTTTGGCAACGGCGTGAAATTCTACAACCAGGCGCAATATTCCGCCTCGTCTGTGCATCGCCATACCGGCATTGCGAATAACGGCAAGGCCGATATCAACCAGAAGAACATTTCCAATGAGTCTCGTATCACGTTTGGCGAGCAGGAAGACGTCATCAGCGGTGTCGCCGGTATTTTCTACGCCAATACCAAGTCGGACGAGTTCATGCTGCTTCAAGGCACGACGACGTTTGACGATACGAAAGACAATCTGGGGCTTTTTGCCGAAGTGAGCTACCGGCTCGACGACCAGTGGACGTTGACCGGTGGGCTTCGTTACCAGCAGGATCGTGTACAGCGCATCGGAAAATCGGCGCTGGCGCCAACGCCGCTCGATTACGACGAAACATTCTCCGCGCTCTTGCCAAAGGTATCGCTGGCATATGCTGTCACACCCGATCTGACGATCGGAGCACTGGTCAGCAAGGGTTACAACCCCGGCGGGGTTTCCCTCAATCTCAATTCAAGGCAGTGGAAGCCTTTTGAGGATGAGACGCTGTGGAACTACGAGTTGTTCACGCGCGCCAATCTGCTCGACGACAAGCTGACACTGACAGGCAATCTGTTCTACATGGACTTCAAGAACGCCCAGTACAACATTCCTGTCGTCGTCTCTCCCGGTGTGGCGCAATCCTATACGATCAATGCCGAAAAGGCTCATGCCTATGGTCTCGAAATGGGGCTCGACTATCAGCTTTTGTCTAATCTGACGATCAAGACAAGTGCCGGCATTCTCCGCACCAAAATCGACGAAATTTCGAGCAATGTGCGCTATGAGGGTAACGAGTTCGCCAAGTCTCCCGGTTATATGTTCAGCATCGGTGCGAGCTGGGATGCAACGGAAAAGCTCAATATCTCCGGACAGGTTCGCCACACTGACGGTTACTATTCCGACCTTGCCAATACACCGACCTATGTCGTGGACGCCTATACGATTGCCGATGCGCGTGTGAGTTATGATTTCCATGAATCACTGCAGCTTTACGGCTATGTGAAGAATATTTTCGATGAGCGCACCCCGACCTATCTGCAGCAGAACCGCGGTATTGGTGGCATCGAGGCAAGCATGACCACGCCTCGCACATTCGGCGTCGGCATCAAGGGCACGTTCTAGGCATTTTGTAAAATCGCCAATCCAGCCGGTCACATCCGTGGCCGGCACAGCTTTTTATATGCATTAACGGGAGCCCGAAATGGGTAAGCAACGGAAACTTCACATTGGTATGTCGCTGGCACCGACCTGGCTGAGTGGCGACGGGTGGCGGCATCCGGACAGCAACATCGAAGGGACACTCGGTTCAGATTTCTATATCGATATCGCCCGGCGAGCCGAGGCGGCGAAGCTTGATTTCGTATTCCGTCCCGATAGCCTTTTCATGAACCATCAGATCATGGAAACCACTCCGGGCTTCGGCAGCATGGATGCGACGCTCGTCATGGCAACGCTGGCGCGGGAGACTTCGCATATCGGTCTTCTGACCACGATATCGACAACTTTCATGCCGCCTTATGTCGTTGCCCGTCAGGTCCAGTCCCTGCACTGGCTCAGTAATGGCCGGGCCGGGTGGAATATTGTCACGGCACTCGATGGCAACGAGAATTTCGGTTTGACGGAAATGCCTTCATCCGACGAACGCTATGCAAGGGCAGCCGAATTTACCAGCGTCGTGCGTGATTTATGGAAGAGTTTTCCTGGATCGGCCTTGAAACGTGACCGTGAAAGCGGCCGCTTTGCAGATACGGCAGTCATAAATCCGATAAATCACGACGGTACCTATTACCGGGTTAAAGGTCCGCTCAATGTCCCTTCTGTTCAGGATGCTCCCATCCCGCTTATTCAGGCTGGCGCGTCACCGGCAGGGCGCGACTTTGCGGCATCCGTTGCCGACGCCGTCTTTTCCGCGACCCCGGATATGGAAGCGGCAATCGATCTTCGCCGCAATCTTCGTGACCGTGCGCAATTCCATGGCCGAAAGTCGGACGACGTTCGCCTGCTTCCCGGTCTCAGTCTCTATCTGGCACCAACGCGGAAAGAAGCGGAAGAACTTTTCGCCTACACGCATGCGCGAGGTGATCGCGCTCGAAAAATCGCATTCATCCACGAAATGACCGGCCTCGACCTATCGGAATGGCCCGCAAATCGTCTCATTCGACCAACCGACCTACCACCCCCGCCAGAAAAGGTCCGAAGCAAAACCCATGCGGGATTGCTTCGGCGTTTGTTACAGCGTGAAGAGCTTTCGGTTGATGATCTCATGCGTAGACCCGAGGTCATCAGTGCCGCACATTGGCAGGTAATCGGGACGGTTGATGATGCAGCCCAAGACATTCGTAAATGGTTTGAAGCAGGTGCGATCGACGGTTTCATAACCGCGCCGGGTGGCTCAACCGGATCAATGCGGCTAGCGCTGGATGAACTCATGCCAAGGCTTAGCGAAGAAGGGTTACTGCGTTCAGAATATTCAGGAAATACCTTCTTCGAACATCTCACGGAGTAAGGTGGTTTTGGTACAAAAGATGGGTGGACTTTGAAAGGACGACTTCCAGCCGAGTTGTTTCCGATGTCTCAGATATTCAGCACCGCAGACTGAAGTCAGCCAAGATTATCGACCCACTCGATAACTATTATATCCCTGCGCTTGAAAGAGATATGAACCGCCAACTGGTCATTAATTTTGTGAGTAGCCGGAATGGGGCCAAGAGTGGACTATCAGCTTGTGGCTTCCAAGATGGCGGTAGCGGACGTTCTGCCCTATTAAGAGCGACATGCAGTTTTTGGGCACAGGGGGAGAGCGGGCACACCAGCGCGAGCTTAGATTAGAAACGAAAACAACGTCTTATGAGATTCCAAGCATATTTTCGAGCTTTCTTCTGGGTACTGAGCGATCCAGTAAATGTCAACATTTCGCCTGATGAGCGACAACCTTCTTAGTGTTTAGTTGCCGGCTCTTGGTTGAGGGCGAACAGGCCGGCAAGCACGTCCTCTTCCGTCAAGTCGACCGCCAAACCGTATGCTGCAGCTACAACCTCGTCCAGAGCCTCGTGTTCAAGGCCCCACCAAGTAGGACGTTCGTTACATAGGTTTGTCAGCGTCCGCTGTTTCAATATTTTTCTGCCTCTTCGTCAACAGGAACGATCCGGCCTGGAAATCCAGGCACAGCTTCTTGGGTTCAGCCCGTTTTCTCGTAACTCGTTTAGCTGTTTCTCGACATCTGCAATTCTGACGGCTCTGGAATCATTTGGTTCGGATGACGTATGAACACGTCCTATATTGACTGGTATGGTAGTATGGTATATCCGGAATTTGAGGAGTCAAAATCATGCGAAGCCCATTGTTGCAACCGAAACACGTCAGTGTGGTCGATCAGCTTTATGCAACGCTGCGGGCTGCCATCATTGATAATGCATTGTCGCCCGGCACCCGGATTTCCGAGGCCGATGTGGCTCAGCAATATGGGGTTAGCCGTCAGCCTGTGCGTGAAGCCTTCATCAAGCTTGCCAATGAAGGGCTGCTGGAGGTTCGGCCTCAGCGAGGCACTTTCGTCGCGAAAATTTCACTTCAGGCCGTAATGGATGCGCGCTTCGTGCGCGAAGCGGTTGAAGCGGACATCGTTAAGCTTCTGGCCCAATCTCCTGATCAGACGTTGGTTACCGAGTTGCGAGCCCAGCTCGTTTGTCAGGAAAAGCTCGTTGGCGGGTCTGCACGGGATTTCATGGAGGCGGATGAAATATTTCACCGCACCCTGGCCGAGGGAGCTGACAAGGGAAAAGCCTGGCGCGTCGTCGTCGAGATGAAGGCTCAGATGGACCGGGTACGGTTTCTTTCCAGCATGCATTTCCCGGTTGATCGCCTCATTGCACAACATCGCGCAGTGGTGGAAGCAATTGCGGACGGCGATGCCATCCAGGCCGAACAGTCGATGCGAGGACATCTGCGAGGAATTCTGAGTGATTTGCCTGTCATCGAACAGGAGCGGCCCGAATATTTTCTGTAGGGTTCACAGCAACAGCAAAGACATTATCCAGAGGAGGAAACAATGAAATTTCGGATTCTTACGCGTCTGGCAGCAACCTGTGCTGTTCTCGCTATCATGGGAGGAACATCGCTGGCGCAGGAGGTAACACTCAAGCTCGGCCATCTGGCCAATGAAGAGAATATCTGGCACAAAGCGGCACTGAAATTCGCGGAAGAGGTCAAATCTCGTACAGAAGGACGCGTTGCCGTCGAAGTCTATCCGAATGAATCGCTCGGTAAGGAAATCGACGTCATCAACGGCATGCAGCTTGGCACGGCCGATATGACCATCACCGGTGAAAGCCTGCAGAACTGGGCGCCAAAAGCAGCCCTGCTTGCTCTGCCATATGCATACAAATCGCTTGAACATATGGACAAGATTGCCTCCGGCGAAATCGGAAAGCAGATCGAGGCAGAGATCGTCGAAAAGGCGGGTATTCGCCCGCTGACCTATTTTGCACGCGGCCCGCGCAACCTTTCTGCCAATCGCGAGATAACAAAGCCGGAAGAGCTGAAAGGCTTCAAGGTTCGCGTGCCGAATGTGCCGATCTTTGTCGCCGCATGGCAATCGCTTGGTGCGAACCCAACCCCGATGGCCTTCTCGGAGGTTTTCACCTCACTCCAGAACGGCACTATCGAAGGTCAGGAAAACCCGCTCGCGCTTTTCAAGTCTGGCGGCTTCTATGAAGTCCAGAAAGTCGTCAACAAGACGGAACACGTTCGCTCGTGGATCTATCTGGCCATATCGGAACGAAGCTGGGGCAAGCTTTCGGAGATCGATCAGGCTGCATTGCAGGAAGCCGCCAAGGCCACGCAGGCTTACGAACGCGAATTGTTCATCGCTGACGAAAAGGCACTCGTCACTGATCTCGAAAGCCGCGGCGTGAAGTTTGTCGACGTGGATCAGGCTGCCTTTGCCGACAAGGCGCGCGACGCTGTCATCAACTCTGTTCCGCAGGAAATCCGTCCCCTGGTCGAACAGGTTTTCAACGACTGAGATAATGGGGCTGCCGGATCCAATCCGGCAGCTGCCACGTCGAGGATACCATGACAAAACTATTCAAAGGATTGGAAGGCATATGTCGCCTTCTGATACTGGCAGCATTTCTCTTATTGATGGGGGCGGTGCTGTTGCAGGTCTATGCGCGCACGTTTTTGAGCAGCGCCCCGGTCTGGACCGAGGAACTGACCAGATTCTGCCTGCTCTATATTGGTGCGCTCGGCGCGGGCCTCGCGCTGCGTAGTGGCGATATGGTCAATGTCGACCTTCTTTGCGAAAGCCTTCCCGGACGTATGCCTTGGATTTTGCGACTGGTCAGCGCCGCATTGACGGTAGTTTTTGCGGCTATTCTCCTGCCCGCCGCGTGGGATTACACCATGATCGGAAGCCGTCAGACCGCCCCGTCGCTTGGCTGGCGCATGGATTTCGTCCACGCAACACAATTCATTCTTCTCGTCGCTCTGGGTCTCTGGGCACTGATGCGCATCATTGAAATGCTCTCGGGCCGTCATGATGGGCGACCTATCCCCAATTCGGAGGAAAATTGATGGGCCTGACCCTTCTTCTTGGCTCGTTCGTGCTGGGCCTTGCCATCGGCTTGCCCGTAGCTGTGACATTGGGCCTTTCCTCGATGGCCTATCTTCTGTTCGCGGACATCCCCTTGGTTGTCATCCCGCAGAAAATGTATGCCGGGATGGACAGCTTTGTTCTGCTCTGCATTCCAGGGTTCATTCTGGCTGGTAACCTTATGAATTCCGGTGGCATTACCGAACGGATTATTCGCTTTGCAAATGCCCTTGTGGGCTGGATGCGCGGCGGGCTGGCACAGGCCAATATCGCAGCCTCGATGCTTTTCGGCGGTATTTCAGGAACCGCAGTCGCAGATGTAGCTTCCGTTGGCGGCATGATGATCCCCGGCATGAAGAAGGTTGGTTATCCGGCCGATTTCTCCGCTGCAGTCACAGCCGCCTCATCGACTGTCGGCCCGATGATCCCGCCAAGCGTGCCGATGATTATCGTCGGATCGCTCTCCGGCCTTTCGGTCGGCAAATTATTTCTGGCAGGTGCGGTACCCGGCCTTCTGATGGGTTTTGCCATGATGGTGACGACCTATTTCATCGCCAAGAAGAAAAACTTCCCTCGCGAGGACTGGAAGGGCGCCCGAGAGTTGCTGTCGTCATTCACCGGAGCGATCTGGGCTATTGCAATGACCGCACTGATCGTGGGTGGCCTGCTGATCGGCATCACGACACCGACCGAAACGGCAGTGGTTGCATGCCTTTATGCAGCGGTGGTGGGGCTGTTCGTCTATAGAGAACTGCCAGTAAGCCGGATTCCGAAAAT
The DNA here is from genome assembly GCF_058796175.1 of Brucella sp. GW823-FHT04E01. Lineage (NCBI taxonomy): Bacteria > Pseudomonadati > Pseudomonadota > Alphaproteobacteria > Hyphomicrobiales > Brucellaceae > Brucella > Brucella sp. GW823-FHT04E01. Next base: position 78,297 of record NZ_JBXAIK010000003.1, on the reverse strand, counting down.
CATCATCGATAGTGCAATCAGTTCGGCAGGCATTCTCGTACTGGTGGGCACAGCCAATGTGTTCGGCTGGATTCTCGTCGCCGAACGTATTCCGCAGACATTGGCCAATGCGGTTCTCTCCATCACCGATAACAAGTTTCTCGTTATCCTGCTGATCAACATTCTGCTTCTTTTCGTCGGCATGTTCATGGAAACGATTGCAGCCCTGATCATTCTATTCGTACCATTGCAGGCTCTAGCCTTGGCAGTCGGTATCGACCCCATTCATTTTGCGTGTTTTGCGGTCCTGAACCTTATGATCGGCCTGACTACACCACCGGTCGGCGTTTGCCTGTTTGTCGCATCCAATATTGCGCGTCTCCCACTCTCGCCGGTGATCAGGGCGATCATTCCCTATATCATCACCAATCTGATTGTCCTTTTGATGGTCAGCTACATGCCGCCTCTGGCGACCTGGCTGCCCAACACGCTGATGCCGTGAGGTGGAAATGACTGAGTTGTCGAACACGCGCGTGATCTGCCTTCACGCGCAGGACGATCTGAGGATCGAAAGTCGGCCTGTCGGAACACCAGGGCCAGGAGAAGTGCTGGTCGCGGTCGAAGCAGGCGGGATTTGTGGATCGGATCTGCATTACTGGTTGGAAGGCGGCATTGGTACTATCCGTGTCCGAGAACCGATCATCCTAGGTCACGAGGCCTCGGGACGCATCAAGGCTCTCGGCGAGGGAGTGACGGGGCTGGTGCCGGGTCAGCTCGTTGCAATGAACCCTTCGCAGCCTTGCGGCACCTGCAGTTTCTGCCAGCAGGGTCTGACGCGCCATTGCAGTGCGATGCGCTTCAAGGGATCGGCAATGTATCTCCCGCACCAACAAGGCATGTTCCGCGACAGGATAGTGATTGCGGCGGACCAGTGTTTTCCTGTCCCGAACGGTATTGATCCGGGAGCCGCAGCCTGCTCTGAACCACTGGCAGTTTGCCTTCATGCCGCCAATCGTGGGGAAGCGATTGCAGACAGCTTGGTCGGTAAGGTCGTCATGGTGACGGGTGCAGGCCCGATCGGCGCCCTTTGCGTGGCGGTAGCGCGACAACGCGGCGCGTCGGAAATCATTGTGACTGATATTCAGGACGCCACTCTGGCTGTCGCCGCACGCATGGGCGCAGATCATACGGTCAATATTGCAACCGACCCGACAGGGCTCGCCCGCTGGCAGGAAGGCAAAGGCAAGGTCGATCTGGTATTTGAATGCTCTGCTGCAGCACCGGCCATCGGCGACGCAATTTCCTGCCTTCGACCGCTCGGCACCCTCGTACAGGTTGGCGTCGGCGGACCGACCGTCCTGCCTCTCAACGTCATGGTGGGTAAAGAAATCCAGTTTGTCGGCTCGCAGAGGTTCGATACAGAATTCGCCGAGGCCGTACGCCTTATCGGATCAAAAGCTATCGATCCTCGACCGATCATCACCGCAACCATTCCCCTGACGGAAGCCTTGTCTGCCTTTCAGGCGGCTACGGATCGTACGCGGTCCGTTAAGGTTCAGATTAGTTTCGCTGATGCGTCAGCCTAGTACTGAAAACAGAAAGACGAATAAATGAGACAGACCTGGCGCTGGTTTGGCCCCAAGGACCTCGTATCCATCGATGATATGCTACAAGCAGGTGTTGAAGGCGTTGTCACCGCCCTGCACCATGTGGCGACCGGATCCGTCTGGTCGCCCGCCGAAATCGAAAAACGGCAGGTCGAAATTGCCCGGATGAAGAACGGCGAACCTTCGGGACTGAAATGGGAAGTCGTGGAAAGCCTTCCGGTTTCAGAAGATATCAAACGCCAGACAGGTGACTGGAAAACTCATATCTCGAACTGGAAGACATCGATGCATAACCTGCGTGACGCAGGCATCGAGGTCATTTGCTACAATTTCATGCCCATCCTCGACTGGACACGCACCGACCTTGCCTATCGGCTGGCGAACGGGGCAACCTGCATGCGTTACGACGCCCTCGATTTCGCCGTCTTCGATCTGTTTCTGCTCGAACGCAAGGGCGCATCGGACAGTTACAAACCTGAACTCATCGAAGCTGCACGCAAGCGTTTTGCGGAGATGTCCGAGGAGCGACGGCTTGAGCTTTCCGGCAACGTCGTCTTCGGTCTGCCTGGCGCTGCCGAACGCATGTCGATGGACGATGTGAAGGTTCATCTCGCCCATTACGACAATATTTCGCCAGAGCGCCTGCGAAACCACCTGATCGACTTTCTGGCAGAGGTGAGTCCGCTTGCGGAAGAGCTTGGCGTACGTCTGTGCTGCCATCCAGACGATCCGCCCTTCCCCCTTCTCGGACTGCCGCGCATCATGTCCACCGAAGCTGATTATAAAGCGGTCATGGATGCAATAAACATTCCGGCGAACGGTATCACACTTTGCACTGGCTCGCTGGGCGCGCGCGCCGATAATGACCTGCCAGGCATGATGAAGCGCCTGGGTGACCGTGTGCATTTTCTGCATTTGCGCAATGTCGCACTTGAAGAAGCCCACCTTGGCGGATCGTTCCATGAGGCCGCTCATCTTGAAGGCCATACGGATATGGTGGCGATGATTGCTGCCATTTTGTCAGAGGAGAACCGCCGCAAGGCCGAAGGTCGTGCCGACTGGCGCATTCCTATGCGCCCTGATCACGGTCAGGATATTCTCGATGATCTGAACAGACGCGCTCAGCCGGGTTATCCATCCATTGGGCGCCTGAAAGGCCTGGCCGAATTGCGCGGAATCATGACCGCCCTGTCCCATCCAAATGTCAGGATAGACAAGTGACACGGCTTTCAGCACTGGTGAACGATGCCGTAGCAGCCAGCTGGCCCGCTTATACTCCCGAAAATCACGAGGTCGGTATTGTTCATCTCGGCCTCGGCAATTTTGCCCGCGCGCACTTGTTATCCTATACCGATACCGTGTTGGCACAGAAAGGTGGCAATTGGCGGGTGACGGGAGTGTCGCTGCGCGGAACCGCCGTTGCTGATAGTCTGAATCCACAAGACGGGCGCTATACCCTGATCACACGCGGTCCGGTCACAGAAGCACGTGTGATTGGCGCACTGAACCGGGTGCTATCCGGCCCGACGGTTGGCAATGATGCCCTGGATGCGATGACCTCGCCCGGATGTCGCATCGTCAGTTTAACCGTAACGGAAAAAGGATATGGCATCACCAGTGACGGTAGGCTGGATCGTGAGCATCCGGCAATCGTCGCTGACCTCGCTAATCCAGACGCGCCCACCAGCGTGATCGGGCTTATTGTGGCAGCGCTATCTCGCCGTATGACCGGTGGATTGCCACCCTTCACGGTGCTCAGTTGCGATAATCTCTCTCACAATGGTCAGAAGTTGCGGGACGCAGTATTGGCGTTCGCCGATCAAACGGGTGGAAGACTGCTTTCGCGCTGGATAGCAGAAAAAGTCGCCTTCCCGTCCACTATGGTGGATCGGATCACGCCGGCGTCAAATGCCCAGACCGTCAAGCTCGCCGTGGAGCTGACGGGGCGAGAAGATCACGCTGCCGTTGAAACCGAACCTTTCAGCCAATGGGTGATTGAGGACAAATTCTGTGCCGGACGACCGGAATGGGAATGTGCTGGCGCCCTCTTTGTCGACAATGTCGCCCCATATGAAAGCATGAAGCTGCGAATGCTGAACGGGGCACATTCTATGCTTGCCTATAGCGGGCAGCTCTCGGGTAAAAGCTTTGTCCGAGACGTGATGGCCGACCCGGATCATGCTGTACTCGTCCGTCGTCACCTTGCTGTCGCTGCGGCAACTGTAGAAGGACTGTCCATCGATCTCGACGCCTATGCTGCGGCTCTTGCCGAGCGGTTCGCCAACCCGGCTATCGCCCATTCCACCGCACAGATTGCAATGGATGGAACACAGAAGCTTCCCCAACGCATCACAACCCCGGCCCTGGAAGCTCTGGCATCGGGCAAACCGTACGGACCCTTCGTATTTGCTCTCGCTGCGTGGCTCGCCTATCTGGCTCGAAAGGAGGACGACGGCCACCCGGTTCCATTGAATGACCCCAAAGCGACCGAGCTTCAGACCGGCTTGAAAGACATCAAGACGCCCGAGGAAATAATCCGTGCGGTTGCGTCTGTGTGTCCCGATATCCTTCCCAGTAAGCTAACAAATGGCGTATTCGGTTCAGCGCTGCGTGATACGCTTCACACAATCCAGTCGGAAGGGATGCCAAAGGTCATCAAACAAAAAGCGGCAGAAGCTTCCTGAGCGTCGATACAAGCAGAAGACTTTGCTGTCATTGCTCTGAACACAAGAGCCTGAATCATAATGAACGTGACGATATCAGGCTCCGAGCGGCTAACCATGGCTTACTTTGTTTATAGTTCTCGGCGCATTTGGTAATTTTCCCTATCCTAAAATGAAATTCCGACAACGTTATTGCGATCTGATATAATAAGGAGTGCCTGACATTTTTCGGGCACATTTGTTGGTGAACAGCCGAGCTCTCTATCGCCACCATCCGGTGAAGCGTATGGGACGCCAACAAACAAAGGCTGGAGGCAACATGGTTCAATCAGCAGATGCCGTGCATAAAGCAGCGGCCGGACACATACCCGCATTTATAACACCCCCAGGTCAAGCCGATGTACTTTTGAACATCGTCATTATTTTTCTTATCTGCGTAGTATTCTTAACTGGTATTCTCTACCTGAGACTCCATGCTCTCCCCGAACACATCGCTCATCAGACGAACAAGATTCAGATTCAGCTTGTTGCTGTATTGGGCTTGATAGCGCTCTTCACCCACAATCAGCTCTTCTGGATTGCAGCTCTTTTGCTAGCAATGACGGATCTTCCAGACTTCCTGTCGCCGGTAACATCAATGGCAAGGTCTCTGCGTACCATTGCTCGGCGAGGACTTCACCTGACGATTCCGCCATCCGCCCCAACGACAGGCGATGATGTTTCGTCACAGACTGCATCACCGACGCCGCAAAATGTTGCCGCTTCGACAACCGCGCCCGACACCGGATTATCCCTCGATCAGAACAAAGAGGAGCAGAAATAATGTTCGAATTCCTGCTTTGTTCGATGATCACCATACTTCCAGATTATCTTTACCGTCGATTTGGCCAGGGAAAGCGAATTGGACACGAGATCACGATCTATTCCATGTGGTTTGAACTCAGATGGGGGATCACGGCGTGCCTCATCCTCACAATTTCCCTGATTACGATGATCTTCTATTACCATCCGTCTACATCTAACGTAACGGCTGCATTTCGAACCGTTACGATCCTTCCTGAAATAGGCGGACGTGTCGATGAGGTATATGTCTCGCGAAACCAGAAGGTAAAAGCCGGCGAGGCGCTCTTCAAGCTCGACGACAGCAAACAAAAAGCCGCGCTGGAAACAGCCCGGAAACGCATTGCAGAAATCGATGCGGAGATGGTTGTCGCCAAAAGCGATCTTGTCGCTGCCGACGCCCGTATCAAGCAAGGTGAGATAGCATTTGTTCAAGCACAGAACGATGTAAACACGCAGCTTGAACTGCAACGCCGCAACCCAAACATCGTCGCCCGCAAGGATATTGAACGTCTCCAGTCGATAGCCGATGGCAAAGGCAGCGAACTGGCAGCCGCAACCGCCAGCAAGCAGACGCTCGAAACCAAAATCACCTCATTACTTCCGGCGCAGAGGGCAAGCACCGAAGCTGCCGCCGCTCAGGCGGAAGTTGAACTTAATAAAACGATCGTGAAGGCGGGCGTTTCGGGAACCGTTCAACAGTTCACCCTGCGCGCAGGTGAAGTCGTCAATCCACTGCTCCGCCCTGCTGGCATACTGGTGCCAGAAACAGCAGGCCGAACGGCTCTTATCGCAGGATTCGGTCAGATTGAGGCACAAGTCATGAAGCCCGGCATGATTGCTGAAGCTACATGTATCGGAAAGCCGTTCACGATTATCCCTATGGTTGTAACCGAGGTGCAAGACGTTATCGCTGGCGGACAGGTACGCGCCAGCGATCAGTTGGTCGACATCCAGCAATTGGCGAAACCGGGAACAATCACAGTCACTCTGGAGCCTCTCTACGAAGGACAGCTTGCAGGCATACCCCCGGGTAGCAGTTGTGTGGCCAATGCCTACACGAGCAATCACGAGGAACTGCAATCCGGTGAAGCGGGTACGCTGCGGTCGATATTCCTGCATGCCGTCGACGCAACCGCGCTCGTTCATGCCATGATCCTGCGAATACAAGCCGTGATGATGCCAGTGCAGACCCTTGTGCTTTCTGGGCACTAATTCTCATCACATCGCCTATGAAACGGGGGGCCATCATGGCTCCCCGTTTTTCCCAGCTCACAGGCAGATCACGTCGCAGCAAAACGCTATTTCGCAGGTTTCTTGTGCTAAGCCGTCGCACATCAAGGTGAGCAGAACGAGTGAACTACAGGTAAAAGAGACCTAACTACACGACTTGATATGGATCGGTGTCTCCTCCGTCTTTCCAAGTTCAACACATTTTTGTTCCGAACAGAAAGTCCAGCCTCCAGTCGTCTTGCCGGAGGCAGCCAGAACAATTTCATGACGCGGAGGGATGGTTGGGTGATAGATATACCAACCGTCCTTAAGAACGGCATCGGCAGGTGGATCCATGCCTGCGCCAGAGCCTTTGATGCGAGCTTCTGACAATACCAAGCCCTGGGACGTAACATTCCAGAACTCCTGCCATGGCACTTTCTCAACGCTGTGCGTCCATGAAAGAACAAAGCTCGTGGCGGCGATTTTCAGTACGCCGCCAGCCGTCGCAATGCAGACCGCCATCAACCGGATGACGCGACGACGGAAGGTCGCGATCTCCAGAAATGCCATGCAAGGAAAGCTGCACAGGCAGCAAAACCGAGTTCATCGCTATAGGGATAGGTTGCGAGCATCAGCGCGATAGCGACGAAAGCCCATATGCGTTCCCACATGTTCAACGGCGTTCGAAGATGGCCGATAGCGGCTGCGCCCCATAGCAGAATACTGAGCAGTGCCTTGATGAACATATAGGCGAATGCAGGCCAGAACCCGAGCGTTTCCGAAAGAGGCCCTCCTTCCTGAAGCATGATGACCGGCTCGTACACCGCCATGAAAGGCACGGCAAAACCCGCAACCGCAATACGGATCGCCTGCATGCCGATCTTCATGCCGGACTCGCGCGCGATTGGCGCTGCCGCAAAAGCCGCAAGCGCAACAGGCGGCGTGAGATCAGCCATGATACCGAAATAGAAGACGAACATGTGCGATACCAGAAGCGGCACTTCCAGGTGAAGGAGTGCTGGGCCAGCGATCGAGGATGTGATGATGTAGTTTGGGATAGTCGGAATGCCCATACCGAGTACCAGACAGGCCAGCATGGTCAGCACCAGCGAGAAGAACAGTGAGTTTTCTCCAACGCTGACAATCACACGAGCGAAAGTAGACCCGGCTCCGGTAAGCGCCAGAATGCCAATGATGATGCCAACCAGCGCGCAGGCAACGCCCACGGGCAGCGCATTCTTGGCACCTTCCCCGAGGCTTTGAAGACACAGACTGAGCGTTTCCCGACCACCGCGCACCAGAAAATTTATCATGACCAGCAGCACAACGAGGGCGATGATCAGCGTAATACCGCGCAGGGCATAGCCGAAAATGTTGAAGGTCGTGCCGAAGGCTGCTGCTGACATGACGCCGAGCGCGACCCAGAACAGCACACGCAAAGGCATCGACATCGAGCCGGAAACCGGCACGCCGAGAATGATGAGCGCGGTCAGACTGAGGCCGACAGTGCCTGCAAAAAGTGGCGTATAGCCGGAGAAAAGGAGCCACACCAATGCGACGAGCGGCAGAACCAGAAACCAGCGTTTTCTGATTGCTTCGAGAGCGCTTGGCATTTCGCTTTTATTGAGGCCTTTCATCTTGAGGCGACGCGCCTCAAGGTCAACCATCACGAAGACAGTTATGAAGTAGAGAATAGCAGGTACGATTGCCGCTTTGACGATCTCAACATAAGGCAGACCCAGCGTTTCAGCCATGATGAAAGCAACCGCCCCCATGACCGGGGGCATGATCTGGCCACCCATCGACGCAACGGCTTCGACACCACCCGCGAATGCCGGGCGGAAACCGGAGCGCTTCATGAGCGGAATGGTGAAAGCGCCTGTGGTCACAACATTGGCGACACCGGAACCGTTGATCGTTCCCATCAAGGCTGACGAAATCACCGAAACTTTTGCAGGGCCGCCACGCGACGCGCCAACCGTTCCCATGGCAATGTCATTGAAGAGTTGGATCATGCCCGCGCGTTCGAGAAATGCGCCGAACAGAATGAAAAGGAAAATATAGCTCGATGAGACATAGATCGGCGTGCCGTAAATTCCTTCTGTTCCCAGAAAGAGAACTTCGACCACCTGCTCGAAATCATATCCGCGATGGTTGAACGGGTGCGGGAGATATTGTCCGAACAAGCCGTAAGCCAGAAAGATCGCGCAGATGAGAGGTAAGGTCCAACCCATCATCTTTTTTCCCGCCCAGAAGACGAGAGCGACCACGAGAATGCCGATTATGATATCCGGCGTGTTGGGTTCGCCAGCCCGGATCACCAGGTCTTCGTAGAAAACCCAATGATAAAGACTGAGCACGAAAGCAACGATGGCCGCCAGCCAGAAGGCCGCTCGCTTTGCAGCGACTGTGCTCGCATTGGCGTAAAGGCCGAAGAGAAGCAGAAGCAGAAATCCGACATGGACGGAGCGGACCACCTGACTTGGCAGTGGTGAATAAGCGGAAGTCCAAAGCTGGAAAACCGAAAAAGCCACGGCGATGGCAAACAGGACTTTTGCGCCTGTGCCTGTGCCCCAGGCGGGAATATGCTCGGCCGATTCTACGGCGCTGTTCTCGCTCTGCGTCATGAACGAACCTTCATCAGATTGTGCATTTAAAATGAACAGTTAAGGGAGCGATCCGATTAACAAGGATCGGACACCGTCTGTCAGAAAAAGGAAGGAACCCGGGATTGTCACCCGGGTACCAACCGCCGCGCAGGATTGCTGCCAGCCTATTCGATGCCTTTTTCCTTGTAGTAACGCAGAGCACCGGGATGAACCGGAACAGGTGACACGATGGTGCTTTTATCGAGCTTGATTGCCTTTGCGGAAGAATGGGCGGCAGTTAGCTGGTCGAGATTTTCGAATAGCCCCTTGGTCATCTGGTAAACCAGTTCTTCATCCATATCGGGGCGAACGATCAGATAGTTGATCACGGAAGCTGTCACGACATCCTTGTCCTGCCCGCTATAGGTATTCGCCGGGATCGTGTTGACCTGATACGGCGCGCCGATTTTCTCGATAACGTCTGCCGGAACCTCAACCACATTGATGTCCACGGAATTGGCAAGATCGCGCAGCGAGGCGACGCCAAGTCCGGAAGATTGCAAGGTTGCATCCAATTGGCGGTTCTTCATCAGCTCGACGGATTCCGCGAAGGGCAGATATTCGATCTTGCCGAGATCATCATAGGAAAGTCCGGCAGCCCCCAGAATGGTGCGCGCATTGAGTTCGGTTCCCGATTTCGGTGCACCGACGGACAAACGCTTTCCTTTGAGATCAGCCAATGTCTTGATGCCGGATTCCTTGGAGGCGACGATCTGCACATAATTCGGATAGATTGCCGCAAGCGTGCTCAGATTGGTGAGCTTCTTTTTAAAACCGGCTGCTTCATTGCCTTCATAGGCATCGCGCAGGGAATCGCCCAGCGTGAACGCCACTTCACCCCGGCCGCTGTTGATGAGATTGATATTCTCAATGGATGCTTTCGTCGCCTGAACCGAGGGACGCACATCAGGAATGCTCGAATAGATTTTTTCCATAGCGACGCCGAGCGGGTAGTAGACGCCACTGGTGCCACCGGTCAGAATATTTACAAACTCCTCGGCTTTCGCTTGAGCAGCACCGAACACAAGCCCCAATGCGGTAGCCAGAGAAACAGTCGTTTTCCGATTAAAGATTTGCATATTTCCTCCTCACTCCAATAGATTTTGCCATGGTGCAGACACCACGACTAAGCGGGAAGTTTTTGCAGATTACTTCCCCCACTGCATTTCATAAGGTCCTCCCACGGAACTGCGAAGACGCTAACGCATTCTGGGGAGAATCCAAAATGTTTTTGACCGTTATTGCCCAGTGAGTTTAATTCACCATGTTTGCTTTGAAGACGACGAGGTTCTGCCACCGTTATGCAGAGCGCACGGCAAAGCCGTGTTTCAACCAAGATCAAAGCCCACTCGTCCGGGGCTAGCAGTTAACTCGCCAGTGAGAGGTCTGTTACTGGTTCAAACCAGGATAGAAGCTGTCCGCTTTCAGGTCTTACCATTTGAGTAAAACGCGCCCGCCAATCATGCCCAAAAAACCCATGATTGCGATGCCGAGCGTATACCAGATTGCAATAAACGGCATTCCGGATTCCGGACAGTGTAGTGAATAGATAAGAACTCCTACGGCGCCAGCAACGATACCGGCGACAAGACCGGTCAGAGCAGGATCGGCCGGAGCAAGCCGCCGCATGGCAGTAAGCAGAAACCCGAGCATGGGAAGAGCGATGAGAACAATCAACCATGGACAGACCAACGCCGTCCGCCCCCATATCAACACCTCTGCTTGTCCGGGCTCGGCGTTCAGCAGCTGGATTGATGCAGCGCCTGCAAGACAAGCCAGAAGTATGGCCAGCGGCAACCAGTGCAATCCCGTGCGAACGGGCCGCGACAAGGTGAATAATGCGGGGATCAGTATCAATAAAAGCAGGACTGCGTAGCCGAATTTCATCCAATAGGCTGTCGTCGTCATCGCCAACAACAAATCGTGACGCACGCCAAGGAAAACCAGCATAATCGCAAGCCCGCCTACAATGCCTCCCGTCGCATAGCGCAAGAAAAGCTGGCGCATTGCGTGAGGGCCAACCGGTTTGACATCTGCTGTCAGCTTGTCGATCAGATCATCGGTCATGCCCTTTGCCTCCAAATCTTTGCGCTATTGTTGCAAGACCGCGGTGGATGGCGACTTTGACCGCGCTCTGGCTCAAGCCGGTGTCACGTGCGGCTTCATCTATGGATTGTCCCTCGATTTTTACTTTGCGGATCAAACCTGCCGTGCGTTCGGAAACACCGCTCAACATCCGGTCCACATCCATGCGCGCATCGGCGGCTTCAGCATCATCGGACACGGGAACATCCTCTTCCAGAGGTGTAGCAGTCTCACGCCCGTGACGGCGTAGATGATCGACAAGCTTGTGATGTGCAATTCCATTCACCCAGGGTAGAAACGCCATGCCCCGATCATAGGTTATGCGTCGGGTATGGATCGCCAGCAAAGTCTCCTGAATAAGGTCCTCCGCTTGCGATTTATCGCCGAAAAGACGCCGCAGAAAATAAGGTTTCAGTCGGCGCGACAGATCCTCAAGCAAGGTCCGATAGGCTGCCTTGTCTCCGTCGAGCGCCAATATCATCAGTTTTTTCAACCTCTCTTCGTTCGAATAGGTCAGGTTACAACTCCCAATCACCGGCATATTCGTGAAAGAAGCGGAAAAGGTTACATCTTCCAATGAGGTGATCACATCGCCGTGATCGGTGTAACCATTTGCCTCTGCCTGTCGAAACTCCTCCCGTTACGCGCCGCTGGCGCCCAGATGAACAGGAGTATCGTCATGACCATCAAACAGAACATCATCGTCCTTCCGGCGCTCGCCCTGCTTGCCGCTATATCTTTCACGCCGGTTTCTTTCGCGCAAGACGCGATGAAAACCGACACCATGAAGTCTGACACTATGAAGAAGGATTCCATGGGCAAGCATGACGCCATGAAAGGTGACGCCATGCATAGCGATACAAAAAAGAAAATGAAGAAACATGACGACAAAGCGATGAAGAGCGATGCCATGAAACAGGACGCAATGCAGTCCGACTCCATGAAGAAGCCACAGTAATTGTTCTGGCCCGCCAGTCTTCCCTCACGATTGGCGGGCAAATTACCGGAGCGCAACATCATGAAACAGCTCGTCTATCGCCAGCGTCTGCTGACGCGTCTCACACACTGGATTTGGGCTGCAAGCCTCTTCTTTCTGCTGCTGTCCGGGCTGCAGATATTCAATGCGCACCCCACACTCTATCTCGGCAACGAATCCGGTTTCGACTATGATAATGCCATTCTGGCAATTTATGCCGTCGAGGGCGAAAGCGGCCCTGAAGGTCGTGTCGATATCTTGGGCAAAAGCTTCCAGACAACCGGTTTTCTCGGCGTATCGGGAGCCACAGGCGCTCCCGACTATCAGGCATTTCCCCCAGCGTTGACCATTCCGTCCTATCGCGATCTGGCAACCGGACGTGTGGTTCACTTCTTCTTCGCCTGGGTTCTGGTGGGCACGCTCATGCTATGGTTGATCGGCAGTGTTCTGAACAGGCATCTGAAGAACGAGCTACTGCCATCTGCATTGGAAATAAAGAGCCTGCCCGGCGATTTTCTCAACCATCTAAAATTTCGTTTCCAGCATGGGAAAACATACAATCCTATGCAGAAACTGACCTATTGCATGGTATTTTTCGGCCTTTTCCCGATGGTTATAATTACGGGGCTGGCCATGTCTCCCGGCATGGATGCCGTACTGCCGCTGACGGAATGGCTCGGCGGACGCCAGACAGCCCGCACTCTTCATTTTGTAGCCGTTTTCCTGCTTTGCGCATTCGTCGTCATTCATATCGTGATGGTGCTTGCGGCAGGTCCGTTCAACGAAATGCGATCGATGATTTCCGGTTGGTATCGCGCCGATCTTCCGAAAAAAGACGAGGACAGGCACCCATGAGCAAGCTGAATCTTTCCAGACGACAGTTCCTAACTTTTTCCGGAGCCGCAGCCTCTTCCATTATGTTGAGCGGTTGTGATGCTTTCGATTTTGTCGGCAACAACGAAAGCGCTACGCGGCAAGTCCTCGAAAAGGCGAACGATCTGACCTACCTCATTCAACGGCAACTGCAGGGACATAATGCACTTGCAAGGGAGTATGGGGAAAGCGAGCTGCGTCAGGGTCAAAAACCGAATGGTGAAACCAATCCTGCGACGGAAGAATATGAAGCACTTCGCGCAGCCGATTTCTCAGACTATGTTTTGCAGGTAACAGGTCTCGTGGAAAAACCGACAAGTTTTTCGCTGGAGCAACTGCGCAACATGCCAGGGCGCACCCAGATCACCCGCCACGACTGCGTGGAAGGCTGGAGTACAATCGCCAAATGGACAGGCGTCCCCTTGAGCCAGATTCTCGATGTGACACGCCCCACGCCATCCGCGCGCTTTGTCGTCTTCCACTGCTTCGATAGGGTAGACGGCGCGAAAGGAGCAGCGTCATTTTACGGCAGCATAGATCTCATCGACGCCCGTCATCCGCAGACTATTTTGGCATATGGTCTCAATGATCGTGTCCTGCCGGTAGAAAACGGAGCTCCGCTTCGTCTGCGCGTAGAGAGACAACTCGGATACAAGATGAGCAAATACATCAAGTCGATTGAGCTTGTCTCAAGCTTTGCGGCCATTCAAGGTGGGAAAGGTGGTTACTGGGAGGACTATGGCTATGACTGGTATGGTGGAATATGAGCCTTTGAAATGCCCGGCTCCGGTGCTGGTTAAACGCAGATATTCCGAGTGGAATAAGCACTTTCCGCACTGGAACAAAGCGGCCACTAATTATTTTGGATCTTCGTGACCGGATTATCAGCCCCCAAAGCACGCTTCACCGCTGCACGCGCCGACGCCAGATCCGGCATGACCCAGTTCGGCTCGCTACCAAGAAACTTATCAAGAAATGCTATCGCATAACCCGGCATTTCCGAGACGTTTTCCTTGTAAGACCACCATGTCCGCAGCTCATCAGCACACTGATCGATATCCGGAACAGTACCGAATTCCTGCTCCTGCACAGCAGCAATCGCGCAGATACAGTAGTTTGTGTAGAGAAAACCTTCTGGCCAGAAGCTGACGATTTCGTAAAGACGCGCGGCATCGTCTGCAGCGTGCTTTGGCGGCGAAACGACCTTCGCAGGTGACAAGCGGATCAGCTCTCGCAACACAAGGCCCGCAGCAAAGGTGATGAAATCCTTACGATCCACCTTGGCGAAACGCTTGTTCTGATTAACGAGCTCCACCCAGTTCAGGAAGGCTTCTGTGAGCTTCTTTTCATCAATCTCATATTCGACGCCATAAAGCTCATGCAGTAAGCTCGCATGTTTACGGAACGTCGCCCTGAACCAACGCAGCTGGCGCAGTCGATGACGCAAATCTGGCATCGATGCCATTTGTTCTCTGAGTAGCAAATCCATGTTGCGAGCGGCCTCCCGTTTACAAACGACATTATGCGAAACCGATTGCAATGTCAGTCGTCATTCGTCTTCATTTGCTGACAAAATTATACATATTGACATTCAAGAAGACAAATGTTCTCTATTTACTGAAGGACGAACTCGGAAAATATCCTATTCGTCCTTCGTGGGAGGAGAACAAAATGGCTATCTGGCAATGGGCTTTGCTGGCGCTCGCCTTGCTTTGGGGCTTTCAGTCTCTGGGCGTCTGGTTTCAGATGCGTCACTATTCCGATGTGATGAAAGGCATCACCTCGAAATATTCTGACGGCTTTGTCGGCGCGGGTCATGTGCGAGGCCGCTTCGGCAGAGGCGTTATTGTTTTGCTCGTCGTAGACCGCAATTTGGTGGTGCGACGCTTCCTGCAAATGAGCGGACGAACAGTTTTTGCAAAATTCAGCCGCCGCGAAGGCTTTGAGGGCATGCGCCTCAGCGAGTTGCAGGACAATCCCGCAATTGGAGAAGGAACGCCTGAAGTGGTGGCTGCTGCCAAGCAGGCGATAGAGCAGATCGGTCGCATAAGAGATCAATCCGATGGGATCGAACTCGAAGGTCTGAAGGCAGTGGGAGCATAGGAGTTGCTTGCCTGAAACAAGCAATCGAGGAGGAGCAATGTCGATAGTGACGATGTTGGCACAACATGCCGACGTAACAATGCAATCTATACATATGGCCGGCAGCATGATTTCCGATGCGGCCCTGCATGGCAAACATGCTGCAGAGCACGCGGGAAATGATCTTCTGCAGCTTGCGCAAGCAACAACCACCGCGCCAGCCGATGTCGGCAGCGGCGGAATTACCGTTGATCAGTTCAAGGAACGCCTTCAGAACGTCCAGCAAGAAGAACAGCTGGGCTGGCTTGCTTCAATCGGCAAGCATTTCATTGGCGTCTTCCAGAAGGGCGGCGAAGTTTTTGCCGGGTTTGTAACGGGTATTATTCCGACGCTCGTCGTGCTGATGACCGCCTTCTATGCCGTAACCGAACTGGTCGGTGAAAAGCGCGTCCACGGCATTGCCCGCAGCGCCGGACGTATCGCGCTTACCCGCTATACGGTTCTGCCGGTTCTTTCGGTGTTCTTCCTGACCAACCCGATGGCCTACACATTCGGGTCGTTTCTGGACGAAAAATACAAGCCCGCCTTCTATGACGCGGCTGTTTCCTATGTTCATCCGCCACTGGGTCTCTTCCCGCATATCAATCCGGGCGAATACTTTGTCTGGGGCGGCGTGCTCGTTGCACTTCTCGAACTTGAGAAGAAGGGCGCAGTTCCAACGGGTTATCACATCAACGTCGCCATCTGGTACGCCATCGTTGGTCTCGTCGTGATCCTCCTTAAAGGCATGCTCACAGAACGCATCACCGCCATCATGGCGCGGCGTCAAGGCATTGAGCTTTAAGCGGGAATTGGGGAGGACGACATGGTAAAGACCTATAAGGCAGTTAAAATTTCCCGCGGCTCAAATGGCTGGGGCGGTCCGCTTGTCATTCAGCCGACAGAGCAACGCAACAAGGTGGTTTCGGTCACTGGCGGCGGCATTCATCCGCTTGCACGCCGGATTGCCGAATTGACCGGAGCAGAGGCCGTTGATGGCTTCCGCTCACCACCAATTGAAAGCGAAATGGCAGTCGTGGTTGTCGATTGTGGCGGCACTGCCCGCTGCGGCGTCTATCCGCGCAAGCGCATTCCAACGGTAAACATCACACCGGTTGGACAATCCGGGCCACTGGCGCAGTTCATCACCGAGGACATTTACGTGTCAGGTGTGAAGCCGGAAGACATCGTTTCTGCTGACGGCTCGACCGCCGCTGCCCCTGCAGTTGCCGCAGTTGAAGAAGAGCCTGCACCGGTAGAACAGCCGAGCGAAGGCGGCTTGGTCGGACTGATCAGCAGTATCGGTCGTGTCATGGGCCGTGTGGTTGGTATCTTCTTCCAGGCGGGGCGCCGCACAATCGATCAGGTTATCCGTAACGTTTTGCCATTCATGGCATTCGTGACCATGCTGATCGGTCTGATCCTCTATACAGGCATTGGCGATATTCTTGCCCAGCCGCTTGGACCGCTAGCCAATAATATTGTCGGCTTGCTCGTCCTTTCCGCCATCTGCGGCTTGCCGTTCCTGTCCCCAATCCTCGGACCGGGCGCGGTTATCGCGCAGGTCGTCGGCGTGGCGATCATAGGACCGCAGATCGCCAACGGCACAATCGCTCCGGCCATGGCCCTGCCTGCGCTCTTTGCCTACAACACGCAGGTCGGTTGTGACTTCGTGCCGGTTGGTCTCGCGCTCGGTGAGGCGAAACCCAAGACAATCGAAATTGGTGTTCCGGCAGTTCTGATCAGCCGTCAGATCATGGGGCCACTTTCGGTCCTGATCGCATGGGTTGTCAGCCTCGCAGTGCTTTAAGACGTTCAGCCTGTCGCAGCAAAAGCGGCGGCAGGCAATCTCCCAAACATCTGCAATGTCGATGTCCCCTGATCACTATTTCCGGGCATCGAAGACCATACCAAGAAAGGACCGCCTCTATGTCGATACATCTGAAAACGCGGATCACCGCGATCGGCCCGGAAGTTGCGGATCTCGCTGAAGGCGGCGTTCTCATTCTTTTTGCAGATGGGTCGCCACCTGAACTCGCTGAAGTTTCCGTAATGCATGTCGTGGAAGAAGGCCCGGAAGCGGCCGCACCTGCTGTCGGAGCCCGCATCACCATCGGCTCGCTCAACGCAGAAATCACTGCTGTCGGTGATAGCGCCTGGCAAAAAGTACGCGAAATCGGCCACGTCGTTATTTCGTTTACGGGCGCACAATCGACAGATCGTCCAGGCGAAATTTGCGCTACTGAAATCGTCGGCGAAGAGCTTGTCGCTGCTCTCAAAGAAGGGCAGATTATCACCATTGGCGGCTGAATCTGGCCATCATTGGATTTGGAATTACGTGTTAAAACAGATAATTGGAACAAGTTTCGACATTTAAAATGTTGGAATGTTTCAGATGTTGCTTTGAGGCTTATATAAATGGAACGCTCGACTATCGTCCGGGTGCATGAAGGGCTGCATGCGCGCCCCGCCACCCGCTTCGTTAAACTGGCCAAAGGTTTTGAAAGTGACATCGAAATCGCCAAGGCCGGAAAAAGCGTAAGTGCCAAAAGCTCCGTCAAGCTGATGCTGCTTGGTGTGAAAGAGCTTGATGAAGTGACCGTTCGTGCCGATGGTGCCGATGCCATTGAAGCCATCGAAGCTTTGATTGGCTATCTGGAAAACCCGCAAGCTGGTCTTGAAGAGGCCGCTGCACCCACTGCTACCCCTCAAGCAGAAACCACGCCGCCAGCCGCTACTCAGCCTGCGATTTCGATAAAGCTGCCCACGGGTCAGATAAAAGGCATTGGTGCGAGCGAAGGCATCTCATTGGGTACTGCGTTTCCGTTTTTTCCTGAAGAAATCAAGCCGTTGGGCCGGAAGCTTGCAGCATCTGAAATAGACACCGAGATTGCCCATTTTAAGTCGGCTATCGCGACGGTACAGCAACGCATGGATGCTTCGCTCTCCAGCGGCAACCTCGCTGACGCTGACAGAGGCATCATTGCGGCATTAAAGGATATTGCTGCGGATGATAGCCTGACCGACGAAGCACTTGGGCTCATTCGAGATGGTTTAGATGCCATTTCGGCGATGCTTGCTGCAGCTTCCACGGTTGCCGGGCAGTTTGCGGCACTCGACGATCACTATCTTAATGCACGTGCAGATGATGTGCATGCCGTCAGTCGCCAGATCTGTCTTGCACTTCTCGGCAAGGAAGATATCAATCTGGAAGGCTTGCCGGAAGGATCGGTGCTTATTGCCGAAGACATCGGCGCCTGGGATCTGGCACGTGCACCGCTCAAAAAAATCAAAGGTGTTGTCTGCGGACATGGCGGCGCCACATCGCATGTTGCGATCATCGCCCGCACGCATGGCATTCCGGCTGTTCTTGGCCTGGGGAGTGCAATCCATGAGCTCGAGAATGCAAAGACCGTAGCAGTGGACGGAACGTTCGGCATCGTTCATGCCGATCCAGACCTGGCTATCCGCAACGAAATCGAAGCGCGTATTTCCAAAGCAATGCAGGAAAAGCAGGCTCTGGATGCTTATCGCTCGATCACGCCGCGTCGCGCAGATGGAAATATTATCGAAGTTGCCGCCAATATGGGCGCACTTGAGGAGATCGACGTCGCGCTCGAAGCCGGCGCCATGGGGGTTGGTCTTTTCCGCACTGAGCTTCTCTTCATGAAGCATATTCATCTGCCGTCCGAAGACATGCAGGCCGAAACCTATTCGGCGCTTCTCAAAGCATTTGCACCACATTCGGTTATTGTCCGGACGCTCGATATCGGTGGCGATAAGCCCATTGCAGGCATCGAGTTTCCCGAGGAAGAAAACCCTTTCCTTGGCTGGCGCGGCATTCGCATGTGTCTGGATCGTTTGGATGTATTCAAGCCGCAGTTGCGCGCATTGCTGCGCGCAGCAGTCAATGGTAACCTCAAGGTGATGCTGCCGATGGTCTCGGATGTCGGAGAAATTCGCGCAACCAAACGACTGATCGCAGAATGCATCAGCGAACTTACAAACGAAGGTAAAGCTTTCGCCCAGTTCGACCTTGGCGTTATGATTGAGACACCGGCGGCTGTTTTTGCCGCCAGAGAACTCGCAAAAGAAGCGGCTTTCTTCTCCATCGGCACCAATGATCTCACGCAGTATGTGATGGCTGCGGATCGGCTCAATCCAACCGTTGCGAAGCTCAACGACGTAAGCCACCCGGCTGTCATGGCGGCAATCGAGATGACCGCAAAGGCGGGTACCGAAGCAGGCATCATGGTGGGCATGTGCGGCGAAGCTGCAGGAAAGCCGGAACTCATCGGCGAATTCCTGCGCATGGGACTGACCGAGCTCAGCATGAGTCCGGCTTCAATTCCCCGCGCAAAAAAGCTGATCGCAGATATGTTTGGAAACTAAACTTCATCTGCGACGCATCTATAAAACAAAGCCCGGATCATCGTATCCGGGCTTTGTTTTATGGCAGGTGTGCAATCAAGGTCTGGAACAGATTTTCGAGCTGTGGATGATCTCGATCTTCAGCAGCCTGCATCAGACGCTCATGTCTTGCGTCCAAAGCCAGAATGGCGCTCTCAAGTGGGTCAATTCCTTCCAGGTCGCCAGCTTTCGCTGTGGCCAGTCCGCATGCCAGGCCAACAGCAGCGAAACACATTGTTTCGAATTTACGTAAAGCCTGCGGATCGCAATGGCCATCCAATGAAATAAAACGAACCGGCTTTTCCGCAAGAAGCTCGAAAAACATGGCCGTGATGGCCTTGGCCGTTTCGGCTACTTTTTTGTCGCCCGCCTCGGCGGCAACCGCGCTCTTCAAGAGAGCTCCATGTTTGCGCATTACTTTTGCATGCACGGTGACAAACACAGCTTCCTGAATCAGCACATTCTGCAACTGATGGCGGCGGAGCACTTCCTTCGTGAGATAGTACATATCCTTGCGGAACGCGCGCCCACCTTCAGCTCCTGCGCCGAAATAAACCGACAGGCTTCTCACATGCGGCGCACTGTTATGAACATTCGGGTTCGATGAAATCAACGAAATGGAGATTGTTTCAGCTGTGGTCAGCGCCTTGTCCATCATGCTCGCAGCATGTCCAAGCAACAGTTCCGGCGACACGATTTCACCCGGCCGGGAAGCGGCTTGTTCGCCCTGCAAACTTTCATGACGATTGCGGCGAATCATATATCGAACCTCACGCAGCCGGTCTTTCAGATTGACTGCAATTTCTTCCGAAAGAATGCGTAGCATGTTCATTTTCCTTAACCGAAGCGCCACCGGAACAGCCTGGACAGAGCACATGAATTATTGTTTGCCTTCACATGGAAAAGCAATAGGTTCGCTTTAAGAGTATCACTTCTATAAAGCAGTATTGCGCCAATAATTTGAGGGATTATTTTGAAAAAAGCTGGCAAGAAGACGCAAAAGAATCCGGAGACAGCTGACCTCATCATTGGATCGGAAGGCGTTGCCGCCGAAAACCGCACGAGCCGGTTGAGAACGCGTGCCGCGTGGATGTATTACGTCGAACAAATGACCCAGAACGACATTGCTGAAGCGCTTGGCGTCGGTCGTGTCACAATCGTTCGCCTTCTTGCTGATGCCCGTGCTCGCAATGAAGTAAAAATTACCATCGAAGGCAAGCTGGCAAGCTTGACCGCATTGGAAGTGGAGCTTGAAAAGACCTTTGGTCTGGAACGCGCGATTGTCGCGCCGCTCTCTTCATCTGACATTGATCCTATTCCACCGATCAGTGCTGCCACCGGCGCTTATCTGTCGGAAAAGGTGCAGCACGGCATGACGATTGGCGTCGGCTGGGGGCGCACCCTTTCCAGCACTCTGCAGCACATCGGTGCCCGCCCGCTCAACGATTTGAAAGTGATCTCGCTGCTCGGCGGCATCGTGCAGCCACGCCGTTCCAATCCGCCGGAATTTGCCTGGCAGTTTGCGCAGATTTTTCAGGGTGAAGGCTATCTTATCCCCGCCCCTGCTCTGGTTGATAGCAAAGAGACACGGATCGCTCTTATCGAACGTTGCGGATTGAATACTGTGCTGGATATGGCCGAAGAATTGGACATGGTTCTGCTCAGCGTCGGCGACATTCAAACCGCCAGCAGCACGTCTTATCGTGTCGGCCTGATTGACGAGGAACAGAAGCTATCGCTCATTGCAAATGGCGCTGTTGGCGACGTACTTTTCCACTTCTATGACAAGAACGGCAAGATCGTTGATGATCCCGTGCACGACCGCGTCATGTCGGCCAAAATTGAAAGTCTTCAGAAGACGCCGCAACGTATTCTTACATCAGGCGGCAAAGAGAAAATTGCCGCTCTGCTTGGTGCAATCGAACTTCTGAAACCCACCGTTCTCATCACCGATGAAGAAAGTGCAACACAGATGCTCAAGGACAGGGCGCAGTCCGAGTAACAACAAAAAGCACATCGCCGCAAAACGATGTGCTTTCTTTTTAATCACACCAGTTGAACATCAATTGGCAGCAGCCGTTGCACACTCTTTAAGGATTTGCAGCACCGCAGCCCGCTCTTCGATTTGTGGCATATGTCCACAACCTGCGAAAATGTGGACGCCAACTTTCCCCGGCAAACCATGAGCCTGGGCAACGGGAATAACCCGATCTTCGGCACCGAAGATGAGCCGCACCGGCATTGCAAGCGAGGCAGTGCTTGAGCGAACCTCAAATGTCTGCGTGCCATCTGCAAAGAACCGGGCACCAATCGCTTCCTGTGTATTGCGCAGTTCTGCGTCGGAAGCCTGAGCAACGGTTGCATTGATGAATGGCTTTGTCAGATGGCTCTCATCGGCAACGAGCAGCTTCAACCAGGGAACGATGCTGGCTTCGCTTTTCGCGCCGATAAGACCTTTTATGAACGCACCGTTGACCTGCGGCCCCAAACCACCCGAAGAGATAAGCAACAGGGAACGCACATCGACAACGCCACGCGCAGCGGTGACTGTGGCGACGGCCCCGCCAAGCGAATGGCCGACCAACAGGCACGACGTCACACCGAAAGCAGCCAGCGTCGCTTCGACTGCAGCAGCAATGTCATCAATGCTTTCAGGAACGACACGTGGTGAATTACCGTGTCCCGGAAGATCAAGCGCCAGTATCGGGTGGCCAAGCGACGCCCCGGCAAACAAGCCACGCCATGAGTTGAGGTCTGCGGCAAAGCCGTGGATCAGCACAATCGGCAACCGATCGGCCTCGCCCTCACGCAACCAGACTGCGTTAAGCTGACCGGGCACGGATGGGTCAGCATTTTTAATTGCAGGCGATTTAGCCGATACTGCATGCTTCGCAATGCCGGTATTGCCTTCAACGTCCTTCTTCTGCACGCGGCCCTTCGGACCTGAGCCCTGAATGGTGGCGAGATCAATGCCTGCTTCACGGGCGAGCCGCCGTGCGAGCGGTGTTGCCCGCACATCATCTGCTGAACCATTTTTATCGTCTTGGGAGGATTTTGGTTCAACCGGTTTTGGTGCTACCGTCTCAATGATAGTTTCGACGGGCACAGCAGCAATTGGCTCTTCAACGACGGGCGCTGACTTGGCACTACGTTCTTCACCTTCGTCATAAATCCAGGCGACAGTCTGACCAACCGGGACAACAGCGCCTTCTGCGGCACTGATATCCGCAATAATGCCTGATGCCGGAGCATCGACTTCCATCGCCGCCTTATCAGTCTCAATTTCAAAGAGAAGCTGGCCTTTCGTGACAGTATCGCCATCCTTGGCGTACCAGCGCGAAATCTGCCCCGTCTCCATATCCATATCGACCTTGGGGAGAATGACTTCCACAGCCATGGTCAGCGCACTCCTTTAGCCAGATCACGCGCACTTTTCAGGATATCAGGCACCTGCGGAACCGTTGCACGTTCAAGATCAGGATTGTAAGGAATTGGAGTTTCTGCCCCGCCAAGACGCACGATTGGCGCATCAAGATAGTCAAAGGCATCACTTTCCGCGACGATTGCGGAGATTTCAGCACCGATGCCAAGCGTCTTTACAGCTTCATAAACGCAGAGGAGCTTGGACGTCTTCTTGACGCTTTTAATGATGGTTTCATGATCAATCGGACGCACGGTGCGCAGATCGATCACTTCAACATCAATACCTTCCTTGGCAAGTTCGGCAGCCGCATCAAGTGCTTTGTGCACCATGATTGCGGTTGCAACGATGGTCAGATCACGGCCTTCACGAACCACTTCTGCCTTGCCGATCGGCACGGTGTAGAAGCCTTCAGGAACCGGACCTTTCATCTTATAAAGCAGCTTGTGTTCAAAGATCATGACGGGGTCTGGATCTTCAACGGCTGCAAGCAACATGCCTTTGGCGTCATAAGGTGTCGACGGCTGCAAAACTTTGAGACCGGGAACATGACCAAGCCATGCTTCAAGGCTCTGGCTGTGCTGCGCTGCAGCACCTGTTCCCGAGCCAGCCGGGAAGCGCATGACCAGTGGCACAGAAACCGCGCCGCCAAGCATATAGCGGATTTTGGCAGCCTGATTGACGATCTGCTCCATAGCAAGTGCTGCAAAGTCGGAGAACTGAAATTCAAAAATCGGACGCATACCGGTCAGTGCTGCGCCGACAGCGACACCCGCGCCGCCCAGTTCTGAAATCGGGGTGTCCATGACACGGTCCTCGCCAAAGCGATGCACCAGATCCCCTGTCACCTGAAATGCGCCGCCATAGACGCCAATATCTTCACCCATCAGGAACACGCGGTCGTCGCGTTCCATGGCAATCGCCATTGCTTCCTGAATGGCTTGCGAATAGCTCAACTCACGGATTGCTGTGTCCATGTTCAAATATCATCCGTGTAAACGTCGCGGGTCAGGTTGGTCAGATCGGGTGCAGGGCTGTTCTTGGCGAACTCAATCGCCTCAGCGATCTCCTTCTCCACCTCGGTACGGATCGCCTCGATCTCGGCATCGTTGATGAAGCCATAGGCTTTCAAGTCGGCCTCAAAATGCGCGATTGGATCGCGATCGTTCTGCCAGTGCTCGATTTCTTCCTTGGTGCGATAGCGGTTGCGATCGCTCTTGGAATGACCACGAATGCGGTAGGTCTTGTTTTCAATGAGCGTAGGCCCATCGCCGCGCCGTGCGCGTTCGGTGGCTTCATTCACGGCCTCTGCCACTTCCGACAGATTGTTGCCATCCACGATCACGCCCGGCATGTTATAGGCCGATGCACGATCAGCGACATTGGCAACCGCCGTCGAACGCTTGGTCGAAGTAGACATCCCGTAACCGTTGTTTTCGCACACGAAAATGACAGGGAGCTTCCAGACCGAAGCCATATTGAGTGCTTCGTGAAAAGCACCCTCATTGTTCGCACCATCGCCAAAGAACGACACGACCACCTTGCCGTTTTTCTGCTTCTTGGCGGAAAGAGCTGCACCGACCGCAATCGGGATACCGCCGCCGACAATGCCGTTTGCACCAAGATTGCCCTTGGAAACGTCAGCAATGTGCATCGAGCCGCCACGGCCTTTGCAATAACCGGTTTCCTTGCCGAAAAACTCAGCAAACATGCGCTTCACGTCTGCACCCTTGGCGATGCAGTGGCCATGACCACGATGGGTCGAGGTGATCATGTCGTCATCGTTAAGTGGCAGGCACGAGCCCATCGCGCTTGCTTCCTGCCCGATGGACAGATGCATCGTTCCATGAATGAGGCCACGCGTGTAGCTTTCTTCCGCGCCCTCTTCAAAGCGGCGGATGAGATACATTTTATGCAGTGCTTCTTTCAGCTGTTCCGGCGAATAAGTGCGGAAAGCATAAGGCAAATTGTGACGGTCGCCCGTATCCTGCGGTTCGACTTTTTTGGCTTGAACCATGATGTTTTGTCCTCACGCTCCGTAAACGAGCTTGTCCTGACGTGCGCGCAGCTCGGCAATCTTGGAGCCGGGAGCTACAGCCGCATTGTCGTAAGTGATCAGTTCGCCTTTTTTGATCGGCTTGGTCACGCTGCCACCCTGCAACAACCCGCATGGGATCGCATGCGCGCTTCTTGCTTCACCGGAAGTCATGATCCAAGCGCGGTAGCAATATTCGCCAATCGCATCGAGCTTTTCGCCCGGCTGCATGTCCTTCTTTGCAACGGCTGCCACTTCGGCGACCGGCTTTGAAAGCGGAACCATGTCCGGCTTGCCATAGAGCACAACGCGGGCGCAGGTGAGCGGCACTTCAAGGGAAGTCAGGTGATACGGACGATGGAACGTGAAATATGGACCCTTGCCCATTTTCAGATCTTCCATGCGCTCGGAAATACGCGGATGCGACATGTCGGCGACAACAAATACGCCCGGCGCAACACCCTTGCCGATGGAATAATCGACCACACCGACCTTCGACAGCACGCCGCCATCCTTTTCAGGGATCAGCGTCTTATTGAGCTGGTCGAGCGTTGCAGCAGGGCCGTGCATACCGGCCTTATCGGGGACGAGACCTGTGGCATTGGCAATAGCCGCCATTTCAACCATGGTCTTTGAACCGTCAACGAATTCCACCAACATGCGTACATTCATGTTACGGCGCGTGGCTTCTTCCATATATTCATCTGGAATGGCGTCGATATTGAGCGGATTGTTCTTGCCCTTGCCCGCCGCCACAATCGGATGACCCATGGCAGTCACAAACTCGATCAGCTCCATACAGGATGACGGCTCATCGCCTGCGCCCAGCGAATAGGTCACGCCAAGGCGCTCGGCTTCGGCTTTCAGATATGCACCGATGGTGACGTCCGCTTCGACATTCATCATGACAAGATGCTTGCCATGCTCCATAGCGCGCAGGCCGATTTCGGCCCCCACAGCTGGAACACCGGTTGCATCGATCACGACATCGATAAGATCATTTTCGAGGATCAGATTGGCATTGTCGGTTACAGCAACCTTGTGCGCTTCCATAGCAGCAGTCAGGTCGGAAGCTGTCGAGACCTCGCGGCCATGGCCTTCTTCCTGAAAAGCAATATCCACTGCCTTGAGTGCATTTGGAACGCGCAATTCGGAGATGGCACCAACCTCAATACCCGGCATATGTGCAACGCGCGTGACGATATCGGTGCCCATTTCGCCGGAGCCAATCAGTCCGATGCGAATTGGGCGCCCACTATCCGCCCGCGCCTGCATGTCACGCGCCAAACCTGTCAACGCCACATTGGTTGCCATCGTTTCCTCCTGAACGTCCCTGCAAAATTCTCGCAGTCTCCTCTGATGCATTATCGATTAATGAACATTTGTTTCTAAGTCAATACCAGTGTTCATTTCTCGCAGCGTTTACACCTCCCGAAATGCCATCTTGTTATTCAACTTTAGTTTGCTATAGAATACAAATGTTCTGCCGTTTCGCCCAATTCACATTTTGAAACGTCGATACGTGCGAGCTAATAATGATGTTCTGTTAGTTCGGTGCACTTTGGGACGTGCTCCGAGGGGGAGGAGAGATAAATGGACGCATTTCTGAGCGGACTTAAAACGGCAGTCGATACGCTTGGGGCGACAGTCCTGTTGCCTATCGTGATTTTCATTATTGCAGTGGTACTTGGGGCGAAGGTCGGCAAAGCCTTCCGTGCAGCCATAACAATTGGCGTCGCTTTCATCGGTATCAACCTGGTCCTTGGCCTTATGTTCACCTCTATCGGTGAAGTGGCTCAGGCAATCGTCACCAATACAGGCATCAAACGCGACATCGTTGATGTGGGCTGGCCATCGGCTGCAGCCATCGCCTTTGGTTCATCCGTGGGCTTGTGGGTTATTCCAGTTGGTATTCTGGTCAACATCGTCCTCCTGCTGATGCGCTGGACGCGCACGCTCAATGTGGACGTATGGAATTTCTGGCACTTTGCTTTCGTAGGCTCGCTGGTTGTCGCTGCAACCGATAACCTCGCTTATGGCATCATCATTGCAGCACTGGTTGCAGCACTGTCGCTGTTGTTTGCAGACTGGTCCGCACGCGCTGTTCAGCAGTTCTATGGCGTACCCGGTGTGTCCGTGCCGCATCTGGCCTCGGCGCAGATCCTGCCAATTGCCATCGTGCTCAACTGGATCATGGATCGCATCCCCGGCATCAACAAGATCAACATCAACACCGAAACCATCGAACGTCGCTTTGGGGTTTTCGGTGAGCCGGTCGTGATGGGGCTGATCATAGGTCTCGTTCTTGGTACTATCGCATTTTATAATGCAGGCGACTTCGGCACGATCCTCGCCAAGGTTCTCGGCACCGGCATGACGCTTGCAGCAGTCATGCTGCTTCTGCCGCGCATGGTGAAAATCCTGATGGAAGGCCTGCTGCCGGTTTCTGACGCTGCACAGGAATTTGTGCGCAAGCGCACGGGCGACCGCGAACTTCTCGTCGGTCTCGACTCGGCAATCCTGATTGGACACCCGGCTGCAATCTCGTCGTCACTCATTCTTGTGCCGATTGCGATCATTCTGTCGGTCATCCTGCCGGGCAACCGCGTGATCCTGTTCGCCGATCTTGCCGTCATTCCGTTCATCGTCGCCATGACGGCACCGCTTCTGAAAGGGAACGTGTTCCGCATGGTCGTCGTCGGAACCATCACACTGGCCATCGGCTTCTATGTCGCCAATGCGCTCGCACCATTGTTCACCAGCGCTGCTGTTTCATCGGGCTTCAAGCTGCCTGAGAACGCCTTGCAGATTACTTCGGTGGTCGATGGATTCCTGTGGGTGCCTTACGTCATCATCTCGGCCATCCAGTGGCTCGGTGCTATTGGTATCGCGGTAATCGCCGTGGTTATTGCAGCACTTTTCATGCTCTATCGTCGCAATACGCAGGCATGGGAACGCGCTGCGGGTGCTGAGGACGAACCTGCAGACGAAATTGCAGCCTGAGCGCGGCAATGATCGCTGCATGAAATACAAGTCGCACGTCGAGATCGGCGTGCGACCTTCTTTGAATGGAGAATGGAATGGCTGCTGGTCTGATTGATTTTCTCGACCCACAAGCGATCGAGCTTCAGAGCGACGCAAAAACCAACGAAGAGATTATCCGGATATTGGCGGGCAAGCTGGAGAAACTTGGCTACGTCAAGCCAAGCTATGCTGATGCCGTCGTTAGCCGCGAATTGTCCATGCCTACCGGATTGCCACTAGAGCGCGATGATAACGTCGCAGTCCCTCACACCGATCCTGAACATGTGATCAAGGCTGGTATTGCATTCGCGACGCTGAAATCGCCCATCCAGTTCGCCAATATGGAAGACCCGGAAGAAGCTGTCCCGGTTGGATATGTGTTTCTGCTTGCTATCAACGACAAGGACAAACAGATTGAGACCTTACAGCAGATCATGGCAACCATTCAGGATGCTGATGCACTCGACAGGCTGAAGGCCGCACGCACGCTTGAGGACGTTCAAACTGCCTTGCAATAAAGGCTAGAGCATTTCCAGCAAAAGTGCGAAGCGGTTTTGCGTCGGATAATGCGAAAAACAAAGAAATAGAGCATTTCCAATGATTCAAGAAAAACAGGGAATGCTCTAGCGCCCTGAACACACAAGCACCAATTGGAGGAAACCATGGCTAAAATGAAAACAATTCTCTTCGCTTGCGGTACAGGTGTAGCGACATCTACGGCAGTGAATGCAACCGTCACCGAAGAAATGAAAAAGCGTGGGCTTACCTTCAACGCTCAGCAGGCAAAAGCAACTGAAGTTGCTTCTCTGGCTGACAATGTGGATTTCATCGTTTCCACTACGCCTATTTCGGCTTCTGTGACCAAGCCCGTCATAAAGGGCCTCCCCTTCCTGACCGGCATTGGCAAGGATCAGGTTCTCGATCAGATCGAAGCCGAGCTGCGCAAATAAGCGCGGACCGTGAAACCTGACCGTTCACGCGATCTAACGGGTTTAGTGCGGGTTATCTTCTGAAATCCGATAATCCCTAAGTTTAGCAACAGCGCAGCGGGCGGCGCCAGCACCTCCCGTTGCGAGTTCTCTCCCGCACTGGCTTGAACCAAAGCCCTATCGCAGATCAACCAGATCGCCCACAATCGCCGCAGCCTCGTTCTGCAGGACATCTGTCGCGCTCTTGCGGTTTTTCTCAATCGCCAGATCAGCACTCAAGCTTCGCTCATTCGATTGCAGACCGTCATCCATCCCGGTATCAATACCGTCGTTGACCTTCCCGCGTGCCTTGATCCGCTTTTCCTGAGCGGCCATCTCGTTGCGACGTTCAGTTTCGTTGAGGGATATGGACTTTTTCTCGCGCTGCTCTTTCAGCGTTGCAACGTCTTGCAAAAAGTCCTGAAACTCCGGGGATTTCTGCACGCGCTCATCATGCAGGTTCTGCAGCCGAGGCAACAGCGTCTTTATATTGTCCGATCGCTTGAACTTCGCAGCCTTCACCTGCGACCACGGCAACGCATTGTCGAAGCTTGATTCACCGACAAGCTTGAGATCGAAAAGCCCCGGTAGACTGATATCGGGTGTTACACCACGCAATTGGGTCGTACCACCGTCAACTCGGAAGAACTGCGCGACTGTAAATTTAAGCTCGCCATATTCGGGTTTGGGGTTATTGGCCACTTCGTCAAGATTGACCACGGTCTGCACCGTTCCCTTGCCGAAACTTGGTTCGCCGATAACCACACCACGACCATAATCCTGTATCGCCGCAGCAAAAATCTCGGAAGCCGAAGCTGAACCGCGATTGATGAGTACGCCCAGCGGGCCCTTCCAGGCAGGTGCCGAAAGAGTATCGCTTTCCACCTTGACTTCGCCGCTTGCATTGCGCTGCTGGACGACCGGTCCTTTTCCAACAAACAATCCTGTTAGATCGATCGCTTCGCTGAGCGAACCGCCGCCGTTGTTGCGCAGGTCGACCAGCACACCATCAACCTTGTCTTGCTTCAACTCAGCAATGAGCTTGGCAACGTCGCGGCTGGCACTCCTGTAATTCTTGTCGCCCTTGCGCCGCGCTTCAATGTCTTCGTAAAACGCAGGCAGAGTGATCACTCCAATCTTGCGGGAGGCGTCTCCGTCTTTCACCGAAAGGATCTTCTTCTGGGCGGCCTGCTTGTCGAGACTGATCTTGTCGCGGACTAGAGAGATGACATGGTGCTTGCCGTCGGGGCCAGCATCGACGGGCAGGATATCGAGCCGCACAACCGAACCCTTGTCACCACGGATCATCTGCACGACCTCATCGAGACGCATGCCGATCACTTCCTTGATAGGACCTTCCTTGCCCTGTCCAACGCCAACAATACGGTCGCCCACGGCAAGCTTGCCCGATGACTGTGCCGGACCACCCGCAACCAGTTCACGGATCGTCGTATAGTCGTCTCTTTCCTGGAGCACCGCGCCGATACCGACCAGAGACAGCTTCATTGAAATATCGAATTCGGCTGAAGCCTTGGCACCGAAGTAATCGGTATGCGGATCGACCGACGTCGTATAGGCAGCCATGAATGATTGGAAAGCGTCGTTGCTGTTGTATTTAAACGTGCGCTCGATGGAGTTTTCATAGCGCTTGTCGAGGGTTTTGCGAATCGTCGCATCATCCTTGCCGGCAAGCTTCAAACGCAGCCAGTCGTTCTTGACGCGTTTGCGCCACAGATCATTGCTCTCCTCACTTGATCGCGGCCAGGGCTCCTTGTCGCGCACGATAGAGAAATCTTCCTGCTTGCTGAAATCGAACCCCTGCTTGAGCAGGCTGCGCGCAAAGGTCATGCGCTCGATGATGCGCATCTGGTAGGTGTTGAAGATGGAAAACGGAACAGTCAAATCCTGGCGTTCGATGGCATCATCGATTTCCTTGCTGCCGGTCAGGAACTTGTCGACATCCGCCTGCAGAAAGATGAGCCGATCCGGGTCCAGCGAGTCGATAAACCGGTTCATGATCCGGACCGACAGCGCATCATCCAGAGGAATGGGCCGATAATGAAAACGCGTGAGAAACTCTGCCGTTAGATTGGCGGCTTGCATTTGCTCCGGCGACGGCTTCAAAATGGCCGGAGAACTGACTTCAAGAGCATGCGCTGACGAAATGCCTGCCAAAAAGAGCCAGACCAAGCCAATTTTAATGCGTTTCAAGCTGTGTTCCATTCTCGACATTGAGCGCTTAGTTCCAACCCTTGTTCAGCAATTATGTTTTTTTGGCAACCGTCTGTATGAATTATTCAGTCGAGCGGCACTTGGTACTGGCCCATAAGAGATAGACATTGGCTACCGGAGGGGCCTCTTCATGATCAATGGCCCATCTGAGGCGGGTGCCGTATATCGCATTACCACCCGGATCGTCCGCGACTTAACCGGAGTTCTGTTCGCGCACTCATTCAGCGCCTGCTGTGCGCTGATTGCGAATTCGCGACCCGCTCGTCTAACTGGTTGATACTCGACAGTCACGATGCGTACCAACTCGCCCTCAGCATTATATGTAACCTCGAAAGTTGCGGACGCTCGTTGATAATCAATATTCTCGGGCAACTTCCAGCACTCGGAAGCCATATCGGCAACCAATTGCGCGTCGTTTGCAGCAGCGGGAAAGGCTGCAAACAGCATCAGGATAGTTCCGACGAAGCCAGTTCTGTGCATGTTTCTCCGTCGCGATTTCACGGTTACGATTCCACCCTTATACGTAGTCGTTGAATCGCGAAGCTACCAGTCTGGGGACTGGTTTGTGGTTGTAAAACTTGTATGACCATCAAGCCGGATTTTCCCCGCTTTTTCCCGTTCATCATCAGTTCATGCGCCAGATTTCAGGATGCGAGCTTGAAAGGAGTACGCAGAATGAACCTAGTTAAAGGACTGATCGCCGGTGTTCTCGGTGTCGGGATGCTGATCGGAGCAGGTGCTGCCAATGCCGCGCCGACACTGAACGTCGCAAAACCAGACGTGAGTTCGAATGTCGAACAAGTCCGGGATCATCGGGGACATCATTCACGGAAACATTGGAAGAAACGGCATCACTACAAGCGAAACAACTGGCGCTCGCATCACCGCCATTATCGTGGACCACGCTGGCATTCGCATCGCCATTACAGGCACAACGCCTGGCGCAATCATCACAGACACCACTATTATAGTGGGCCACGCGTGAGGCGGGGTCACTATTAGTAAAAGGGGCGCGTAACTGCGCCCCTTTTGTCATTCTCGCTGAAAATGATCGGGGTTGAACCACGTTCAGCCCCGATTGTTCATTCTTACTTTGCTTCGATAGCCTGCAGACCAGCAAGTGCGCATTCCGCATCAGTTGCACCCGATGGTGCGCCGCCAACGCCAATTCCGCCGACCAGTGCATCCCCGATCTTGATCGGCAACCCACCCGCCTGAATAACGAAGCGAGAATCCATGTCCCGCATGCCATTATTGGCTGGCTTCGACGCGATAAACTCTGCGACTTCACCGGAATCACGGCCCAGAGCAGCCGACGTGAACGCTTTTCCTTCTGCGCTGTTGCCGGTATGCGGACCAGAAAGATCGGCCTTGAGCAGAACCTTGGTCGATCCGTCTCGCGCCACAACTGCAACGCTCACATTATTGCCCTTGGCGACACAGGCATCCAGTGCAGCCTGTGCAGCTTTGGTTGCCAGATCAAGCGGCAGATAGGGCGTGGTGGGAAGAGTCTGAGCGAAAGCGGCAGCCGGGGCCATCGACAAAACGATAATTGCAAGTTTACGGATCATGGTCGTTCCTCAGTTGTGATGAGGAACATTTAGTTCCCGTCAGCAAGCAGTGAAATCCGTAACATTTACGAACTTATCGGTAGTTCTACGGATGTGACTGTCCTTCAAGCCACAAGCGTGTCATTTCCGCTTGCGATGTCGTGCCCAGTTTTGCTCCTATGGCCGCACGGTGGCTATCTATCGTGCGTGGTGACAATTCAAGACCGTCGGCAATTTGCCGGGTAGTGAAGCCTTGTGCAATACGATCAAGCACCTCACGCTCACGCGCTGTCAGCGCGTCCAGCAGTGCCAGCGTTTCGGCTCTCAGAGCCTCGCTCCCCAGCTTGCGTTCAAGCAGTTGCTGAGCCTTCTGGATTGCATCGATCAAATCCTGCTCATCGACCGGCTTGGAAAGATAATCCACCGCGCCATTTCTAAAGGCGCGACGACAGGCTTCGATATCGCCGTGGCCCGAGATGATGATCACCGGCCAGTCAACTTCCTGCCCGGCCAGAAGCTCCTGAAGCTTCAGGCCCGTCATGACAGGCATGCGAATATCGAAAATCATGCATCCGGGTTTCAGTCGCGGCAGCTGCGCCAAAAAAGCGGAAGGATCAGCAAACCCCCTGACCTCGATGTCTATGGTTGACAGAAGAAGGCTGAGCGACTTTCGTACCGCTTCATCATCATCGACAAGATAGACCGGTTGAACCATCGTCTTAACTTCCTGTGCCATCGGCGATTGGGAGCACAACGCGAAACAACGCACCTTGCTCCTGAGGAATATAGGAAATTTCACCACCAAAGCGTTCAACCAGCCGCTGGCTGAGTGCCAGGCCGAGACCGGTCCCTTCAGGGCGATTTGTCGTAAAAGGGGTAAAAAGACGCGGCAACAACTCTGGCGCAACACCGGGGCCGTTATCGGCAATTTCCAGAATAGCGAGCGATCCGTCAGCTTTCAGAGATGCGTTGATCCATCGATCACCATCACTATCATGAAAGGATTCAATTGCATTGCGGAGAAGATTGAACATCACCTGTTCCATTTCCACCGGGTCAAACGCAGCCAACAAAGGTGTCTCGGGTATCGAGAGTTCAACTTTGACGCCTTGTCGTACAGCCTCCGAGGCGAGCAGTGTCTGCACGTTCTGAAGTGAAAGGCGCAGATCAGCATGTTTCGTCTGCCGGCGCTGCGGACGAGACCAATTGCGTAGCCGATCCAGAATGGCGGATGCCCGACGCGCCTGATCCACCATATCGTCCAGCGCTCCGGCCAGCGCCGTCATATTGTTGCGGCTCAACAAGCGGCGCCCCGCCTGAGCCCCCGCCAGAAGGGCCGTCAGGGGCTGCGTCAACTCATGTGCCATGCCGCTTGCCATTTCGCCCATCGTGTTGACGCGTGAGGCGTGTGCCAATCGGGCTTCGAGGCTACTCAGTTCTGCACGACGTTCCGCATGGCGCGTGCGTTGTGTCTGGCGAACGATGACCAATCCACCAAAGAACAGCAGGTTCGTAAGAACGAGGATCGGAATAAGCTGGTCAAACGGCAAAAGATCAGTCCAGCCCATGGCAAGGGCTGTCTGGAAGAGAAGCGGTTGCGTTGCACTGCCCAGTTTCTTGGAAAAATGCGCTTCACCAAATGTGCCCGCGCTACTGAACAAAACCTTCCCATCTGGCATGAGGATACGCTGCGCAACGCCATCCCGGCTCCAGAATGCATCGTCAGAACTGATGAGACTGCTCGCATTGATCGAGAGTGTCAGACCGTCGTGCGGGGTGTCCGTATTCGGGCTGCGTTTTACGATCATGTAATGCCCGGGTCGCGCAGCAGGTGCCAGAAGCTCGGGGACGCCTCGCGATGAACGAGCGGCCACACGTATGGCATCAGCCAGTTCCGGTTCCAGCTTTCTTGTGCCGGTCACCGGCTCAGCCGGGTTCATCGGCACCAGTTGAATTTCATCGATGCGCGGATAGAAACGAGTGATCGTTGCCGCCACTTCGAGGAAAACGTCATCCTGCGAAACATCAGCCGTTCGCGCTTTGGATTGAGCGATCGTTGAAAGCGCCGTCAGATGGGCATCGTGTTGGTCGGCACGTTGGGAAGCCTCACGATGTAACGTAAAGCTGGCAGCTTGAAGTTCGGACAACAGCGCCGCTCGTTGATAAACAGCAAGGCTGCCTATCGCCAGAAGGTTGAACAGCAGACACAAGAGAAATGGAAGCAAGGCAGATCGGATGCTTCCATTGTAGAGGTTCATAAATTGCATCCCGGTATCAGGCTGTGTTCTGGTCTTTATGGCATCTCTGCTATCTATATATACCCGTATTTATCTCCCCGTCCAAACCGCACCATGCACGATACATGCCTGGGCTGTTGAACGGCAGGCTGACATTGCCTTTGCGATCCACCGCAACAAGACCGCCAGAGCCACCGATTTCACCCAGCTCGCGGACAACCGCGCCAGCTGCCTCATTGAGCGATTGCCCTGCCCAGCGCATCCGTGCATTCACTTCGTGACCCACCGCCCAGCGAATGAAATATTCTCCGTGACCTGTGGCGGAAAGCGCTACCGTCTCGTCATCCGCCCAGGTTCCAGCACCGATGACCGGGCTGTCGCCAACGCGTCCCGGTGTCTTGGCGGTCATGCCGCCCGTGGATGTGGCTGCCGCCAGATGACCGAAACGATCCAGTGCAACTGCTCCGACAGTGCCATGTTTGCGGGCAGGATCGCCATCGTCGGCGGCACCACTGCGACGACGTGCCATTTCGTCGTGCAAGGCCTTGCGACGCTGTTCCGTCGAGAACCATTCCGGCGCCATCATTTCCAGACCGGCAGCTTCGCAAAATCGCTTTGCCCCCTCGCCTGCGAAAAATACGTGTTCGGTCTGCTCCATGACTGCACGTGCCGCCAGAACAGGATTGCGTGGCCCGCAAATTCCGGAGATGGCACCGCATGCCCGCGTTGCACCATCCATGATGGCCGCATCCATCTCATGCGTTTCATCCGTCGTGAAAACGGCTCCGTGCCCGGCGTTGAAAAGCGGATTTTCTTCCAGGGCAATCACAGATGCCGTCACGGCATCAAGTGCTTTGCCACCTTTACGCAGAACATCCAGTCCAGCCTGCAGGCATTCCCGCAGGCCGGCATGATAGGCTGCTTCCTTCTCTGGCGTCATATTGGCTTTAAGAATGGTTCCAGCGCCGCCATGCAACGCGATGACAGGTACAAATTCGGGCATCTTCATTAACTCGCTAAAAAAACCGGCGGCCTTGAAGCCGCCAGTGGATACGGTCTTATTTCGGCTTGACGTCCATTGCCAACGTGTCCTCGTCAGAGCGCGGCGTATAGGAAATCTTGTCCTTTTTTACACCCCATGCCGACATGTTCACAGCAAGCGGCAAATCTGGTCTGTCGGTTGAAACAAGCAGATTGGCTTTCTCAAGAAGAGCGCCACGCTTGGCCTCGTCCATTTCACTACCGGCATCCTCAATCAGCTTGTCCATTTCCGGATTGGAATATCCGCGCGTATTGAAAGCGCCCAGTGATTTCGCGGTGTCATTTGTATGCATCAATGACGACAGCATATAGTTGGATTCACCGGTCAGCGTGCCCCAAGACGCCATATAGAGCGAATAATCCCCGCGCGTCTTGGCCGGATTAAATACCGCTGCAGGGACGCCGCTGACATCGACCTGAACATTGATCGAAGCGAGCAACTGGGCAATTGTCGGCCCCAATTCCATCGGCATACGGTCATTGGCATAATTCAATGACACTTTGAAACCATCCGGATAGCCAGCATCGGCCATCAGCTTGACTGCCTTTTCAACGTCGTAAGCAGCCGGAGCAATGTCCTTGTTGTAGCCGAAAATATTCGAGGCCACCATTTGCGTGGGCACCGAGCCCATGCCTTCCAACGCTACTTCCGTGATCGTCTGGCGATCAATAGCCAGGTCGAAAGCTTCACGCACACGCGGATCAAGGAATGGGTTCTTCTCCAGCTTTTTGCCGGTTTTATCCCAGACCATTGGCGATTCTTTGCGGAAGTCGAACTCCAGATAGGGAATATAGACGGATTCATCCTTCACGACGTCCAGCTTGGAATCGGACTCCAAGGCAGCAAGATCTGTCGAAGGAACCTTCGATATCAAATCAACCTGACCGGCCTTCAGCTGGGCAACGCGAGCAGCATCATTGGGAATTTCCTTGCGCACGACGTGATCCCAAGGCTGGGCACCACCCCAGTAACCGTCAAATTTTTCCAGTACCAAGTCCTGCGTGGGAGCCCATTTCACAAATTTATAAGGACCCGTACCAATCGTAGCCTTACCTGAATTGAAACCGTCTGCGGCCGTTTCCTTGGTCGAGTAATCCGCTGCAGCCTTGTGGGAAACAATGAACAGACGTACGAAATCATTGGGCAATGTTGGCGCCGATCCAACCGTCGTCACACGGACGGTCAGCGGATCGATCACTTCCACACCCTTCACCCTGCGAACATAAATGGTCGAAGGATTAGGTCCCGTAACATTTGGAATGCGCTCGATGGAAAACTTCACGTCCTCGGCAGTAAAGTCCGATCCATCGTGGAATTTGACACCTTCACGCAGTTTGAACTCCCACGTCGTGTCATCGACAGGCTTCCAGCTCACAGCGAGTGACGGTTCGACTTCGAGCTTATTGCCCGATTTCAAGAGCGTATCGAAAACATGCTTGGTCGCTTCGGCATTCGCAGACGTTGCCGTAAAGTGCGGGTCCATTGAAGCTGGCCCCGATTTCGTGGCAATCACGAGGTCGGCAGCAATCGCTGACAACGGCATCATCAGTGTCGTTGCCAGTAAGGCGGTGTTGAATATCGAACGAATGGTCATTTTTTCCCCTGTAATTTTCTCATTGGCATGACGAGTAGTAAAATCCATGGCAAGCCGACTTGCCGATTATTGATCCGAGATGTGCTGTTTCAGGTATCTTCGCCTTCGATAGGCTCCAAATCCGCGACGAGCTGCTGCGGCCAACTTTCCGAAGCTACCACCAGCTTGGTCAGGATTTCAGAAAGGTTCAAACGCTCGGCGGGCGACAGGGATTCGAGCATCATGCGTTCGTGATCCATCATCTTCGCCTCGACAGCTTCCACCGCCAAACGCCCTTTTTCAGTCAGTTTTAAAGCAACTCGGCGCTGGTCAATGGGGTCGAGCTCGCGGCTGATCATGCCCAACGTGTCGAGCTTGTTCACGGCACGGCTCAAGGTATTTTTTGGGAAACCGGACGACCGGACAACTTCGGTCAGGGTCAACTCGGCGCTCAGATAGAGCGACCAAAGCACGACAAACTCCGGCCGCAGCAAACCAAGTTGCTGCTGGATCAATCCATAAACAGGATTGTTGAACCGCAACGCCAGATAGTTCAACCGAAATGAAAGCCAGCACGGATTTCGCCAGAGCTTGGGATAGAGCGGATCGCCCTCCGAAAGACTGGAAAGCCCCGGCTCCTCCCGTCCCGCGCGCCCTTCGTAAAGAGCCGTACGCAACAAATCATCCATCGATAAAACCTCAGCGGTTTTTCATTTAGTACTATTTGGAACGATATTTAAAAATTTTGTTGCGTCAACTCTATTTTTTTGTTCCTAATGGAACCGAATTCAAAAAAGCAAATGAATGCAGGGGTGCCATCGCACAACCATCCCTGCGAGGGGTTAGTGCGCTCTGGTTGCCAATCCGGAAAATTGCAGGAGACGAAAATGCGCATTCAGGACATGCATTGGTCGCAGGTCGAAGCACGTGTAAAAGAAGACGACCGTTGCGTCATCCCGATCGGGTCTATTGAACAACATGCCTATTTGAGCTTGGCAACCGATATGATCCTGGCCGAACGCGTCGCCGTAGAGGCGGCCGAGCCGACAGGCGTGCCGGTGTTTCCTTGCCTGCCCTATGGAATGGCATCCGGGTTCGCTGATTTTCCAGGTACGGTTACGCTGACGCTGCGCACCTACATCAATGTGATCGAGGACGTTCTGAACAGTGTCTATCATTCAGGTTTCCGTCGCATTCTGATTGTCAACGGTCATGGCGGCAATTCGCCTATCAACCCTCTCCTGTCGGAATGGATGAACAGTCATCGCGACACTTCGGTCAAGCTCCACGACTGGTGGCGCGCGCCAAAGACCATGGCAAAAGTGCAGGAGATTGACCCTGCTGCCAGCCATGCCAGCTGGATGGAGAACTTTCCATGGACCCGCCTGGAAGGTGCGCCGATCCCGAATTTCCAGAAAGAGCGCATCGACTTTGCCGCATCCGCGCGCGTCGATGCTGGCAGAAAGCGTGAACGTATTGCTGAGGGCAATTATCACGGCGTCTTCCAAAGGCCCGATCGGGACATGATGGAAATCTGGAAAGTCGGTGTCGAAGAAACACGCCACGAGATCGAGCATGACTGGCATTAACGCGCCGGTCAAACCTTCCAAGTCCCTCGCAACCCTTGCCCGAATGCAACCATTGGGGCACTAGCCAGAGAAAAGCCAATGGCCTCATTCATTCTCCGCAGGTCGGGACAGGCGTTCATCGTCCTGGTGGTCATGTCCATTCTTGTGTTCATTGGCGTTTACGTCATCGGCAACCCCATTGACGTACTCATTTCACCGGATGTTACGCAAGAAATCCGCCAGCGGGTTATCGAGGAATACGGCCTCAACCAGCCCCTCTGGAAACAATATGCCGATTTTGTCGCCAAGACTGTCAGTGGCGACTTCGGAAGATCATTCGTCTTCAACATGCCAGTCAGCGAGTTGATTGCCCAGCGATTGCC
The DNA here is from genome assembly GCF_058796175.1 of Brucella sp. GW823-FHT04E01. Taxonomy (NCBI): domain Bacteria; kingdom Pseudomonadati; phylum Pseudomonadota; class Alphaproteobacteria; order Hyphomicrobiales; family Brucellaceae; genus Brucella; species Brucella sp. GW823-FHT04E01. The sequence goes on along the minus strand of NZ_JBXAIK010000003.1, from coordinate 38,847 downwards.
GGCGACCTTGGAGCTCGCTGTTATCGCCGTTCTGCTTGCCTCTCTTATCGGCATCCCTCTTGGCGTCTATGCCGGTTACAAGCCAGAAGGGTTCGTTTCCAAACTGATCATGGCAGGCTCGATACTTGGCTTTTCCGTACCTACCTTCTGGATCGGATTGATGCTGATTATGGTGTTTGCTGTTCAGCTCGGCATGTTGCCCGCCGGTGGGCGAGGAGAGACTGCCGATATTTTCGGGATTCCCTTTTCGTTTTTGACCCGCGATGGCTGGTCACATCTCTTCCTTCCAGTTCTTAATCTGGCTCTGTTCAAGATGGCGATGATGTGTCGACTGGCAGCAGCAGGCACACGCGAGATAATGACGACCGATACAATTAAATTTGCACGGGCGGCAGGCATTCCTGAACACACGATCCTGCGCCGGCATGTATTGAAGTTGATCTCCATTCCGCTTGTTACGGTGTTTGGTCTGGAACTCGGCTCAACACTTGCCTTCGCTCTTGTCACGGAAACCATTTTCAACTGGCCGGGGCTCGGAAAACTCATCGTAGACTCCATCGCATCGCTCGACCGTCCAGTCATGGTCGCCTATCTGATGATGGTCGCGATCCTCTTCGTCGTCATCAACCTTTGCGTCGATCTGGCTTATGCAGCCCTCGATCCACGACTGCGTCAGAAAGGTCGCTGAGATGGCCGAAACGGTATCAACTCAAAGCTCCGCTCCAATAAGCAGCACGTCTCCTGTGAAGGAGTTTTGGCGGGCCTTTTCCAAGAACAAGGTCGCGGTTATCGCATTCGCTGTGGTTGTCATCATTGCTCTGCTGGCAATATTCGCGCCATGGATCACGCCACAAGACCCCTACGACCTCAAATCTCTCGTGCTGCGTGATGCGCGCCGGCCGCCCGGCTATGTCGGTGCCCAGGGCATGTATTATCTGCTCGGCTCGGACAGTCAGGGACGCGACCTGCTGTCAGCCATTATATATGGTCTGCGCATATCACTCGAAATGGGACTGATTGCAGGGGCCATAGCCTTCAGCCTCGGCGCGATTGTCGGTTGTTTCGCGGCCTATCTTGGCGGGCGAACAGAAACTTTCATAATGCGCCTTGTGGATGTGCAATTGTCATTTCCGGCCATCCTGCTGGCCTTCGTGGTTGCCGCCGTGCTCGGTCAGGGAAAGTGGCAGCTCATTCTGGCACTTGTCTTCGCGCAATATGCCTATTTCGTGCGCACGGCACATGGTGCGGCGGCGGCGGAACGGCAAAAGGATTACGTGCAGGCAGCCCTTTCCGTGCCGATGAGTGGCTGGCACGTCGTGACACGGCATATCCTGCCCAACTCCCTGCCACCGCTCATCGTCGTGGCAACTGTGCAAGTTGCTTCAGCCATTTCGCTGGAAGCCACGCTTTCATTTCTTGGTGTCGGCCTGCCGCCAACAGAGCCCTCCCTTGGAATGTTGATTGCCAATGGCTTCCAGTATCTTCTGTCGGGCCGCTACTGGATTTCCATCTATCCGGGCGTTGCGCTGATTGTTCTGATCATGGCCATCAATCTCATGGGCGATCAGATCAGAGACATACTCAATCCGAGGCTGCGCAAATGACAGCTCTGCTACAAGTCGACAATCTCTCCACTTATTTTGAAACTGACCGCGGTACGGTGAAATCCGTCGATGGCATCTCATTTGAAATCGGGAAAGGCGAAATACTTGGCCTTGTCGGAGAATCTGGTTCAGGAAAATCGATCACCGGCTTCTCTCTGATTGGCCTGATCGATAAGCCCGGCAGAATTCAACCCGGAAGTTCAATTCGATTTGAAGGCCGGGAGCTGGTCGGATTGCCGGAAAACCAATTGCGCAGCATTCGCGGTCGGGAAGTCTCTATGGTCTTTCAGGACCCCATGATGACCCTAAACCCGGTCCTCAAGGTCATCGACCAGATCGCAATGGCTATCCGCGCTCACGAAAAGGCTTCGGATGCCGAAGTTCGCCGCAGAGCAATCGAAGCTTTGGCGCGGGTGCGCATTGTCGAGCCGGAAAAGAAGGTCGACCAGTATCCACATCAGTTTTCAGGTGGCATGCGCCAACGCGTGGCGATTGCTATTGCGCTGCTTCACAAGCCCAAACTGGTAATCGCGGACGAACCCACAACCGCGCTCGATGTGTCGGTTCAAGCGGAAATCCTCAAAGAAGTGAAAGCGCTCGTCTCTGAATTGGGCATCTCGATGATCTGGATCAGCCATGATCTCGCGACCGTTGCTTCAATCTCACAGAGAATAGCCGTCATGCGGCTTGGCAAGATTGTCGAGATGGGGAGCGTTGCCGAAGTACTCGGTTCTCCCAAGCACTCCTACACTCAAGGCCTGCTTGATGCCCTGCCGTCACGAAAACAGCCAGGGGAGCTTCTAACCTCAAGCGCCACCGAGAACGCTGGCGAATATTCAATTATAGAGACGCAGAAGAATAAATCTCTCGCCCCAAGCCCGAACTTCGTCAGCGCCGATGACGTTACGATGATCTTCCAAAAGCCGGTAGGCTCGCTTGGCCGTTTTGCCCAACGGCTCGGCCTCGCCAAACCAGCTCATGCCGTCCATGCCGTTCAGTCCGCAACTCTTACGATTGCACGCGGCGAAGTGCTGGGGCTGGTCGGCGAATCCGGCTCGGGGAAATCAACGCTTGGCCGCATCATCTGCGGCATCTCCACGCCAACTTCGGGTAATGTTCTGGTTGACGCTCGCAAGGTGCGGGAAAAAGACCGCAAGATTGGCACTTCCGTTCAAATGATCTTTCAGGACCCCTTTGCATCGCTTGATCCACGCCGCACAATATTTCAGTCCGTCGCGGAAGGGCCGATCGCACACGGGCTTTGCACCAAGAAAGACGCGCGCGAATATGTCAATCGCTGGCTGAAATCAGTGGCATTCGATCCGGCGCTGGCAGACCGTTATCCTCACCAATTCTCCGGCGGACAGCGACAGCGCATTGCTATTGCGCGGGCGCTGGCAATGCAACCGGAGCTCATCGTTTGCGACGAGCCAGTGGCTTCGCTCGACGTTTCCATTCAGGCACAGGTTATCAATCTCCTGTTGCAACTGAGGAAAAGCCTTGATCTGACATTGCTTTTTATCAGCCATGACCTGTCTGTCGTTCGCCATCTGTGCGACCGCGTTGTTGTCATGCATCACGGCAAGATTGTCGAAGAAGGTACCGTTTCTCAAATATTCACTCAGCCGAAACAGCCATATACGCGCATGCTGCTTGACGCGGTGCCCAAGCTGGCCTGGTGAAAGGGCCTATCGAACAGGTTTAAAGGCTTCACTCACCCCGTCTCAGAGTATAGGGCAGAATAAACAGATACAGCCCGGTTGCGAGTAATATAAACAGCGGTAGAAGCGGAGAATAAACGATCCACACCGGAGGCTGCCCGAACGCCATAGTGACGAAATTCGCAATCACGGTAAGCGTGAATATGATCGACAACCAGCGGTGAATTTGGCGTATGGATTTATTCAAGACCATATGTGCTTCTCCTTATGGAGTTCGCCAACCACATTGGCTGAACTCCAGCTCCTTCCAGCTCATTATGTTTTGCGGCACTCTCTCTAGGAGCAGGTTCAGTCCAAATCAGCGGCGACGGCATCGAGCTTTTCAAGGAAATTTCGCCATCCATGATGTGCACCGTGAAAGGCCTGTTTCTGACCCGGCATAAAGCCCGACTGTTCCATCCGCAGATGTGTCCCGGTGGCGGTCGGTATCAAAGTCAATGTTACGATACTTCTGAGATTGTATGCTTCGTCCTCATGGGTGTGGTTCCAGGTGTAGGATAGCCGCCTGTTCGGCTCGACCACCAGAACCTCACAATCCAGCACCCCGCCCCACTCACCTTTGAGCTTGAAACAATGGCCTACGGTCGGAGCGAAATCATTATTCATCAGCCATTCCGCGATGAGGTGAGGCTCCGTCAATGCGCGCCAGAGCTTTTCAGGCCGATGAGGCATTTCACGCTCAACAATTACCGTTCGCACATCATCAGATATCTCGGTCATTGATCCATCCTCTTCAACAGGTCTTCAAGGGCATCGAACTTCTGCTCCCAGAAACCGTTCAACTCTTTCGCCCAATCGATCAGTGGAATTAGTGCCGTGTATTCGGCCCTGTAGTGGCTTTGGCGCCCCTCGTGACGATCACTGACGAGGCCTGCCCTCTTGAGAGCGGCAAGATGCTTTGAGACGACCGGCTGGGACACACTCGTTCCTGCGGTCAAAACCGTAACCGTCTTCTCGCCCTCTCGGCAAAGTCGTTCAAATATCGACCGTCGGGTCGGATCGGATAAAGCTTTGAAAACTTCGTCTCGCATAGTCATCGCTCAATTCATACCCAATTGGTTATGCGTTGATACATAGCCGAATGGCTATACATCAGTCAAGTGCCTTTCGACGAACTGTCCGTAACGACGTGACACACTGACTGACCTGAGAGCCGTCCGATGCAAATAAAATAAGGATGGACAGGCGGAACATGCCGCCTCCGTTATCAGAACCGCTTCTTGAAATTGACCAGGAAACCGTGTTCGCGGTCCCCGTCTGCAGCTATCAGACCACGATATTCAAGCCGTGCTGCTTGTCCCTTTGTCGCCAATATCGCTATCATCACGACCACAGCCGAAGCTGCCCCGACAGTCAGTTCTCTGGCAAGATGATAACCCATGCTAGCGCTGACGCCGGTGGTCGTGAACCTGACGTGCTTGCCATTATCATGCTCACCCACATTGATCGCACCACACCGGTCCGCAGAGTGAGAAGATTGCACCGGAACCAATCACTTTGCCAGAATTCATCGTGACCTTCACCAAGACGACAAATGAGCGGTTGAGCATCATGCGCTCATACACCTGTTCCGGTCTTTCGCCGCTTCAAAAGTGGGAGTGTTGCAGGATGACTACAAACCGACAAACATGACTCTTTTAATCATGTAATTTCTTGCCAGCACTAATACATGAATATATCACTCATGATTGTCAAAATCATGTTGGGAATATTCTATATGCGCTCCGATTGCATGCCTCTTCGCCGTACAATTCTGGCTGGTACATCCCTGATTGCTCTTGCCGCCACGGCAATAGCGCAGGACCAGACCACTGCCTCTCCAACGGAGAATGGTGCAATCGTTCTCGACAAGATTGTGATCGACGGCGGCAGCGGCGGCGTGATCGATGCGGACGGTTATGTGGCGCGCAGCAGTGCGACCGGCGCCAAGATCGACACGCCATTTGTGCAGACCCCGCAGTCCATTTCGTCCGTCACCCAACAGCAGCTTGAAGATCGCAATCCGCAGACCTTGCTCGACGCCATTGCCTATACGCCCAGTGCACGCGTTGGCGGCTTTGGTTTCGATCCGCGGTTCGACTCCTTCACCGTGCGTGGCTTCGACGTCACCTATACCGGTGTCTTTCGTGACAATCTGCGCCAGCCCGGAGCAAGCTCGGCGCTGTTCAAGACTGAACCCTATGGCCTGGAAGGCGTTTCCATTCTGCGCGGCCCATCGTCAGCCCTTTACGGCGCTTCCGGTGCCGGTGGCCTGTTCAACCTGATCAGCAAGCGCCCGACCGAAACCCCGCTTCACGAAGTACAGGTCCAGTACGGTACCAATAATCGTTATCAGACCCAGTTCGACCTCTCCGGCCCGGTCAAGGAAGGCGACCCACTTTACTACCGCCTGACAGGGCTTTGGCGCAACGCCGATACCGAACAACCCTCGGTTCCCGACGACCGTATTTACATTGCACCGGCATTTACGTGGAAGCCCGACGAAGACACGCGCCTGACAATCCTCAGCGAGTTCTCCCGCATCAAAACCGGCGGCACTGCCGCTTATTATTACGATGCCGTAACGGGCAAGGTATCCGACATTTTTGCAGGCAACACTGCCTTCAATGACTCAGTACAAACGCAGGGGCGTGTCGGTTATGAATTTGAAACCCGCCTCAACGACACGTTCGTGTTCCGCCAGAATGCTCGCCTTGCATCGACCAAGATCGGAGCCGACTGGGCCTTTGCCTATCAGGCCAATGAAATCGATCCGTTACTGCTCGACAGCAGCGCAGGCACTTTTGAGGAGCGGCTGACCAGTTTCACAATCGATAATCAACTGGAAGCAAGCTTCGATACCGGCAATTTCGAGCACACGCTTTTGGCCGGCGTAGACCTGACAAAGCTGCAATGGAAGGGATTAAACGGGTATGGCTATACGCCACCGCTGGATACCAGACATCCGTCCATGGGGCGCCCTGTAGCGCCAATCGATTTCCAGACAAAAGACGTTCAGGACCAGCTCATGGCTGGCATCTATCTGCAGGATCAGATCCGCTATGATGCCTGGACCATAACCCTCGGCGGTCGTCAGGACTGGGTCACCACCGACACGAAGAACACCGATCTGGCAACCAGCACGTCCAGCGATTTTGATCAGAGCGACAAGGCCTTCACATGGCGCGCCGGGCTGACTTACGAAACACCTTGGGGCATCACGCCATATGCCAGCTATTCGACAGCCTTTTCGCCCAATGCCGGTGTAAACCGGGCAACAGGCAATCCGTTCGAGCCAACGGAAAGCGAACAGCAGGAAGTCGGGATCAAGTATCAGCTGCCCAACAGCAACACCCTGATAACGGCCGCCCTGTTCAACATCAATCAGGACAACGGTCTCTATTACGAAGTGGTCGAATTGGATGCTGGCCCGGCCAACATTCAGGTACAGCGCGGGAAACTGCGTTCGCGCGGTCTGGAACTGGAAGCCAGCACCAGTCTCGACAACGGCCTCTCCCTCATTGCGTCCTATAGCTACATGCAGACCAGCATCAAGGACGGCCCGGACGGAACAGTGGGCAACGAAATCTCATCTGTACCGACCCACATGGCGTCAGCCTGGGCTCACTATAAGTTGCCTGAGAACAGCTTCCTTTACGGGCTGGGTGTCGGCGCAGGTGTCCGTTTTGTCGGCTCAAGTTACGGCAATGACGAAAATACTATGAAAAACAGCTCGCGTGCCTTTGTCGATGCAGCAATTGATTTCGATTTTGGCGCGATCAAGAAGGACTATGAAGGTGTCAAACTGCAGGTCAACGCCACCAACCTGTTCGACACCAGCAAGCCGGTCTGCTCCGCAGGTTTCTGTTATCGTGATCAGGGCCGCACTGTTGTCGGCAGCCTGAAATATTCATGGTAAGCGCCGATACCAGAAATGAAGCACTGCAAGCTCTCAGGCCCCAAGGCCTGAGAGCACTGTTCCATGGTGACAATGCATGGTGTGCCGATAGTATGATGCTGTCCTGCGAAATGACTGACAGCATGCCTCTGTCGGAATTTCTGTACGGCCCTCTCCTGACGAAAACCCTGCATCAATGCGCAGCCGCCTATCCTGATGTCGACCTGCGGGCGGTTTCTTCGTTCTGGTCGCTCTATTATTTTTCGCTTCTGGTCATTCCCTATATCTGCGCCCGACAAAGTGGAGTGGCCCTTCCGGTCGAGCTCGAGAATATGACCATTGCCATCAATGATCAGGGCTTGCCACGTTCCTTTGGCTTGCCCCACGAAGGGCAAGCTTGTGACGCGCCGGATGTGATGACGGTTATCAGCCATGTCGCAAAAAGCCATCTGAACACTGTCGTTCAAGTCCTGAAAGACCGCACCGGCATCTCACCGAAGCTCGCCTGGAATAATGCAGCGGTCTATATCGACTACGCCGTCAACAGCGCAGCTGAAAACCATTGTCGTGATGGCTGGCCATGTCGCCCGCTTTTTGAAACGCAGATTTTTGACGATGGAACGCGCAACCCGTTTTTTGGGTGTCTGCGTCAAGAAACAGATCATGGCGCCAATTTGTGCCGGCGCAAGATTTGCTGCCTGCGCTATAAACTGCCGGGCGTTGCCGGATGCGGTGAATTATGCGCGCTCCCCGAACTTAGAAAGCAATGAAATGATCCGTCTTGTTGTGTGTCTGACTGTAATCTGGCTGGCCCTCGGTAAAAGCGCTGTTGCAGAGGTAACCTATCCCATTCACGTCAAGGATGCGCTTGACCGGGAAGTCACCATTACCGCCCAACCAAAATCCATATTGCTTGGCAGCGGATTCAATCTGATTGCGTTGTCGCTCGTCCATCCAGATCCCGTCAGTGTGCTGGCCGGTTGGGCCGGTGACCTCAAGGGGGACAATCCGGAAATCTATGCCGGCTTCAAACAGCGCTTCCCGGAAATTGAAAAACTGCCGATCATTGGCGACGGCATTACAGTTTCGGTCGAGAAAATCGTTTCTGTAAAAGCCGATCTGGTCATTCTTTCAGACTGGCAGATGCGCAATGATGAAGGCGTGCAGGCGATCGCCTATCTCGAGAAAATGGGCATACCGGTGCTCGTGGTCGACTTCGGCAATCATGCACTCGAAAATACTTCGAAAAACATGCGCCTGCTGGGCAAGGTACTCAACCGCGAGGAGCAGGCTAACGCTTTTGCCGACTTCTACGACGAGCGCATTGCCCGCATTCGTGATCGAGTGGCGAAGAGCGATGCCGGACCGACTGTATTGCTGGAAGCCTTTCCCAATGCCGATCAATGCTGCTACGCTTACGGGCGAACCAGTATGGGCGAGTTCATCACATTGACCGGCAGCCGAAATATTGCTGCAGATGGACCAGCACAGGGAGGGGTGATCAGCAGCGAATTTATCGTTGCCGCCGACCCGCAAGTTTACATCGCCACCTCATCCCCAGGCGGGAAGTATAGCGGTTTTTCGGTTGGGCCGGGCGTAAGCGAACAGGAAGCGCGCGACACACTTTCAAATGCCCTGAAAAATCCTTTCCGCGCTGGTTTGAAGGCCGTGAACGACAAGCGCGTGTATGGATTGTGGAACTTTTTCAATGCTGTTCCCTTGAATGTTCTGGCAGCAGAAGCCTTCGCCGTCTGGTTGCGACCGGAACTGTTCGCGGATATCAGCCCCGAAGCGACACTGGCGGAAATTAACCAGCGTTTCGCGGCTGTCCCGTTTGAAGGTTCATACTGGATCAGCCTGAAACCCTGACCCCGCATTTTTCTGGCGTATACTGCTATCGCAGGCCGCCAGAAGTCTGAGTGTGGGCGTCCGCAGCCAGACCCGGCCAGTAATAACCATTGCTGGTCGGACGTGGACCGAAAATGGCCTGCCCGACCCGCACCACGGTTGCCCCCTCCTCGATTGCAACCTCGAAATCGCCAGACATGCCCATGGAAAGTCCGTTCATATGCGGATGCACATCAACAACACGATCCCGCAGACCACGAAGCAGGCGAAAGCAGGCGCGCACGCGCGCTGTGTCGGAGCTGAAAATTGCGAGCGTCATCAGCCCACGTGGTTTGAGGCGGGGAAACTCTGAGAGGCGCGCCACGAACGACATGAGATCGTCCGGATGCAGCCCATATTTGCTTTCCTCGTCCGAAGTATTGACCTGAACGTAAACATCAAGATCACGATCTTCCGCGTCCAGTCTGCGATTCAGTTCTTCCGCCAGATGGAAACTATCCAGCGCATGGAATTCCCATGCAAGACGAACAAGATATTTGACCTTGTTTGTCTGCAGATGGCCGACAATGCTCCAACGGATTGGCAAATCGTTCAGGGCCGTTTGTTTGTCGCGCGCTTCCTGAAGTTTATTTTCTCCGAAATCGAGAATTCCGGCCGCATAAGCGTGCCGCAGGATGCGAGCCGGGACTGTTTTTGTGATCGAGAGAAGACGCACATCGTTCGGGTCGCGTCCGCTGCGATGACAAGCCGCGGCGATCCGCGCGCGAACCTCTTTGAAATTGCTCGCGAAAACAGAAGTCGGATCAGCACCGAAACGCGCTATCTCGTCTTTGATTGCCTGCTCCTCAACCGGCTGCGGCTCGACAGATAGTTGCATCGCCAATCTCCCTTCAAGCGCCGATACAAATGCTTGCCGCTGCGCGGATACGACATGGCAACCATCCCGCCAGCTTGTATCACGGAGGTGGTCTGGTTCTCCCATCCACTTCCAGCGCAAAGATCAGACCAATTTCCAAGTCATCCGGTCATGACGATCATTCAACTGCTGACCATTCGAGCACCTATGGCTTCTTGAACGCGCGAAAGGCCGTCGCCAGCTTTTTAACTGCGGCCCCGATTTCTGTCGGCGTATAGGCTGCAAACCCCATCAGAAAACCGGCCTTTCCGTCACCGGCAGCGTAAAGCCCGGACAGGCCGAGGAGCTCGATACCGACACGTTGGGCTGCAGCGACGGCATTGCGCTCCGATAAATCACCGGTGAGCAGACAAGACATCTGTAACCCTCCGGCAGGTACATGCGGCTCGACGAAATCCGCCAGATATCGCTCGATCAGCCTGGCCAGTACATCGCGCCGTTCAGCATAGATGCCGCGCATGGCCCGGACATGCGCGCCGAAATGTCCACCTTCCATAAACCGGGCAAGCGTCAACTGCGCCATCGGTGCGGAATGCCCATCAAGCAGGGTGCGCGCAACGGTCATCGGTTTGACCAGTTGCGGCGGCAATACCATGTAGCCGATACGCAGGCCCGGAAAGAGTGATTTGGTGAAAGTGCCGATATAGATTGTCCGCTCATGCCGGTCGAGGCCTTGTACGCAGGCGGTCGGTTTGCCAGCGTAATGAAACTCGCTGTCATAATCGTCTTCGATAATCCATGTCTGCTGGCGGGCGGCCCATTCGATCAGCGCCAGTCGACGATCCAGCGACAGGGTCGCGCCGGTTGGAAACTGGTGCGAGGGTGTGAGAAACACGGCCTTGGCCTTGAGCGTTTCGCCAACCATCCGCTCGATCACAATGCCTTGGTCGTCCACATTGACCGGAATGGATTCAAGGCCTGCAGCATCGAACGCCTTGCGTGCACCGTAATAAGCCGGGTCTTCGATGAAGATGCGGTCACCGGGGTCGAACAGCATGTTGGCACATAAAGTCAGCGCCTGTTGCGAGCTGGTGAGGATCAGCACCCTGTCAGGTGTCGCGCGTCCTCCGCGTTCCAGGTTCATGTACTCGGCAACAGCGCGTCGCAATGGCTCTGTCCCCTGCGGATGACCATGCAGCAGCGCTTGCGTGCCGGCTTCCTTCAAAACCTGCCGTTCCAGACGTTCCCAAAGCTGAAGCGGAAAATTTCGTGTTTCCGGAACACCGTGAGCGAAAGGTCGTGGCGCCAGCAGCTCGCGTACACCACCGCTTCGGAACATGGCTGCTCCGCGTTTGCTCAGATTGGGCGCCTGATTGCGCAATAGCGCTTCGCGCTGGGAAACGCTGTGTCCGGGTGTGAATTCCGTTATCTGCGCCACGAAACTTCCACTGCCCACCCGGCGGTCGATAAAGCCCTCTGCATGCAGCTGCGCATAAGCCGCTTCGATCGTGTCTCGGGAGACACCCAGCGATTTGGCGAGGCTGCGCGAAGCCGGAAGCGGCTTTCCCGGCCCCAGCGCACCATCGATGATCAATTGCCGGATCGACCGCTGAATACGCGCATGGAGCGGCATTGCCGCATGGGCGGGGTGGGCAATCCAAGCCTTGACGGATTCAAGTTGCGAATGCCTGAACAAATGGACTGGTCCTTTTGTCAAAAATGGATGGGCATATCAGGCCATTAAACAGCTAACTGTCAATCAATCTTTTCAGCCCGACTTGCAGGCCATGTGCCCAATTCCCAGAAGGTTTTTGAGGATGATACCATCCCGTGCTTCAACGTCATCGATCCGCTTGAGCGACCTTGCCCATCCTATCGTGGCGGGCCTAATCTCCGTCATTGTCAATTATGGCGGCACATTCATTCTTGTTTTTCAGGCCGCAAAGGTTGCGGGATTGAGCCCGGAACTGACTGCCTCCTGGGTTTGGTCGGTTTCGATTGGCGTCGGGCTTACCGGCCTTTATCTCAGCTGGCGCTACCGCGAGCCGATCATCACCGCCTGGTCGACGCCAGCTGCTGCCTTTCTTGTAACGGCACTTGCCACCACATCCTACGCCGAGGCAATCGGCGCTTTCATGATTTCGGCTCTCGCATTTGTCATCCTCGGCGTGTCGGGCTATTTCGAGAAAGTCATCCGGCTGATACCACCAAGCATAGCTTCAGGGCTTCTGGCCGGCATTCTGTTGCAATTCGGAATAGGGGCCTTCGGCGGCACCACCACCGACCCGTTGCTGGTTGGACTGCTGATTGTTGCCTATGTGGTTTTGAAACGGCTGTCCGCCCGCTACGCCGTAGTCGGCATTCTCGTGCTCGGACTGGCCTTCCTGCTTCTGCAAAACAGGGTCGACCTGTCTGGACTGCGACTGGAGTTTGCAACTCCAGTCTTCACCATGCCTGCATTCTCTCTCAATGCCCTGCTGTCCGTCGCGCTGCCATTGTTCCTCATCACACTGACGGGACAGTATATGCCGGGGATGCTGGTTCTGCGTAATGATGGTTTCAAGACCAGCGCCAATCCAATCGTTACCGCAACAGGTCTCGGCTCGCTCATCATGGCGCCATTCGGATCGCATGCCTTCAACATTGCGGCAATCACGGCAGCAATCGCGACCGGGCCTGAAGCACACGAAAATCCATCCAAGCGCTGGATCGCCGGTATTGCAGCGGGCGTGTTCTACATTCTCGTCGGCATATTCGGTGTGACGCTCGCAGCTGTCTTCATGGCCTTTCCCGCAAGCTTTATCACAACGCTCGCAGGTCTGGCCCTGTTGGGCACGATAGGCAGCAGTCTGGCTGGAGCCATGTCAGACCCCACGCATCGCGAGGCAGCATTGATTACCTTTCTCGCATCCGCCGCAAACATCAATCTCTTCGGCATCGGCGGTGCTTTCTGGGGACTGATAATCGGACTGGTTGCCTATATCGTTCTCAACGGTCGTCTGCCGCGTCGTGAACGGACCGAATTGAGCGTGAGCGAAGGAGCTGCAAAATGACTGCCAAAAGCACTGGAATGACCACTTCCATCATTTCAATCCAGAGCCAGGTTGTGCACGGGCATGTCGGCAACAGCGCTGCGGTTCTGCCCATGCAGGCCCATGGGTTGAATGTCGCTGCAGTCCCGACGACCTTGCTGTCCAACAATCCGCATTTCGAAACCATGCGCGGGCGGGTTCTCGAATCCGAACTGGTCGGCGATCTTCTGCGCGGCGTCGAAGAGCGCGGATTGATTGAAACAAGCCACTATATTGTTTCCGGCTATCTCGGCTCTCAGGCAAACGGGAATGTGGTCGCCGCGTTCGTCGAACGCGCCCGCCAGATCAATCCCGACATAAAATACATTTGCGATCCGGTCATGGGCGATATGAACCTCGGGATCTTCGTTGCCGATCAGGTGGTGGAATGTATCGTTGAACGGCTTGTTCCGCTAGCCGATCTGTTGACACCCAACCAGTTCGAATTGGGTCTTATCGCACAGACAGATGTAACCTCCTGGGCTGCACTTGAAACCGCGGCGGGGCGTGTGCAGGCACTTCACGGCGCGCAGCTGGTTGTGACCAGTTGCGAACTTGCCGACACTCCTGAAGGCTTGCTGGAAAACATCGTCTTCGACCACGAGACCCGCACGCGACTGATATCGCCGCGCCTGCCGATCGTACCTGTGGGGACTGGTGACCTTTTCACCGGCCTTCTGACCACCAAGCTTACGCGGGGGAATACATTGATCGAGGCAGCCCGCAGCGCCGCTGCAACTGTGCTTGAAGTACTCAGGCGTACCATGGAGGCGGGTGAACGTGACATGCAGCTTGCCAGTGTCATCGATGCGCTCATTCCGAGCGAGAATGCTCAAGAATGAAATTCCAGACGATGCTTGTCAGATGAAATAATAGCTCAGCGCGATGAATCTGCCGGCTGTTCAACTGTTGCCCCGTAGTGCAGTCGGGATTTGCCGTGCAGTGTATCCCTATAAAGGAAACGGAAGAAGAAGGCGTCGCCCGTTCCGCGCAGAAGTCTGGCGAATATCGCGACCAGAACAATGGAGAAAATCAATCGACCGAACAGGACGACATAGATATCCGCGCCAAGAGCCACCACGATCAGCGTATCTTCGATCAGGCTGTGGCACAGCCCCATGAAACTCGACGCGAGAAAGACGTCCCGAGGCTGAATGTGTCCGCGCTGTGCTTCACGGATGATGAGACCTCCACCATAGGACAGTCCCAGCACCAGCCCGACCACGGTCAATGGAGCGGCATTTTTCGATATGCCGAGCAAGCGCAACAAGGGTGAAAGAAGCAGGTTGAGGAAGCGTGTCACATCCAGCGCGTCCATTGTTCTCAGCACGGCCACCAGACCGAGCAGGACGATAAATATCCAGACCAGCGTGGAGGCCGTATCGGCGACGAAGCTGCTCCAGCTTGAATCGTAATGGCCCGGCACCCAGCTCGGCGCAGCCGGTTCTGCCAGCCAGCCGGTATGACTGGAAATCAGGTTGATCCCCCATGCGAAAGCAAGTCCGCCAACAAGCCGTATCAGCGTCGAGACGATCAGGCGCGGGCCAGCCTTTTGTACGATACGCTGTTCGATGGGAAGAGCATGAGCGAAGAGGAAAAGCGAACCGAGGATCGTCACCTGAGCTGTGGTGAGCGTGTCGACCGGCAAGACGGCGAACATCACCACTGCCCCGCTCCACACGCCAACCAGCAGGTTCATAGCCCAAACAAAACCGGCTTCAGGCGGCAGCCCCACGAACTGCATGACGGGAGCGAAAGCAGGAGAAATGGCTTTGATCAAGCCCATCTCGATCGCCAGCTGCGTCAGCACCATCACCGGCAGCATGATCTTGACGAGCGTCCAGTAGACGCCGATCGCCTCGCGCAGGATAACCATGCCGAATGCTGCCAGTCGCTTTGCCAATCCAGTGGCCATCCCGTCCCCTCCGCTTTTGTCCGGAGCGTGCGACAGATCAGGGTCGATGCTTTCGGCTTTGGCGAGCAGAAAATCAGCCCACGCACGCCGATGCAAGCCATATTGCTTATGTTTCACGCGATTTATCGGGATTAGCGAAAGTCCACGACGATGCCGGTTGCGATAATCAGCAGAACCGTTGCGGCAATGACGGTGTAGACGTAATCACGCTCGCGCAGAAAAAGATACATCGTCAGCGCGACCCGGATGATCGGCAGGAGAATGAATACCGCAATACCAGCCTTCACGATGTCATAGCCGTTCAGTGCAAGCGACGGCGGTTCAATAGAAGTCATAACGACTCCGACCGCGATCAAGGCAGAAGCGAACCATGTGCCATACCAAAGAAGCGCTGCAATGATTTTGTCCCGTCGTCCGGCGTCTGCGGTAACTTTCATTCTAAGCCTCCAGAGATCTCTATACCGAAAGCGCTCAGAAGCATCTGGACCGCGAGAACAAGGAGAACCACGACAAAGAAGATGCGCAGTTTTTCCGCCGGAAGGCTCATCAGCAGGCGGGCGCCGACCAGCGCACCGATGACCGAACCAAGCGCAATCGGCCCCGTGATCCCGATATCGATGTCACCGCGAACAAAATAGGCGCTTGCGCTTGCAGCAGCCGTCACGCCGATCATGAAATTGGAGGTGGCGGACGAGACCTTGATAGGAAGTTTCAAGGCGGTGTCCATCGCCGGGATTTTCAAAACGCCCGAGCCTATCCCCAGAAGGGCCGAGACCAGTCCTGCCCCATACATCAGCGCCATGCCCAGCGGAACATGGCCGACGCGATAGTGCACCTCCTGCCCGGATATGTGATCGGGAAAGCTGGAATGCAGTCGCAGGCTTGTTGCGAGGCTCTTCGCATCCGGCATCGCTGAGCCGATTTCGTCGCGCCGCCGTACCAGCATCTGCTTTGCAGAAAGCACCAGAATGGCTGCGAACAAACCATATAGAACCGAAGTCGAAACGATTCCGATCAGAAGCACGCCGGTCAGCGCACCAAGCGTGGTTGCCGTCTCAAGAACGACCGCGAGCCGGACATTGGTCAGCCGTCGCTTCAAAAGCGGAGCCGCGCTGCCGCAAGAGCAGGCGATGACCGAAACAATGCTCGCCCCGATAGCGACGTGAATATCCACGTCGAAAAACAGCGTAAGCGCCGGCACGATGAAGATGCCGCTTGCCATGCCCAGCACGCCACCGAGCGCGCTTGCCCCGAAAGCCGCTATGAACAGCCATAAAGCCAACATTTCACCCCCCGGCTATCTTTGGCCGCGCGGTCGCCGGGCCAGGCGAGTGACAAAGCTGATGAGATCACCGCGATAGTGAAGCTTTTCGTAGTCGATTGCCCGATGCCCCTCGGTGTAGGACGTGCGCTCGATCAGGAAGACAGCGCTGCCCGGCTCGACTGCGAGGGCCTCCGCAACATCTGGCGAAGCAGTGATAGCCTCCAGCCGATACTCCGCCTCGACAAGCGGCAGATCATATTTGTCTTCCAGCAGTGTGAAGATCGGCTCGACGTCCAGATCGTGCGTAACAATCTTCTCACCGATTTCACGTGACAGATATGTTTCATCCAGAGACATGGCGACGCCGTCGGCAAGCCGAACGCGCCGGATCCGCATCACCAGAGCTCCGGACGGCAGAGCGAGCTGACGCGCAACGTCTGCATCGGCTGGCACTATCTCCGTGTCAAGCAATCGTGCCGTCGGCGCGCGGCCAAGCGCCTGCATGTCTTCGACGAAACCGGTCAGCTCCGTCAATTCCTGCGTGACTTTGGGCTGGGCAACGAAGGTTCCCTTGCCGCGACGAATTTCGACAAGGCCACGCGCGACCAGATTCTCGATGGCCTTGCGAACGGTCGTCCGGCTGACTCCGAAACGTTCGATCAGGCGATCTTCTGGAGGAAGCTGACTGCCAGCAGGCAGAGCACCGGCTGAAATATCGTCCGCCAGCGATGTTTCCACCTTGGCATAGAGCGGAGCATGATCTTCTGCGATTTTCATCAGAAGATAGTGACATCATGATGTCATGATGTCAATGAAACTCACCCGGCTGAGTGAACCTTTTCATTAGTTGTTTGTTAACCATGCTGGAGGACATCGCCATGCAGTTGATTTTTTGGATTGAGTTAACAGCGATCCTGGCCGTCAGCGCTGTTGTCTTCGGCATTACCTGGATCGAGATCCACAGAAAATGACGCGCTTGTTACTTGCCGATCAGATTTGGCTCTGGTCAGGCGTCATTTTTTCAACGGTCGTAGGCCTTTATCTGCTGTGGAGATTGCCCCATTGATTTCAGTGGGCGCTCCCTGTTACCGCGCAGTATGCTTCAGATAATCCCTTTCAGGCGCAGAAGCCCGAAGGCGGCAATAGTACTCGCATCTTTGATATCGCCACGAAGGATCATCTCGACGGCTTCCCCGATAGGAAAGCGGCGGCAGATGAGCCCCTGCTCTTCGGCATCGAGGTTGGGCTTTCCCATTTTCAGTCCTGTAGCGAGAAAGATATGGCACTTGTTAGCCGCAAAGCCGTAGGCTTCGTAAGTCTCTCCGAAATAGACCATTTCCTCAGCGGTCAGCCCGGTTTCCTCTTGCAGTTCTCCACGAGCCAAAGTGAGCGGATCGACGTTCTCCTGCTCCTGCCAGGCCCCTTGCGGAAGCTCCCAGAAGCGGCGCCCGACGGGATAGCGGAACTGTTCCACTAAATAGACGCCGTCTTCGTCATCCATTGCGAAAATCAGTGCGGCATCGTTTTTCTCGACAACGCCATAAATGCTTTCGCTGCCGTCCGGATAAACAATGCGATCCTCGCGAACCTTCATCCAACGATTTTCGTAGACCCGTCTGGATCCCAGTGTTTTTATTTCCGACATCCAGCCTCCGGTCGAAACCTGCCGCTCTCTTTTACAGGCTAGCGTTAAGGCTTTCCCATCGCAACAGACGGTTGAGTTGACGCGAAAACTGCGCCAAGGTGTCGGCCATGATTGATTGGCCACTCATATTTGCCAGCCTGCTAGCTATCGGCGTGGCAGTGTTCCTGATCTACTGTTTTGCAGTGATGATTTTTGCCAAGCCAGACGGCAAGCCCGTCGAGCCGACGACAATCGACACGGTCGATATGCTCCCCTTCATGAATCATGACGCTGATTGATATCCCGGTCTCAAATGCCAGCTGCCCGCGCATCCCGGAATCTGTCCGAGCGCAGCACTACCACGCGAATTTTCCTTGTTCACTGGATGTTTTGGCATTGAATGCCTCGTTTTCAACGGGGCGACAGTGCTAAAAATGCTCCCAGCAAGAAATAGAATTATTCTTAAAAACAATGCCCGAAACACAACATCACAAGAATGTAATTTAGTACATTTTATAACATCATTATATCATAAACAGACTCCACGATCAGCTCTATATCTTGCCATTGGAGATGCAGACCATGATCCACTCGACATCGAATACAGTCGCCTCAGGCGCACCGGAAGCCGGTGTTCGTGCGTTTGGCAATTCCGGCAGGCTTCAGGAATTGCTTGCCAAAGTCGAAGATGCCAAGCGCAAGGCCAACAACAGCTTGCGACGCGCCCAGTCCGCGCCTGAGCCACATGTAACGACGAATTCCATTTTCGTGTCTCTCTACGAAGAACATCTGCGAGACCGGGAATTGTTGTTTTCATCATTGCGGCAGCTTGATGATATGCGCAAAAATGCGAGTATCTGAGGCGACGCATCCATGAACATGCTTTGCCGTGAAAGAATGACCCAGAATTACGATCAGCCTGAATACGCCGCGCCTTCTGCCGATCTGTCCCGTATGGCTTTGACCGAGGAGCTCGTTTCGCTGAGCCTTCGGCTTGAGGTTGATCGCGGTCCTGATCCAAGCCGGGCACCGATCACCGACAATGAGGTCGATGAACTGGCGGAACAGCTCTTTCACGAAGCAGGAGACGAACCGCTCTGGGTTTTCGCCTATGGCTCCCTGATCTGGAAGCCGGATTTCGAGGCGGTGGACTCGCGCGCCGGAACGGCGAGCGGCTGGCACCGTTCATTCTGCCTTCGGCTGACCCGCTGGCGCGCAACGATGGCCCAGCCGGGCCTTATGCTGGCGCTGCGACCGGGCGGCAGCTGCAAGGGTATTGCTTTCCGGCTGTCCGATGAGGACCGCCTTGGACAATTGCGTCGAATGATCCGGCGCGAAATCAGTTCGATTGACGATGCCTATTCCATCCGCTGGGTTTCGATCGACACCGAGGATGGACCAATACGTGCGCTCGTTTTCTGGGCCGGACCGCGTGGAGACAGGCTTTCGGACAACATGCCCCTGACGTCCGTGGCACAATTGCTTGCGCGCGCCTGCGGGCATATGGGCTCCTGCGCCGAATATCTCTATCTCACCGTCAAGCATCTGGAAGAAAAAGGCATCCGCGACCGCAATCTCTGGGAGTTGCAGCGCCTGGTCGCCGAAGAGATCATCAGCATTTATTGCGGGGATATGCCCACGCAGAGCCTGAAACCAGCCTGAACGGAAAGCTGCGCGCTAGTCCTGATAGGCCAGACTATCACTGAAATTGCCGCTGAAATTGCGCCCGGCTTCACGGGCGATATTGGCCACAAGCGTGATCAGGCGCGTCGCTGCGCTTTCGAGATAAATAGCGCTATAGCTCGTCGCCGGGAAAACGGCATTGGTGTTCAGCACCTGCAGCTCACCTGTCCGAAGCTCTTTCTGGATCACCACCGGCGGAATGACGGAAATACCGACACCAGCCGAAATCATGTTGATCGTCGTGGTGAGCGAATTGGAATAATGAACGGTCGCGTCTTTCAGGCGCTCTTCGGTGAAATAATTGATGATCTGCTGATAATTATAGGAACCGCTCTCATAGGAAATGAGATTGCAGCCAAGCAGGTCATCGCGTGACAGCATGTCTTCAGCCCCGCCCGGAAACTGATTGCTGCGCGATATCCAGAACATGCCGAAAGTGCATATGTCGACGATGCGCAGGTTGGGCGTAGGCTCGGGCTTGATGGCAAAAACGATGTCGAGTTCCCGCTGCTCCAGCTTCTGCACGATCCCTTTCGATGATGAGGTCGTGATCGAGATGCGTATCTGCGGATAGCGTTGGCGGACGATATCGAGAATACCCGGCAATATGGTCATGGCGAGGCTCGGAACAATACCAATCTTCAGCGTGCCTTCAAGCCCGTTCTGCGGACTCAGGCTTTCCACCAGATCATGATAACGGCGTACGACATCGCGCGCGCCCTCGACAAAAGCTTCGCCTTCCGCCGTCAGATTGACGTCGCGGGCATCGCGGTCGAAGAGCCGGAACCCCAGTTCCTGCTCCATCGCGCCGATACGATTGGATATCGCCGCCGGGGTCATATTGAGGCGAGCCGCCGTCGCCCGGAAATTACGCAGTTCCGACAACCAGATCACCGTTTCCAGAAAACGGATATTCATGGACGGGCATGTCCCTTCCCATTTCAATCACCCGCGCGCCTGCGTTTCTTGAAGTCCCTTATAGCGCTGCGGGCAATCAGATTCGTCCTTTCCTTCTAAGACACTTGCGGGATGAAAATAAGCAAATAGTCATATTCCATCCCACAAATGATCAGGGCCGGCCGAAACCGGCCCGTATCGGATCAGCTTCCCGCGTGGGCGAGAATTTTCTTGGTGGCGCCAGACACGTCACCGAGCTTGAGACCGGTTTTCACCGAAGCCTCACGCACCTTTCCCTTGTCCTGTATATCGAGCGCGCGCGAGGCAACCGCGTTCACTTCGTCCCGCGGCAGGACCAGAACCCCGCTCTCATCGGCCAGAATGGCATCACCGGGATTGACAACCACACCGCCGCAAGAGACCGGAATGTTGATGCCACCGCCCAGATCATAGAGCCGCGTGGTGATGGGCGAGATACCCCTCGCCCACATCGGAAAATCGGAATCCTCGATTTCCGTCAGGTCCGTGCACGGGCCATCCACGATGCCAGCAACCGCACCCGAGGCCTTCGCAGCGATGGTCACACCGCCGCCCCAGCACGCATAGCGGTCGTCGCCCATCCGGTCCACCACCAGAATATCGCCGGGGCGAAGCATTCCGGTTACGTGGTGAAGCAGGGTGGAATCCGGACCCGGTATGGCGATGGTGACGGCGGTACCGACCACACGGCGCTTCGGGAGGAGCGGCTGGATGGAACGGTGCATGAAACCGAAGAAGCGCCAGTGTCCGACAGTGGCTGTCTCGACCCCCGACAGAAGCTGGAGGTCACCGGCAGCAACCTGCTCCGGCATGGGATTGATCGTATACATATGGGGCCTCCTATGCGCAGGCTTGCAACTGCTTGCCGATACGGCGATGGCTGACCATGGGGATGAGTGAACGCACACGTTCGATCTGCGCGCGCTCGATGCGCGCCGTCACGAAGCCGACACCGTCTGACGCGCGCGCCACAACGTGGCCCCACGGATCGCAGACGAGCGAGTGACCATAGGTATGACGCCGTTCGCCATTCGAAACCGTGCTGCCGGTCTGGCCGCAGGCGGCAAAATAGGTCTGGGTTTCGATGGCACGGGCACGCGCCAGCACCTCCCAGTGGTCCTTGCCGGTTTGCAGCGTGAATGCGGCGGGAAGCACGATGACATCGGCACCGGCCTTTTCCAGCTCCAGATAAAGTTCGGCAAAGCGGATGTCGTAGCAGATCGCGCAGCCGACCTTGAACCCGTCAAGGTCATAGACGACAACATTCTCGCCCGGCTTGACGGTTGCGGATTCCTTATAGGCCGTCCCGTCCGGCCCGACGATGTCGAACATATGGATCTTGCGATAATGCGCGATCTCCTTGCCTTCGCGATTAAAGACGAAGGTGGAATTGTAGATGCGCTTTTCGTTTGGAACCTTTTCCATCAAGGTTCCGGCATGGACGAAGACCTTGTGCTCGCGAGCAAAGTCCTGCGCCATCTTGTAGGCAGGGCCACCGGGAACGCTCTCGGCTGCCGCAAGTTTTTCTTCCGGAGTACCACCGTAATATTCGAAATACTCGGGCAGCACGATCAGGTCCGGAGAATCCGTGCGCACGGCATCTTCCATCAATCCCCGCGTAATACGCAGGTTTTCTGCCTTGTCGGTCTGCGGGCTCGTTTGGATCAGGCTAATCTTCATTTCTTCCTCCAGCGAATGAGTGGGTATTCAGTTCAGTCAGGCAACCAGGGCTTCGTTTTTCAGCATGTTCACAGTCGAAACCATGCCCTGGCGAAGCGTCATGTTCTGGGTAGCGACGACCAGCATCGCGGCGCCCTCTTCCTGTGCGAAGCGCCGTTCGGCTTCAGTCCAGGCGGGCATGATCCATGGCTTCCCGGCAGCGCGTGCAGCCGCCGCACAGCGGCGCAGATCGGCCTTGTCGTCATCATTGAAAGCGTATGCTCCCCGACCGCGCGCAAGCGCCAGATCCGAAGGGCCCGGAAACAGGCCGTCGACCGTATCGAGCGCGATAATCTTCTCGACGTCGGCTAGACTTTCCGCCGTCTCGACCATGGCGAAGCATTTGGTGCGCTTGTTCTCTTTTTCGAAGGCATCGGTCGCCGGGCGGGCATAGCCGAAAATGCGGCCACCCGTATAAGAGCGCGTGCCGACCAGCGGATATTTTGCAGCCTTCGTAACCTGATGCGCATGTTCCACGCCGAGAATATGCGGAACGATGACGCCATCCGATCCGAAGTCCAGCGCCTGCTGAATGGCTTCTGGCGTCGGTGCCAGCACCTTCGTCAGGGTGGAGAGACCTTGCGCCTTGGTGAAAGCCAGAAACTGGTCCAGCGTCGACAGGTCGAAGGTTCCGTGTTCGAGTTCCAGAACGAAGGATGAGAAGCCGCAGGTCCGGGCAATTTCGAGATAGCTGAAATGCGGTTGCGACATCCAGAGGGCGATATTTTCCATGCTTGCAGTCACTTTCAGTTGGGAGGTTATTTGCCGATTGTGCGTGACAATCCGAGTGTGCGTTCGATGACGAAGATGATGAGCAGCGTGGCCGCGATCAGCACGACCGAGATGGAAGCGGTCATCGGGTCGGTGCGGCTTTCGACATAGTTGAAGATTTCCACCGGCAGCGTCGTCATGCGCGGTCCGGTGATGAAGAGCGAGATCACCACCTCATCGAAGGACAGAAGAAAGGACAGTGCGGCACTTGCCACCAGACCCGGCATCATCAACGGCAGGGTGATGCGACGAAACACGGTGAACGGTGACGCACCCAGCATCGTGGCCGCCTCTTCAACCGATGGCGGCAGTGTCGAGAACGCCGTTATCATGATGCGGATGACGTAAGGGGTCGTCACGATCAGATGGGCGATCACCAGACCGGTGAACGTGCCGAGCAGTTCCAGCCGCACAAAGACCAGCAGAATGGCAAGGCCAAGCACGATGGAAGGCAGAAGCAGCGGCGCGGTAAAGAGGTTCAGCACCGCTTCGCGTCCACGGAACTGATAACGGCGGATGGCATAGGCCGCCGGGATACCTGCCAGAAGCGACAGGACGGTGACGACCGATGCAATGCCGAGGCTGATCCAGAACGCCTGAATGAGCGTTTCATGATGCAGCATTTCCGCATACCACCGCACACCCCAGCTCTGCGGCGGAAAAGTGAGATAGTTGTCGTTGCTGAACGATAGCGGCACGACGACCAGAATTGGGGCCAGCAGGAACAAATAGAGCAGGCCGACCAGTAGGCGGAATGGCAATGAAGTTGAACCAATCATCTCGTTTCTCCTTTGCCAATCAGTCGATGCGACGTGCGATGCGGGAATAGACCATCAAGGCGAGACCGAAGATGATCAGGACAATGACGGAGGTTGCGGCGGCTCGCGGCCATTCAAGCTGGATCACAGCCTGATCGTAGATTTCCGTCGCCAGCAGGAATACGCGCCCGCCACCAAGCAATTTCGGTGTGATGAAGGAGCTGATTGCCAGCACGAAGCAAAGCAGGCAGCCAAGTGCGATGCCCGGCAAGGTGAGTGGCAGGATGATCCGGCGAAACCGCGTGAAGGCATTGGCGCCGAGGGATGCCGCAGCCTCCTCAAGCGAGGCATTCAGGCGCCCGAAACCGGCAATCAGCGACAGCGCCATATAGGGGATCAGGATTTCCACCATCCCGATGAATACGCCGAGCGTATTGTTGACGAGCCTGATGGGGGAGGAAATGATGCCGAGGTTCATCAAGGCTCCATTGACAAGTCCCTGATCGCCGAGAAGCACCATCCAGCCATAGGTGCGCACCACGCTGCTGACGAGCAGCGGCGAGACCGTCACCACGAAAAGGAAGTTGCGCCAGACCGGCGAAACACGGTGCAGGAAAAGCGCGATCGGATAGGCACAGATAAGCGTTGCCAACGTGATGAACGCGCTCAGCCAGAGCGAGTTGAACACCAGACCCCAATTGAAACTGTCGGTGAAGAAATTGATATAATTCTCAAACGTATAGCGGTCTGTCAGGACACCGCCGCTCTCGCTCTGCAGGAAGGATATCTGCGCCAGATGGGCAACCGGTGCAATGAAGGCAATGAGATTGATCAAGGCCATCGGCAGAAGAAGCGCAACGGCGACGAGGCTGTAGCGTCTGCGCCTTGATGACTTTGCCGGGATGATGTCGGTCGATGTGATCGCTGTCATGACATCAGCTCCCGAAAACCAGCATGTCTTCCGGTTTCCATTCGCATAACAGTCGGTCGCCGGTATGGAATGCATGTCCTGCACTGGCGGTTGGCACTTCTACTTTCAGGCAGGCGCCCTCAATCTCGATGTCATATTGAACGATGTCACCGATATAGGTCGTGCGCTCGACCACGCCGTGGGCGCTATTGGTTACGACACTGACAAGATTGCGATCGCGGTTGGGCGTGAGATTGATGCGATGCGGACGAATGGCGATCTGCCCTGACCCGCGTGACTTTCCATGCGTGTTGCAGCGATAGGTGCCGCTGCCCAGACGGCAGACATTTTCGTCAACGATCTCGCAATTGTGGACATTGGCGCGTCCGACAAATTTGGCCACAAACAGGGAGGATGGCTTCTCATAGATTTCTTCCGGCGAACCGAGCTGTGCCAGCTTGCCGCTATCCATCACGCCGACGACGTCGCACATTGTCAGTGCTTCGACCTGATCATGTGTGACGAAAACCGTCGTGATGTCGAGGCGCTTCTGAATCTCGCGGATTTCGATCCGCATGTCGTCGCGCAGCTTCGCATCCAGATTGGACAGGGGCTCATCCAGCAGAAGAATGCGCGGACGGATGACCAGCGCGCGCGCCAGCGCCACGCGCTGCTGCTGACCACCGGACATCTCCTTGGGCTTGCGCGAACCGTAGCCGGGAAGCCGCACCATTTCGAGTGCTTCCTCAACGCGCTTCTTTGCTTCGGCCTTACCGACCTTACGCATATCGAGACCGAAAGCGACATTTTCGGCCACGGTCATGTGTGGGAACAGGGCGTAGTTCTGGAAAACCAGACCGATATCGCGCTGATGGGGCGGCCTGTGCGAAATATCGTTGCCATCAATCAGGATGTTGCCGTCCGAGATCGAAGCGAGACCTGCAATCATGCGCAAAGTCGTCGTCTTGCCGCAACCGGATGGACCGAGGAGGCCAAGCAGTTTTCCGCGCGGCAGATCGAGATGAAGATCGTCCACTGCCCGGTAGTTGTTACCGTAAAGCTTGGTGAGGGCCTTCAACTGTAGAAATGAGCTTTCTGCTACCATATCGAAACCTGTGAGGGGTCGTTGCCGCCCCGGAGAAACGGGGCGGAAGCGTGAATTTCAGGGTGAGGTAGAGTTTTAACGACCAGCCGGAATGATCTGGCGGCGCCAGGGATTGAGCAGCTTGTCGCGCATATCACCAATGGTCATCCAGTTGACCGGAATGAGCTTTTCGCGTTGGGCCGCATCCATGTACGGAATGCGCTTCTTCGTTTCGTCGTTCACGTCCGCTTTCGTGTTCGATGGCGCATAGAACATGATCTCGGCGAACCGGGCCTGCGTCTCGGGGCTTATCGCATAGTCGATGAATGTCTTGGTTGCATCCATATTTTTGCCGTTGGCAATCGCACTGATGACATTCACCTGCGCAGCCGTGCCTTCCTTCGGGCCGACCGACTGAAGCTTTCCGCCGGTCTGGTCGAAGTAGAACTGGGCGCGGGCATTATAGCCGATGGACAAGGTCGCAGTGCCGTTTGCAACCAGCGTATAGGCATCGGGCTTCGGTTCCCACGTCTGCACGGCAGGCGCCAGCTCCACCAGCTTGTCGACGCCCGGCTTCACAGTCTTCGTATAGTCGTCTTCACCAGCGAGACGGTTCGCGATGATCGTAAGCAGGATGGCTTGAATATCGCCGCCGCCCTGTGCCGGGATGATAACCTTGCCGCTTTGCTGCTTGTCCCAGAGCGCTTCCCAGCTATCCGGTGCACCTTGCGCAAATGCATCGTTGTTATAAAGAAGCGAAAGCGTGTCATATGTGATCGGAATTGCAGCGCCTGCGAGTTCCTTGCCGAGGTCGGCGACATCCGCATAATTTTTGAGCGATGCCGGATCGAGCTTCTCGACCAGCCCTTCCTCATCGGCGATCTTGGCGACCGAAAGGTCATAGATGACCGCATCCGTCTGGGGAGAGGACTTCTGGGCGCGCATGTTGCCGAGCGATGTCGCTGCATTCTGCACACCATAATAGGTGACCTTGATGTCGGGATGTTCCTTCTGGAACGGCTCGATGACGGCCTTGACATAATTGTCCTGGAATGCGCCGCGATAACCCATCACCGTGATTTCAGCAGCATTGGCTGCGAAAACAGTCATTGCCGAAACACTCAACGCTAAACTTGCCAGAAAAGCCGATTTTCTGTTGATCGAACGTGCCATCAGTCACTCCCCTTTTGTTTGAAGGTAAGGTGAAGAATGGTGGTCGGAGCGTCCAGCGACTTATTCTGTCCGCCTGTTCGATTTTGCTTTATGCCTTTGAATTTCAGGGGTTTCTGGGCTTGAGTGACAGGTGACAAGATTGGGATGACGCACCCGGTATTTCAGGTGTGATGAAATTCTAATCTGTTGCCTGTTTTTTGAGCAGACATTCTCCGCTTTCCGTTGTGCAAATCTTGCCCGCTTTATCGCTTGCGCCTGTGCCACCGTGGAAATGCGTCAAATTTGAAACTGGCACGGTCCTTGCTTCTATTAAATCGAACACCGAGCCGCGCGACACCGCATGACTTGTGGTGATCGATCAACCGAGGATGACAGAGAGACTAGCGATGACCAAGTACAAGCTCGAATACATTTGGCTCGATGGATGCACCCCTGCTGCCGGACTGCGCGGCAAGACGCAGATCAAGGAATTCGACGCTTTTCCGACACTTGAACAACTGCCGCTCTGGGGCTTCGACGGCTCATCGACGATGCAGGCCGAAGGCCGCAGCTCCGATTGCGTCTTGAAGCCGGTCGCGATCTATCCCGATCCCGCGCGCAAGAACGGCGTTCTGGTGATGTGTGAAGTCATGATGCCGGATGGCATCACGCCGCATCCATCCAACAGCCGCGCAACCGTCCTTGAAGACGATGATGCATGGTTCGGTTTCGAGCAGGAATACTTCTTCTACAAGGATGGCCGTCCGCTCGGCTTCCCGGAACAGGGCTTCCCTGCCCCGCAGGGTCCATATTACACGGGCGTCGGCTACAAGAATGTCGGCTCCATCGCCCGCAAGATCGTTGAGGAACATCTCGATCTCTGCCTTGATGCCGGTATCAATCACGAAGGCATCAATGCTGAAGTGGCCAAGGGCCAGTGGGAATTCCAGATTTTCGGCAAGGGCTCCAAGAACGCCGCCGACCAGATCTGGATGGCCCGTTATCTCCTGCTTCGCCTCTGCGAACAGTACGAAATCGATATCGAATTCCATTGCAAGCCGCTCGGCGATACCGATTGGAACGGCTCGGGCATGCACTGCAACTTCTCGACCAAGTATATGCGTGAAGTGGGCGGCAAGGACTATTTCGAAGCGCTCATGGCTCAGTTCGACAAGAACCTGCAGGACCATATCGACGTTTACGGCCCGGACAACCACATGCGCCTGACCGGCAAGCATGAAACCGCCCCATGGAACAAGTTCTCCTATGGCGTTGCCGACCGTGGCGCTTCGATCCGCGTTCCACACGCATTCGTCAGAGATGGATATCGCGGTTATCTGGAAGATCGCCGCCCGAACTCGCAGGGCTGCCCATACCAGATCGCTTCGCAGGTTCTGAAGACGATTTCTGAAGTCCCGACCTCGGAAGACGAAGCACTGGCTGCTTAATTTCTAGCCAAACGGCCTGCTTGAGGATTTCAGCAGGCCGTTATGCTTCATTCTCGTGAAACTGCAGACAACAAAAAAGGCCGGGGCGAAAACGCACCGACCTTCCTGATCATCGCTTTCCTACCAGTGCCAGTACATCCGTGGTCAAAAGCATCAAGCGATGAAGGCTATTGCGAGCGACAGACGCGTTCCAGCGCTCTTAAGCAATGCCTATGACAGCCATATAGGTGCACATCTTGTTCAAAACAAGGTCGTGCAACAATTTCTATAAATTAGTTTGACGCCTTAACCTGACGTCGCGTCAGCAGATACACGACGACAATTCCGCCACCGATCGCATAGGCCAGAACGTCCAGCCAATCCGGCGTCGCTCCGAGAATAATACGCAGGGCCGGGTTTCCGATCACGATATCGAACTGCTTTGCAAGATACTGACCATATTCCACCGCCACGCCGGTCAGAAACGCGATCAAGGCCAGCAGCAGGCGGTTTCCGTCAATAAAAGTTCTGAGCACCGCATAGACAAAGATGACGGCGATCACATCCCCGATGAAGCTTCTGATCCAGCCCAATCCTGCCCCCATTGTCGCGAGCAGAGCAAGTAGCGCCAGAAGCATCAGCGTGAAACACAATGCCGATCGCGAAAATTTAAACTGCACGGGATTTTCCTGCCAGGATATAGATCAAAGCCTAATCCAGCTTTTTCCCGTTCCACGCAAGACCGACGCACCGGAATATTAGTGGACTACTTGTTACTGCGATGGCACAAAGCGCCATCGCAGTCCCTTTTCATCGCTGTTCCTATAAAGCCTCACGCCATGTTCAGAACGCTTTCGGGCGCGAAAGCTTCGTAACCGAGCGCCTCAGCAACAGGTTTGTTGGTGATGCGCCCCTTGTGAACGTTCAAGCCATTGCGCAGGTGCTTGTCCTCGGCAATTGCCCTCAGGCCACGATCGGCAAGCGCCAGACCGTAATGAAGGGTGGCATTGTTGAGGGCGTGCGCCGAGGTCACCGGAACAGCACCCGGCATATTGGCCACGCAGTAATGGACGATCCCGTCCACTTCGTAAGTGGGATCGGAATGTGTCGTTGCATGGGATGTCTCGAAACAGCCGCCCTGATCGATAGCCACATCGACGATAACTGCCCCCTTCTTCATGCCCGAGAGCATTTCATGGGTGACGAGTTTCGGCGCTGCGGCACCGGGGATCAGCACGGCGCCGATGACGAGATCGGCAGAGAAGACTTCATCTTCAAGCGCCTGAATGCTGGAATAGCGGGTATGAACGCGACCGCTAAATATATCGTCGAGCTGGCGCAGACGCGGCAGCGAGCGATCCAGAATGGACACGTCGGCGCCAAGTCCCACTGCCATTCTGGCCGCATGAAGCCCGACGACGCCACCGCCGATGATCGTGACTTTTGCCGGTAGCACGCCGGGCACGCCACCCAGCAGAATACCGAGGCCGCCATTGGCTTTCTGGAGCGCCGTCGCACCGGCCTGTATCGACAGACGGCCCGCCACTTCCGACATCGGGGCGAGCAGCGGCAATCCACCGCGATCATCCGTTACGGTTTCATAGGCAATTGCCGTCACGCCGGAGGCGAGCAGGCCCTTGGTCTGTTCCGGGTCGGGGGCGAGATGGAGATAAGTGTAGAGAAGCTGGCCTTCGCGAAGCTGCGCCCATTCGGAGGGCTGTGGCTCCTTGACCTTCACGATCATGTCGCACTTCTCAAAAATGTCTTTTGCAGAAGCGGCAATTTTCGCACCAGCGGCGATGTAGCTGGCATCATCGGCACCGATACCGGCACCTGCCTTTGTTTCAATCCAGACTTCGTGGCCATGAGCCACATATTCACGAACCGCGGCGGGGGTCAGTCCGACACGATATTCATGGTTCTTGATTTCCTTCGGGCAGCCGACACGCATAAGCGTTCCTCTCATTTTTTGCCCACTTGCCGTGGGTCGTTGTCGATCCGAAAATGAGAACATCTGCAGCTTGCAATGTCCTTGCAAAGAAGATTTGCCTGCGCAGATTTTTTAGTGAATTATTGTGCAGATGATCCTCTTTTTCGAAGGTTCTTCGAATGAGCAATCTTGATCCTATCGATCTTGCAATTCTCAGGACATTGCAGGCCAATGCGCGCATCACCAATGCAGAACTTGCGGAGAAGGTTGGATTGTCGCCTTCAGCCTGTTCGCGTCGCCTCGACATTCTGGAAAAAAGCGATGTAATCGCCGGTTATCATGCCCGCCTGTCCCAGAAGGCGCTCGAATACCGGATGATTGCAATTGTCCATATCTCGCTCTCCGGACAGTTCGCCAAGACGCTGGCCGAATTCGAGGCTGCGGTGAAGCGTTGTCCCAACGTACTTGTCTGTTATCTGATGTCGGGGGAATATGATTATATTCTGCGCGTTGCAGCCCGCGATCTTGAGGATTACGAGCGCATCCATCGCGACTGGCTCTCGGCCCTTCCGCATGTCGTGAAGATCAATTCCAGTTTTGCGCTGCGTGAGGTGATCGACCGGCCGAATGTCGGTCTCTGACTGTTTATTTTGACGCGCATCTTACCCGAAAACCGTTTCACACTTTTCAGGATGCGCTCTAGATTGAAGCTTTCGAGTCCCTGATCGTTGGATCCATGTTGCAGTTCACCAGAAGAGTTTTGCAAGAGGCCGGTTGGGGCTTGCCAGCCTCAGTGGTCCTGCATCTGGTGCTGGCAACTCTGTTTCTGGTCCGCCTTCCGGCACTCCCTTCGCCGGCTTCGGAACAAAGCGTCAATGTGGAGCTGGTTCAACCACCGCCCCCTGAAAAGAAGCCTCAGCAGCAAACACCAAAGACGCCGGAACAGGCCGCCCCTCCACCGCAGCCACAGGCATTCGAATCTGCCTCGGCGAAGCAAGACGTGAAGTCACCGCCAGAGCAGGACCTGCCGCCCGCAGCGCCTGAAGAAATACAGAAGCCGGACGAACCCTCCGAGACTGCAGCCACAACGGATGCTGACAAGGCGGAAGAAAAACCTTCTGTGACGGAGGGCCAGCCTTCCGAACAGCTTCTTCAAGCGGAGAAACCATCTGAATCCGGTCAGGCCGCCGCGGAAAAAACTCAAACTGCACCGAAGCAAAAAGCCGATGCTCCCAAACCGGCGACGCCTGCCAAGAAACTGACGCGAGCGCGTGAAATCTATTCGAAGGACGCCATGTCCGATCCTCGTGTGAAACAGGCGCTGGGAAAGCTCGCGCCGAAGGACCGGATCATCCAGATTTGCGGCATCGAAGCGCTTGAACAGGTGCGCCGCCATAAAGCCGGTGCTTTTCCGGATATGCTTGCGCGTGAAGGCGGCTTCGTTTCGACAACCGGCCTGACCGTCAGCGACGGCGCCTTTCGCAGCCAGCGCAAGTGGTATGCTATCGACTTCACATGCAAGGTCGATGCGGAAACAATGGTGATTGGCTCTTTCAGCTACAATATCGGCAGGGCAATTCCGGAAAGAGAATGGGCCAGACGACAGCTTCCAAGGGACTGATAGCAGCCATGAAAATGTCGTCCCGCCGATGTATCACCATTCGTCAATGTAAACTGAACAACATAACTGAAATTCAAGGAGACCGGCATGACTGTGCATTTCGCCCCGCAACTGACTGTGTGTGGAATTCAGGAACTGCCCGATCAGCGGACGCGCAAAGTCACACATGTTCTTTCGCTGGTTGATCCGGACCTTCCGGAACTGGATGCGTTTCAAACTTTCGAGCAACACCATCGTGTAACGCTGCGTTTTCACGACATCATCAACGCAGCCGACAACCACACAATGCCAACGCCCGACCATGTGAATGCGATCCTGCAGTTCGGCTCGGAATTCCAGGCGGCACCGAACCCGCAAGCGCCGAGCCATCTGCTGGTCCATTGCCATATGGGCGTGTCGCGCTCGACGGCGGCAATGGTTTCGCTTATGGCACAGGCCAATCCGGACGAGACGGCAGAAAGCCTTTTCACCCGCCTTGTCGCCATTCGCCCGCAGGCATGGCCGAACTCCCAGATGATCGGCTTTGCCGACGAGCAGCTTGGACGCAGAGGCGAACTCACCGCTGCATTGCGCAGACATTACGGACGCCAGATTGAACGCACCCCTCAGTTTACCGAATTGATGGAGAGGCTGGGACGTCATGCCGAGCTTCAGATGGCGCTGCGGGACTAGCTCCCCGCCCCATCCATATTGTTCAGTTTGAACCTTCGTCCCCGGCAAGCTTCGTAACCTTGCCGGGCGGCGTCAGCGGTTCAGGAACAGGAACGCCGGTGAGCAGCCGATCGGCCCCCGAATAAATATCGCCCTGCACCTGTGCCGTCAGCCGTTCAGCATCGCGCATGCGAATATCGCGTAGCGTATCCTCTGCGAGACTCTCATCCAGACCAAGCTCGCAAAGCGCTTCCTTTCCGAAAAGCAGTGCAGATTCGAACGTTTCGCGCAGTTCAAAATCCACACCTGCCTTCAACAACTCGATGGAATGCGTGCGGTCGTAGGAGCGCACCATGATCTTTGCTGCCGGGAAATGAGACTTGACCAGTTCCACAATGCGATTGGCCGTCTTTCGGTCATCCACGCAGATCATGATGACTTCCGCTTCGTCTGCACCTGAATGATGCAGGATATCGAGACGTGATCCATCGCCATAAAATATCTTGAAACCGAACCGCCCGGCTTCACGGATACGGTTGGGATCGGCTTCGATAATCGAAACATCCGATCTCTGGGCAAGAAGCAATTGCGCCGCGATTTGTCCAAAACGCCCGAAACCGATCATCAACACCCGACCTTTGAGATTATGAGCGGTTTCAACGCCTTCGAGAGAAGGCGCTTCCTCGCGCAAAAGTCGGGAACCCAGAAGCAGCACGAACGGTGTCACGGCCATCGATAGAATGATGACAGTCGAAAACAGCGCATTGTCGCGTGCTGAAAGCAACCCGTTACCGAATGCCGACGTGTAGAGCACGAAGGCGAATTCTCCGCCCTGCGCGAAGAGCAACGTCCGTTCGAGCGCCGAACGATGGCTGGAGCCGAAAATTCGGGCGACGGCATAGATGCCGATTGCCTTGGTAATCACATAGGCAATGAGGAAGATGAGGACCGTGGGCCAGTCCGAAGCAACCACGCCGAGATCAAGCGACATGCCGACAGCCAGAAAGAACAGCCCCATCAGGAGCCCCTTGAACGGCTCGATGTCACTTTCGATCTGGTGCCGGTAACTGGAACCGGACAGCATGACCCCGGCCAGGAAAGCGCCCATCGCCATGGAAAGGCCGCTCGCTTCCATCAGCAGGGCAGCCCCGAGCACAACGATCAGTGCGCCAGCCGTCAAAACCTCGCGCGCCCTCGCACGCGCCAGCAAGGAGAAGAACGGATCCAGCAGCCAGCGCCCAACAGCAATCAGCAGCAAAATGGCGCCAATGGCCGTCGCAATGCCCAGGATTCCGCCGGACTCATGCTGGGAAGGCGAAAGGAAAGCAACGAGCGCCAGCAGCGGAACGATCATCAAATCTTCGAGCAGGAGAATGGAAACGGCCTTCTGGCCGTCGGGCGTGGCTATTTCGCCTCGCTCCTGCAGCATCGACATGATGACAGCTGTGGAAGACAGCACGAAGCCAGCCCCCGCGATCAAGGCCGTTATTGGAGACAGGCCCAGAAGAACCCCCGCCCCTGTCAGAAGGGCGATACAGCCCAGAACCTGTGCAAGACCGAGACCGAATATCTGCTGCCGCATCGTCCAGAGCTTGCCAGGGCGCATTTCAAGTCCGATGACGAACAGGAACATGACGACGCCGAGTTCGGAAAAATGCAGGATCGTTGCGGGATCAGTGAAGAAGCCGAAGACCGAAGGCCCCACCAGGGCACCGGCAGCGAAATATCCCAGCACAGAACCGAGACCCAGTTTCCGAAACAACGGCACCGCCACGACACCGGCGGCAAGCAGAACCACCGCAGGCCCGAGTGTCTGTCCAAGTCCTTCAGTCGCCATATGGTCTCCGTGTCAGGATCCGTTTGTTATGTTTCACTAATATACCGAGTCAATAAAAACTGAACAATTAACGCATCTCCGTCAACCGGATTCAAATTCCATCCGCGATGTGGCAGCCGAACTGATTATGGCTTACATTCCATGTGGTTATATAGAACGGAGCAAGAATGAACCTGATCGCCCATGTGGAAATACCGGTAGCTGATCTTGAAAGGGCTATGCGATTCTACTCCGCAGTGTTCGGAGCGACTTTTGGTGAAGTCGTTACGATACACGGAAACAGAATGGCCTATTTCCCTTTTGAAGAAGGCAAGGATGGCGCGAGTGCCGCGCTTGCCGAAGGCGACGTCTATATTCCAACCGTGCATGGCGCGATTATCTATTTCAATGTCGACGATGTGGACACCGTCATCACCAAGGCCGTGCAAGAGGGCAGCGAAATGCTGTTCCCGAAAACGCCGGTTGGAAACGGCTTTGTCGCGGAGATCAGGGACAGCGAAGGCAACCGGATTGCGATCCAGACTACCTGATATCTAAACCGGTTTTGCAAGCAGGCCGGTTGCAAGCGCTCGAAAGGCATCAATCGCCTTCGAAAGAACCCCTTTCGGATCTTCACTGGCGGCAATCCAGAGTGCTGCATTCAATGCTGCCCCGTTGAGCAACCGTGCGGCGGCTTCCGGGTCAACCGGTTTCAGCACGCCTTGCTCTATCAAAAGAGCAATTTTTTGCCGGGACGCCTGCAGACAACTGTTCTGGCTCGGCCATTGTGACGGATCGCCGAGAAACGCCGGTCCATCAAGCAGCACGATGCGCTGGACATCAGGATCGAGTGCCGCCTCGATATAGGCAACCCCTTCCGCCAAAAGCCCCTCCCACAGATTATCTGCCCGCGCAGCAATCTCTTGAGCACGTTCGGCCATTTCGCCATCCATCTGGCTGACCACAGCCGCTAGCAGCCCGCGCTTGTCTCCAAAATTATGGTAGAGCGCACCACGTGTCAGGCCGACTTCCGCAGTCAGTTCATCCATAGAGGCGGCGGCATAACCCTTTTCCGCAAAAGCCTTCCGGGCTGCCGCTATCAGCTTCACCCGGTTTTCTTCCATCGCCTTGATGCGCAGGTTCATGGCCATCGTCACACCTTTTTGGTATACGAACCGTATATTAATTGACATACGGATCGTATATGACTATTTAGTATACGTGACGTATATCAAATATCCCGGTTGTTTGTGAAGCCGCAAATACAAAAATCTTCCGATAACGCACGCCTCAGCATCAAAAAGGAAAACGAAAATGACCAGAAGAGAAACAATTTTCCCCGCCGACCGCAGTGCCCTTTATGACAAGCATCGTTATTCCGCCGCTATCCGCTCGGGCGACCTGCTGTTTGTCTCCGGTCAGGTTGGAAGCCGCAGCGACGGCACGCCCGAACCCGACTTCGCAAAGCAGGTTCAACTCGCTTTCGATAATCTTGAAGCGACACTGAAGGCAGCCGGCGCCACTTTCGATGACATTGTTGATATAACCTCTTTTCATACCGATCCTGAAAACCAGTTCGAGGCCGTCCTGCAGGTCAAGGACCGAATTTTCAGCGCCCCACCTTTCCCCAATTGGACTGCTATAGGCGTCAACTGGCTCGCCGGTTTCGACTTTGAAATCAAAGTCATCGCTCGCTTGCCGCAATAGGGACAGGCCATAAGCCGGAGCGGCTAATCCCGTTCCGGCAACTGTCATTCGCATTCCGCAATATAATTTGATTTGCAATTCAAACTATATTGCATCTTAATGACCTCATGATTTCAGACGCTCCCCGCTCTCAATTCGGTATTCGCTTTTCACTGCTGGCACGGCGCTGGCGACGTGCGCTCGACATCCGCCTTGCCCAAGCCGGGCTGACTGATGCGACCTGGGTTCCCCTTGTCCACCTTCACCAGACCGGCGGTGGCCTGACGCAGAAGGAACTGGCTGCCCTGGTCGGCATAGATGGGTCCAGTCTCGTACGCCTCCTCGACATTCTATGTCGGCAAGGTCTGGCGGAGCGCCGCGTCGATGAAAGGGATAGTCGTGCAAGGCTGGTTCATCTGACGGCGCAAGGGGAAAAGCGGGTTGCCGAAATTCGTCAGGAGCTGGCAAAGGGCGAGCAAGAAATGCTCGCCGATCTGTCAGACAATGACATTGCAATCATGCTTCGCAGCTTTGACAGCATTGAGCACCGACTGACGCTGATGCAATCCGATCGCGAGCAGGACCGAGAATAATGAAAGCGGACGGATCTCTTTCAGGACGCCGCCACGCCGCCTATAACCTTCTGAAGCCTCAGCAGTTTCGCGAAAGCATCGCCCTTGCTGGCCAGCCATCGCTCCGAAACTCGTCGCTTGCCGGGCTACAGGCTGCCGCCACGGTTGCCATCGCGCTTCCGTTGGTCAGCCTGTCCTCGTGGTCGCATCTAATCGGCTTTGCCTCGCTTGGCTCGCTCGTCGCATTGTTCGGCCGGTTTGCTCCGGAGGCAAAACGCGAATGGATCGTCCTCCTGTGCGCGATCTGCCAGACACTCGCGGTGTTTTTCATGTCGCTCGCCACATGGGTTGGCCTGCCCTTGCCCGGCCAGCTTTTGCTGCTGGCACTTTCTGCGGGCATATTCTCTTTCATAACCGTTACCGGCAAATTCGGACCACCCGGCGCGCTCATATTCATCTTCGCAGCCGGCGCCTCCATGACGCCGGTCGCGTCGCTGCACGTTGTGTTTGAGCGTACCGCCGCGACAGCAATCGTCTCGGCTCTCGCTTGCCTGATCTGTGCCCTGACCGAGAAGTTTCGTCATCAGGCATCGCCGGAAAAGCCATTTCCATCCGAGCCGTCACGTCCGACAGTTCACCGGCTTATTGCCGCCGGTCGGATTTCGCTTGGCGCCGCAATTGCCGCGCTGACCGCTTATGCTCTCGGCGCCATCCACCCAGCCTGGGCAGCCATGGGCACTGTCGCCGTGATGCAGGGCGCGCATCTGCACATCAGCATGAACCGAGCCTTGCAACGCATGGCAGGTACGCTTCTGGGCGCCTTGATTACATGGCTGGTGCTTGCGCAAGGCCCCAGTCTCTGGTGCGTCATTGCAATCCTGGCCGGACTGCAATTCGCCACCGAAGTCATTATTGGCAGCAATTATGCGCTGGGGCAGATTCTGGTAACTCCGATGGCGCTTTTGATGACCTATCTGGCAATGCCCGGAGTGTCCCACAATGGTATAATTTCCGAACGTATCCTCGATACGTTTCTGGGCGCAGCTCTGGCGGTCATCTTCGCAGTCATTTGTTCCAATCGCGACGACCGTATTTTTCTCGCCCAGCATAGGGCAAGAAAATAACGCACCAAAAGAAAAAGGCGCCGTAAGGCGCCTTTTTGCTAACTTACCAATCGGCCCAGCCATATCAATATGCAGGCACCGATAAAGCCCGCGATCAGATAGCCCAGCCAGCCGCCGAACGAAACACCGAGAAATCCGAAAATAAAACTCGCTACGGCTGCGCCGATGATACCGAGAATGACATTCATGAATATCCCGGTATTGCTGTTCATGAAATTGGAGGCAATCCAGCCGGCCAGGCCGCCTATGATGATCGCCGCAATCCAGCCAATTCCTGCGCTTCCCATCGGGAACCCTCCTGATTACAATCCGGCGGGAACTTTACCGCCATTATCCTTGAGTTTCTGGATAACCTGCTTGTGCAGCCAGACATTCATGGTCGCGGAATCGCCTGTGTCGCCGGTATAGCCCAGCTCCTTGGCAAGTTGCTTGCGGTGCTCCAGACTGCTGTCGAGGCCAAGAGCCTTCATCAGATCGACGATCGAAGTCTTCCAGTTGAGCTTCTGGCCGCTTTTGGCAACGGCAGCGTCCAGAATGGCGCCTACGTCGACAGCGCCCGCGGCAGCGGGTGCGGATGCAGATGGCGCCGGAGCGGCGGCAGTAGAGGAAGCGGTAGGTGTCGGAGCAGGCTGTGCAGCCGTTTCCGCCTCAGGAGTTGCCGCTTGTGCCTCGCCCCAAATGGCGTTCTTGATCTTATCGAAAATCCCCATAATGAACTCCAATCGTTGAAAACCGATATGCCCCCAAACTTCCGATTTGTGACGACCGGAAACCTGGACGCAGCAAATCATCCGGTGATTCCCAGACAAACGCTCGAACTAAATGAATCTGAAGCCATTTTGTTCCCGATAAAGATGCGGTTGAAAGTTTCTTCCACGTATAGGCCGGTATTCGAGTGGGCTGAGCGGCATAAATCCGAGCACCAAGACAGGCTCAGCGATCTGCACCGGACATATCGCCAGCATAAAACAGTCCGCTGACAACGCACGTGCCAGACATGTTTATGATGCAACGGGATTTCATGTGACGGGTATCAATATGAATAAGTCCCTCACTTAGTGGGCATTGGGAGCCAGGCTTCCGGACACACTCGATTTTTCATACGATGACTGATAGCGGAGGTTGTTACGCCGAGCTCGATTGCAGCCATTTTCATGCTTTTGCGGCGTACGATTGTCACGAATATGTTGAGATCAGCCAGCGCGGAGCGATCGAGGTTCACGATTG
>NZ_JBXAIK010000002.1:0-1064713 GCF_058796175.1 Brucella sp. GW823-FHT04E01 | reverse complement strand
TTGTGGCGCCATATAGACCCCATCATTCCAAACTGTCAACGCAGTTTCGTAAAAAAGAAGGAATTTTCTTTCCACAGGCCAACTTGAAAAAGGCCGCTCAAAGCGGCTCTTTTCAAAAACACACATATTATGATCGCGATACTCTATTCGGGTTCGTATTCGCGAACACCGTCGTCCTTGGCAAACAACACACATGGCCCCTGAGACCCCCGTGGATCATACGCATATCCCTTCGCCGCTAGCGCATGCATCATATCCCGGATGCCAGCCAAGCCATAAAGGTGATCATGTAATTCAAGGAAGATGCGCTCCACACCCGTCAAATCGGCGTTTTGCAGCAGGTGATGCTCAGCGCCTTCGATATCCATGACAAGAACATTGATACCGTGGCGAGTGATGAACTCGTCAATATTGGTCGAGGACAATTCTATAGCGTGTTCGTATGGCCCTTGATTCTCATCCATGGATGACATCCAGAGGTCACGCCGCACATAGAAGCGGAAAGAGCGGGGTTCGCCTGCAGTAAGAATCCCTTGGGAAAGCACAACATTGTTGATGCCGTTGGCATCGATTACACGCTGAGCAAGCGCTGCAGTAGACGGGTTAGCCTCGAAAGCCCAAACAGACACCTCGGCAATCTTGGCAATAATCGATGTGATAATTCCGATGCCTGAGCCGAGCTCCAGCACGCGATCTCCCGGCTTCACTGCCTTGAAAATCGAACGCGCTTCTTTGGCTTCATAGCTGCCGCTCATCAAAGCCTGCCAGATAACCGGCGAAACTTCGTCAGATGCGATCGGCACGTTAATCCCATGTACTTTCAGCAATTCCTACGCCCCAGTTCCCCAGCATTGGAGCATTGCGTCCGAACGAACGACCAAATGCGCCCCAATTTATTGAAAGCATCACACGTAACTTTACGATGTGATTAGCATATGAACATAAACTGATTTGCGTATCTGATGCCAGTTGTCACACCGCTATATCGTCAGCGATTTGATGCATGACCGACCGCCTTGACGTCCTGCCCACTCCGACCATGAAGATGTTTGAGTTTTGAAGCTGGCATCGGCCTACCTATGAGGTAACCCTGAACTTGATCGCATCCCAACCGCTTCAGGCACTCGAACTGCTCCTCGGTTTCAATGCCTTCTGCAATTGTTACCATTCTGAGGCTGCGCCCGACCCCAGTTACGAGTTCGACAATCGCCAGTGCGTCCGGTCGCGTTGTCACATCGCGTACGAAAGATCGATCAATCTTGATCTTGTCGAAGGGGAACCCGCTGAGACTGCCAAGCGAGGAATAGCCTGTTCCGAAATCGTCCATCGCGATCTGGATACCCAATGCTTTTAGCTGGCGTAGAGTGCTCAAGGTCTGCTCATTTTTGTCCAGCAGAACTGATTCTGTGATCTCGAGCTCCAACCGATTCGCTTCGAGGCCGCTTTGCTCCAGGGCATCGATAACGCTTTGAATGAGGTTCAGGCTGCGAAACTGAACAGGAGAGAGGTTGACTGCGATCTTGAGCGGCTTATTCCAATGAGCAGCTTCAAGACAGGCCGTCTTGAGCACCCAATCCCCTAGCGCGTGAATAAAGCCAATCTTCTCGGCCACGGGAATAAACTCTACCGGTGAAACTGCCCCCCGGATAGGGTGAGTCCAACGGAGCAAAGCCTCATAACCGCATATCTCACGCGTTATGGTGCAGGCTTGCGGCTGATAGTAAACTTCCATTTCACCATTCTCCAGTGCCTTCTGAAGATCGGCCTCAAATGACTTCTTCTCCCGCAAACGCGTCTGCATCTGCGATTTGAATACGCTCGCATGACCAGGCCCGAGAGCCTTTGCCTCATAAAGCGCCAAATCGGCATGTTTGAAAAGTTCCTCCGTGTCGGGTTCACCCTCGGAGATTGCGACACCGACACAGGTTCCGATTTTGATTTCCAGCTCGCCGACATGATAAGGCTGGCTGATCACGTCCATCAGGCGATCCGCAAGTTCCAGTGCTTCCTCTTCCCGTAATCCCGTGGAAAGCACGGCAAACTCGTCCCCACCCAGGCGACACACCATGTCACCTCGTTCGCCGAGTTTGGTAAGACGTCGTGCAACTGCCTGCAACAGTGCGTCGCCAACATCATGCCCAAGCGTATCGTTTACGTCCTTGAACCCATCGAGATCCAGAAGAAGAATAATGGCCGACTGGCTTCCCGTCTGTGCGGCTTCAAGCCTTTTCTCCAAATCCTGCCGGAACAGGACACGATTGGGCAATCCGGTCAGCGCATCGTGATGTGCATCGTGCTCCAGTCGAAAATTCTGCGACTGCAGTTCACCTGTCGCTTGCCGAAGATCGCTTGTCAGGCGTTGCATGCTGCCATGCGCCCGATCAAGAAGCTTGTTGTGACGCAGCAGAAGAATAACGAGCACGACGCCGCAGAGAATGAGGCCCGCCGCCAATCCGGTGTAGATGAGATGCAACTGGCGAACCTCTGCCTGGGCAGCATCGATAAGTCCGACATCATACTCAACTGCAGATGACGCAAGCGCTGTCATCGGACCATCAAGCGCACTCATTAATTGCAGATGGGTTTTGACCTCGTCTGCATCAAGTTTATCCAGCTGGACGTCAAGTGCCTGAAGAACGTCGCTTAACTTCAAAAAGAGATCGCGTCGCCGCTGATCGTTTTGAATGAAGGAGCGCAGATTGCCTTGCTGCAACAGTTCCAGTCGCCCGAGCATAATATCGAGGCGAAGCCGCACTTCGTCGCGCGTTTCTTCGTTCATATCCAGGACGTATCCAGCCAGAACATGCTCAAGCCGCATATATTCCGATACTGTCTGACCAACAGCCCAGGAATCATTATAACGGGAGAATTTCTGAAGCGCTGTCTGTCGTTCGGCAATGACATAGGCGATATAGGCCGTTGCCACCACGAAACAACAGATAATGACGCCTAGAATTCGTCTCACACTTTGCCTCTATTCAACTATCAGCTTGGCAACCTGCCACGCAGAACGTGTGTAATAGGTCTGGCTTTGGAGCTGTGGGTCGCTGTCATACGGGTAAATAATAAACAATGGTCCTTTATCGCGAACCGGCATGTAATTGCCATCTCGTTTCATGGCAAGAATAACATTGAACTTCTTGAAGTCTTCCATCGGTAACGAGCTAACATAATCGTTCAACGCTACCGCAGTCACTTTCGTTCCCTTGGCGCCGACAAGCGTCATAAGCTTGTCCATCGACACGCCGTCAAAACGCACACGACCATCATACCATGGATTTGCCGTTTCTACGGTCACCAAACCCAGGGCCTCCAGCATATCCCGGTCAAATTGTGCTGTATCGCCAACATTTGTATTCGAAATATTGCCGGATATGACCAGAATCGGCTTACCCGTCGGTTTGGCCAGCGGTTCAGCAGCGGCCCCGGATAGCCAGACGAAAGGCAAGAGCAGACAGGCAAGGACTCGAATTAGTTTCATTGCATTTCTCCATGATAAATTAGACCAATAAAGAGAATTGCCTAAATCAACGTGAAGATCGCACGAGTCTTGTATTTTTTCATGTTCTTATGCAATAAAAATGAAATATCGGCGTCAAGCTTGCCGCAACGTAACTTCAAACGACCGCAGTTAGTGAATTACCCTAATGTTAGATCGTTTTTATTGGATAGTAACGCTTTTAATATGCCGTATCAGCTGAGCACTAGGTCAATCAGGCTCAATTCGTGCCGTTAAAAACAAAAAGGACAACGTGATTGACGCTGCCCTTTGGAGAAATTGGATAGTTATTTTCTCTTCAACCGACTAGTTCTCCGCCGGTCATTGGCTCAGGAACCCCGGTTGTGCTCGGAAAACTGATAGGCAAACCGCGCAAGACTCGCACTGCGAGGAAAGCAAAACATTCAGCTTCTACAGCATCGCCTCGCCAGCCAAGCGTTTCGACAGGCACGAGTTCCACCTTGGCGCGCTCGACCAGCATATGCATCATGGTTGGATTGCGACGACCACCGCCACTGACTGCAAGCCGTTTCGGCCGACGCGGCAGAATGTCCAGAGCCTTCCCCACCGCTGAGGTCGTGAACGCGGTCAATGTCGCCGCGCCATTTTCCTCGTTCAGGCCGTCGGCCATCGTCTCGGTAAAGTCGAAGCGATCCAACGACTTGGGATACGGAGCAATCAAATAGGGGTGCTTGAGCAGTTCGGCGAGCCGGTCTTCGTCTACCTTACCTTTTGCTGCCAGTACCCCGTCGCGGTCCATTTCGCCCAATCCCCGCTTTTTCATAAAGTCATTGATAGGCGCATTGGCTGGACCGGTATCGAATGCCACAAGTGCGTCATCACCATCCCACCAGGTGATGTTACCGACACCACCGAGATTGAGAATCGCAGTATTGCCACTCGCATCGGCACTGCGCAGCAAGGCAGCATGATAGACGGCCGCAAGCGGAGCACCCTGCCCGCCAGCACGAATATCTGCCGTCCGGAAATCATAAGCCACTTTAGTAGCGAGCAGTTGGCTCATAAGCCTTCCATCGCCAAGCTGCCTTGTATCACCAAGCCTGCCTGCCTGCGGTGCACGATGCAAAACCGTCTGCCCGTGGAAACCGACAACGCCGATATCCGCCATCGACAGCCCGCTTTCCTCAACCAGTTCGCGCACAGCCGCAGACTGGGCGCGTGTCAGCGCTTCCTCTGCCTCAGCAAAAATCGCAGGTTCCGCACCTTCAAAATTCCAGACGCGAGCCTCGGCCTGCGCCTGTTCGAGAAGATCACGAATCCAACGCGGATAAGGTTTCAACGCGTAAGCGCCGAATTCCGCAATGGTTTCGCCATCAGTTTTCAACAGGGCAACATCGATGTTTCCATCAAGAACGGTACCGGTCATCAGGCCAACGGCCCATATTGGCTGCATAGACGTCTCCTATCCCAATGAAATTGCGTCGCCGACACCCTGACGCAGCGCCAGAATACCGCTGTCAAAGTGACGTGTCGGATGAATACGATTGGTGAGCAAGGTCCATGCCCTGCCCGCTTCAAAATCAATCCACAAGCCGGTTCCCGTGAAACCGGTATGCCCGATTGTATCCTTCGAATTGAAATTGCCCCCCGACCAACCGTCATAAGGTCGTTCCCAGCCATGCGTGCGGGTGGCGGATAGTGGTTGGCGCATGTGTTCGATAACGTTTTGCGATGCACCCGTGCCGTCAAGCAAGCCAAGCGCAAAATCAAGTATGGACGCAGCCGTACCGAACAGACCCGCATGCGCCGCACCCTGCAACGCTGAACAATTGTCGTCGTGCACCTCACCGCAGAGCACACGATTGCGCCAAGTGCAATCTTCGGTAGCGGCACTAATCTCCGGCTCCGCGGAAAAGGCAAAGCCTTCGCCGGGGTCCATCTCGCGAATGGTCTTGCCGTAAAATCTTTCCATCGCAAAACCGAGCAGAATGAAATTGATGTCTGAATAAACCAGCGCGGATTCTCTCCATTCGCGTTGCAATACGAATGCGCGCAACAATTCCGGATCCCGTCCATATGTGTAGATCGGTTCGACCGACGGAAATGGCGTCTGGTGGCCGAGACATTCACGAAAGGTGACTTTGCGCTCCCAGGCATCATTATCATATTGCCGAAGATCCGGAAGCAACGTGATCAATGGTGCATCGAGGTCAATGACACCTTCCTCGGCCAGCGTAAGGATGCGAGGTGTCGTGAAAATCACTTTGGTCAGCGAGGCGAGATCGAACCACGTATCGGTTGTCATCGCGCGCCG
Source organism: Brucella sp. GW823-FHT04E01 (assembly GCF_058796175.1). Classification (NCBI taxonomy): domain Bacteria; kingdom Pseudomonadati; phylum Pseudomonadota; class Alphaproteobacteria; order Hyphomicrobiales; family Brucellaceae; genus Brucella; species Brucella sp. GW823-FHT04E01. Next base: position 1,058,939 of record NZ_JBXAIK010000002.1, on the reverse strand, counting down.
GGCCGGAATGATCTGCGCATAGCCAGTCGCCCGGACAGCCCGGTTGCCGGAGAGATCGACCATTCCGAGCACCCCTCCCGGAATACGGCCTGAGTCGCACGCACCTGTCAGAAGGCTGAAAGCTTTTTCAAAGCGAGCCGTAAAAGCAGTATCGACGGAGTGGCGGACATTCGGTTCTGCCATGATAGTTATGCCTCGGTCCGGGCCATGTGATCATGACCATATGTCTGCCAGTTTGCCGGTGCCGGCTCATATCCCAGCGGGCGTACGAGTGAAGGCACTTGTCGCGTATCGAGGGTAAAATGTTCGTTGCGCCGATCAATACTTGGAACGGCAGAGATCAGCCGCTTCGTATAGGAGTGTTTTGGTGCAGACAGGATGGAAGCGGCATCGCCAATTTCCACGATCTGCCCAGCATAAACGACGGCGATGCGGTGCGCGATACGCTCCACTACCGCCATATCATGCGACACGAACAGATAGGCGAGACCACGTTCCTTCTGGAGATCGATCAACAGCTCCAGCACTTTCGCCTGTACGGATACGTCGAGAGCTGAGACGGCTTCGTCGAGTACCACCACTGAAGGATTCAGCATCAAGGCGCGGGCAATACAAAGCCGCTGGCGCTGCCCGCCGGAAAACTCGTGCGGATAGCGTTCCAGACTGTTTGCAGGCAGCCCCACCCGGTCAAGCAACTGCAGCATTTTCTGTCGTGTTTCCGGCCCGTCGCGCCCGCCAGCAGCTATGACCGGCTCAGCAAGAATGCTATCGATACGCAGACGAGGATTAAGCGATGCATAGGGATTTTGAAAAACCATCTGCACAGAAGATGAATTTCGAGTGTCGGCGGTATCTGTTACACCGACTTCAAGCTTGCCGCGTGACGCTTTGACGAGCCCGAGAATCGCCCGCGCAGTCGTCGACTTACCCGAACCACTCTCCCCTACGACCGCCAGTGTTTCGCCCGGAACAAGATCGAAATCGACACTCTCCACGGCATGAACTGCACCAAGTCTGCGGCCAAGAATGCCGCCCTTGACGGGGAACCGGACTGTGAGCCCTTCCACAGCCAGAATTGGGTTCGTTCCGGGTTTGGCCGCTCGTACGTTATCCGTTCGTACCGCCTTGCCGCTTTCAAAATGTGGCACAGCCTTCAGGAGATGCTGCGTGTAAGGATGCTGAGGCTGATCGAGAACGACATTCAGTTCACCTTGCTCCACTGCCTCGCCGTGTTGCATGACCATGATCTTGTCGGCCATACCTGCGACCAGACCAATGTCATGAGTGATAAAGATCATCGCCATGCCGGTTTCGCGCTTCAGCTCTGCCAGAAGTGCCATGATCTGTGCCTGTACCGTAACATCGAGCGCTGTGGTCGGCTCATCGGCGATCATGAGGCGCGGATTGCAGGCAAGCGCCGTTGCAATCATCACCCGTTGCAGCATACCGCCGGAAAGCTGGTTCGGGCAGTATTTGAGACGCCGTGCAGCATCCGGAATGCGTACGCGATCAAGTACGTCCTTGGCAGCGGAAGCTGCCTGCTTGCCGGTAAGTCCACGGTGAAGACGAAACGATTCCTCAATCTGTGTCCCGATAGTGAGCACTGGATTGAGTGACGTCATGGGCTCCTGAAAAATCATGCCGATTTCCGCGCCACGGACTTTCGTCAGCTCAGCTTCATTCGCGGTCGCAAGATCGATGGTAATACCGTTCGCGCGATTCAACTCGATCGTTCCATCGATAATGTGCCCGCCGCCAAAGTCCACAAGACGATTGATCGACAAGGCCGTTACAGATTTACCGGAACCGCTTTCCCCGACAATCGCCAGCGTTTCCCCGGCGGCGAGATCGAAACTCACACCGCGCACAATCTCATTGGCTTCAGGATTGCGCCCGAAACCGACACGAAGGTTTGAGACGGACAGAAGCTTGTTCATGCCGCTACCCTCCGCATTCTGGGATCGAGAATGTCGCGCAGAGCATCACCCAGAAGGTTGAAGCCAAGTATACCGATCATGATCGCCAGTCCCGGAAATGCCAGCAGCCATGGCGCGGTTTCCATGAGATTGCGCGCATCTGCCAGCATGAGACCAAGCGACGAAGCCGGCGGCTGCGTGCCGAGACCGAGGAAGCTCAAGCCTGCTTCAGTCAGCAGCGACCAAGCAAGCGCCAAGGTGATCTGGACGGTCAGAGGCGCGACCAGATTAAGCAGCAGATGGCGCGAAAGGATATAACGGTTGCCACTGTGGAACGTACGCGCTGCATCAACAAATTCACGTGTTTTGATCGACAAAGCCGGACCACGCACAACCCGCGTAAAAATCGGGGTGTAGACGATGGCGATGGCGGCGATACTTGTTCCTGTTCCCGGTCCGACAACGGCGATGATCAGAAGCGCAAGCAAGATTGCCGGGAATGCCAGAAGCACGTCCATGACGCGCATGACAGTTCCATCCCACCACCGCCCAAACCATGCCGCAGTCAATCCCAGAACGGTGCCCGTGATGGCGGCAATTCCGACCGCAGAAAAGCCAACGATGAAGGATTGCGCGATGCCTGCCATCAGGCGGCTCATGACGTCACGACCGAACAGGTCAGTTCCCATCCAGTGGGCAGCACTTGGAGGACGCAGCCTGTCTATCCGGTACTGCATCAACGGGTCATGCGGCGTAAAACCGAAATACCCCAGAAACGCGACGATCAGATAGATCAATACGATGAACCCGCCGATACGACCACTCGGATGAGCAAAAACGGAACGCAATATCTGCATTAGTTTTCCCCCAGACGAATGCGCGGATCGAGCGCAACGTAAAGAAGATCAACAAGCAGATTGACGATCATGAAGTTGAACGCGATGAAGAGAATACTACCCTGTACCAGCGCATAGTCGCGCTGCAATATGGCATCCAGCACCATGCGTCCGAGCCCCGGCAGAGCATAGATCTGCTCGACCAGCACAGCTCCGCCCAGAAGGTAACCGAATTCTACACCACTCAGCGTCACCACAGGGATGAGTGCGTTCGGCAATGCGTGTCGCCAGATGACAGAGCGAGCCGAGGCACCCTTGCTGCGGGCAGTGCGAACATAATCATCACTTAGAACATCCAGCATAGCCGAACGCGATATACGTGTGACCGACGCCGCAAATGCACAGCCGAGCGTTATGGCGGGCAAAATCATCTGTAGAAAATTCTGCCACGGATTTACCCATAGCGGCGTGAATTCGCCCATAGTCGGCAACACACCGAACCCTGCCGAAAGAATATAAATGAAGAGGAGACCAAGAACGAAGCTCGGAGTCGACTGCCCGATCATTGCAAAAATGCGGACCACGAGATCGGACATTTTCTCGTTGCGCGTTGCTGCATAAACCCCGGCCGGGAGGCCGATGAGCAAGGCAATAATCATCGACATCAATGCCAGCTGCAGTGTCAGCGGGAAGCGTTCCAAAATAACTGTCAGAACTGGCTTCCCGAATGTGACCGAGACGCCCAGATTACCTTGCACTACGTCACCGAGCCAACGCCAGTACTGTGTGGTCCAGTTTTGGTCGATACCAAAATATTGCGCCAGAGACTGCCGCTGTTCCGGCGTCAGCAGCCCTGCTTCCGTTCCAAGCATAGCCGTAATGGAATCACCTGGAACCATACGGATCGCGACGAAGACAAGGATCGACACCCCCAGCATAACCAGGGGAAATGTCAGCAGCCGACGTGTCAGATAATTCATGTCAGATTACTCACGGCCTGCCGTCAAGGAAGGCACTGGAAAGCCACGCCTCCATATTGAAGACGTGGCGGATTTCATGACGTCACTGCCCGATCTGCAGCTTGGTTACGCCGAACAGCGAACCGGTAGCGCGAGGCTCAAAACCGGTAACGTTCTTCTGGTAGGCGACGTAGTTGTTGGCCGTATAAAGCCATATCCAAGGAGAAACTTCTGTTATGTGCTTTTCGAAATCAGAGAAGATAAGCTTGCGTTTTTCAGGATCAGTTTCAGCTCTTCCCTTTTGCATCAGATCGTCAAGCGTATCGTCAATATACTGTGCGACTTTCTGCAGGTTACCTGCCTTTGTCCAGTAACGGCCATACATTGTATAGGGATCAGCCGAACCACCGTTAAGCGCCACCGCCATGTCGAAGTCGCCCTTCAACCACGTATCAACATAGACGTTGAGTTCCATCATGCGGATATCGAGCTTGATACCGATCTCGGCGAGTTGCGACTGGAGAACTTGGGCTTCAGCCGCAGCGGTTGCAGGTTCTCCATTCGCAGCAATGATAGTTGCCGAAAAACCATCCGCATAACCGGCATCCGCCATCAGCTTCTTCGCTTTTTCGACATCGCGCTTGTAGCAGAAGAGCGTGTTTGGATCGCTCGCATAGGCGGGCATTGTCAGCGGGCCCGTTACCTTGCCTTCACCGAGCAAGGCTGTATCGAGCACATCTTGACGATCAACAGCGCAGGAGATTGCCTGACGCACGGCCAGTTCCGTCATCGGCTTGCGCGACGGGTTCAACTGCAGGACATGATAAGCAAGAGCCGGAGTGCGCACCAGTTCCAGAGCGCTTTCGTTTGGCACCATCGTTGCGACCAGCGGGTCGTTGAGGAGCGCAAAGTCGATCTGCTTGGCGCGAAGCGCCGCAAGAATTGCTGTTTCGTCCGGCAGGACACTGATATTGATCCCGTCGATCGCTATTTTACCGCCCGCCCAGTCGGGATTGGCTTTCAGCACTTCCTTGGAATTCGGTTCCCAGCGCTCAAGGATGAATGGACCCGACCCAACAGTTTTCGTACCTATAGTTCCAGCCTTGATCTCGCTTTCTGGAACGACTGCCGCATTGATGCTGGCGATTGCAGCCAATAGCGGAACGTCAGGCTGGGAGAGTTTGAAGACGACCGTTTCAGCATCCGGCGTTTCAATAGCAGAAATGGAACCGAAATTCGCACGCGCGACGGCGCCTGTCTTTTCATCCAGAATGCGCTCGAAGGAGGCCTTCACATCGGCTGGCGTTACCGGCTGACCGTTCTGAAATTTCGCATTCTTGTCGAGCTTGAATGTGAGAACCTTTCCGCCTTCGGAAAATTCCCAGCTTTTGGCAATGGCAGGCGCGATCTGAAGGTCGGAACCAAGACGGACGAGCGGCTCATAGATGAGCTCGAGCAGACGAATCGATGAGAATGCTGGCTGCTTATGCGGATCGAGGCCCGTGGCATCCTGCGACCAAGCCATTCGGAGCGTCGCGGCAAAAGCCGTCGAAACACCTAATCCACCAAAGCTTCCAATGCTCAACGCTATTGCGGCCGCGCCTGCAATAAGGCTTTTCTTGAAACTCGCTCCCATTTTCTTCCCTCGCAAATGACTGCAATGCTAATGTCCGACTGCTTCCCCGCTTCGGCTCACGCTTTATTGGCATTTATTGCCTGTCTAAGAAATCCCCCAGCATTCTTTAATGCCTTTCTTGCCTCATCCACTGGCATTCCGGTGATCGTGATGAGGATCGCAAGCTTGACCTCATTATCCGTCAAAGCGAGAACGCGTTTTGCCTCCCCCGCCCCGCAACCGGTTGCCTGCATGACAATTCGCGATGCCCGCGCGACAAGCTTATTGTTGGTGGCACTGACGTCCACCATGAGATTCTCGTATGTCTTCCCTATTCGGATCATGCTCGCCGTCGTCAGCATATTAAGAACGAGCTTCTGCGCCGTACCGGACTTGAGCCGCGTCGAGCCCGTCAGTATTTCTGGCCCGACAACCGGCGATATCGCGATTTCAGCCATGGTCGCAATGGTCGAATCGGGATTGCAGGAGAGCGCCACGGTCGTAGCGCCGATCGATGCTGCGTAGGCGAGACCGCCTATTACATAGGGCGTTCGCCCGCTAACGGCGATTCCCACGACAACATCGCGCGAAGTTAGACCTATGTTGCGCAGATCAGATTCCCCGAGCGACGGATCATCTTCTGCCCCTTCGATTGCATGTTGCAATGCATCCACGCCGCCTGCAATCAGCCCGATCACCATGCCTTCCGGTACGCTGAAAGTCGGCGGACATTCCGATGCATCGAGAACGCCAAGACGTCCGCTTGTTCCTGCGCCCAAATAAATCAGCCGGCCGCCAACCCGAAATGCGTCGACGATCTTATCGACGGCCTGGGCGACCTGAGGCAGCACCTGCTCAACAGCAGCGGGAACCAGATGATCCTCGTCGTTGATGCGGCGTACGATAGCAAGGCTCGACAAGAGATCGATATCCATCGTGCGTGGGTTTCGCTCTTCAGAAACCAGCCTATCCAGTTCAGATAACAACGCCTGTTCCGTCATGCCTCTGCCTGCTTATCGAGCAGCGTTCAAAACGCGCCGCCTTATGGTTAACAAATGTTAGGATTATAAATTCCATCAGTCAATCAAAATAAGGAATAAATTATTCCTTATTTGCAGAAGCCATGTTTCGCGCAAGAATGATCGCACCGGAAACCGCATCACCGTCGGCAGGTTTCAACCGTCGGCGGACGTCTGGCGCCAACCACGGTTCAAGTGGGGAAGCAAGCCCGCCAAGCAAGGTCACGCGCGGCGCCCCCTTTTCGAAAAGCGCGCGTACGATAGTATCTATGTGGCCCGCAGCCGCCTGAACGATACGGCGTGCCGCTGCATCTCCCTGGTCCGCATGACGCATGACCATAGGCGCCAGAGACGCATATTCTGTAGCGGTTGCGCGGTCCATCCACGCCACAGCGTCCATCGGGGTCTGATTAAAGCGCTCCATAACCTCGTAGAGAAGCGGCGTACGCTCGATCCGATCATCATAAGCCTGAAGGGCCTGTTGAATCGCTGACAGCCCCAGAAAAGCACCACTACCCTCGTCGGAAATTGGAAAGCCGTAGCCTCCGACGCGAATGTCGATACCATTCACGAAGCCGAGACCAATTGAGCCGGTCCCGGCAATAACGATAGCCCCATCACTACCCGAATGTGCACCGAGACATGCGCCTTTGCCGTCACTCATGAAATGAATACTCGAAAAGGGATGCTGTATAGCCTGAAGTGCTTCGAGCGCACCTTGCCTGCCTATGCCCGCCAGCCCAACGCCTGCATGTGTTCTGGCCAACTCTTCAGCACCCAGGCCCGCCTCGCTGATTGCTGCGTCAAACGCACGTGCGATGGATTCCCACGCCTTGTCTATCCCGAGCCGTGTAGTTGCCGGGCCAGACAATCCTTGTCCCAGCACATTGCCGGTCTCATTTTCCAGCCGGGCTCGACAGCCCGTACCGCCGCCATCCACACCAAGATAGAACTGATCTTTCCCAACCCTGTCCGACGTCATTCTGACAGCCGTTCTATATCTGCACCGCAAAGCTTCAGTTTGCGGTCAAGCTGTTCATATCCACGATCCAGATGATAGATACGATTAACGACAGTTTCTCCGTCGGCCACGAGTGCTGCAAGAACAAGTGACACGGACGCCCGCAAATCCGTTGCCATAACCTGTGCGCCATGCAGCGGGCGTCCGCCGCGTACCAGCGCAGTTGTTCCCTGCAGTTTGATGTCGACGCCAAGCCGCATCAGTTCCGGCACATGCATGAACCGGCTTTCGAACACCGTTTCGCGAATGAGCGATGCTCCTTCGGCACAAGCCGTCAGCGCCATGAACTGGGCCTGCAAATCCGTCGGGAAACCCGGATAGGGTTCGGTCGTCAGATCTGCGCCACGCAAGGAGCCGTTGCGCGAAACAACCAGACCGCGATCGCTTGGCCAAACGCTGACGCCCATCGTTTCAAGCACCTGCACAACAGACGCGAGATGTTCAAGACGGGCATGCGTGAGTTCGAGCGTGCCGCCTGTAATGGCGGCAGCAACAGCGTAAGTTCCGGCCTCGATACGATCCGGTATGCCGTGGTGGCGGGCAGTCCGCCAAGATGTATCGCCCTGGATCAGAATGCGATGCGTACCCGCTCCTTCAATCTGCGCACCCATGCCCCCGAGACATGCGGCGAGGTCGCCAATTTCCGGCTCACGAGCCGCGTTCAATATTTCCGTTTCGCCACGAGCGGAAGTTGCCGCCATCATCGCCGTCGCCGTCGCGCCAACAGAAGGCGTTGGCAAAACAATCCGGCTTCCGATCAGGCCGTTATCAGTCGAAGCCACGATCCAGCCGCGATCAATGGACACATCTGCGCCAAGTGTTGCGAGCGCTTTCAAGTGCATATCCACGGGACGCGCACCGATGGCACACCCGCCCGGCAAGGAAACACGAACCTTGCCCAGTCTCGCCAACAAGGGTGCCAGCACCAGAACCGTCGCACGCATTCGTCTTACAGTGTCATAAGGAGTTTCTCCTCCGACAACATCTGTGGCGGTTATTGTCGTCGAGTGCGGCGCGCGGGAGACCTGTACTCCATGTGACTGCACGACATTGAGCATGTTTTCGACATCACTCACCGCTGGGAGGTTGGTAAGTTCAACAGGGTGAGGGCTTAACAAGGAGGCCGCGATCTGAGGCAGCGCGGCGTTTTTTGCACCGGAGATATTGACTGCTCCCTGCAATGGTCGTCCACCGACAATTCGCAATCGTTCCATGTCTCTCCACCATGTCCTCTCTTGCGGATTGTTAGCTCATTCCGTAAATTTTAAAAGATTGGAATTTTATATTCCAAATCAATTTCGGTTGTCTTATGAGGCAAGGCAACCGAATATCGAGCCCTCCGGCGCCGGAATGGGGAATAATCGCGCATGTCGATCCTGCAAAAGATCAACGCCAAACTGAACGAATTGACTGTTGCAGACCGAAAGATCGGCCAGTTCATCGTCGATCATCCAGAACAGGTATTGAAGCTTTCCTCTTCCGCGCTCGCGGTCGCAACCGGTCGGAGTCAATCCAGTGTCGTCAAGTTCAGTCAGAAGTTCGGGTTTAACGGATATCAAGAACTTAAACTCGCCGTTAGTGAGGCGCGCGCCAAGGAATGGCAGGTTCCGGCAGGCATGGTCCATGGCAGCATTGAGACCGGGGACAGCTATATCACGGTTCTGCAGAAGCTTATCGGCAGTAAACTGCAATCCATGCAGCAGACGATTTCCGCCAACAATGAACAAGGTATCGACGGCGCTTTGCAAGCCCTGATCAGCGCCCGGCGTATCCACCTCGCCGGCGTCGGCGCATCGTCACTCGTCGCACGCGATTTTTCTTACAAGCTGATGAAGCTCGGTCGCAATGTGATGCACGACAGCGATAGTCACATCCAGATGGCCAATGTTTCCACATTGCACGAGGGTGACGTTCTGTTTGCCCTTTCCTATTCAGGAACGAGCATTGAAACCCTTCGCATTGCTGAACAGGCTAAAAAATGGGGAGCGACTGTGATTGCCGTCACAGGCCTCAACGAGAACCCGCTCAATAAGATCGCCGACATTCGTCTGTACACAGTCGCAGACGAAGAACGCGTTCGCTCATCATCGATCACCGCACGCGATGCACAACTGGTTCTGACCGATTTGCTTTTTATCCTGCTATTTCAGCGACAACAGGATGCCAATGACTACGTACATAAAAGCGAAGCGGCAGTGTCTTCGCTGAAAATATAAGCGGTTGGATCAATCAATAATAGCTGCTGCGGCGAGGCTCGCGAAGGCAGCAAGGAATGCCACTGCGACAGCACCGACCTTTGTGAAAAGATTGAACATGTCGCCAGGCGTTTCACGGTTGGACATGTTGAGATAGACCAACGCAGCGACGATGATGACAATCGAAAAACCGAAAGCGGAAACCCACTGCCATATCTCGGACATGAAACCTCACAAACGCTGAACTCATTTTGAAACTGCGCGAATTATATCAAAACATTATTACTACAGTGTGATGTCACTTAATGTTTCACATTCAAGCCTGCAATGTACCATAGGACGTTTAGTCCGGTAATCATCAATTTGTGATCGCTTACCTCTCTCATGCTGTTGCGGGAATGGTCTCGCATCTGTCGCAATAAATGCTGAAAAACGAACTCGACATCGTGTTTCGCCGATCGTCCATGCAGTCCTGCATTTTTGAACACAAGAGCAGAGAGATTACTTTCAGACGGCGCAAGCCGTGATATATCTGGCGACAAGCGAGCTGCTTTCAGACACAGGCTTGCGCACAAACAAAATCACAAAGGTATGCATTATGACTTCACCGTCATCTCCTCCGCGGATCGAACAGGAAGAGCGCCTGGAACGACTGGCATTGTTGCAAGGCAAGTTGAGAGAGCGCGGGATTGGCGGCCTTCTCCTTGGGCCAACGGCAAGTTTGCGTTATTATACCGGGCTTGTTTGGCACATCAGCGAACGTTTTCTGGGTGCCCTCGTCACACCGTCGGAAGTCATTTATATCGTTCCCGGCTTTGAACAGAGCCGCGTCGAAAGCCTGCCGCATCTGCCAGGAGAAATCCGTGTTTGGCAGGAGGAAGAAAGTAGCGCAGCGCTGATAGCATCACTCATTCCGGCAAGTGCTACACTTGCCGTGGACGATGCCGTGCCGCTGTTCGTCTATAATGCCCTTAAACAGGAAATCTCGCCGGAGCGCTTGCTTGACGGCGGCGAACTGATCCGTGAACAGCGCATCTGCAAGTCAACCAATGAAATCGCTATTATTCAGTACGCGATGGATCTGACGCTTGAAGTTCATCGCCGCGCGCATGCACTGATCAAGCCCGGCATTGCCGCAAGCGAAGTGGTGCGCTTTATCGATGAACAGCACCGTGCCCTCGGCGCCGCAGGCGGCTCGACATTCTGCATCGTCTCGTTCGGAACGGCGACTTCGTTGCCACATGGCGCAGATGGCGAACAGTTCTATCAGCCCGGCGACGTTATCCTTGTGGATACCGGGTGCCGGATTGATGGCTATCACTCCGATCTCACGCGCACCTACATGCTGGACGATCCAAGCGCAGAGTTTTCGCGCATATGGGCAATTGAACGCGAAGCACAGCAAGCCGTTTTTGACGCAGCAAAGCTTGGTGCGGCTTGTTCAACCCTTGACGATGCAGCACGCGCTACGCTCGTGAAGCATGGATTGGGACCGGATTATGCGCTACCCGGCCTTCCGCATCGAGCCGGTCACGGCCTTGGTCTGGAAATTCATGAGGCCCCATACATCGTTCGTGGCAATTCGCTCCCGCTCGCTGAAGGCATGTGCTTTTCCAACGAACCGATGATCGTAGTCCCGGACCAGTTCGGTATTCGTCTGGAAGACCATATCCATATGACGGCGACCGGACCAAAATGGTTCACCCAACCAGCGAAAGGCCCAACCGAACCTTTCACATAATGCCGTAACTACTGCTATCGATTGCCGGGTATTCCCGCCCAGCTTTCCGATTGCTTTTCGCCAATACCGATCAGATCAATGGCTCGTGCCGCGATCTGATCGGCTACTTCATCGACCGATTGGGGTTTGAAGTAAAAGGCCGGAACCGGCGGCATCACAATCGCGCCCATTTCTGTCACCGTGCACATGTTGCGCAGGTGGACCAGATGCAGCGGCGTTTCCCGCGCGATCAGGACCAGCCTGCGCCGCTCCTTCAAATGAACGTCCGCAGCGCGGGTTAACAGACTGTCGCTGTGCCCCGTTGCGATCGCCGCGAGCGTCCGCATGGAGCACGGCGCAACGATCATACCGGCCGTTGCGACTGATCCGCTTGCAATCAGTGCACCTATATCGCTGACGGAATAACTTCTGTGCGCCAGCCTGTGCAGAAGCGCATAGCCGTCAGGACCCAACTCGTGGCGCAATGTGTGTTGCGCTGCGTCCGATACGACCAAATGGGTCTCGACATCGCTTAAAGCAGAAAGCTGTTCCAGCAGTTTGAGCGGGATGAGAGCGCCCGATGCGCCGGAAATGCCAACAACAACCCGTTTCATCGTATGCTTTCCTTACTCAACCCAAGCTCGCCCCACATTGCATCCACGCAGGCGATTACATCGTCGCTCATCTTCAGCACCGCACCCCATTCCCGGTCAGTTTCCGTACCGATTTTGTTGGTCGCATCAAGTCCGAGCTTCCCGCCCAGACCTGAGCGCGGCGACGCGAAATCGAGATAATCCACTGGTGTGTCGGTAAGCGTGATGACATCGCGACTGGCATCGAAGCGTGTGGCAAGTGCCCACATGACGTCATCCCAGTTGCGAACATTTATGTCGGGATCGACGGCGATTATGAGCTTCGTGTAACTGAACTGTGGCAGCATCGACCAAAGCCCCATCATCACCCGCCGCGCCTGACCGGGATAGCGCTTGTCAATCGAAACGACTATTGCCCGATAGGAACAGGCCGCTGGAGGCAGCCACAGATCGGCGATTTCCGGGAACTGCTTTCGTACAATTGGCACGAACAGCTCGTTCATCACTTCGCCAAGTCTTGAGGGTTCATCCGGCGGGCGACCAGTATAGGTCGAAAGATAGACCGGGTTTTTCCGCATGGTCATCGCTGCGACCTGCATGACCGGAAATTCCTCAACGCTATTGTAATAGCCCGTGTGATCACCATAAGGCCCCTCTGGCGCTGTCACTGATGCAGAAACTCGTCCTTCCAGAATGATTTCAGCGTTAGCGGGCACGGAGAGCGGCACAGTGTGCGCATCAACGACGGAAGGCCTGCGTTCAGCAAGCAGGCCCGAGAAGGCCAGTTCGCTCATCCCTTCAGGCAAGGGCATAACGGCTGCAAGGATTGTCGCCGGATCGGCCCCGATAGCAACAGCAACAGGCATATCCTCGCCTCGCTTTTGCCACATGCGGTGATGACGCGCACCGCCGCGATGGGCGAGCCAGCGCATGATCAACTTATCCCGGCCAAGCTTCTGCATCCGGTAAATTCCGACATTTACGTCGGATGGATCGTCTGGTGCCCGTGTGATAACCAGCGGCCAGGTAACAAGCGGCGCAGGCTCTCCCGGCCAACACCACTGGATCGGTAGTAGATCGAGGTTGACTGCTTCGCCTTCCAATATCGTCGCCTGCACCGATGCGCGTCGGACCTGCCGAGGACGCATATTCAATGCTGCCTTTGCCAAAGGCAGCTTGCTCCATATTTCCCCTGCTGAACGGGGCGGCTTTGGTGCACGCAGTTCCGCAAGCATCTCCGCAAGATCTGGAATTTCCTCGACGACACGACCAAGTCCCAATGCAATACGTCGCGCGGAACCAAAAAGATTGGCCACGAGTGGAATTGAATGTTGATGACCGTCTGCATCGACCGGTTGTTCGAAGAGTAATGCCGGACCATCCACTTCGAGCACACGCTTGTGGATTTCTGTTATTTCCTGGACGAGTGAGACCGGACGTTTGATCCGAATGAGATCGTTGCCCCGTTCAAGCTCCGACAAAAAGCTTTGCAGGCAGTCGTAATGTGACGGAAGAGAGCGAGCCGTTTTCATGCCCCTAGTTTTGAATATCGAATTCTTTCGCCGTCTTTGATCTGAATCAAACTGTCATTGTATTGAATCGCCTAGTTCTGAACTCACCTTGTAAAGCTCACCGGAGCTGAGTGATGATGAAGATACCTCCGGCTGTGGCTGTTCCAGCCCGGCTTGTTCCGCCTTTTCTGATCGCCCCTTTTGTCTCGCGCATTTTCTTTCAAGTAATGCGCGCGCATCCGGGCCTCTTCGAGCGTCTCGGAGACTATGCGACGAAGCGGTTCCGTTTTCGCCCGTCCGACATACCATTTGCTTTTGTGATCGAGCCGGATAAGCCGCGCATCACAATCGTGCGCGAGGACGAAGCGACGGAGGTCGACGCAGGCATCGAAGGACCACTGGTTATGCTGCTCGCGCTTCTCGAAGGTAAGCTTGATGGAGATGCGCTGTTCTTCTCCAGGGATATTACCGTGACGGGCGACATGGAGGCCATGCTGGCGCTTCGCAATGCGCTGGATGACTGCAATATAGACCTTCCATCCGACCTCGGCACAAGTGCAGGACCGTTTGCCCCGATGGTCCGCGGCATTGCAAACTACGTACGCAGCAAGGCCCTCGGCAAGGAAGCTACCGGATGGAACTGATTTGTCCTGCAGGAACGCCATCGGCCTTGCGTGAAGCAGTGGGTGCTGGAGCGGATGCGGTCTATTGCGGCTTTCGCGACGAAACGAATGCACGCAACTTTCCCGGCCTTAACTTCAGCCGTGACGAACTGCGCGATGCAATCCAGTTCGCCCATGCCCGCAAAACACAGGTTTTCGTTGCCATCAATACGTTCATGCGCGCAGGCGATGAGCACATTTGGTATCAAGCCGTAGACGATGCGTCCTCCCTTGGTGCAGACGCAGTCATTCTCGCCGATTTCGGGCTCATGGCCTATACTGCCGAGAAGCATCCAACACAGCGGCTCCACGTATCCGTACAGGCCTCAGCTTCCAACGCAGACGCGATTCAGTTTCTCGTCGATGCATTCAAGGCAAAGCGCGTCGTGTTGCCACGCGTACTGACCATCGCTGATATTGCGAAACTCGGCCGCAAGATCGGCTGCGAAATGGAAGTATTCGTATTCGGTGGACTATGCGTGATGGCAGAAGGACGATGCTCTCTGTCGTCCTACGCCACTGGCAGATCGCCCAACATGAACGGTGTTTGCTCACCGGCCAGCCACGTCCGCTACCGGCAAGACGGAGAGGAACTCGTCTCCGAACTCGGCGATTACACGATCAATCGTTTCCCTTTGGGCGAGCCCACCGGCTATCCGACACTCTGTAAAGGCCGGTTCAATATCGCAGACGATCAAGGTTATGCATTTGAAGATCCGGTTTCACTCGATGTCATGAATCATATCGATGAGTTGCGAGCGGCAGGCGTCTCAGCGCTCAAGATTGAGGGTCGCCAACGCGGCAAGGCTTATGTTGGTGAAGTCGTCTCCACACTGCGTCAGACACTCGCAGCAAGTCCCGAAAGCCGCGCCGCCCTTCTGTCCCGCCTCCGTCTGCTGAGCGAAGGCCAGCAAACGACTTCGGGCGCTTACGACAAACGCTGGAGATAGATATGTCAGCACCCAGCCTCAGCCTTGGTCCCGTTCTCTTCCTGTGGGACGGCCCAAAATGGCGGGATTTTTATTTTCGTATCGCCGATGAAGCCCCGATCGACCGCGTCACCGTCGGTGAAATCGTCTGCTCCAAACGGTTCCATTTCCTGACACCTTATATGGATGCTGTGATCGAGCGGCTGCAACGCGCAGGAAAAACGGTGAACGTCGGTTCGCTGGCGCTTGTCATGCTTGAACGGGAAGCAAAACAGGTTCGTCACACGATCAAGGAGGCGACACTACCGGTGGAGGCAAACGATCTGTCGGCACTGGGGCTGTTGTCCGGTGTGCCGCATATAGTCGGTCCACTGGTCAATGTTTATAATGCTGCGACTGCCAAGGTTCTTGCGGCCCGTGGTGCACAGTCTATCTGCCTGCCGCCAGAGTTATCAATCAGTTCAATCCGGGAGATCGTCAAAGCCGCGCCTGAGATTGCGTTTGAAGTATTCACGTTCGGACGAGTGCCGCTCGCCATTTCAGCTCGTTGTGCGCATGCGCGATCCAAGGGCCACATAAAGGACAACTGCCAATTTGTTTGCGGTGAAGAGCCCGACGGACTGCCAGTCAAGACCCTGGATAGCCAACCATTTCTGGCACTGAACGGTGTGCAGACGCTCTCTCATACCTGTCAGTCACTGATTGAGGACCTGCCTGAGCTGCAAGAAGCAGGGATCAGGCGTTTTAGACTGTCACCGCAGGACTGCGACATGGTGGAAGTAGCCCATATCCATGACGAGGTGCTAAACCGATCTATCAGCCCTGACGACGGCATTGCGCGCTTGAGAACTGTCTATCCGGGCGTCCCGCTCTCCAACGGGTTCTTGCATGGGAACATCGGGGCTGCATGGATCAGCCGTCAGCGGTCGGCGACTGCAAACTAGATCGAGACCGTTCTTACTTCTATCGGAAGAACTCTAGCTCTCGCCTTCGGCAATCGATTTCAGATGCCGGAGGTCGCGAACGAGCAACGATTGTCTGCCACCTTCCACCCAGCCCTTAGTCTGCCACTGGCTGATAATACGCGAAACCGTGTGCAAAGTTGTTCCGGTCAGTTCAGCGATATCCTGTCGCGAAACCGGAAAATCGATACGCACACCGCCACTTTCTTTTACCCCAGCTTCACGAACAAGTCTCAGCACTGCATGTGCCACGCGCGGTTCGACTTCTTGCGTTGATATCTCTCTGATGCGATTGTGCGCGGCATCCAGTCTGCGCCCAATCATCTGCATCGTATTCACAGCGAGTGCGGGGCTGCGCGCCATGAAATCAGTCATCATTTCCATCGGCCAGGCAAGGACGGAACTATCGACCGCGGCCAGAGGCGTACCGGGATAGTCTTTGCGCCCCAACGCTACCGCGAAGCCGAAAAGTTCTCCGGGATTGACGACCCGCACAATAATCTGCTGCCCATCGGCAGTAACTTGCATGACTTTCAACCGTCCATGCAACAACACAAAAAAGTGGCTTGCATCGTCACCTTGATTGAAGACGGCGGCTCCTTTCGGAACAGCGCGCCGAGTAGCCAGACCAAGAAACTGATCAAAACCCGCATCATCCATGCCGGCAAAGACCGACAGGGAGCGGATCTGTGTTTTATCAAGGGGGGTAGCCATCACATCCTCATTGCCAGACCGTCGTCTGGCAAAAACTTGGCGTCAAT
The DNA here is from genome assembly GCF_058796175.1 of Brucella sp. GW823-FHT04E01. NCBI lineage: Bacteria > Pseudomonadati > Pseudomonadota > Alphaproteobacteria > Hyphomicrobiales > Brucellaceae > Brucella > Brucella sp. GW823-FHT04E01. The sequence continues at coordinate 1,042,240 of NZ_JBXAIK010000002.1, read as the reverse complement.
ATCAGCGGGTTCGCTGGCATCGTTATCAAACCAACCCCGTAATGAAAACATCAATCACGCTTTCTGAAGGTCGAAGCGTCAATTGCAAGCTTTTGTAGGCGAGCGTAGAGACTGCGCCGCGGCAATTGCAGCAGAACTGCAGCACCCCCCACATCACCGTTGCAACGATCCAGCGTCGCGCGAATAACGCCGTCTTCAAAACGGTCCATCTGCTCCGACAGCGAAAGCGGACTGGGTTCCGTGATTGGATCGTGGCGCAATCCCAACACGACCTGCTTGGCATAATTGCGCAGTTCGCGGACATTTCCCGACCATTCGTCCGAGTTCAATCGTGCTTCCATGACTGCATCGATCGCAGGTCGCGATTGGCCGAATTGGACAGCTGCTTCATTAAGGAAATAAGAGAAAAGCAGACCGATATCCTTCCGCCGCTCGCGCAGAGGCGGAACACGGAGCCTGACCGTTTCAAGGCGATAAAACAAATCGGAACGAAAGCGACCGGAAGTCACAGCTTCCTCCAGATTACCTTTCGCAGCCGCTATGATCCTGAGATTGACCGCGCGAGGCTCTCCTGAAAGCGAAGGCAATTCACGCTCTTCGACAACACGGAGAAGCTTACCCTGAACGGTCAGTGACATGCTGTCAATTTCGTCGAGAAATAACGTGCCGCGATCCGCGTCGGCTATTCTCCCGCGCTGGATGCGACTGCCGAACAGAACCTCATCGGCAAGGACGTCGGGCAAGGCGGCACAATCGATAGCAACAAAACTGCGGGCATGTCGTGCGCTCCAGCGGTGCAGGAGGCGAGCCACCAATTCTTTTCCGGTCCCGGTTTCGCCTTCTATCAACACATCGACATCGACACTGGCAAGCTGGCGGATCGTGTCACGCAATCGCACCATCACCGGAGTTTCACCAAGTAGAGGATAATCCTGCTCGGCATCTGCCGCAGCCCGGCGAAGGCGGCGATTTTCCAGCACCAGTCGGCGCATTTCCAGGGCGCGGCGAACGCTCGATATCAGATGATCAGCAGCAAATGGTTTGGCTATGAAATCGAAGGCGCCTTTCTTGAGCGAGGCCACAGCCATTCCAATGTCGCCATGTCCAGTCATCAAAATAACCGGCAGTTCCGGGTCACGCGTCAACAATGTTTCCATCACCGCATGTCCATCAACCCGCGGCATGCGGATATCGGTCACAACGATTCCCGGATAGTCAGGCGTCAAACTGGTCAAAGCGGACTGACCGTCACCGTGCACTTCAATATCAAGACCTGCGATTTCAAATGAATCGGCCAAGGCCGTACGAAATGCTGCATCGTCATCGACCAGCATCACGCGCAAAGGCTCACTTTCCGTCAAGGCCACCCTCCTCTTTCGCCCGCTTCAAGGTTGCCGCAAAAGCTGCACCGCCAAGCTGCGATGGAACGACGCGTAGCGTTCCTTCTAATTCGGTCATGAGGTCTCTCGCGATGCCCAGCCCCAGACCGAGGCCATCCGCTTTTCCTGTAACAAATGGGCCAAAAATCTCGTCAGCCAATTGGGGATCAATGCCGGGTCCGTTATCGTCCACGACAAGGGAAATCTGGTCGCCCTCGTCGCGGACGCTGAACGAAACACGTGGATTCTCGATGTTCACGACCGCATCCAATGCGTTCTGCAGCAAATTCACCAGCACCTGCTCTGATCGGACGCGGCAGGCAAGTATCACCACGTCGGAACGTTCCGGTATATCCAGTTGAACCTTGGCGTTGCGGAACCGGTCTCCCATCAGCAGCATTGTGCCATCCACAAGCTCATTCAGCGGGAGCGAGCGAACGACACCGCTGCGACGGCGCGCAAACCGGCGCATTTCCTGTGTGATAGAGCCTATGCGCGCTGTCAGTTCCACAGATGTATTGAGGTTTTGGGCGACCTTATCGAGCTTGCCATGTGCTAGATGATGCTGTGCGTTTTCGGTGAGCGTCCGAATGGTCGCGACGGGTTGGTTGATTTCATGCACCAGCCCTGCGGTGATCGATCCGAGGGAAGCAAGCCTGTTCGCCTGGGCGAGCTCTTCCCGCGCATCACGAAAGCGTTTGTCAGCCAGTTCACGTTCCGCCATTTCCGCGCTCAATGCGGCAGTGCGCTGTTCAACTGCAGTCTCGAGTTCGGCACGATAGGCTGCCGCACGCGCTGCGCGGCTCACTCGCCAGTAAACGGCACCGGCGATCATGACAAAAACGAGCATAACTGCCACCGTTATCAGGCGCGCAAGGTCGTTGGCAGCGCGTAGCGCCCGCCCCATAGGTTCGATATGAACCAGTTTCAGAGACGTTTCGGCAATCGGCTCGTCGACCGCAACTGAATATTGGCCGGACGGCCCGATCATCATCCCATCCGGCGCAAAACGATAATTGCTCGGCTTCATATCCGCAGCATTGAACTGTCCACTCTCGATAATCTTTGTGCGTTCTGTAGTTGATATAGTCTGAAAAGAGCGAAGGTCTTCGGCCTTATCAGTGGAGGCCAGTATGATCCCGCGAGGATCAACAACGAAGGTCTGGCCGGGGTCATTTGCCCATGTTTGCACCAGTCTGTGGAATTCAAATTTGATGACGACCACACCAACCGGATTAGCCTGATCACCGATGCGCCGCGCCAAAAAAAGGCCGAAACGCCCACTCAAATCACCTATGGCATAATATTCTGCCGAACCTCCTGCCATCGCGCCCTTGAAATAAGGCCGGAAATCGTAATTGCGTCCGACAAAGCTCTCCGGCGTATTAGCATTCGATGACGCAATAACAGTTCCGTCACGAGCGATCACATAGATGATTGGCGAACCGATCTGATGTGCAAGAAGTTCAAGCTTTTGGTTCAGACGAGTGGTCGCGTCCTCCGATCTGCCAGCAAGCACATCACGCAGATCGCTATACTCCTTCAAAACCACAGGCAACAACCGGAACTTTGCCAGTTCACTGTCTATCAGGCGGGTCTGTTGACGCGCTACAAGCGTCGCATTTTGCCGAAGTCCATCAAGCGCCTCGTTTTCCGCCCACAGCCGGGCGGAAAACCACACACCGATTGCCAGTAAGAAAGCGAGGGCAACCAAAAGGAATTTTGTAATCTTCGATGGCACCTTCATTTGTGCATATTTATGCAAATTCAAACGAATAGTCACGCAGAATCTTGCACAAGACCCGCACGAAAGTAAATCGAAATCTGCAGAAAATCATTTAATTTCAATATTTTAATCTTTTTAAATTCGCTCTCTGGTGATCATTGTTCAGCTACCGCATGTTAGCGCTACTTCGAAAAGGGAGTTTCGAAGGGAGGAGCTTAACCGTGAACCGCATCAATATAGCACCCGCATCGCAATCACTTCCAGAGCCGCTCTTATCGACCGGGTCACTGATATTGCGTGCTCGAAGCTGAAGCGGAGCGCGGAATGAGATTATTCACCAGCGCCAAGCAAGCCTTCTCTCACGAACCCAAGTGGAAGTGCAGAGAGACGAGTTGATGGCGACGGAAAAACACCCTGAAACCGTTTCGCTGATCCGGTTCCACAACAAGGGGTGAAATTCAAAAATCCAGAGATTGGAAGGAGCAACCCATGGTCTCAATTACAAGTGAACGGAGTGAAGTGCAAAGCACCAATAGCCGCCTGAAATCCATCATCGGTGGCTCGACCGGTAATCTGGTCGAATGGTTCGACTGGTATGTTTACGCAGCATTCGCGCTCTATTTTGCACCGCACTTCTTCCCGTCTGAAAGCCAGACCGCGCAGCTTATGAGTGCTGCCGCAGTCTTTGCAGTCGGCTTTGTCATGCGCCCCATCGGTGCGTGGATCATGGGTATTTACGCCGACCGCAAGGGTCGCAAGGCGGGTCTTGCACTGTCCGTGACGCTGATGTGTGCAGGTTCGCTCATCATCGCACTGACGCCCGATTACCAGACCATCGGCCTCGCAGCTCCGGCCCTTCTCGTGCTCGCACGTTTGATGCAGGGCCTGTCAGTCGGCGGCGAATATGGCGCTAGCGCCACCTATCTGTCGGAAATGGCGGGCAAGGATCGTCGCGGCTTCTTCTCCTCGTTCCAGTATGTCACGCTCATTTCAGGCCAGCTTCTCGCAATCTTGCTTTTGATTGTGCTTCAGTCGACCATGGAAACCCCGGCACTGGAGGCCTGGGGCTGGCGTATTCCGTTCTTCATCGGCGCACTGCTTGCCGTTGTAGTATTCTGGCTGCGTCGCGGCCTTGCGGAAACCGAAAGCTTCAAGAACGCCAAGACCAAAGACACTCCAAAGTCCGGTTTCTGGACGCTTATCAAGCATCATCCGAAGGAAACCGCTCTCGTCATGCTTCTGACTGCCGGCGGTACGCTCGCATTCTACGCTTACTCGATCTATATGCAGAAATTCCTAGTGAATACATCCGGCTTCAGCCGTGAAGTAGCGAGCCAGATCAATGCCGTGACCCTTTTCGTCTTCATGTGCCTGCAGCCCATCGCTGGCGCTTTGTCAGACAGGATTGGTCGTAAGCCATTGATGATCGCGTTCGGCGCCGCAGGTGTTCTTTTCACCTATCCGATTTTCACGACGCTGGAACAGACCCGCGACCCGATCACGGCTGGTCTGCTGGTCATGGGTGCGCTCATCATCGTCACCGGCTACACCTCCATCAACGCTGTGGTGAAGGCGGAACTTTTCCCGGCGCATATCCGTGCACTCGGCGTAGCCCTGCCCTACGCACTGGCCAACACTCTCTTCGGTGGTACTGCCGAATATGTTGCACTAAGCTTCAAGAATGGTGGCTGGGAACGCGGCTTCTACTGGTACGTCACCATCATGATCGGCATTTCCCTTATCGTTTATCTGCGTATGCGGGATACGAGCAAGGACAGCATGATCAAGGAAGACTGATACTGCCTCCCAAGCGACAAAATGCCGGACTTAACGTCCGGCATTTTTATTCCTCCTGTTGTACTGTCCGAAACCGCCCAGGGCTTTGCCCCATCCATTTATGGAAGGCGCGATAAAAGGCGCTCGGCTCACTGTAGCCAAGTTCGGCAGCCACCTCCGCCACGCTCAACCTGTTTTCCTGCAAAAGCCTTTCAGCAATAACGAACCGCAACTCATCCTTGATCGTGCCGAAGCTCTGCCCCTCCCCGCGCAGCCTGCGTCGCAAGGTCGGTACGGACATGCCAAGTCCCTTCGCGAGCTCTTCAAAAGAAGGCCAATCTGTGATTGGCAAAGCATTCAATTGTGCGCGTACCCTTGCGGAAAGATCATTATCATGACGATAGCGGATCAGAATATTGGCGGGAGCTTCTCGTAAAAAACTGTCCAGCGCTACATCGCTGCGAATGATCGGCAGTGATAGATAAGACGATGAAAAAACCAGTCGCGTCACCGGCTGGTCGAACAGGACCGGCGCTCCGAAGAACTTGTGATAGTCTTGACGGTGGACCGGTGCCGGACAAGCAAAGTCGAGCGTCCGCAACGGAATACGTCGCCCGATCAGCCAGCAGACCACACCCATCAGGATCAGCCAATAGGCACGATAAGCAAAGGCAGGTCTCGGGTGCCCGGCATCGGTCAGAACGACATGGGCCATGCCATCGCGGATCCGCAATTCGCCCCGCGGATCATCCAGCACTACATTGAGAAACTGCAAAGCCCGTCGCAAAGCCCGTTCCAGCGTGCCAGCATGCAGCACGGCATGACAAAGCAGATTGAAGCTGCCGGGGCGCATCGGCCTTGCAGCCAGCCCAAAGAATTCGTCGTTGATCGTTTCGGCAATCAGCCACCACAAACGACCATATTCCACATTAGTGACGGGTTCTGTCACTGTCTCCGGCAGGCCAATCTTCGCCATCAGGGCAGCCGTATCCATGCCCCGGACACGCACGCTTTCGAGCGCATCCTCGACAAAGCCCGGTGCAATATTATGGCGTTCCATGGCTTCTCTATGTTGCAAAATCGATCACACATTAATGCATCTAATGTCATTGTTTGCAATGCGTGACGCGTTAACCTTTAGGCATGGTTGGCCACGAGGAGGTGGCGGTCAGGGAGGTTATACTGGATGACTGAAACGTCCGTTTCAGCGCGATTGATGCGTTATGATGATGCCGTCGCGCAATTTCGCATCGAAGATGCCATTGCAAAGCTTCACGGCAATCCTGAAACAGGCATGAATGCCTGTATTGAATGCTGCGACCGGCATACGGGTGATAATCGCGTAGCCCTGCGCGCGATTGCAGCCAATGGCGAACTTTCCGAATTTACCTTCGAGAACCTGCGCGATATGGCCGCTCGTGTCGGCAATGTACTGAAAGATGCAGGTGTCGGCGCTGGTGACGTGGTCGCCGGCCTGTTGCCGCGCACACCAGAACTCATTGCAACCATTCTCGGCGCATGGCGTATCGGCGCTATTTATCAGCCGCTTTTCACCGCTTTCGGCCCAAAAGCAATCGAACACCGCCTGAAAACCAGCGGCGCAAAACTGGTCGTCACCAACACGGCTAACCGCTCCAAGCTGACAGAAGTTGAAAACTGCTCCAAAGTCGCAATCGTGCTGGCACCCGGCGAAGACTTACCAGCCGGCGACATCGATTTTCGCGCGGCAGCGGCTTCTGCTTCAGTTGACTGCGCGCCGGTGCTTCGCAAGGGCAGCGATCTGTTCATGATGATGTCGACTTCCGGCACCGCTGGCCTGCCCAAAGGCGTACCGGTCCCGCTTTATGCGCTATCGGCGTTCGGTGCCTATATGCGCGAAGCCATCGGCCTGCGTTCCGACGATATCTTCTGGAACATTGCCGATCCGGGCTGGGCCTATGGCCTTTACTATGCTGTGACTGGTCCGTTGCAGCTTGGCATGGCAACCACGCTTTACGAAGGTGGTTTCACCGCCGAAAGCACCTACGACATTATCGAGCGTCTTGGCGTCACCAGCCTTGCCGGTTCGCCGACTGCCTTCCGTCTGTTAATGGCCGAGGGACCGGAAGCTGCGAAACGTGTCAAAGGTCGCCTGCGTGTGGTGTCGAGTGCCGGAGAACCGCTTAACCCGGAAGTCATTCGCTGGTTCGACGCATATCTTGGCGCACCGATTTACGATCATTACGGCCAGACCGAACTCGGCATGGTGGTGAATAATCATCACGGCCTTGAACATTCCGTTCGACACGGTTCGGCTGGCTATGCAATGCCCGGCTATCGCATCGCCGTTCTGGATGAACAGAGCAATGAGCTCGGTCCTAATCAGCCCGGCATTCTTGCTGTCGATATTGCAAAATCGCCGCTTCTCTGGTTTTCCGGCTATTACAAGCAGGAAACACCAGCCATTGCGGACGGTTACTATCGCACCGGAGATACAGTGGAATTCGAGCCGGATGGTTCGATCAGCTTCATAGGCCGTGCCGATGACGTTATAACATCATCAGGTTATCGCATTGGACCCTTCGATGTCGAAAGCGCCCTTCTTGAACACGCAGCCGTCAACGAAGCAGCGGTCGTCGGCGTACCTGACCCGCAACGAACGGAAATTGTGAAGGCATTCGTTATTCTTGCACCCGGTTTCGAAGGTACGCATGAACTGAAGGATGAGCTGGCGTTGCACGTGAAGAAGCGGCTCTCCGCCCATTCCTATCCGCGCGAAATCGATTTCGTGAACGAGCTTCCCAAGACACCAAGCGGAAAAATCCAACGGTTCCTCCTGCGCAAGGCGGAAATCGACAAACAGCAACAGACGAAGGCCTGAGGACAAGATTATGCAGATTAAGGATCGGGTATTTCTGATTACTGGCGCAAGCTCTGGCCTCGGTGCAGCAGTTGCGAAAATGGCCGTCAATGCCGGTGGCAAAGTCATGCTTCTCGATGTAAATGCGGAAGCTGGCGAAGCGCAGGCCAAGACGCTTGGTTCGGCGGCGAACTTTCATCGCACCGACGTCACCAGCGATGCGGATGGCAAGGCTGCCATCGCGGCTGCGCTTGAGGCTTTCGGGCACGTCGATATACTCATCAATTGTGCGGGTGTGGCACCGGGCGAAAAAGTTCTCGGTCGCGACGGCGCACATAAGCTGGAAAGCTTCACGCGCGCAATTTCGATCAATCTGATTGGCACATTCAACATGCTGCGCCTTGCTGCCGAAGCTATGGCAAAGAACGAGCCCGGTGAAGGCGGAGAACGTGGCGTCATCATCAACACGGCGTCGGTTGCAGCCTTTGACGGCCAGATTGGGCAAGCTGCCTATTCCGCTTCCAAGGGCGGCGTTGCTGCCATGACCTTGCCTGTGGCGCGCGAGCTTGCGCGATATGGCATCCGCGTCATGACCATTGCGCCTGGAATTTTCGCCACGCCGATGATGGCGGGCATGCCGCAGGAAGTGCAGGATGCCCTCGGCGCTTCCGTGCCTTTCCCGCCTCGCCTCGGTCGCCCGGACGAATATGCGGCTCTTGCCCGCCACATCGTGGAAAACCAGATGCTCAACGGTGAAGTCATCCGTCTGGATGGCGCACTTCGCATGGCAGCAAAGTAACGAGGAACAATCATGTCCAACAGCGATCCTATTGTCATTGTCGGTGCTTCGCGTACTCCCATGGGCGGCTTTCAGGGCGATTTTGCCAACGCCCAGGCGACCGATCTTGGTGCCGCCGCCATTCGCGGCGCACTTGCGGGCGCGGGTCTTGCACCAGAAGCAGTAGAGGATGTCTATATGGGCTGCGTCCTGCCTGCGGGTCAGGGACAGGCTCCGGCGCGTCAGGCTTCGATCAAGGCCGGGATACCTGTTTCCACCGGCGCAACGACGGTCAACAAGATGTGCGGCTCAGGCATGAAGGCAACCATGCTGGCGCACGATCTGCTGCTGGCAGGTTCTGCCGATGTCATCGTGTCCGGCGGCATGGAGAGCATGACGAACTCCCCCTATCTGCTGCCAAAGGCACGTGGTGGGTATCGTATGGGACACGGCCAGATTATCGACCATATGTTCCTCGATGGGCTTGAAGATGCCTATGACAAAGGTCGTCTGATGGGCACCTTTGCCGAAGACTGCGCGGAAGCCTACCAGTTTACTCGCGAAGCTCAGGATGAGTTCGCCATTGCCTCTCTGACACGTGCGCAGAATGCTATCACGAACGGCCTTTTCGCCGCCGAAATTACCCCCGTTTCAGTGAAAGCTGGACGTAGTGAAGTTGAAATTTCCATTGATGAGCAGCCCGGCAAGGCGAAACTGGACAAAATTCCCACCCTTCGCCCGGCATTTCGTGACGCCGGCACCGTGACGGCTGCCAACTCCTCCTCGATTTCGGACGGGGCGGCAGCCCTTGTCCTCATGCGCGCTTCCGAAGCGGAAAAGCGCGGCCTCACCCCACGTGCGGTTCTGGTCGGCCATGCGACCCATGCCGACAAGCCGAATCTCTACCCGACCGCCCCGATCGGCGCCATAAACAAGCTTTCAGCGAAAATCGGCTGGAACCTGAAAGATGTCGATCTCTTTGAGATCAATGAAGCTTTTGCGGTGGTAACCATGGCGGCCATGCGTGATCTTGATCTACCGCACGACAAAGTCAACATTCATGGTGGCGCTTGCGCCCTTGGCCATCCCATCGGCGCGTCAGGGGCGCGCATACTTGTCACCCTGCTTTCAGCCCTTGAAACCCATGGTCTGAAGCGCGGTGTTGCTGGCATCTGTCTGGGCGGTGGCGAAGCGACTGCGGTTGGTATCGAGAGGATCGTCTGATGCTCTTGAGCGATACGCAGGAGCAGATTCGCGATGCCGCCCGGCAGTTCGTGCAGGAACGGCTCGCGCCGGGTGCCGCCGCACGTGACAGGGAGCACGCTTTTCCACGCGCGGAGCTCGCCGAAATGGGCGAGCTTGGTTTTCTCGGAATGTTGGTGCCGGAAGAATGGGGTGGTTCCAATCTCGGTACGGTTGCCTACGCTCTGGCGCTGGAAGAGATTGCTGCGGGCGATGGGGCATGTTCGACCATCGTTTCGGTCCATTCATCCGTCGGCTGCGTTCCGATCCTGCGTTTCGGCACCGAAGAACAGAAAAAGCGTTTTTTGCCCAAGATGGCAGCCGGTGAATGGATCGGCGGGTTCGCGTTGACCGAACCACAGGCCGGCTCGGATGCGTCTGCGCTTAAAACCCGTGCACGCCGCGACGGCGATCATTACGTGATCGACGGTTCCAAGCAGTTCATCACATCGGGCAAGAATGGCAGCGTGGTGATCGCTTTTGCCATCACCGATCCATCGGCAGGCAAGAAAGGCATTTCGGCTTTCATCGTGCCGACCGATACTCCGGGCTACGAAGTTGTTTCCGTGGAACACAAGCTCGGCCAGCATTCGTCGGATACCTGTGCGCTCGCTTTCACCAACATGCGCATCCCAGTAGAGAACCGACTGGGCGATGAGGGCCAGGGCTACAAAATCGCGCTTGCCAATCTGGAAGGCGGACGCATCGGCATTGCGGCACAATCAGTCGGTATGGCTCGCGCAGCGTTCGAAGCTGCATGCGCTTACGCCAAAGAGCGCATTACATTCGGTAAGCCGATTATCGAGCATCAGGCCGTCGCTTTCAGACTCGCCGACATGGCAACGAAGATTGAGACAGCCCGTCAGATGGTTCTCCATGCAGCTGCGCTGCGCGAGGCGGGCAAACCCTGCTTGACCGAAGCATCAATGGCCAAACTCGTCGCCTCCGAAATGGCAGAACAGGTCTGCTCCGCCGCGATCCAGATTCATGGCGGCTACGGTTACCTTGCTGATTATCCGGTTGAGCGCATTTATCGCGATGTTCGCGTGTGCCAGATTTACGAAGGCACCAGCGACGTACAGCATCTCGTTATAGCGCGAGGATTGTGACGGTCACCTGCGATAGTGTTTGCAAGTCACAGTGAAAATCGGCCAAAAGATCGTGTGCGGATACGAGGTCTATCCGCGTGCAGAATGTGAGGTCCGATGACTGTTCGCCCGATTGTATGCTATCCGGATAAACGACTGCGCGCTATTGCCGAGCCGATCACCCTGTTCGACAGCGCTTTGCAGGAATTAGGCACCGATCTTCTCGATACAATGCGCGCAGCACCGGGCATCGGTATCACCGCGCCACATGTCGGCATATCGAAACGTTTGGTGGTTTTAGAACTACCGACCGAGCCAAGCCCGAAATTCTATGTGAATCCGGAAATAGTCTGGGCTTCGGACGAAAAAATCCATCATCAGGAAGGTAGCGTTTCGATGCCGGGCGTAGTCGACGACGTCGAGCGCCACGCCCGCATCAAAATTCGCCATCAAGACCTGAGTGGCACCGAGCAAACCGAGGAATCGGAAGGCTTGCTCGCCGTTTGCCATCAGCACGAAATAGACCAGCTCGACGGTATTTTCTGGATTCAGCGCCTCTCGCGATTGCGTCGAGACCGCCTCATCAAACGTTTTGAGAAATCGCAGCGCCAGAGATAGTTGGCGCTGCGAAATACACTCAATAGAGCAGACGGGCCCGGATCGTGCCGGGAATTTCGCGAATGGCTTGCAGAACCGTTTCGCTGGCCTCACCGACGCCGTCTGCTTCCATCACAAGATAACCCACTTCGCCATCGGTTTGCAGAAACTGACTGGCGATGTTGATGTTATGCGTCGAGAAAACATTCACGAGGCTGTTGAGGATGCCCGGGCGGTTTTCATGCACGTGCATGAAGCGCGTACCTGTGGGACGCGGCGGCAGTTGGACTTGCGGGAAGTTGACAGCGCCCAGCGTGGAACCGACATCAGAATATTCGACCAGTTTTCTGGTGACTTCCAAACCGATACGTTCCTGCGCTTCTTCTGTCGATCCGCCGATGTGCGGTGTGAGAATGACGTTCTCCAGCCCCTGAATCGGGGAGACAAACCTGTCGTTGTTGGAGGCTGGTTCAACCGGGAACACGTCAATGGCAGCGCCTGCAAGGTGACCTTCCTGCAGAACCTTCGCCAGAGCCTCCAGATCAACAACCGTACCGCGCGCATTGTTGATGAGAAAGGCTTCCTTCTTCATCTTGCGCAGTTTCGCTTCGGTAATCAGCTTCGAAGTCGACTTGTTGGACGGCACGTGCAGGCTGACGACATCCGAAATCTTCAGCAGCTCATCGAGGCTCGCAGCCGGTTTGACATTACCATATTGCAGCTTGTCGGAAGTATCGAAGTAGCGCACCGTCATGCCGAGGCTTTCGGCCAGATTGCCGACCTGCGAACCGATATTGCCATAACCGATGATACCAAGCGTCTTGCCGCGCACTTCGCGGCTGCCGTTTGCCGTTTTGTCCCAACCGCCTGCATGTGCGGAGACGGAGCGTGGGAAAATCCGGCGCATCAGCATGATGATTTCGCCAATCACCAGTTCTGCGACCGAACGGGTATTCGAAAATGGTGCGTTGAAGACCGGAATGCCGCGCTTGCGGGCAGCTTTCAATTCAACCTGATTAGTTCCAACCGAGAAGCAACCCACTGCAATCAGGCGGTTAGCCGCGGCAAAAATCTCTTCAGTCAGCTGCGTCCGCGAACGAATTCCGACGATATGCGCAGACGAAATCGCTTCAATCAGATCGGCTTTATCCAGCGCCTTCGGCAGATGCGTGACATTGGTGTAACCGGAAGCTTTGAAGTAATCGACGGCCGTTTGATTGATGCCCTCCAGTAGAAGAACATTGATGCGGTCGCGTGCGAGAGAGAGACGTTCAGTCATTTTGGGGATTTCCAAGCTGTAACAGCAGATAGTCGGTTTACGACATGAATGAACGCACAGCCGTCGTCAACAGGATGGACTGAAAGATTTCACCCCGATTGCAGATTCATGAAGAAAGTGAACGGAGCAGTGTCTTTTCAGAAACCTGGGCGGACCTATCTGAATATCATGGCACATTACGAAAGCTTGCATTTGACTCGTCCGCCAGCCGAGCCAAAGATGCCCTTAATGATAGCAACCAGAGGAATGCTCCCGATGAGTGAAACGATCACCCTAGATACGCATGAAGCCATTCGGGACTGGGTGGCCGCTCGCAATGGAAACCCGGCTTTTGTCAGCACTTCCATAGACCCCGATGCAGTGCCCGTTTTGCGAATTGTTTTCGAACCGGAATTCGTCGCCGATGTCGAACGACCCTTGGATGCTGGCGGTCTTGAAGTCGTGGAATGGGAAGATTGGTTTCGCGTGTTCGATCAGGAAAAACTGGTCATGCTGGTAGCCCACTCAAAGCCGGGAAAACTTGATAATTTCTACCAGATCCTCCCGTCCTGATTGCTATTTAGACAATCATTTAATGCCTGTCAGGTGGGCCGGCTTCGAACCAGCCCGCCTGATTGACAATTCAGCTTTTCAGTTTCTTGCCGACGATTTCTGCGACCAGAGCCAGTGAAATGGCGCCTGCGTCGGGATGGCCAATGCTCTTTTCTGCCAACGGTCTTGCCCGACCGAGTTTCGGAGTAAGCGGAGCTGTCGCTTCCGCAGCCACCTTGGCGACTTCAGCGGCTTGTTTCCATGCATCAGCAAGTGGTTTTCCCGATGCAAATGCGTTTTCGAGCGTTTCCACGAAAGGCACAAATGCATCCACCAATGTCTTGTCGCCGGGTTTCGCGCGGCCGAGGGTTGTTACGGCATCAAGCGCGCGCCTGCCACCGCGAACGACTGCACCATCATCAATGTTGCCATTATCGGAGAGCTCCGCGCTCCACGAGCGCAACAGAAGCCCCCACAGAGCTCCGGAGGTCCCTCCGGCCCGATCTGCCCAGGCATCGCCTGCAACAGCCAATACGCTTGCGGTCCCGGCCCCAGCCTTGACGGCCTGATCAGCTGCATCTTTTGCAGCTGCAGAGCCACGTCGCATGCCCTGACCGTGATCACCGTCGCCGGCGAAGGCATCGATGCGGCCCAGTTCTTCTTCAGCCTCGACCAACACGTCTGCGACGGCGTGCAAAATTCCCTGAATGCAAACGCCACCGGCACGCCCGGCTTCATCCGCCTTAGCAAAATCGGGGGCTGCATCCTCGTTGGCAATGACATTGTTCGCAGGCTCGACTGCGATCGCTTCGCCGCGACGTAGAACCGGAGTATCGCAAGCTGCGGTCCAGTAGCGCTCGAGTTCGTCATCGAGCCAAAGAAGGGTCAGTGAACAGCCCTGCATATCAAGGCTGGTGACAAATTCACCCGCTTCCGGTGCTACAGTATCGAGACCGGCTTTTTCCAGCAGCGATGCGATCGCCGTCCACAGGACAAACAGTTCTTCGTATTTGGTCGCACCGAGGCCATTCAGGATAACGCCAACTTTTTGCGTTCCTTTTGGACGTTCCGCCAGAAGTTTTTCCACCAGCAGGCTTGCCAGACCGGAGGCAGGCAGGATCGCCTCCTCCTTGATCCCCGGTTCGCCGTGAATGCCGAGACCAAGCGCCATCTGGCCTTCCGGTACCGTAAAGAGCGGGTGCGGTGCGCCCGGCAAGGTGCAGCCTTTGAAGGCAACGCCAAAGGAGACAGTGTTCGCGTTCGCGTGGCGTGACAGCCGTTCGACTTCGTCCAGTGACAGACCGGCTTCGGCAGCGGCACCCGCGATTTTGAACACAACCAGATCTCCGGCAATGCCGCGCCGCTTCTCATGCATATCAGCCGGAGCGCTAGCCACATCGTCGGTTACGGGTACGATACGGACATCAATACCTTCGGCACGCAAGCGTTCGGCAGCAACGCCGAAATTAAGAACGTCTCCGGCGTAATTGCCGAATCCCAGCAGAATACCGCCGCCCTTGTGCGCCTGTCGGCAGACGCGCGCCACTGCCGCAGTGGAAGGCGAAGCAAATACGTCACCAGCAACTGCTGCATCCGCCAAGCCCGGCCCGACGTAACCAGCAAATGCCGGGTAATGACCCGAGCCACCTCCGACAACCACAGCAACTTTACCTTGAGGCACCTTTGTGGAACGAACAACGCCGCCACGCACGTGGCGAACATAGCGGTTATAGATACTGGCAAACCCGGCAAGAGCGGTCGAGGCAAACTCCTCCGGCGCGTCGAAAATCGTCGTCATTGAAACAGTCCTTGGTCTGGGTCATTAGCCGCGTGGCAGGATGCGGCGCAGGTAGTCACGATTTGTAGCCGAAACGGAGAGCCCGTCGCCACCATAATGTTCGCATAAGAAGGGGCTGGCAAAACCGTGATCCAGCGCCATCCTGATAGCTGTGCGATAATTGATGATCCCGCTTTCAAGGGGAGCTGGATGCGTGACGGTCACACCGGATGCTGGGTCTTCCGTACGGGTGTAATTCTTGACGTGCCAGAACTTTGCGTAAGGCGCCACCTTCTCCATCATCTTCTGCCAATGTTCGACCGGACGGTGCAGACGGATGAGATTGCCAAGATCGGCATTGATCCCGACATTGTCGAGGCCAACTTCCTCAACGAAACGGACTGAACTGTCCGCAGTGCCAAGATAGGTATCTTCGTACATTTCAAGCGACAGCTCTATACCAAGCTCATCCGCATGGCGACCGAGTTCACGAATTCGCTCAACAGCCTTGTTCCACACAGCCGGATCGTCCGGGTTCTTAGCACCATCGACCGTCCAGAACCACAATGCCTGTTTTTGAGCGTCCGTCAGCGGTTCAAAAAGCCCGAAGGAAACGCAGCTCGCGCCAATTTCCTTAGCGGTGTCGATGACCCTGTGACCATAAGCCAGATATTCGTCGCCGTGTTGTGCGTCGATCACGCTGCGTCGCGACGTCGAAATTGCAGGAATAGTAAAGCCGAGCGATTTGACGACCGCCATAAATTCACTGAGACGAATCGATGACAAGTCAGCCAGTCGCAGCCAGCTGTCGGTCGGATCAAGTTCGGTAAACCCTGCATCCGCAACATCGGACAAAGTGCGGGCCCAATCTTCCACCGACTGATCCTGCACCGAACTGCCGTCCGGCAGCATATTGGGATACTGGATCATCGCTGCTGCAATTGGCCAGGTTTCGCGTGTCCATTTGGAAATCGTCTGTTGCAACTTACATTCCTGTTCTTTTGCGTGATCCATCGACATCAGGCCACGTTGCCGTTACCGGAGGGAATTTCGGGTTTCCGGCTACGCAGTTTGCCAATGCCCCAGAAGATGGCGGGTGAAACAAGCAGGAAGACGCCGAGCGTCATCAGCGATGCAACCAGGCCATTCGACCAGAATATCGAAAGCTGACCGCTGGACATCATCATCGACTGACGGAATGCATCTTCTGCCTTGTCTCCGAGAACCATGGCTAGAACCAACGGTGCCAGCGGATAGTCGAGTTTCTTGAAGATATAGCCCAGCACGCCAAATGCGATCACCAGCCAGACGTCGGTTATCGAGTTGGCGACCTGATAAGCGCCGGAGAAAATGACCGCGACAATGATCGGCCCGATGATCGAGAACGGCACGCGCAGAATAGATGCGTAGAGCGGCACGGTCGCAATGACCAGAATAACGGCGACAATATTGCCGAGATACATGGATGCAATCAGACCCCAGACGAAATCCGGGCGATCCGTGAACAATGTCGGGCCGGGAGTGAGGCCCCAGATCATTAGGCCGCCCATCATCACAGCAGCGGTAGCCGAACCCGGAACACCAAGTGCCAGCATGGGGAGAAGCGCAGATGTACCGGCAGAATGGTCAGCGGTTTCCGGAGCCACGATACCGCGCGGGTCCCCCTTGCCGAACTTCGATTTATCGCGGGCAGAACGACGAGCCACGCCATAGCTCATAAAGGATGCAGCCGTTGGTCCGGCGGGCGTTATGCCCATCCAGATACCGATCAGCGTTGAGCGTGCAAGCGTGAACCAGTAACGCGGTATCTCCAGTAGCGTGCGCCCGATCTCACCGAGACGCACCCGTGCCTTGATGCCATCAAAGCGCAGCCCCTCCTCCGTCGTCAGCAACAGTTCGCCGATCCCGAACAGGCCCATCACTGCAATCAGAAAGGAGATACCCTTGATGAGTTCCGGTATTTCAAATGTCAGGCGCAAATTGCCGGAGATAGTGTCCATGCCCACCGAGGCAAAGGCAAAACCGATCATCATGGAAACGAGCGTCTTGAAGGGCGATTGAGCACCCATGGATATAAAGCTGGCGAAAGCCAGAAAATAAACAGCGAAATACTCTGGCGATGAAAATCGCAGGGCGAAATTGGCAACCCAACTAGAGAGCAGTGTAATCATCACCACACCAGCCAGCGCGCCGATGCCAGCCGAAACGAATGCCAGCGTCAGGGCGCGGCTCGCATGTCCGGCCTTCGCCATCGGATATCCATCGAAAGTGGTGGCAACGGACGAAGGCTCGCCCGGAATATTGAAAAGAATGGACGTGGTTGATCCACCGAACAATGCCCCCCAATACATACAGGACAACAGAATGATCGCGGAGATGGGGTCCATTGTAAAAGTCAGTGGCAAAAGCAGGGAAACACCATTGGGCGCACCCAATCCCGGCAGGACACCAACCAAAATTCCAAGCGTTACACCCAGCATCATCAGCAAAACATGATTGAAACTGAGTATGTGGGCGAAGCCATCCATCAGGAGACTGAAGTTTTCCATGTCTTTCCTCCCAAGACATCGGACTTTCCGGTATCAATAAATGCCGAAGAAAGCCTCCACCGGACCTTTAAGGAGCGGAACCTTGAAGCCGATTTCAAAAATGACGAAAAAGAAGAGGGAAACGGCAATACCGGCTGGCAATGAAGCCCACCATTTGTAGCGCCCCTGAAACATCATCGCTGCAGCGATGTAGAGCGCGGTACCGACATATAGTCCGAGAACCGTCGATATGGCAGCGAAGGCAACCAGCGGCAAGGCGAAACCGAGAACAGGTTTCAACCGAGAGAGTTCAACGAATACTTCTCCGCTACCACGATGTTTTACAAATGCCAGAACGAGATTGACCGTGCTTCCGAACATGATCAGTAGCCCGATGTAGAACGGAAAATAACCTGCATCCGGGCCCATTTCCGTCCAGCCTGTACCAGCCTGTAGTGAGCCATAACAGACCACCGCTCCCAACCCACCCGTCAAAAGAGCTACGCTCGCCTCGACGATGAAGCGGGAAATTCCGGCCTCGCCTTTGTCACTCATTGGATAAGCTCCTTCAATGAATGGTGCAGACGCCGGCGGCGTCTGCACAAATACACGAAACGTCAGTTGGCAAGCCAGCCTTCACGCTTCAGCACGGCCGTTACCGCTGTTTCATCGTTCTTGATAAAGGATGAGAGTTCATTACCGCTCATATAGGCGGCAGATTGCGAACTATCGGCAAGATACTTCGCCCATTCAGGTGTTTCGGCAACCTTCTTGAGTACGCCTGCATAGTAATCAACGACGTCCTGATCAACGCCCGCAGGAAGCCATACAGTACGCGGCATGGCGTAATTTTCGATTGTAATCCCCGCTTCCTTGCAGGTTGGGATATCGCTCCACCCCATATCGCCAGCAATCTTGCCGTCACCTTTGAGCTTTTCGCCCTTGAAAACGCAAAGCGGCTTCACCATGCCTGCCTGCCATTGGCCAAGATTCTCGCTGGGATTGTTGACGTTGGCAGCAATGTGCTCCCCCGCGAGCTGGACGGCAGCTTCGCCACCGCTTTTGAACGGGATGTAGCCGAGTTTCGAGCCCGTGGCATCGTTGATCATGGATGTCAAAATCTGGTCAACGTCCTTGGACTGGCTGCCGCCAACCTTCAGGCCCGCATCATCTTTCGCCTTGGCGATGAACTCTGCGGCTGTCTTGAATTCAGACTTTCCGTTGACCCAAAGAATGAATTCATCCGAAGCCAGTGCCGAAACTGGGACCAGATCTGCCGATTTATAAGGAACCTTTGCGCGCACCGGCAAAAGATAGGCGTTGTTCGTGCCGAAAGCGAGCTTGTATGGATCGCCCTTATAGCCGGCAGTGTAGACAAAACCTTCTGCTCCGCCCGCGCTGCCCTTGTTTGTGACGACGATTGGCGCACTCATCAGGTCATACTTGCCGATGATCGACTGGATCGTACGCGCGAAAATATCTGTGCCGCCGCCCGGTCCTGCAGTCACGACAAACTCCACCGGCCGTGTCGGCTCGAATGCCAGAGCGGATGATGCGATTATTGCCACTCCTGCTGCCAGGCAGGCAATGTGCAAAGACTTCTTCATGGTCTATCCTCCCAGTTAAGCGGCATGGGCCTCCCCCCATGCCGATAGTGTCAAAATGACAAAAATCAGGCAGCGTCTGAAAGTGCTGCTGCTCTTTTCGCCATTCGTGCCGCGAGCAGGATCGCTTCGCGCGTGGCTCCCACGTCGGCGATGCCCTTTCCAGCAATATCGTACGCTGTTCCATGGGCCGGCGTGCAAAGCGGGAATGGCAATCCGCCCATCATTGTCACACCTTTGTCGAAGCCCATCAGCTTCATCGCGATCTGACCCTGATCGTGATACATGGTCAGCACCGCCTGAAAATCATCTTTCAGCGCACGCAGGAACACTGTGTCAGCCGGAAACGGGCCATCGACGTCGAAACCCTTGGCCTTCGCTGCCCTTACAGCAGGCTCAATAATGTCGATTTCTTCCATGCCAAAGCTGCCGCCATCACCGGCATGTGGGTTGAGCCCGGCCACTGCAATCTTCGGATTGTCGTATCCCGCTTTCTTCAGGCACGCCCAAGCCAGTTCCAGCTCGGCGAGAATTCCTTCAACAGTCAGGGTCGAGGCTACATCCTTGAGCGGAATATGCGACGTCACGCGCGCGTTCCAGACTTTCTCCAGAACGTTGAACTCACGCACCTTGCCTGTGAAGCTCAGCACATCGGCAACAAAGCGGATTTCGTCGTCGTAACCCGGATAAGCGAACCGCATCGCCTGCTTGTTGAACGGCGTAAAACAAACAGCCTGCGCATGTCCAGCATCGGCAAATTTCAGTGCGGTACGAAAGTTCTGGGTTGCGAAAGTTCCGCCAACCAGCGTGGCTTCGCTACGCACAACATCCTTCGGATCGAGATTCTTCAAGTCAACGAAGACGTGTTTGCCGACCGGCATGTTAGGTGCATTTTCGAGGTTGGCATCCTGCAGATCAAGTTTAACACCTGCGATATACGCACCTTCGTCCAGAATGCGGCGATCACCGAAGACGATGATATGCGCTTCTTTTCTGACATCCGGCAAAGCGAGCAGACGGGCTGTCAGCTCTGGACTGACACCAGCTGGATCCCCCATTGCAAGCGCGATCACGCTCGGTTCAGCGCCAGTAACGGTCATTAGCATCCTCCTCGTCTGCATTCTGTATACAGCATTCATAGGACAGCCCTCCGTACGACGCAAGCATTTTGTATTCTGTATGCAGCATTTTATGTTGACGGTTGAAAGCTGGCCAGCCATCTTCGCCTCAGTTGGTGCGATGAGGATTCGAAACCACTCTTTGAGAAAAAGGCCGATGGACGAAATTCAGAAAACCGGGCAAGCCGACAACGGCTCACAAGCGTTCCGCCGCACTGCCTTGCACGATATGCTCGTCAACCATCTGCGCGACATGATTATCGAAGGGCAGCTGGAGCCAGGCACGCGCCTGCATGAAGGCCAGCTCGGAGAACAACTCGGCGTGTCCCGGACACCGTTGCGTGAGGCGATCAAGTATCTGGCCAGCGAGGGACTCGTCGAGCTTGTTCCAAGCCGCGGTGCTGTTGTGAAACGGTTCAGTGCAGCTGATGTCAGGGACATGCTCACCGTCCTGCGTACTCTGGAAGAACTTGCTGGGAAACTCGCCTGCGAGCTTGCGACCGACAAGGAAATCGCCGAGGTTCGTTCGCTGCACGATGAAATGATCGAACGCTACAAGCATGCTGACCGACTGCAATATTACAAACTGAACCAGCAGATTCATCTCGCCATCGTTCGCCTTGCCCAGAACCCCACGCTGGCTGACATTCACCAGATGCTGCAGACGAGATTGAAACGGATTCGTTTCGTCGGCCACGAAGGCGCCGAGAAATGGGCGGCGGCTGTATCTGAGCACCGAGAAATGATCGAGGCGCTGGAAGCCCGCGACGCGACCCGACTGTCTGAAGTATTGGGACGCCATTTGACCAAGGCATGGGAGCGCGTACGCGACTCGATGTAAAGGCAATCAGGTGGGTAATTCTATCTGTTTATTACTATCAGTCAGATTATCGTTTGATCAAGAACATCGGATGGGTTCTAACTTAATCGAGCCGGATCGCGTTACAGATCAGGGCGGGATCATTTTCGCTTATCCGATGCATTGGTACAGACTATGGAACTAAAATGGCTGGAAGATTTCGTCAGCCTCGCGGAACACAGGAGCTACTCCCGTGCTGCAGGTGACCGCAATATCACGCAGTCCGCTCTCAGCAAGCGCATCAAGCAACTGGAAGACTGGGTTGGTCTGCCACTAGTCGATCGGTCATCCAACCCAATAAGCCTGACAAAGGCAGGAGAATGCTTTCTTCCGCGGGCACAAGATGCTCTCGAAATGTTGCTCAGTGCTCGCAAGAGTGTCAGCGATGGCTACAGCGCAACGTGGGAAATCATTTCTTTCGCAACACTCAACACGTTGTCGCTCACATTCTTCCCGCATTGGATGGCACAGATTGAAGCTTCTGGGGCTTCATTCCGTGCCCGTTTTGCCGATCCGCATTCATCGTTCGTCGGTAATATCTCCACACTCGTCAGCGGGCATTGCGACTTCTTCCTGACTTATGCGCATCCCGCTGTTCCGCAGATGGACGATCTTGGCAACTACCCCTTCCTATCATTAGGAACCGAAAGGGTCATTCCGGTCTCTGCCCCCACGCCGAATGGACAGGCCCTGCATAGCCTGAAGGAAAAGTCGCTACCGATCGACTTCCTCAGCTATCGTGGCAACTCGTTCTTTTCTCTCGCTCTGCCCTGGCTGTTTGAGAAACATGGCTTCCAATTGAACACTGTTTACGAAAACGGAATGTCTGTTGCGCTCAAGGCAATGGCGGTCTCCGGACACGGTGTTGCATGGATACCGGAAAGCCTTGTCGACGATGAATTGAAGCGCGGCGTACTGGTCCGCGCCGGTGAAACAAACACCGATTTGTTGATCGAAATCCGTGTTTACCGAACACTCCAATTCAGGAACAAACAGGCGGAACTCTTCTGGCGCCGCGCCTCACAACTGGTTTCCCAGAAAAGTGGCCACGACGCCGGAAGTCTTGCGCCGAGTTAAGACATCAAGGCCGAGGAAAAAGTGCCGCGGCAGCTTTCAGGTTTGCCGCATCGTCAAGACCGTGCAAATCCAAAAAGATCTTATCTGCGGCCGGAATCGCCGCACAACAATCCAGAAATTTCCGCGTCCGGTCATCGGCACTGAAAGGTTGCTGCAGAGTACCAACAGCGAAGCTGCGCGACGCCTGCAAAACACGTCCGTTTTTCAGTGTAACGGTTGCGACATGCGGCAGCTTTTCCGCTGATACCCGTTCTTCCTCCATCGAATAACTTTGCATGGCGATAACATCGAGCAGTGGATCGTCCCGGAAAGCAACCACAGCCTCTGGGGTGAAATCTGCAAGTGCCAGATGTCCCTGCCGCAAGGCGCGTGCGACGCAATATTGCATTGAGAAGCGTGCCTGCATCTGGTCGGTCGGCTGCGTATATGCGAGATTGCGATAGTTCGCGATCCCAACCAATGTATCTACAGCCACAACATTCTCGGCATCAAACCCGTGCTCTTCCTTAAGATCAAGCAATGAGTCGACGATCATATGGGTTGACCCACAGCAAGGGTGCCGTTTCGGCATGACACCGGCCGTTTCAATCACATGCGCCTTATCGGTGAGGATATCATCGATATCCCAACCGAGACGTGGATCCCCTGCAAATAACTCACGAATACCCTGCTCCCCTTCCAGAATATCGTGCCGTGCCTCCATTCCAGCTTTTGCGAGCAATACAGCCTCAACAGCATTGCGTGCGGCCATGCCCGCATGAAACGGCTTGATCAGCGTGCCGAACTGACCTTTCGTGCCGGATGCGAAACTGGCAGCGATAGTGATCGCCTGTGTGGTCGTGTCGATGTCGAGACCGAGCATATGAGCCGTGGCGACAGCAGTGCCAATACTCCCCACGGTTGAGGTTCCGTGCCAGCCAGCTGTGTAATGTGCCTGTCCCAGGCCCTCGCCTACCAGCGCCTGCGCCTGCAGTCCTGCCAGATAGGCGTCGATCAGACGCCCCCCTGCGGTTTCATCTAAATCGGTCAGCGCCAGGATAGCGGGCACGATCACCGCCGAGGCATGGCTCATACCGGGCAGGAAATTATCGTCGAAATCGAGCGCATGCGCTGCTGTACCATTGACCAGCGCAGCGAACATCGGGCTGCCTGTTCCTCCCGCAACCAACAAAGCAGTTCCACCAGCGCTGAATTCTGCAAAGGCTTTCACAACGCTTTTCGTGCTGACGTCGTCACGGCCTGCCACCATACAGGCCAAGGTATCTAAAATGGCATCGCGCGCCAGTTCCCGCGCATTGGCACTCAACACTGGTTTTGCACATGCCGAAGCAATCGCCAGTGCGACTGTCATCTCCTTCTGCTGCATGACGTTACCCCTGAAAAGCATCAAGAATGAGCTTCAAAAGACGCCCGAACTTGTGTCGATTGAGCTGGCGCCCAGCAATGTCGGTATCCACGCGATGCACGATCACCATATCAAGCGCGGGCAATATGATGCAGAAATGGCCGCCAGCGCCGAAGCCTGCATAGCTGCCTTTCGGTGTCACCACACCGGGGAAGAACACGCCGTCTCGCTCCAGCCACCACATATAGCCATAAGCGCCACGTGCACCAGCATGAGAGTAAGGCATCACACATTCCTGCGCCCACCCGTCAGGTAGAACGGATACACCGTTCCAGCGGCCATTGCGCAGATAAAGCTGGCCGAAGCGCGCCAGATCGCGTGTCGACAGACGGAACGGGTAGGCGGCATGCCGGCTTTCCGTAAAGCGATCATGCCAGCCATCCGGCTTGTCACCATCCAGTCTGAAATCTTCAAGCCCGAGCGGTTTTGCGATACGCTCATCGAAAGCCTGGTGTACGGTCTTGCCGGTCAACTGCGCGAAAATAGTGCCGAGCGCATTGAAATCCCAGTTGTTGTAACACCAGAAGGTGCCTGGCGCATGGGAATGGCGCTTTTCCTTGATCATCCGCATCCAAGGCGTCTCGTAGCCCGCGGGATGATAGACGCCGGAACGCGCAGTCAGGAGATCATAAACCGTCGCCTGCTTCTCGACTTCGCTCAAGCCTTCACTGTCATCAATACCTAGCTGTTCCAGCGTCAGACTGAGGTCGATGGTGCCATCAGCCACATCCTGCCCCATCAGTGCAGCAAGGATGCTCTTGCGAATGGAATGGCAGAGATATTTGTGTGTGATGTCACCATATGTGTGGACGATCTTATTACCTTGGACGACCATCAATGCATCGGTTTCCTGTTGGTCCGCGCAAGCATCAACAGCACGAAGTCCAGCTCCCGACCAACCCGCCGCAGCAGGACTCTTCAAACGTTCCCATTCCTGTCCAGGATTGGCCACCGAATGATAGTTCATACCCGTATTTCCCCAGCCTGATTATGTGCGACGGCTTCCACGCTGGCCTGCAGGAATTCCTGCGTATATTCAGCCTTGGCGCGCAAATGACGAAGATCGTCTGCCGTCAGTTCTTCCAGAATGATGCCCTTGTGCATGACCCCGACACGCTCGCAGATATGCGCCACTACGGCGAGGTCATGCGAAACCATGAGATAAGTGAGATTGCGCTCGCGGCGCAGTACCTTGAGCAGATTGAGAATTTCCGCCTGCACGGAAACATCAAGCGCGGATGTCGGTTCATCGAGAAGCAGCACATCCGGTTCGATGATAAGCGCACGCGCTATTGCGACGCGCTGACGCTGACCACCGGACAATTCATGCGGATAGCGATAAAGGAAACTTGGGCCGAGACCGACCGCCTGCAATACGTCACGAATACGCTCGTCTTTGCGATCCATGTCGTGAATGGCAAGCGATTCTGCCAACACCTTGTGCACCTGCTTGCGCGGGTGCAGCGAAGCATAAGGGTCCTGAAACACCATCTGGACACGACGGAAAAACGCTTTGTCGCGCTCGCCGCCCATCTTCTGTTCATCAAAAACGAAATTGCCTTGATGGTGCGGGATGAGGCCTGCGAGAGCGCGCAGGATCGTGGACTTGCCACAACCGGATTCACCGATCAGGCCATAAGCCTCGCCGCGCTCGATATGAAACTTTACCTTCCTGACGACAGTGGCGCGCTTGCGCCCTTTGCCGAAGCTGATGGAAAGGTCTGAAACATCCACAAATGGAGAGTTGGCGGCATGTGTCATGAGTTTTCTCCCACCAGCGTCGGCTCGGTGAGCCAGCTTTTGTCGCGTTCGGGCACCTTCAGCATATCGACCGGCTGATCCAGCCGAGGAAGACTTGCCAGAAGCGCCTGCGTGTAGGGATGGCGGGCCTTGTGTAGGTCCTTGGCCGGCAGATCTTCCATGATGCGCCCCGCATACATAACCAGTACCCGGTCGCAGAAGTCCGCCACCAGGTTGAGGTCATGGCTGATGAACATCAACCCAGTACCTGAACGGCTGACCAATTCATCGAGCACAGTCAAAACCTGACGCCGCACAGTCACGTCGAGCGCGGAGGTCGGTTCGTCAGCAATAATCATGTCCGGTTCAGGGATCAGCATCATGGCGATCATCACCCGCTGGCCCATGCCACCGGAAATCTCATGCGGGAACAGACGCATGACACGCTCGGGATCGCGAATATGCACGGCCTCCAGCATGGCAATTGTCTTCTGTCGTGCCGCCGCCGATTTCACCCGATGGTGTAGCCGATAGGCTTCCATGATCTGATCACCGATACGGATCAGCGGGTTGAGCGAATATTTCGGGTCCTGAAGGATCATCGAAATGCGGTTGCCACGTACACCGCGCATCTGACGTTCGCTGGCTGACAGCAGGTCAATCTCGCCGAAACGCAGGCTCTTGGCGCGGATTTGTGCCGCCTTTGGTGTCAGCTTGAGGATCGAGCGCCCAGTCATCGACTTACCGGAACCGGATTCGCCTACAATACCGACTTTTTCACGCCCTATGGAAAAGCTGATGCCGCGAACGACATCGATGTTGTGATCGGCACCGGGAAACGACACCCAAAGATCGTCAACTTCAAGCAATGGTTTTGTCATTGATCTTATCCGTTTCTGGGGTCGAGAACGTCGCGCAAACCGTCGCCGAACAAGTTGAAGGCGAGGCTCGCGATCAAGATTGCAGTGCCGGGTACAGCGGCAAGCCACCACGAAGTCATCATGAATTCGCGACCACTGGAAAGCATCGCGCCCCATTCCGGGCTTGGCGGCTGTGCGCCAAGACCGAGAAAGCCAAGGCCGGCGGCCGTCAGAATGATCGAAGACATGTTGAGCGTAATGCGGATCACCACCGACGGAATGCACATCGGCACGACATGTTTCGTAATCACCCGCATCGTGGAAGCCCCCTGCAGACGAATGACGGCCACATAGTCAGACGAGCGGATGGTCAGTGTTTCGGCACGTGCAAGACGGGCTATCGGTGGCCATGCGGCGAGCGAAATGGCGATAACGGCATTTTCGATGCCTGGCCCAAGCGCTGCAGCAAAGGACAGCGCGAGCACGAGACTAGGAAAAGCAAGAAAGATATCGACAATACGCATCAGTGCCGTATCAACCCAGCCGCCCATATAGCCTGCGGTGGTGCCAACGACGAGACCAATAGGCGCAGCGATGACAGCAGTCAGCGTCACGATGTAAAGCGTGATGCGCGAGCCATAGACAAGGCGGCTGAAAATATCGCGCCCCAGTTCGTCCGTACCAAAGAAATGCCCCCATGACGGTGGTTGAAGCCGGTTAGCGAGATTGTTGGCACCAATGTCGTGCGTGGCGATTAGAGGCGCAAAAATAGCTACCAGTACCAAAAGTACGATTACGGCCAGACCGAACACGGCGGACGTATTGGCCATCAGCTTGAACCAGGAACGGCGTAACTGCTGGATATTGGCCTGAAAAGCGGAAGTAGGCACGGGGGCAGTCAGCCAACCCCGCAGAGAATTGGAAGTTTGGGCCGACGATGTGCTGGTGTGGGTGTTCATCGGCAGTGTCCTATCGTGTGCGAGGATCAAAAACGCGATACAGAAGATCGCTGATCAGGTTGATACCGACGAACAGGATGCCAACAATCAGCGTGCAGCCGACCACCGCGTTCATGTCACCAGCCAGAAGCGCATTGGTGAGGTAGCGCCCAAAACCCGGCCATGCGAACACCGTTTCAGTCAGCACAGCGCCTTCCAGCAGAAAGGCATAGGATAGCGCCACGACCGTCACGACCTGAACCGCAACATTGCGGAATGCATGACCCCAAACGGTGCGCGCCCAGGACAGCCCCTTGACGCGCGCAGTGATAATATATTCCTGATTGAGCTGCTCGATCATGAAGCCACGCGTCATGCGGCTGATATAAGCCATAGAACCAAAAGCGAGGATCAGGGCCGGCATGATGATATGGCTTACAGCGTTCCAAAAAGCATCCCACTGCCCCTGCATTGCGCTGTCGAGAAGCAAGAATCCGGTCGTCGGTTCGACGGAATATTCGTAGATGAAGTCGATCCGCCCCGGCCCACCGATCCAACCCAACGTGGCGTAGAAGATCAGCAGCGCCATCAAACCGAGCCAGAAGTTCGGCGTAGAATAACCAAGCAAACTGACCATACGCACAGCATGGTCCAGCGGCGAATTGCGATACATGGCCGAGAAAACACCAAGCGGAATACCAAGCGTGGTACCGATGGCGATGGCCACGGTCGCCAGTTCGATGGTGGCGGGGAAGACGCGTGCAATATCTTCCAGTACCGGACGACCGGAAGTCAGCGCGTTGCCAAAATCAAACATAAGCGCATTCTTGAGGTATAGGCCGTATTGCACGATCAACGGCTGGTCGAGACCCAACTTACGATACATCGTGTCATAGGCTTCTTGGGAAACATTGTCCCCCAGCATGGCAATAACCGGATCGAGCGGCAAAAGGCGGCTGATGAAAAAGGTCAGTGTGACCAGTCCCAGAAGCGTAATCGCCACTGAAATGATCAGGCGCACTGTGGCGGCGAGAAACTGAAGCACCGGACCGGCTTCCCTGTCGCGGTCCGCCTCCTCCACGTCTTCCATGATTTCGTGCGTCGTCATCTGCAAATTCCCAAAAGAGAAAAACGGGATGCCGGGCCAGGATCGCACTGCGAGCCACAAGCGGTCACACGGTCATCCATCGAAGCGAAGAACGCCCGGCGACTACGAGGAAGCCACCGGGAACGCTATTCTCGCTATTTCGCGGCCAGATCGTAGTAGACGCGGAAGCCGTTCCAGCTCCAGTTCTTCATAGCCTTGTTAACGCCAGCGACATTATAGATCTGGAAAATGAAGGCGTGCGGCCCCTTCTCCATCATCTCCTTCTGCAGATCGATATACATCTGTTTGCGTTTGGCCTCGTCCTTCTCGAACAAAGCCGTGTCGACTTCCTTGTTTACGGCTTCGTTGAAGTAGCTCGCGCGCCAGCTCGGATACATGGTCTGCTTGGCCTCAGCCCGGTTATCAGGATTGAAAATCTGACGCGAAGCATTGCCATGCGCGTCCGGAACGGTGGTCTGCCAGCCCATCAGCGACGTCTGGAACTCCCGACCGCGAATGCGGCTGAACAATTGCGCGTTGGCCATGCGTTCGATCTTGATCTTCACGCCGACCTTGGTGGCGGCATCCTGAATGCTCTGGGCAATCGGAGCCGCATAAGGCGCAGTACTGATAAACATCGTCGTCTCGAAGCCCTTCTCGTAACCGGCTTCCTTCAGTAGTTCACGAGCCTTTTCCACATCGAGTTTGAAGGGCTGCCCTTCCTTCTCATCCAGTGCACCGAAAGCACCTAGCTGCACGAAGCTCGCACGCGGCACGCCGACATTGTTGATGACCGTCTTGCCGAGGCCCTCGTAATCAATGAGATAGCGCATCGCGAGGCGCACCTTTTCATTGGCGAAGATCGAATCGGCATTGTTGAAATTCCAATAGAACAGCGAAGGCTTTAGCGAGCGTGAAGCGGTCACCTTTTGCTGGGCTTCGAGATCGCGCAGGTCCTCCGGCGTCAGATCTCGAGCAATGTCTATGTCACCTTTTTCAAGCAGAAGCCGTTGAGTTCCCGCTTCTGAAACATGGCGGATCAGCACCTGTTTAAGCTTCGGTGCTTCTCCCCAGTAATTGTCGGTCGCCTGAAGGATAACCACTTCGGCGGGGTTCCACCGCACCAGCTTGTAGGGGCCGACGCATTCCGACCGAGTGGCCAGATATTTGTTGCCCATGTCATTATCGACCTGGTTCTCCATCAACACCTTCTGATTAAGAAGGCTGGCAACCCGGTTGGCGGCGATCGCCGCCAGAATGAGATTGACCGGATAAGGCTTGTCCAGCTTGAAAACGACCGTGTTGTCATCTGGCGCCGAGATGGTCTGATCCACATTCTCCTTGGTGAAACCGTACTCCGTCAGTGTCGCAGCATTGCCGAAACCGAGCTTGACTGCGCGCTGGAGCGACCATGCCATATCGCCCGCCGTCGCCTTGTCGCCATTGTCAAACTTCAGGTCATCGCGCATGTGGAACGTGATCTGCAGACCGTCCTGCGAGACGTCCCAGCTTTTGGCGAGTTGCGGCATGATCTTGGTCTCGTCAGCCGGATCGAAATCAACCATTGGGTCGCAGATATTCTGGATGATCTCGTTGGTAGCCGCCTCACCGATCTGTGCTGGGTCAAAAGTGCTGATAGCGTCGATGTTCCACGCCATGACAAGCGCGTTCGGTGGCGACGCGGCCCCAGCAGGGAACGTCGCAGCACTCATACCGGCGACAAGTGCGAGTGCTGTGGTACGGCGCAAGATGGTTGTCTTTTGTTTTTGCATTATTATCCCCTTTTATGGTTGAGCATTTTCGAAAGGTGCCGCGCGAGTCCGCGCGGCACGAAATGCAATTATTCAGCCAGTCAGTCTGCTGGACGCGGTTGGAGCGGCGGATTGACGTCTGACGGGATCGGGCAGGTATAGGGCGTCGTTGCCGTACGAGCCTTGTGATCAGCCTTGGCGTCGTTCAGGGTTTTCTCGTTCTGAAGAACATCAAGCGCAGTGCCCGCCATCACCTTGGCGGCGTAGACCATGCCCTTATGCGCGGCTGGCATCTTGCCTTGTGCCGTGATCTGCCACGAATGACCGGGCGAGCCGATCGCATGTGTTGCCACGCGCGCCTGAACGGTCGGGACGACCCAGCTTACATCGCCCAGATCGGTGGAGCCGATCATCGGCACGCCCTTCTGTTCACGTGGCAAGACGTAGTCGCAAAGAGGTTCATTTGCTGCCAGCGGCTGGCCGACGCGCAAGTAATCGGTTTCAATGTCTTCCTTCGAAAGCGTTGCCTGAATCTCGGCTGCGAAGGCACGGTCCACATCGTCAAACGGCACACCGCCCAGACGTTCCATGTTCGAATGCATCGCGATTTCCAGCGGCGTATTACCGAGCAAGTTCGACACCGCGCTCATAATGGAGATGTTGACGGTCGTTTCCGTCATCATCGCAGCGCCTTCTGCAACCTTCTTCACCCGGTCGTTGAGAGCGAACATACCCGGAAGATCGGTTGCCCGGATGGCGTAGCGCACCTTGGCTTTGGCTTGAACGACATTCGGCGCGATACCGCCCGCATTGAGATAGGCATAGTGAAGACGGCAATCAGAAGGGATGTGTTCACGTAAATAATTGCAACCGACGCTCATCAGCTCCACCGCATCCAGAGCCGAGCGCCCCAGATGCGGTGCCGCGGCGGCGTGGGAGGCCCGTCCGGTAAACTCGAAATCCATGCGCGTATTGGCGAGCGACTGCGCGTCGTCTACCTGGGTGAACGAAGCCGGATGCCAGCAGATGGCAATGTCGACATCATCGAAAGCGCCAGCACGCGCCATGAACGACTTCGCCGCCCCACCTTCTTCCGCCGGGCAACCGTAATAGCGTACACGTCCCTTCTTGCCGGTCTGTTCCAGCCAGTCCTTAACCGCCGTCGCAGCCAAAATGGCGGCGGAACCCAGAAGATTGTGGCCGCAACCATGGCCATGTCCCGTGCCAGGGATCGGACGGGGTTCCGCAATACCCGCTTCTTGGCTGAGGCCCGGAAGGGCATCGTATTCACCCAAGATTGCGATGACCGGTCCACCATCCCCGGCTTCACCCATCACGGCGGTGGGAATGCCCGCTACGTTCTCGGCAATACGGAACCCCTGTTCCTTCAACATTGCAGTATGCTCGGCACAGGACTTATATTCGGTATAAGCGATCTCCGGCATGCCCCAGACGCGGTCACTCAAGGCTTCAAAATCAGCCTTCTTCGCGTCCACCAGATCCCAGATATCTTCACCATTCTTCACGGTGTTCTCTCCCAACAATGTCTTAAAGATTCTCGTCAATGAAACGGGCCAGCGCGCCAAACACGCGGCGCCGATTTTCGATACGCGCGAAGCCATGGCCCTCATGCGGTACACGCAGATATTCGATCGGTTTGCCGAGGCCGCGCAGGCACGAATAAACCATCTCGCTTTCGCACGGCGTGACACGCGGGTCTTCCAGACCATGCGCGATCATCAATGGCGCGGCGATATTGCCTATGCGATTGATGGGCGAGAACCGCTCCAGCTCATCCCGCATGGTTTCGACATCACCATATTCGATGGCGCGCAGTTCCTTGCGCCACGGTCCCGTTGTCTGCAGCAGAGTGAGAAAATTGGCGATCCCGTAATATTCGACACCAAGCTTCCACAGGTCGGGATATTCCGTCATGGCCGAGAGGACCATGAATCCACCATAAGACCGGCCAAACACGCCAATACGACTTTCATCTACGTCACTACGTGCTGCGACCGCCATGCGCACCGCTTTGAGATCGGCGACGCTGTCCATGCGTAGTTCACGGTCGTCGAGATGCTGGTAGTCGCGGCCATAACCGGTGCTGCCGCGAATATTCGGCGCGATGACCATGATGCCCCGTGCCAGCATGTACTGGATGTCCGCCCGGAAATCCGGCCTCCACTGGGCTTCAGGACCGCCATGCACAATGATCATAACTGGATAACCATCACGACCCGGTGCACGCTCCGGCTTGTAGACGAAATACGGAACGTCCAGACCGTCGAAACTTGCAACGCTCGTTACCGTTGGTTCCAGAAAGGCCGGTAATTTCACCTTGGCTTTCGGCGCATCTGTCAGGCGTGTAAAAACACCGCTTTCAACATCGCAGCGCCAGATATCGCCCGACGTCGCAGCACCTTCCACAGGCATGATCAACGACATGCCATCGGGCGTCCATGCAATCGAAGCAACGACCCCAACAACCGGCATCTCTAGCTGTTTCAGCACCGCTCCGTCGCGACCGATCAGAACCAGATCATTCCAGCCCTGACGGTTCAGGACGAGTGCTATCCTGTTCTGATCAGGTGAGATTGCGAGCGCTTCAACATCCTGCCCTTCAAAAGCGGCGAGTTCGGTCAGCCATGCCGCGTCATGCGGCTTGACCATGACCGAGAGATATTCGCGTTCCTGATCGGCAATCAACAGAATACCGGAGCCATCCTTGAAGAATTTCGGCGCCTGATAGTGCGCCCGGCCTTCATGCGGCAGAATATTTTCATAGGCGCCTGTTTCGAGATCGAGGCGGCAGAAGTCCTGATCCGTCATGGCACGCTGGCAATCATTGACCAGAAGCGACTTGCCATCGGGCGCAAAAGCTGCCGGGCTGCGCCAGCCGATACCCTCGTAGACGCATTTCGTCTCGCCCGTCGCAACGGTCATCACATGAATATCCATGTGCGAACGGTCGCGATAATTAGCGCTATAGGCGATCCGGGTGCCATCCGGCGACCAGCAGCCCCAGGCGTGCACCACCGTAGTATCGGTGGTGAGGAGGCGCGGCTCACCTTCGGCGTCTTCGATCAGCCACAGCTGGTGACGTTCGTCGCCACCCCAGTCTGTGGTGATCAGCAGATCACGGTTCTTGGGATTGAAGGCAAGATTGCCGACCGGTTCCGGCAGATTGGTGAGTTGGCGTGGCTTGCCACCTGCAAGCGAGCGCGCCCAAACCTGTGCCGTACCGCTTTCATCGCTGAGATAGACCAGAAGTTCACCGTCCGGCGACACGGCGGGCTTCACCGCCTTGCAGATATCGACGTAGTACGTCATCGAAAGCGATGTATCGGCGGTCCTTGTATCGAACATCGAATTGTCCTCAATTCCAAGCATTGATGAATTGGATTACACCAACTGCCGCGCCAGCCGGGCAGATGCAGCTGCTAGCGCATCAGCCATCGGGCCGATTGTCGACTGGTGATTGGCAAGTGTGACGATGGTGAATCCGGCCTCCGGCCAGGCTTCCTTGAGTTTCCAGGCCGTCATCATCGGCGTCACCGTATCGTATCGCGCCTGCACGATTTCGGCTGGCAGGTGACGAATACGATCAATACTCCCGATGAGATAATTCTCCGGCAAGAAAGCGCGGTTGATGCAATAGTGGGTAAAAATGCGTGATACGGCCAAGGCCGCTTCCGGCTTCAGAAGTTCGGAGACGTGGTTCGTGTCCGGTTCGAAGGTCTGCGTGCGCGCCGAAAATCCGCGCAGGCTCTGGGCCGCCGTCTGTTCTTGTACCGGATCCCCAGACGTTAGCCGCGTATAGTAGGCGGCGAGCAGGTCGGCGCGCTCACTTTCCTGTACGAATTCGGCGAATTCCTGCCAGTGATCCGGGAAAATGGCACGGCAGCCATGGAACCACCAGTCAACATCCTCCTGCCCGCACAGAAATATTCCGTGCAGCCGAAACCCGAGACAGTGCTGCGGATGCGCTATTCCATAGGCAAGCGAAAGACATGATCCCCAAGAGCCTCCGGCCACAAGCCAGCGCTTGATACCCAGTTTTTTGCGCAGGGTGTCCATGTCCGCGATCAGATGCTGTGTGGTGTTTTCAACAATTTCCGCGATAGGGGTGGAACGGCCCGCACCGCGTTGATCGAAGGTAATGACACGATAAGTGTTGAGATCGAAACTGGCAATCTGCTTGGCCGAGACACCCGCACCGGGACCGCCATGTAGAAAGACAGCTGGGATCCCTTTTGGATTACCATATTCCAAAACGGAAAGTTCATGCAGGTCGCTGACCGGCAAGCGAAATTCCTGCACTGGTTGCGCAAGACTTGCCGCTCCAC
The DNA here is from genome assembly GCF_058796175.1 of Brucella sp. GW823-FHT04E01. Lineage (NCBI taxonomy): Bacteria > Pseudomonadati > Pseudomonadota > Alphaproteobacteria > Hyphomicrobiales > Brucellaceae > Brucella > Brucella sp. GW823-FHT04E01. The sequence continues at coordinate 1,007,915 of NZ_JBXAIK010000002.1, read as the reverse complement.
TGGCACTGCTTTGCGGCTCCATATTGTTGAATAGCTGCGCCTTTTCGTCAGAAGGGTAAATCTTCCCCTCCAGAACGCGCTTGGCTTCCGTCATTCATTTCCCCATTTTCGCGCTCGTTTGAAAGGCGCACCAGCCATCGTTACCCGAAGCCAATCTTCTTGCTTTTTCAAGAGCTTGAAGAAAAGCCGAGGAGTAATCTCCCTTGACCGTCAATTTTATTATTTGAAATTTATAGGCAGCAAATTTAGGCTTTGGCCAATGCAATTTTAGACTTGCCATTCCAATATGGAATAGAAAAGCTGACGCTTGTTGAACAAGCCCTGTTAAAAACAGGCAAGCGCTTCGACCCTATCTATATATACCCGTATTTATCTCCCCGTCCAAACCGCACCATGCACGATACATGCCTGGGCTGTTGAACGGCAGGCTGACATTGCCTTTGCGATCCACCGCAACAAGACCGCCAGAGCCACCGATTTCACCCAGCTCGCGGACAACCGCGCCAGCCGCTTCATTGAGCGATTGCCCTGCCCAGCGCATCCGTGCATCCACTTCGTGACCCACCGCCCAGCGAATGAAATATTCTCCGTGACCTGTGGCGGAAAGCGCTACCGTCTCGTCATCCGCCCAGGTTCCAGCACCGATGACCGGGCTGTCGCCAACGCGTCCCGGTGTCTTGGCGGTCATGCCGCCCGTGGATGTGGCTGCCGCCAGATGACCGAAACGATCCAGTGCAACTGCTCCGACAGTGCCATGTTTGCGGGCAGGATCGCCATCGTCGGCGACACCACTGCGACGACGTGCCATTTCGTCGTGCAAGGCCTTGCGACGCTGTTCCGTCGAGAACCATTCCGGCACCATCATTTCCAGACCGGCAGCTTCGCAAAAACGCTTTGCCCCTTCGCCTGCGAAAAATACGTGTTCGGTCTGCTCCATGACTGCACGTGCCGCCAGAACAGGATTGCGTGGCCCGCAAATTCCGGAGATGGCACCGCATGCCCGCGTTGCACCATCCATGATGGCCGCATCCATCTCATGCGTTTCATCCGTCGTGAAAACGGCTCCACGCCCGGCGTTGAAAAGCGGATTTTCTTCCAAGGCAATCACAGATGCCGTCACGGCATCGAGTGCTTTGCCACCTTTACGCAAAACATCCAGTCCAGCCTGCAGGCATTCCCGCAGGCCGGCATGATAGGCTGCTTCCTTCTCTGGCGTCATATTGGCTTTAAGAATGGTTCCAGCGCCGCCATGCAACGCGATGACAGGTACAAATTCGGGCATCGTCATTAACTCGCTGTTGACGTCGCTATTGCGGATCGGAATTATGTGAAGAAGTACGCAAACTATCGAAATGTATCAGCTGGTTTTGATTGGTTCGTTTCGTTTTGTGTATTTTCGAGCTCTCTCGGAAGAGGCAAACTTGAGCAGCGCAGGTGCATCTCGCGAACGAACACTTTTCGCCGCTTCTCGTCATTCTCCTTTATTGCCGCCGCTATACCCAGCCCATACGGGCCGATGAGAAGTCCGGGAGCCAGGTCGGAAACCTTCTTTTCTCTCGCCTCATAATTCGCGGCCTCCGCACGAATTTCTTCGCACTGTGGCGACTGCCATTTGGGATCCTGAATTGAAAGCGAAGACGCATAATTCTGCGGCGATGTCGTGCATCCAACCAAAGTCATTGACAGCAGGCCAGCAATCCCTGCCCCTAAACGTTCGAATACCATTTCATTCCGTTTCTTTATGCGACAGGCTTCACGTGCGATGCCACCGCTTAATCTGAAATATTGCTATTGCCTGCAAGTATTGCATCCGCAGCCAATCCACCTGCCATGCGGTATTCATCCGACCATTCTTCATCATCAAATACGCAAAGCGCAATTGTCGCACATCGCTGCCTCTCCCTCAGGATAGCAAGTGCGATTATATCGATGGGTGCAACTTTTTCGTTCGCTTCTGAGACTTCGAGCCACAAATTTCTGGCCGCATCTTCAATATCACGGGGAAATTCCATGCCGTTTGCCTCTTCACGTGGTTCAATGCGCAAAAATTTCGGCTCGTCGAATCGCAAGCTGTTACCCGCTGTTTCTATCGTTTCACAATTCAATATAGCAGGCACTTCTCAACAATGCCGCATTGAACGAAATTTTCGTTCGACAGCACCCGTTAACGGAAAACATTGATCTGCACGGATATAAAACGCTGAGGGCTACATTTAGCAATGGGCGAGGCAGAGCTTGAAGCCGGACTTATTCTTTAAAATCATACTGGCTTTATGCGCAGTTTTCCTTGTGACTGCCATCATTATCAGACTTTATCACGAGTATCACGACATTGATCCGACCTGGGGCAACTTACGTTCGGGCGTCTACCCAGGTTGGGATACATCAGAGAACTAATTTCCTGAAGTTTCAGAAAACCTGTTTGCCTTGTAAATCAGGCTTCCCGACTCGGCAGCCTCCACGTCAATCCGGATATTCCTGATTTCGATAGATTGTTGCTCGACCGGAAAATCGACTGTTTGTCCCGTATCCGGGTTTTGCAGATCAGTCGCGGTATAACCGCGAATCTCGAAACACATTCTGCCATCGGCGACGCCCAAATAAACGATGTCAAAAATCGTGCCGGACTCGATAGGATCATACTCATCAGGATTTGGTATCTCCAGCCCTTTGGCATAATCGCGCGGGGGGACAACGGGATCGCCACTCAGAACGAACTGGGTCTGACCAAAGGTGTCGGTTGCCGGTGCAGAATGATGCGATGTCTCTTCAGTCCCTGCCGACACCTCAGCACCTGGTGCCTGTTGCGCGTGCAAGTCCGCTGGAAAACTCAGAATACAAGATATGGCCGAGAATATTACAAGCCATCGAATTGTATTCGAACGTTTACCCATCGGCTGCTCCTTTTCCTGAATCGTAAATCAACGGCGTTGTTTTGACCGAAACGCAACGCGCAAGCAATCCTGCATATCAGGTGCTGTTCCTGTTGAAGGCATAGCAGTAACTGTCACGATTTTATGACTGCAATCGCAGATGCCTTCGGTTAGGGTCAGCGCGGGAAGATTATCTTCTGAAACCTCAATAGAGAGGCATGGCATGACGGTTGAAACCAGGTCCGTTCGCATTATTCGGACAGTTGTTGAAACACTGCGCCCACAGTTCAACGTGGAGTTATGGGACGGCACGCGCATCGGTGCATTCGATGGCCCATCATTGGTAATCAACGATCCGACAATCGTTCGACAGCTTCTCCTCAAGCCCAACTATGATTCTCTGATCGATATCTGGACATCGGGTCGTGTGGATATCAGCAATGGTACGATCTTCGACCTCGCAAATGCCAAAACCGATGGAAGTGTGAAGAACAGGCTGAAAGAGCTGCCAAAATGGCAACTACTCAAGGATCTTCCGGCTCTTCTGCTCGCTGGCAAAACCGATGCGCGCGAGGTTCTTGACGGTAAGGAGCCTTTCGTCAGTGGGTCGAGCAAGGAGGCAATTACCCATCATTACGATGTGTCCAACGAGTTCTATCGCTTATTCCTCGATGAGCGAATGGTTTACACATGCGGCTACTTCACGGACTGGGCCAATGATATCGATCAGGCCCAGAAGGACAAGCTGGAACTCATCTGCCGAAAACTACGATTGAAACCAGGTGACCGTCTTCTGGATATCGGTTGCGGTTGGGGTGCCCTCCTGATCTATGCAGTGCAAAACTTTGGCGTCATCGGAACCGGCGTTTCATTGTCGGAGGCACAAACGGCACTTGCCCGAGAGAGGATCAAGCAGGCAGGTCTCGAAGACAGGATCACCATCCACGTCAAATCCTATGCAGAGCTTGACGGGCAGTTCGACAAAATTTCGTCTGTTGGAATGTTCGAGCATGTTGGTATCGCCAATTACGACAGCTATTTCAGTGCCGTGAACCGGCTTCTGCGCCCCGGTGGGCTTTACATGCACCACGCAATCACACGGCGCATGAAGAAGGACAAGAAATCCTTCAAACGCAAAAGTGCAGAACATAAGGCGCTTGTGAAGTATATTTTCCCCGGTGGGGAACTCGATCATCTTGGGATGACGGTAGAAAACCTCGAAGGGCGCGGGTTCGAAGTCCACGACGTCGAAAATCTGCGCGAACATTATGGCCGCACCTGCCGGTTATGGTGCGAACGACTTTATTCCAATTTCGACAAGGCCGTTGCCGAAATCGGTTATCCAAAAGCGCGTCTCTGGTTGCTCTATCTTGCGGGATGTTCACTGGCATTTGAGAGAGGCACCGTCCAGATTAACCAGACCGTGGCTTCAAAACGCAAACGCGGCATTTCCGCTGTGCCGCAGACGAGAGCGGATATTTATACCAGTTTCGGCGAGCCAAGAGGTGGGTAAAGCAGCTTGGGCAATTCCCACCTGACTCACGATTGACTAAACAGTCTCCGCTAACTGGACGCTTTGTACCGGTTTAGCCTGTATCTGGCGCCATAGAGGCGTCATTGCAGCTGTGATGTCTCCATAAAGCGCGTAACGGCGATTATAGTGTCCATCCAGCGCGGCGTTCGGCTTGTAATGCCGATCGGTGCGCACCATGGCATTGGCACCTTCTGCGAAATCGAAGAACAGCCCAACACCGGTCCCCGCCGCAATGGCTGCGCCAAGTGCGCCTGTTTCTCGTGAGACGGCAACAGAAACTGGCACGCCGAGTACATCGGCAAATATCTGGGGCCATAAACGGCTGCGTGAGCCGCCACCGGAAAGCACAGCCTCCTCGAAGGTCGCGCCTGCTTTTCGGATGGTTTCCACATGCTGGCGATGACCGAAGGCAACGCCTTCAAGCAAAGCGCGTATCAGATGCCCCTTCGTATGCCAGCCCGCAATACCGTAAAACCCTGCGCGGGCGTGGCCGTCCTGTTGCGCTCCGTAGAGATAAGGGTGGTAAAGCGGATCATCACTTGCAGGTTCGATGGCTGCGGCGAGACTGCAACAAACATCAAATGGCGAGACATCAGCATGATGGTCTCCTTCAAAAAATTCCCGCACCAGCCATTCAAGATTCGCCGCAGAGGTAGCGCTGTTTTCCATAGCCATGTAACGGCTGCGATCAAAAGTAGAGGTCATGAAGACCGGCCCCTTGAGATCTGGGCCGTCGACAATAATCTGGTTGATGCTCCACGTACCCGCAATGATCGATGCACTTCCTGTGCGTGAGACACCAGAACCTAGCGCCGAAGCTACGACATCGAAGAGACCTCCAACAACAGGTGTACCCGCCGCAAGCCCGGTCTCCCGCGCCACAGCCTCAGTTACATTGCCTGCAATATTGTCGCTTTCGATGAGCGGTGGCAGGATATCCATACAGTCGCCCAAACCGTAAGCTTCCATCAAAGCACTGTCGTAACGGCGCGTTGCAAGATCGAGCAAGCCCGCCCCCGACATGTCGGAAACTTCGCTGAAACGTTTGCCCGTCAAGCGATTGACCACGAAGTCCTTGGAGAAAAATACCGTGCCTATCTGGTCAAACAGTTCAGGCTGGTAGCGCTTCAGCCAGGCAAGCAGCGTCGGGGTTTGGGAGGGCCATGGACGCTGGCGTGCTATCGGATAGGTCTTTGCGCCCACCCCTTTTGCCGTCCACTCTTCAACGAGACCGGTCGCGCGGGTGTCGAGCGACTGGATACCTATGAGCGGATCTCCCTCCCGGTCGAGCGCGTAGAGCCCGTTGCCGTGTCCGGCACAGCCGATAGCGGCAATATCACTCGCCGTTATCCTCGCCTTATCAAGGCAAGCCCGAATAACCCGCTTGGCATTGGACCAGAGCTCGCCAAGGTCACGCTCGACGTGACCGGGATGTGGCATGCGGCTATGTCCTTCTTCACCTGCATGGGCGAGCTCCCGTCCCGAAAGATCAAAAACCACCGCCTTGATGACAGTGTTGCCCGCATCGAGCCCCAACAGATATTTTTGCATGAAGAACCCCTCCCAAGGTCCAACTAATCCAGTAACTCAGCCCTGCTGATAAAGCGAGTAGGCCTCCTCGCCACTCGCATTCTTATGAATAATCGCCATCAACCCACGCACCACGGCGCTTGGATTGGCATGCTGATATATGTTGCGTCCATAGACCATGCCCATTGCACCTTGCTGCATCAAGGCTGCAGATTTTGCAAACACTGCGGAGAGATCTTCCTTACCGCCGCCACGCACCAGCACCGGACAGCGCGCCGTCTCTACGACACGATGGAAATCCTCTGCATTTGTTGTCGGATCTGCCTTGATGATGTCAGCTCCCATTTCGCGGGCAAGCCGCGTAAGCGTCACGATCTTGTCGGCGTCACCATCGACCATGTAGCCGCCGCGCTCTGTGACTGGCTGCATGACGAGCGGTTCGATCATCAGCGGCATACCGTATTTTTCGCAATCTGCCCGGACGCGGGAAATGTTCTGCACGCATTGACGAAAGAGGTCTGGCTCGTCCGGCAGCATGAAGAGGTTCACCACCACGCAGGCCGCATCCATCTGCAACGCTCCGATCAGCGGATCGGCCTCGTTCTGCAGCACAGCCCACATGTCGCGATGGCGAATGCGGTTATAGGGATTGCCCATATCGAGACGCATAACCAGAGCCGGTTTATCCTTGCCGGGAACATCCTGCAGCAGATCGGCCTGACCATAGTTCATCTGGATGGCATCAGGCTTTGCGTCGATCAATGCCTTGATGACAGCTGGCATATTCTCCAAGCCGTCGAGAAAAGAGGGCTCATTGCACACGCCGTGGTCGACAGCCACATCCAGACAGCGACCGTTGCCGAACAGCCGGTTCATCCGGACTTTGCGGTTTTCTCGCATAATTCACTCCTTTGTTCGTTCCTTGCGGAAAGGGTTTCTGCGGCGACGCCGTGGCGCTCGCGCATGAGGGTTAGAAATCGCATCAACTCTGCGTCGCGGTACTTTGGCGACCAGTTTTTCTCCGTCGCCAGCAAATCAAGCACGGCCTCGGTCATGGCGAGAGACAGTTCGCCGGAAATCGCCAATGTCGTGCGCCGCAAAAGCAAGTCATCGAGATGCTCGATCGCTTCGGTACGGATAAGATATGAAAGCTCCCGCCTGCTGTAGGCGGCATTGGGCAAGGCATAATCCGACCCCTCCGCGATAAAGTGGGCGATTTCGGTGGCACCCGTACCGTAGCGCTTGAAAAGTATTTCAACGCGGTCTGCGGGAAGTCTGGTGGCGGTAGTCAATTTTTCGATCCAGATTGCACGATCTTTCGGGAATGCGCGTCCACCGCCTATGGCACGTTCCGTCGTGTCGATCCGTCGCGACAACCCCAGCCGCTTCAACGCCATGTCAGCAGCCATTTCGCCAAAGGAGCGAAAAGTTGTCCATTTTCCGCCAATCATGCAGAGTACGGGAGGACGGTTATCCTGCCCTTCAAGCACCGTGCAGAAATGGTCGCGTGGGATACGGCCCGTAAAACTGTCGTTGCTGGCTGGCAGCGGGCGCACGCCTGCGAACTGGAAGACAATCTCCTCAGGACGTATTTTGATCTCTGGCAGCACGAAAGCGAGCGATTGCAAAATGTAGTCCCGTTCGTCTGCCTCGCAGCGCACGGTGCCGGGATCGTCGACGCGGATATCCGTCGAGCCGACGAGAACTTTGCCGAGATAGGGAAACAGGATGCAGATGCGTCCGTCCTCGTTCTCGTAATAGATCATGTGCCCATCAAGACTGTCACTGAGAGCGGGATTATCGACAATGAGATGCGAGCCTTTGGTGACCCCCATCAGCGGGGCAGGTTGTGCCTCTTTCGGAAACAGTGTGCCATTCGCGATATCGATCCAGCCACCCGTCGCGTTGATGACCAGCCGCGGCTGGATAGAGAGTGTTTCGCTGGAAATACCGTCGAATAACTGAAAATCACCACCGCCACTTTCACAAATTGCCGCATAGTTCAGCGCCTTGGCATTCGGTCCAGCTGAAAGGCCGTCGCGCAGAAGCTCGACCCCAATCCGCTCTGGATGGCTGACCCAAGCATCGAAGTAGGTAGCGGAACTGCGGATCGCGGGATTGAGCGAAGGCCATTTTGCAAGTGTCGTTTTGCGACTGCGAAAACGGTGTTTTGGCATAAGCGCTCGTTTGCGCGTCAGAAAATCGTAGATACCTAATCCTGCTTTGATGGCGATTGCACCACGCCGGCTCGGACGGCGCGTAAGCCCCAGAAAACGTACAATCCCATTTCCTAACCCCGAGAAAATGTCGAAGATCGGAACGGTTGTCGGTAGCGGCGCGACATAGTGGGGAGCATTGCGCAGCAATCTGTCACGCTCGACAAGGGATTCCTTCACGAGGCTGAACTCGCCATTCTCCAGATAACGCAAACCACCGTGAACCATACGTGAAAGCGCAGCGCTGGCGCCCGAACAATAATCGGACTGCTCAACCAGCAGCACGTTCACGCCCTGCAGCGCAAGCTCACGGAAAACGCTGAGCCCGTTAATGCCACCGCCGACGACACAAACGTCCACCTTCGGGCTCTGGCGGAGCCCGTCTAATATCTCTTTTCGGTTCATGATGGCCGTCCGTTATCCGTCCATGTTAACCAGTTGTGCCGAAATGGCCGTGTCGATAGCCGCAAGGTCATCGGACGAAAGCCGGAGCCTTCCTGCCTGCGCATTGTCGAGCGCCTGCGCTGGATTTCTCGCCCCGCAAAGTGCGAAGGTCACTCCCGGCTGCGCCAGCGTCCAAGCAATCACGATCTGGGCTATCGTCGCGCCATGGCGATCGGCGACCGGCTTTATAGCCGTCGCAAAATCCTTTGCCTTCTGCCGGTTGGCAACGGAAAAGCGTGGATTGTCCTTACGTTGATCGTCCCCGGAAAACACACGTTCCGGTCCGATCATGCCAGACAGAAGACCAAGCGCGAGTGAGGAATAGCTCAACGTCGATACATTGTTTGCAGTGGTAAGCGGCAGCAAGTCTTGCTCGATCTCCCGATCGATCATGCTGAACCGCTCCTGGATCGCATCGAGCGCGCCAGTCTGGACATAGTGCTCCAGTTCCGACCGATTGACGTTGCTGGCACCAACAGCCCGGATTTTGCCTGCCTGTTTCAGGTCATCAAGCGCCGCGACGGTCTCTTCGATTGGTGTCGTCGGGTCCTGCCAATGAGTGATGTAAAGATCGATATAATCGGTACCAAGGCGGCGCAAACTTTCTTCCACCTCGTGGATGATCGCATCCCGCCCCAGATAGCGATGGACTGGCTTTCCATCCTGATCGAAGAAGTGCTTACCTTTCCGGGTATGCCAGACGAGGCCGCATTTGGTCGCGATCACCGCCTTGTCGCGGCATCCGGCAATTGCCTTGCCGACAATTTCCTCAGATCGTCCGAGGCCGTAGGCCGGCGCCGTATCGATCAGCGTCACGCCAGCATCCAGCGATGCCTGGATAGCTGTGATGGATTGGGCTTCATCCGTTCCGCCCCACATCCAGCCGCCTATAGCCCATGTACCGAGACCGACTGCGGACGCCCTGACGCCGGAGCGCCCGATTTCGCGGATCAACTGTTCGCCGCTCATGCGAAATATCCTTCTTGGGATGCAAGTTCGAGAATGCGGGCGCCAGTCGCTTCGTCGGTGACGAGCGTATCGAGATGATTGCCGCGAAGAACACTCAGGATAGATTCGGCCTTGTTCAATCCGCTGGCGACACCGATCTTCGTCGGGATGTGCGCAAACTCATTCAGCGTAAGCGAGACCAGCGCACGATTGAGGCTATAGTTGCAAATCCGTCCCTCCACATCGAGCAGATGGGCGAGAAGTTCCGCACTGGCACCGGAATGCTCGATAGCCGTCCGGTCTTCACTCGACGACGGGTGCAGATCGTAATAGGTCGAATCCGTACTGACGATAGAGCCGATACCGACGATGGCCACCTTGGCCTCCCTCGCCCGTTGGAACACGTCAGCGACAGAGCGCATGTTCATCAGCATAGCGCGCTGCGCAGCATCATCTGCGAACAAGGGCGCATGTATCTGATAGGAATGCCCTCCGAGTTTTTCGGCCATCAAGGTCGAGACGTGATTGACGTCAGTATAGTGCTTTCCCTGCACACAGCCCGTTGCTGGAATAACCTCGACATCGAAACGGCGTGGGGTCTGAATTCCAGCGACCACGGAACTCACGCCCTTTCCGCCAGTGATGCAGATCGTGTCACCATCGGCGATTTCTTCAAGAAGCAGGCGGGCAGCGGCTTCCCCCACCGCCAGCAAAGCCGTTTGCGGGTTGTCGGATGCGGTCGGCACAACAATGGCGCGGCTAATGCCACCAAGCGCCAGTAATCGTTCTTCCAGATCGATAAGAGGCTCAACCGGCGACTTGATCTTGATTTCTACAAGGCCAAGCTGGCGGCCGCGTTTGATGAGCCGGTTGACAGTTGCGTGAGAAATCCCGAGCTGGTCCGCAATCTGCGCCTGCGTCAACCCTTCCAGAAAATGCAGGACGAGAGCCTGATGCATCTGGCGGGCAACGACGATTTCCTCACGTGGCGCTGTTGTTCTTGGTTTCAGTTTAGCAATGGGCATATCAGGACGCCTTCCGCTTGTGCAGGAAATGGTCGATCGAAACAGCGGCAAGAAGAATGCAGCCCTTGATCATGTCCTGCCAGTACACCGAAACATTGAGAAGGATCAGCGAGGATGTGACCAGCGAAAGCAGAGCCATGCCGAGAATAGCGCCAAGGATAGTACCTGAACCGCCGCTGAGCGATGCACCGCCGATGACTGCGGCAGCGATAATATTCAGCTCCATGCCAACACCAAAAGTAGGCGTAGCAGCACCGAAGCGGGACATATAAATGACGCCTGCAACACCGGCGAGCGTCGAGCACAACACCGTAACCCAGAATTTGACCTGGTTCGTCTTGATGCCTGAATAGAGCGCCGCTTTCTCATTGCTGCCGGTATAGAACACCTTGCGAAAGGCCGTGGCGCGACGGAGCAGGAAGTCGAACAGAATGACGACGACGACGAAAATCAAAATGACATAGGGGATGCCATAGAATGTGCCCTGCCCCACCGCTTTAAAGCTTGGCGGCAGCGTGAAAAGCGACAGCGGCGTTCCTTTGGTGATGATAAGGCAGAGGCCACGCACAATTACCATGGCTGCCAGCGACGTGATGAAATGGTTGAGGCCAACGACGGTTACAAAGAAACCCATAATACCGCCGATGGCTGCGCTCGCCGCAATGCCTACAAGCGAAGCCGTCCATGGATCGAGCCCAGCCAGAAAGAGTGCGCCGGAAAGGACCATGGAGAAACAGACCACCGAGCCCACCGAAAGGTCGATGCCCCCGACAATCAACAGGATCGTCATCCCCACCACGACGATGCCTTCCACTGAGAAACTCATCAACATCGCACGAAAATTGCCGAGCGTCAGAAAATGCGGCGACGCAAAACTCATCACCACGGCCAATGCCAGAATGATCGCAATCAAACCGGCTTCACGCATGGTTCCGATGCGCCTTATCGACGAATTTTTTGGCGCAGCCGCTGCCATTGTGTCGATTGCCATTTCACCCTCTCCCATTTTCTTTTCATGCGGCATGATGCGATGCCCGTTCCGCGCCAACGCCTGAAGCAAGAAGGATCACTGCCTCTTCCGACATGGTGTCCGCAGAAAGCTCTCCCGCGATGTGCCCTTCCCGAACGACGAGCACGCGGTCAGCAAGACCAAGCAGTTCCGGCATTTCCGACGAGATGACGATGATGCCAATACCGGAACGCGCAAGCTCCCGCAGCAGGCGATGAATTTCCGCCTTTGCGCCGACATCAATGCCCCGTGTCGGTTCATCCATCAGAATGACTTTGGGCTTTACCGCCAGTTGCTTGGCGATTGCCACTTTCTGCTGATTGCCGCCTGAAAGTGATTTCACAGGCGCTTCGATGCCACCCATGCGCACGGAAAGCCGTTTCGCAAAATCCTCTGCAAGTGCAGCCTCGGCTCGACCGTTCAGAAGTCCGGCGGCATTGGTCAATGATTTCAGGTCCAGCACGGAAATATTCTGCGCGATGGACATCTCCAGGAATACGCCAGAACCTTTGCGGTCTTCTGAAAGATAAACAATGCCGGCCTTGGCTGCGTCGGAATATGAACTGATCTTCTGTGTCTTGCCATGGAGGCGAACTGTTCCCGCGGTGCGTGGACGAAGGCCGCAGATACCTTCGGCAATCTCCGTTCGCCCCGATCCGATAAGGCCACCGACACCAAGAATTTCACCTTTGCGAACGGCAAAGCTTACGTCATTAAAGCGCACGCCATCGCCAATGCCGTCGACTTCGAGAATAATTTCGCCTGCCGCCTCGTGTGATCCAAGCTTATCTGGGTAGAGCTGCGTGATCTCTCGTCCTACCATCCGACGCACCACATCGTCGGGTTTCACATCTGCAATGCGATCGGTGCATACATAACGACCATCGCGGAAAACCGTCACCCGGTCGCAGAGGCTGAAAATCTCGGCCATACGATGACTGATATAGATGATGGAAATGCCATTCGCCTTTAGATCACGGACAATCGAAAAGAGCTGCTGTGCCTCGGTTTCGGTGAGCGCAGCCGTCGGTTCATCCAGAATCAACACACGGCAGTCGAGTGTCAGCGCTTTGGCGATCTCCACGAGCTGCTGGCTAGAAATCGGCAAGTTGGCGACCTTCTGCCGAACATCGATAGCCGCCAGGCGGTTCATCACGATCTGCGCATCACGTTCCAGCGCGCGGTAATTCATGAACGGCGAACGACGGCGATTGGTCGTCGCCATAAACATGTTTTCGGCCACTGTAGCGTCCGGACAAAGCGCTATTTCCTGATGCACCAGACCGATACCAAGCGATTGCGCCACGGCGGGGGAGGCAATGTGAACGGTTTTGCCGTCAATGCGTATCTCACCTTCAGTCGGCTGCAAAACGCCAGCGATAATGCTCATCAGTGTCGATTTACCAGCACCGTTCTCGCCGCAGAGCGCATGGACCTCACCACGTTCAAGCCTGAAATCCACTTGCGTCAGCGCCTTCACCGCTCCGAAATGCTTGGTTACACCGTGGATGGTAAGCACCGGTTCAGCCATCTTTTTCCTCCCTCTCCATTCCAACCATCCGCACCACAGGGCGCGGATGGCTTCTTGAACGGAGCCTATTCCTCAATGCCCTTAGTACCGCGACGCTTCAGATATTTGTCCCAATAGAAGTCGTCCGCGTTTTCTGCGGTCACAATCGAGAGGCCATTATCGACAACGGGAATGCTCATCGGGTTGAAGCCGGAACGCTTGGCGTCATTCATCGGGTCGATCAGTTCCGGATGCTTGGCAAGCCACAGCAGCATGAAGCCCATATAGCCCTGCATGCCCTGGTTCGGATTGATCGAACCGAAGACTTCACCAGCCTTGATCATGTCGAGGATGTTGGCGTTGACGTCGGCACACATGACGAGAACCTTGCCACCGGCTTCCTTGTTCGCCTGAGCAGCCCCAATTGCGGAGTTGGCCTCCGGCATGAAAACCGCACCGAGGTTCGGGTTGGCCTGAATGAGGCTCGACAGTCCCTGATACGCCTTCGTCGGGTCCTGATTGGAAGCAGCACGACCAACCAGCTTCATGTCAGGCCACTTCTCTTCCATGCGGGCGATGAAAGCCGCAATGCGCTTGTCGTGATTATCCTGCCCCGGATTTTCAAGAACAGCATATTCGCCCTTGCCGCCCATTTTCTGGGCGATGGCATCGGCCGCATAGGTGCCTTCTCGTGTGTTGTCCGAGGTGATGAAGGACACACGCTTCGACAACGGAGAATCTGCTGCAAATGTGACGACCGCCGTACCCTGATCGATCGCCCGGTTGATGGGCTCGATGAACGGGTCGGAGTTCATCGGATGAACAAGAATACCAGCTGGATTCTGCGCCAACGCCTGATCGAACGTGGCGATCTGCTTGTTCACGTCATATTCCGGTGTGCCAGTATATTCCGTCTCGCAGCCGAACTGCTGGCCAGCCTGCTTGAACATTTCATAGACGGGAAACCAGTATTCAACGCCAGAAACCATGACGTTCATCACATATTTTTCGCCCGGTTTACAGCGGAACGGATTCTCGGTCTCGGCTGCCGTTGCGGAACCGGCCAGAAGCGTTGCCGCAAGAACCGCCATTGCGGTCGTGCTCAGAAATTTGCGCAAGTGTCCTCCTCGAGGCCAAAGCCCCTCCCAAACGCGCGGAAAGCGTCCCAAAAAACGCCGTTGATCTTTATGAAGACCGGCCCTCCTCCTCGAAGACCAGTATTGATAGCTAATCGCAAAGAAACGCGACTGTCAATATAATTCAGTGTATGAAATATATTTCACACTGTTTGTTCATTTCGCTTATAGTCAAGCTGGATCGGTGGCGAAGCGCATATTTGGTCGATGAAATTTTTGACACTGACCGCGTATTCCTTACTTCTGAAAATGGCGGCCACTTCCGACATGATCGGCTTTCCGATTATTGGACGGAAAACCGTATTGGGCATGTGCACGACGTTTCTCACCACGCCCGGTATGACCGATATACCGGCACCCAGCGATACCTGTGTCAGGACAGCAAGAAGACCGCCCGGCTTTGCAATAATCCTCGGAGTGAAGCTTCCTCGTTTCGCGACTTCATATGTGCCCGCCTCCTGTTCCGGCAGAATAAACCGGCTTTCTGCAAGAAAAGCGTACTGGTTCTCCACCTCAGCAACCGCAAGCCGATGGTCAGAGGGCAGCGCCAGACAAAAATAGTCTCGTAGCAAAACATAGGCGCCGAGTGACGGTGGGAGCGTCATCGGCATACGGACGAAGCCAATGTCGAGATGCCCGCCTTCAATGAGCTTCGGTAGATCCTCCATCGGAAATTCGCGCGAATGAAGCTCCACTTGGGGCCAATCATGCGAGAAACGACTGATTTGCATCTGCAAGGCTCCGGCATAAGCCGCCGAGCCGACATAGCCAATTTCGATCCGCCCGATCTCCCCTCGTCCAGCTCTGCGGCCGACACTTTCCGCCTTATTGAATTGATCCAGCACCAATCTCGCTTCCTTCAGAAACACCTCACCCGCGGGAGTGATTGCGACTGAGCGTTTGGTTCTGAAGAAAAGTTTCGTACCGAGCCGCCGCTCGATTTCCTGTATCTGAACCGTGAGCGTCGGAGCCGCAATGTTCAACCGTTCTGCCGCTCTGGAAAAATGAAGCTCCTCAGCGAGTGTCAAAAAATAACGAAGATGCCTGAGGTCCATGAGTGGCTCCAATAATTAGGTAAAAACTAATATTATCTCAAAACACCACGAATGAAAGAAATTCAAACATCCTGTTTATTGGCACCTCAAATGTAATGAAGGAAGTCCAATGTCCGCCCATTCTGTCAGAATCCTCGCCTCGTTGACCGCAACGATGACCCTCGCCGCAGCCTTCCCGGCATTGGCAATCGAATTGCCGACAAAGCCTTATCTTACCCTTGAAGCTGCCCGCTCCGTCGTAGCTGCTGCCGAAAAAGAAGCGACAGCGAACGGCTGGCCCTGCGTGATCTCAGTCGTCGATGCAGAAGGTCTGCCGATCCTCACGATACGCATGGATAACGCGTCAGTACCCGCTGGCGTCGAGCTCGCGCCCGGCAAAGCTCGCACAGCCGCGCTTTTCCGTCGGGAAAGCGGCGCTCTCGAGGATGCTATCAACGGGGCTCGCCCTGCCGCTATCACGGCGCGCGGTTTCGTACTCATGCGCGGAGGAGTTCCAATCACGGTGAATGGTACGATTGTTGGCGCCATTGGCGTATCAGCCGACACAACCGATCATGACCAGCAGATTGCGAAGGCTGGTGCAGCAGCATTGACAATCAAATGACAACTGTTCTCGCATCCGCGCCGCGCGTTACCAATTCAACTTTCATTTTGCTGACAGCCTCGACCGGTTGCGCAATGACCGTGCTGGACACAAATGTTGTCGCGATGGTCCTACCGACCATTGCACGGGAATTTTCGGCAAGTTTTGCTGACGTAGAGTGGGTCATCAGCACTTATGTCCTTTGCTTCGCGTCGCTGCTCTTGCCAGCTGGCGCTCTAGCCGACCGGTTCGGGCGTCGCACTGTCTTTCTGATTGGAATTGGTGCGTTCGCATTCTCATCCTGGCTTTGTGGTGTAGCAGATTCAGCCACTTCACTTTACCTTGCTCGCGCGTTGCAAGGCGCCAGTGCCGCCTTCCAGCTCGCGCCTGCGCTCGCGATCATTGGCCATACGTTCCATCGCGATGAGGAACGTAACCGTGCATGGTCAATCTGGGGCGGCATCATGGGCCTGACCATGGTGCTGTCACCGATTATCGGAGGCCTTATCGCCCATAGTCTCGGCTGGCGCTGGGCATTCTACATAAACATACCTATCGGCATTGTGTTGGCACTGGCTACGCTGCGTTCCATCACCGATTCAAAAGATGAAAATGCGCGGCGCGTTGATCCAATCGGCATCGTTGCATTTGCGAGTACAATGTTCGGCCTCACATGGGGACTTATCAATGGACAGGCACATGGCTGGACCTCTTCAACCGCGATTGCAGGATTTGTCGGCGGCTTGGCCGGTCTGGCTATTTTCTTGGTTGCGGAGACTGTCCAGCAGCGTCCGATGCTCGATCTCAGCCTATTTCGCAATCCTCGCTTTATAGGCGGGGTTTGGGCGATGTTTGCCTATGCAGCCTGCGCTCAAGTGATGGCGTCCATGCTGCCGCTATTCCTTCAAAACGGCTTCGGTCAGCCGCCATTGCAAGCTGGTTTTGCTATGCTTCCATTTGCAAGCGCGATGCTGATCTTCCCCAATGTCGGGCGTTTTCTCGGAAAGAGAATGTCGTCACGGGAAATTCTGTCCTTTGGACTCATGATCGTGGGTATCGGTAGTCTTGTGACAAGCTTCGGCGCACATTCCGGCGCCTGGTCTATCGTTATGTCCGGTATGTTTCTGATTGGGAGCGGTGGCGGCTTGCTGAATGGTGAAACCCAGAAAGCGATCATGAGTACCGTTGCACGCGACCGTGCCGGGATGGCATCGGGCATCAGCACAACCGCCCGATTTACCGGCATTCTGCTCGGCTTCGCGGTCCTGAGCGGAGTGCTTGCAAGTGCTGTCCGGACTCACTTAATGCAGGCGGGCTGCAACGATCCGACATGCCGTGAAAATTTTGCTGACGCGATAGTCGCGGGCGACTTGCCCAACGCACTTGGTATGGTCGCACCTTCAGCGAGGATCGCCGCAACCGAACTTGCCATGCGAGGTTATTCTGCCGGCTTCTCGGTTGCAATTCTGGTTTCTGCAATCGTGGCCATCGCCTCCTCGCTTTTGGTCTACTGCCTGATGAAACGACAATAGCTTTCAGGCGAGAAGCTCTATTCTTTCTTGTATAGCGTGCGCGACCGCTCAAGATGTCGGAGCATGGCAGCCTCGGCGCGGTCCGCATCCTTAGCCGACAAGCAATCCAATATTTCCTCGTGTTCAACAAGGGTATATTTCTCTTTGCCTGTCCAGATAAGCATATGAGTGTGATACTCTTTCAGCCAAGCCAGCATAGCTTCGCTTACTGCGACCAATATTGGATTGCCAGCAATTCTAGCTATCCGGACATGAAACTCCATATCGGCAGCGATGAATGCGTCTGCATCACCGAGCGATTTCCGCTGCCGTTCGATGATCTCCCGCAGCTCGGCGATATCATCTTCCGTTGTCTTCTGTGCAATCTCGCGAACAATACCGCGCTCGAAGAAAATTCGCGCGCTCTTCAAATCTTCCAGCGTGTCCATCGATTGCGCAATCATGATCTTCGCAGTCGGATCCACCTGCTGAAAAATCGACTTTGCCGTCAACTTCAAAACCTTGGCACGCTCACCATGCGAGATGCTGACCAGTCCCATCTTGGCAAGTGACTGCATCGCCTCGCGGATCGCGGGACGTCCGACGCCAAAACGCTCCATCAGAACGCGCTCGGACGGCATCTCGTCGCCCGGCGTCAATTCACCGGAAGTAATCATGTTTTCGAGCCGGTCGAAAACTTCGTCGGATAGTTTGCGGCGAATGATGGGTTCAATTGCTTGGGTCATTGCGTCTCACTGCTCATGAGCTTTTCTCCCTTATGCATCTTCAAATGCTCTGAGGAAAGCCGTTACCCACACTCTCGCGACCGGTTAACAATTTTCCGCTTGCAGATATTGGAATACTCATTATACCAGTTCGCACTCAAACACCATGCGCTTATTGTAGGCGCAACGAAAACCGTGAGTGACGACAATTCCGATGAACATCTGTTTGACCTATCGCATTGAGACAACCGGCAGCATCGAACAGATGGCCGCCAAGATCGCGAGCGATCAGTCGACCGGCACTTTCGTCGCCGTTCCGGGTGAGACGGAAGAACTGAAGGCGCGGGTTGCAGCACGTGTTCTCGAAATTCGCCCGCTTGAAGACGCAATGGTGCCTACATGGCCGGAGCTTGAGCCAGGTCACGGGCCGATCAAGCGCGCTGACGTCGATATTGCTTTTCCGCTTGATGCTATCGGCACCGATTTAGCAGCGCTGATGACAATTGCCGTTGGCGGCGTCTATTCGATCAAGGGCATGACCGGCATCCGCGTTGTCGATATGAAGCTGCCGGAAGCCTTCAAAAGCGCGCATCCGGGTCCGCAATTCGGCATTGCCGGAAGCCGTCGTCTGACAGGCGTTGAAAAGCGCCCGATCATCGGCACCATCGTCAAGCCAGCACTCGGTCTGCGTCCACATGAGACAGCAGAACTCGTAGGCGAACTCATTGAGTCGGGCGTCGATTTCATCAAGGACGATGAAAAGCTGATGAGCCCGGCCTACTCGCCGCTTAAAGAGCGCATCGCCGCGATCATGCCGCTCATTCTCAATCACGAACAGAAGACCGGCAAAAAGGTGATGTATGCTTTCGGCATCTCCCATGCCGATCCTGACGTCATGATGCGCAACCACGACATGGTGCTAGAGGCTGGCGGCAATTGCGCTGTGGTCAACATCAACTCGGTTGGCTTTGGGGGCATGAGCTTCTTGCGCAAGCGCTCGGGCCTCGTGCTTCATGCCCATCGCAACGGTTGGGACATCCTGACCCGCAATCCGGGCGCCGGTATGGATTTCCGCGTTTATCAGCAGTTCTGGCGGCTGCTCGGCGTCGATCAGTTCCAGATCAACGGCATCCGCGTCAAATATTGGGAGCCGGACGAAAGCTTCGTCAATTCGTTCAAGGCTGTCAGCACGCCGCTGTTCGACCCGTCAGATTGCCCGCTTCCTGTCGCCGGTTCCGGGCAATGGGGTGGACAGGCGCCTGAAACCTATGAGCGCACGGGCCGCACGACAGACCTGCTTTATCTGTGCGGCGGCGGCATTGTCAGCCATCCAGGTGGCCCAGCTGCCGGTGTTCGCGCTGTGCAGCAAGCATGGGAAGCAGCAGTTGCGGGTATCCCGCTTGAAACTTACGCCGCAGATCACCCCGAACTTGCAGCCTCGCTCGCAAAATTCGGGAAAGGTGGCGAGTAATGTCACAGGCTTCCAACGAACTGCTGTTGTCTTATTACGGTGACGACCTCACAGGCTCGACCGATGTTATGGAAGCCATGGCTTCCAACGGCGTCGACACTGTACTGTTCATGAATGTGCCGGATGAAGAACTTCTTTCGCGCTTTTCACACTGCAAGGCTATCGGTCTTGCAGGCACCAGCCGCAGCGAAACGCCGGAATGGATGCAGGAAAATCTCACGCCAGCGTTCAACTGGCTTAAAAGCCTGAATACTGCGATTGCGCATTACAAAGTCTGCTCGACATTCGATTCCGCACCACATGTCGGCAATATCGGTAAGGCTGTTGAAATCGGCAAAGCGATCTTTAATCAGGCCTATGTGCCGTTGATTGTCGGTGCGCCGCAGCTCAAGCGTTACACCGCTTTCGGCAATCTCTTTGCGGCCTATCAGGGCGAAACCTACCGCATCGACCGCCATCCGGTCATGAGCCACCATCCGGTCACGCCCATGCATGAAGCAGACCTGCGCGTGCATCTGGCAAAGCAGACCGTACTGAAAACAGTGCTTGCTGATCTCGTAGCGCTTTCAGCCGCAGATGCAAATGATCGCGTAAACACCATTGCCAAAAATGCTGACGGCATGTTGCTGTTCGACGTCGACAGCCATGAAAGCCAGTTGCAGGCAGGTGAACAGCTTTGGCGTCTGCGTCCTGATGCGGGTTGGTTCGTTGCAGGCTCGTCGGGCGTTGAATATGCGCTTCTGGCCGCATGGGCCAAGGCCGAACTGATCGGCACGAAAAAAGATTTTCCGCTTCCCGGCAAGGCTGACCGCATTGCGGTCGTTTCAGGAAGCGTCTCACCGACGACGGAACGTCAGATCCGCCACGCGACCGCATCGGGCTTTACCGGCATTGATCTCAACCCACTCGATCTTCTGGGTGAGAATGGCAATCAGGCAATCGAAGCTGCCATTGCTGACGGCCAGAAAGCGCTCCAGCAGGGCAACAGCGTTATCCTCAACACCGCCCTTGGTCCGTCGGCTGATCGCGGTACAGAAATCGATAAGATTGCAGGCAGCCGCCACCAGCTGGCCCGCAGCCTCGGCTTCATCCTCCGCAGCCTTGTTGAGCGCGAAAGTCTTACCCGCGCAGTCATTGCAGGCGGCGACACTTCCAGCCACGCATTGCGTGAATTGCATGTCGATGCACTCACCACGCTTTTGCCGCTTCCACAAACTCCGGGGTCGCCGCTTTGCACGGCACACGGCGCTCACGCCGCCACCAACGGCCTCCAGATTGCCCTCAAGGGCGGTCAGGTCGGTTCTGACGGTTATTTCAGTCAGATTCGCGACGGCCTGACCGCTTGAATCTGGAATACTCATTGACTGGTTATACCAGTTAAGCTACCAAAAGTCTGGGAAGGAACTACAATCATGACAGCTATCGCTTTGTTCGGAGCGGGCGGCAAGATGGGCTACCGTCTGGCCAAGAACCTCAAAGGTTCGCGCTTTGACGTCCGTCACATCGAAGTCAGCGACGCAGGCAAGGCACGCCTGAAGAACGACCTCGGCATCGACACCATCGATGTTGATGCGGGTCTTGAAGGCGCAGAAGTCGTCATTCTGGCTGTGCCGGATACCATCATCGGTAAAGTTGCTTCATCCATCGTTGACAAGCTGAAGCCGGGCACGATGGTTGTTGCACTCGACGCAGCCGCGCCATTTGCCGGCCATCTGCCAGAACGTGCAGACCTCACCTATTTCGTGACCCATCCTTGCCATCCGCCGATCTTCAACGACGAAACGGATATGCAAGCAAAGAAGGACCACTTCGGCGGTCTGTTTGCAAAGCAGCACATCGTTTCGGCTCTGATGCAGGGACCGGAAGAAGCTTATGCACTGGGCGAAGAAATCGCCAAGGTCATCTGGGCACCAGTGATGCGCTCGCATCGCGTAACCGTTGAGCAACTCGCAATCCTCGAACCGGGTCTTTCGGAAACCGTTGCAGCTTCGCTTCTCGTTGTCATGAAGCAGGCCATGGATGAAACCGTTCGTCGCGGCGTTCCTGAAGAAGCAGCGCGCGACTTCCTGCTCGGCCACATGAATGTTCTCGGCGCCGTCATCTTTGGCGAAGTCCAGGGCGTATTCTCCGATGCCTGCAACAAGGCAATCGAATTCGGCATTCCTGCGCTGATGCGCGACGACTGGAAAAACGTTTTCGAACCGGAAGAAATCGCAGAAAGCATTCGTCGCATTACGTGACGTTATCCGGGAGGGCGTAATGCGCCTTCCCCTTTTTTACCGCCTCTTGGGAAACGGGGCTTGATTTGGGAGGAAAATATGAAGTTTACACGCAGGACAATTGCGGGCGGTTTTGCGATTGCAGCCATCTCGGCAACATTGGCAGGCGGTGTTGTCATGCCAGCATGGGCCGCTGATCTGATCGCAATCATCACACCATCGCACGACAATCCATTCTACAAAGCTGAAGCCGTGGGCGCTGAAGCCAAAGCCAAGGAACTCGGCTACGAAACACTGATCCTTCAGCATGACGACGATCCAACCAAGCAGTCGCAGCTTGTCGATACGGCCATCGGTCGTGGCGCAAAGGCAATCATCCTCGACAATGCTGGCTCGGAAGCATCGATTGCCGCCGTTCAGAAGGCCAAGGATGCCAAAGTCCCTTCATTCCTGATCGACCGTGAAATCAATGCCTCAGGCGTTGCAGTGTCGCAGATTGTTTCCAACAACTATCAGGGCGCACAGCTCGGTGCGGAAGAATTCGTGAAGCTAATGGGCGAAGCTGGCAATTATGTCGAGCTGCTCGGTCGTGAATCCGACCTCAACGCTGGCACCCGCTCCAAGGGCTATCACGACGTCATCGATGAATATCCAGACATGAAGATGGTTGCGCAGCAGTCGGCCAACTGGAGCCAGACCGAAGCCTTCTCCAAAATGCAGAGCATTTTGCAGGCAAATCCTGACATCAAAGGTGTGATTTCCGGCAACGACACCATGGCCATGGGTGCGTGGGCAGCGCTTGAAGCTGCAGGCCGCAAGGACGTCATCGTTGTCGGCTTCGACGGCTCCAACGATGTCCGCGACTCCATCAAGGCCGGTGGCATCAAGGCAACGGTTCTTCAGCCAGCCTATGCTCAGGCACAGATGGCTGTCGTTCAGGCTGACGAATTCATCAAGACCGGTAAGGGCCCTGCTGAAGAAAAGCAGCTGATGGACTGCGTCCTCATCAATCCTGACAACGCAGACAAGCTCGAAACTTTCGCTTTGAAGGACTAACTCCCAAGGCTTGCGACATCGGGAGCGCCGACAAATATTAGCGCTCCCGAAATGCTCCTAATACCGAGGATAAATTCATGTCAGTGCTGAAGTCAGCTTCCATTATCCTGCTGGCCTGCGGTGTCGCGCTTTCGGGTTGCAAAATCATCAAGACGCCGACAGCAGAAGAAGCCGCAGAAGCACGCGGCGATAATTTCAATCCCGATCGTTCGGTTGCCGACATCTGGGATTCAAAAGTTAAGCCGTTTTTTGCCGAGAAAACTGCAACGCTCGATGAAGTGATGCAGGCTGCAAATACAGATGCGGATGCAGCCGGAGCGAAATACGGTCATCGCGAAAAGCAGGGCAATGCCCCCTGGACCTTTGCAGCCAAGCTTGAAGGCACAGTGGTCGCCGCTGAAACAAAGTCGCGCGCAGCCTATGTTGATGTCGACAGCAATGGCGATGGCAAGGCCGATGCACGCGTGCAGATCGGGCCGACCGTTCGCGGCAGCGCAATCCGTGACAGCCTGTCCTTTGTGAACTTCAACGAGTTCCGCAACCAGATCGACTGGGCGCAATTTGGCAAGGCTTTCAACACCCGCGTCAATGATGATGTTCTTTCAAAGCTCCCGCGCGAGGATCTGGTTGGCATGAAGTTGAAGGCCGAAGGTGCTTTCCCGTTGCCATCGAAGGGCCAGCTTCCTCTTGTGACGCCTGTTTCCATCTCTCTGGAGAAATAAGCCATGGAGACGGAATTGAACGAGAAAAACGGTATCGTCCTCAAGCTTGAGGATGTTTCCAAGGTCTATTCAGGCATTGTCGCGGTCAAGCGCGCCAATCTTGAATTGCGCCGTGGTTCGGTCAATGTGCTTGTCGGCGAAAACGGTGCTGGCAAGTCAACGCTGATGAAGATCATCGCGGGCGTTGAGCGTCCGACCATGGGGAAGATTATTCTCGATGGCGAGGAAGTGTCATTCGACAGCCCTGCCGACGCGCAAAAGCGCGGCATTGCGATGATCTTTCAGGAACTGAACCTGTTTTCAAACATGACGGTGGCCGAGAATATCTTTGCCACGCGCGAAATTACACGCGGTTTGCGTGGCATTGATCACAAGGCGCAGGTCGTCAAGGCCAATGAATATCTCGACCGCCTTGACGCAGGCATCAGTGCAACTACGCTCGTCGCCGATCTGCCAATCGGTCAGCAGCAGCTTGTCGAAATCGCCAAGGCTATTTCGCTCGATGCACGCATCGTCATCATGGATGAACCGACATCGGCCCTTTCTGCAGCCGAAGTCGATATTCTGTTCAAGGTGATTGCCGAGCTGAAAAGCCAGGGCGTTGCAATCGTCTATATTTCGCATCGTCTTGAAGAACTGATGCGGATTGGCGATTACATCACGGTTCTGCGCGACGGAAAAATCACCGGCCAGGAAGAGATCAAAAATATCGATACGCAATGGATCGTGCGTTCGATGATCGGCTCCGATGCCAAGGATTTTGCCAAGCCTGTTACCCACAAGATTGGCGCCGAACGGTTTCGTGCTGAAAACATCACCCTGCCCCGGGCAACCGGCGGGCTTGCAGTTGATGATGTCTCCCTGACCGTGCGCGCGGGCGAGGTTCTGGGCATTTACGGCCTTATGGGCGCGGGGCGCTCTGAGTTTTTCGAATGTGTGATGGGCCAGCATGGGCACTCCACCGGCCATATCTATATCGATGGCAGGCAAGTGAAGGAACGCGATACGACCCGTCGCATCCGGCGCGGCCTTGCCCTCATACCGGAAGATCGTCAGCGCGAAGGTCTGGTGCAGATCTTGTCGATTGCCAGCAATCTGACACTGGCAAGTCTCGACCGTCTGGCTCGCGTCTTCCACATCACGCCAAAGCGTGAAAAACAGGCCATTCAACAGGCGATCAAAGACCTTTCGATCAAGGCACCAAACCCCGAATTCGAAGTCACTTCGATGTCAGGCGGCAATCAGCAAAAGGTCGTCATCGGCAAGGCGCTGATGACCAATCCAAAAGTTCTTCTGATGGATGAGCCATCGCGCGGCATCGATGTGGGTGCGAAGGCCGATGTCTTCCGCACCATGCGTAGGCTTGCTGCCGAAGGGCTATCCATTCTTTTTTCAACCTCTGATCTGGAAGAAGTCATGGCGCTCTCCGATCGCATCGCGGTGCTCAGCAATGGGAAGCTGATTGCCATATTCGACCGCGATAAAGCGACGGAAGCCGACATTGTTGCCGCATCGGCCAAGGGCCACGGACACACACATGACAACGACCACAACAAACAAACAAGGGAACTCGCGTCATGACAGCCAACACGACGACGGCCGCCACTGACTCAACCTTTAACAGCGGCTCGGCCCTGCTGACGCTGATGAAACTGAGAACCTTCATCGCGCTTTTCGCGGTGTTCATCTTCTTCTCGTTCGCAGCACCAAACTTCCTTTCAGCCGCCAACCTGATCCTGATGTCGAAGCACGTTGCGCTTAATGCATTTCTTGCAATGGGCATGACCTTCGTCATTATCACAGGCGGCATCGACCTTTCGGTCGGCTCCATTGTCGGGCTTTGCGGCATGGTTGCCGGCGGTCTTCTGATCTACGGGATTGATCTTGGCATCGGCTACACGATCTATTTCAACATTATCGAAATCTCGCTGATCACATTGGCCGTTGGTGTCGCAGTCGGCTTCATAAACGGGCTATTGATAACCAAACTGAATGTTGCGCCCTTCATCGCGACACTCGGCACGCTTTATGTGGCACGCGGTCTGGCTCTTCTGTCCTCGGACGGCCAGACCTTCCCGAACCTCGTGGGCCGTGAAGACCTGGGCACAACCGGCTTCGCCTTCCTGGGATCGGGCAGCATTCTCGGTCTTCCGGTCTCGATCTGGATTCTGATCGTCGTCGCACTGGCCGCAGCCTATATTGCGCGATACACACCGCTTGGTCGCCAGATTTTCGCAGTCGGCGGCAATGAACGTGCGGCACGCATGTCGGGTATCCGCGTCGACCGCGTAAAGATGTTCGTTTACATGTTTTCCGGCTTCTGTGCTGCGATCGCCGGGCTTATTATCTCATCCGAACTAATGTCGTCGCATCCGGCAACAGGCAACTCATTCGAGCTGAACGCCATTGCGGCAGCCGTTCTCGGCGGTACTTCGATGTCGGGCGGGCGCGGCACCATTGGCGGCACAATCATCGGTGCATTCGTCATCGGTATTCTCTCCGACGGTCTGGTCATGATGGGCGTATCGTCCTTCTGGCAGATGGTCATCAAGGGCCTTGTCATCATCATCGCCGTGGTAGTTGATCAGGCACAGCGCCGCCTCCAGCAGCGCGTTACACTCATGCAAATGGCAAAAGCAGGATAAAAATGGCAGACTTGAATGGCGCTCTCATCGGTTGTGGTTTCTTCGCGATCAATCAGATGCACGCATGGAACGACGTTTCGGGTGCCAAAATTGTGGCGATCTGCGACCGCGATCCTGAGCGGTTGAAGATTGTCGGCGACCAGTTCGGCATCGAACGACGCTACACAGATGCTGAGGCGCTGTTTGCAGATGACGGCATCGACTTTGTCGATATCGCCACCACAGTTTCAAGCCATCGTGCTCTGGTGGAGCTTGCCGCCGCCCACAAGGTGCCAGCAATCTGCCAGAAGCCCTTTGCCAAAACGCTTGATGATGCAAAGGCCATGGTGAAGATCTGCGGTGAAGCAGGCATTCCGCTCATGGTGCATGAAAACTTTCGCTGGCAGACACCTATTCAGGCCGTGCGTAAAGCGCTCGATAGCGGCGTCATAGGCGCGCCGTTCTGGGGACGCTTTTCCTTCCGCTCGGGCTTTGATGTTTTCTCCGGCCAGCCTTATCTTGCGGAAGGCGAACGCTTCATCATCGAAGATTTAGGCATTCATACGCTTGATATTGCGCGCTTTATCTTGGGCGACGTCACAAGCCTCGTCGCACGCACCAAGCGCGTCAACCCGAAAATCAAGGGCGAGGATGTAGCCACCATTCTCATGGACCATGAAAATGGCGCTACTTCCATTGTCGATGTGAGCTACGCCACCAAGCTCCAAACCGATCCTTTCCCGGAAACACTCGTTGAAATTGATGGCACCGAAGGCTCTATCCGTCTTTATCAGGGTTATCGCCTTGAAGTGATTACGCCGAACGGCACCACGGTTTCCGACGTTTCACCAAAACTGCTCTCATGGGCCACACGTCCATGGCACAATATTCAGGAAAGCGTCTTTGCCATTCAGCAGCATTGGGTGGACAAGCTGGAAACTCGCGAAGAAACCTCAACATCGGGTGCGGATAATCTCAAGACTTTCGCGCTTGTCGAAGCCGCCTATGACAGTGCCGCAAGCGGCAACCGCGTCGACATTACGGCGCTGCTCAAATGAGCAGCGTCGATTTTTTCCTGCTCTATGGAACGCGTGAAACCGAAGCTAAGCCGACGCATCTGAAAGCGGGCTTGCTTAGCCTGGATTTGAACGACGGCAATCTTCGCACCATCACTTACGACGGTGTCGAAGTTCTGCGTGCCGTCTCCTATCTGGTGCGGGATCGCGACTGGGGGACCTATAATCCGCAAATCCATGATCTGAACGTCGAGCAAAGCGACAGCGGTTTCATCGTCACCTATCAGGCACGTTGCGAAGGCCCGGATGCGACCAAACTCACCATTGATGTCCGCATTCAGGCAGAGAGTGTTGGTGGTACGCTCACTTTCGAAGCCGTAGCGAATACAGCGACAGGCTTTGAAACCAACCGTTGCGGCTTTTGCATCCTGCATCCAATCGTCGGCGTGGCAGGCTCCCCTGTGAGGGTCGAGCATGTAGACGGCACACTCAACAAGACCCGCCTGCCCGATCTGATCGAACCGTGGCAGCCTTTCAAGGATATGCGTGCGATCACCCATGAGGCCATGCCCGGCGTTACGGTCGAATGCCGCATGGAAGGCGATACCTTTGAGATGGAAGATCAGCGCAACTGGTCCGATGCATCTTACAAGACCTATGTACGTCCGTTGGCTTTGCCATGGCCTTACCAGATCGAAGCCGCCAAACCCCAGCATCAGCGCATCGTCCTCAACATTTCCGACACGCGCGCGGCGACACCAAATAACACCCGGTATGCAGAGCCGGTGAGCATCACGCTTGGTGACACAAGCGGCACATTGCCAAATATCGGCATCATCATCACACCGGAAGAAGCCAAAGCAAGCCTTGCCGCAATTGATCTGTTGCAGGAAATTGGCCCGCAGGATTTGTTATTTCATTACGATCCACTGGCAGGGCACAAAGGTTCAGCCTTTGCCGACTTTGCAGCTCTTGCAGCCCGACATAAAGGCCGTGTTTCGCTCGAAATTGCATTGCCTTGCGAGAAATCGCTCATCGAAGAGACGACAGCAATCGCTTCTGACATGAAAGCGGCTGGCTTTACCCCGGATGCGGTCATTGTTTCACCGGCTATAGATCGGCAGTCGACACCGCCCGGCAGCGAATGGCCGCCCTGCCCGCCGCTTGAAGATGTTTATGCGGCAGCAAGAGCAGCATTCCTGAATGCGCAGCTTGGCGGCGGAATGCTGAGCTATTTCACCGAGCTTAATCGCAAGCGTGTTCCGGGCGAGCATCTTGATTTCGTCACTCATTGCACGAATCCGATTGTCCATGCAGCGGACGACCTGAGTGTTATGCAAACACTGGAAGCTCTGCCTTTCATTACCCGCTCGGTGCGGGCGATCTACGGCGATAAGCCCTATCGCATCGGGCCGTCTACCATCCCCATGCGCCAGAATCCTTATGGCAGCAGAACGATGGAAAACCCGAATGGCAAGCGCATTGCTATGGCCAATCGCGATCCTCGCCACAATGGAAAATTCGCTGCGAGCTTCGCGATGGCATATGCCATATCTGTGCTGAATGCTGGCCTTGACAGCCTGACGCTTTCAGCCCTCACCGGACCTTTCGGACTTACTGCAGATGAAGGCGAACCGACACCCACAGGTGGGAAACGTCCACTCTTCACCACGATAAAAATATTGTCCCGGCTTGCAGGAAAAAAATGGCGGCAGCTTATTTCGTCGCGGCCTGACCACGTTCTGGCCTTTGCAACGGAGCAAGAATTCTGGCTGGTAAACATCACGTCACAGCCTCAGACTGTCAGCATCGCTCAGTTCGCCAAGATTGCTCTCGATCCCTACGCGGTCCAGAACTTGAAACGCTCATAGTTTTAATCGCGTCGTTGTTGTTCTGATCAGGAGCGGCCAACGCTGAGCTATAAAAATGATATGCCCGCCAGCAAGAACTGACGGGCATAAATCCAAAGGGTTTTCGGCGATTTAAATCACATTTGGTGTGATAGGCGAACCCAAATCATTCCCACTCGATCGTGCCGGGCGGCTTTGACGTCACGTCATAAACAACACGATTGATGCCGCGTACCTCGTTGATGATGCGAGTTGCCGCATTGCCGAGGAAATTCATATCGTAGTGATAGAAATCAGCAGT
Source organism: Brucella sp. GW823-FHT04E01 (assembly GCF_058796175.1). Classification (NCBI taxonomy): domain Bacteria; kingdom Pseudomonadati; phylum Pseudomonadota; class Alphaproteobacteria; order Hyphomicrobiales; family Brucellaceae; genus Brucella; species Brucella sp. GW823-FHT04E01. The sequence goes on along the minus strand of NZ_JBXAIK010000002.1, from coordinate 978,557 downwards.
CATGCCGTCCACCGATGTCACAGCACGCAGCGCACAGACGAATTCGTAGGTACGACCATCGCCCATCACACCGACGGTCTGGACTGGCAACAGAACGGCAAAAGCCTGCCAGATGGCATCATAGAGACCAGCCTTGCGGATTTCGTCCAGATAGATCGCGTCGGCTTCGCGCAGAATCTCGAGTTTCTCGCGCGTAATACCGCCCGGGCAGCGGATAGCGAGACCCGGTCCCGGGAACGGATGGCGGCCGATGAAGCTATCCGGCAGGCCGAGTTCCTTGCCGAGCAAGCGTACCTCGTCCTTGAACAGTTCACGCAGTGGTTCGACGAGCTGCATCTTCATGCGCTCCGGCAGACCACCTACATTGTGGTGCGACTTGATCGTGACAGAAGGACCGCCGGTAAACGAAACGCTTTCGATAACGTCCGGATAGAGCGTGCCCTGCACGAGGAAATCCGCACCGCCGAGCTTCTTTGCTTCTTCCTCGAACACTTCGATGAAGAGACGGCCAATCGTCTTGCGCTTCTTTTCAGGATCGGTTTCGCCTTCCAGCTCGCCGATGAAACGATCAGCAGCATCAACGAGAATGAGCGGCAGGTTGTAATGCTCGCGGAACATTTCAACGACTTGGTTAGCTTCGTTTTTACGCATCAGCCCGTGATCAACCAGAATACACGTCAGCTGATCGCCGATGGCTTCATACGCCAGGAGTGCTGCAACAGAAGAATCCACACCGCCGGAAAGCGCACAGATAACCTTGCCGCTACCAACCTGCTTGCGGATCGCCTCAACTGCCTGTTCGCGATAGGCGCCCATGGTCCAGCCCGGCTTCACACCGACGATACGATGAACGAAGTTCTGAAGAAGTTTTGCACCGTCCGGCGTATGCACGACTTCCGGGTGGAACTGCACGCCGTAATATTTGCGCTTCTCGTCAGCGATAGCCGCAAAAGGTGCGTTTGGCGAAGTGCCTATAATGGTAAAACCATCAGGCAACGACGTAACACGGTCACCATGGCTCATCCAGACCTGATGACGGGTGCCCTTGGCCCAGATGCCTTCGAAGAGAGGGCTATCTTCCTGCACATCCAAGAAAGCACGACCGAATTCGCGATCATGGCCACTTTCGACTTTACCACCCAACTGGGCGCACATCGTCTGTTCACCATAGCAGATGCCGAGGACCGGAATGCCTTCTTCGAAAACGGCCTGCGGCGCTCGCGGCGACCCAATATCAGTCGTCGAATGGGGGCTGCCTGAAAGGATAACACCTTTCGGCTTCAGCCGCTTGAAAGCCTCTTCCGCAGACTGGAAAGGGACGATTTCACAATAGACACTGGCTTCGCGCACGCGACGCGCAATCAGCTGCGTAACCTGGCTGCCAAAGTCGATGATTAGGATTGTGTCGGGATGTGCCGTGGTGCTCATGTGCAGCATCTATTTAAAAAGTGACCGGGATGCAATGCCTATATGGGTTATAGGCATCGTGCTCAACAAGTGCGTTGCCAAAAATCGACCTATACTGACATACCATTGTCAGGATCCGACAGGAGACCATCCGCAATTGCAGCCTCCAATCGCTCGACAGCATGGGCCAGTTTTTCATCGATAATGTGCAGATACTGTGTCCAGTCCCCCACATGCTGCAACTCGCTTGCACCATCGGAGATACCGCGAAGCCCAAGAAGCGGAATTCCTGCGAGCTGGCATGCGCGCAGACAGGCATAGGTTTCCATATCGACCATATCCGCATCAATCGTCGTATAGGCTTTGCCAGAAACGATATTGGCACCTGTAGAGAGCGATGCAACAGGGATTTCCGGTACAGAAACCGGGAGCTCGATCACTTTGGGAAGATCGAGAAAAGGCGTTGCACCTTTTTCAAACCCGAGAGGTGAAGCATCCATATCGCGATAGGATACGGAAGATACCTGAAACACTTCAGCTTGCGGTAATCTGGCCGAGCCTGCTGAGCCAAGCGAGACCACGAGGTCGGGCTTTTCTCCCGCCTGCGCCAGACCTGCAAGAGCATATGCGAGATTGGCAGTCGCCTCGACTGGCCCTACCCCGATCATGACCGGCGTAAAGAGTTTCGCCAAATGACGTCCATATTCGGCATCCACTGCCATGACGTAGAGGAGACGCTTTCCGGCGACAGTTTTAATCATCCCTGCAGGCCTTTTCTGTCCTGCACGACCATCATTGTTCCGGTCATGGTTGCGATCAGGCGCACTTCCGTGTCGGTTACGGCGAATGCCTGTCCATCACTAACCATGATCGTTCGCCCGGGTTTGGTGACCTCGCCACGAAAGAGGAACCGTTCCCCTTTGCCCGGAGCAAGCAGATTCACTTTGAACTCAATGGTCAGTACAGCCGCGTCGGAAGGCATCAGCGTCAGTGCCGCATAGCCACAAGCAGAATCGAGAGCGGCAGAAATCATACCCGCATGGAGAATGCCATGCTGTTGCGTCAGCTCCTCACGAAACGGCATCTCAACTTCAACGATACCGGGCTCACACCGTGTCAGTTCAGCGCCTATCAGTTTCATGGCTGCCTGCCGACCAAAACTTTCCTCGACGCGCTCTTTGAAATCCGGTTCTGCTACACGATGCGCTGACATCGTCCCCCCGTTCTTTCCATCTATTATCACGCATTATCCAACGCAAAACCGCTTCGCACTTTTGCTGGAAATGCTTTAGTTTGATCTCTGCAGAAGGCTCACATAAAACCCGTCAGTGCCAGTGGACAATGGCGAGAATACCGCGCCGTGCGACGAGAATACTGGCTTCACATCACCAGCGTCCGCTACAATTGTATCCCACAAAGCCTCTGGCGCAACTTCCGTAAAATCAGCATTCCCTGTGAGAAACTGTGCAATCTGTCTCGTGTTTTCTTCTGCGAACAATGAACAGGTAATATAGGCCAGACGTCCGCCCGGCTTCACATAATGCTTGGCAGATTCCAGCACTTCCTTCTGGTCTTGAACACGCCGCTCAAGCTGCTGGTCGTTCAACCGCCATTTCGCATCCGGGCGGCGGCGCCATGTGCCGGAACCAGTGCAAGGCGCATCGGTCAGCACGAGATCCATCTGCCCTGTCAGTGGGTCCAGTGCATCGAGATTTCCATGGACCTGCGTGTTACGCACCCCAGCACGCTGTAGCCGCTCATGCATGGGCGAAAGCCGCGCACGTTCAGCATCATAGGCATGAATTTGACCGCTATTCTGCATCGCAGCGGCCAAAGCCAATGTCTTTCCACCAGCTCCAGCGCAATAGTCCAGTACCTGCTGGCCGGGTTTGGCACCGGCAAAGAGGGCAGCAAGCTGTGACCCCAAATCCTGGACCTCGAACCAGCCGTCGAGAAAGGCCTGCTCGCCCTGCACATTCGGATGGCGTCCAAGTGCTTCAATCGGCGGGATGCGTAGCGCCTGCGCAAGGAACGGCGCGGGTGCAGCACCAGCCTTTTCAAGTGCTGTGAGCGTTTTTTCCGGCGTCGCCTTCAAACTGTTCACACGAAGATCGACTGGCGGTCGCGTTGCCAGCGCCCTGCCTTCATCCACCCAGCGCGCGCCGAAAAGTTCCTCAAGCGACGATGCACACCATTGGGGCACATCCGCCTGAACATGGGCAGGCGCTTCAGTGACATCCCTGCTTTCCCAAGCAATACGACGCGGCTGCTCCAGCACTTTCGGCGCAAACTTGTCTCCATCGAGAGCGGCGTCGATGGTCGCAATATCCATGCCGCCGTCGGCCAATAGTGCGCCAAAAGCCAGAGCGCGTGCGTCATCGGCATCCATTCGCCATGCGATGGATAATTTGCGGCGCAGCGCATCATAGACGATGTTGCCGATCACAGCGCGGTCACCCGCACCTGCGAAACGATGGGAAGCGCCCCAATCCTTCAGCACGTCAGAAGCCGGGCGTGTACCCGCTTCAATCTGATCCAATACCTCGATAGCCGCCTGCAGGCGTCCGCCAAGCCGCATTGTGTCTCCTTCTCGAATGCCTGCTCGGGCATAGCCTTCCTTGCAGGGAAAAGGCAATCGGCAAATCAAAACAAAAAAGCCGGAGCAACGAGCTCCGGCTTTCTTTCTGTCTTATAAACACGGTTTATTCGGCTGCCGTTGCCTCTTCATTTGTAGCAATCGTGTTGGCTTCATAACCATGTGCATCCTTCAAGGCTTTACGCACACCAGCCTCATAGTCGGGATGGATCAGCTTGAAGTGGCCGAGCTGACGCTCGACGATGAAGCCCGGAACTCCACCCATTGCCGCCGCAATATTGGAGAACAGACGCTGTTTCTGTCCGTCATCGAACAGATTGAACAAGGCCCGCGGCTGCGAGTAATCGTCGTTTCCCACACGATGGTCATAACGGGCGGCATCGCCGGAAATGCGCAACGGCGGTTCCTTGGCCGACGGTTGTTCGAGCGGGCCGTTAAACGAATTCGGCTCGTAATAGGCGTCCGGATTGCCGGTCTTGATACCGCCATAGACATTCATCTGACCATCACGGTGATAGTGATGAACCGGGCACTTCGGCTGATTGACCGGAATGCTTTCGTAATGCGTACCAAGGCGATGACGATGCGCATCCGCATAGGAGAAAATACGCGCCTGCAACATCTTGTCGGGTGAATAGCTGATACCCGGCACGATGTTCGACGGCGAGAAAGCCGCATTTTCAATCTCGGTGAAGTAGTTTTCCGGATTACGGTTCAGCTCCATGATACCGATATCGATCGGCGGATAGTCCGCATGCGGCCAGACTTTGGTAAGATCAAACGGATTGTACGGTGTCTTGTCGGCGTCGAGTTCCGGCATGATCTGCACCTGAACCTTCCACTTCGGGAAATTGCCCTTATCGATGGAAGTGAACAAGTCTTCCTGCGTGGATTCTCGCGTGCGACCAATCACACCTTCGGCTTCAGCATTGGTCCAGTGCTTGTGGCCCTGCATGGTCTTGAAATGGAACTTGACCCAATAGCGTTCACCGGCATCGTTCCAGAACGAATAGGTGTGAGAACCATAACCGTTGATATGACGCACATCGGTTGGCAAGCCGCGATCGGACATTAGGATCGTCACCTGATGCAGGCTTTCGGGCGAAAGCGACCAGAAGTCCCACATAGCGGTCGCCGAACGCAGGTTCGTCTTGGGATGACGCTTCTGGGTGTGGATGAAATCCGGGAACTTGACCGGGTCGCGTACAAAGAACACAGGGGTGTTGTTGCCGACCAGATCCCAGTTACCTTCCTCCGTATAGAACTTGAGAGCAAAGCCGCGCACGTCGCGCTCGGCATCAGCAGCACCCTGCTCGCCGGCAACGGTCGAAAAACGCGCCAGCATCGGCGTCTGGGCACCCGGCTGCAGTGCCTTGGCCTTGGTGTATTTCGAAATATCGCCGGTGATGGTCAGCGTACCATAAGCGCCCCAGCCCTTGGCATGAACGGCACGTTCCGGGATACGTTCGCGGTTTTGATGGCTTAGTTTTTCAATGAGCTGATAGTCCTGCATTAAAAGCGGGCCGCGCTCACCTGCGCTCAGGGAATTCTGGTTGTCCGGTATCGGAGCGCCTGCACTCGTCGTCATAATTGGGCGATCTGTCATGGGAATTCCCTCCTGAAAAGCCAATATTGGAATACAACTAGCCTTGCTATAAGCACGACACAGTTCGTCCGTGTCGCGCCGTGGCTAGGTAACTGGCTCAGATTAGACCTATTCCAATCATAATCTCCAATTGCTTTTCCGATTATTTTCGATAAGTTTTTCTTATCATGTTTACAGTACGTCAAATGCGCTATTTCGAAGCGCTTGCCGCCACGCTGCATTTCCGCAAAGCCGCGCAACTGGCACACGTGTCCCAGCCGGCCCTTTCGGCCCAGATCGCGGAAATGGAAGCTCTTGCAGGCGCGCCCCTTTTCGAGCGCTCGCAGCGACAGGTGATCATGACGGAGCTCGGCAAGCAGCTTTATCCGGGTATCCAGACCATCTTGCGCGAACTCCACACACTTGAGGAAATAGCCGCGCAAAGCCGGGGATTGTTACAAACACGGCTGCGGCTGGGCATCATTCCGACTGTTGCTCCGTATTTGGTCCCGGTTCTCATCCCTCTTTTGCGCGAACGGCATCCGTCATTCCGCCTCCAATTGCGAGAAAGCGTAACCGCGAAACTTCTTGATGAACTGCACGCGGGTGAAATCGATGCAATTGTCGCTGCCCTTCCCATTGATGATGAGCGGCTTGCCCAAAGAAAGCTGTTCGATGACCGCTTCCTGATTGCGACCTCAACTAATGATCAAACGGTTCTCGCTTCGCCTATGACACAGGACAACGTCGCTCTCGACCGTTTACTCCTGTTGGAAGAGGGGCATTGCATGAGGGATCAGGCATTGGCTGTTTGTTCGCTGCCTTCTCAGCGCCAGCTCGTAAAGTATGGTGCCACCAGCATGACCACCCTTTTACAAATGGTGAGTCATGGAATGGGCCTTACTCTCATTCCCGAAATCGCGGTGCGCGCGGAAGCACGCAGCAATCATATGCGCATCGTGCCCTTTGACGGCGAGCAACCAAAGCGGGAAATCGCCTTATTCTGGCGGCGACAGAGTATGCGCCGAAAAGATTTTCAGGCGCTTGGTGATTGTATCGTGGAAAGCGCCAATGGGCTTTTCATTCGTTCAAAGGAACTGGCAGCATTCACAAAATAAAAGGGCGGCCTAAAGCCGCCCTATCATGAATACCATGAGACAGGTTTACATGCCGCCGGGATAGTTCGGGCTTTCGCGGGTGATTGCAACGCCATGCGAATGGCTTTCCCGCAACCCGGCGTTGGAAATGCGCACAAAAGTCGCTTTCTCGCGGAATTCCTCCAGCGTCTTCGCGCCTACATAGCCCATGGAAGCGCGCAAACCGCCTGCAAGTTGGTGCAGGACCGCGGAAATCGGCCCCTTGTAAGCCACCTGTCCTTCGATGCCTTCCGGTACGAGCTTCAGCTCATCGCGCACTTCCGCTTGGAAATAACGATCAGCCGAGCCGCGCGCCATGGCACCGACCGAACCCATACCGCGATAGGCTTTGAACGAGCGGCCCTGATGCAAATAGACTTCGCCGGGGCTTTCTTCCGTACCGGCCAACAGCGAACCAGCCATTGCCGCGACTGCTCCAGCGGCCAACGCTTTGGCGAAATCGCCCGAAAACTTGATGCCGCCATCAGCGATTACCGGGATATTCTGCTTCTGCGCTGCTTCAACGGCTGACATAATGGCCGAAAGCTGTGGAACGCCGACACCGGCAACAATACGCGTCGTGCAGATCGAGCCCGGCCCGATACCAACCTTGACCGCATCCGCACCGGCATCAATCAGTGCCTGTGTACCAGCGGTCGTTGCCACATTACCTGCAAGAATTGCTATATTCGGATAGGCTTTCTTGATACGGGCCACTGCATCAAGAACGCGCTGCGAATGGCCATGCGCCGTGTCCACCACCAGAAGATCGACACCGGCTTCAATCAAACGTTCGGCGCGTTCGTAACCATCCTCGCCGACGCTCGTTGCTGCAGCAGCGCGCAGACGTCCCTGAGCGTCCTTGGCGGCGTTCGGATTGAGCTGCGACTTTTCAATATCCTTGACGGTAACAAGACCAACGCAACGACCCTGATCGTCGACAACGAGAAGCTTTTCAATACGATGAGCGTGCAACAGACGTTTTGCTTCGTCCTGATTGACATTCTCGCGAACCGTAATGAGGTTCTCACGGGTCATCAGCTCGTGGATTTTCTGCTTCGGATCGGACGCAAAACGGACGTCGCGATTGGTCAGGATACCGACAAGACGCCCCGGACCCTTGGTAGCATTCTCAACGACCGGAATACCCGAAATTCCATGTGCCTTCATCAATGCCTGAGCGTCGGCAAGTGTCGCATCCGGCCCGATGGTAACCGGATTTACTACCATGCCGGATTCAAATTTCTTTACCTGACGGACTTCTTCCGCCTGACGCTCCGGCGTCAGATTACGGTGAATGACGCCAATACCACCGGCCTGCGCCATCGCAATAGCCAGACGGGATTCCGTCACCGTATCCATGGCAGCAGAAAGAAGAGGAAGGTTAAGCTCGATATCCTTGGCGATGCGCGTGCGCAGATCAACCTGCCCCGGCATTACTTCGGAATGGCCCGGCTGCAACAGCACATCATCAAATGTGAGAGCGAGAGCGCCAGTGGGCGATTCCACGATTTTAGCCATTGCCAATTCCTTTGCCGATTTTATCGAATGAGAAAAGCCGCCTCTCCGGAATAGGTCCGGGAGCAGCGACACATCTGGTTTGCTAGGTTGAATTGGCACCGGCTGGTAACACGGTTATGACCAAATGGAAAGCCTTTTGCTGACAAGTTTCAGTTACCGATAAGGATTTACGTGATAAATCTCTGCACACATCGAAATCGGGCAGCAGCAGGCTTGCAGGGGCAAAGTGAGAAAATCCTATAGACGCGTTCCACTCATCCGCCGGTCAAAAGCCATGTGGATCTCACCACATGTCTGGAAACCGCGACTGGTCTTCTGGTGCGGCGCATTGGCCATCGGTCTTATCAGTGTAGGCTTTGCCGAAGCTGCGGACATTGCACAAGATTGGTTCAAGAGCCTCACAAGTGGAAGCGGCTGGCGTGCATGGCTTCCCCTGCTGATCACGCCGGTGGGGTTTATGGCCTGCTCCTGGATAGCCTTATCCTGGTTTCCAAATTCTGGAGGCAGTGGCATTCCGCAAGCAATTGCCGCACGCCATTTGCACGATCATGAAGATCGAACTCTGCTGCTTTCACTCAAAACCGCGATCGGTAAGATCATTCTTACTCTGGCCGGGCTTTTCAGTGGTGCATCTATCGGTCGTGAGGGTCCAACCGTGCAGATCGGCGCGTCCATCATGATGCAATCTGCGCGTTTCGGCGGCATGGAACAAGCGCGTGGTCTCATCCTTGCAGGCTCTGCCGCAGGTATAGCGGCTGCGTTCAATACCCCCCTTGCAGGTGTTGTCTTCGCTATTGAGGAGATGGGGCGCGCCTACGCCGCACGAACCAACGGTCTCGTATTATCTGCTGTTATTCTCGCCGGTCTTGCTTCACTTGGCCTCGTTGGAAACTATAATTATTTCGGGCTGACTACCGTTACCGCTTCCAGCGGCAAAGACTGGGTTCTGGTGATTGCGTGCGGTGTAATTGGTGGAGCATTCGGGGCTGCCTTCAGTGCACTCGCACTCGAACTAGGACGTCGTGTGCGACGCCGCATACAAAAGGCCCCTCTTCGCAATGCCGTATTTTTCGCGGGAATTTGCGGTCTTCTGGTCGCTATCATTGGCATTGCGTCCGGCGGATCGACCTTTGGAGCAGGCTACGATCAGGCACGGAGCGCCGTGGAAGGGTTGGCTCTTCCACCTCTTTATTTCATAGGGAAGTTCCTTGCCGGTCTCCTTTCCATGATTTCGGGGATACCGGGCGGAATATTTGCACCTTCTTTGTCGGTCGGTGCGGGACTGGGCAGCACAATCGGCCTGGTTCTTGGAACCAGTGCGAGTCTTGCTGCTGTTCTCGGTATGGCAGGCTACTTTGCCGGCGTCGTGCAAGCGCCGATGACTGCATTCGTCATCATTCTGGAAATGACCGGCAATCATAACAACGTCATTCCACTCATGTGCGCATCGATGCTGGGCTACGGCACTGCACGGCTGATCTCTCACGAGCCGCTCTACCATGCTTTGTCACGTGACTACGTGGCAGACGTACTGCGCCAGCGCCGGGCGCGCGAAAAGAATACGCTCTCTCAATAGAGCGAAAATGGAGGAGAAAACTGTTCATGGATCGCAGAACATTCGCCAAGTCGCTTGCGGGACTTGGGGCAATGCCCTTTGTCGTCAATGCGGCATCGGCAGCTACTGAGGGAGGAGCAGGCATGCTGGAGCTTATGGGTGGAAGCATCACGGATGTACCCGGAATCAAGCTGGGACACCACACACTAACAAAACGCCCGACCGGCTGCACCGTTCTTCTCTGCGAAGAAGGCGCTTCCGCAGGTGTTGATGTACGCGGTTCGGCGCCCGGTACGCGTGAAACCGATCTGCTCGATCCGATCAATTATGTGCAGCAGGTTCAAGCTATTCTGCTTTCAGGCGGTAGTGCCTATGGTCTGGCGGCTGCGACTGGCGTTATGCGTTATCTTGAAGAGAACAATCTCGGCTTCAAGATCGGCAAAGGCGTCGTTCCGATTGTACCAGCAGCAATCCTGATGGATCTCGGTGTCGGAGATTTTTCTGTGCGCCCCGATGAGGAAGCCGGTTATCTGGCATGCCAGGCCGCCAAGGCTGAAGCTTCTGGAGAAGGCAACATCGGTGCTGGTGCAGGCGCTACCGTCGGCAAAATGTTCGGCATGGACTACGCCATGAAGGGTGGGCTCGGCACAGCCAGTTATAAGGTGCCTGGCACCGAAATCGTTGTCGGCGCGATTGTTGCCGTCAATGCTGTTGGTGACGTCTATGCGCCAAATTCACGCCAGATTCTGGCTGGGGCGCGGACCGAGGACGGCAAGGGCTTCCGTGATACGATGTCCGCCATCATGCAGGGCCATGGCGTGGTCAAGTCCGGCGGTGCCAACACCACGATTGGCGCAATAGCGACCAACGTCCCGTTCGACAAGGCTCAGCTGAAAAAGATTGCGGGCATGGCGCATGACGGTTTTGCGCGCACAATCAACCCAATCCATACCATGTGGGACGGTGACACGATCTTCGCACTTTCCACAGGCAAGGCAAAAGACGTGGAAGCCGATGTAACTGCGATTGGAGCAATTGCAGCGACTGTTATGGCAGAAGCCGTGGCACGTGCAGTTGTCAATGCAGACAGCCTTAAGGATTTGAATTTGCCAGCATATAAGGATTATGCCCCGCAGTAAGGTGGTTACCTGTCAACAATACTGTGCACTTCGGCGGCCCGTCAGATGCACAAAAGGCAGTCTGGACAGGCTGTAGAAGCGTGTTCTTTACAGAAGCGAATCCTTCTATAGTCCAACCATGCCAATTCGACACTTAAGCGAAACCATCATCAACCAGATCGCGGCGGGGGAAGTCATCGAACGCCCCGCCAGCGTTATCAAGGAACTTGTCGAAAATGCTATCGACGCTGGCGCGACCCGCATTGAGGTCGTGACCGGTGGCGGTGGCAAGACATTGTTGAGCGTGACTGATAATGGTTCGGGAATTCCGATCGATGAGCTTCCATTGGCAGTCTCCCGCCATTGTACCTCCAAGCTTTCGGACGATGTGCACGACATTCGCGCACTTGGGTTTCGTGGGGAGGCTCTGCCATCCATTGGCTCGGTCGCAAAACTGACCCTCAAATCTCGTCCGCAGGACGCTGACTCCGGCTTTGAAGTATCGGTTTCCGGCGGACATCTCGACGGTCCCCGTCCTTCCGCGCTCAATCGCGGGACGATTGCCGAGGTCCGCGATCTTTTTTACGCGACGCCTGCCCGTCTCAAATTCATGAAAACGGATCGTGCGGAAGCTGCTGCCATAACCGACGTCGTCAAGCGCATCGCAATTGCCTTTCCCCATGTCCGCTTTTCGCTTGCAGGCACCGACAGGACACCGCTGGAACTGGCCGCAACCGGCAGCGGCGCAGAAGCAACGCTTGAGCGCATCAATCAGGTGCTCGGAAAAGAATTCGGCGAAAATGCGCTTGCCATTGACGCGGAACGCGACGGCGTGCGTCTGGCCGGGTTTGTCGGCATCCCCTCCCATAATCGTGGCAACGCCCTGCATCAGTTCGCCTATGTGAATGGGCGCCCGGTGCGGGACAAACAGCTTTTCGGCGCATTGCGTGGAGCCTATGCGGATGTCATGGCACGCGATCGTCATCCGGTTGCCGTACTGTTTCTGACGCTGGACCCGGCACTAGTCGACGTTAATGTGCATCCTGCCAAGGCTGACGTCCGTTTCCGTGATCCGGGTCTCGTGCGCGGACTGATCGTCGGGGCGATCAAACAAGCACTGGCGCAGTCAGGTATTCGGCCTGCGACCAGCGGTGCCGATGCCATGCTGCAAGCGTTCCGTGCAGAAGGATTCCAGCCGCCCTCACCATCATTCACATCGCGGCCTTCTTCGGCTGGTTATGCATCGGGGAGCTGGCACCCCGCAGTTTTCTCGCCGAGAACCGAATGGTCACCGCAGACCGCACATCCGGCGCATCGGCCGCTGGACTTGGGAGCGGCACGCTCCTTTCAGGAAAGTGACCAGGCGACGCTCGCCACCGTTAACGTGCTGGCGGCAGATGTCCGAGCGACGCGTGACGAAGCACCAGTGGAACTCCAGCAAAAGCCACTCGGGGCAGCCCGCGCGCAAATCCACGCGAACTATATTGTCTCCCAAACCGAAGACAGTCTCGTCATTGTAGATCAGCATGCGGCTCACGAACGTCTTGTTTACGAGGCGTTGAAAAACGCCCTGCATTCCCGCCCCATACCGGGACAGATGCTGCTTATTCCTGAAATTGTGGATCTGCCAGAAGAAGACGCCGAGCGACTGGCAACCCACGCGGAAACACTTGCCCGCTTTGGCCTTGGCATCGAGCAATTCGGACCCGGTGCCATCGCAGTGCGTGAAACGCCCGCAATGCTCGGAGAAATGAACGTGCAGCAGCTGATCCGCGATCTTTCGGATGAGATTGCGGAACACGACACATCTGAAGGATTGAAGGCCATGTTGAACCATGTGGCCGCAACAATGGCCTGTCATGGTTCCGTTCGCTCGGGGCGACGGTTGAAGCCTGAAGAAATGAATGCGCTCCTGCGTGAAATGGAAGCCACCCCCGGCTCAGGCACCTGCAATCACGGTCGCCCAACCTACATCGAACTGAAACTGATAGATATCGAACGGCTATTTGGCAGGCGCTGATAGAATTACAACGACGTATGATGTTGTACTGCTGGACGCAACGCACGACGCTTGCTAGAGTCGGCTACAAAGGTTTTACACACATGAATAAATTTGAATCCCCCCGTTCTTCTGAAGCTGTTCTGCGCTATCTCGACGGTGATTATGAAATCGTCAGGCATGGAGCCTATGTCGCGTGCGCGGTGACAGGCGCCCATATCCCGCTCGATGAACTCAAATATTGGAGTGTTTCGCGGCAGGAACCCTACGCAACAGGCCTGATTTCTTTTGAACGTGAGTTGGAAGTCAATCCTGAAATGCGTAGCCGAAAGAAGGCTTAAAATCAGCTTGTAACACGGCTTTTGAAGCGCTCGATGACCGTATCCAGAATGTGGTCAAGCGCATCGTTGCGATCAAATTTGAGATCAACGTTAAGGACAGCGAGTTTCGTCAGAAAACCGGCAGGAACTCCAATCATCGTTGCCAGACGCACCTGATCCTTCGCAGTAGTGATCAATCCCAATCCCTGACGACGGGCTGTGTCTGTCAGATTGCGAATATCGTCTGGTGCAAAGCTGTGATGATCGGGGAACGAACGTGTTTCCACAATCTCACCGCCTGCTTCAGCAACACTTGCATAGAATTTTTCAGGATTACCTATGCCCGCAAATGCAAGCCAACGATTGCCCGCTACCGGTACGGTAGACGACGGCTTAAGCTGAGCTTCATATATCGGTCTACCTGCTCGTGCTGCCTGACGGATAACGAAATCAGCACCATCACCTTTGCCGATACGCAGCAAAGCGTCGGTCTTACGCATTTGATCTGTCAGTGGAGCCCGCAGGGGGCCTGCCGGTATGACCTTACCATTGCCAATACCACGGGCAGCATCCACAACCAGCAACGAAAAATCGGCAAAAAGTCGTGCGCTCTGGAAACCGTCATCCATGATGATAAAATCGCAACCGAGCGCCTGTAAATATCGAGCCGCCTTTAGCCTATCAGGACAGAGAGCCACCGAAGCATGACGTGCCAGCAGGAGTGGCTCATCTCCGACGTAACGCGCACTGTCATGCGCGGGATCAACAACGTGTAGTCCCTTGTAAGCGCCGCCATATCCGCGTGAGACAATTCCGGGGTTTAGACCTCGTGCTTTTGCACCAGCAGAAAAAGCAATTGCAGTCGGTGTTTTTCCGGCCCCACCTACGGTAAAATTGCCCACGCAAAGAACCGGCAGAGAAATTTTTGGTGGTTCCGCTTTCAAAAGCCGACGGCCCGCCACGGCTCCGTAGAGCCAGGCAGCAGGCGCCAAAGACAAAGCGCGCCAATCAGGTTTATCCCACCAGAAAGGCGGCGCTTCACTCACCATGCTCAGTGACCGCCTGTCTGATAGGCAGCCTCATTGCGATTGCCGGGTAACTGTGCCTGCAGGATCAATGGCTGGATAAACGGCTCGAGTGCGACAAGCGTACGATCCAGTGCGCCGCGCATATCCCTGACCGTGCTCACCCCGGCATTGATCATGGCACGGAGATGCTGAGGGTTGTTGAACAGGAAATTGATCGCTCCTGCGAGCATATTGCGATCCTTCACAATGCGTGCGCCCCCATTCTTGATGAGGCGTTGGAAGGATTCACGGAAATTCTGGACATTTCGTCCTGTTAACACAGCAGTTCCCATCATCGCCGGTTCCAGAGGGTTGTGTCCACCTTCCTTGGTCAGCGAATTGCCAATAAATGCTATTTCGGTGAGCTGAAGATAAAGTCCCATCTCCCCAATGGTATCTCCGAGCAGGATATCTGTGTCGGCTTCAATCGGCTCATTGGCGCTGCGACGCGCAACCTTGAGCCCCTTTTCAGCCAGCATAGCCTGAATGGCCGCAGCACGATCTGGATGACGCGGCACGATGATCGTGACAAGATGCGGATAGCGTACTTTCAGCATCTGATGAACTTCTGCTGTGATCGCTTCTTCGCCGTCATGGGTCGAAATTGCGGCCCACGTTCTCCGTCCACCGATCTGGCGTTGCAATGCGGCCAGAGCCTGTGGATCAGCCGGCGGCGGATTCGTATCGACCTTGAGATTACCTGAAACACTGACAGGCCGCGCTCCCAGCGTACGAAAGCGATCTGCATCTAGTTCCGACTGTGCGACCACATAGGCAAAATTTTCAAAGAGCGCTTCGGCCAGAGCCGGTCTTTTCTGCCAGGCAGCAAAAGAGCGGTCAGACATGCGCCCATTGACCAGAACCTGCGGCGTGTGGCGACTGCCAAGTGAAAGCACAGTAGCAGGCCAGACTTCAGATTCACAACCGATGGCAAGATCAGGTTTCCAGTGGTTGAGAAACCTGTTAACCGCCGGTTGCAAATCCAGCGGCGCGTATTGGTGAATGACCTTACTACCTAACTGATCTGCGACAACTTTTGCCGACGTCACAGTACCTGTCGTCAGCACGATATGGATACCAGTCGCAGCGATCCGCTCAATCAATGGCGTGATCGCGACGGTTTCACCAACGCTTGCCGCGTGGGCCCAGATAACCGGCCCTTGCGGACGTGCTATGGCGGATTTGCCGTAGCGCTCGCCGCGGCGCATGCGCTCTTCCTTGCCGCGAGACGCACGATAGGCGATGTAAGGCCCCATAAATGGATAGGCCGCGGAACCGAGTGCACGGTAGGCAGACAACATATTGCGCGCCCAGCGTTCGCTCATTTCGCTTTCTCCAACGCAGCATAGGCCTTGACGGTCGCGTCGTTGAGTTGGCGCGTTAGCTCCATGCGTTTTTCTTCCAATTGCGTTTCATCGGCATCCGCGTCGACCCATACATTGTCGCCGCGCACGATAATCGAACGCCCAAAGGGCAGCGGAATCGTCGTTTTATCCCAGGACTTTTCCAGAACATGGTTCCGTGAGAAAGCATAAGCAACCGGTATTATCGGACGACCGGACAATTTCGCCAATAAAATGATGCCTTCTCCGGCCTCACGCGCTTTGCCGTGAGCGATGTCCGCTATAATTGATGCCGACTGCCCGTTTTTGAGAGCATTCTTCAACGTCAGAAGCGCGCGCGCGCCTCCCTTTTCAGGCTTGGAGCGCGAACCTCGTCCACCAGAGCCACGCACTGTCAACAATCCAAGTTTTTCCGCAACACGAGCGTTCAGTTCCGCATCTGCACTGCGCGAAAACATGGCGACAAGTTCAATTCCCTTGGGGCAGATGAACGGTCCCATGAGATGTTGCCCATGCCAGAAAGTCACGATGAAAGGATCGTCTTTACCCACCAGCGCCTGTGGGTCTGCTGATTCTTTCAAGCGAGAATTTGTGAAATAGACAAGCTTGAAGTAGGAGGTGATCAGCCAGACCAGCATGGCTTTAACCACGGCAGACTGCGCCAGTGGCCCGCGAATACGTCGCCAGAGGCGCTTCGCGAATCCTTGCTTCTTATGCCCGGTGGTCTGACCCGGGCTATCTCCGCTTTGCATCCGATATTGGCCGGGAGCAGTCAAACTGCTCAATCCGCCTTCAGCGTCACGCCTTCTGGATCGAGCAACCGATGCAGGTGCACGATGAAATAGCGCATATGAGCATTGTCTACTGTTTGCTGTGCCTTCGACTTCCATGCGGTCTTGGCCGACTCGTAATCCGGGTAGATGCCAACGATATCGACGTTTTCAAGATCGCGGAACTCAACGGTACCGAGCTTTTTCAGCTCACCGCCGAACACCAGATGAAGAAGCTGCTTTTTGTCGCCTTCGACGCTCATGACAATTATCCCTGAACAAAATTGGTTCGCGGCATGATTAACCCAAGGGTCAGTCCGCGACAACACTCAACATTTTTTGCAGAAGGTCTCCGCTGGCGGCAACGAGAGCGCCATGGCTCAACGTCGGACCACCATACTGGATCGGTAGGGCATCGCTTGTCAGGATTGCCCCGCCCGACTCACTCAGGATCAGATCAGCTGCTGCCAAATCCCAATCATGTGAATTTGGCCGAATGAAGGTGCCCGCTATATCTCCACGCGCCACCATAGCGATACGGTAGGCCAGCGAGGGAACATAGGGATGAATCTTTACACGATCCCGCCAGCTTTCCGGGAGTGCCGTCACCATATTGCGGGCTGATGCTATTGTCACCTGTTCACCGGGCGATGGTAATCTGACACGTATCACAGCACCGTTTTGTGAAGCCCCAACGCCTTTCCCTGCTTCGATGAGTTCGTTGCGCGCCGGACATTCCAGAACGCCAGCCAACGGGCGGCCATTTTCCACAACGGCTATGCTAATACACCATTGATCCTGTCCAGCGATGTATGCACGGGTGCCGTCAATCGGATCGACAACGAAGGCGCGGCTGCGTTTTTCAGCCGCCCGTTCATCGACGGTCTCTTCCGATATCCAGCCATAATCTGGCCGCGCTTTCAAAAGAACATCCTTTAGATAGCGGTCAACAGCCAGATCAGCTTCACTGACCGGCGATGAACCATCCTTCAGCCAGACTTCCGGAGAACGACCGAAGTAGCGCATCGCGATACGTCCGGCTTCACGCGCAGCATCACGCAGAAGCGTCAGTTCACTGACAATTTCGTTGTGCCTGTCAGTTTCCGGCAAGAGTCATGCCTTCAATTACGAGTGTCGGTGCCGTCATCCCGAAGTTTCGGTCAATATCGGAGGCGGGTGTCATATTGAGGAACATGTCCTTGAGGTTCGAAGCAATCGTCACTTCACTGATCGGGTAGGCAAGTTCGCCATTTTCGATCCAAAACCCCGACGCGCCGCGGCTATATTGGCCCGTGATCATGTCAACGCCCTGCCCGAATACCTCTGTCACATAAAAACCTGTGCCTATTGCACGGATCAATTCCTCCGGCGACTGCGAACCGGGCTCGATGGCAAAATTGGTTGAAGCAGGCGAAACGCCAGAGCCCGAACGAACACCACGACCATTGCCTTGCAGGCCCAGTTCCCGGGCGCTCGATCCAGAAAGCAGCCAGTGTTTGAGAACGCCATCCTCCACCATCGTCAAAGATTGCCCCTCAATCCCTTCGCCGTCGAACGGGCGCGAAGACGAACCGCGCACACGCAGCGGATTGTCAGTAACATTTATGCCGTTCTTGAGAACCTGTTTACCGAGACTGTCACGAAGAAAGCTCGTCTTGCGTGCAACAGAAGCGCCATTAATCGCGCTTGCAAGATGTCCCGCAATACCGCGCGCAAGGCGAGGATCGTAGATAACGGTGACAGGCCCCGTCTTCGCCTGACGTGCACCCAACCGCCGCACAGCGCGTTCACCAGCGCGACGACCGATATCATCAGGCGTATCAAGATCAGAAAAATGCAGGCGCGAACTGAAATCATAATCGCGCTCCATTTTCGTGCCCTCGCCCGCAATGGCCGAGACCGATCGTCCAAAGCGTGTAGCAGCATAATGCCCCGAAAAGCCTGTCGATGTGACCAGCACCAGACCACCCAGGCTGCGCGAGGCACCAGCTCCGCCTGAATTCGTCACGCCGCTGACTGCGAGTGCAGCTGCTTCCGTCGCAAGTGCGTCCTGCGTCAAACGGTCGGAATCGATTTCCGTTGAATCGTAGAGATCAAGATCACGAGGCGAAACAACAAGCAGCGATGGGTCTGCGAGTTGCTCATAGGGATCCTCCGGCGCAACGCGTGCCATAGCAACAGCACGCTCGGCGAGACGGTCGGGATCGGCGCTCGCATTGGCCGAAACGCTCGCAATGCGACGGCCCACAAAAACGCGCAGAGCGAAATCGTCACTTTCCGACGATTCGGTTCCCTCAACCTTGCCCAACCTCACTGATACGCTAACTGACCGTGCTCGCATCACGACTGCGTCAGCCTGATCAGCTCCCGCCCGTTTGGCTGCAGCCACGAGAACGGCTGCGCGATCGACAAGTTTCTCCGCCGAATTATCTGAAATCATTATATAATCCGAGTTTCCCAAGTTCATCACGGTTCAACCTCGCAATACAATTTGCAGCGGGACCGAAACCGGGACTTGCTAAAAAATATCGTCAAATTGTTCGACATCGGGCTGATTACAGCCATATCTTGTTTCTATATTGCCGAAATCCTAGGGCTTCAAGGCAAGCCCTCCTACATTTCTCCAAATTCCAAGAGCTTGGCATGGTTGCAACTGGCGGAAGTCTCTACCTGCAGTGTCTGATGATTTTGGGCGGTGCGATTATCGCTGCGCCGCTGTTCAAGCGATTAGGGCTTGGTACAGTCCTCGGCTATCTTGCGGCAGGCATCACGATCGGACCCGTAGCTCGCCTCATTGCAGACGGCGAAGATTTCCTGCACTTCTCCGAGCTTGGTGTTGTCTTCCTTCTCTTCATCATCGGACTTGAGCTGAAACCCTCAAGACTTTGGGCGTTGCGCCAATCAATCTTCGGTCTTGGTACCGCGCAGGTTCTGCTTTGTGGAGCAGCCCTGACTGCTCTTGGCATCTACTTTGCGGGCCTCAGCCCCGAAGCAGGGATCATCATCGGTTTCGGTCTCGCACTTTCGTCTACGGCATTTGCCATGCAGGTTTTGGAGGACCGGGCCGAAACGAACCAGAAACACGGTCAACGTGCTTTTTCGATCCTGCTGTTCCAGGACCTCGCCATCGTGCCGATCCTTGCAATTATTCCGGCACTTTCGCCGACCGAACCGTCGCAGGCGAGCGCGGGTTTCCATCTTGCCACAGCAATTGCGGCCATCGCGGCACTGGTGGTCGCCGGACGTTATCTCATCAATCCGATGTTCCGCATTATCGCCAATACCGGCGCTCGCGAAGTGATGATCGCAGCAGCGCTTTTTGTGGTGCTCGGATCAGCCAGCCTGCTTCAGGCGGCTGGCCTTTCGATGGCCATGGGTGCATTTATCGCTGGTGTTTTGCTGGCGGAATCATCCTACCGACACGAACTTGAAGCGGATATCGAACCATTTCGCGGAATCTTTCTCGGATTGTTTTTCGTGGCGGTTGGTCTTTCGCTGAACCTCACTGTGATCGTACAGTATTGGAAGGTTATCCTTCTTGCTGTTCCCATTTTCATGGCAACCAAGATCGCGATCATCTATCTGCTGTGCCGTGTCTTCCGGTCCAACCATAACGATGCTGTGCGAATTGCGTTTCTTCTGCCGCAAGGCGGCGAATTTGCCTTTGTTCTTTTCTCGGCAGCTTCTGCCGCGTCCATAATCTCAAGCGCACTCGGTTCAGAGCTTGTAGCCGCCGTCACCGTATCCATGGCGCTAACACCGCTTTCCGTTTTGATTGGCTCAAAGCTGCTTATCAAGGACAAGACTGTCGATGAAATTGAGGAAAACTTCGAAGGTGCCGGTTCTGACGTATTGATGATCGGCTTCTCGCGATACGGTCAGATTGCATCGCAAATCCTGCTCGCTGGCGGTATCGACGTAACCGTGATTGACAGTTCGCCCAATCGCGTGCGTGCTGCCGGAAAATTTGGCTTCCGTATTTATTTTGGCGACGGTACTCGTAAAGACGTGCTGGAAGCGGCAGGTATAAGAAAAGCGAAGATCGTTGCCATCTGTACCCACAAGAAGGAAACGACCAACCACATCATCAACCTTATACAATCCGAATACCCGGATGTGCGGCTGTTCGTTCGTTCATATGATCGGGAACATACGCTGCAACTGCGCGCTCAAGGTGTCGAGTATGAACTGCGCGAAACGTTCGAATCCGGTTTGCTGTTTGGTCAGCGTACACTCGAAGGGCTCGGCATAGCCGAAACCCAAGCCTACGAAATTCGTGAAGACGTTCGCCAGCGCGACGAAGATCGTCTCCACGTGCAGGCTTCGGAAGGAATCATGGCTGGTCGCCATCTGCTCTTTAACAAACCGGTCACACCAGAGCCTCTGGTCAAACCTGCCCGCGAAGGTCAGCGCATCGACAAAGGCGCGGATGATATCGTATCCGCCTCGTCGTCAAGTGACACAGTCGGATCACCCGTTCCGGCGGAATAGCAAACGTATAGGAAGCCGGTAGATTCAGGTTGCAAGCGTTGAATTTATCGGCACCACTTTTCCCTCGACTGTCAGTTCGAGAGCACGTTTCAGTTCGTCGCGAACACTGGCGCTCTGTGACAATATCTGTTCGAACTTCAGGAAATCCAGAAGACCGATCCGCTCGACATTAGGGCGAATGAAAATGTGCGGGGGGCGAATTCGAAATTTGTTTTCGATGATGGAGCACATGGTCAGCTGGTTCGCTCCGATCACTGCCTCGAACGTGGTAGGCATATAGTCATCTGGTCCGACCGGCGTGCCGACAACGTCGATACCGATGACAATATCAGCCTCATCAAACAGCAGATCAAAGGGCACGGGGTTGAACAAACCGCCATCGACCAGAATGCGGCCATCCCGGCGTACTGGTGCGAAAACTGGTGGTATGGCACAGGATGCCGCGATGGCCGAATGCAGATCGCCATCGCGAATATGGATTTCCCGAGCGGCGTGAAAGTCCGCCGCTGTGATAGTCATCGGGATTTTCAGCTCTTCTACATTCATCGGCAGGCTTGCAGGCAAAAAGACGTCCAGCACCTTTTCGATATTGAACTGGCTGACGCGCAAGCCACCTTTCAGCAATTCTACCCAGCGCGCAGGGCGGGTTTGCCACATACGCTTTGCGACTTCGGAGCGGCGATTGAAAATCGCCGCCATATATTCATGAATTTCCTTGCCCGTCATGCCGCTCGCCATTCCGGCGCCAACGATCGAACCTATCGACGAGCCTGCAATTGCAACCGGTTTGATACCAAGTTCATCGAGCACCTCGACAATATGGATGTGGGCAATGCCGCGTGCCCCACCTCCGCCGAAAGCGACGGCAATTCGGGGCGATGACGGCACTGCCTTTTCCAATTTGGCACCTTTTAGCTTTGGGCCGGGCCGAAAATCAATATTGCCGGTTCCGCTTCAAGCAGTTTCTTGGCAATAGCCTTGACCTGATCCAACGTTACAGCATCAATCAACCCCGAACGCTTGTCGATATAATCACGCGGAAGTTCTGCTTCCTGCAAGCTAACGAGAGTTTCAGCAATAGCGGCGGATGAATCCAGATTGTTGACGGCGTAAGATCCCTTGAGGAAGTTTTTGGCAGCAGCGAGTTCTTCTTCCGTGGGCCCGTCCGCGGCCATAGCAGCAACCTGCTCGCGGATAATCTTCAGGGATTCCTGCGCTTTGTCAGGACGGGTCGCAGTCGAAATCATCAATGCCGAAACGTGATCGCGCATGACCATGGATGACGATACCGAATAGGCAAGGCCACGCTTTTCACGCACTTCGGCATAAAGACGCGATGTAAAGCCACCACCCAGAATATGGTTCATCAGATAGGCTGCAAAGAATTCGAGATCCTTGCGCGGAATAGCCGGATAGACAAAGCTGATCGAGGTCTGCGGCATATCGAAATTGAGACTGGTCGTCGTGCCAAGTGCCAGTTTGGCATCGGGTACAGGAACCAGTTCGGCCATCGCGGGGAGATCGCCGAACACCTTATCCAGCAACGCCCCCAAATCCTTCGCATTGATCGAACCCACAACGCCGATAGTCAGACGGTCACGCGCAAAGTTCTTGCGGTGAAAGTTCACCAGATCGTCACGCGTGATCGACTGCAGTGATTTCACCGTGCCATCGTCGGGACGCGCATAAGGATGGTTCCCGTAGAGAACTTCGGAGAACTTACGCGATGCAATCGTCGAAGGGTTGCGTTGTGAGGATTCGATACTCGCAACCACCTGCTGTCGAATACGATCAATTGCATCCTGGTCGAAGCGAGGCTTGTTGACAGAAAGAGCAAGCAAGTTTGTGACTGCGTCGCGATTTTCCGCGAGCATGCGAATACCACCCGAAACGGAATCCTGTGTTGCAGAAAAGCTCATTTCCGCGCCCAGATTGTCTATCTTCTCCTGAAACGCATCCGATTTCAGATCACCCGCGCCCTCGTCGAACAGCCCTGTCATCAGGTTAGCCAACCCTTCCTTCCCGGAAGGGTCCTGCGATGTGCCACCCTTGAATGAGAACCGCATGGAAATAAGCGGGACTGAATCGTCTTCTACCAGCCAGGCATGAATACCTTTTGGCGAAACAACTTCCTGAATTTCGATTGCGCGCGCCGGCAAGGCGCACACGATCAGCAATGTCACGGATGCGGCAAGAACACCCACAGCCGACCCGGCATAGCGAAAGTCGAAAACACGTCTGAAGTTCAACGTAAGAATGTTCTTCACTGGATCGCTCCTCCCGCACCATTGGCCCCGGCGCTTCCCGCTGACGCATCCGGGTTCTCGCGAGCGCTCTCCGGCTCGGCGTCCGGAGGAAGCAGGTAACTCGTTACCGATTGGTCTTTAACGAGATAACGCGTCGCCACATCCTTGATCTGATCGACTGTGACACCCTTGATGACCTCCGGCCATTTCTGGATATCGTCAACCGTTTGCCCAACAGACAGTGACGAGCCATAAATCCGGGACATACCTGTCTGGCTGTCGCGTGCAAAGATAACCGCTTTCAGGAAACGATTGCGAGCTTGATCGAGCTCGGTCTGGCTTACGCCGTCTTTGATGATCCGTGCCACTTCGGCTTCAACGGCTTTTTCGACATCGCCAAGCGTCGCGCCATTGCGCGGCGCGCCATATACAGAAAACGTGCCGTCATCAAGCGCATCGCCACCATAGCTCGCGCCCGTATTGGCAGCGATACCCTGCTTGACAATCAATTCCTGATAAAGGCGTGAACGCAACGAACCGCCGAGAATTTCGCTCAGTAGATCGAGGGCGGGGGCATCCCCTGGTTTTACATTCGGAAACCGTTTTTCGTTCGCATAGGAAGGAACAAGCCACGACACACGGAATGAGGGGGTGCTTACACGCTCATCGTGCAACGTCACGACGCGGGCGGCGTGCTTCGCGGGCTCCTGCGGACGCTCACGCGGCAGAACTTCCGCGCGTTTCGGCACCTTTGCCCATGTCTGCAACGTCAGCTCGCGTACGCGTTCCGGTGAAACGTCTCCAGCGATGATGAGCGTTGCGTTATTCGGTGTGTAATATTGCTGATAAAAGTCGATGGCGTTCTTGAGGCTTAGCTTTTCCATTTCCTGCTGCCAGCCAATTACAGGCTTGCGATAAGGATGGTTATAGAAAAGAACAGCGTCGGTATTCTCCATCAGCATGGAAGCCGGATTGGAATCAACTCGCATCCGGCGTTCTTCCAGAATGACATCCCGTTCGGTTTTCACGGCTTCTTCATTGAGCACCAGATTTTCCATCCGGTCCGACTCGAACTGCATTACCATTTCCAGCGCTTCGGGAGATACCCGCTGGAAATAGGCCGTATAATCATAGGAGGTGAAGGCGTTTTCTTGCCCGCCGATGGAGGCGACTTTCGCCGAAAACTCGCCAGCTGGGTGGTTCTTCGTACCCTTGAACATCAGATGTTCGAGGAAATGCGCGATACCTGAAACGCCGGGCGCTTCATCGGCCGACCCTACATGGTACCAGATCATCTGGGTCACGACTGGAGCGCGATGATCGGGGATGACAACCACTTCCAGACCATTTGGCAATGTGAAATGACTGACCCCATCCGACTGGATGATTTCTGGAAGCGCTGTTTGTTCAGCGACTGGGGGCGACACGGGCGCTGGTTGCGTTTCGGCGGCAGCGGCAGGTTGGCTTTCTGCCCGGACTGCACCGCTTGCCACCGGTAAAGCCAGCACGAAACCCAAGGCGGTGGACAACAGCAAGCGCCGGAGTGAGGGGTTATTCACCAAGCGACATCTCCAATCGGTTTCATTCCCGCCCGTTTTTCCGGGCGACATGTTATATTTTATGCGAACGGAATCGTCCGCTAATTCATTCGGCGGCTTTCAACTGGATCAGCCGAATAATCGTGCCCCCGTAGTTGCGCTCTTCCAGCACGACGAATCGTTCATCAAGTTCGAGCGCCGCCTCCGCATCTTCTTCAAGCACCAAAAGTGCGTCAGGATTAAGCCAACCACCTTGAAGTGCAGACAAAAATGCCTTTTCCCCCATACGCCGCCCATAAGGCGGATCGGCAAAAACCAAGTCGAACGGCTCCATCGTACCGACGATACCCAACTGACAGGCGTCGCGCCGCAAAATCTTGGTGTGCCCCTGCAGACTGAAAGCCTCGATATTCTGACGCAACAATCCCCGCCCCTCCGCAGATTCTTCCACGAAGGTCGCGTAGCGCGCACCGCGCGATAGGGCCTCAAGACCAAGCGCGCCTGTCCCTGCAAACAGGTCGAGGACGCGTGCGCCCTCTACCTTGTCGGGGAAATTATGCGCGAGGATGTTGAACAGGCTCTCGCGTGTGCGATCGGTGGTGGGACGAATGGCGTTGGTCGAAGGTGTTACGAGCGCGCGCCCGCGGAATCTACCGCCGACGATCCGCACCACCGCCTCCAGTCCTGCCACCGCCTGACTTGCCGCCACCCGGCTTTCCACCTGGTTTACCACCCGGCTTGTTTCCCGGTCCACGACGCGGTCCATCCTTCGGACCATCATCAAAACGACGAGGTTTATTACCCGGTCCGCTGCTGCGCGGGCCTGAGCGCGTATCGCGATCGGATGCACCAAAACGACCTTCACCACGCGGTCCGCCCGGCTTTCCCGTCTTGCGGCCCTCGAAGCCACCCTTACCGTGCTCTACAGTCCGGCCTTCCGCGTCGCGCAATTCTGCACGCTCGCGTTTGCCGGGACGACGCTCCTTGCGTCCATCCTCACGCTGCTCACGGCGCTCTGGACGTCCCTCTTCCGAGCGGTTTCCTTCCGGACGCGGACGCTGTGGACGAGCGTCCTTATCAAAGCGGCCTTCCGGTCGCTTGTTATAGCGGCGTTCACCACCTTCGTCGCGTCCCTGCTCCTCATCACCAGCTCGACGCGGGCGCATCTGCAGATCGCCACTGAATTTCGCTGAACGATGCGGAACTTGACGTTCGACACGGGCGGGCTTGGCAGCCGCATTTTCGCCCTTGGGGCGCGCACCTGGAGCCATCCAGACATTAGCGTTTCCGCGACGACGCGGTTCAACCTTTTCGGCTCCCTTGTCGTCGCGACCGCGACGACGCTGAGGACTGCTGGAAATCCATTCACGTTCGCGCGGGCCACGCCGGCGTTCGCCTTCCTCGCCCTCATCTTCCACGTCGCGACGAGTCCGTCCCTGAACAGCAGCATTGGAAAACTCGTTCAGAACAGGCGCATCGAAATCTGCGCCTGAATCCTCAATCAACTTGTCACCAAGCTGATCTCGCAGGATACGTCCCTTGATTTCGCGTACGGCACCTTCTTCAAGATCGCCGAGCTGGAAAGGACCGAATGAAACGCGGATAAGACGTCCAACAGTCAGACCAAGAGCGCCCAGAATATTCTTTACTTCACGGTTTTTGCCTTCGCGCAATCCGATAGAGATCCAGACATTGGCACCCTGCTCCCGCTCAAGCGTTGCTTCAATACTGCCGTAGAAGACGCCATCGACGGCAATGCCGTTCTTCAGCTCATCAAGCTGCACCTGTGTGACCTTGCCGTGGGCGCGAACGCGATAGCGGCGCAGCCAGCCGGTGGAAGGCAGCTCCAGAACGCGTGAAAGCCCACCATCATTGGTGAGCAGCAACAGACCTTCGGTATTGATGTCGAGACGACCAACTGAAAGTACGCGTGGCATCTCGGCAGGCAGCGCCTCGAAAACCGTTGGGCGACCTTCAGGATCGCGATTGGTCGTCACAAGACCCGCAGGCTTGTGATAAAGCCAGAGACGGGTACGCTCGGTCTGCTTCAATGGCTTGCCGTCGACCGTAATAATATCCGTGCGCTTGACATTGACCGCGGGGCTCTCAAGCACCTTGCCATTCACGGCAATACGGCCAGCAGCGATCATCGTTTCCGCTTCACGGCGTGAAGCTATGCCTGCGCGTGCCAGACGCTTGGCAATACGTTCGCCCGTGTCCTCTTGCCCCTCGGCGTCGCGCGGTGCGAATTTACGTGGCTTGTCACGTCCGCCGTCATCGCGGCGCGGACGAGTGTCACGATCTGGCCGACCGGGACGATCGGAGCGCCCTCCACGGCCATGCGGACGCTTGCCATCCTTGTTGTCATCATCTTTAGTCATCTGGTATTGGCCTTTCAGCAGCGCTGCCGTGTCACCTTACACCTTTAATGACAGGCAAGGGACAGCCGGAAACAGGAACGCTGTATAAATCCGTTCGCAAATCGGTTTCGATTTCGGGAATTATGCAGTAACAAATCGCTTCATGGCTTGCGAGCGAAATTTCCGAAAGAATGCACGAAATGGAACAGCCATGAATAAGAGTGCCAAAGTCCCGGACCCAAATATGGCCACCCCCATGGAGATAGCACTTGCAGAAGCGCGCGCTGCAGGTTCACGTGGAGAGGTTCCGATTGGCGCAGTCATTGTGCATCACGGCACGATCATTGCACGAGCAGGCAATCGTACACGTGAGTTCAATGACGTAACAGCCCATGCCGAAGTGCTTGCAATTCGTGAGGCTGGAAAAACCCTACAATCCGAACGTCTGGTCGACTGCGATCTTTATGTGACGCTGGAACCATGCGCGATGTGCGCAACCGCCATTTCTTTTGCCCGTATACGTCGCCTCTATTACGGTGCCTCCGACCCGAAAGGTGGCGGTGTGGAACATGGGCCACGGTTTTATACGCAGCCCACCTGCCACCATGTACCGGAGATTTATGCGGGTTTCTCCGAGGGGGATTCACAGAAAATCCTGCGGGATTTCTTCCGCGACAAGCGCTAGCTTCTGCTCAGAGCCTTGTGTCCGGCCATGTAGCGCAGCGTATTATCCCGCAGCATGAAATGATGAATAAGAGCCATCAGAACGTGTCCCGCAATTATCACAAGTAGGCCCCAACCCAGCAAACCATGCAATGCACTGCCCGGAGCGGTCAGCGCGGCGTTTTTCACACCGGTCTGCTCGAAAATCCGGATGCCAAGAAAAGAGAAGCCTCGCCCGCCGCCATATGTGCGCAGCAGAGCCAATGCAGGAACTGCGAACATCAGGCCGTAGATAACGAGGTGCCCGAGTTTAGCCAGTTTGCCGACATGGCCCGACTTATGCGGACGACGACCTGAGTTCAACAATCCCCAGACCCCACGTAATAGTACAAGCACCAGAAGCGCGAAACCAAGTTGGTAATGAGCCGACCAGAAGATATTGTAGATCATCGTATCTTTAGCCACGACGCGTAGAATTGCTGACGCAAACTGCCAAAGAAACAGGAGGGCCATCAGCCAATGAAGAGATCGACTGATCAGACCATATCCCGACGGCGTATCCCAGATAGTGTTCGTATCGTTCATCAAATCATACCTTACATCCCAAGTTGGCATGATACGATTTGCATGAAAGAAATCTTTGATTGAAATCAAATATACGTCAGAATTGCCGACATTAAAAATATTTAATAATCTTTCCTGCAAGAAAACAGATTAAACATTCACTAAAACTACTGAAATAATAAGCCGCAGTAAATAGAATTTACTGCGGCTTATTATCAAGAAAATAAATTCAGCGAGCAATTAGTTCCAAGGCAGATAGTCGCGCCAGCCCTTGGATTTGCCGGATGCCTTCTTGCGCTCACGTTCCTTCTGCGCCTCGTCCGTACCCAATTCGCCGACAGCTGCAGTAGACGCAGGCTCACGATAAGTAAGCGGCGGTTCGCTCAAATAACGGCGTGTCGTCGAGGAACCCTGAACCTGCTGCTGGCGTGCAGCCTTGTAGGCAGCAACCTTTGCCGGGTCGAATGTCGGCGTACGGGACTCATAATCTTCGCGGCGGCTGTTACCACGCGGCAATGCTGCCTGAATGTTGGACGCTACCGGACCATCCTGAACGACCGGCGACACGAAATTCGGATCATCGCGGTTTGCCGTGATCTCGTCACGCAAACGCTTGCGACGTTGTTCCGGCGATTCTGGCCAATTCGGATCGTTGGCGCTAACAACGCTTTGTTGCGGAGCGGGCAACTGACCTTTATCCCCCGGAGCCGGACGAACCAGGTCGGGGCGAGGCTTGTAGTCAATCCGTTCTTTATTGTTCTTACCCTGTCCGAAGCTCGCCATATTCGACACATCGTCAAAGAGCTGTGCTCCTGCGGTCTTGTCGGTTCCATAGGTTGGCGAAGAAACGCAGCCGGATAGCGAAACGCCCGCTATCGCTGTCATAAGCACCAGAACTCGTCCTTCAATCTTCATTAGCGCCACTTCTTTTACGCTTGCCGATTTTATCTTCACCAAAATTTGCTCAAGCAAGCCTTGACTGAAGAAACCGGCAACTCCAAGGCAGATCTTGAAATTATCCGAGGAATGCCTTGTACATGAGTGCAACCCATGCGGCAATCCGATGTTAATCGGTATTTCACCATGTCCGAAGAAAGGATTGCAAGCCGTTTCCTTCTGAAAATACCCCCAACATATGAAACGCCGAGGGTAAAATTTTCAGAACTCCATCAAGCTTCAAGCTTGCCGAGTGCCTTGAGTTCCCGGAGAGCAGCAGCGTCGCGCGCCGAGACTTCGGGAAACTCGGGATCGGAACCAACATCCGTCGTATAACGCCACGAACGGGCGCACTTTTCACCTTCGGCGCGTGCAGGCACAACAGCAACGCCTTTCACATCAGAAAGCGTGAACGCGTCTTCCGGTACAGCCGCATCGCTCAATGAAATACCACTGGTGATGCAGATTTCCGCAAAATCAAGACCTTCGAGCGAATCGGTCAAGCTCTTGTCGGAAATGTAGACGAGCGGAGCAGCTTCGAGCGACGATCCAATGCGCTTATCCGCACGCTCCAGTTCCAGAGCGCCAGTAACGACACGACGCACCGCACGAACCTTGCGCCACTTTTCCGCCAGCACATCATCCCGCCATTCGGCAGGTGTCGGCCGGAACTGCTCGGCATGAACCGAAACCGATTGCGGATAGCGGTCGAGCCAAGCTTCTTCCATGGTGAAAGGCAGCATTGGCGCCAGCCAGGTCGTCAAGTGATCAAAGATTTCACGCACGGTCAGTAGCGCAGCCTTACGGCGAACGCTCGACGGCGCATCGCAGTAAAGCGCGTCCTTGCGGATATCGAAATAGAAGGCCGAAAGCTCAACATTCATGAAGTCGATAAGCGTGCGAGCGATTCGCTTGAAGTCGAAAGCATCATATCCAGAGCGAACAACTTCATCCAATTCAGTCAACCGGTGCAGCATCAGGCGTTCAAGTTCCGGCAGATCAGCGTGAGGAAGATTTTCGCCTTCATCGTGGGCGAGCGTGCCCAGCATCCAGCGGATCGTGTTCCGCAACTTGCGATAGGCATCAATGTTAGTCTGGATGATGCTCTTGCCGAGGCGCTGATCTTCCCAATAATCGGTCGTCATGACCCAGAGACGCAGAATATCCGCACCGGATTCCTTGATGACGTCCTGTGGCGTGACTGTATTACCGAGCGACTTCGACATCTTCTTGCCGTGCGCATCCATGGTGAAACCATGGGTCACGACGGCATTATATGGCGCCCGGCCACGCGTACCGCAGCTTTCCAGCAGCGACGAATGGAACCAACCGCGATGCTGGTCAGAGCCCTCCAGATAGACATCAGCTGGCCACTTCATATCCGGACGGTCTTCCAGCGTGAACGTGTGCGTCGAACCGGAATCGAACCAAACGTCAAGGATGTCGCGCACCTGCGTCCAGCCTTCATTGGCACGGCTTCCGAGAAAGCGCTCGCGCGCGCCTTCGGCGAACCATGCATCAGCGCCTTCGGCTTCAAAAGCATCGAGAACACGCTTGTTGACCGCATCGTCCTGAAGGATGTTGCCTTCTTCATCCACAAAAACGCAGATCGGCACGCCCCATGCACGCTGACGCGAAAGCACCCAGTCCGGGCGGCCTTCGATCATCGAGCGCAGGCGTGTCTGTCCGGCTGCCGGTACGAAACGCGTGTCGTCGATTGCCTTCAAAGCGCGTGAACGCAAGGTCGTACCGTCACCGAGGTTCTTGTCCATATAGACGAACCACTGCGGCGTATTGCGGAAGATGACCTGCTTCTTGGAACGCCACGAATGCGGATAAGAATGCTTCAGGCGACCACGTGCGAAAAGCTTGTCGCGCGCGATCAACTGATCCATGACAGACTTGTTGGCATCGCCCTTTTTGCCGTTATCGTCGATAACCCGCGCGGGACCACCCTCACGGTCAGGACCGAAGCCCGGCGCATCCTTGGTATAAAAGCCGTCATCACCAACCGGGAACGGGATGCTCGGATCTATACCGCGTGCTTCCAGTTCGCGGGCATTGTTCATCCATGCCTCAAAGTCTTCGCGGCCGTGACTTGGAGCAGTATGCACAAAGCCCGTACCTGCATCATCGGTAACATGGTCGCCATCAAGCATTGGCACGATGAATTCATAACCACCGCCAAAGCCCTTCAACGGATGATCGAGAACGATTTTACCCAGTTCATCAGCCGAGATACCACGCAAACGCTTGAATTGAAGCTTCGCCTTGGCAAAGCTTTCTTCGGCGAGCTTGTCGGCGAAGATAAGCTTTTCACCAGGACGCGGACCGAAATCGTTCTCAGCTTCCGTAACTTCATAAAGCCCGTACTCGATACGCGAAGAATACGACACCGCACGGTTTCCGGGGATGGTCCAAGGCGTTGTCGTCCAGATCACAACGGCGCTGTCGGAAAGATCGTTCTGGCCAGCAACCGGAAACTTGACCCAGATCATATCCGACTCGACATCGTGATATTCGACTTCGGCTTCCGCAAGCGCAGTACGTTCCACGACCGACCACATCACCGGCTTGGAGCCGCGATATAGCTGACCGGAGGCCGCAAACTTAAGAAGTTCGCCAGCGATACGCGATTCCGCATGAAAGTTCATTGTCGTGTAAGGATTTTCAAAGTCGCCAAGAATTGCGAGACGCTTGAACTCTTCCGTCTGGACCTTGATCCAGTTGGTCGCGAATTCGCGGCATTCCCTGCGGAATTCATTGATCGGAACTTCGTCCTTGTTCTTGCCTTCGGCGCGATACTTTTCCTCGATCTTCCACTCGATCGGCAGACCGTGACAATCCCAACCCGGAACGTAATTCGAGTTGTATCCGCGCATCTGGAAAGAGCGCGTGATAACATCCTTGAGAATCTTGTTCAGTGCGTGGCCGATATGGATATTGCCGTTGGCGTAGGGCGGACCGTCGTGCAGCACATAGAGCGGGCGATCCTTGGCCTGTTCGCGCAGCTTCTTGTAAAGGTTCATCCCCTCCCAGCGCTCGACGAACAGCGGTTCGCGCTGCGGCAGGCCCGCGCGCATCGGAAATTCTGTCTGCGGCAGATAAAGGGTTTTGGAATAATCGATTTTGGTCGTCTCAGTCATGAGGGTATTCGCCTGTGAAGCCCCGGCCGGAGATGGCGGGCAAGTGGATCAAAGAAAACAGGGGGCTGTAGAGCACAGCCGGTCGGTCCCGGACCTCCGCGCCAGATATTGCCTGGCAAAGCAGCCATTCAGGCAAAGCGGGAGGCCGGGCCAATAATTCGTATGGCCGTCATGATAAGCCGAAAATCCGTCATCATGGGCACGCTTTTAGCAATGAGCTTCGCAGGAATAAAGAGGCCAGAGGGGCAAAGACGCAATAAAACTGCATCCCTGCCCCCTGAAAGTGTTCACATTGATACCGTTGAGGTCAGTCCAGCGAGAAATCGAAACGGTAAGTCGCAGAAACGCCGACCATGAACTGGTCCGGGGAGCCGCGTTCCTTCACGATGCTTGAATCCTTTGCCGAACCTTGCAGACGACTGTACTCACCAAACAGGCTCGTATCGATCTTGTCGGTTGCCTTCCAGGTAATTGCGCCACCAACACCAGCTGACTTGAAGCCACCGCCCGGACTATATTCTGAAAGTCCCGACGTAACCGCTTCCTCGGCATCGACGCCGAAATAGGTTTTGAAGTAATCCTTTGAGGCGAAAGTCGCACGCGGACCACCCGACACACGAACAGTCGGCGTAACATCATAGAATGCATCGGCAGCAATATCGGCTACGACGCCATTATGCGCACGGATACCGTGACGCACTTCGCCACGCACACGCATCCAGTCGGTGGGGTAGACGTCGACAAAAGCGCCCGCTTCACCGCCAAACTTTGTGTCTTTCAGGCCATGAATGTCGTCATCCCGCTCAAAAAGAAGTTTGCCAGCGAGACCCACACGGAAGCGGTCATTGTCGATCAATGCGAAGGACACGTTGTCATTTCGCGATGAGAAGCGCGTCGCCTGCCCCTGTCGGCCAAGCGAGATCAGCGGCTGGGCAGAAAAGCGATATTTGTTCGAGCCTTCGAACTTTGGAGCGACGAGACCTGCCGCGCCGACCTTGAGATACCAATCGCCGGACCAGAAATGCTTGCGAGCGGGCTGAACGGTTTCCGCCGCATAAATATCGGTTTGCTGTACATCGGCGGAGAAAGCGAGCGAACTACTCGTTAGGAATGCGGCACCTGCAACGAGCGCCAAAGGAACAATATGTGCCACATTAAACTCCAACAAAAAGCGCCCCAACAAGTTTTGAGGCATTTATCACTTTTTGTCGAGAATAAGTAAAATTTGATTTAAATCTTAAGTGGAAAACGAAACCAAGACTTCACCTCACTCAAAAGAAAGCAAGCGATCCAGTTCTGACAGTGGCTTCGCACTTGCAAGCAGGGCTCGTGCCTCTGCGTCATCGCGCTTCATCTGATCGATAAGCGGATCAAGGCCATCAAACTTGATTTCCCCGCGCAGAAAGCCAAAGAAGGATACACAAGCGATCTCACCATAAAGGTCGCCCGAAAAGTCAAAAAGAAATGTTTCAAGAAGGGGCGTACCGTCACTGTCGACGGTTGGCCGACGACCGAAACTTGCAACCCCGTCATTAAGGTCACCGTTCTCGCGCCGGAACCTGACAGCATAGATTCCGTGCTTTAAGCCCGCCTGCGCGTCGATTTGCATGTTCGCGGTCGGAAATCCAAGCGTACGTCCGAGCTTCTTGCCGTGAATAACTTTACCGCAAGCCATATAGCGATAACCAAGAAGTCCCGCTGCTTGAACGACGTCCCCTTCGCAAAGCAGATTTCTTATGCGGGTCGATGAGACGAGGTTATCGCCTTCGTCTGAAAAGGCGTCAACAAGTGTAACCGTGAAACCGGCTTTTTCTCCAGCTTTCTGAAGAAATTCCGGTGTTCCGCGCCGGCCCTTGCCGAAATGAAAATCATAACCGGTGACCACACAGCTTGCGTGCAATCTTTCAACCAGAATGTGTTCAACGAAGTCCTCCGCAGAGCGAGACGAGAACTCACCGGTAAATGGTTGCTCAACGACCGCATCAAAACCCATCAGACGCAGAATCTCAGCCTTCTTTGCTGCTGCGGTCAAACGATCGATCGGCGCATCTGGCTTGAAGAAGCTACGCGGGTGCGGTTCAAAAGTCAGGACTACTGCTGGCAGACCGCTTTTTTCAGCAATCTCCAGCGCGCGCTCCAGCACAGCCTGATGGCCGCGATGGACACCATCGAAATTACCGATTGCCACGACACAATTCTGCAGGCGTTCCGGCAAAGAATCCGTTCCAGAAAGGCGCTGAAAGCTGGATGGGGTCATTGTGATCCGAACTTCGTTGGTCGTAACGAGATTGCTCGCCCTCAAACAAGAGCATTAAGCGCAGCAACCGGACGATTGCCATGCTTCTGGAGAAACGCTTCCATTCGGGCGATGTCAACAGTACCATCGGTCGTATAGTCCGCAGCATGAACTCCGCCGGAGATGTAGAGCACATCCAGTCCGAAATCGGCAGCTCCCTTCACATCGGTCAAGACACCGTCTCCGATACCGAGAATCCGGCTTTTCTCGACTGTCTCACCGCGGATCTCTTCAGCGAACCTCAGTGCTGCCTCGTAAATCGGGCGATGCGGCTTTCCTGCTATAAGGGTGCGTCCGCCGAGCTGGCCATATTCGCGTGCAAGGGCACCTGCGCACCAGATCAGCCGCGTACCGCGCTCAACCATAATGTCCGGATTGGCACAGATGAACGGAAGATTGCGCGAACGCAGCCGGACCAGCAATTCCTTATAATCGTCCGGTGTTTCACTTTCATCATCATAAAGTCCGGTACAGACGACCCCCGAAGCTTCGAATTCTTCGACCAATTCAACATCGAGACCGTCATAGATGGTCAACTCGCGCTCACAGCCGATGTGAAACACCTTGCGCGGACCTTCGGCGATCAGATCACGGGTTACATCGCCGGACGTGACCACACGATCATAGGCATCGGCGGGAACGCCAAGACCCAACATCTGCTTTTCGACATCAGGATGAGGCCTTGGAGAATTCGTCACCAGAATGACCGTAACACCCTTGGCGCGCGCGCGCTTTAGCGCCTCGATTGCAGCCGGATACGCGGCTTCACCGTTATGCACCACGCCCCATACATCACAGAAGAGCACATCGTACTGGTCGGTCAGATCGTCGAGGCGTTCGAGCTGCTTCATGGTTTCCTCTTGATAATCCATCGGTAAGGCGAGAACCGCTATAGGGTGTCTTTAAGACTGCCGAGAAGGCAGCCAGCGCTCCATCTAACGCAGCCAATCACATCTGTCACGGTCTTTGGCCTGGATATCCGACCGGCAAAGCGCGTCCAATTATCCCATAGGTGATTTCACCGATCATTTACCGTGCTTCGTGACTGACTGTTAGAAAGATGCTGGTAGGAGCGGATACAACCTTTCATTTCATGTGTCGCAGACACAACCGTCGGCGGGGGCTACATTGAAAAACTGGATCACTCAAACCAGCAGGCTTGCG
This sequence comes from Brucella sp. GW823-FHT04E01, assembly GCF_058796175.1. NCBI lineage: Bacteria > Pseudomonadati > Pseudomonadota > Alphaproteobacteria > Hyphomicrobiales > Brucellaceae > Brucella > Brucella sp. GW823-FHT04E01. Next base: position 942,736 of record NZ_JBXAIK010000002.1, on the reverse strand, counting down.
CTGCGTAGTTTTCGCCATTTGACTCAACCCATGAGCCTGCGCTTTGCCAAAGACGAGCGCGGTAATTTTGCGATGATAATGGCTTTGGTGCTGGTGCCCCTGTTGCTTGCCGGCATGGTTGCAGTCGACTCCGCCAATCTCATGCGCGTGCGCAACAATGTGCAGGCTTCGCTCGATGCTGCGGCACTTGCTGTGGGTAGGAGATTTTCCACTGGCGAAAGTCAAACTGTCGTGCAGATCTACGGTGCGCAAGTTTTTACCGCCAACCTTACCGCACTGAGCGCAGATGCGGTCAATTTCGACGTCGCTTTTCCAAAAGATAAAACAACTGATCAACAGATACAGGCGACCGCTGGATTCACTTATAAGTCCCTGTTTGGTGTCATTGCTTCACGCCTTACAGGAGATGATTGGGATCAAAACCAATATACGCTCAGCTCTTCGGTCAGGCTTAAGAACACGATTGAAGTCGCTCTCGTTCTCGACAATTCCCGCTCCATGGATGAAACTAGAAGCGGGTCGACAAAAAAGCGCATCGACCTTCTGAAAGAAGCCGCCTCACAGCTCGTGGAGACAATGGCCGCGCAATCCACGCTCATAACGCACGTTGAAAACCCTGTGCAATTTTCACTCGTTCCCTTTGCTGGTTCAGTAAATGTCGGCCCGCAATATTTGAACGCAGCCTGGATGGATCCGGAAGGCAGGTCTCCCGTCAATCTCGAAAACTTTACGCTGCCTGTCACCATCGACAGTACACGCAAGATAGAAGAAAAGCCGGTAGGCAGCGGGCGATATTACAAATCTGGAACCGGCTGGGGGGAACGCAATAACAAACCTTATTCGCGTGCAGAACTTTATGCCGACCTTTCCCTGCGATCGAAAGAGACTTGGCTCCCTTGGCAGGGTTGTGTCGAATCTCGTCCGGGCACCTATGCGCTGGATGTAACGCCTCCTTCTGACAACAACCCAGACACATTATTTGTCCCCATGTTCGGCCCGGCTGAGTATTACAATACCGATAGCAGGGGAAACGTCACTTCCACCGTTTTGAACAGCTGGTGGCAAGACGACACATCCTTGGCTTACTCGCCCCGGCAAAGCGACCTCAAGAAATACTATCTGCGCGATTCCCTCGACAAGATTTACCGAGGCGGTAGATCGAATGGCGGCGGCCCCAACTATAGCTGCACATCATCACCTCTCACCCCATTGACGGACGTCACTACCGAAGAGGGGATGAAAACAATTCAAACCGCAATCAAGGCGATGGTACCAAGCGGCGGTACGAATGTTCCCGAGGCTATGGCCTGGGGCTGGCGAACGATCGTCCGAGGAGCACCGTTTACAGAAGCCCGGCCTTCGACCGAACGCGGCAATGATAAAGTTGTGATCGTGCTGACCGACGGCGCCAACACCTATTATAAATATGACGGACTGGCTGGCTCGGGTCCCGACAGAGCTGCAAACTTTTCCTACTATTCAGCGCACGGCTACACTGCTCGCATAACCAAACACTACAGCCAGGCACGTTTATTTCAGGAAAGCGGCGTTTCGGTTTCGCAAAATAACAGTACATATACGAAGGCTATGAATGCGCGTTTCGCAAAGCTCTGCGACAATGCCAAGTCAGCCAGTATCATCGTTATGACAGTCGCATTGGACCTCAGCGAGACGAACAGCACCGAGAAAGCACAAATAGATCTGTTGAGATCCTGCTCTTCAAACTCGCGCGTTCGCATGGAGAGTGGCAGGCCAGCCAAGCTTTTCTGGAACTCAACCGGCGGTGAACTAAGCGAAACATTCAGGCAGATCGGCGATGAACTCTCCAATTTGCGCATTGTGGATTGATATTGCCAACGACATCACCATATGCCGGATCGGACATAGTCAACCCGTGGCCGTTCCGCGTTAAGGATGGTGCAAATTAACCATCATTCATCTGTCAAATTTCTCAGGCAATCTTGACAAGATAAGGTCCGGCTTCTATCTCAGAGCCACGTTAGCACTCTCGCATGATGAGTGCTAACAAGCGCGGATCGGCTCGATCCGTTAACAGGGTTCAACGTCTATAACACCAAGGGTTATACCATGGCTGATATCAAGTTCCGCCCGCTTCATGACCGCGTCGTCGTTCGTCGCGTTGAATCGGAAGCCAAGACCGCTGGCGGCATCATCATCCCTGACACCGCCAAGGAAAAGCCGCAGGAAGGCGAAATCGTCGCTGTTGGCGCAGGTGCCCGTGACGAAGCTGGCAAGCTGATCGCTCTGGAAGTCAAGGCTGGCGACAAAGTTCTGTTCGGCAAGTGGTCGGGAACCGAAGTCAAGATCGGCGGCGAAGACCTGCTGATCATGAAGGAATCCGACATTTTGGGTATTGTCGGCTAACGCCTCCGACTCGGTATCGTCGGCTAATATGGCCTACATACGGGTCGATCATATACCACAAACCAATTCACCATAATCTGACCGGGACAATTCCCAGGAGAGTAAAATGGCTGCAAAAGACGTAAAATTCGGTCGCTCTGCGCGCGAAAAGATGCTGCGCGGCGTCGATATCCTTGCTGACGCTGTAAAGGTAACGCTCGGCCCGAAGGGTCGTAACGTTGTCATCGACAAGTCCTTTGGCGCTCCGCGCATCACCAAGGACGGCGTATCGGTCGCCAAGGAAATCGAACTGGAAGACAAGTTCGAAAACATGGGCGCACAGATGCTGCGCGAAGTGGCTTCGAAGACCAACGACACTGCCGGTGACGGCACGACGACCGCTACAGTTCTCGGTCAGGCAATTGTTCAGGAAGGCGCAAAGGCTGTTGCTGCCGGCATGAACCCGATGGACCTGAAGCGCGGTATCGACCTCGCAGTAACCGAAGTTGTTGCTGAACTTCTCGGCAAGGCCAAGAAGATCAACACGTCGGAAGAAGTTGCTCAGGTTGGCACCATCTCCGCTAACGGCGAAGCCGAAATTGGCAAGATGATTGCTGATGCGATGCAGAAGGTCGGCAATGAAGGCGTGATCACGGTTGAAGAAGCCAAGACCGCTGAAACCGAACTCGAAGTCGTCGAAGGCATGCAGTTCGACCGCGGCTACCTGTCGCCTTACTTCGTCACCAACCCTGAAAAGATGGTTGCTGACCTCGAAGACGCCTACATCCTTCTGCACGAAAAGAAGCTCTCGAACCTCCAGGCTCTTCTGCCGGTTCTGGAAGCTGTCGTTCAGACCTCCAAGCCGCTCGTCATCATCGCTGAAGACGTCGAAGGCGAAGCTCTTGCAACGCTCGTCGTCAACAAGCTGCGCGGCGGCCTGAAGATCGCTGCTGTCAAGGCTCCTGGCTTCGGCGATCGCCGCAAAGCCATGCTCGAAGACATCGCGATCCTCACCGGCGGTCAGGTTATCTCCGAAGACCTCGGCATCAAGCTCGAAACCGTTACGCTCGACATGCTCGGCCGTGCAAAGAAGGTTTCGATCTCGAAGGAAAACACCACGATCGTTGACGGTGCAGGCCAGAAGGCTGAAATCGACGCTCGCGTTAGCCAGATCAAACAGCAGATCGAAGAAACCTCTTCGGACTACGACCGTGAAAAGCTTCAGGAACGTCTTGCCAAGCTTGCTGGTGGCGTTGCCGTGATCCGCGTCGGCGGTGCAACGGAAGTTGAAGTGAAGGAAAAGAAGGACCGCGTTGACGACGCCCTGAACGCAACCCGCGCTGCGGTTGAAGAAGGCATCGTTGCTGGTGGCGGCACCGCCCTCCTCCGCGCTTCGGCCAAGATCTCCGCCAAGGGCATCAACGCCGACCAGGAAGCTGGTATCAACATCGTTCGTCGCGCTCTGCAGGCTCCAGCTCGTCAGATCACGACCAATGCCGGTGAAGAAGCTTCGGTTATCGTTGGCAAGATCCTTGAGAATGCCTCTGAAACCTACGGCTACAACACTGCCAATGGTGAATTCGGCGACCTGATCAAGGCTGGCGTTGTCGATCCGGTTAAGGTTGTCCGTACCGCCCTGCAGAATGCTGCTTCGGTTGCCGGCCTCCTGATCACGACGGAAGCCATGATCGCTGAACTGCCGAAGAAGGATGCAGCTCCGGCTGGCATGCCTGGCGGCATGGGCGGCATGGGCGGCATGGACTTCTAAGAAGTCTATAAAGCACGCCCATCAGGTAATAAGCTCGCACCGCAAGGCGGTGCGGGTGGCGGCATGGACTTCCAAGAAGTCCGTCAAGCTTACTTTGATGAAAATGCGAGAAAGGTGGCCTTGGGCCGCCTTTCTTTTTACGTTGCATAACCGTTTGTGATTTATGAAAAATTTACTCTGCTCGCGCTTTGCTGCACCGAAGTCGTTATTTTAGAAACTTCTGATTGACTCATAACCACCAATCATGGTCAATCCCGAATGACACAGAGATGGACTTCCTGTTTGCCCCCGCACTTTGGAAGTCCTGTCTCAGGCAACAGGAAAGGCAGGCTTCGGCCTGTCTTTCCACTTGCACTTCCAAAAAACTCAGCTTCTATTCTGCGGCGTCAATCTGCGCCTTTCCTGATATCGAGGCGTCATAACGCGCACGAGCCATCATTACCTTTGCTTCATTGGCTATCGCCCACTCACCCAATGCGCGCACAGGCCGCAAGAGATCGCTCCCCATTTCAGTCAGTTCATATTCGACCTTGGGCGGAATTGTCGGAAAGATCGTACGCGTGACGAAACCATCTCGCTCCAGATTGCGTAACGTCGTCGTCAGCATTTTCTGAGAAATACCATCTACGCTTCGACGCAACTCGTTGAAACGCATTGGATGATTACCGAGATAGCTCACCACAAGCACCGTCCATTTATCGCCCACGCGAGACAGAATATCCGCAACGGTCCTGCATGCACTGGTTTCCTTGAAGTCACCGGGTTTCATAAAAGTGCCTCCTTGTGCGCTAGGTAAGTCACTTATATAGCGTCAGTTTCTAACGGTTACCACTCTAAATAAAGGTGCTATCTATGTCTAAGCTCAAAGTCGCCGTCATCGTCGGCAGTACACGTGAACAGCGTTTTGCTCCAGTCCCTGCTCAGTGGATTGCGAAACTCGTAGCAGAACGCCCGGAACTGGACGTGGAAATTCTCGATGTCGCCGATTATCCGATGGGCTTCTATGGCGACACTTCCACCACGACCGCACAAGCAGAAACTGCTGACAAATGGAAAAACAAGCTGCGCGAGTTCGATGCCTACATCCTGACTGCGGCTGAATACAATCACGCTCCTACTGCTGTTCTGAAAAACGCCATCGACTATGGTGACTGGATTCAGAAGCCAATGGGATTTGTCGGCTATGGTGGCGTCGGTGGTGCTCGCGCTGTCGAACAACTGCGGATGATTGCAGTCGAAATGTCTTCTATGTCAGTCAAGACCGGCGTTCATATACTTTTCCCTGATTATCTCGCCGTCGTCAAAGGCGAGAATAAGCTGGACGACTTCCCTCATCTGGCAGAAGCAGCCAAAAACATGCTGGATCAGTTGGTTTGGTGGGGCAAGGCACTTAAGTCGGCGCGTGCCGTCTGAATAAGACGGCAAGCCGGAACGTTAGAGTTCCGGCTTGCCGCTAGCATTGTATGCCCTATGATTATCCGCTGTCACAATGTAATGGATGATCATATGCGTAAAGAACTTCCTATCGCCACAGCTCCGAAAGACGGCCGTAAGATTACAGTCGTCTGGACCGATGAAGATGACCAGCGCAATGAGTCAATTGCACAGTATCGAACGCTAGCCCAATTGCAGGCCGGTGGCGGTCAGTGGGATGAGACAGATACTGGCTGGTGGACGTTCACCGATAGCAAAACCCAGCGCAAGATCGAACCGACCGCCTGGATTTCCGAAACGGATAACGGTGACGAAGAGGACGACGCTTGACCGTGGAAGTGCCGGTCAACAAAAATTGACTTTTATAGTCATGCTTTATCAAATGATTGCGTTATAAAAGTTTCACGAAGAAACATTAGCCCGCCAAGCACCTGGCGGTGCTATATTTGCTTTGGATGGCTCGGTTTCGAGTCCAATTACCCGGAGACCTGAAATGACCGCTACGCGTACCGAAACAGATACGTTCGGACCGATTGATGTTCCTGCAGACCGCTACTGGGGCGCTCAGACGCAACGCTCGTTGCAAAACTTCAAGATCGGCGGGGAGCGCATGCCGCTTCCGTTGGTCCACGCACTGGGTGTCGTCAAGCGCGCGGCAGCGGAAACCAATATTGCGCTTGGCAAACTCGATCCGGTTCTCGGCCAGGTAATTGCAGTGGCGGCGTCCGAAGTCATCGAGGGTAAGCTCGACGAGCACTTCCCGCTGGTCGTCTGGCAGACTGGTTCGGGAACGCAATCGAACATGAATGCCAACGAGGTCATTTCAAACCGGGCTATCGAACTTCTCGGTGGTGAAATGGGGTCCAAGAAGCCGGTCCATCCCAATGACCACGTGAATATGAGCCAGTCGTCCAATGATAGCTTCCCAACGGCAATCCATGTTGCCACGGCAGTCGAGGCCGTCAATCGGCTTTATCCGGCGGTTGAACATCTGACCAAGGCGCTCCAGGCCAAGGAAGAGTCCTTCAAGGATATCATCAAGATCGGTCGTACCCATACGCAGGATGCAACGCCGGTTACACTGGGACAGGAATTCTCCGGGTATCGCGCCGCGTTGGAATATGCGCGCCATCGCATCGAGCAATCGCTCGCAGACGTCTTTCTGCTCGCACAAGGCGGGACTGCAGTCGGCACGGGCCTGAACGCGCCAATCGGTTTCGACACGGGCTTTGCTGAAGCCGTGAGCGAAATTACCGGCCTCCCTTTCAAGACTGCGCCCAACAAATTTGAGGCTCTTGCCAGCCACGGCGCTATCCTCAATTTCCATGGCAGCCTGAATGCTTTGGCGGCGGATCTTTTCAAGATCGCGAATGACATTCGTTTCCTCGGTTCGGGTCCGCGTTCCGGGCTTGGTGAACTGTCACTGCCGGAAAACGAACCCGGCTCCTCAATCATGCCGGGCAAGGTCAATCCGACCCAGGCAGAAGCTTTGACTATGGTCACAACACAGGTGTTTGGCAACCAGACCACAATTACGGTCGCCGCAAGCCAGGGTCACTTCGAGCTTAACGTGTTCAAACCGGTAATCGCATATAACGTCCTGCAATCGATCCGCATTCTCAGTGACGCCATGGTGTCGTTTGCCGATCATTGTGTGGAGGGAATCGAACCGAACCTGAACCGTATCAAGGAACTGCTGGACCGCTCGCTGATGCTTGTGACCGCGCTGGCTCCGGCGATCGGTTATGACAATGCAGCCAAGATCGCCAAGACTGCGCACAAGAATGGAACGACCTTACGTGAAGAAGCATTGGCGAGCGGATTGGTGTCGGCAGAAGACTACGAGCGGCTGGTGCGGGCAGAGAGAATGATTGCACCAGAGTGAATTGGTATTCATACTGTAAACAAACTGTCGAGGATTAGACGGCTTTCCTTGACAGTCTGCAGTCGTTAATTGATGCCTCAGTTCAACAGGAGATAGCCCCGCATGTCCTCTATCACTCCACAGTCCAATGGCGCTGTAACGCTCATCGCCCGCATCTTTCTTTCGATCCTCTTCATTTTTGCCGGCTACGGCAAGCTGACCGCCATCTCGGGCACTGCAGGTTACTTCGCTGGTCTCGGCCTTCCGGTTCCAACCGTTACGGCTGTCATTGTCGGTCTGGTGGAATTTGTCGGCGGCCTCGCAATTCTCGTCGGCTTTCAGACCCGCATCGCGGCAGCCATTGTCGGTCTGTTCACCATCGGCGCGACGCTTGTTGCCCACATGGACTTCTCGCAAGGCATGAACGCCATGATGGCGCAGAAAAACCTCGCAATTGCGGGTGGTCTCTTTATCCTCGCCCTGCATGGTGCAGGTTCGCTTTCGATTGACGCCAAGCGCGGCTGATCAGAAATCAGCAACACAACATAAAGAAACCGCGCTATTCAGATGGCGCGGTTTTTTAATTTCCAGCGTCTTGCTGCCAATGGTTAAAAAGGAGGATTCTCCTCGAATTGAGGTAAGTCATCCAGAATGTCATACCATGGAGCTTTCGAGCCGACGAAAATATGAGCAGACGGCTTCAGCTTTGGCTCCTCAGCCAACACACCATAATTGACGTGAACATATTCGCCCCCGCGAACGATGGAATATAGAAAAGAACCACAAGAAGCGCATCGCACATCGTGATCGATCTCGTTGCCGACAAGCATGAGCGACGATTTACTATTTGTCTCTTCGAGTGCGTGGGTTTTTATTCCACCGAAAGCCTTGAATGCACTGCCAGTGGCACGACGACATAATGAGCAATGGCAGTTCAGGGCATATTCGAATTCATCCGTCACTGTGAAACGGACTGCTTCGCAGGTACAACGTCCAATCAATTTCCGCACACTATTCATCTGAACTGTTCCGAGTTCCAATTGTGAAATGGCAACTCGCAACATAAAAGACAAACTTGAAGTTATCTACCCGCCCAGTCCTTTACGAATACGGGTCGCAACTTCTGTGACACGTGCATTCTCGCGACTGCGGCGCGCTGAAACAAGGCAAGCCTGCGAGCGCAGAATAACGCCGTCTTCCAGAACCTTTAGGCGGTTAGCCCGCAGTGTTGAACCCGTCGATGTAATATCGACGATCATGTCTGCAGAACCTGCAGCCGGAGCGCCTTCAGTAGCCCCCAAGCTTTCAACGATGCGGTAAACCTGAATGCCATGCTTCTGCGAAAAGAATTGCTGTGTCAGTCGCCAGTATTTGGTGGCGATGCGCAGACGGCGACCATGACGCTGGCGGAAATCAGCCGCCACATCGTCCAAGTCAGCCATGCTGGTCACATCACGCCAGACTTCCGGAACTGCCACCACAACGTCAGCATGACCGAACCCCAGTTCCGCTTCGATGGCCACGCGTTCTTCCGAATGCGCCAATGTTTCGCGAACAAGATCTTCGCCTGTAACGCCCAGATCAACACTGCCGTATCCCAGTTCACGGGCGATTTCGGAAGCCGAAAGGAACAGAATGTCGAGATCAGTTTCGCCCTCAACACGAGCCCGGTAATTACGCGAGTCATCCGGCAGGATCACTTTGTAACCTGCCTTGTCTAGTACTGCGAGCGTCTGTTCCTTCAAGCGCCCTTTGGACGGCAATGCCAGAGTCACACTCATTTTTTCTCTCCCGCCAGCATTTGCAGTCGGTCGAGCCAGATGGAAAAGCCGACGCCGGGAATGTTTTCCGAAGCGCCAAGCATGGTCAGAAGCCGGTCATAGCGACCGCCGCCAGCGAGAACGCCTTCCTTTTCAACACCCGGAGCCCGGATTTCATAAACGAGACCGGTATAGTAATCGAGCGGACGCCCGAAGGAGGCATCGTAGATAATATCTTTTGTGGCGATGCCCGCATTCACAATAGCTTCACTGCGCGCCTCAAACTTCTGCAAGACTGCAGCAAGATCAAGGGCGTGTTCCGAAGCAAATGCCCGCAAGGTAACGGCTGCGGAATCAAGCGAGACGCGCGTTTCAAGAAACTGTTTCAGAAGATCAAGCGCGGATGCAGGAAAGCGCGTAACCGCAAGATCTTCCTTCTCGATCAACCGGCGTGCAATCTCGGCCGGCGAACGTCCTGCACTGGGCGAAATGCCAGCTTCGAGCATTTCCGCTTCCAGCATGCGTGCAAGCCCGGATTCATCGCCCTCTGCCACCAGCCCGGCAAGCGTTTCCGGCAACGGATCACGCCGTTGTGCGCCAGTCAGTTCAGCAAGTACCTGTTCCATGGAATTCGCATCGCCGAAAGAACGCAGAAGCTTCTTGCGCCAACCTTGTGGCAGGCCCAGCGCCTTCAGCATACCCGCAAAAACCGACTGGTCTCCCAGAACAATCTCAAGCTCTGCTTCAGGAGCCGCCGCGCGAACACAGGAAAGCGCATCAGCAATCGAGCGCGCATCCGATGCGGCTTCGTCGGAAGCACCCAAGTCTTCGATACCGGCCTGAAGGAATTCAGCCGCACCGTCACGATGCTGACGGAACACTTCGCCCAGATAGGCATAGCGCTTCGGCGTGGCAGCATTCAGGGCGATGTGGTTGCGGCAGACGGGAATGGTAAATTCCGGCCGCAAGCACAAACTATCGCCGTTCTCGTTTTCAGTGAGAAAAATACGACGGCGTAAATCCTCGCCCGCCATATCCAGAAATGGATCAGCCGGCTGAATCAGCGGAATTTCGACAAGTTCGGCTTCGCGCGCACCAAGCGTCGCACGAAGAGAATTGAAAACACCAGACGAGCTCGATCCAGCCATGGTTTCCGTCACTTCGACTGTTCTGCGCGATCTCGCGCCTGGCTGGCAAGGATTTCACGGACGGCATCGATGAGGCCATTTTCCTTGGCCGTGATCTGAGCCGGGCGGCTTTCGCGCCAGGTTACATTGTCCTCGATCTCCGCAGAAAGGCGCTTGCCCTCGACCAGATCCTTGATCTGCACCTCACCGGCCTCACGCTCCTGCGAGCCCTGAATGATGACGCAAGGCGCTTCACGACGATCAGCATATTTCATCTGCGCCTTCATGCCGGACCCGCCGACATACATTTCAGCGCGAATACCGGCCTGGCGCAGGTCGGAGACCATCTTCTGATAACGGCCAAGGCTTTCTGTATCCCTGTCCATAACCAGAACCACTACCGGGCCGACAACATCGGAAACATCAAGTTTGCCGAGGTTCTTCAAAGCCGTCATCAAGCGCGAAACACCAATAGAAATGCCCGTCGCTGGTACTGGCTCGCCGCGGAAGCGTGACACGAGACCATCATACCGGCCACCACCGCCCACAGAACCAAACACGACCTTCTGACCGTCTTCATTGGTAACGTCGAATTGCAGTTCCGCTTCGAAAACCGGCCCCGTATAATATTCAAGACCACGCACAACGGACGGGTCAATCTTCACACGACCATCGTAGCCACCCGCCGAGAACAGCACCTGCATGTCGGCAAGTTCGGTTACACCTTCCTCACCCTTGGCGTTGCCAGCCACAACTGCACGGAGATTGGCGATCGTTTCGACGCCTGTCGCCCCGCCCGCCGCAGTGAAAGCCAAAACTTTCTCGATTGCATCATCAGTAAGTTCAGCGCCCTTGGTGAAATCGCCGCTTTCATCAAGACGGCCCTTGCCGAGCAGAAGGCGAACGCCTTCAGGTCCAAACTTGTCGAGCTTGTCGATGGCACGCAGTACATTGAGGCGCTTGACAGCATTGCCCTCACCTTCAAGATCGATAGCATCCAACACACCGTCAAGAACCTTGCGGTTATTGACGCGGATCGCATAATCGCCACGACTGATGCCTAGGCGCTCCATCGTGTCGGCCATCATCATGCACATTTCGGCATCGGCCGAGACATTCGGCGCACCGACCGTGTCAGCGTCGAACTGCATGAATTGACGGAAACGACCCGGTCCCGGCTTTTCATTGCGGAACACCCAACCATTACGATAACTGCGATAAGGCTTTGGCAACGACTCGTAGTTTTCAGCGACGTAACGTGCCAGCGGCGCAGTCAGATCGTAGCGCAGCGACAGCCATTGTTCATCGTCGTCCTGAAACGAGAACACGCCTTCGTTCGGGCGGTCCTGATCCGGCAGAAACTTGCCGAGTGCATCCGTATATTCCACGAGCGGAGTTTCCACCGGCTCGAAGCCATATAGGTCGTAAACTTCACGGATTGTCGCCATCATCTTTTCAGCGGCGCGCAAATCATCCGGCACCCGATCGACAAACCCGCGCGGCAACCGCGCCTTCATCTTGTCCGCTTTATCGGCCATTTTTCCTGCCTGATCGCTGATTTATACACACATGCCGATTGGAACCGGCATCAATTCTGTTGCCGGTTTCCTAACCGATCAAGTCCGTTGCGGCAAGTGCAGGAAGCGTGTTCAGCGTGTCGCAATGGCGACGGCCGCGCCTGCCATCATGCCAGCGCTGGTTCTGTTAGCGATCCGCATCATGCGAGGACTGCGCAGAAACCGTCTTGCCTGCGCGGCAAGCACCACCCACGCCGTATCAACTGCAGCGAGAACAGTAAACATGACCACCAGCAATTCAGCCCAACCAACCAGCGAAACATGGGTGATATCAACCACCGTCGGCAGAATGGCGAGGTAGAAAACCATGATTTTCGGATTACCAAGTGTAATCGCCAGCGCGCTAAGGAAGAGCTTCCCAGCCTCACCCTGACGCGGAATGGCATTTTCATCCGCAACTTCATCTACCGGTGCGATCCACATCTTCCACGAAAGATAGATCAGATAGGCTACGCCCACATATTTGAGGATGAGAAACGCAGTGTGAAATGTGTTGGCCAGCGCAGCCAGTCCCCAGACTGCGAGTGAAAGCCAGATAGCATCACCAAGCCACAGACCGAACATGAATGGAAAGACGCCCTTGTGGCCGCGGCTGATGACGCGTGCCACCAGCGCGCCGACATTCGGCCCCGGCGTACCCGCCGCCACAACCAGAATACCGGCAAATGCCAACAACGACACCAAATCCATGATCGTCTCCCATACTCAAAGATGGATGTTTCTCGCAGAAATGATGCGGCTTAGCAATCGTTGCTCTAGCTGGGTCGTTTGAAACTCTGTCGCAATTTTTCAATGTGTGTCCGACAGTGACAACCTTCGATGTGGTCGTTCACCAGCCCCATTGCTTGCATGAAAGCATATACAGTCGTTGGACCAACGAATGACCAGCCGCGCTTCTTCAAATCTTTGGAGATGCGAATTGATGTTTCAGTCTTCGGATTGGCAACAAGAGTTGGATAGTCCACCACGGTAGGGCGATCTTTTACGCCCGGTTCGAATGACCAGAAATAGGCCGCAAGTGAACCCTTTTCGGCAACCAGCTCAATTGCGCGCTTGGCGTTGTTGATCGTGGATTCGATCTTGCCGCGATGGCGCACGATACCCTTATCGGCCAGCAGGCGCGCCACATCTTCTTGATTGTACTGCGCAACACGATGGAAATCGAAGCCATCGAAAGCGGCCCGAAAGTTCTCACGCTTGCGCAAGATCGTGAGCCACGACAGGCCTGACTGGAAACCCTCAAGGCAGATTTTTTCGAAAAGCCGGAAATCGTCAGAGACAGGAACACCCCATTCCTTGTCATGATAAGCAAGATAATCGGGTAACTCGCCCGGCCAGAAGCAACGCGTCATTCCATCGGCGCCAACGATCAGACCGGTTTTTGCCTCAGCGACATCGCTCATTGTTCCGCCTCTCAAGTTTCATCCATAATTAATTATGTCGCGCAACCTGACACTAACCACAACTTTAATTGGAAGGGCCGTCAGGCAAAACACGCGACCAAAATTTACCTTTACGATTCCATTCCGGCACACAATCCCCACACGAGCATGAGGGTCGCTCTCCTGACAGCAGATGTCAGGAGCTGCAACGGGCAACTGCGTCACAAAGATTTTCAGGCGCAAAGATACGGATCTGAATTATGAAACCACGGCATCTTCTTTTAATTGGGTCGCTTGCGGCGATTGCCGTTTCCATCGTCAGCACGGGCATGGCCTTTGCCAATGACCGCTATGCAACACTGCCGCCGGTACGTGTGAGTCCTGATCTTTCCGCGCCATGGGTAGCTCAATTGCATGGACAGCCTGCCCGCATAAAGGCCGTACCGCAATCTTTGCAGCCAGCGCCACGTGTTGCCGCCAGACAGAAGCAGAAAGTCAAATCCAGCTATCGTCAGGTTTCGTATCAACGCCCGGCTGCGAATCCGGCAACCACAGTACGAAAGCACCAGATCGATCCCGCTTACCTGCCGCAGACGGTTTCCTATTCCGGCAACGAAAAACCGGGCACAATCGTCATCGATACAGGCAAGCGCTTCCTTTATCTCGTTCAATCCGGCGGTAAAGCGATGCGATATGGCGTCGGCGTCGGGAAACAAGGTTTCAGCTGGAAGGGTTCGCAGCGCATCAGCCGCAAGGCTGAATGGCCAACCTGGACACCGCCGAAGGAAATGATCGCCCGCGAGCGCAAGAAGGGGCGTATCCTCCCGGCGCGTATGGAAGGGGGGATAAATAACCCGCTTGGCGCGCGCGCGCTTTATCTCGGTTCAACACTCTATCGTATCCACGGGACTAACCAGCCTTGGACTATCGGCAAGGCAATGTCGTCCGGCTGCATTCGCATGCGCAATGAAGACGTCACCGATCTTTATGAACGTGTCCCGGTCGGCGCAAAGGTGGTTGTCCGCTAATCGAACCATCTTTTTTCTGCCATTTACAACCGCCTTCTCTCGGAGGCGGTCGTATTGTTTTCATAAATCTGAAAAGATCAAAATTTCTGCACAGAAAGAATGATTGCAGACTTGGAAACATGATTGAAAGGGCTTTTCCTTTTCCCCCGAACACCCATATGCTGACAGTGGCAAAGTCCAAAGAGATATGAAAATGGCTGCCAAATGGCAGTTCGTGCTGGAGAAAGAACCGGCATGCAGGTCAATAGCATTCATGCGCATCAAAGGATCCACCTTTGCGCTGAATGCTTCGGAGGGAAAGGATAAATCATGACCGTACCGACGGTTAAACTGAACGACGGCAATCACATTCCGCAGCTCGGTTACGGTGTCTGGCAAGTAGGTAATGACGAAGCAGTGGCCGCTGTCAGCGAAGCGTTGAAAGCAGGATATCGTCACATCGACACCGCTGCCATTTACGGCAATGAAGAAGGCGTCGGCAAGGCGATCAAGAGTTCCGGAATCGAGCGCGGCGACATTTACCTCACCACGAAACTGTGGAACGGTGAACAAGGCTATGAATCGACGCTGAAAGCATTCGACGCCAGCTTGAAAAAGCTTGGCACGGATTATGTGGATCTCTATCTCATCCACTGGCCGATGCCATCGAAAGATCTTTTCATGGAAACATGGCGCGCTTTTCTCAAATTGAAAGAAGAGGGTCGAGCCAAATCCATTGGTGTATCCAACTTCCGTACAGCCGATCTCGAACGCATCATCACGGAAAGCGGCGTAACGCCGGTTCTCAATCAGATTGAGCTGCACCCACAGTTCCAGCAGGACGAGTTGCGTCTGTTCCACAGCAAACACGACATCGCGACGGAAGCGTGGAGCCCACTTGGTCAGGGTAAAATTCTGGAGGATGCCACGCTGAAGGCCATCGCGGAAAAGCATGGCAAGTCGGTCGCACAAATCATCCTGCGCTGGCACATCGAAACGGGCAATATCGTCATTCCCAAGTCCGTTACGCCCGCCCGTATCAAAGAAAATTTCGATATTTTCGATTTCCGTCTCAACGGAACCGATCACGATGCGATTACGAAACTGGACAAGGCAGACGGCCGGATCGGCCCGAATCCGAGTACCTTTTCGGCTGGCTGAGCAGACATCGAAGACAAAACCGGGCAATTGCCCGGTTTTTTTATGCAGCTATTTGTGACAATCCCTGAGGCTTCGGCCCACCATAGGCCCAGTCGATCAGTTCCACCGTGTGCACGATGGGTAGCTTGCTGCCGGTGGCGATCTGGGTCATGCAGCCGATATTACCGGTAGCGATCAGATCGGCGCCTGTCGCCTCAATGTTCTTTACCTTGCGGTCACGCAGCTTGGCGGCAATCTCCGGCTGCATGATGTTATAGGTGCCAGCCGATCCGCAGCACAGATGCCCTTCCAGCGGTTCCTTCACCGTGAAGCCCGCTTTTGACAGCAGGTCTTTCGGCTGCCGCACAATTTTCTGCCCGTGCTGCATCGAGCAGGCCGAGTGATAGGCGACTGTCAGCGTCTGCGGCGCATCGGGTTCCGGCAGATCGATGCCGGTGAGATATTCGGTGATGTCCTTGGCCAACGCTGATACGTGTGCTGCCTTGTCCTTGTAGAATGGATCGAGACGCAGCATGTAGCCGTAGTCTTTGATGGTCGTGCCGCAGCCCGATGCAGTGACAATAATGGCATCAAGACCACCCGCTTCGATCTCACGCGTCCAGACATCGACATTGTGCCGTGCCTGTTCAAGCGCCTGCTCCTCGCGGCCCATATGATGGACCAGCGAACCGCAGCAGCCTTCGCCCTTCGGTGTCACCACTTCGATGCCGAAGCGGTTCAAAAGCCGCAAGGTGGCGGCATTTATGCCCGGATTGAGCACTGGCTGCGCGCAGCCATTGAGGATCGCCACGCGACCACGCTTCTCACCTTTGGCAGCACTAACTGTTTCGATATTGGCAGCCGCTGGCAGACTTTGCGGCGCTAGGTCGAGCATGGCCGCCATCGGTCGTAGGGATTGGCTTTTGCGCAGGAGCGGCGCAAACGGCTTTCCAAGTTTTGCCAGTTTTAGCGCAGCGCGGAAACGGCCCGGATAGGGCAGCACCTGTGCCAAAACCCCACGCAGGAAGCGGTTCATAAATGGGCGCTTATAGGTTTTTTCGATATGCGCCCGTGCATGATCGACCAAATGCATATAGTTGACCCCGGAAGGACATGTCGTCATGCAGGAAAGGCAGGACAGGCAACGGTCAACATGGCGAACGATTTCCTCATCCGCCGGGCGACCGTTTTCCAGCATATCCTTGATGAGGTAGATGCGGCCACGCGGGCTGTCGAGTTCGTTGCCGAGCGTCACATAGGTCGGGCATGTTGCGGTACAGAAGCCGCAGTGCACGCATTTACGCAGAATTTTCTCGGCTTCGCTGACACCAGGATCGCGTAACTGATCGGGGCTGAAATGGGTCTGCATGGCTTCAAGCTCCAGCCTGACGGGGATGCATACGCCCCGGATTGAGGATATTTTCGGGATCGAATTGTTGCTTCAACCGCTGAGAAAGCGCTGCAAGTGCTGCCGGTTGCGGCTCGAACACTGCATTGCTTGCGCGAATATGTTCCGATGCGCGCACGAGCGTCGCATGGCCACCGCCATATTTGGTAATCAGCTTGCGCAAAGTTTGCGCTTCCGGGTCCGCTTCCATCCGCATCCAGATCAGCCCACCCTGCCAGTCGTAATAGGCATCGACGCCCGCATGACGGCGGAACTCGTCCACCATCTGCCAGCCTTGCATCGGCGTCATCGAAACGCGCCAGACAGCGCGATTGTCGCCTGCATTGGCATAAGGCAGGACATCGCGCACTTCACGCCAGAGCTGCTGCGATTGCCCCCCGTTCAACACTTCCACCGTGCCGGATTGGCGGAGCAGCGCCTGCAATTGCCGACTACGGTGCTCGACCGAAGGTGCAAAGCCTTCGAGCCGTAGAACGGTCGCCGCATCCCAGCCGAGCTTACCGTCAAGGAAGCGATTGGCAACAGTCGGCGGCAGATGCGCGGCGGAAGCGACTTCCTCTCGCGATCCCATAGCCATGGCCATGACGCGCGCCGCCTGTTCGTCGGTCAGACCGCGCACGGCAAGCGTTGCCGCCGTTTCCGGCTTCGGCAGAACCTTGAACGTCACCTCGGTGGCAACGCCCAGTGTGCCCCAGGAATTAGCCATGCCTTTGGACAAATCATAGCCGGTCACGTTCTTGACCACGCGACCACCAGATTTGAACAATTCGCCACGCCCGGACACGACGCGCACCCCAAGCACATGATCGCGGGCAGCACCTGCCTTGAGACGGCGCGGACCGGACAGATTGGCGGCAAGCGCGCCACCAATCGTGCCGCGCCCACCCTCGCCCGACAGCAACGGGCCGTAATCCATCGGCTCGAAGTGAAAGCACTGATTGTTGTCGGCCAGAAGCTTTTCGATCTCGACCATCGGCGTTCCGGCCTTTGCCGAGAGCACCAGTTCGTCCGGCTCATACAAGGTCACGCCCGTAAGCCGCGACACGTCGAGCACGCGACCGGCATCAACCCTGCGTCCGATGCCACGCTTGGAGCCATGGCCGATAATTTCCAGCGGCGTGGAACTGGCCAGTGCATCCTGCACGGCATCCAGAACACCAGCCTCATCTTGCGGCTTTAGAATATTTGCATCGCTCATGATCAAACCACAACTCAGAATCGGGGAATATCCGGGAAGGCCAGCTCGCCACGATGCACATGCATACGACCAAGCTCGGCGCAGCGGCGTAATTGCGGAAAAACCTTACCGGGGTTAAGAAGGTGCTTGGCATCGAAAGCACATTTGACACGCATCTGCTGGTCAAGATCGATGTCGTTGAACATTTCCGGCATCAGATCGCGCTTTTCAATTCCGACGCCGTGTTCGCCGGTGAGAACACCGCCGACCTTCACGCAAAGGCGCAAAATGTCCGCGCCAAAATCTTCCGCAGCTTCCAGTTCGCCAGGAATATTCGCATCATAGAGGATAAGCGGATGCAGGTTGCCGTCGCCCGCGTGGAACACATTGGCCACCCGCAATCCGTATTTCTCGGAAAGTTCGCGCATCCCGGACAGAACACGCGGCAGCTCTTTGCGCGGAATGGTGCCATCCATGCACAGATAGTCCGGCGAGATGCGTCCCACTGCCGGGAATGCCGCCTTCCGGCCTGCCCAGAAAGCCAGACGCTGTTCTTCCGATTGCGACAGAATGCAGGTTGTGGAACCGTTTGTAAGCGCCAGTGCTTCGACCCGACCTATCAGATAGTCCACTTCGACGGGCGGCCCATCCAGTTCGACGATCAGCAGCGCTTCAACATCGAGCGGATAACCGACCCGCACGAAATCTTCGGCGGCCTTGATGGCTGGCCTGTCCATCATCTCCATGCCGCCTGGTATGATACCTGCGCCGATGATGTCAGCGACACACTGACCGGCTTGCTCGCTGGAGGGAAAGCCGACCATGACTGCACGCGCCGTTTCCGGTTTTTGCAGGATACGGACCGTAATCTCTGTCACGACACCGAGCAGTCCTTCTGAGCCGGTCATCAGACCGAGAAGATCGTAGCCCTCACTGTCGAGATGCTTACCGCCAAGCCGGATAACTTCTCCGGTGATAAGCACCATTTCGATGCCGAGCACATTATTGGCGGTCAGACCGTATTTAAGGCAATGCACACCACCCGCATTTTCCGCGACGTTGCCACCGATGGAACAGGCAATCTGTGACGAGGGATCAGGCGCATAATAAAACCCCTCGTGTTCAACAGCCTTGGTAATGCCGAGATTGGTCACGCCTGGCTGCACCACAGCGACGCGGTTCGGATAATCGATTTCAAGAATGCGATTGAAGCGCGACATGCCAAGCAAAACCGCATCCTGCAGCGGCATGGAACCGCCGGACAGTGATGTACCCGCTCCCCGTGGCACGACACGAACGTTGTTATCGTGACAATAGCGCAGAACCTGCGAAACCTGATCAACCGTTTCTGGCAGCACAACGACCAACGGCAACGAACGGTGCGCGGTCAGGCCATCGCTCTCGAACACGCGCATCGCATTGATAGCATCCACAACGCCTTCGCCCGGCACGATGTCGCGCAAGTCTGCAACGATCTGCTCGCGCCGCTGCATGACGAACGCGTCCGGCTCCGGCATGATGAGTCCGCTCATATTCTCCTCCACCACTTATGTGGTCAAAGTGCACTCCGCACCATTCTCGTCAAGTGGTAAATCATTTTTACCACTTTAGTCAGCGGCTAAACAGTTTTCACACTGCGGCATAATTGCTTGCCTAGTTTCCTAGCGCTCGGCTAGATGCTTTAAACCCAAAGCTTTAGCAAAGCACGGCAATGAGTGGGATAGCAGAACATGATGAGCAGTCTGGCGGATATGGAAATCTTTGCCCGCGTCGTGGCAACGGGCAGCATGTCAGCAGCCGCTCGCGATCTGGGCCTCTCGCCAGCGGTCGTCTCAAAACGTCTGGGACGGCTGGAAGAGCGCCTCGGAACCCGACTGCTTCAACGAACGACACGCCAGATCGCGTTGACTGAGGCCGGTCAGGGTTATCATGAGCGGGTTCTGGCCATTCTCTCCAACATCGAAGAAGCGGAAGCCTTTGTTGCCCGCCGTTCTGCCGATGCGCGCGGTACATTGAAAATTTCAGCCCCTACGACTTTCGGTCGCATGCACATTGCGCCCTATCTCGTGCCGTTCATGCGCGCCAACGCAGACCTTACCGTCAATATGCAGCTCACCGACGAGATGGTCGACATTGTAGGCGATGGATACGATCTTGCCATTCGGATCGCCGAACTTTCCGATTCAACCCTCGTCGCACGCCGTCTCGCACCCGTGCGTCGTATTCTCGTCGCTTCACCCGGCTATATCGCGGAACGGGGTACACCACAGACGATTGAGGACTTGCAGGACCATATCTGTCTGGCACCTCACAACAACGACCCCTGGCGACTGGAAGGCCCCAAAGGCCCCATCGTCATTCGCCCAGTGGGGCCACTGCAAACCAATTCCAGCGAAATGGTACGCGAGGCAGTCCTGGCAGGCCTCGGCATAGCGCAACGCTCGACCTGGGATATCGGCCCGGAACTTGCAGCAGGCAAGTTGGTACAAGTTCTGCCCGACTATGCCGCGTCTCGCAACGTTGCAATTCATGCCGTCTATCCATCGAAACAGTTCCTCCCGGCAAAGGTCAGACTGTTCATCGACTATCTGGCAGATCTTTATGGCCCTGTTCCTTACTGGGAAAGCGGCGCATCTCCGCACGAAGTAGCAAAGAAATAGACTGGCTTTCGTTCGTCGGTTAATAAGTCGCGCGCGCTATATTAGTGTGCCAGCATATAAAGCTAACTAAGCTTTTGATTCTAAAAGGCTTAAATATCCCGCAATCCGTTATTCAAGCGAATCGGATGATTTTCTCCCATTGTCCTGATTTTCTGGGAAAAATGATGAACACACCTTTACGTTTTATTCTAGCGATCATCGTCGCCGTTATCGTCGGCTGTGGTTTCATGTTCTATGACAAATCACGTGGCGCCGAGTGGGTCGTTTCTCCACAACAGATCGAACAAGCTAAAGCCGAAGGCAAATCGGGCGTAGAAAGCCGCCCCGGCACTGTGACCGTACTTCCGATCCGCAGCGAAACCGCTGACGCACTCCCGTTTAAATGGGCTATGTACGGCTTTGTCGCAGGTCTTTTCGTACTCGTCGCGACACGCAAGCGCAAAAAAGCCTGATCATTTTTTGATCATGTATTCCGAAAGCCCGGTCGCATCATCGATCGGACTTTCCTTTTCAATATATTCCGTTGCCGGACATCGACCTAAAGGCTAATTTGCCGCCGTTATGGAGAGGGCTTCAGACGGCATGGCCGAAACAATTTTTTCACGCATACAGGCAAGCCGCACGGCAGACGACGTTGTGCATCAGATCGAAACGCTCATTCTCGAAGGCGTTCTGCGCGGTGGCGACCGGCTTCCCGGCGAGCGTGAACTGGCGCGCCAGTTCGATATATCTCGCCCGATATTGCGCGATGCTCTAAAAAGGCTTGAGACTGCCGAACTCCTCATCTCTCGTCATGGTGGAGGCACATTCGTTGCAGACGTGATCGGACAGGTATTCAGCGCCCCTGTGGTCAAGCTTTTTGCCGATCATCGCAAGGCGACCGCAGACTATCTCGAATATCGCCGGGAAATCGAAAGCATTGCCGCAGAATATGCAGCACTTCGAGCTACACCAGCTGACAAAGCGCTTTTGACCGAGATCATGGAGGCCATGGAAAAGGCTCATGGCGTCAGCGACTTCGACACGGAGGCACGCCTCGATGTGGAATTGCACAATGCCATTGGTGAAGCAGCACACAACATCGTTCTGCTGCACACCCTGCGGTCTTGCTATCAACTTCTGAAGGATGGCGTTTTTTACAATCGCAGCCTAATTTACAGCTATCCTGGCGTCGCCGACATGTTTCTTTCGCAGCACCGCGCCATTTACGATGCCGTCATGGCCGGTAATCCGCAAGCGGCACGCGAAGCGGTGCGAAAACACATTCGTTTCGTGGAACAGGCCACGCATGATCGCGAGCTTCACGAAGAACGCGAACGTGTCTCGCGCCTGCGCTATCGGCAGCGGGCGGGTGCGAAGTCAGGCAAGGACACGAAGGAAAATGACAGCGAATGAACGGCGTAGTTTTCAAAGATGCCAAAGGACCCGACGGTATCCGCCTTTATGCCATCGGCGACGTACATGGCCGTCTCGACTTGTTGCAGGATATGCACGGGCTGATCCGTGCCGACCTTGACCACCGCCCCGCTCACGACTGGCGTATCATTCATCTTGGTGATTATATCGATCGTGGTCCGCGCTCGAAAGAAGTGCTGGATTTTCTGATTGATGTGTCACGTCGGGATAAGCGCGTCATTTCGCTGTTGGGCAATCACGACGACGGTTTTCTTACCTATCTAGCAACGGGAGACGTTGCCGGGATATTCGCACTCCACGGTGGCATTGATACCGCCCGCTCCTACAATGTGGAAGTTGATTTTACTGATGCAGATTCAGCGCGCCTAGGTCATGCCGCGCTCGTCAAGGCCGTTCCCCAAACCCATATCGACTTCATTCGCGCCATGCCGCGCTCAGTCGCTTTTGGCGAATTCTTCTTCTGTCATGCAGGCATAAACCCTGCTGTGCCGCTGGATGCACAAGACCCGGAAGAATTGATCTGGATTCGCACAGCTTTCCTCAAATGGACTGAGCCCTTCGAAAAGGTCATCATCCACGGGCATACACCGCAAAGCGCTATCGATATTCAACCGAACAGGGTCAATCTCGATACATATGCATGGAGAAGTGGGCAGCTTTCAGCCATCGTGATCAACGGCTCTGAAAAGCGTTTTATTGCAACGAGCTAGTACGCTCAATGAGCGCTGGAAATGCCATAACCGTCAGTAGACATCGCGTTGTTGCCCGCATCGACGGTAAATATGCCGACCGCCATGAATACAATCGCGGAAACCATCAGGACGGTGAGAAGAGCGGCATGCTTGGCGGTCATATTCGGAAACTCTTTCGACGGTGGCCGGATAAAGTTCGGTAGACGAGCCGCCACTTGAGAGCATGGCGATCAGCCTTGCTCATTCGGTTGCTGCCCGGGGAGACGGCGTTCAGTTACACCCGAAAAAAGTTACCCGCAACTGAACGGTTCCAGCCAAGCCACCGCTTTTCTCTTGAAAAACCGAATTGGTTGAACGCTGTGGCAAAGCGGCAACGCGATACTTCGACTTAAGGTTAAGACGCAGTTACGAGGCCTCTAGATTTGGTTTACCCACGCCTTGGCTAATGCAGCACCTGCGGCATCCGCCTGTGCTCCGAACTTCTTTGCAAGCTCTGGATATTGTAACGCCCAATCCGGCGCGAAACCCGCGATCAGTTCGCTTAGCTGGTCATTCCACTCGGCCACAAGCTGCGTGTTCGCCTCGAAATGGAATTGCGTGCCATAGACTGCACGTCCAATGCGATAAGCCTGATGAGGTGTCATATCGCTTATCGCCATATGCAAAGCTTGCTTCGGAAGCGAAAACGTATCGCGATGCCAATGAAAGATTGGAAAGATGTCACCCGCGGCAGACAAGACCGGATCGCTTTTACCCTCCTCGGTAAGCCGAATTTCTTGCCAGCCGAACTCCATCGGGCGATCCAGAATATTCTCCCCACCATAAGCACGAGCCACGAGCTGGCTGCCCAGACAAATGCCGAGAACGGCCTTATCATGATCGCCAAACCGGCGTATAAGCTCGAGCAAATGGGGGAAGTAAGGACATTCGGCGTCGGCAAGCGCATTCTGCTCGCCGCCAAGAACGATCAAGGCTTGATAGCCATTGTCATCGGAGGGTAATGAATCGCCGTTGTAGGGATGACGCAGATCAATCGAATGCCCAGCATTCACCAGTATTGGCTCGATCTGTCCCAATCCGGACCCATCGTAGTTCTGGACAACCAGCACACCCATGAGAAATCCCCAACCGCTTTTGTCTTTGCTAACATGGAAAAAGCCCGGACGACAGCCGGGCTTTTAAATCAGTTCACCACCGAAACGCTGACTGTTCGGCCAGCAACGAGATGGACACTGTCCGGCACCTCTTCAAGTTTCACACGCACTGGCACACGTTGTGCCAGACGCACCCAGTTGAAGGTCGGCGAAACATTCGCAAGCAAGCTGGAAGAATCGCTACGCTCACGATCTTCAATACCTCCAGCGATGCCTTCAACCTTTCCTTTGAGTTGCACTTTGCTGCCCATGATATCGACCACTACCGGGTCACCAATCTGGATACGCTCGAGTTTGTTCTCTTCAAAATAGCCAGAAACGTAGAACGAGTCCGTATCCACCAAGGCAGTCACTGCTGAGCCTGCGGAGACGTAATCACCCGGCTGAAGCGAGAAGTTGGTAATCACACCGTTGACGGGCGCTTTTACCGACGATCTATCGAGATTGAGTGCTGCAAGATCGCGATCCAGTTGCGCCTGCCGATAGGAAGCTTCCGCTTGCTGGGCCGTCGTTTCAATCTGCTCCAGTTTCTGGCGTGTCACGGTCGTGTCGTTAAGCTGGCGATAGCGGACCAGATCGCGGTTTGCCATATCAAGTGCCGCCTTGCTGCTATCAACCTTTGCTTCCGTTGTTTGCAGGGCGAGCTTGTAACGGGCCTGATCGATGCGAAAGATAACGTCGCCCTGATGAACAGTCGCATTGTCGTGGACGAGCACTTCGCCAACAAGGCCCGAGACATCCGGCGCAACACGCACGACATCGGCACGAATTTTGCCATCGCGTGTCCATGGCGCGTTCATGTAGTAATCCCACAAATGCCAACCGAAGAGCCCTGCCATCGTGACCATGACGACGGTTACAAAGACACGACCTGAATGTGCAAAGAGCTTTTTCATAGCGGTATTCCATTGAGAATGACGGCGGCAACACCGAGAATACAAAAATACATCGCAGCATCGAACAAAGGCCGATGCCAGACGAAACGATAAAGGCGTGCCCGCGCCAAAAGGCGTTGCATGACCGTATTTGCAAAATAAGCGCCAAGCGCCAGCACGCCGAGGGTCGGAATGTAAATTCCGTAGATATCGAGTTCAGGTTGCATCACAAATCACATCGTTGTCTTAGGCTGCTTGCGGGAGTTCCATGAGTGGACGCGGCGGCAAGGCAAAAGGTGGCGCTTTCGGAAACAGATTGAAGCGAAGGGCGACCAGCGCCATTCGCGTACGTTTGGCTATTGCTGGCGATCCGCTCTCGATAATGGTAGTGATTGCCGCATCAATGGAGGCGAGCAGGTTTCTGTCGATTTCACCTGCCTCCTGTGGCTTGTTGGCCAAGGCTCGGTAATGCGCGCCAACACCATCCAGCACTTCATCGACAGCTGGCCGACAGTTTTCGGGCAGTTTGGAGCGGTATTGCTGGAGATCGATCGTGTTCATGCCGTTTCGCAGATCGCGCAACAGATCGACCTTCGCGACATCTGCCGCCGGGACCAGCGCGAGACGCGGGGTCATCATGCCGATACGGTCGATCATCCGGAGCAAAAGGCGATTCATGCGCTGGCGACGATGACGTCCGGGGCGCCGTTCAGCAGCAAGTGCAATATCGTTCCAACCCGCCTTGATCAGGCGGCGCACGCTCCATTCAGCACCGACGGACCGGACAATTGAAGTCACTACGGCAGCGATTACGATCCCCACTACGGTGGCCAGATTGGCATTGGCAAAACTGACAAAATCGTGGGTCAGATGGCCCTGCAGCATGAGCATGTTCGGCAAGTTCACGCAGAGCACCATGCCGAGCAAAAATTGCGAAGGAATGGCAAGCAGCAAGCCTGCCGGGATGAGGAACAGTCCCAGCACCAGAACCAGCGGGAAGAACCCATCCACAAGTGGCAGCAACGCAAACTCAAAAATGAAGGCGGCAACGATGACAATCAAAAGCAGCCAGTTGAACTTGCGCATGACCGGCACCGGATCATCCATGGTTGCGAAGATGCAGCAGAAAATACCGGCCATCATGGCTGCAGCACTGCCTTGAGACCAGCCGCTCGCAATCCAGAATGCAGTCGCTACACAAGTTGCCAGAAAGGCGGAAAAGCCAGACAGGAAGGCCATGCCGTAGTCCCGATGCATAGGGCGGGCCTTCAAATGTGCGTCGTAGCGACGCCAGCGCAGCGAATGTCGGGAACCGGAAACAATGTCCTGACGCAGTGTGATGCAATCGCTCCATATCTGCACCAGATCGCGAACGCGCGCAGCCACATTGAACGGCAGCAATTCACCCCAACTTGTCGCATCCTTCCCATGCCGGTCGATTTCGTCGATCAACTGCAAGAAAACAGCACGGCGTTCCTCTGTCAGGTTTTCGCCGCTCTCGATCCAGTCACAGGCCTCGTCCAACAGTTTCTGCACCGCTGGATGCCAGGACTTTTCATTTTCACCAGGCTTCATAGCCAGCACATCGTGCAAGCTTGATATGATCGGAAGAACAGCCACCATACGCTGCTGCAAAACGTGAAGCTGCGTTCCGACATTTCTGATTGATGAAGTGTCATAGGCAACATGCGTCGTCAGATTGCGCAGCTCGAGCGCATCGGCTGCAAGACGCTGGCGATCCCGAAGAAATTCAGGTGTAGCACCTTCCCCCCGCATGCTTGCCAGCGCCAGCTTTGAACCGTCACGCAGCCAATTATCGATACGACTGACGAGCACCGGGCCGCTGTGACGTGGAAAAACAAGTCGATTGACGACAGCAGCGCAAATGATCCCGATTGCGATCTCTTCCACACGACCCACGGCATAGTCGAAAGTCGTTTCAGGCACGGAAACAACGGCAAAACTCGCGATAGCCACCGTATAGCCAGCCAGCATGAACAAATAACTGCGCGGCGTACCATCGAGCAGGCTGATCGCAAGGCAGAGGCCCATCCAAAGACCGATCGCCAGCGTCAGTATTTCAGGAGAATTGACCAGATGCGGCACGAACAGAATGGTCACTGCTCCGCCGATAATCGTACCGATCAGACGGTAAAAACCCTTTGATGTCGTCGCACCTGAGAGCGGATGCGCAACAATATAGACAGCCGCAATGGACCAGTAAGGATTGGGCAAATTGGCCATCAGGCCGATCCACAGCGCAAGCATGGCTGCAGCGAAAGTCTTCAGTGAAAAGACCACGTCCCAGAACTTCGGAGTTGTTTCGACTGGCTTCGTCATGGCTGTGAGGGCACCGGTTGAATGCATCGCATCTTTCCGGTCGCGCGACCGATCAGAAAGATTGTGTTTGAAACTTCTCATTCAGCTTGCGCAGCACTTCCATGGCAATGTCGACCGCATCGGAATCGAAATCACCAAGGAAAATGGCGCGAAGACGGGCAGCAGACTTTTCCACCTTGGCGGCAAGGGCGCGACCGTCCTCTGTCAGTTGAATGAGCTTGACGCGACGATCAGCATCGTCGGCAACCCGCTGGATCAGGCCATCCTTCTCCAACTCGTCGACAACCCGGACAATCGTTGCTCCCTCGATACCGACCCGTTCGGCCAGCACACCTTGGGGAATACGATCTCCGTGCCGCAACAGGATCATCAGCGGTATGGCTTTCGCGTCGGAAAGACCATGTTCCGCCATCGCTGCATCGAAAGCTTTCCGCCATCCTCTGGCGGTGCTTGCAAGAAGCGGTGCGAATTCGACCCAAGTTTGTTTCATCACATCAATTCCATTCAAATAGATAGCTTCATACCTATATGGATACAATCTAATTAAATGCAACTGCCATGATGTTTCCCATCAATTGTTTGTGTAGGAATGCTAATTAATTGTCTCTTGATGCATTACCAAAGCGCTTGACCGCCGCCCCTGCCCTCTGCCATCGATGCTGTCATGCGCGCAAACTACAAAATGCAGAGACTATACGTTGAAAACGACCTCGACGACGGCGACCAGATTGAGGTCGCCCCGCAGGCCGCACATTATCTCACCCACGTCCTTCGCTTGAAGGATGGCGATGAAATTCTCGCCTTCAATGGACGCCACGGCGAATGGAAATCACGGCTGAAGCCGGAGGGTAAAAAGCGTCTGTTCCTCATGCCCTTCGAACAGACGCGCCCGCAGCCTTTAGCGAGTGATCTTGTTTATTGCTTCGCCCCTCTGAAACAGGGGCGGCTGGACTATATGGTCCAGAAAGCTGTCGAGATGGGCGCAGGTATACTGCAACCTGTCATCACACAGCACACGCAGGTACCAAAGCTGGGGGCCGATCGCATCAAGGCCAATGCGATAGAAGCTGCGGAACAGTGCGGCGTACTTTCCATACCGGAATGTTGTGAGGCCATTCGCTTTGACCGCTTCATTGAGCAGT
The DNA here is from genome assembly GCF_058796175.1 of Brucella sp. GW823-FHT04E01. Classification (NCBI taxonomy): domain Bacteria; kingdom Pseudomonadati; phylum Pseudomonadota; class Alphaproteobacteria; order Hyphomicrobiales; family Brucellaceae; genus Brucella; species Brucella sp. GW823-FHT04E01. Next base: position 914,449 of record NZ_JBXAIK010000002.1, on the reverse strand, counting down.
GGGACAAATCCCGACATTTGATCTTCTGCGATGAAGGGTACGAATCGGACGATCCGTTGACCATCTTGCAGAAAATGGCGCCCGGCCCTGTCGCGTTGTTGATTGGTCCCGAAGGTGGCTTCTCAGAAGACGAACGTCAAACGCTCCGAAATCTCCCCTTCGTGACAGCTATTCCGCTCGGCCCTCGAATCCTGCGTGCCGACACAGCTGCTGTCGCTGCGATGGCTCTGGTACAATCTGTGCTCGGAGACTGGCGGAATGCAGGATGACGTTCTCGAAATCTGACGTTCAATGGAATTGACTTGCGTGATTTGACAAATTTGTCCAATCACGCTGAAAAGCGAAAAATAGGCTAGGGATAGACTGCATGGCGCGCGATACAACTGACGAAACGGCACTGACGGGCGTTGAACAACTGGCGAACTATCTGGCTGGCGGATGCAAGCCCAAGGATGCCTGGCGTATCGGCACCGAGCATGAGAAATTTCCATTTTACACAACCGATAACAGTCCTGTTCCCTATGAGGGGCCGCGCGGTATCAAAGCCATACTCGAAGGCATGCAGGCCACGCTTGGTTGGGAGCCTATTATCGATGAAGGCAATATCATCGGCTTGGTAGAGCCAACCGGACAGGGCGCCATTTCGCTGGAACCCGGAGGCCAGTTTGAGCTTTCCGGGGCACCGCTTTCAACCATTCACCAGACGTGTCGTGAAGTGAATGCGCATCTGTCCCAGGTCCGCGAAATTGCCGAGCCTCTGGGCATCCAATTTTTAGGTGTTGGTGGCAGTCCAAAATGGACCTTGGCTGAAACACCTGTCATGCCGAAATCACGCTACAAGATCATGACCAACTATATGCCAAAAGTCGGGCATGAAGGTCTGGACATGATGTACCGCACGTCGACCATTCAGGTTAATCTCGACTTCAGCTCGGAACGCGACATGCGCCGCAAGATGCAGGTTTCGATGAAGCTGCAATCTGTGGCCACCGCACTTTTCGCCAGCTCCCCATTCACCGAAGGCAAGCCAAACCACCTTTTGTCGTGGCGCTCGAATATCTGGCGCGATACCGATAACCAGCGTTCGGGCGTGCTGCCGTTCGTCTTCTCGGAGAACTTCGGTTTTGCCGATTATGTCGAATGGGCGCTTGATATACCGATGTACTTCATCCTGCGCGACGGCCATTATCACGACTGTACGCATGTCACGTTCCGTCAGTTCATGAATGGTGCGCTGAAAGGTGAAATGAGCGACCCGGTTCCCAATATGGGCGACTGGACCAATCACCTTTCCACGCTTTTCCCCGAAGTCCGTCTGAAACGCTTCCTTGAGATGCGGGGAGCCGATGGAGGTCCGTGGCGCCGTATCTGTGCGCTTCCAGCCTACTGGGTCGGCCTGCTTTATGATGAAGAGGCTCTGACTGCTGCCGAGCTTCTCACCAAGGATTGGACTTACGAAGAGGTCCTTGCCCTTCGTAACGAGGTTCCCGCTAAAGCTTTGAACACGACATTCCGGGGCAAGCCGCTGGAACAGGTCGCTCGTGAGACTTTGAAAATCTCCCGGCTCGGTCTTTTGAACCGCAACAAGCTCAACAGCGAAGGCCATGACGAAACGCATTTCCTTGCACCGCTTGAAGAAATCGTAGCAGCAGGCGTCACGGATGCCGAGCGCATGCTGAAGGCATATAACAGCGTATGGGCAGGGTCGGTCGATCCAATCTTTCTCGAATATGCCTATTGAGCATTGAGCCGCAAAACACATCCAACAAAAAGGGCGCGGATACCGCGCCCTTTTTGTTTTAGTCAGCTTGTGACCTGCTGGCCTTTGCTCGGATCGGGTATCACGACAATCGTGCTGCCATCGCGTACATTATTGTAAAGATCAATCACATCTTGATTGAGCATGCGAATGCACCCCGACGACACGGCTTTACCGATGCTCCATGCTTCCGGCGATCCGTGAATGCGATAGAGCGTATCGCGCCCATCCTTGTGAATGTACATCGCTCGCGCACCCAGCGGATTCTTGATACCAGGGGGCATCCCGCCATTGGCGATGCTGTAAGGCTCCAGCGCAGGTTGACGTGCAACCATCTCATCCGGCGGCGTCCAGCGCGGCCATTGGCGCTTATAAGCGATCTTGGCGCGTCCGGCCCATGCAAAACCATCGCGCCCGACACCGATACCGTAGCGCATGGCCCGCCCATTGCCCAGTACATGGTAGAGATACTTGTTCGGCGTATCGACGATAACAGTGCCTCTGACTTCGTCCGTTGGATAATCCACTTCCTGCCGCCAGAATTTTGGATCAACCTTGCTCGTATCGACAGCCGGGATCGGGAACTGTTCTTCCGGCAGCGCCTGGTACATCAGCGGCACAGGTCGCGACGGTGCAGGTTCAGGCAGTTTTTTCACCGGTTGAGGTGGCTGTTGCGTCGTGGAAACACAGCCCGACAACGCAACCGCGCTTACACCTATAAGAAAGCCGCGACGGCTGAAAGCAGCCTTCGCAAAGCCATTTGTGAGGTCGTCCTGGGATTTTTTACGCGACATCCTAAATCTCTAACAATGACAGATGCGCGAGAAAAAGACGTCCAAGCTTAAGCCAGCCTTAAGGCCAAACAATCTCAGCAGAAAACGGAAAACACAGCGACTGACTGTTGCTAAAATAACGATCCCTGATTGCCAGAGCCGGGAGACTGAACCTTTTTTGTTTGTACAAGCTTTGCGGGCTCGCTCTCGTCCTCATCACCCGCAACGACTGCAACGTCACCATCGCGAAACCGAATAGACAATGCATCGCCAGCCGATACGGATCCAGCCTGCTTCACCGGTTTCCCTTCTTCATCGAAGACAACCGCAAAACCGCGCTCTAGAATGCTTTCATAAGAAAGCGTGCGCATAAGACGCTCCAGTTCCTGCCCGCGCCGTTTAGCTCGTTCAATGAGAAGACGGACGGCTTGATCGCGACGACGATCCAGCTGTTCTATTGCAACGCTCGTAAGTTTTGTTCGCCGCAGTATCGGCTCCGCCGAAAGGCGATTTGCCCGATGAATGAAAGCTGTTCTTCGTTCGCGCAGGAATGCCTCGAGCGCACGAGGCAGTCTTTGTCCAAGAGCGGAAACATCGCGCTGCAGTTCTGTAAACCGGCGTTGAAGGAGACGCGGCGATAACTGTCGCGCATGACCGTCAAAGTGGACCCGCTTCTTTTGCGTGTTGACGAACAGAGCCCGCGTGAGGCGCGCAGCGGCTTCATCGAAACGCCGACGCGGCAAAGCCAGCAACTGGTCAGCCGACGGAAGAGCTCGCGCTGCCGAACGGTGGGCTTGCCGTTTAAGGTCGATAAAGCGGGACATGGCCGACGAAAGCCGCGCGGATTGCCCCGCCAGCGCTGCCAGAAGATCTTCCTTTACAGGCACCGCCATTTCCGCCGCGCCTGTTGGCGTGGGAGCACGAATGTCGGCTGCAAGATCAATCAAAGTCCAGTCGGTTTCGTGGCCGACCGCAGAAATTACCGGTATATGCGATGCAGCAACGGCACGAACGACGATTTCGTCATTGAAGCCCCAAAGGTCTTCCAGACTGCCGCCACCCCGCGCCACGATCAGCACATCCGGCCTCGGAATATTCCCTTCGTCGAGCAAAGCGTTGAAACCGTCCACCGCGGCGGCCACTTCAGGTCCACTTGTCTCGCCCTGCACACGCACAGGCCAGACAATGACATGCAGCGGATAGCGATCTGCGATCCGGTGAATGATGTCCCGAATGACGGCACCGGTCGGAGAAGTCACCACTCCGATCACACGGGGCATAAAGGGCAAGAGTTGTTTTACGGCAGGATCGAACAGTCCTTCCGAAGCCAGCCGCTGCTTACGCTCCTCCAGAAGCGCCATCAGCGCGCCCGCACCGGCGGGCTCCATCTGTTCGATGACGATCTGATATTTCGACGAGCCCGGATAGGTTGTGAGTTTGCCTGTAGCAATGACTTCCATCCCCTCTTCGGGACGGAAGCGGAGGCGGCTCATCGAACCGCGCCAGATGACGGCTTCAAGACGCGCGCGATCATCTTTCAATGCGAAATAGGCATGCCCCGACGAATGCGGACCTCTATAGCCGGAAATTTCGCCGCGCACGCGCACATGCCCGAACGTATCCTCAACCGTGCGCTTTAACGCGCCGGAAATCTCGGAAACGCTATACTCGGCAACATTAGACGATGCGCCGGTAAAACTCGAATCGGAACCCATGCTCATCCCATCATAGGCAACCAGGTGACATGGCTGGTCAAGAAGCCATGCGGCTATTTACGGTGTCGTCACCAGCCTGGCAGCAATTCGTTGGCTCGCACCCTCCTCGTACGAACCGCCGGAAACGGTGAAATTTCCGCCGAAGCCATCGCGCCGGGCTGCGGTGACGATATATTGTCTAGACTTTCAATAATATGCTGCGCAAGTGCGTCGACGACGGCATTCTGTTTTGTATGGCCGCGCATGATGCCAATACCGAATTCCGGCAGCATTCCAAACCCGTCTGCTTCACCAAGGACCCGCATACCGGGACGCAGTGCACATTCCGGAAGAACTGAGACCGCAAGGCCGGAGAGAACCGCCGCCGCCAGAACGGTCGCTGACCAGCTTGTGATGATGATGCGATAATCTCGTCTGGCCGCTTCCAGCAAATCGATGGCTGCATGACGCCAGATACAGGTCGGGCGTCCGACAGCAAGCGGCAGGACAGCCTCTTCATGCACAGCATGATTGGCAGAAGTCACCCAAAGCAATGGCTCCGTTCGAACAACTTCCGAGCGACGTTTGTCATCGCACTGGGTGACAAGAGCAATATCCAGTGTTCCGCGGCGGATCATCTCGTCCAGATTGACGGTCGGTTCGCACACAACCGACAATTCGACGCGCGGGTTTGATCGCGCAAAACGCGCCATGATTTCCGGCAAAAACCGATCGGCATAATCGTCCGGCGTACCGATACGCACGTGGCCTTCCAGTTGAGTGTCATCAAACGCAGCTATGGTTTCACCATTGAGCTGCATCATGCGGCGTGCATAAAGCAGAAGCCGCTCGCCCTCTTCAGTAAGACGATTGATCCGTCCATCACGTTCAAATAACGGTTTACCAATACGCTCTTCCAGCCGGCGCATCTGCATGGAAACAGCGGATTGCGTCTTGAAAACAGCATCGGCTGCCCGCGTAAAACTGCCCGCATCCGCTATGGCTATGAAGGTTTGCAACTGATCGAGATCCAGAGGCGTGCTCATCGGCGTCATCCATCATTATTATTGAAGAATTACATTAAAAACATTCGTTGGAACAATCAATTCGATTGTTGGATAAAGCCGCCATCGTAAAGGAAAAGGAGCCGCGAAAGCGAATGACCCTGACGATAAGGATCACTTAGCCCCGCCAGATCAAAGGAGAGCGGACATGACAGCGACAAGCAAGATAACGACAACGCATTTACCTGCAATAAGCGGACAAACCTCCACGTTCGTGCAGATGGTAAAGACCGTATTTACGTCGATCATGCGTCGCTGGACGTTTTCCAATGGTCGACGGCAAGTGCTGAACCTGAGCAGCTTTGACGACCACATGCTGCGCGATATCGGACTTCGCCGTGAGGATATTTACACGGCAGCTCATTATCGCGGCACGGAAGACCCTACGCGGGTTCTGAGTGAGCTGGCAGACGCTCGGTTGCAGATCAAGGCTACACGCCTGATCTGCTGAACCAACATCTCTTCGGGTAAGTAAGGCGCAGCCTTTTTAAGCCCGCAGACAAATCATCTGGCAGGCGCCACCTTCACATACCGGGTCCCCTCCCGGTCAGCCTGCCTCTTGCCCGGCCGCTCCTCCGCTGGCCGGGCTTTTTTTATGCGCCGGCTTCCAGAAACCATTCCTCAGCGCATCAATTTGCAGCGACCCTATCGCATGAAATAAGCAATTGCTGGATAACTTAAATCGCTTTGATTTTTTTCGAAGAAAAGTATTGCGTTCGGTGTTTGAGTTCGCTAGATGGAAGCCGTCGCGGATGAGCTGATGCTTTACCGCGCTTGCAGGCCTCCAGATCGAAGGCATTTGCATATTCCTGCTGGGGAATAGTTTAAGGGTAGAACAGCGGACTCTGACTCCGCTAGTCTTGGTTCGAATCCAGGTTCCCCAGCCAATACTTTCTTCAAGAAAATCAATGTTATAGACAACAGGCCCGGATACTTCCTGGCTTTTTTCATGTCGCGTTTAGCGGCAATCAGCTTCCAGTACTTGGCTTAGATATCGTAACTCGCATTGAAAGTTCTCAGAACGGGACACGTACCGGATCGAACATTACAAAAAATTCAGGTTCCACTCTTGAACTTGGCAAAACCATACACATTTGAAGAAATGCAGCGCCGGGCCCCTCTGGTCATGGCTACCGCTATGGCGATGTCGGGGCTGCTCCACTTGTTCAAATGGAGATGGTCCGGCGATGGATTCGCTTATTGTAGCCCTTTCGGGCGATTTTCTTGGCACACCTGTATATTTCTGGGCGGCGTTTATCGTCGTCGTCGTTGGCTTGCTTGTCTTCGACCTCGGCATTCTCCATCGTGACGAACACGAGATCGAAGCCAAGGAAAGCCTCCTGCTTTATGGCTTTTATGTTCTGATCGCACTCGCCTTCGGTGGCTGGGTGTGGTGGCAGCGCGGAGCGGAATCCGGCCTGGAATTTTATACCGGCTATCTGATCGAACAGAGTCTTGCGATGGACAACATGTTTGTTATCGCAACGATCTTCGGCTTTCTTGGCATTCCTCGTCTTTACCAGCATCGCGTTTTGTTCTGGGGTATTCTCGGCGTTATCGCCTTCCGGGCAATCCTGATCGGACTTGGTGCAGCCCTTGTGCACGAGTTCAACTGGATCCTGTTCCTCTTTGGCGCGTTTCTCGTTTTCACCGGCTTCAAGATGTTCGGCCATCAGGATGAGACACCCGATATCGAGCAGAACGCTGTCTTCAAGTTCCTTCGCCGCCGGTTCAATATCACCCGCGAATTGCATGGTCGCAACTTTACGGTCAAACAGCCACATCCCAAAACCGGCAAGATGGTCACCTGGCTGACCCCTCTGGCGGTTGCGCTCATCATGGTGGAAACTGTCGATCTGATCTTTGCAGTCGACTCTGTCCCCGCCGTCTTCGCAGTCACTCAGGACACGTTTATCGTCTACACTTCGAACATCTTTGCCGTTCTGGGTTTGCGCGCGCTTTATTTCGCGCTGGCTGCGGCGATGAACCGGTTCCGCTATCTACAGGTTTCGCTTGCTATCATTCTCGTGCTGATCGGCATCAAGATTTTCCTTGTACCGCTGGGCGTTCACATCAACACGCTGCTGTCGCTTGTCGTAACGCTGGCTATCCTCGCAAGCGGTGTGCTTTATTCGCTGTATAAAACCCGTAACGAACCGGACATGAGCGTCGAGGACCTCGCAAAGCAGCAACATACAGAGAACTGATTGAAAGCAGTTTTGATAACAAAGGGTCGGCCATATGTGCCGACCTTTTTCATCTGATCGCAGTGTGATTTATTGAATGCACTTTCTTCGCATACCGGGCCATATCGAGCCGAAAACACCATCCCTTTGGTGAAGCTGCATCTCAACTCACAGATGATATACTAAGTTTCAATGGGCGATCATTCGAGAGCAAGTCGCGGAAGGCGAAGTTGAACTCTTTATTGCTTGGCGCACTGGTATTCTTCATCCTGATATTGGCGACTATGCTTGGCATGTTCGCTCGATCGCGTTTGCCCGAGCATCATCTTAACTCTGAGTCCAAGGATGTCATACGCCTTGCCACCGCTGTTGTCGGAACACTTTCCGCTCTCGCTCTCGGACTTCTGATTGCTTCAGCAAAATCCGATTACGACAATGCGCAAGCCGAGATGAAGACATCGGCAGCCCGCATTGTTCTCCTGGACCGGATCATGGCCCGCTATGGTCCTGAAACGGAGCATCCACGTGCCGTACTCAAGCAAATAATCCAGAAACGTCTCGATCGGGCATGGAATGCCGAGCGGGCCGATGAGCTCTCCAATGGAGCTTTGCCGGAGTTCAAGGATATTGAGGATATTCAGGACAGTCTGCGCGCATTGAACCCGAAGGACGCCGCGCAAGGCTCTCTCCAAACACGCGCGCTTGAAGTCAGCGGCATGATTGCAGAAGGTCACTGGCAATTGGTGGAAACGACAGATGAAGGGCTGCCTGTCCCATTTCTCATCGTGCTGATTTCATGGCTGGCGCTTTTATTCGCAACTTTTGGCCTACAGGCCCCGCTAAACAGCACTGTCATACTGATAATAATCGTATGCTCATTGTCCGTTGCCGGCGCGATTTTCGTGATTTCGGATATGGCGAGTCCCTATGCCGGACTGATCCACATTTCCGAAACTCCACTTCGCACTGCACTGGATCGTCTCGGCGCACCATAATGAATTGCATGCTCTACAACGCCACGAAGTGCTGCGGCGATACCTCTCGATATTCGCGCAAAGGCACAACGAAATCCGCGGGACGGATTGGGCTTTTGAGTTCTCCCGTTTCGCTTGAAAGCTTCACCCGGCGTCGGTCAGGATCAGGAACCGGAACAGCCGCCATCAGCTTGCGTGTATAATCATGTTGAGGGTTCTCAAATACCGCCGATCTCGGTCCGATTTCTACGATCTCGCCCAGATACATGACGGCCACACGATGGCTTACACGCTCGACGACGGCCATATCGTGTGAGATGAACAGAAACGCTAGATCGAGACTTTGTTGAAGATCGAGCATGAGATTGATGACCTGCGCCTTGATCGAGACGTCGAGCGCCGACACACTCTCATCTGCCACAATGACTTTAGGTTTCAAGGCAAGCGCGCGGGCGATACAGATACGCTGCCTTTGCCCGCCAGAGAATTCATGCGGATAGCGCTTTGCCATATCAGGCGTGAGGCCAACTTTCTCCAGCATGTCTGCAACAACATCCTTCGCGTCCCGCACACTCCCCAGCCGGTGTTCAATGTAGGGTTCCGCGATCGCGGCACCCACTGTCATGCGCGGGTTCAACGATGCATAGGGATCCTGAAAGATCATCTGAACCGACCGTCGCATCTCGCGCATAGCCTGTTTGTCGAGGGACAGAATGTTTCGGCCTTCAACCAGAACTTCACCGGAATCCGGTTCGCTCAGCCGCATGATGGCACGACCGGTCGTCGATTTCCCACACCCACTCTCGCCAACCAGCGAAAGGGTTTCGCCCTTGCGAAGATCGAAGGACACGTTTTCCACGGCATGAACACGCCCGCTCAGGCGAGACATAAAGCCCGAATAAATCTCGAAGCGCTTTGTAAGGCCTTTTACTTCCAACACGGGTACATCGATCTTGTCGACCGTATCCGCCACCTCGACTGGCGTTTCCGAAAGGCCAGTCGCATTGTCTACTATCGGAAACCGCAGAGGACGTTGATAGCCCTGCATTGAACCCAGTACAGGAACCGCCGACAAAAGTGCTCGCGTATAAGGATGCTGGCTCTGCCGGAAAATATCAGCAGTCTGCCCTGTCTCGACCTGCTTTCCCCGAAACATGACGACCGTACGATCCGATATTTCGGCCACCACGCCCATGTCATGCGTGATGAAAAGAACGGACGTGCCCTCTTCTTCCTGCAATGTCTTGATAAGATCGAGTATCTGCCCCTGAATGGTTACATCCAATGCCGTTGTCGGTTCGTCGGCGATCAGCAGTTTGGGTCTCGACGCCAGAGCCATCGCGATCATGACACGCTGACGCATACCGCCTGAAAAGCGATGTGGATATTCATCGAAGCGGGAAGCAGCCGACGGGATACGGACCTTTTCAAGCAAGCGGATCGTTTCAGCGCGCGCATCTGCCTTCGACATTTGCGAATGGCAGAGCAATGCTTCCGAAATCTGGTCTCCGATTGTGAAGAGCGGGTTGAGGCTGGTCATCGGCTCTTGAAAGATCATGGAGATTTCATTGCCGCGTATCCGGCGCATTTCCTCTTCCGGGAGCGTCAGAAGCTCCAGATCTCCCAACCTGATACTGCCTTCGGTGCGGCTCGTATCCTTCTGCAGAAGCCGCATGATCGACAGCGAGGTTACGCTCTTGCCCGAGCCGGATTCCCCGACGATTGCCACGGTTTCTCCGGGGTGGACATCGAAGGAAACGTCATCGACAACAGGCTTCCAGACACCATCGACCAGAAAAGAAGTGGTCAGTCCTTGAACGGATAGAACAGGTTCGTGTTTTCCAACCGTCGCTATTTTCTCAGACGTCATGATGTTCCTCCGCTTTACTCAGGCTCTTCCGATTATCAATCCGGCCAACGCAGCAAACCGTCGAAACGATGTCTGCTTCGGTCCTCAAAAGGAGTGGCGATAATCTCATTAGACGCCCGGGCTTTATCGAGCTCCTCACCAAGACGCTGCGCAACAACGGTTTCCTGACCGGGATGAAGATTACAGGGATCGAGATAGAAATAGTTGTGCTCTACCTCATGGTCACGTGTGATGATCGGTGGGTTCCCTCGCGCAAGAGCGGTTACCAAATCCCAGGCCGTGATGTGGGCATCAGTAGCTGATACAATTACTCGCAGGCGGTCGAGCGGGTTATTGGTCGGATCTGGTTCGATCAGAGCCGTGATACCGGGGCGACCATCCAGTGTCTTCTTCCACAATTCCAGATATCCGGTTTCCCTCTCGCGAATTCCAGCATGGTCACGCTTCTCCCACGCTTCCAGCGCCGCCATAACGCCATAAATGCTCTCTTTGCCAACTTTCATGCCGCGCCCGATGCCGAGATTTTGCAGGAACGCATTGCGGACGAGCTCCTTCTTACCCGCAACGATGCCGGAGGTCGGACCGCCCAGAAACTTGTGTCCCGAATAGATTGCGATGTCTGCGCCCTTTTCCAGAAACAGCTTCAAGTCGTATTCAGATGCGGCATCCACGATCACAGGCACACCCTTGGCATGCGCGATCTCGACAAACTCGCTGAGATGCAGAAGGCCATAGTCGACGACGTGGTGCGATACGACATAAACCGCAGCAGCCGTCTTTTCGGTAATCGCATTTTCCATATGATAGCGATGAGTCGATGTTGCCTGTCCGATCAGGACGACCTTGCCTCCCGCAAGCCTGATTGCCTGATCGACCGGAGCGCCGTAGCTGACCACGTGACCGGTCTGCACCAGAACTTCGTTCTTTTCCGGCGTAGTGTCCGGTAGCCTTTCAATTGCGAGAAGGTTGCTGCCTGTCATAGCTCCGGCAACAGCAAGCGTAATGCCTGCCGAGCAGGACGCCGTGACGAAGCCAGCCTCGCCGCCTGTCAATCGCGCAATCACTTCACTTGCCTTGCGCTGAAGATCATTGACCTCGATGAATTGCGGCAGGATGGCCACCATCGCCTCTACCGCCTCAGGCACAACGATGGACGCGCCAAGCGATGTCATCGTACCGGAAACATTGATGACCGGTCGAAGCCCGATCTTGCGGCGGATATCATCGGTCATTTCAATTCTCCCATTTCTTTCGCTGTCTCAGGCATAGACGGATATACCATAATAATGTAATAACTTCTCGAATTCACATGGAGCACTTGAGTGAGCGCATCATCATCCACCGTCCCCGCTGAAACGGCCCCTGCAGACGACACCGAAGCCAAGTCGACACGCCGCTCGCGTGTGAGCGGCATAGATCGTGCGTTGCAGGTGATTGATTATCTTTATGAAACCGGTGCTCCGGCTGGCCCCTATGCGATTGCAAAGGCGATCAAGGCGCCTTTGTCGACGGTCTATGTGACCATCGATGATCTCGTTGAAAAGAATATGCTCGCCCGCAATGCGGATGGCGTAATCTGGCTCGGCGCGCGGCTCTATCACTACGGTCTTGCTTACGCGCGGTCGCTTGACTTCATGAGTGTGGCCACGCACGAGATGCATGATCTCTGCCGCGAAGCAAACGAAGCGGTGCAGCTGTGTGGCCGGGACGGCGACCATATGCTTGTTCTGGCTATGGCAGATGGACCGAGCCCGTTCCAGGTTGCCTCGCGTGTCGGCACAAGAGTGCCCTTGAACTGGACCGCATCCGGACGTCTGTTGGTCGGCCATTTGGCTGCAAATGAACGGATCGAGCTTTTCAAGCGCTGCGCCCGGACTTCTCCAACCGGTCGGGCTGAAATCGATGCCGCAAGTCTTTCGGAGGCTGCGGCGAAAGCCTTCGATGAGCGACTCTCGATCCAGATTGCGGAATCCGATTATGCGGTTGCCTGTATTGCTTCCCCGATCTGCGACCGCGATGGACAATGCGTTGCGACAATCTCCATCGTGCTCCCGGAACAGAAAGTGCTTTCCGACGAAAGCCGCTACACCAGTCAGGTGCGCGCTTCGGCAGCGAAGATCGAAAAGCTGATGGGTTGGCGCAATCATTGACGCTGTCCTAGTCATTCAGGGCGACGATCGCTTCGATTTCAACCGTGATATTGCCCGGCAAGGAACCGAAGCCGACGGCTGAACGTGCATGTTGTCCGGCAGCGCCAAATACTTCGATGAAAAGATCGGAGCAGCCATTGATGACGTTGGGGTGCAATTCGAAGTCCGGCACGGCATTGACCATCCCCAACAGCTTTACGACACGCTTCACACGGGAAAGATCGCCAAGCGCCTCGTGCATGACGGCCAGCAGATTGATACCCGTCAGTCGGGCATCCTGATAGGCTTGATCCACGCCGATATCGCCACCGACTTTACCCGCACGCAAATATCCGCTCTCTTCCCGCGGCCCCTGCCCGGAAAGATAGAGGATATTGCCTTCCCGAACATGCGTGACAAAATTCGCGATAGGCGGTGGCGGTGGTGGCAAAGTTATGCCAAGCGAAGCCAGCCGGTCATAGGGGGAGTGCTGTACTTCGGTCGTTTGGGGAGAATGAGACACGAATTTTCCTCATCATTTCGTCACGGGACGTTCCCGCAAATTCAATGCTGCGCCGACAGTGTCAGCGCCACGAATAGCCATGGCTATGACGAACAAGTTTCCGCGCACGCGGTATATAGCGGCTGGCCGTGATGGCCTCGGCACCGATGACTGCGTAGCGGGGTTCAAAAAGCCTGTTCAGGCGAGACACATCGCCATTGGAATCCGTCGCTTCCAGGTCGGCGTCGACCAGATCAAAGATCGTGAAATCTGCGCGCTGTCCTACCGAAAGCCGGTTTTCCATCGAGAGTTTGATCACCGACGCTGGATTGTGCGTGACAGCTTCGATGACATTTTCAAACGGCATGTTGACCGACAGCAGCTTGGACATGGTTGTCGCCAGATCCCAGACAGGGAAATTCATCGAATGGCCATGCAGGTCCGTCGAGATTGAGAATGGAAGGAGGCCACGTTCAATTGCCGCTTCAGCAACCTTAAACGAGAAGGACGCCCCGCCATGGCCGATATCCAGCCGGATACCCTCGCCTGCACAGCGTTCCGCGAGGTTGAACAGGTCTTCGTCTTCCATAATGCTGGAGCCGGATTTGCCGTTGAAGCAATGCGTGACCACATCGCCAGGGCCAAGAATTTCAAGAACCTCGTCATAGAGCGCGGGCGGCTCGCCTACATGCACCATCATAGGCACTTTGAGTATCTTGGCGATCTTCTTGCCAAGCTTGACCGGCGTAACGCCCCATGACCCGGTTATGACATGGCTGGCCCGGACCTTGATCCCGACAATATGCTCACTGTTGGCTGCATAGCATTCGAGAATACGGTCGAGATCGATGTCCTTGATGTCTCGCAATTCCGGAACCCGGTTGCAGGCGACAAGGCCAATGGAGCCGAGATTGAGGAAGGCTTTTATCCGTTCCTTGGACGGCTCGATGATATACTCCCGGAAGCCATGGAAATTGGCTTCTCCCGCCGAACCGGCATCGACAAGCGTCGTCACCCCTCGTTCAGCGCCACACTCCGAAGGGCGTATCGAAATATCCGTACCGCCATGCCAGATATGGACATGTAGGTCGACCCAACCTGGCGAAATCCAAGCTCCTTTGCCATCGACACGCTCCACATTGGCTGGTGCGTTCAACGACTTGCCGATGGCGCTGATACTACCGTCTTTCCCTACCAGAATATCGGTCGTCGCGCCGGAGTGTTCCACCCCGAAGGCTACCGGTTTGACATTGGTGATAAGAAGCGGCTTCGCCTGTTCACCGGAAATCATATTACAAATCCCTTCGCAGTCTTGGATCGAGCATGTCGCGTAGTCCATCCCCCACCATCTGGAGCGAGAGGACGGAAAGAATGATGGCGAAGCCGGGGAAGTAGGTCATCCAGTCGGCCTGACCGATATATTGGCGTCCTGCCGCAATCATGGTTCCCCAGGTTGGAATCTCGGGGCTTACGCCGAGACCAAGGAAAGAGAGCCCCGCTTCGGCGAGCATTGCGCTCGCAAAAAGGAAAGTGCACTGCACGATGATGGGTGAGATCAGATTTCTCAGCACGTGCCGCGTCATGATGTGGAATGTCGAAATTCCAAGCGATTGGGCCGCTTCGACATAGGGCAACTCACGGATCACCAGCGTTGAGGCGCGCACAATGCGCGCCAGCCTCGGTGCGTAAACAACAGACAGCGCAACGATGACCGTCGCCAGCGACGGGCCGAGCGCCGCGACCAGCGCAATGGCCAGCAGAATGTCGGGGAATGCCATCATCGCGTCGATCAGGCGAGCGATCGGCGTATCCAGACGCTGAAAGAAGCCTGCAAGCAATCCGAGCGTAACCCCTATGATCGCCGACAGGACAACGACCGCCGCGCCCACCATAAGTGACAGCCGTCCGGCATAGATCGTGCGAGAAAAGACATCGCGCCCGAACTCATCCGTACCGAACCAGAACATCTCGCTCGGTGGCTTGAGCCGGTTGACGATAGAAAGCTTCGACGGTGAATAAGGCGCGATCCAGGGTGCCAGCAGCGCGAGGATGGCGAAGACGGCAAGCACAATGATGCCTGCCGCCACCGTCTTGCGTTTGAACAGCCGACGGATGAACAAAGCGCGTTCCGAAGGGGCTTTTTGCGTGGTCGTAACAAGATCGGCCATCAGTAGCGAACCCTCGGATCTACGAACAGATAGAGCATGTCGATGATGAAATTGATCAGGACATAGAGCCCCGCGATGACGAGCAGCGCGCCCTGAATTACCGGATAATCCCGTCGGAGGACCGCAGACACGACAAGATTGCCAACCCCCGGCAGGCCGAACACAGTCTCCGTCACCACAGCGCCGGAGATCAGAACGGCTGCGGTGAGACCGACGACTGTGAGGATAGGGATAAGCGCATTCTTCAATGCGTGCTTCATGATCACGCGCCGCTCGATCAACCCCTTTGCGCGCGCCGTGCGGATGTAATCGTCACCAAGAACATCAAGCATTGAGGCGCGCGTGAAACGCAGGATCAGAGCGGAGGAAACCAGCCCCAGCGCGATGGCTGGCAGGATCAGATGGTACATTCGATCGATGAAGCTCGAACCCGGCCCGCCATAGCCGGATACCGGAAACAGGTTCAGCCGGACGGCAAAAAACTGCATGAGGATGAGACCGAGCCAGAAGCTCGGTATGCTCGCTGCAAGCATAGCAACCGTTGTCGCCGCCTGATCGACAAAGGAACCGCGCCGATAAGCTGCATAAACTCCAACCGGCAGGGCAATGATGCAGGCAATCAGAAGCGAAAGAACGGTCAGAAAGAAGGTCGGCTCAGCCCGGTCGAGCAATGCTGCACCAACCGGCATGTTGAGGAAGATCGACTGGCCGAGATCGCCCTTCAGTAGCTGACCGATGTAGTAGAAGTATTGGATGACCAGCGACTGATCGAGTCCGAGTCGAGCGCGCAGATCGGCAATGTCCTGCGCCGATGCGTCCGGCCCAAGCATGACGGCGGCAGGATCGCCGGGCGTCACACGAACGATCACGAATACGATCGTTACGACCAGAAACATGACGACAGCCATGCCGACAAACCGCTGAAGGATGTAGCGCACCATGCGATCAGATTCTCCAGGTTGAACCATTCAGCGAATGCCGACCGTAAGGACGGCATTCGCCTTGCCGGAAGTTACTTCTTCAACGAAGCATTCCAGAAGTAAGGCCACGGCGCTGGCTCGACGCCCTCCAGCTTGGTGGACATCGCTGCAACGGCATTGAAGTCGCCGATCTTGATCAGGGGCAGTTCGTCATAGATGGTCTTCTGAACGTCCGCCCACAGCGCAACGCGCTTTTCCGGATTGGATTCGGACGTGAAAGCATCGACTACGGTTTTACGCGCTGGCGTGTCCCACCAACCCGGCGAACTGGTCGACAGAGAGCCCATCAAAGCAGGCTCGGGCAGGAAGGGGCTGTGCGTTATGTAGATATCCCAGAGCTTGGGATCTGCGCGGCGCTGTGTCAGCGTCGCCCAATCGACAACCTGCAAATCCACTGTAAAACCGGCAAGTTTCAGATATTCGGCAGCCACCTGCGCCATCTTGTAATGGAACTCGTACTGGCGGCTGGTCAGAATACGCAGCGGCTCGCCGTTGTAGCCGGCCGCCTTCAATTCTTCCGCTGCAGCTTCCGGCTGGGCCACATTGTAGTTCCCTTCGACGCCAGCTTCTGTATTCCAGACAAAATTGGACGGATAGAAAGCGCCGTCCAATGCATAGAATTCCGTGCTGCCAAATGCCGCTGCAAGCATGTCTTCCATGCTCAGCGCATGTGTCACGGCCTTTCGGACCGGCAGTTTCGACGCCACACCTTCCTTGGTGTTGAAAACAAAGACAGGATAGCCGAAGGGCTTGAGAAGCAATGGCTGGGAAGCTGTCGAAGACTTGATCTTGTCAAATGATTCAACCGGAATGGAATCGACATAATCATACTGTCCGGAAACCGCTGCCTCGACACGGGTGTTAGCATCCGGGACTGACACGAAACGGATTTCGTCTAGATATTGATGGCGTGCGCCACCGTAACCATCACTCTCACCGTCGCGCGACTTGTATCCGTCGAAACGCACGAGCTGAATATACTGATCAGCCTTTCGCTCCTTGAGCATATAGGGACCGGTACCGATAAATTCATTCATCGGCTCAGCCTGTTTTTCTGACGGTATGATGATCGCCGCAGAGTTGTTGAAGGCAAGCAGAGAGGTCAATGGCGCATAAGGCTGCTTGAGCGTTATCGTCACTGTGGCCGGATCGGTCGCCGCGATATTATCGATAAAGGCCGACGCCTGCTTTCCGCGCGAAGCGAGCTTCGTCCAGCGCTCCAGCGACGCAACCACGTCTTCCGACGTCATGTCGCTACCGTCATGGAACTTGATGCCGGAACGCAGCTTGATCGTATAGGTTTTTCCATCCGCGCTGATTTCAGGCAGGCTTTCTGCCAGCAATGGCGTCGGCTTCCATTCCTTGTCGAACGTATAGAGCGTTTCGAAGATATGCTGCGTGACGATACCCACAAGATCGGCAGTGGATACCATCGGGTCAAGCGTCGGCGGCTCGCCAATGGTCGCGACATTGATGACACCACCCTTGTCCTGAGCCAGCGAAACGCCGGGACTGAAGATCATGGCAGAAGCCAGAAGGAGTGCTAATTTGATCCGCAAGGCAGAACCCCCATTTTTGATTTGTTCCACAATTATGTTATATAGGCTTTTATAAAAGAATAACCGAGAACTTGGAGGTGTCAATCCATCAAAGCACATCGACTGGAAATCTTCCGTCGATAACGATGGAATGCTCATACTATGTGGGCATTTCGGATTTTATGGGTGGCAGCACCAAAGCTGTGTCGATATGAGTGCGCCATGACACGCAAAGGCCAGGGCTATCTCTTCACACTTCTCGCGGTTACCATTTTTGCAACGCAGGATGGTATTTCGAAGTATCTTGGCACCCATTATTCGCCGATCCTCATAACGATGATCCGCTATTGGGTCTTTGCAGCCTTCGTCCTCCTGCTTGCAATCCGCTCCGGAGGCATTGCCAAGGCCGCAGCAACGAAACGTCCCTTTTTACAGGTTTTTCGCGGCATCCTGCTTGCTGCTGAAATCGTTACATTCATATTCGCCCTCAGTCGCGCGGGCATGGCAACGGCACAATCGATCTTTCAGGGCGCACCGCTATTGGTGACCATGCTCTCTGTGCCCTTCCTTGGCGAAAAGGTTGGCTGGAGACGTTGGACTGCAATTATTGTTGGGTTGATCGGTGTTCTGCTGATTATCAATCCAGTGAACGCGACATTCGACGCAAGCCTGCTTCTGCCCGTGGCGGCGATGGTCATGTTCGCCGTTTACGCGGTTGCGACACGCGCCGTCAGCAAGAGCGACGATGCCATGACCAGCTTCTTCTACACCGGCATAGCAGGTGCTGTTGCCCTCACATTTGTCGGCAGTTTCTATCTCATGCCTATTGCCAGAAGCGACTGGCTCTGGATGGCAGCCCTTTGTGCCTGCGGTATCGCAAGCCATTATTTCCTCATCCGTGCCTACAACATTCTGGAGGCAGGAGAAGTACAACCGCTTACCTATCTGCAGCTCGTTATCGGCGCGTGTATCGCAGTCACAGTGTTCCACGAGCAATTGACTTGGAACATCATTGCCGGTGCGGTCATCGTCGTCAGCGCCGGATTGTTCTCGGTCTTCCGCGAGCGGCAGCTTGGCAAAAGAAATCCACCCGCGCTTGGATAGGTTTCAATTCTCAATGCCTGATATACCGACGAGTCAGAGATTTCGAGTACTTTCCATCAAATCGGCTCCAATCACTGACCCAACGACAGGGCTCACTGGCTTGACAAATTAAACTTGATAATTTAATTCATGTTTTGACCTCTACTGGTCGCGTAGACTTCCAGCCGGCGCTTGACCTATTGAGAGCGCCGGTCTTTTTATGTCTTGTGCAAAACAAGCGCGGTCGAGTGGAACAGTCATGACGCAGCCAATAAGCTATATCGAAACCGATTGCGCGATTGCGGGCGGTGGGCCAGCAGGAATGATGCTGGGACTTTTGCTTGCACGCGCTGGTGTGAACGTGACCGTTCTCGAAAAGCATCCAGATTTTCTGCGTGATTTTCGCGGGGACACAATTCACCCGTCCACGCTTCAAGTCATGCATGAACTCGGCTTGCTGGACGGTCTTCTCGACTTGCCCCATACCAAGGCGTATCGGCTACATGCGGAGATTGGCGGCAAGGACATCACGATAGCCGATTTTTCGAGAATTCCCGCTCAGTGTTGTTTCATCGCTTTCATGCCGCAATGGGAATTTCTGAATTACATTGCACGCGAAGCTGCGAAATATTCAAACTTCAGGCTCCTTATGCCTGCAAGTGTGATCAATCTGACCGAGAAGGACGGAAGTGTCACCGGCCTCGTCGCGACAACACCAGCTGAAACCATAAATATCAATGCCAAACTTGTTGTGGGTGCGGACGGAAGAAACTCCGTGGTGCGCACAAAAGCCGGTCTGGAGGTCGAAAGTTTTGGCTCGCCAAGCGAAATTCTCTGGATGAAGCTGTCGCACGCTCCCAATGACCCACCCTATACGATGGGCCATGGCGGCCCTCGACAGGGTTTCGTCATGATCGATCGCGGCGACTACTGGCAATGCGGTTATGTACTCCGCAAACAGACCTTTGCCGATGTCAGGCAGGGAGGACTCGATGCATTCCGCAAGGCAGTTGCAGAAGTCTCTCCATTGCCTCCTGACCGAATGAACGAAATAGGCACATGGGATGACATTCATCTCTTGAGCGTACGCATCGACCGACTTAAAACGTGGTGGAAACCGGGGCTTCTGTGTATCGGCGATGCCGCCCATGCCATGTCGCCAATTGGTGGCTTTGGGGTCAATCTCGCCATTCAGGATGCTGTTGCAGCAGCCAATATTCTGGCCGCTCCGCTCAGGGATAACCAAACTTTGGAACCGTATCTCCTAGCAGTCGAAGCCCGACGTCGCTTTCCCACAAAGGCAACGCAGAAACTGCAACTGATGATGCGCAGTGATCGTCGCAAGCGTGAAACGAACAATACCAGACGCGATGGACCACCCGCCTTTATGCGTCACCTCGCACGCTGGCCCATTCTTGCACATCTTGCGGGCAGGTTGATCGGTGTCGGCTTCCGCCCGGAGCATGTCAGGACGGCTGAGTTTCAGTCCGTATCGTCAAGTTCGTCGTGAATACCGGCGACGATCTCAAGTCGCTGTTGCGCCGATTTCCCCGCATATGAAGCATAGGTCAACGCCAGAAGCCGGATGGCGCTGCTGACGGCGGTATAAGATGCGCCCAATCCGATACTGTCTACATGACACGGAAGAACAACACGCGCGTAACGCTGTGCCTCAAAAACAGATCCTCGGTCCGTAATGGTCACGATATTCAACCGGCTCGTCACGGCATAACCCAGAATTTGTTTCAGCAATGCCCGATGCGGTGGCAATGTGATCAGCAGCAACACATCCTTCGGACCAGTCATGGCCAGATCCTCAGCCCATGACCCCTGGTTGATGCCCAGGAGCATCACGCTGTGGCGCAGCCTTGAAAACAGAAGCCGCGCGTAGCGCGCAAACCCTTCCTCGTCACCAAGCCCGATCACCCAGACACGCGGTGCTTCTGCAATAAGTTCGGCAGCTTCGCGCATCTTGTCGGAGCGAAGCGCCTCGAACGTCCGGGTAATATTGGCGATCTCCAGATCGAGATGTGCGCTGATGGTACGCACCAGCGGCACTTCTTCGTCAACCGTACTCGAATATTCAAAAGGTTCGGTACGGTTACGCTCCTCACGCGCCTGAAGTTTCACTTCATTGAAATCGGCATAGCCCAGATGTTGAAAGAAGCGAGCTGTGGTCGCCTTGGATACGCCGGCCATCTCCGCGATTTCGGTAGCGGAATGAATCAGAATGTCGTCCTCGCGCTCGAGAACGAGCTGCGCGATTTTCTGCTCGCCTGCCGTGAGCTTTGCGTAGCGCTCCTGTATGCGCAGTACCAGACGTGAAGCCATGTGCGTTTATTCCGAATCTCTCTGTGCACTAAAAAAGCTTATCATCGCCTCTTGCAATACTGAAACATTTGTTTCATTGATAGTGAAACATTGAAATTCATGGATTCTCCATGGCGTATTCCCGCAATACACGGCAGCGCATCTGGGATCGGCTGAAAGACGTCGCGCGCCCTGATGCACGCTTCCACTTCAAATTCTCGGAATTCATACCGGACTTTGAAGGAGTAGAGGCAGCTACGGATCGCTTGCTGGCGATTGAAGGGATTGCGAAAGCCAAATTGGTTTTTGTGACGCCAGATAATTCCATGATCGAGTTGCGCCGTCGCCTGATCATGTCGGGTACACCATTCATCATGCCGACCTACGGCATGCAGCGCGGCTTTCTTCTGCTCGAACCGGGATCCGTTCCCCCGGGGTTGGAGAAAGCCGCAGCCTGGCTTGACGGAATGGAACATTTCGGTCGATCGGTCAGTCTAGAAGACCTGACCCATATCGGTCGTTTTGATGTCATTGCGACTGGCGCATCCGCTGTTTCCATCGATGGAGTCCGTTTTGGCAAAGGCCATGCGTTCTTCGATCTGGAATGGGGCATGTTCACCGATCTGGGACTTGCCGACGAGCAGTCTCTGATTGTGGCAGCCGTGCATGACGTACAGATCGTGGAAGAGCGCCTCAACGTATCGGAGAACGATATTGCTCTCGACTTCATTGCCACGCCCAGCCGCCTGATCGAGATAACGCGCAACCGTCGCAGGCCGCGCGGTATTCGCTGGAACGACGTTTCAGCCGAAGACATCCAGTCCATCCCGCCGCTGCGTGAGCTTGCGCGCATGCGCGGCATTGCCTGACAGTTCAGCACCAAAAGGAAAATTCAATGAATATTGCCCTGGATCGCCGTCGTTTTCTCGGACTGATGGGCGCCGCAGCCGCTCTGCCAGCCATGAGCCGTTTTGCCTCTGCGGATACACCATTCAACTTTCAGGCTTCCTGGATCAATGACGCGGAATTCAGCGGTTATTTCATTGCAGTAGACAAGGGTTTCTATCGCGAAGAAGGCCTCGACCTGAACTATATCTCCGGTGGCCCCGACGTCATTCCGGAAAGCACGATCATTGCGGGCAAGGCCGATCTGACCCTCACCACCCCCGACACGACGATCAAGGCAATCGTCGAACAGGGTGCGCCTTTCAAGATCATCGGCGCCCAGTATCAGAAGAACCCAATCGGTATTATTTCGCTGGCCAAGAACCCGATCAGGGAGCCAAAGGACCTGATCGGTAAAACGCTGGCTGTACCGCCGGTCAACGTCATCTCGGTTGAAGCCATGCTGAAGATTTCGGGCATAGAGCCTTCTCAAGTCAACATCGTTCCTTACGCCTATGATCCGACGCCGCTCATCAAGGGTGAAATCGACGCTTCACTCGATTTTACGACCAATGTTCCTTTCACCATCAAGCAGGCTGGCGAAGAGGCAGTTTCCTTCCTGCTCTATGATTTTGGCTTTACGATCTTCAACGATACGGTTGTCGTTACGGAAGAAACACTCAAGACAAAGCGCAAGGATCTCGTTGCTTTCCTTCGCGCAAGCCGCAAGGGCTGGGATGAAAACCTCAAGGACCCAGCAGCCTACCCACCAAAATTTGCCGACAGCTGGTTCAAGGGCACCGGCCGCTCGATCGAAAACGAAGTCTATTTCAACACGGCGCAGAAGCCGCTGATCGAGACGCCGAATGGTGTATTCTCCATGAGCGAAGAAGCCATCGAGAACACGATCAAGGCGCTCGGTACGATTGGCATCGCCGCCAAGCGCGATCATTTCGACACAACGCTTCTTGAAGAGATTTGATGCCTGATATGTCCGGGATCAAACTTGAAAATGTGACGCGCTCCTTTTCGGGGCGCGGCACGAACGTAATTGCACTATCCGATGTCTCGCTCGAATGCCCCACCGGCTCGTTCACTGCACTCATCGGACCGTCCGGTTGTGGCAAGTCGACCATGTTGCGGCTGGCACTCGGTCTCGATCAGCCTGATAACGGCTCGATTTCAGTCATGGGCAAAAGCCCTGTAGAGGCCGCAACGGCCGGACTGACCGGTGTGGCTTTTCAGGATGCAGCGCTCATGCCATGGCGGAGTGTCGAAGACAATATTGCTCTGCCACTGGATGTGCTTGGCCTGTCTCGTTCAGCAAAGACCGACCGGATTGCCGAATTGATCGCCCTTGTTGGCCTCAAAGGCTTCGAAAAAGCACTTCCGGGTGAGCTTTCCGGCGGCATGCGCCAGCGTGTGGCAATTGCCCGATCTCTGGTCACCGATCCGCGCGTTCTGTTTCTTGACGAGCCTTTCGGCGCACTCGACCAGATATTGCGCCGCCAGATGAACATTGAGCTTCAACGCATATGGCTTGAAAGCAAGGCCACCACCCTGCTTGTCACCCATGGCATAGACGAAGCGGTTTTCCTCGCCGACCGGATCGTGGTGATGCACAGTCGCCCCGGACGCATCGCGAAGATCATCAATATTCCGCTGGAACGCCCACGCAGCCCCGAAATATTCAGCACATCGCAATTCCATGCGCTGGAGGACGCTGTCGCGGAGGCTTTGCATGGCTGACATGAAGCCATCAACCCATCTCTCCACCTTGCGCAACTGGGTTATTCTTCTTGCAGTCTGGGAGATTTGTGGCCGCTTTTCCCTGATTGCAGGCGGCGCCTTGCCAGCACCTTCGGCGGTCCTGGCCCGTCTGTGGATCGACCGTGCCGATTATCCAGCTCATATACTAGCGACACTTCAGGGCGCCGGTGCTGGCTTTGTCATCGGAAACCTTGTTGCCGTAGCTGCAGGCATTCTGTTCGCCCTCTTTCCAGCTGCCGCAAAACTGGGTCGGGGCGTCAACATCGCGATTTTTGCACTGCCTCCAATTGCCATCTCGCCTATTCTGGTTCTGACTTTTTCAGGAATGACGCCGCGTATCACGCTGGCGGCACTTGGTTGTTATTTCATCACCATGGCCGCCACCATGACTGGCATCAGCCAGACGGACCGCCGTATGGTGGATATTGTTCGTGCCTATGGTGGCAACCGATGGAAAGTGCTGCGTCTGGCCCAATTGCGATCCGCTCTGCCGTCAATCCTTGCCGGTCTGCGTATTGCCGCTCCCAATGCGGTTCTAGGCTCCATTCTGGCTGAGTTTGGTGGCGGTGGGCGTTTCGGTCTCGGCGCCTATCTGATAGGTTCTCTCGGGCGAGCAGAACCGACCCGGCTCTGGGGTATAGGTCTGTGCGCTACCTTGCTCGCAGGATTGGCCTATGCGCTCTTTTCCATTCTTGCAAAAATGCTGACTGGCAGCACCAAGGCCACCACCGTCCCAGCCAACGCTCCAAACACTGCCCCGCGCGGCTCTCGCGGCCTAAACTTTATTCTCGTCATTTGTTCGATCGCGCTTCCGTTCGTCTTGTGGTGGCTGCTGCTCGTTTTCATGGGAACACCGGCCATGATCGCCAAGACACCAGCCGGACTGTTCGACTATCTTTTCCTCGCTCCGTCCGCAGCTCCCGCACAGGCAAAATTGCTGACAGCGCTTTCACAGACTTTACCGCTTACCTTTCTTGGCATGGCAGCAGGCATCCTTTTCGCCTTTGCCCTCGCCATCGCCTCAGTCGCCAAGCCTGCCATCGTGCGCGGCTTCATGCCTGTCGCCCTTGTCACGCAGACAATGCCACTCGTTGCCCTGACACCCCTGCTCGTTTTGTTATTGGGACGCGGCCCGTCCGTCATCCTCTGGATTACGGTCTCAGTCACCTTCTTCCCTGCCTTCGTGACTATGGCTCAGGGCATGGCACTGGTTCCTCGTGCCGCACTGGATGTGCCCCGCGCCTATGGCGCCAGCATCTGGACACAAATCCGTCTGGTATCTGTGCCTGCCTCCCTGCCCTATCTCTTCGCTGCCATTCGCCTTGCCGTACCGCGCGCTTTGCTCGGCGTCATGATTGCAGAATGGCTGGCAACGGGTACAGGGCTCGGAAACCTTCTCAACCAGTCACGCGGCTATCTCGACTACGGCATGATCTGGGCCGTTGCCGTGGTGTCCGTGATGCTGTCCGTCATTTTCTATCAAATCGTAGCCCTCTGCGAGCGCCAGGTGCTCGCACGCCGAGGCATGAGCCCGGCAGACTAAAATGCAAGGAGTCCCCATGGAAATCACCGATCACAAAGCTTCCGTTCGCGAACGTGTGTGGAGCGAGTTGCGCAAGGTGGCCGTCCCGGATAGCCGTTTCCATTTCGACTTCGGCGAGTTCATCGCAGATTTTGAAGGTGGGGAGGATGCGGTAGCCCGGCTGACAAGCCATCATTATTATCAGAACGCAGATTTCATCTTCATTACGCCCGATAATTGTCTCGACCGCCTGCGTCTTCAGGCTTTGAAAGACGGCAAGACCGTTCTGATAACCACATATTCCATCAAGCGCGGCTTCTGGGTTCTCGATCCGAAGCTGATTTCGCCGGATTATTATCTTTACGCCTCGACGCTCGACGGCATGGAGCGTGTGGGACAGCCGGTCACGCTGAAAGATATCTCGGCTATGCCGGTCGTCGATTACATGGTCACCGGCACCGGCGCGATCAATCTCGAGGGCGTACGCTTCGGCAAAGGGCATGGCTTCTTCGATGCCGAATGGGGCATGCTTTACCGTCTGGGCCGTATCACCGCAGCGACGCCTGCTGCCGCTGTCGTACACGACTGTCAGGTTCTGAGCGAAAAGCTCACGCCGGATGTCTATGACACCGTCGCGGACGTGATTTTCACACCCACCCGCACAATAGAGGTGAAGGACCCACACAAGCCAACCTGCGGAATCATCTGGGACCGCCTCGATCCTGTTATGTACGAAACGATCCCTCCGCTTCAGGAATTGAAGGCTATGGGCCTCTAGGTGTGTTCTTCCAAAAACTAAAAGCCGGATGCTGTAAACGCATCCGGCTTTTTAGTTTGGATAGCCTGAGATCGTTACACGCCGGTCACGAGCTTCAGCGCGATAGACCACATCGTAACGGCAATGATGCCTTCAAGAATGCGCCATGACGACGGGCGGGCAAAGATCGGGCGCAGCCAGCGGGCACCGAAGCCAAGCGAAAAGAAAAACACGAAGGATGCGGTGATAGCCCCCGCCGCGAACGACGTTTCCAAACCGGGAAACTGCGTAGAAATCGTTCCGAGCAGCACGACAGTATCCAGATAGACATGCGGATTGAGCCAAGTCAGTGCCAGACAAGTAGCAAGCGTCTTGGTGAGGCTCACGGACGCCCCGTTCGCAGTGGCCAGAACCGCTGACGAGGTGAAAGCAGAGTAAAGGCTTCGCGCACCATACCAGATCAGAAAAGCTGCACCGCCATATCGCATGATGGGATCGAGCGCAGGCATGATGGCAGCGATCTTCTGGAAGCTTGTCACACCTATCAGGATCAGGATGGCATCCGATACAGCACAAGCCAGGCTGACGGCGAACACATGCTCATCGCGTAAACCCTGCCGCAGAACGAAAGCGTTTTGTGCACCAATCGCGACAATGAGGGTGAGGCCCATGGTAAAGCCGGTTACGTAGATTGAAGTGTTCATAAATGGTCGCCATTTGGGAGTAAGTTGGCACTTGGATACCAAATGCTAGCGGATTAGAATAATTAAACTTAATAACTTCAGTTTAGGAATTCTAATGATCGACTATTCCGCCTTGAGAGCAGTGGCGATGGTGGTTCAGACGGGCAGTTTTGAGAAAGCCGCACGAGCGTTGAACGTCACTCCGTCAGCAATCTCGCAACGTGTCAAACATCTCGAAGAGCGGCTTGGCGCAGTACTCATTGAGCGAGGCTCTCCTTGCACGGCGACCGAAAAAGGAGACTGGTTGTGCCGGCATATCGAGCAGGTAGGCATGCTCGAACGCGAACTTCTGGCAGAGTTGCCTGGACTGTCCGGAAGCGAGAATACTGCACAGCGCGTAACGCTTCATATAGCGACCAACGCCGATAGTCTGGGCACGTGGTTTCTGAAAGCAATCTCGCATTTCAGCACGACAGCGGAATATCTTTTCAACATTGCGGTCGACGATCAGGATCACACTGCCGAATGGCTGCAGCGCGGGCGTGTCGTAGCCGCCGTGACTTCTTTATCAAAGCCAGTTCAAGGCTGTCGTCTAACCCCGCTTGGTATCCTTCAATATCGCGCCACGGCATCACCGGAATTCATCGCTCGCCACTTTCCAGACGGAATAACCCACGATGCTATTGCCAAAGCTCCGGCACTGACGTTCAACCAAAAGGACAGATTGCAGGATCAGTGGGTGCGCACTGCCCTCCGAACCGACATAGCATGCCCGACACATTGGCTTCCCTCAACACAGGCTTTTGTCGAGGCAAGCCTGTCAGGCATGGGATGGGGGATGAATCCGGTGCAGTTGGTCGGTGACCATTTGCAGTCGGGCAAACTGGTCGAACTCATCCCGGATACGCCGCTGGATATTCCCCTGTTCTGGCAGGTCAACCGCCTTGCGGCCGACAGGCTCGCAAGCCTGACACAGACGGTTTTGACGACGGCACGACAGGAGCTTGCGCCTATCTCAAACAAATGAGGAAAGCCGCCAATTCGAAAAACACATGGAAACAATGGGATGAAGCAATATTTTCTGTACCATTGCCGTCAATCACCATCTGTTTTCTTGAACGTGAACAGCGATTGAGCGATGCATGATGCATGAAGCTCCTGTTCCTCATCGTGGCGCTGATCGCCCTTGCCTTTCTCGGCTGCTATTTGCAGATGTTTTTTGCCGTGCCGTAAACGCGCAGCAATCTTGATCTGCCGAGAACACACGCTATGAGTGTTCAGGAAAGCTCAATTCTACAAGGAAAAGGCAGGATCAATGATCCTGCCCCGTTTGTGCAACGCCCGCTGCCTCTTCACAGACTCTGACATGTTCAGCCAGTGCCTCAAGCTGCAGAAAAGCGCTTATGGTACAGATATCCCGCTTCTGAAACTTTGGAAGCTCCTGAAGCTCCTTCAATCTGGTGAGAAGTGCACCGCGGTTCATGGTTTTCCCTCCATCTTTCTGGCTATCCGCAAGACTGGTGTTAGAATGCATTTCGATCCGATTGAATCAGATCGGCGCTCTAACCTTTTCTATTGTAAGCATAATCTTATCGACCTTCGTTTCACTCCGGTCGGATTATGCTTTAATCAGGCTGCCCGCACCTTCGCTTTTGTTTTCAACGGAAGCTCGATATCGACTTCGAGCGTCGACATCTGGTCACCCCGATCCATTTTCACGCTGACCTTGTCGCGATCAATCTGGATATGCTTGGCGATAACGGCGAGAATTTCCTCCCGCAATACCGCAACAAGATCGGAATGTTCGTGTGACGCCCTTTCATGGGCGAGCAGAACCTGCAACCGTTCGCGCGCTTGCGGCGCGGAAGCAGGCTTGCTGAAGAAACGAAACAGGCTCATGCCGCTCTCCTTCCGAAAAGTTTACCCAGAAGGCCGCGCTTTTCGGATGGAACAGTCATCGGCACTTCTTCGCCGGCGAGGCGGCGGGCTGCGTCGAGATAAGCCAATGCAGGCGCACTGCGCTGATCGGCGAGCGTTACTGGGGAACCAATATTGGATGCCCGCAGAACGTCCTGGCTTTCCGGAATGATACCCAGAAGCGGAATGGACAGAATTTCGAGAACGTCATCAACCTTCAGCATGTCGCCGCGCTCGGCACGTACCGGGTCATAACGGGTCAGCAAGAGATGCTTTTCCACACGTTCGCCACGTTCGGCCTTGAGTGTCTTGGCATCCAGCAGACCGATGATACGGTCGGAATCGCGCACAGATGACACTTCAGGATTCGTGACAACCACAGCCATATCCGCATGACGCATGGCGAGTGTGGCACCGCGTTCGATCCCGGCGGGGCTATCGCAAATGATCCAGTCGAACTCTTTCTTGAGATCTTCCATGACGCGGTCGACGCCATCAGTGGTCAGGTTATCCTTATCGCGCGTCTGGGAGGCAGGCAGCAGATACAGTGTCTCAAGGCGCTTGTCGCGGATCAAAGCCTGCGGAAGCTTTGCGTCACCCTGAATGACATTAACCAGATCGAACACGACGCGACGTTCAGCCCCCATGACGAGGTCAAGGTTACGCAGACCAACATCGAAGTCGATAACGACTGTCTTCTCGCCGCGTTGCGCCAGCGCAGCGCCGATTGCAGCGGTTGATGTCGTTTTGCCAACGCCACCCTTACCGGAAGTTACAACAATCACTTTTGCCATATTTGTCTCCTGTATCTCCCGCGCGCCTCCAGAGCATTCGTTACCCGGGATATGAAATGCTCTGCTTTTCTTTTTCAGCACTCAAAAGTGCCCTGACAATTTGTCTGGACCAGCATTTTCCCAAGGCTGTTCGGCCGTTTGGGAAACATGCTAGTTTAGCGTTTCGGCCATCATGTAATCGCCGTCGAGCCAGAGCTGGACTGCCTGTCCGCGCAATCGGCTCTCCATGTCTTCGGCCGTCTTGTAAAGACCGTCGATGGCAACGAGTTCTGCCTCCATCTTGCGACAGAAAATGCGCGCATCGGCATTTCCGGCTGTCCCAGCCATCGCACGACCGCGCAGCGCGCCATAAACGTGGATCGAGCCACCAGCCACCACTTCCGCACCGGACGCTACAGAACCAACAATCGTTACATCGCCGTCCGGAAAGTAGACCGACTGACCAGACCGTACCGGCTCGGTAACCACCATGGACGGAACGGCCTTGACGAGTTGTACCGATGCGGGTGCCACCGGAGTGCGCTCCTGCGACTTCGGTTCTGTGATCTCCGGGTCGAAATCTGCGGCAGGTTGTCCGCCACGCATCGCTGGCGGCATGCCTGGCCCCAGCAGAGAGGGCCGCGCATTTTCAAAGCCCGTGATCCAGACACCACGTTTAACCAAATCCTCAAGCAATTGAACCAATTGCGGACGCTCGATCGAAACGTTCTCCAGATCGAGAACGATCGGGCGATTCAGAAAGAAACCCACGGAACGGGCTGCAAGATCGTCCAGCTTGTCGAGCCAGCCATCGAGCGGCAGTT
Organism: Brucella sp. GW823-FHT04E01; assembly: GCF_058796175.1. NCBI lineage: Bacteria > Pseudomonadati > Pseudomonadota > Alphaproteobacteria > Hyphomicrobiales > Brucellaceae > Brucella > Brucella sp. GW823-FHT04E01. The sequence goes on along the minus strand of NZ_JBXAIK010000002.1, from coordinate 884,288 downwards.
CAGGCGAGAGTACCAGCGCAAGAAAGGATCTCCCTTTCAAACGGATTGGACGAGACTGTGTTAGCACTTGATTCATCTTGGTTAAAAAACGGTTTATCCGGTCTATATGTGCAATGGTTAACAGATGGTTAATTTCTGAAGCCAGAACGCCCCCATTGCTGAAGCGGCCGGTCCCTTTTGACGATCAAAGCATAACTATCGACGAGGCATTAGCCTCCAGACACAGAACGCAACATTGTGCCCACCTGAACAGCCGAAAGCGCCTCCAGCCTGGAAACGACTCAGCTTATTCTTGATTGTAAACGGATATCAGGATCGATAATCATCGTTTCTTCACCCATCCACAGAAGACAACGCAGAAAATATAAAATTAATTTCCAATCAAATATGACGCTACGTAATGTATTATAATTTTATAATATATTTTTATTTAGCCAAAAATCAGAATAACTTGTAGCAAGTGGAAAGCTGCCGAACCTTATCCGATTCTTTTTAAAGTATATTTCTTCTAATTGTTCCGGAATTGCAGATCAACTAAATCAGTTTCTGGTATTGTCGACACTGCGTCAAGAATTCCATGAACAATCTGCGCCATGAGGAATCTTCACACGCCCTATCAGCCAACCTAGCCGACGCAGCAAATGAGTATAACCCAACGAAGCAACAGCGATCTTTCTGATCGCTTTCATTCCTCTTCGAACGCAGCTTTATTCAGTGGGAATAATCCCTGACGGAAACACTGAAATATAAATCTTCTGGAAGGTTCCGCTCAAAGGAACCGCCTCGCGTTTGGGCGGGGGGCTTAGGGGCGCGAGGCGGGCGAGCTCTCAGGAGTGCACGCACAGGGAAAATGGAACGTTAGCTCCGATTCTGGAACTAACAATACGTTCCAGCCTGAAAAATTACGTGAGTAGAATATAGAAAAGCCCACAACGCTCGGGAGGAGGAGAACGTTGTGGGCTTAATCTGTAAGCGCGATTGGGAGGAGGAGTATCGCGCTTTGGGTCCGGTTCTTGGGAGGAGGAGTGAACCGGACGTTTTTTTAATAACCCGTTCAGCCGGCCTACTCAATCAACAAGCTTGCATTGCTGATATGCACTTTCAACAGATCCAAATGAAAACCGCCTCGCAGCGAATGAACGCGCTGAGGCGGCATATCTCCCCCGAAAGCCCCCAATCGAAGAAGATAGAAGAACTTACTCACAGCTTTGACGAAAATAAATAGACAATCTGCACGCACACTTGAAAATCTGGTGAACAATATCAGCCAATGGTTGAGAAACCTATCTCAACGAACTTTTCCGCGTCTGCAACTGTTCGACTAAACACTATTAAAGAACGGGTATATTTCAGTCCTGCAGTGCAATTAAAATGCTCTTGTACCGGATGGAACCTGAATGACTATCACCCAATAACCCTACACAAATTTCAGTATTTTCTGAAAATTATAGAGTTCTATTAAGGGGTTGCTTTCTCCATGAGCACGGTTATTGTTCCTCTCACTTGGAGGAGGGAGTACCGCCCCAGCGCGCTAGACCGCTGCGGGGCGGTTTCTTTTTTAGCTACCCAAAAATGCATATCTGCATTGCAGCGTTGCCCCTTGTAAGCAGCGGCCCTTATTCCTATCTTGGGCTTGTTCGGTTTTACTCCTCCTCCCAAAAACCGAACCCAAAGCGCGATACTCCTCCTCCCAATCGCGCTTTATAGATCCGCCCACTGCACATTCCTCCTCCCAGTGCAGTGGGCGCTCTCTTTTCTGGAAAACTCTTCACACATATCGGAAATTTGTGCCCAATCAGGTGACCCTTTGGCTATTTCAGTAGTTTTAAGGGTTTGCAGGTAATTTCTGCGCGTGATGCACGAGGGAGCGGGGTTCCATGTTCTTCAGCACGACCTTCAAATCGGCCAGACCGACGCTGCTATGCGCGCCTATGCTCTGGCTAGGTTTTGTTCTCGTTCTGCTGATCGCGCTTCTGTCATTCAGGCTCAATGCCCCCATTGGGCCAATGTACTGGGACAGCTACATCTACTTCGACGCAGCCCAGCGCATAAGAATGGACCAGATTCCCGGTGTAGACTTTTCCACGCCTGTCGGACCGCTTGGCTACTATCTTTTTGCATGGGGACACTCCCTGTTCCCACAGGCGCAACCGCTTTTGTTCGTTCAATGGTCAATATTGGTCGTTGCAGCCCCTCTGATGGCATGGGTACTGACAGAGCTTCCCCCCCATAATCGAATAACCGGATTTCTGATCCTTGTTCCATTTCTGGTTTTCGCAATCTTTCCGGCCAATACACAAAGCTTTTATCCCTACCCCGGACTGGATGGGTTTGGCATTTATAACCGCCATACATCGCTTTTGCTCTACGTGCTGATGTGCGGATTGCTGTTTATGCGAAACGGCGCAAAGCTCGCGCTGTTTTGTGCGGCAGTGATGCTCGCCTTGTTTTTGATGAAGGTCACGGGCTTTCTTGCAGGTGGACTGTTCGGGCTTGCGGCACTTCTCGCTGGACGAATCTCTATTCGCAACGTTCTGCTGGCCGCCGCCATTACCGTTGCATTTCTGTTCGTCCTTGAATTGTACAATGGGATTATCGGCGGATATATTCGCGATATCGCCTCATTGATCGCCCTGAACGAAGAAGCCCTGCTGCCGCGTTTCCTGACCGTCATATCGTTGAAGCTGGACGTCATTCTGCCAGCGACGATCCTTGTTCTCATTCTTTTCTGGAATGAACAGTTCCATTCCGGCAAACACAATCGCTTTTTCGACCGGAGTTCGGTCTGGCTCGCCGTTGGGCTTCTGGGTGGCATCATCCTTGAGACACAGAACACCGGAAGTCAGGAATTCATATTCCTTTGGCCCATCCTGCTTATGATTTTTCAGCGGATAAAAGCCGGCACCGAGAAGCTCAAAATCGCCTTCGTCGTGCTCGCTGCCTTCTGTGCCCTTCCGACATTCTCCAAGGTTGCGCACCGTACCCTGCGCGCCGTTGCCGTAGCCCCGACTTATGTGCAACCGTCCTTCCCGGAACTGAAGAACCTCGGGCAGGTGTTGACCCGGCCCGATTTCCTGCAACGGGCAGAGCTTTTCGAAACCCACTACCCGGAAAACAATGCAGCCTATGACGCGCTGGCAGCGCAAGGCCAACTACCTAGCTGGCAGCTTTATTCGGAAATCGATTTCCAGGTCTACTGGCTCGTTTCTGCAAACCGGATGGTGAAGGATCTGAAATCCTTCGAGACCCGGAACAACGTTCGCCTGCAAAGCATCATGTCGCTCGACTTCGTCAATCCGTTTGCATGGATATTGGATCGCGATGCGACACGGCATATCCAGATCGGCGCCGACCCCTTCCGCACTGTCCCGGCGTTATCCAAGGAAACGAAGGCTGCCGTAGAAGCAACAGACGGCATATTGCGCCCGAAATGTCCGACGACGACCAATCGTCTTGCCTTGCAGAAAATATATGCCGAAGCACTGCAGGATCGCGCCGTCGTCGCTTTGAACCCCTGTTGGGATTTGCTGCTTCGCCCCGGCTTTATTCCGTAATCAGAAACGGCTCATTTGATCTGAGCCTTGACGAAATCCCGCACAATCCGGACGATGCCGCGTGAAAGGACCTCATCCAGCGCCTTGATGAATGCGTCCACATGCTCCCGCCCGCAGATCAGCGGCGGCTCAAGACGGATGACGTTTCGATTATATTCAGTAAAGGCGACCAGAACCCCATGATCGCGCAGCAGATGGCTGCCAATAAAGCCGGGAAGTGAACCTTTCAGTTTTTCATCAAGCATTGCCAGGACTGGTCGCAGCACGACCGGCATCGTCTGGGAAAAATCATGGAACTCCAGCCCCACCATCATCCCCTTCCCGCGCACATCTTTCAAAAGCGCAGGATAGCGGCTCTGCAGTTCGTGCAGCCGATCCAGAAGATATTCCCCGACATCGGCTGCGTTATCAATCAGATGCTCGTCGTAAAGAACGTTCAGAGCTTCAATCGACGTAACGCAGGCTTCGCCAATCCCGCCAAAAGTCGCCATCGCATGGATCATCGCCGTCTTGGGCGTGCCGTAAGCCTTCATGTAGACGTCGCGCCGCGCGATCATGGCGGCCATTGCGGTCTTTCCACCGCCAAGCGACTTCGCCAGTGCGGTGACATCCGGTATGACGCCATAATGCTCGAAAGCATAGAATTTCCCGGTTCGTCCCAACCCACATTGCACTTCATCGGCAACCCAGATCACACCATACTGGTCGCAAAGGCTTCGCAACTTTTGCCAGAACTGTGCATCAGTTTGAATGATACCGCCACCACCTTGCACCGTTTCAAGCACAATCACCCCGATCTCGGGGTCAGAGCGAAACGCATTTTCAATGGCTGCAATGTCACCGAAGGGAACCCGAACGGTGTTATCGACCAGCTTGAATTCGCCACGATATAGCCCGCCATCAGTGATGGACAGAACACCCTTCGTTTTGCCATGGAACGAATTTTCCGCATAGACGATCTTGGGCTTTTTAGGACCTGCGGCGCGCTCTGCGACCTTGATCGCGGCTTCCATCGCCTCAGAACCGGAAGACCCCAGAAACACCATGTCGAGATCTCCCGGCGAGCAAGCCGCAATGTCATAAGCAAGAGCGGCCGCATATTGCGACATGAAGGCGATTGCAATCTCGTGGCGCATTTCTTCCTGAAACTGACGCCGTGCTTCGAGAATACGCGGGTGATTATGGCCAAAAGCCAGCGATCCGAACCCGCCGAAAAAATCGAGAATGGCGCGCCCATTCTGATCATAATAATACATGCCTTCAGCGCGTTCGATCTTCACCTTGTGAAAGCCGAGCAGCTTCATGAAGTGAAGCTGGCCTGGATTGAGGTGAGTGGTAAACAGCTCCGTCATCCGTGGCAGATCGAGCGCTTTCGCCTCGGCAACCGTCAACAGCTTCGGCTTCGGCGTTGTATTGGTCTTGTTCATTTCTGCCTCTATGCCGTTTCGGAAGCCCGCACATCCGATGATGCCGCGCCGATTTTCTTGCGATATTCGCTGTAAGCCGCGATCAGCATATCCTCATCACGATATTGCGGTATCCAGCCAAGCTCGCGCTCGCCCTTCGAGACATCGAGAACACACATTTCGTCGGCAATCAGATATTGCTCCGGGTCCATGATCGGCATGTTCATCCAGTCCAGCAGATCCAGCGTGCGTTTCACCGCCCAGGCGGGTGTTGGCAACAAAATAGATTTCGAACCTGCATGGCTGATCAGATCACCAAGCAGTTTGCGGACGGGAGGCGGATTGAGCGAGCCGAGATTATAGGCCTCGTTTGGAACACCAGCCTTGAAAGCGGCACGTGCCGCCTCCGCACAGTCGAACACCGAAATGAACTGGTAAGGGTTCCTGCCCGAGCCGATCATCGGCACCGGCAAATTGTAATCAATCAGCTTGAACAGCTTTTCCAGAATGCCGAGACGGCCCGGTCCAATGATAAGACGAGGACGAAACAGGGAGATATTCATGCCCCGCACGCGCCATTCAATGGCGAGTTCTTCGGTTTTCAGTTTTGACAGGCCGTACTCACCGAGCGGCTTGCACGGATGGTCTTCTTTCTGCGGCCAGACATAGGTGTGCCCGTACACCATATCGGTGGTGAAATGGACGAGCTTGTTGGCACCAGCCACATCCATCGCCTTGATGATGTTCGCCGTCCCGTAATAATTGACGGGAAAGAAGAAGTCGTGCCGCTTTGCCCGGACCTGAATTGGTGAAAGCATTTTGGCGGACAGGTTATAGACCATGTCGTCTGCGCGGATACCAAGCCTGCGGATTGCTTCCGGATCGGTCACATCAGTCGCGATGAAAGCGGCATCAGTATAGTGTGGCAGATCGCTTTTCACGATATCCGCGACAAGGACCTCGTGACCATCGGCAAGTAGCTTTGGAGCAAGATAGCGCCCGACAAAACCGTCGCCACCGAAGATTACATGTCTCATCGTACTGCCCCCGTTCAACTATGTGTCTGCTGGTTCACATGCGTCTCCGCCTGCGGTTCGGACGGCTTGCCGCTTTGTGCGATCAGCACTGTCCCGATGCAGATGAACGCAATTCCCGCAATCTTGTAGGCGCCAAGTTCCTCCTTGAACAAAAGCCAGGCGAACAGAGCGACCGCGACATAGGCGAGACTGAGGAACGGATAGGCAAACGAAAGATCCACTTTCGACAGCACGTAAAGATGCGACGCCATCGAGATCACGAAGGTGAGCAAACCGGCAAAAATCCAGGGATTGAAGACAATCTGGAATATGCGCTGGATCAATGTTTCGGCTGAAAAGCTGATCGGCCCGAGCGTCAGCATGCCATATTTCAACATCAACTGCGCGGCAGCATTGGTCATGACTGTGAACAGGATGAAGGGAATATATTTCATCACGTTTCCTAACCTGCAGCGCCGAGCATCAATGCGGTCCGGCGCCAGAAATTGGAATTGAAAGCCTTGTCGCGAAAGGCCTCGAAATCGCGCCAGCGCGGATAGCTTGCAGCAAAAACCTCTGCGCTCATCCTTTGGTCCTTATACGGATTGACCCGGCCACCGGCCTCAACAGTCATCTGGTCCAGACGGTTCAGCAATTCCAGCGTTGTGTGGCCACGATTGGGGAAATCCATCGTCAGCGTATATCCCGGCATCGGAAATGACATGAGACCGGGAGACTTCATCGAACCGAAACGCTTGAGTACCGTCAGAAAGGAGACCTGTCCTGCATTGCGACTTGCCTCAAGCATCGCTGGAACGATCTTTCGGGCTGCTTCGAACGGAATTACACTTTGATGCTGGTAGAGCCCTGCCGGGCCGTAAAGCCTGTTCCAGTTTCTCACTCCGTCGAGTGGATAAAAGAAGCTTTGATACGGCACTCTACGCGCTGTTTTCAGCCACCTCTTGCGCTGGAAATAGGCCGCATTGAAAAGCGACAGGCTTGTCTTGTTCAACAGCGAGAATGGCAATTCAACCGGCACGCCAAACCGCCCAGCGATCGAAATAGAGCCATTCGGCGCGGCAACATGATTACCGACCATCAGCAAGCCCCGGCCATCGGAGAGCTGATCGACCCAGGCAACAGCATATTCATTTTCATGATCGGCCACCCCGGCCATATCAAAATAAGCATCAAGGTTGGCGAAGGGCAGAACCTTTTCCTCGACATCGAGACCGCCGACCCGCTTGAGCCGGATCGTTGCGCGAAGAATTAATCCGGTTAGTCCCATTCCACCGATGGTTGCCCGAAACAGATCAATGTGCTCCGTATCGGAACATCTGTAGTAGACGCTGTCCGAGCGAAGCAGTTCCAGCCTTTCAACATGACACCCGAAAGTACCCTGCCGGTGATGGTTTTTACCATGCACGTCATTGGCAATGGCGCCGCCGAGCGTCACAAACTGCGTGCCCGGCGTGACAGGGAGGAAATAGCCATGCGGAGTAACATGGGTGACGATTTCACTCAAAAACACGCCGCTCTCAGCCGTCAGCAATCCCGTATCTGGATCGAAGTGTAGTATCTTTCTCCGCGCCTGCATGGGCACGAGAAAGCCCATATCATTATGGCAGCTATCGCCGTAGGAGCGACCATTTCCGAATGGCAAAAGGCTCGCATCGCCGGGCAAGGCTGGCGTGAAATCAGTCTCCAGTCTCTCCAGCGGAAGGTATTGCCGGCTTCGCCGGTTAATACGTCCGAAACTGTCGAAGGATTGTTCCATCAGCGCATACCAGCCACAAGAAGCAGCACCGCGCCAAGCGCGATGACGACCTGACTGCGCCAATCCCTCGCAATGAAGAGGACCGGGTCGTCATCCATGTCGCCGCGATGCGCCAATATCCACACACGCACGTTGATATAGAGTACGATCGGACCGAGCGGCCATATCAGCCAGGGATAGGTGTAGAGCGTCTTGACGGCATCGCTATTGATATAGAGTGCCAAAACCAGCGCTGCGGTAAACGCGGCTGCGACCCCACACTGTCCGACAATATCGCGATCTTCCGGACGGTAACCTCGCCCCAAAATCCGGTCCTTTTCTGTCACGGTAGCGCCCTGCAGTTCGACATAACGCTTCACCAGCGCCAGCGACAGAAAGAAGAACATGGCAAAGGCCATCAGCCAGAACGATGGCGGGATATAGGAAGCCGCCGACCCTCCCAATAGCCGCAGGCTGTAAAGTCCCGCGAGGCAAATCACGTCTCCCAACAACATGCGTTTCAAGGCGAAGGTATAGGCGGTCGTGAAAAACAGATAGGTGACGATTGCAAGCGTAAAGGCGGGCGGAAGGAAAAGGCAGACGAAAGCCGTCAGAAGCAACAACAGGGCCGCAACGCTTAGGCCAAAGGGAATGGATATCTTTCCGTGTGCAAAAGGTCGCTGATTTTTTCGCACATGTCTTCGATCCACCGGAAGATCGACAATATCATTGACGATATAGATCGCAGACGATGCCGCAGAAAAGGCCACGAATGCCAGGCAAGTCGCAATCAACACGTCTGGCTTCATTATGTCATGCGCCAGAATGGCCGGGACAAAGACGAGCAGATTCTTTAGCCACTGATGAACGCGGAGCATACGAGCATAGGTTCGAATAGTTGGTTTTTCGGCACTGAAAAGTTCACAACCAGTTTGCTTCTGGAAATGTGCCGCTGCACGATCAGGTGCGACAACGATCGCCTGTCGGGCTGCATCGAAAACAGGCAGGTCATCACGATCATTTCCGGCATAGTCGAATCCCTGTCGTCCATAGTGCTCGACAAGCAGATCAGCCTTGCGCTGTGCCGAAAGATTGGTCGTACCGGATGTTGAATAGACAGCACTGAAAATCCCAAGCTCAGACGCAACAGCCCTAGCCATCGGTTCAGCGGCAGCTGTTGCCAGCACCAAAGTCCGCCCCGACCCATGTTCGCTACGCAGAAATTCCAGAAACTCGGTTCGGTAGGGAAGTCGCGATGCATCGAGCGTTACGCGCTCAGCCACCTGTCGCTTGAGATATGCCTTGCCTGAGAACAGCCACACCGGCAGCATGAAGACGAACAGGATGTTCCTCTTCAAAAGAAGAAAAATACCCTCCCACAGCAGATCGGTCGAAACCAGAGTTCCGTCCAGATCGACTGCCAGCGGCACATTCTCGCTGCTTTGCCCCCGCGTATCCATTTTCAGCCCTTTTCCGCTCAGGCGTGAATGCGGTTCGATCAACCTTTTCCGCCCGAGCCCCCTGTCGTAAAGGGATAGAGGCAGAAACCAAATGAAAAATGAATTTTTCCGTTACAATCGAGAATTGATTTGCTGAGTACAGTTTCTGCTTAAAATTTCCTCAATAGCTAAAATACAGCATATTGTTTGCGGGTTGCATAGTTTCAAGTTCGCCGGAGAGACTTTCCGGCGAACATTCCATAGTTTAGACATCTCTAAACTAACATTATCTTGAGCCCGGAAAAAGCAAATCGACAAACTTGCCTGCAGTCGGTTGCGGTTCGTGGTTGGCAAGGCCGGGACGCTCATTGGCTTCGATGAAAATATAGTCTGGCTTTTCGGGCTGCTTGACCATGAAATCGATCCCGACAACGGGAATGCCGATTGCACGCGCAGCCTTACAGGCAGCATCGACAAGGTTTCTATGAACAGTCGCTGTCACGTCGTGGATCGTACCGCCTGTATGTAGATTGGCCGCCTTGCGCACCGTGATTTCACGATGATCTTCCAGAACGGAATCGAGCGACAGGCCTTGTTCCTCAAGACACCTTTTCGTTTCCGTATCGACCGGTATGCGGCTTTCTCCGCCAGTCGCCGCAGCGCGTCTGCGCGATTGTATCTCGATAAGCTTGCGGATGGTTGCCTTGCCGTCACCGACAACGCGTGGCGGGCGACGAACCGCAGCGGCAACGAGCTGGTAGTCGATAACCACCAGCCGAAGGTCCTCACCTTCAAAACACGCCTCCAGCAGCACGCGGTCGCACACGGTTCGCGCCTGTTTGATTGCCGTTCGCAGGTCTTTCATGGTCGATATGCCGACAGAAATTCCTCTTCCCTGTTCGCCCCGGGCTGGTTTCACCACCAGCTTGCCGTGACGTTTTAGAAAAGCTTCCAGCGCATCATCGTCCGCTTCGGCCACAATCTGCTCCGGCACTGTCAGACCAGCCTTCTCGACGACGCGCCGCGTCACGGCCTTGTCGTCGCAGATTGACATCGCTACACTCGATGTCATTTCAGACAAGCTCTCACGGCAATGGACGGAACGCCCGCCATAGGAGAGGCGGAAAAAGCCGCCTTCAGCATCGGTTATTTCAACCTGAATACCACGACGCACCGCTTCATCCACGATTATGCGAGCATAGGGATTGAGCGCATCGAAGGTTTCCAGATGCGAGGCGAAAAATTTCTCGTTGATTGCGTTCTTGCGCTTTATCGCGAAGAGCGGAACGCGACGAAACTTCAGCTTTTCATAGAGCCTTATGGCATTCTCATTATCGTGCAGAACCGAGAGATCGATATGGCTCAAGCCGCGAGCCTGAAAATGCTCGGCAAGTTTTCGCACCAGTTTTTCACCAATACCCGGCTGCCGCGCTTGAGGATGAACTGCAAGACACCAAAGCGAAGCACTGCGATCAGGATCATCGAAAAGGCGCTGATGGTCGATGCCAGTTACGGTGCCAACAATTTCGCCGGTAGCATCGTCCTGAGCCACAAAATAGGTAACAGCACGATTGTCTCGTTCCGATGAGAAAAAGTCGGGACGTAGTTGAACCATCCCACAGGCCGCGTAAACAGCGTTGATGCCTTCCGCGTCCACTTCGGAGACTGCGCGACGTATGGTGATGCCACGTATCCGTCGCCCGCCCGGTCGATAGGTCGCAAGTTCAATCCGGTATGTATGCGACGGATCGAGAAATATCTCATGTGGTGCGAGTGACAGCAACACATGAGGATCGCTGACGTAAAAGACGATGTCGCGGCTCGCTGGCGCTTCCCCCCGCAATGCTTCCACTATGGCTTCATTGGTCTCGAAGGTCTGCGCGAAGAGTAGTCGACCCCAGCCGCAATCGACAACCACATCCTGCTTGCGATCTTCGCTTCCCGCCTTGTCATGGCCGTGCGCATGTTCCTGATAAAAGCCTGCGCTTTCAGGTGTACGCAAGCGCGTAAGACGGTGCGAAAAGGCTTTGCGACCTTTCGCTTTCTGCCGGGTCATATCCACCTCACCGGTTTTCCGCATTTCATGCCTCCTGCGTTTGCAGCCACATTTCAAGGAGGCCAGCCTGCCAAAGCTCAGAACCGCGCAACGGCGTTATGTGTTCGGACGGTTTTGCAAACAGGCGTTCAAGATAATCGCGTTGGAAAAGTCCGCGCTCCCTCGCCTTTTGTGAAGAGAGGGCGTCTCGCAACATATCGAGATAAGGGCCATCGATATATTTGAGCTGTGGAACCGGGAAATATCCCTTCTTGCGATCAATCACTTCGCTTGGAACGACCTTCCTTGCCACATCCTTGAGGATACCCTTGCCGCCGTCACGTAGTTTTTCCTCCGGCGGAATGCGGGCGGCAAGCTCGACCAGTTCATGATCCAGAAATGGCACCCGCGCTTCAAGCCCCCAGGCCATCGTCATGTTGTCCACGCGCTTGACCGGATCGTCCACGAGCATCACATTCGTATCGAGCCGCAGCGCACGGTCGACAGGCGTATCCGCTCCATCCTGCAGCAGATGTTCTTCCAGAAGGTCCTGACTGTAATCACGTTCCGGCATCCATTCCGGCGATAGCTGCGTGGCGAGAACGTCATGCGAGCGGTCACGGAACCCTTTGGCATAGTCGCTGACGACATCGTTGGAATCGACTAGCGGTGGATACCAGTGATAGCCGCCGAAAACTTCATCTGCCCCCTGTCCCGACTGGACAACCTTGATATGCTTCGAAACCTCCTTGGAAAGGAGGTAGAAGCCGACATTATCATAGGACACCATTGGTTCGGACATTGCCGCGATCGTTCCCGGCAAGGCTTCCATGAGGTCTGCCGAGGGCACAAAGATCTTATGATGTTCGGTGCCAAAATGCTCGGCGATCAGATCGGAATAGACAAATTCGTCGCCTTTCTCCCCGTTGGCTTCTTCAAAGCCGACAGAAAAACTCATCAGGCCCGATTGACCTGCCTCAGCAAGCAGACCGACGATCAGGCTGGAATCCACCCCGCCGGACAAAAGCACGCCGACCGGCACGTCGGAAATCATCCGGCGCTTGACAGCGACACGCAGCATAGCGAGCAATTGCTCCTGCCATTCCTCACGGCTCAACGCGCCGTCGCCGGGCAGACGACGATAAGGCGCCTGCCAATAGATGCGGTCAGCGAAACGCCCATTCGGTTCATAGACACGGATCGTCGCCGGGGGGAGCTTTCGAACACCGTTATAGATCGTGCGCGGTGGCGGCACGACGGCATGAAAGCTCATGTAATTGTGCAAGGCCGCGCGGTCTATCGAGGTATCGATGCCGCCTGCCTTAACCAGAGCAGGCAAGGAAGAGGCGAACCGCAAGGCACCCTCCGCCTCGGCAATATAGAGCGGCTTGATGCCGAACCGATCACGCGCGAGGATAACCCTGCCGGTATCACGTTCGTGAATGGCGAAAGCAAACATGCCAAGAAAACGCGTTACACAGCTTTCGCCCCATGCATGCCATGCCTTGAGAATGACTTCTGTGTCACCGTCGGAGAAGAACTTGTAGCCCTTCTGTTCCAGCTCTGTGCGCAATTCGCGGAAATTATAGATGCAGCCATTGAACACAAGCGTCAAACCGAGGTCGGCGTCGATCATCGGTTGCTGCGATTTTTCAGAAAGATCAAGGATTCTCAATCTTCGATGCCCGAAGCCGATATTGCCCCGGATCACAATCCCGGATGCATCGGGCCCGCGAGGACTGAGTACATCCGCCATTTTCGAGACTGCCGAAACTGACGGCGAACCACCGTCAAACCTGACTTCTCCGCAAATACCACACATAAAAAGGGTCGAAACCTCCATTGTCATTCATAAACAAATGAGGCCGTCGCATCTGTTAAGGCGGCGGCCTGCATAATTGCAAATGCGGGAGCGCCGGGATTGTTCCCAACTTTTTCGTTTCCGCTATGTGGCTTTCCCGACTGAGTTCGCCTTGGAAAGCATATAGTTTTCAGCGGAAACCATATGCTCAAACGTTATACGGCGCGCATCCTCGCTGCGATTTTCGACAAGCGCTGCAAGCAATCGGTGCTGGAAGATAAGTCCTTCTTCGCGCGAAGCCGGTGTCGGATCAGCATAGATCGCGCGCGCTATTGGCAGGCTTCGCAACAGATTGTGGGTCAATCCACAGATGAAGCCCAACAGACGGTCCGGACAAAGCTGTGCCAGCAAGGAATGGAAATCCAGTTCCGCAATCCGCTGGCGATATTGATCATCAAGATCGACCGGCGGGCGATCATAGACCCGCATCGCATTTTCCAGCCGAGCAATGTCGTCACCGGTCAATCTGCCGGACAACAGAGCAGCAACCTCCGGTTCGAGATGCTTACGGATAGCGTAAACTTCGGCAAGACTCGGCTGATCGAAAAAGAAATAGCTTCCGAGCATTTCCATTGCGTGCTGGGCGGAAGGTTCGGCCACAAAAGCCCCGCCGCCGGGACCGCTGCGCGTAAAAATCAGACCCTGCGTCTCCAGCGCCTTCATCGCTTCGCGCACAGTGCCCTTGGCAGCCTTGAACTGGTCAATCAGTTCCTTTTCCTGTGGCAGTCGATCTCCCGGCCTCAATGCATCGGAACGGATAACATCCTTAATACGGTCAGCAATCTCTTCCGGTCGCCGACGGACCTTTGCCGCCCTCGCGCGCGATTGCGGTTCGTGATCGGAATTCCGGCCCATTCTGACCATATCTTGCTACTCTCTCCTGATGCGCGGCGCGCTTTCCACGAGTTGTCGTGTATAGGCATGTTCAGGTCTGGCAAAAAGAGCGCTTGCAGTTGCTTCCTCAACGATTTCCCCGAAATACATAACTGCAACCCTGTCAGAGATGGCTTCCACCACGGCAAGATCATGACTGATGAAGAGATAAGAGAGACCAAACTCTTTCTTCAGTTGATCCAGAAGCAGAAGAACCTGCGCCTGAACAGAAACATCCAGCGCGCTAACCGGTTCGTCGAGTACGACGATTTCCGCTTCAGCGGCCAGCGTGCGCGCAATGGCGATACGTTGCGCCTGCCCGCCGGAGAATTCGTGCGGATATCGTTCCAGCGTATCCTTGGGCATCTGAACGGCATCCAGCAACTGGATCATGCGCTGCTGGCACTGAGCTGAATCCAGCCCGCCCAGAAGCCTGAGTGGTGTTTCCAGTATCTGCCGGATCGTCTTTCTGGGATTGAGCGATGCGACAGGGTCCTGAAATACATATTGTATGACCTTGCCAAATGCCTGTGCACCGGAATTTCGCAGTTCATGCGCGTCGCGTCCAGCAATCGTCATCGTACCGCCCGTCGGCTCTGTCAGCCCGACGAGCATTCTGGCGAGCGTGCTTTTGCCCGATCCGCTTTCACCGACAATCGCCAGTGTCTCACCGCTTCCAAGATCGAACGAAACATTTTTAACCGCCTCGACCTTGTGACGCTCTTTACCCAGAAGTGTTCGTCCGCCACCGAAGGTTTTGGTGAGATCGCGAACGCTGATCGCATTTCCGCTCATCCTGCCACCCTCCCGTTTTCGCGCTTGAAGAGACCAGCCACACGTTCCAGAAAGTCGGCACCCTGCCCAAGTTCGGGAACGCAGGCTATCAAGCGTTTCGTATAGCTGTGCTGCGGATTGGAAAGAACTTCCGATGTCGTGCCCGTCTCGACAATCTCGCCGTCTTTCATCACTGCCACGCGGTCACAAATCTCCGAAACCACTCCAAAGTCATGGGTGATAAACAGCAGAGCCATGCCACGCTCGCGCTGGAGATCGCGCAGCAGTTCGAGAATGCGCGCCTGCACCGTGACATCGAGCGCCGTGGTCGGCTCGTCCGCAATGATGATATCGGGATCATTGGCCAGAGCCATGGCAATGCCGACACGCTGACGCTGGCCACCTGAAAGCTGGTGCGGATAGTGATTGGCCCGTTCCGCTGCATCTGGAATGCCAACCTTGTCAAGAAGCACGATCGCCTGTTCCCGCCGCTCACTGGCTCCGATCCGCCGATGCGCTGCAATTGCTTCCTCGACCTGCCGACCGACCGGATACATAGGATGCAACGTTGTCAGTGGGTCCTGAAACACATAAGCAACTCTTGCGCCCCGTGCCGCCGTCAACTCGGTTTCAGACATTGAAAGAACGTCCCGGTCGCCCAGATAGATCGCGCCGTTGCGGATAAGTCCGGGCGGGGACGCCACGAGGCCCATTACTGACAGGGCGGTCACGCTTTTGCCCGATCCGCTCTCCCCGATCAGGCCGAGACATTCGCCGCGTTCAAGTTCCAGTGAAACGCTGCGGACAGCGGCGGTGAAATGCCCACCATTGACGAAGCCCGTTTCGAGACTGGCAATAGAAAGAGCTTTTTCGCTATCCTTGATCATGGGCGATGACCGGTCCTTGGCAATATCGGTTACAGCACCTGGCCGCCCCAGCGCACCTGACCGCAATCGCGGATCGAGAACATCGCGCACCCCATCTCCCAATACGTTGAGACTGATGACCAGCAGGAAGATCATCAATCCCGGCACGATGGAGACATGCGGGGCATTGAACAGTTGCGCGCGGCCCTCGCCGAGCATGGAGCCGAGATCGGCCTGCGGCGGCTGCGCGCCAAGACCAAGGAAGCTCAGGCCTGCCGTTTCGAGGATCATCCAGCCCGCCGTGGTCGACATGGTAATGACGATAACCGGCAGCACATTGGGCAGCACTTCGCTTAACAGGATCGAAACCGGACTTTTCCCGGAGAGCCGGGCAGCATCAATAAACTCACGATGCGCGAGACCAAGCGTAACCCCGCGAACATTACGCGCGAAGAATGGAATATTGACCACCGCAATCGCGTAGAGCGCATTCATCAGGCCCGGCCCAAGCACTGCCACGATAGCCAGCGCCAGCAGGATATAAGGAAATGCCATCAGCATATCGATGCCGCGCATCATCAAATTGTCGGTTCGTCCGCCCGCATAGCCGGCCACGAGACCGATCGCCGAGCCAACAATCGCTGCGATCAGCGTCGCTGCAAATCCTACCGCGACAGACACCCGCGTGCCCCATATGACACGACTCAATATATCGCGCCCGAGTTGATCCGTTCCAAGAAGATGTCCTTCGCTGAACACGGGTTTTAATCGCATTGCGGGAGAAGTCGCGTCAGGATTGGGAAGCGGGAGAACCGGGGCCAGCAGAATGACGAGGCAGATCAGGACCAGCATAAAAAAACCGAAAGCTGCCAGTCGATTGCTCATCAGGAGCCGCCATGATGACATGCGGACCGCCGTTGGCGCGGCAGAAATTTCTGGAAGCGCGCTCATGAGCGTATCCTTGGATCGAGCATGGTCTGGATGACATCAGCGAGTAGATTGAAGAGGACATAACTCGCGGCAACCACAAGTACGCCACCCTGCACCAGCAAGATATCGCGGGTGGAAATGGCTTTCACCAGCATGGCGCCAATACCGGGCCACTGGAACACGGTTTCAATGTAGACGGCGCCGCCCAGCACAAATCCCGCCTGAATACCGATCACAGGAATGACGCTGACAAGTGCGGCGCGAAACGCATGACCGTATATCACGCGACGTTCGTTGAGACCTTTGGCCCGAGCTGTCCGGATATAGTCCTGACGAAGCACTTCCAGCATCGCGCCGCGGGTCAGACGTGCGATCACGCCTGCCGCTACCACGGCCAGCGTCGTGGCAGGCAGGATCAGATGCCAGAGCAGATCCTTCAGGTCACCGCCGCCATAAACAGCATACATGCCGGACGCTGGCAGAATGCGCCAATGGACCGCGAAGAGATAGATCAGAAGCAACCCCAACCAGAATGAGGGAATGGAAATTCCGGCAAGCACGATGAAAGTAATCGCCCTGTCTGCCCAGCCGAACTGGCGCACTGCCGAAACGATACCCGCGAGCAGGCCGAAGACTGAACACAGTACCAGTGCTACGCCTGCAAGCACGAGTGTCGCCTGAAAGCGCTCCATAACCTCATCCAGCACCGGACGATTGAGCACGAAGGAACGCCCGAAATCCCCATGCAGGAGATTGTCCATCCAGATGAAGTATTGTTGCAGCAACGGCTTGTCGAGACCGAGATCGCGATTGATCCGCTCGACATTTTCCGGTGTTGCGTATGATCCGAGCAACGCAGTCGCCGTATCACCGGGGATCATCGCCATGACGAGAAAAACGATGATCGAGAGCCCGAGCAACACAGGAACAACGGCCAAAAGTCGCTTGAGGATATAGGCTGGCATGAATGCCCTCCCTGCTTATTCCTTGGTTACGTCTTTCAAATGCAGCAGGAAGGACGGCTGCAACTTGAACCCCTTGATGGCAGCGGTCGTGGCTGCATTTTGCTTCCAGTTCGCCACGAACAGCCATGGTGCATCGTCATGGACAATGCTCTGCACTTCGCCATAAAGCTTGCCGCGCTCGGTTTGATCGGTCGATGACCGCGCCTTTTCCAGAAGCTCATCCACTTTGGGGTTGGAATAGTAACCGGAATTGAAACCGCCCTTGTCCGGCAGTGCGTCGCTGCGAAGCGTCAGATAAGGCACCGTGTCCGGATCATTGGTCATCCATGCCATCTCGGCCATATCGGCCTTGCCATCCAGTCCCGGATTTACCCTGCCAAGGAACGTGTTCCACTCATAGGTTTCAATCTTGACCTTGAAGCCCACAGCCTGAAGATCGGCCTGGATTGCGGCACCCATCGTGATTGGATCAAGCATGCCAGAACCGCCTTCGGTCACATAGAACGTGACTTCGGGATTGCTTGCACCAGCTTCGGCAAGGAGCGCCTTGGCCTTTTCAGGATCATAGGGATAGGGTTCGGTTTTGTTCTCGACCCAGTTGAAGGCAGGTGGGATCGGCCCCGCAGCAACAGTTGCGGAACCCTGCAACACATTATCTACGAGGCCTTGCTTGTTAACCGCATAATTCGCCGCCTGACGCACTTTCTTATCCGCGAATGGACCGCTCTTCGCGTTCAGGATGGTAAACCAGACATGGGGGCCCGCCTGTTCGGCAACCGCGAAATTCGCGTCCTGTTTGAAGGTGGCAAGATTATCTGGCGGCACTTCCACCATGACATCCAGCCCGCCTGCCATCATCTCCGCGACGCGTGTATTGGCATCCGTGATCGGGCGGAACACAACTGCTTCCAATGCTGGCGCTGTGTCCCAATAGTCGGGATTACGCTCCACCACCACACGCTGGCCGGATTGCCATTCCGCGAACTTGAACGGACCGGTTCCGGATGGATGACGGCCAAATTCCTTACCGTATTTCTTGACCGCTTCCGGCGACACGATCAGGCCGGTCGGATAGGCCAGATTGGAAAGAAATGGAGCGAAAGGCTCCTTCAGCTTGAACTCGACAGTGTGTTCATCGAGCACATTGACTGCATCGATGGACGAGAAATTGAACGAAAGCGGAAATGGGCCGGTGTTATAGAAGGGATGGTCTTCCTTTAGCATTCTGTCGAAGTTGAACTTGACCGCTTCGGCATTGAAATCCGAACCGTCATGGAACCTCACGCCTTGACGCAGCTTGAACGTATAGGTCTTGCCGTCGTCCGAAATCGTCCAGCTTTCCGCCAGTGCCGGTTCTACTTCCAGCGTTCCGTCCTTGTAGCGCACAAGGCCGTCATAAATATTGACGAGGATGCGGAAATCATTGGTGGCCGTGACTGTATGCGGATCGAGCGATTGCGGCTCTGCAATCTGCCCGACAATCAGCACATTGGGCGGCGTTTGGGCCAGCGCAACTGTGCCCGCCCCGGCGACCGAAAGCGCCATAGTAGTCAGGACGGCACGGAATAACCTTCTCATGGGGTTCCCCTTCATTTGTCAAATCCGTCAGACTCTAATTTATAGGCATAAATCAAATATCATCAATGAATTATCATAATTAATTTTTGCGAGACAAAAAAAGCGGGCCTGAG
Organism: Brucella sp. GW823-FHT04E01; assembly: GCF_058796175.1. Taxonomy (NCBI): domain Bacteria; kingdom Pseudomonadati; phylum Pseudomonadota; class Alphaproteobacteria; order Hyphomicrobiales; family Brucellaceae; genus Brucella; species Brucella sp. GW823-FHT04E01. Next base: position 865,122 of record NZ_JBXAIK010000002.1, on the reverse strand, counting down.
CCCGCTCGCGATTTCAGAAAGTTCAGAGCCTATTCCGCAGGCGTATCCTCGGGTCTCAAATCCTGCTCTGCCTTGGTCGATTTCTGATGCGTGAAACCCTTGAGGCCCTTGGCGGTTTCCTCGGCATCGCGTTTGATCTCGACTTCGCTCATTGCATAATGAACTGCAAGTTTTGCAATGGAAGTCAGAGCGCTTAGATGAATGCGCTCATAACCATGCGAGGCATCGACACCGAAGGTCAGCAAAGCCGTGCGCACATCATGCCCGGCCTCAACCGCAGACGCGGCATCAGAACGATAATAACGGAACACATCCTTCTGGACCTGAATGTCATGCTCTCCGCAAAGCTCGTAAAGTTTCTTCGTCAGATGGTAATCGAACGGTCCGGTCTGGTCCGCCATGGCAAGCGTGACACCGAACTCGGATGAATTCTGGCCCGGCGCAGTCGTGCCATTATCGATGGCGACCAGCGAGGCAATATCCGGCACAACGACCGCAGAGGCCCCCACTCCAACTTCCTCGCCGATGGTGAACAGCCAATAGCTGTCGACCGGCGTTTCCACATTGGCTCTCTGCATCGCTTCGAGGGCCGCAAGCATGATTGCAACGCCTGCCTTGTCATCAAGGTGACGCGAGACGATAAAGCCATTATCGATGAATTCGGGCGCGGGATCGACAGCAACTATGTCACCGACATCGATACCGAGCTGCAGCAGATCATCACGATTTCTGGCGAGCGCATCGACGCGGAGTTCGACATAAGGCCAGCCGACCGGCTGCGTATCGACTTCGTCATTGAATGTATGGCCGGAAGCTTTCAACGGCAGGATCGAACCGCGATAAATTCCTTTGGACGAAAAGATGGAAACGCGGGCACCTTCGGCGAAACGCGCTGACCAGTTACCGATGGAAACCAGTTCCAGTCGTCCGTTTTCCTTCAGATATTTTACCTGTGCGCCGAGTGTATCGACATGCGATACGATACCGCGCGCCGGTCTCTCCGTCAGGCCCACCCTGCGCGCGCGAATAGCCCCCCGGCGCGTCAGCATAACCTCAAGCCCCAGATGCTCCAGCTCACGCGCAACATAACGCACGGCTTCGTCGGTAAACCCGGTCGGGCTCGGTATGGCGAGAAGCGCCTTGAGCCGTGTTACGAGATAGTCCTGATCGATTGTGATAGCGGTCTGCATCATTCATGTGTCGCAAAACAAGACCGCAACGTCAACGTCATCTCCAGAACAGAAAACTTCGGCACCGGTGTTACGCGGCGCCGAGATGCCATCAGAAACTCCAGTCTTCATCCTCAGTCGCGACCGCCTTGCCGATGACGTAAGAAGAGCCGGAACCGGAGAAAAAGTCGTGGTTTTCGTCTGCATTCGGCGAAAGAGCGGACAGGATCGCCGGGTTGACCTTGCACGCTTCAGCCGGGAAGAGTGCCTCATAGCCGAGGTTCATGAGAGCCTTGTTGGCGTTGTAATGCAGGAATTTCTTGACGTCTTCAGTCAGGCCAACGCCATCATAGAGCGCTTCCGTGTAGCGAACCTCATTGTCGTAAAGTTCCAGCAGAAGCTCGAAGGCAAAATCCTTGATTGCCTGCTTTTGCTCTTCGTTCAAGCGTTCCAGTCCGCGCTGGAATTTGTAACCGATGTAATAGCCATGCACAGCCTCATCACGGATGATGAGCCGGATAAGATCGGCTGTATTGGTCAGCTTTGCCCGGCTCGACCAGTACATGGGCAGATAGAAGCCGGAATAGAACAGAAAGCTCTCCAGGAAAACGCTGGCGATTTTCCTTTTCAGCGGATCATCCGCGCGATACTGGTCCAGGATCAGAACGGACTTGCGCTGCAGGAATTCGTTTTCCTCGGACCAACGATAGGCATCGTCAACATCCGGCGTCAGGCACAAAGTCGAGAATATCGACGAATAGGATCGTGCATGAACCGCTTCCATGAAGGAGATGTTGGACAGCACCGCTTCTTCATGCGGCGTCGCTGCATCATCCATCAGCTTCACGGCACCGACTGCGTTCTGGATCGTATCGAGAAGTGTCAGCCCGGTGAAAACGCGGATCGTCAGTTGCTTTTCCTGCGGTTTCAGCGTTTCCCACGACTGAATATCGTTCGAAAGCGGCACCTTTTCCGGCAGCCAGAAATTGCCGGTCAGACGGTTCCAGACCTCAAGGTCTTTCTCATCTTCGATCCGGTTCCAGTTGATCGCACGCACTGCGGCGGGTTTCGGGTTCTTGGTTTTCACTTGAATATTCATTGGTCATCACCAGTGGTCAGAGGGCGCAGGAAACGCAACCCTGCACTTCCGTGCCGGAGAGCGCCATCTGGCGCAGGCGAATGTAGTAGATGGTCTTGATGCCCTTCTTCCACGCGTAGATCTGTGCGCGGTTGATATCGCGTGTCGTTGCGGTATCGCGGAAGAACAATGTCAAAGATAGGCCCTGATCGACGTGCTGTGTTGCTGCCGCGTAAGTGTCGATGATCTTTTCCGGCCCGATCTCATAGGCGTCCTGATAGTAATCGAGATTGTCATTGGTCATGAACGCTGCCGGATAGTAGACGCGACCGATCTTGCCCTCCTTGCGGATCTCAATCTTCGACACGATCGGATGAATCGAGGACGTCGAATGATTGATGTAGGAAATCGAGCCTGTCGGCGGCACGGCCTGAAGGTTCTGGTTATAAAGCCCGCCCTCCATCACCGCATTTTTCAGATCGCGCCAGTCATCCTGCGTCGGAATCGCAGTGCCAGCCTTTTCGAAAATTTCTCGAACCTTTTCCGTCGCCGGTTCCCAAAGCTGCTCGGTATATTTGTCGAAATATTCACCTGTTGCGTATTTGGATTTCTCGAAACCTTTAAAGGACTTGCCCGTTTCCACTGCAATCAGGTTCGATGCGCGGATCGCGTGATAGGTAACCGTATAGAAATAGATATTCGTGAAATCGACGCCCTCCTCCGAGCCGTAATAAATCCGCTCGCGGGCGAGATAACCATGCAGATTCATCTGGCCGAGACCGATGGCATGGCTTTCATCATTACCTCGGGCGACCGACGGCACGGAACCGATTTGGCTCATATCGGAAACTGCTGTCAGAGCGCGGATGGAGGTTTCGATGGTCTTGCCGAAATCGGAGGAGTCCATTGCCGATGCAATGTTGAGCGAACCCAGATTGCACGAAATATCCTTGCCGAGATGATCATAGGAAAGGTCTTCGCCGAAGATGCTCGCCTCACTCACCTGGAGGATTTCCGAACAGAGATTGCTCATGGTGATGCGCCCGTCAATCGGATTGGCGCGGTTCACCGTGTCCTCGAACATGATATAGGGATAACCGGACTCGAACTGGATTTCCGCCAGCACCTGAAAGAACTCGCGTGCATTGATCTTCTTCTTGGCAATACGCGCATCGTCGACCATTTCCCGATATTTTTCGGTAACTGAAATCTCGGTCAGTGGCACGCCGTAAACCCGCTCCACATCATAGGGCGAGAAGAGGTACATATCCTCGTTATTCTTTGCGAGTTCGAAGGTAATGTCTGGAATGACCACACCAAGCGACAAGGTTTTAATGCGGATTTTCTCGTCGGCGTTTTCGCGCTTCGTATCCAGAAAGCGCATGATATCCGGGTGATGGGCGTGCAAGTAAACAGCACCCGCTCCTTGTCGCGCACCCAGCTGATTGGCGTAGGAAAAGGAATCCTCAAGAAGCTTCATCACCGGAATGATACCGGATGATTGGTTCTGAATCTGCTTGATAGGTGCGCCCGCCTCGCGAATATTGGTAAGGCTCAAGGCCACCCCGCCGCCCCGCTTCGACAATTGCAACGCCGAATTGATCGAGCGCCCGATGGACTCCATATTGTCTTCAACCCGCAGCAGAAAACAGGAAACGAGCTCGCCGCGCTGCTTCTTGCCTGCATTGAGGAAAGTCGGCGTCGCAGGCTGGTAGCGGCCTGCAATGATCTCCTTCATCAGATTGCGTGCCAGCTGTTCATTGCCGCGCGCCAGCGTCAGCGCTACCATGCAGACACGGTCTTCATAGCGCTCCAGATAGCGCTTTCCATCGAAGGTTTTCAGCGTATAGCTGGTGTAATATTTGAACGCGCCGAGAAAGGTCGGAAACCGGAATTTCTTCGCATAGGCTTCGTCGAAAAGATCGCGCACGAAATTGAAGGAATACTGATCCAGTACCTCTTGCTCGTAATAGCCTTCGGTCACCAGATAATCGATCTTTTCCCGCAAGTTATGGAAAAAGACCGTGTTCTGGTTCACGTGCTGGAGGAAATATTGGCGCGCAGCCTGCCGGTCACGGTCAAGCTGGATTTTTCCCTCGTCATCGTAAAGGTTCAGCATCGCGTTGAGCGCGTGATAATCCAGCCCATCCAAAGATTTTGACGGTTTACTGCTGTTGGAAGTTACAGCTTGAGGCGCATCCTGCGCCACTGGCTGTGCCTCGCGCTCTCGGATCAAGGTCGTGTCTGCCGTGTCCAAAATCGTTCCATCCCGTTTTTGACATTGCCAATGTCCTTATCGGTTCCCAGAAGCTCGAAGCGGTAGAGATAGGGAACCTGACATTTGGCGGAGATAATGTTGCCGGCGATACAGAAAGCCTCGCCGAAATTGCTGTTTCCCGCGGCAATCACGCCGCGGATGAAAGAGCGGTTGCTCTCATCGTTGAGAAAGCGGATCACAGGCTTGGGGACAGCGCCCTTGGAGCCGCCGCCACCATATGTGGGCGTCACGATCACGAATGGCTCGCGCACCTGCAATCCGCCTGAACCGTCCATCGGGATACGGTTCGACCGCATTCCAAGCCGCTCGACAAACCGGTGTGTATTTTCCGACCGGCTGGAGAAATAGACGATCAGGCTCATGTGACCATAGCCCTCAGGCGAGAGCGCTGATCATATCGGGCCGGAAGCCCGCCCAATGGGATTCACCTGCCACAACCACCGGCACCTGGCGATAACCCATGTCTTGAACGAGATGGAAAGCATCGGCATCGGCAGAGATATCGATGACTTCATATTCGATACCCTGGCGGTCGAGGGCGCGCGTGGTGGCCGTGCACTGGACACAGGCGGGTTTGCTGTAAACGGTGACGTTCATTTTTTCCTCACTGGAGCATGTCTCCCAAAAGTGGGAACCGGTTTTGGGGTTAAGACATGCGTAAAAACAAAGAGATAGAGCATTTCCAACGGTCCGGTTTAAACTGGAATACTCTCGATAGGAGACGCAAAGAGCCGTTCGCGCATCGCAAAATGCGCGTCGAAAGACATGAGATACGGGATCGGCCAGCCGCACGAACAAGCAGCCTGACCACACAAACTATGCCTCGAAGGGAGGATCGGAACCGAAACTGAATAAACTGGACATGGACTTCACCCCGAAGCTATGAGCGGGAAGTTCGGGGCAGCAACCCGTAAGGCAACGATTTGCCACACAAGATTGCGCGCCAACCGGACACCCCGCCCGTGGACGTACTCGTTCAAGGCAGGTCTCCTGGCTCTCGGATCAACATTCTGTCCGCCTTCCCAGCCAAAGCCAGTGACGTGATGGACAGAACTCTCCGCTTACAGTTGCGGGGGCAGCTCCGGCATTGCCGCATCCATCATGGATGAAACGCACCGGATTCCCGTCTTAGCTTTCGACCCAACGAATCGAAAGAACCTAGAACACTATATATAGTAGTCGAAGTTAAAAACTCGTCAATAGATAGTTGGCCGCAAAGCGTAGAATGAACGAAGCGTTCTTTACCCAGCTGGCTTAATCGGTTTCGGTCTGAACTCCGGTTTGATAGCCTTGAGGGCCATGCGATCCACCATTGCGGGGGCAATCAGTTTCAACCAGCGCCCAAATCGCATCTGGCGGGTCATCAACACTTCACGCTTGCGAGCCTGCACGCCTTCCAGCATCAGCCGCACAGCTTCCTCGACGGGCATCATGTCATCTTCGCGCACACCACTTGTTCCCAGCACGCCGCCGCTTGCGCTGTAACCCACCTTGCGAATGTCGGTTTTGACAACGCCCGGATAGACGATGGTAATGGATATGCCGCTTGGTTCCAGTTCCGCGCGAAGCGCCTCGCAGAAACCCGAAAGAGCGAACTTCGTTCCGCTATAGGCAGTGCGCCCCGGCACACCGATCAATCCGGCAACAGAAGACACAGCCACGATCCGTCCCTTGCTAGCGGCAAGATACGGAAGTGCTGCATGAATGGGCCAGACGCTACCCCAGTAATTCAACTCCATCAGATCATGCATCCAGTTGAGATCATCTGGTTTGATCTCAGCAAAATTGGCGTGGGCCGACATGCCTGCATTCACGATCAAAGTGTCGATACGACCGAAAGCGGAAACGGTTTTACTGATAAGATCGATACAGGCTGTACGATCTTTCACATCGGTTGGTACCACGAGAACCGAACTGCCCAGTTGCCGCAACTCTGTGGCCAGATTTTCCAGCTTTTCAACATTGCGCGCAGCAAGCACCAGAGCAGCATTGGCACGGTCACGCCGGGCAATCTGCCGTGCGGTTTCAGCGCCGATACCATCCGATGCTCCTGTTATGATCGTCACGTCCATGCCCGGCCCTCCCCTGCCTATCGATCCGACGACAGGCAAGGTACAGGCAGGGCAATCAATGCGTCCAGTGGTTTAGACCTTGCGCGATAGAATAGCAGCAAGAGCGAGACCACCGATCAGCGATATGTGCTCCAGCGCCACCGTCATATCCCGGAAAGCTTCTTCTCCTTCCTTTGCCCAGAACGGGTGGGCAACAGGAATGGTCAGGATCGTAAAGACGGCAAGAGCACCACAAGCCAACCAGATTCCGCGATTGAAGATGATCATCAGCGATCCGACAATCTGCAAAAGCAGGGTTGCGCTGTTGAACAGCCAGCCCGGATGAAGACCAAAGCTTTCCATTTCCGCAGCATTGGCGCCGAAGTTGAAGAGCTTGGCCAACCCACTCGACCAGAAAATGAAGGTAAGGACCACCCGCGCCAGCAAAAGGCTGGCATGGGAATCGAGGATGTTGGCGATGAAACGCGGCATTGGTCAACCCTTTCCGCCGGTGATACGGATAACCTTGAATGCGACCGCCACGGCAACTGCTGGCGCGAGTGCGAATATCACCGACAGCCAGAGCGAGGCATTTGCCGCGCCCTCCACACCTCCCGGCACGGCAATGCCGGCAAAATTGGCAATCATCCCCGCGCAAGCCGTCCCGAAGGCTATGGCGAAGAGTTGTACGGTCGTCATTCCACCCGCTGCGAGATCCTGCTCGGTGGACGGAGCGCTCTGATAGACGCGGGTAACGAGGCTTGGCCATGCAAGACCGATCCCGAAACCGATCAGGATGAGCCCAAGGCAGACGGGCGCGAGCAGCAACCAGTTGCCGTTGCCATGGATCGGGAGAAATATGGCGAGCAGGACAAGACCGGCGAGCGCCAGAACAGGTCCGGCAACGACAAGCTTGTCGCCCCCCTTCTCCTGCCATCTGGAACTGAGGAAGGATGCCACCGTCCAGCCGATTGCCATAAGTGCCGCCAGATATCCTGCCCAGAGCGGAGACTGGCCATGCAAGTGCTGCAGCAGATAAGGCACGTATATTTCGGGCTGCATGCTGAGCATCAAAAGCGCGATCGTAAGGTAAAGAGTCCCGAGCGGCGTCGACAGGCTGAACGAGCGGCGCGGCAGGAGACGTGCCTTGGCGTCGCGCTCCACGAATGTGATGATGGCGATCATGAACATCGCCACACCCAAACCGACGACCTTCCATAGCGTTTCCTGTGACAGGCTCCCCGCTGAAACCGCAAGGACAGCGCCGGTCAAGAGGATGAGTTGAAGAATCGGAATGGAAACACGCTCGTTTTTATCCCAGCTCGAGCGTGGCAAAGTCGCGAATGCCACCACAGCGAAAAGACCCGATACCGGCAGCAATGACCAGAAAGCGGCGCGCCATGCGCCATATTCGGCAAAGATGCCGCCAATCGCCGGCCCGATCAGCGTGGCCACGCCGAACATAGCGGAAATAAGACCGATGGCCCGGCCCCACAGGCGCTCCGGCAAAACGACACGGGTGAGACCATAGGCGAGCGCGTAAAGAAATCCGCCACCGAGGCCTTGCACGCTCCGCCCCGCCAGCATGACCGGCATGTTGATGGCCAGAGACGAGATCAGTGTGCCTGCTGCGAACAGCAGGGTCGCCACGACATAAGCGCCTCTTGGACCGGCACTTTTCAGCAGCCGCGCGGTGAGCGCAGCCCCTAGAATGGAGGCAACGACGAACAAGGTCGTCGCCCAGGCATAGAAATCCATGCCGCCAATGTCCTGCACCACGCTCGGCATGACTGTAGTCGCGATATACATATTGACCGCATGGAGAGTGACCCCTCCGGCCAAAGCCAGGGCATAGAGACCATTTTTACCCCTTAGAAGCTCCCCCCAGCCAGCAGGCGCATGTCCCGCAATCCCCGCTGGTGTTGTTTCTTCGATCGAACTTTGCACTGTCGGCCTCCGTGAACTGAATTGTTGCCGACGGGTTTATAGGACCTCAACTTTGGTTGAGGTCAATAGGCTATTTCCACTGGAAACGAAGGCTTTTGACCGGTGCGAAATGTGGCATGGAACGCCGCAAGATTGCCGCTGCGAATGAGCGCAGCAGCGTCGGACAGGTTCGCCTCAGATGCAGGGAAGTCAGATAAGATTGCCGGGCTTGACCATCAATCTTCTGGGACCGGCGCCTTGCTGACCGAGGATGTCATCCGGATTTCGCAACGGGCATTCGGACAGCGAGAGACAACCGCAGCCGATGCAACTCGTAATCTGGTCACGAAGCTGCATCAGACTGTCGATGCGTTCCTGAAGCATGTCTTTCCAGGCTTCCGAAAAACGTCTCCAGTCGTCTGCCGTCGGTACGTGGTCGTGGGGAAGGTCTTCCAGCGCTTCACGAATGATCGCAAGCGGGATGCCCGCACGTTGCGCGATCTTGATAATGGCGATGCGGCGCAGCACGGCACGGTGATAGCGGCGCTGGTTGCCCTCTGTGCGCCAGCCCTCGATGAGCCCCTTGGTTTCATAGAAATGGACCGTAGATACCGCCACGCCGGCGCGCCGGGAAACGTCACCAACCGTCAGGCTTTTCTTGAGACCTGAATGTTCCATATCGTCAAACTCGATCATGCCGAATGTGTAGGCCGCAGCCCCGCACAATTGCAAGACGCGTCATAAATCCGCATCATGTCTCAACGCGCGATAATTGCGGCGTGCCCATAGCAACGGGCGCGAATGCAGCGGCAGATCGGTATTCGTTACCAGCCCGGCAAAAAGCGTGTGATCCGCCATTGGAACGTTGCCCGCCAGTTCGCAGTCAATGGCAGCCGAAGCCCCGAAAAGACGCGGTCTCCCAGACGGCCATTCGCCCCACACACCAATGAGAAATCTCTGCGCGGGGGGAACCTTTCCCGCGAAGGCATCGCCGATCATCTCCTGCCCTTCCGCGAGCATGGCGAGCGAGAAGCCGCCATCAGAAAGGATCGCCGTTGCCAGCGCGCTGTCGCTTTTCACCGAAACCAAAACCATGGGCGGCTCGGCGGAAAGCGACAACACCGCTGTCACCGTGCGACCGTGGGCTTCACCGGCATCGCATGAGGTCAGCACGGACACTGTTGCGGCCATCCGCGACATCGCATCCGCGAACTCTCGCTTCGAAACGGCGCCGATTGCGTCGCGGTCTATATGCAGCACGTTTCTGTTCATCATCTCAGGCAACCTTCGGCTTCTGTCCCTGATAACGCCGGTCGGAAACGCCCCGCAGCGCTTCCGACCGGCCATGGCCTCACGTCGGGATGTCCGTTCGGCCATATCGTTTCCAAACAGCTATTCGGAATGCTGTTTCAGATAGGCGATCATGTTTTCGAGGTCTTTCTCCCTGGTCAGTCCGGCAAAAGCCATCCAGGTGCCTTTCACCATGGCCTGCGGCTTCCTGAGAAAAGCCTTCAATTCCTCGTCGTTCCAGACCAACCCCTCAGCAGCCGCCTTGCGCATCGCATCCGAATAGGGATAGCCCGGATAGGAGGCGGCCTTGCGGCCCACCACGCCTTTCAGTGATGGGCCGCGTTTGCTTTCGTCGGCATCCGCCGTGTGGCAGACGGAGCATCGCTTGAAGAGTTTTTCTCCCGCCGCAGCATCTGCCCCTTCACCAGAGGCAGCTGTCGAAACAAGAAGGACATTGGAAAAAGCAAGGGGAACAAAAAGAAGCGACAAGCGCATGGACGATACTCCAGATGATCGGCCATGCTTCTCTAGTTCCTCAACCTTGGTTGAGGTCAAGAGCAAATCTCGTCTGCTTCCTCATTTTTAGACAACGCTCGTGGAAAAATTCGCAGCAGCGCTCAACACAGCCCGTATCGATGCGGTTGCGATATCGTCGTCGATCCCGACGCCGAAAACTTTCCGTCCATCATGCGTACGGCATTCGATATAAGCCGCAGCCTGCGCGTAGGTGCCCTTTTTCAATGAATGTTCGTGATAGTCGACGATTTCCAGATCGATATCGCAACCGGCCTGCAATGCCGAGACCGCACTTGATATCAAACCATTGCCGTGCCCGGTTATGGCGATTTCCTGCCCGCGATGCCGAATGCGCCCGGCGAAGACACGCGCCTCTCCGCTCCGTGCGGGCCTGCTTTCCTTGTAGTTCAGCAGCTCAAAATCAGCATTCTCTTCCAGATGATAGACATCGTGGAACAGCGACCAGATCATTTCCGCGGTCGTTTCCTTGCCGGTATCGTCGGCGAATGCCTGCACGCGACGGCTGAAATCGATTTGCAGCGGGCGCGGCAGTTTCAGCCCCCGGTCCTGCTCCAGCACCCATGCTACGCCGCCCTTGCCGGACTGGCTGTTTACGCGGATGACGGCTTCATAGCTTTCACCGATATCTTTCGGATCAATGGGCAGATAGGGCATTTCCCATATGCCGTCATTGCGGCTTTGATGCGCGGCAAAACCCTTGCGGATCGCATCCTGATGCGAGCCGGAAAAAGCTGTATGGACCAGTTCGCCAACATAGGGGTGGCGCGGATGAACCGGCAAGTCATTGCAATGTTCGACCGTTCGCACGACGGAGCGCATCTCCGGGAAATAAAGCTTTGGGTCGATGCCCTGCGTATAGAAATTGAGCGCCAGCGTAACGAGATCGACATTGCCAGTGCGCTCGCCATTGCCGAACAGGCAACCCTCGACACGATCAGCGCCTGCCAGCAAGGCCTGTTCCGTAGCAGCCACTGCCGTCCCCCGGTCATTGTGCGGATGCACGCTTATAATGACGCTGTCGCGGCGCGACAGGTTGCGGCAGAACCATTCGATCTGGTCCGCATAGACATTCGGCATTGCCACTTCTACCGTAGCCGGCAGGTTGAGGATCGCCTTATCTTCGGGCGTTGGCTGCCAGACATCCAGAACACGTTCGCAGATTTCCAGCGCGAAATCAGGCTCGGTAAAGCAGAAGGTTTCCGGCGAATATTCGAAAGTCCAGCGTGTCTCTGGTTGTTTCCGGCTTTCTTCCAGCATGGCAGTTACCCCACTGACAGCCAGATCGATGATCTCCTCCTTTTCCATATTGAACACCACGCGACGAAACAGTGGCGCGGTTGCATTATAAAGATGAACGATGGCCCGACGGGCACCGCGCAGGGATTCGAAAGTGCGCGCGATGAGGTCAGCGCGCGACTGAGTGAGCACCTGAATGGTCACATCGTCGGGTATGAGTTCCTCTTCGATCAGCCGACGAACAAAGTTGAACTCCGTCTGCGAAGCGGAAGGAAACGCAACCTCGATTTCCTTGAAACCGATTTCCAGAAGCATGCGATAGAAACGCATTTTCTTCTCGCCGTCCATCGGGTCGGCGAGCGCCTGATTGCCGTCGCGCAGGTCCGTCGAGACCCAGCGCGGCGGCTGCGTCAGCCGTCGGTTCGGCCACTGGCGATCCGGCAATTCGATCGGAGATATGAAAGGACGGTATTTGCTATCCGGGTTTTGCATCATGACAATAGTTCCTTCGGCTGCGGAGCAGCAGCTGCGACAATGGGGAAAGGGGATTGACGGCAGGTTACGACCGCCGGGATGCCATCAGGCCCAACGGTCGCCGGTAGGTCGAAGGAGAAGAAGCGAAAAAGCCAGGCGTGCGCCGCCAGCCGGAGCGTTCAAATCCGTTGAAACAAGTGTCTTGTGGCTGGCGCAAGCGGACACTGCGGGGCTCTCTTAAAAATGGCTTCTCCACTCCATCATATGTGAATGGATATTGGCATTCCTGCGCTTTAAGGCCATTCTTGAGCGTAAAAGGGTCAATCCATGTCACTGAATCATCCGGCGCCCCTTGCACTCGCCATATCCGCCATCGCGCAGGACGATGCATCCTTTACAGGGCCGCCGCACCGTCACCGCGATGCGCAATTGATCTATGCGCGGTCCGGCGTGGTAACCGTTGCAACCGAAAACGGGAGCTGGGTCGTTCCTCCCAATCGCGCCGTGTGGGTGCCACCGATGGTGGAGCACGCAACCCGCAGCCACGGACCTGTTCAGTTTCGTACGATCTTTATCCACCCGGATGCCGCTCGATCCCTCCCCTCATCCTGCGGCGTGGTGGAAGTTTCTTCCTTGCTGCGCGAACTGATCCTGCGTCTTGTGGAATTGCAGGGCCGGCCAGCTACTCCCTTCGCTCAACGTGTCTGCGAATTGCTGTTGGAGGAACTCACTTTTCTGCCCGCCGAACCCCTCAGTCTTTCCGTGCCATCGGATCACCGGCTCCGCACCCTTTGCCAGACGCTGCAAGCGGAACCCGATACGGAGTTATCGCTCGATGCTGCCGCCTCGCGGGCGGGAATGAGCAGGCGCAGTTTCATGCGTCATTTCGAGCGTGAAACCGGCATGACCTACGGTCGCTGGCGGCAGCAGGCCCGCTTGCTTGCTGCATTGCCTGCGCTTGCCGCAGGCGTGCCTGTCGTGACCGTGGCGCTGGATTGCGGATACCAAAGCGCAAGCGCTTTCGCCGCAACGTTCAAGCGCAGCCTCGGACGAAGCCCCGCAAGTTATTTCGAGTGAAATATTCACAGAACAGCCTGATGACACTCGCCAAGAACGACAATATTTTCAATCGCTTATTGCTCCGAGGCGTGCACGGATGAGCTTTCCAACATGGATTTCAGCGTCTTAGTCGAAGGGAGAAATTGACAGTCCGCCTTTCCATCATGTATCGATCTTTAGGCTTTGAACATCGTTCAATATATTGAACGATCGAAGGTTTCTCCCAAGGCCTTCTTTCAAAGCCATCGGTGCATCGGCTGCATCGGAGAATTACGGATACGCTTCCTTCCCAAGACAGAAGCAGGTCCGGGATAAGCCCAGCGTTGTGTGCCGGTGAGGAAATGAGAGACCTCGGCGCTGGTGAATGTGATAAGGGTGGAATGATGACAACAGAGATCAAGCCATTTTCGTTCGACACCATCGGTTCGATGCTCGTCGAATGGAGCGCCGCGAAGCGCCTCGGCGAAATCCTCGGCGAACGGTTTTCCGAACGCAATATTCTGATCGTGACGGACAAAGGCCTGCACAAGGCAGGCGTTCTCGACCGTGCACTGGCTTCTTTGGAGAAAGCTGGTTTCGGTATCAGCGTTTTCGATGACGTGGTGGCCGATCCGCCGGAATCCGTGCTGTTTGCCTGCGTCGAGCAAGCAAAGACCGCTGGTTGCGACATCGTACTCGGTTTGGGCGGCGGTTCGTCCATGGATATCGCCAAGCTCGCAGCAGTGCTGCTTGTCTCCGAACAGGAGCTTTCCGAACTGTATGGTATCGGCAAGGTGCAGGGCAGCCGTCTTCCGCTGATCCAAATCCCGACCACAGCTGGAACCGGATCTGAAGTCACGAACATCACCATTCTGACGACCGGTGAAACCACGAAGATGGGCGTCGTTGCCCGTCAGCTCTACGCCGATTTCGTTATTCTCGACGCAGAACTGACCTGCGGTCTGCCTGCCCTGCATACAGCCGCAACCGGCATCGACGCCATGGTCCACGCAATCGAGGCCTATACAAGCCGGATCAAGAAGAACCCGCTGTCCGACGCATTTGCACGCGAAGCGCTGAAGCTTCTTTCGGCCAATCTGATCGCCGCTTGCGAAAACGGCAATGATCGTCATGCCCGTCAGGCCATGCTACTCGGCGCGAATTATGCCGGTCAGGCTTTCTCCAACTCGCCCGTCGGCGCTGTTCACGCGTTGGCTTATCCGCTCGGCGGTCACTATCATGTGCCGCATGGCCTTTCCAATGCGCTGATGCTGGGGCCTGTGCTGCGTTACAACATGGCGGGCGCGGCCAAGCTCTATGCAGAGCTTGGCGATCTGCTGCTGGAGAAATCCGAAGGCACGACGGAAGAGCGTTCTGCGGCATTCGTCACCTATATGGAAGAGCTGATGAACAAGTCCGGCGCACCGCGCCGCCTGCGTGATGTCGGCGTGACGGAAGAAAGCCTCGAAATGCTCGCGCGCGACGCGATGCTGCAAACAAGGCTTCTGGGTAACAACCCGGTCGATGTGACCGAGGCCGACGCTCTGGCGCTTTATCGCGAAGCTTTCTGATCAAACATAACGACCTGACGGACCGGACACCCGAGAAGCGAGCTGACAGCCACTTCTCCGCAGCTTGTCTCTGTGTCTCTGGAGAATAAATTGAGCACTGAACGTATCGACGGTCAGGAGCAGCCCTATTGGCCTGCCGGACCATTCAAAATTCGCCTGCCTTTCGTTCACTACAAATTCGAATGGCCTGATTATTTTCAAGGTCTGCTGATGTGCGCAGTGGATCTGTCCGCCATCCCGCTCATGACTGAACTTCTTGGGATGCCTTTTGAGGTCGCCCTTGCTGTGGTCGTGCTGAACGGCTTGTTCTATCTTGCGCATCATCTTCTGGGCGATCCCGTCGTTCCGGGCTGGATCACGCCTGCCATCCCGCTTCTGATGGCCTATTGCTCCACATTCCCCGAAGGTCCCGAACGCGTTCACGCTCTGGTCGCATTCCAGATGATGCTCGGCATATTCTCGATCTTTATCGGCGCGACGGGCATGGCGCATCGGGTGGTGCAGCTTATTCCCGCCGCCATCAAGGCGGGTATCATTGTCGGCGCGGGATTTGCCGCCGTGATATCGGTTTTCCAGCTGGGCGGGCGTTTCGATACGTTCCCGTTCACGATCACCATTGCTGTTGGCCTCGGCTTCTACGTCATCTTCTCTCGCCATTTTGCGCGTATCAAGAACAGTAATCCGGTGCTTGCCATTGTCGGAAAGCTTGGTGTGTTCCCGATTATTCTGCTCGCTGTCGTTATCGCTCCCCTCTTCGGTGAAGCACAGTGGCCGAAGCTTGAATGGTCGATCACAAGTCCGGATTTCACCACGCTATGGCGCGAATATACGGTTTTCGGCCTCGGCTTGCCGCCGCTTTCGATGTTCCTCAGCGCAATCCCGACAATGCTTGCGGCCTATATCGTCGTGTTCGGCGATGTCCTGCAAAGCCGCGCCATTCTGAAGGAAGCCGATGAAGCGCGTCCTGATGAAAAAGTGGACTACAACCCCGACCGGGCACATCTCATTTTTGGTGGACGCAATGCTGCAATGAGTGTTCTCGGACCGGATGTATGCATGTGCGGCCCGCTCTGGTCGGCCATGCACGTCGTCATCACCGAGCGTTTTTCGCAAGGAAAGAAGGCCATGCATTCGATCTTTGGTGGCGCAGGCTCATTTCGCTGGGGCACCAATACCGGCTTGTTTCTGATGCCGATCGTCACTCTGGTGCAGCCGATCCTTGGCGTCGCACTCGCCCTCACCTTGCTTATTCAGGGATATGTTTCGGTTCGCGTCGGCATTCTCGAAGCACGTTCCCAACGCGATCTTGGCATTGCCGGCGTGGTCGGCGCGGTTCTTGCCACTCGCGGTGCAGCCTGGGCTTTTGCGACCGGTGTCGTCCTCTGCCTTTTGATATATGGCCGTGACTTCTTCCGTGGTGAAGTAGACAACACTTTTACCAAAGACAACTGACCGATAGCCCTCCCGGTCCCACCGGGAGGGCTTCTGGTTTTTATCCACTCACGACTTCAGGCAACGGTCGATCCACTGTCATCGCATGATCGAGAACCCGTTGCAGATTGGCGGCGTGACGGAAACTCGGTTCCAGTTCCGCACCATCGGCCACAGCACGCGCAAAACGCTGGTAGTTCGTCTCTACCGTTCCCGCATCGATGTCCCGCCAGACCGGCGTTTCAATGTCCTCGCCGATGGAACCACGCAGGCTTGAGCCAGTGGGTGTGTGGAGGATTTCCAGCGCACCCTTGTCGCCATGGATCCGCAGCCGCAGCTCGTTCAGGTGCCCCGTTGCCCACCGGCTGGCGTGAATGACACCCAGCGCGCCATTGGTGTATTCCGCCATCATGACGAAGCTGTCATTCGCATCGAGCACATACTCACCGATATGGTTGTTATCCGCCTTTTCAAATGTCTTGAGACGTGCCGAGGCCCGCTCCACATCGCTGCCGATAGCATAGCTCGCAAAGTCGAGAATATGGATGCCGACATCGCCCAGAACACCGTTCGAACCGTGTCGGGTCGAAAGGCGCCAGAGCCATTTGCTTTCAGTTTTCCAGTCGCCCCATGTCTTCGAGACTAGCCAGCTTTGCAGATAGGACGCCTCGAAATGGCGCACCTGGCCGATCTCACCCGCCATCACCATTTCGCGCGCCTTTTGCAGGGGCGCGACATTGCGATAGGTCAGGTTGACCATGTTGATGACATTTGCCTGCTCGGCAGCATCCGCCATTTCAGCGGCTTTTTCGTAGCTTTCTGCAAGCGGTTTTTCGCAGAAGACATGCTTTCCCGCGCCCACCAGCGCAAGTGTGGTCGGATGATGAATGGCATCCGGCGTGACATTGGCAACTGCATCGAAACGGCCCCACTCCAGCGCATCCTCAAGCCGGGTGAAGCGGTTGTGGATGTCGTGATTTTCAGAGAAGCCATCGACACGCTCCGCCGAAACGTCACATGCGGCAACCACCTCGACGCCCTCGATGGCCTTGAAGGCTTCGGCATGGTTTTTCGCCATGCCGCCTGTTCCCAGAATAAGAAGACGCATCATGCACCTCAACGATAACCGGCTTCGCCCGGCTTGTGCAGTTTAGGCCCACGCTCGACAATCGGCTCCAACGCCTTTTCGACCGGAACATTCGGCGCGGTGTGAATGCCCGTCCATGCCGGTTGCGGATTGTAGGCCCATTTGACCGAGTTGCGCAGAACTGTCTGCACATTCGCATCATGATAGGTTGGATAGGTTTCATGACCGGGGCGGAAGTAGAACACATTGCCCGCACCGCGCCGCCATGTCATGCCGGAGCGGAAGACTTCACCGCCCGCAAACCACGAGATGAAAACGGTTTCGAGCGGTTCCGGCACGGAAAACTGTTCACCGTACATTTCCTCGTTCTCAAGCACAAAGTTCTCGTCCAGCCCCTGTGTGATCGGATGGCCGCGATTGACCACCCAGAGCCGCTCACGCTCGCCCGCTTCACGCCATTTGAGCGCACAGGGCGTTCCCATCAGACGCTTGAATATTTTGGAGAAATGTGCGGAATGGAGCACGATCAGCCCCATGCCTTCGAAAACGCGCTTCGCGACGCGTTCCACAACCTCGTCACTGACGCCACCATGATCCTTGTGGCCCCACCAAACGAGCACGTCGGTCTTGGCGAGACGCTCTTCAGTCAAGCCGTGCTCCGGTTCCTGCAAGGTGGCAGTCGTCGCTTCGATGGCGCTATCCTCGCTCAGCGCCCTGGCGATAGTGTTGTGCATGCCGTCCGGATAAACCAAACGCACTGTTTCATTGATCTGCTCGTGAATGTTTTCACCCCAGACGATGGTACGAATAGGCACGAGTATTCTCCTTGCTGCGGGCATTACAGCCCATTTGTCTCATGTGTCATTATGCTTGGGAGGTCAGCGTCAGATGGCACGACCCTTTTCATCGAAACGATGAATGTTTTCACCCATCGGGGAAACCGAAAGCGTCTCACCTGATTTACGCGCCGCCACGCCGCTTTCGCGGACCACCAGCGGTTCCTCCAGGCCGAGATCGATATAGACATAGGTATCGGAACCGAGAATTTCGGTATGGATTACCTGACCGGTCCAATGACCATTTTCGTGCACGATAGCGAGATGTTCGGGACGCAAACCCACCGTATGCGCGCCAAAAGGCTCACTATATCTGCCGGTCAGGAAATTCATCTTCGGTGATCCGATGAACCCGGCGACGAAAAGCGAATTTGGCTTTTCGTAAAGCTCGAGCGGCGTTCCGATCTGCTCCACGCGTCCGTCGCGCAGCACACAGATGCGGTCGGCCAGTGTCATCGCCTCCACCTGATCGTGCGTCACATAGATCATGGTGGTGTCTTCCATGCTCTGATGGAGCCTGGCGATCTCAAGCCTTGTAGCCACACGTAGTGCCGCATCGAGGTTGGACAAGGGTTCATCGAAGAGGAACACTTTCGGATCGCGCACGATGGCACGACCAATCGCGACACGCTGCCGCTGCCCACCGGAAAGCTGGCGTGGCAGGCGCTCGAGATAAGGCGTCAGCTGCAGCATCTCCGCAGCCTTGTGAATGCGGCTCTTGCACTCATCCTTGCTCTTGCCCGCGAGCTGCATGCCGAAGGCCATGTTCTCGTAGACTGTCATATGCGGATAAAGTGCATAGGACTGGAACACCATGGCGATGCCGCGCTTCGAAGGTGCGAAGCTGTTGACGACCGTTCCGTCGATGGACAGATCACCCGATGAGATTTCCTCCAAACCTGCAATGAGGCGCAACAGCGTGGACTTTCCGCAACCGGATGGACCGACGAAGACCATGAACTCACCGGGTCGGATATCCATATCCACGCCCTTGATGACCTCGAAGTTACCGAAAGACTTGCGCACATCGCGCAACTGAAGTTCTGCCATGGTTGTACCTAACCCTTTACGCCGCCTGCCGTCAGACCGGACACGATCCGCCGCTGGAAGATGAGCACGAGGATGACGAGGGGAACCGTCACGATGACGGAAGCCGCCATGATGTTGCCCCAGGGGATTTCAAACTGACTGCTGCCGGACAGAAGCGCGATAGCCACTGGAACGGTGCGCTGGCTGCCCGAAGAGGTGAAGGTGAGCGCAAACAGGAACTCGTTCCATGCCGAGATGAAAGCGAGCAATCCGGTTGTCACCAGCGCCGGCCACATGAGCGGCATGAAAACACGCGTGATGATGACCCATGGCGATGCACCATCCACGATGGCCGCTTCCTCAATCTCGATTGGCAGGTCACGCATGAAGGTGGTGAGGACCCAGACCGTAAACGGCAGCGTGAAGATCATATAGGAGAAGATCAGCGCCAGCGGCGTATTGAAGATGCCGAGGAAGCGGATCAGCTCGAACAGACCCGCCAGAACGGCGATCTGCGGAAACATGGACACCGAAAGAATGGTGAGCAGTAACAAGCCCCGTCCGCGAAAACTCACACGCGCCAGCGCGTAGGCAGCCGTCACCGCCAGCAACAGCGAGATTGCCACCACCACGGTCGCCACCAGCAGTGAATTACCAAGACTGCGTAGGAAGCTGCCCTGCGTGAGAACACCGGCATAATTGTCGAGCGAGAAACTGCTTGGCCAGTAATCGACCTGAAACAGCGCCGTCCCGGATTTGAGACTGGTGATGATCGCATAATAGAACGGGAACACCGCGATCAAAATGATGAGCGCCACCAGCAGATAGAAGCTGAGGGTTTTCACATAGTGCATCATGCTATTCCCCCCTGCTGCCGACATTGACGCGTCCGAAGAACATGTAGAGCACGGTGATAGCCGCAATGATGAGGAACAACATTGTCGATGCTGCCGCACCATAGGCGAATTTGTCGAAATCGAAGAGATTTTCGCGGGCGAAAACCGACATGGTCTTGGTCTGCGCATTATTCGGCGTCAGCACATAGATCAGGTCGAAGATGCGCAAGGCATCCAGCATACGGAAGATGATCGCCACCATCAGCGCCGGACGGATCAGCGGCAGCGTTACCCGCCAGAACACCTTGACCGGATGCACGCCATCGATCTTGGCCGCTTCGTAAATGTCGGATGGCACCATTTGCAAACCGGCCAGAATAAGCAGCGCCATGAAGGGCGTCGTCTTCCAGACATCAACAATCAGGATCGCGACCATCGCGGTGTCGGGATTGGCCGTCCAGGCGATCTTCTGGCTGATGAGGCCCAGATTGAGCAGGATATGATTGAGGATGCCGAACTGGTCGTTGAGCATCCAGCCCCACATCTTGGCTGAAACAATCGTCGGGATTGCCCACGGGATCAGGATTGCGGCGCGCACGAGCCCACGCCCCCGGAAATTCGCATTCAGCACCAGAGCGACGATCAATCCAAAAATCGTTTCAAGGCTGACTGACAGAATAGTGAACCGGATCGTGTTCCAGACCGCACCCCACCAGGCGGGATCAGCCAGAAGACCGCGATAAACGGTACGACCGCTCTTGAGCGTCACCCAGGACAGATAATTGTTAAAGCCAACGAATTCCGCCGTACCGAGGCTCGTCAGCGATGCATTGGTGAAACTGAAACAGATGGTCCGCAGCAGCGGCCAGCCAGCCACCAGCGCCAGCACGATCAGTGTTGGTGCGAGAAACACCCATGCCGACCGGATACGTTGCGCGCGCAGATCGGAGTGAACCCGGCTTGTTGTTGCCGAGCTCCCCGAGATATCGAGAGAAGTCTCCGTCATGATCCCACTCTTGGTCCTGCTCAGAGAAACTGGAGCGTCCGGGCTGCCCTTTTCGGGGGCTTGGGAGGACAACCCGGACGCGGCTTGATCGGTCCCTACCAGCCGGAGCCTTCCAGCTCAGTCAGCTCGACCTCAAGCATTTCGAGATTCTCCGCAGCCGTACCGTTGCCCGAGAGCGTCTTGTGCACAGCAGTCCAGAATTTCGACGACACTTCGTTGTATTTCACCTTTGTCGCAGCCGACGGGCGCGGCACTGCATTCTGGAAGATCGGCTTCCAGTTTGCCATGAAAGGCTGCGCTGCAATGATATCCTTGTCGTCGTAAAGCGCTTCAATGGTTGGCAGGCGCGAAATCTGGACCGCCTGCACCTTCTGCACTTCCGGCGAAGCCAGATATTTCACCAGCGCGATGGCAGCATCCTGCTTGGTGGAATATTTGGAAACGGCAAGATTCCAGCCGCCAAGCGTCGAGGATGGCGCGTCACCCTCCGCACCGGCAGGCAATGGCGCAACGTCGAACTTGCCTTTCACGCCGCTATCGGCACTGTTGCCAAGCGCATAGGCATAAGGCCAGTTGCGCATGAAGACGGCATTGCCGGTCTGCCAGACGCCACGCGATTCCTCTTCCTGATAGGCGAGTGCGCCCTGCGGCGATATCGAACCGATCCAGCCCTTGGCGCGATCGATCGCTGCCGCAGCCTTTTCATTGTTGATGGAAATCGTACCGTCGGCTTCGACGATCTGGCCGCCACCCGACGACTTTACCCATTCAAGCGCATTACAGGTCAGGCCCTCATAGGCATTGCCCTGAAACACGAAACCCCAGAGATCGGACTTTCCCTCGGCCCGCTCCTTGTCCATGATTTCCTTGGCAGTCGCCGTCATCTCGTCCCAGGTCTTGGGAACCTGCTTGTTGTATTTTTCGAGGAGATCCTTGCGATAGAAAAGTGCCGGAGCATCAGTATAGAATGGCAACGCAACCAGCTTTCCATTCACGGTCTGCGACGCGATAATGGACGGGAAATGCGCGCCCGTGACATCCTTGGTGGCTTCCGTCAGATCAACAAACTGTTCGGACAGCTGCGGCGCCCAGACTACATCCGTCTGGTAAACGTCGATATCGGCGTTACCGGCTGCAAGCCACAGACGATACTGGCTGAACTGCTCGCTGCTTGACGATGGCATCGAGACGATGTTGACCTTGTTGCCGGTATCCTTCTCGAACTTGACGATCTGCTCCTGCAGAAACTTGATGTTATTGCCCGTTGAATTGGCTGCGATGGAAATCTCCACCGCATGAGCGCTCACTGTCGCCATACCAAATGCCACGCAGGCCGCGAGCACACCCTGAAAAGCCTTCATTGTTCCCTCCTCCCATCCATTCTGTAAGCGGTTTGATAAAATCGAAAACGGTTTGGATGACGAAAAGGTTGCAGAGGACCGCATTTCTGTCAAGCCGCAGATTCTGCACCATGCTTCACTTCATCCAACACCAACCATGAAACAGCGATACTTCAATATCTTACCGTTCCGTTTCATTGTTGATTGTCGGTCTGGAACCTTAGCTTCCCAAACATCACAAAGCGAAAACTGAAACAAACTTGAAATCGGTTTGGTTTTCGTGCACCCTATATGTTGCAGCAGTTCAAAGAACTCAACCGACCAATTGTTAATCGCAAGGAAGCGGCTATAATCCGCTGCCTTGCCTGCCTGAATAATTCGAAAGCCAAATGAAGCTCCGTGAATTCGCCAAACATCTCGGCCTCTCAGCCACGACCGTCAGCCGGGCGTTGAGCGGCTATCCCGAAGTGGCGGAAAGCACGCGCAAGCGGGTCATGGACGAGGCTGTACGTCTCGGTTACCGGCCTAACGTCAACGCGGTCAGACTGGTTACCGGGCGTGCCGGTGCAATCGGCGTCGTGATGGGCCGCAACAGCGAGTTTCATTTCGCCGAGTTCATGCGCGGCATGGCAGAACGGCTCAGTCAGGATGAAGTCGATATTCTCGTCAGCCCGATTGCAAACAACGGCACCGACGACGAAGTGCAGCTTTGCCGACGTCTGGCCACCAGCCATCGCGTCGATGCCATCATCGTGACATCTCCAAAGCCCAATGATGAGCGCATCCGCATGCTGCACGAACTGGGCATGCCATTCCTCGTGCACGGACGGTCTGAAACCGATATTCCGCATGCATGGCTCGACATCGACAATGAAGGCGCGGTTTACCGTTCGACTGCCCATCTGCTCGACCTCGGCCACCGTCGCATTGCGATGATAAACGGTCGCTACGGCTTCACCTTTTCGCTTCATCGCGACGAAGGCTACCGGAACGCTCTCGAAAGCAGAGGCATCGCCTTCGATCCGGAACTTGTCGAGCACGGCGACTTCACGGACGAGATCGGTTATCGTCTCGCGCGCAAACTTCTGGAGCGCGATCCGCGCCCGACCGCGTTTGTTGCCGGCTCTATGATGACTGCGCTTGGCATATACCGGGCCGCGCGCTCTTTCGGCCTGACTATCGGCAAGGATATTTCCGTCATCGCCCATGACGATGTCATCTCGTTCCTGAGCGCCGACAATATGGTGCCGTCCCTGACCGCAACCCGCTCGTCGATGCGCGCTGCTGGAAAACGTTGTGCCGATCTCCTGATGGACATACTCGACGGACGCGCGGCAACCGACATCCATGAATTATGGCCGGTCGAACTGATCCTGCGAGAATCAGCAACCCGCGTGCCGGAATGGGCCTAGTAATATTCAAGATTTGACGCGATTTGTCAGATTCAGGCCGCTGGTGTAGATTTGTCGTGCAACGCGGAATTGGTTCAGCACGTAGAAATACGCATCTGAAACCAAACCGCGTTGCATGCGGTTTATATCGGAGTAAAAATTGCGTAGTGAACAATCTATTCTTCAAATTTCCATAGCGGTTACTATTCTGGTTGCTGGTTTCGGTGTCGTTTTCGGCCTGTTATCCGGCTCATTTTCTATCGTTTTCGATGGTGTTTACATGCTGGCTGATGCTGCGATGAGCGGATTAGCTCTCCTCGTCTCACGCCTCATCGCCCTTTCTGCCTTGCCGGAACAGCCACGCGGAAAATTGCGCGATCGCTTCACAATGGGCTTCTGGCATCTCGAACCGATGGTGCTTGGCCTTAACGGTATGATGCTCACCGGCGTTGCGATCTACGCGCTCATCAACGCAGTCGGCAGCCTGATGGATGGCGGACGCGATCTCGAATTCAGCTACGCGATTTTCTATGCTGTCGTTGCCCTGATTGCCTGCCTCGGTATGGCACTCCTGGAAATGCGTGCAAACCGAACCCTAAAATCAGATTTCGTCGCACTCGATGCCAAAGCCTGGATCATGTCCGGCGGCATAACCGCGGCACTTCTGATCGCTTTTTCGGTCGGCTATGCCATTGAAGGAACAGAACTCGGCTGGCTGACGCCCTATATCGATCCGGCAGTTCTCGCGGTTGTTTGTCTTGTCATCATCCCCATGCCAGTCGGCACGATCAGACAGGCATTGGCTGACATATTTCTTGTTACGCCTGTCGACCTTAAGCAGCATGTCGATGCGGTTGCGGAAGAGTTCGTCAAACGCAACGGCTTTCTGTCATACCGCGCTTATGTCGCCAAGGTCGGTCGCGGCAAGCAGATCGAACTCTATTTCATCGTTCCGTCCGATCTTCCGCCACGAAAGCTCGAGGAGTGGGATGCGTTACGCGACGAAATCGGTGATGCACTCGGCGGTGAGGGACCGGACCGGTGGTTGACCATCGCATTTACGACGGATGTGGAGTGGGCCGTCTGACCTGAATGGTTGTTACTCGTTCGTCAGCGACAACTGTCGGCGCAGCCGCATCGTGCGGCTGTCCCCCGGCTGACGAGGCAGCCGATTGAAAGCATTCAAATAATTGGTCTTGGTGCGCATGATGTGCGCCTCCAGTATTTCCCGCAATTCCTCGGGCTTGTCGGCATCGGCCAGCTCGATGATGGTGGCATGGTCGGCGAAGGATCGCGCAGGCTCGCCTTCGGCACCGATGGCAAGATGTGTCCGCAAGGCTGCGACGCGCCCCAGAATGCTGTCATAGGCACGGGCGAGATAGCGATTACCGCAGACGCGGAAAAAGGCCAGATGGAATTCGGTGTCGCAACGCCCGTAAGCGCGCAGATCGTCCTCATCTATTGCCGCACGCATAAGATCGTACTGCTTTTTCAATTGAGAGACGAGCTTCTTGCGATTGCCGATTAGCGCCAACCGCATGGCCTGATCTTCCAGCCCGACGCGGAAATCGCAAAGCTCGGCTATATCTTCCTGCGTCGGCGTGAAAACATAGGTGCCGGACTTCGGAACGATGTGAACCAGTTCTTGCATCTGCAGAATGTTGAGTGCCTCGCGCACCGGCGTGCGACTGACATCGAAAGCCGCAGCGAGCATGTCTTCGGAGAGGTTCTCTCCGAATTGAAACTCTGCATCGACAATGGCACCGCGAATACGTTCGGCGATGCTGCTTGCCAGCGACTTCTTGCTCTTGCCTCGAATCTCTCTCATGTCCGAATCTTACAGACGCCTTATTGCGACGTATAGAGCGGTTGAAACCGCATTCAAATTACACCCATCAACGATGACGGGCCCGGCCGAAAACCGGACCCGTCAATCTGATTAGTCCCGTTTGGCTTTCAGGCTCATGCAGAGGAAGAAGCCAAGGATCGGGAAGATGGACAAAGCCAGCAGCGACAGCGAGAAGCTGTCAGTCGTGGATTTGACCCAGCCGACCAGATAGGGCCCTGTGAACCCGCCAAGCTGCGCAAAGCCATTGATGGCCGCAAGTCCACCAGCAGCAGCGGCGCCGGACAGGAATTGCGTCGGCAGCGTCCAGAACACGCCGAGATAGGACCACAGGAAGAACGCGCAGACCGACAGGAGCACGAGGCTCAGGATCGGCGACGGAGCCAGCGCGCTGGCGGCAAGAAAGACACCGCCGAACAGGCCGGCAATTGCCGTGTGGATCTTGCGCTCGCCGGTACGATCCGAACTGCGCGAAATCACGACAAGTCCGATCGCGGCAAACACGAACGGAATGGCCGAAATGAGCCCGGTCTGCGCTGCGGTATAATCGCCAAGGCTCTTTACGATCTGCGGCAACCACATGATCACGCCGTAAACAGCGATACCGTTGAACATATAAACCAGCGTCAGAAGCCAGACGCGGTAATCGCTGAACACTTCTTTCAGCGAGTGACGGGTATCGGCCTGCTTGCCTGCATTTTCCTTGGCAAGTTCGGCCATCAGCCATGCGCGTTCGTCGGCGGTCAGCCAACGCTTGTCCTTTTCCGGACTGTCGACCAGATAGAAGAAGGTCACGACACCGAGGATCACGGCGGGAAGCCCTTCAAGAATGAACATCGCCTGCCAGCCATGCAAACCGAAAAGCCCCTCGCCCGCATCCATCAGCCAGCCGGAGAACGGTGCGCCCACGACGATGGAAAGCACGGTTGCAGTCATGAACAGGGCCGTTGCGCGACCACGTTCCTTGGCCGGGAACCAGTAGGTCAGATAAAGCAGAACGCCCGGCGCAAAACCGGCTTCTGCCACGCCAAGCAGGAAGCGCAGAACATAGAACGAAACCGGGCCCTGCACGAAAGCCATGGCGCAGGACACGATCCCCCACGTGACCATGATGCGCGCAATCCAGACGCGCGAGCCGAGCTTGTGCAGCATCATGTTGCTCGGCACTTCGAACAGCATATAGCCAATGAAGAAAATACCCGCACCGATGCCGAACATATAGGGTGTCAGGCCGATATCATTGTTCATGTGAAGCGCGGCGTAGCCGATATTCACACGGTCGAGATAGTTGACGATAAAGCAGATAAAGCAGAACAGAACGATCCGCAGATTGAGCTTGCGAATGGTGCTGTCGCGCAGGTCGGGCGTTGCGCCGACCGCACTCAGAGTGGAATTGACCACGATGTCCTCCCAGGTCTCCGCTCACGTTCCAGCATGAGCGGCATGCAATAATCTTTGCGGGAGCTGTCACACGTTAATGCGCGCTCCCGTTCAGAGCTTCATCAGCGGAAATGGAACCGAGGCCAATCCGGCTCACTTCCAACAGATAGGCAATCCCGATCACGGACAGGCCACGAGCACTGATCCGGCCGTTATCGTCTCACTCCCACTGCAATGATTAGCGTGCAAACAACTACTTTACAAGTAGCATACAAAATCTTGTACCTTAGATTGACAGAAGTGTCCGCACATGGCTTTTAAAGCCACTGTCGCCGAATGGTTGAGTCTGCAGATTCTCTTCGGTGACCTATGGGCGCGCAACAGCGTCCATCTTCGAGGAGGAGTATTTCATGACGACAAGTTCAACAGCGTTTCTAGTCGATTTTTTTGCAGACCGGGTGGTGCTTGTCACCGGCGGTGCATCGGGCATTGGCAAGGCCGTTGCTGAAAAACTCATCGCGCTCAAGGCCAAGATAGTGCTTTGGGATGTGAACGGCGCGCGCCTGCAGGAAATGGCGGACAAACATGGCGAGCAGGTTCTGACGGCCATTGTGGATGTCTCTGACAAGGCCGCAGTTGATCGCGCAGCGCATGATATCGCCGCCAAATGGGGTGGCATCGATCATCTCGTCAACAACGCAGGCATCATCGGTCAGCGCATGACCGTGAAGGACTTCGATGCGGACGAACTGGATCGGGTGCTGGCCGTCAATCTGAAAAGTGTATTCTACGTTTCCAGTGCTTTCCTCAACAATCCGGGCATCAAGCCGAGTAAATCGATTGTTGGCCTGTCTTCCATCGCCGGCCGTACCGGCGGCATGGTCGGCAATATCGCCTATGCGACGACCAAGGGAGCAATCGCTTCCTACACCTACGCACTCGCCAAGGAGCTTGCGCCGGAAATCCGCGTCAATGCACTGGCGCCCGGCGTGATCGACACTGAAATCCAGAAGGACGTCTTTGCCGATCCCGCCAGTATCGCGAAAATGGCCGACCTCATTCCGTTGAAGCGGCTTGGAACTGCCGACGAAGTTGCAGACGCAGCCATCTGGCTGCTGTCGCCGGGAGCGGCCTATATTACCGGTGTTGTGCTTGACGTTTCGGGCGGGCGATAAGGAGACAATGATGACGCAGGCAAAGACCCTGAAAAGCCTCATCGAAACCGGTCGCATCATTCAGGCGCCGGGCGCACCCGATCCGTTGACCGCTCGTCTCGTGCAGCAGGCAGGGTTTCCGGCCATTTACATGACCGGGTTCGGCGCGACGGCAAGCCGCCTCGGCACGCCCGATCTGGGTCTTCTCACACAGACCGAAATGACAACCCATGCGCGGGATATGACCCGCGTGGTGGATATTCCGGTCATCGCTGATGCCGATACTGGTTACGGCGGCCCGGCCAATATCGTTCGTACGGTGGAGGAATATATCCAGTCCGGTGTTGCCGCCATTCATCTGGAAGACCAGATGGCGCCGAAACGCTGTGGCCAGCTTGCCGGTATCCGGCTGATCCCCGCAGAAGAAAATGTGCGCCGCCTCAAATGCGCGATTGCGGCGCGCGCCGACAAGGACCTGCTCCTGATCGCCCGCACCGACGCCATGCCTGCGGCCGGTGCGGAAGAAGCCATCCGTCGCGCGAAAATGTATCAGGATACGGGTGTCGATCTTGTTTTCGTCGACGGCATCAAGACCATCGCGGAAGTCGAAGCTGTCGCCCGCCACGTCGACGGGCCGAAGGTCGTCAGCATTGTCGACGGCAACGAAACCGTGGCTCTGACGGCCACCGACCTCGAACAGATGGGCTTCAACGTCGTATTCTATGCACTTTCAACGCTTTTCTCGGCGGTGAAGGCGGTGAGCGACACGCTGTCAGTCCTCAAGCGCGACGGTACGCCGAAGGCCCGCTCCGGCGATATGATCACCTATCAGCAATATTGCGACATCGTTGATCTGAAGAAATTTCAGGATCTCGATGAGGAATATGGGTGGTCATAATCGGGTCAGCTGAGGCAGGCGGCAACGCCTACCTTTTCAGGCACTAAGCTTCTTCGCCTGAATGCGCGGCGATGCTCTTTCGACCGTGATTTCATAATGGTCGCCCTGCGTTACCTCAGCGATCCGGCTCGGACGAAATGCTACGGCATTGATACCGCCATCGTGGCGCAAACTGTCGAACAGAATTCCGAACTCGCCACTCTCGCGCATCTCCTCGCCGAACTTCTGTGACGCAGCGTAATCTGCCGGATCATAAACAGCAGGTAGTGTCGCCTGTTCGCCGCATATATCGATGAAATCCTCTTCCAGCTTCGCCGTATAGACCCGAAAGGTGCGAGCCAGACTGTCCTGCTGTATCGCAACGGTTTCGCGACGCATGTGGTGCGCAACCTCGACGACGGACGTGGTCAGCCGCGCCGCCGCATACCAGGCGCCAAGCTCAGGACCATTGAAGCGCATGCCGCCCGGCGCGACATGCAGAAACGTCGCCATGACGATGCTGGAATTGGGCCTGCCGAACACCCACTCCTCATGGGGAAGGCGCTGCAATCGTTCACTGAGAAGACGGTCATTCGTCCAGCCAGCCAGTTCCATCACCGCTTCCAGATCGGCAGCAGTGGCAACCGTGTCAAAAAGACCAATCGGCGGGAAACGCGACGGGATTAGGCGATAGCTTGGCTGTGGCGCGGGATTGCGCTTCACGAGAACACCACGTCTTCATCGCGATAAGGTCGGAACTCGCGATCCAGTTCGTTCGGTTCCATATAAAGGCCGCCGCGCGCCGCATCCAGAAACCGGCGAGCTGTCAGCAAGCCATCCTGCAGACCGCTTGTTATCAGGCTCAACGGCGGATGACCGCCGAAGACACCGGACTGATTGGGCGTGTGCAGCCAGCGGATACCAGCTTTCCCATCTGGATAAAGTACGCCCAGCGCCTGATGAATGCCAAGCACGGCGGACAAGCGCATCAGCACATCCACATCCAGCGTGATATCGCGATGCTCGCGCACCGCCTTCACCCAGTTGTAATAGGTTGATCTGGAAGGCAGACCCAGCACCATCAGCCGTTGCTGCTCGTCCAGCCCCCACAGATCGGCAATGGTCAGAAATGTACGCAGGCTCGGCCCGCTCAATCGCTTGCGCGAATGAGGAGAAAAACGAGCCGCGTCGAGAACATCAGGCCCCTTGCCTATCATTGTCTTCAACACCGTATTGCTTCTGGCCATAATTGCCTCCGATCGTCCAGATCAGAATATAGTCCAAATTTGGACTTTTGCAACTCTACGGTGTTTCGAGCGATGAGACAGGCTTTATTCGGCGGCGATAAGGGGCGTTTCGGCAACCACATCCGGCATTGTATCGAAATGGACCGGAAGCAGCGAGACATAGCCGTTGCGGATATCCAGCACATGCGAATAGACGTTCTGGCCGTTTTCGAGCCGCGGCAGCTTGTCCTCATGCATGATGCTGATGACGATGGCTTGCGGGCAGCGCGTCTTCAGCGCCTCATGGAACCGCATCTTGGAAGCCGGATCGAGGGCACCGGTTGCCTCGTCGAGGAAGATAATCGACGGCTTGTGCAGGAGAATGCGCGCCAGCACGATCTTCTGCTTCTGGCCGCCGGAAAGAACCATATCCCAAGGCGTGCCATCGGCATCGGCGTCATTCATACGCTCGATGAATTCACCCAGCCCCGCCTCATGCAGGACGGCAGCAACAGCGAGATCGCTGAACAGGCTCTCATCGGCGGGCAGGCTGACAAGCTGCTTCAATGAGACGGAGGGGAACTTGGCCTCCTGGGTCGCATAAAACGAGGTGGCATTCTGCGGATAAATGATATCGCCGGTACCATATGGCCACAGGCCGTTCAGCGCCTTTACGAAGGAAGTTTTGCCCGAACCGGATTCACCGCGCATATAGACCCAGTCGCCTGAACGAATATTGATCACGCCAGAGCGCAGGAACGGTGCTTCGCTATCCGGTCCCTGCATGAGGGTGAGATTGCGTACCGACAGGCCGAAACGCGGATGCTGTTCAGCAAAAGCGAAGCGATTGATACCGGAGCGGCTGTAGAAATCGGTCGGGTCCTGAACATTCTCGATAGCCTGCGCGAGGCCGATCACGCGGCCCGCATTGGCGCGCAGATTGGCAATCGCCGGCATCACCTGAATGAACCACGAGCAATCGTTGATCATTGCTGCGACGAGTTCCGCGCCCGTTACATAGTTCCGGAAACTGACGGAACCGCTCATATAGGGCAGAAGGCCCGGAATATAGGCAACGATACGGTTCGACAGAAAGCCATAGGCTTGCGAGAAGGCGAGATAGGCAGCATCGAAACGATTGAGCCGGTTCCAGGTGCCATCGACATCCTTGTAGAGACGGTCGTTGACCGACCGCTGGACGGCCTCACCGCCGGATGCCGAAATCTGGAAACTGCGACGCAGCAGCGTTGTCCACTCGCCACGATAGGAACCTTCGGCCTTTTGGATGCCGAGATTGAGGCGCTCCAGACGCTTGCCGATCTTGATCGCGACCAGCGTTCCGAGCGGGACGTAGATCACGATCGCAGCAAAGGCCAAAACGGCGCTGCCATAACTGCCGAGGAAATCCAGCCCCTCCACGTGGGTGGACATTTCGATCAGCTTCTGGCCGATGAAGAAAGCAGACAGGAACACACCGACAATGCCCATGACGAGGCCGATGGCCCCGCCGGTCATGCCCTTGATCGATTCCTGCAGACGCTGATCGATATTGTCGGGCTGATCCTTGCCCCTGCCCTGTTGCAGATGGAAATGTGTATGCTTGCCGTTCAAAAGCGCAGTGGAGAACTGGTCGTTCAGCCATTTGCGCCATTTACGGTGCAGCGTCGTGGACAGGAAATGGCGGGAACCGACCAGCATCACATCCTTTGCCAGCATCAGCAGAACAAGAATGCCCGCATTGGCGGCAATGGTCATGAGAGGATGCTGAACAGGCGCAGTGTTGACGTTAACAATGGAATTCATGAGCAGGCCCGAGGCCTCGGCCACCCATACGGTGGTCTTGCTCACAAAGGCCGTCATCAGGAAGATTGCGATGGTGAGAACCCAGGCTTCCTTCCAGCGGTCGGAAACCCAATAGGCGCGCATCAGCCCCCAGAACGACGTCATGTCAGCCACGGCAGACCTCCCCCTTGCCTGCAAGGATTGCTGTCTGGTCTGCCGGTTTTTGCTCAATCCACACCTCGTTTTGACAACTGAGTGATAACGCTTTGTAACATATTGCAACAAACTGTGGTTAACGGAGTGTTAATAGTCAACACAAAAGCGGAGCACTAACCCGTGATCATAGGGGTTCGCATCAGCAACAAGCTGAAATCGTTGGGCTATCGGAAAGCTAATTATTTTGGATGAAGCGCACGTTTTACACCGGAAATTCGACGTTTCCGGGGATCATTGCCAATGATTCGAGCAAAAAGACTCTACTGAGCTGCGAGATAAGCCTGCAGACGCGGCACTACAAAATCGAGGAAGACACGGACCCGTTGCGGCAGTCGCGCGCCGCCAAGAAATACGGCGTGTACTTCCTCTATGTCATTCTCCACCGCCTCGGCCAGAACCTCCACCAATGCGCCAGACGCGAGGTCGTTCCGCGCGTGATAATCGCCGATACGAGCGAGCCCCAGCCCTGCGACCGCCATGCGCCGGACCGTCTCCCCATTATTGGCCAGCAGCGAACCGTAGACCGCGCGATCCACGATGCGACCGCTTTCCTTCAGCGGCCATACAGGTGCCGCACGGCGGAAATTGAAACCGATGCAATTGTGATCAATGAGATCATCTATGGTCAACGGCATCCCGCAGCGTTCCAGATAGGCGGGAGCCGCCACGATCTTGCGCCGAGCCGTGCCAAGCTTGCGCGCCATCATGCTGGAATTGGGCAAGGTGCCGATACGGAAAGCCACATCGGTGCGATCAAGATAAAGATCAACCAGCTCGTCCGACAGGGACAGGTCGATCACGATATTCGGATAGGCTGACAGAAATTCTGGCAACAAAGGCTCCAGCGCCAGCGTGCCCAATGCAACCGATGCATTGACGCGGACCGTACCGCCCGTGCTTGCAGAACCTTGCGAAAGTTCGCGTTCGACTTCCTCGAAATCGCGCAGCAGCCCCTGACTACGCTCATAATAAATCTGCCCCTCGGTCGTCAGCGACAGGCGGCGGGACGAGCGTTCCAAAAGCCGCACGCCGAGCCTTGCTTCGATACGGGATATGAGCTTGCTGATGGTCGAAGGGTTCATGCGCAGAAGACGGGCCGCTTCGGAGAAACTGCCTGTTTCCACCACCCGCAGAAAGACCTGCATTTCACCAACGCGATTATCCATCGCCCGCTCCATCTATGAAACCGTTTCACAGATAATGTGGATTCCGAGCGCATTTTCAAGCCCGCGCGATTATCCTATTTCTGCTTCACGAAATCAAACCTGACCGAAAGCTGCTTGGTACAGGATCAACAAAATGACGGCCCGAAGCATGAGCCTCCCAAGCTCGCGCTCTTCACGCGAAACGCCGAAGGCCAGTCAACAGGAGATAATATGAAAATCGTGAACGCACACGGCGCGGCCATACCCGCGCTCGGCTTCGGTGTTTTCCGCATGACGGATGCGGAAGTGGAAAACGTTGTTCCAGCAGCGCTGGAAGCTGGCTTCCGCCATTTCGACACGGCGCAGATCTACCAGAACGAGGCTGCTCTCGGGCGCGCACTGGAAAAGGCCGGCGCACGACGCGAGGACCTGTTCCTCACCACGAAAGTCTGGGTCGATAATTACAGTCCTGACAAATTCAGTACATCCGTCGACGAAAGCCTCGACAAGCTGAAAGTGGATCAGGTCGACCTTCTGCTTCTGCACTGGCCTGCCGACAAGGTGGCTATTGCCGACCAGATTGACATGCTGAACACAGTGCAAACGGCAGGCAAGACGCGCTTCATTGGCGTGAGCAATCAGAATGTCGCGCAAATGAAAGAGTCTATCCTTCGCAGTGCCGCGCCCATCGTCACCAACCAGATCGAGGTCCATCCCTATCTCGACCAGAATGCTGTAGCCGAGGCCGCAAAGGCAGCAGGCGTCGCTATCACCGCCTATTACGGTATGGCTGATGGCGCAGTGCCGCGCGACCCCATCTTGCAGGCCATTGGCGCCCGATACGGCAAGACTGCAGCTCAGGTCGGTCTGCGCTGGCTGATTGAACGCGGCTTCATCGCCCTCTCCAAGACGGCCAAGCCCGAGCGTGTCGCTGAAAATTTCGACATATTCGACTTTGAGCTCAGTGCTGAAGACATGACGGCGATTTCCAAACTCGCCCGCCCCGATGGACGACTGGTCAACCCCGAAGGTCTGGCTCCAGTCTGGGACAAATAACGGAGACTATGATGAGCACGATGACGTCTCACGACAGCGCGACGAAGACGGCCGGTTTCAACTGGCCGCTTCTGGCGCTTGCAATTGGTGCCTTCGGTATTGGCACCACTGAATTTGCACCTATGGGTCTGCTGCCGGTCATTGCCGACGGCGTTGACGTTTCCATCCCGACAGCCGGGCTTCTGGTCAGCGCCTATGCCATCGGCGTGATGGTCGGCGCACCGATCATGACGCTTGCCTTCGGGCGGTTCGGCAAACGCACGGCCCTGATGCTGCTGATGGGTATCTTCACGCTTGGCAACATCCTGTCGGCTCTCGCACCGGACTACTGGACGCTGCTTGCAGCACGCTTGGTAACAAGCCTCAATCACGGTGCATTTTTCGGCCTCGGTTCCATTGTTGCAGCCAGCGTCGTGCCTCCTGAAAAGCGGGCAAGCGCGGTTGCCACCATGTTCATGGGTCTGACAATTGCCAATATCGGCGGCGTCCCGGCTGCGACCTGGATCGGCCAGCAGATCGGCTGGCGCATGTCATTTGCCGGTACTGCTGTTCTGGGTCTGCTCGCCATCTCGGCGCTCTGGCTTTCACTGCCGCGCGGCGAGGCAGGCAAGATGCCCGACATCCGGCGCGAGCTTGGCGTCCTGATGCGCCCGACCGTGCTGATGTCGCTCGCAACAACCGTCATGGGTGCTGGCGCCATGTTCACGCTCTACACCTATGTAGCACCTGTACTGACCGACCTTACCGGCGCTTCGGAAGGCTTCGTGACGCTGGCGCTCATTCTTATCGGCGTGGGCTTCACTATCGGCAACGCGCTCGGCGGACGCCTCGCTGACTGGTCGCTCAATGGCGCGACACGGATATTTCTTGCAGCACTTGCCATCATCAGTCTGGCACTGCCGTTCCTGCTGGGAAGCCATATCGGCGCAGCAATCGGCCTGCTCGCCTGGGGTGCGGCGGCCTTCGCAATCGTTCCTCCAGTTCAGACCCGCGTGATGCAGGCTGCATCGGAAGCACCGGGGCTGGCATCGTCGATCAATATCGGTGCGTTCAACCTCGGCAATGCGGTGGGCGCGGCCCTTGGCGGCGGCGTCATCAGCGCAGGCTATGGCTATGCAGCCATTCCCGTCGCAGGCGGTCTTCTGGCAGCGGCAGGACTGTTGTTCACACTGTCCCGCCGCCCGAAAACAGCGCTGGCGCCATCGGCCTGCTAATCCAACGTTCTCCTGAAGCGCAAAAGCGCCAGCGACGCAAACAGGAACACGAAAAATATGAGGGCGTTCACCTCTCCGGCAATGTCGGAAAGGTGGGCGCCCTTAAGCATGACTGCGCGGACGATCCGCAGAAAATGCGTCAGCGGAAAAATTTCGCCCAACGCCTGCGCCCAATCGGGCATACCCCGAAACGGGAACATGAAGCCAGACAGCATCAGCGATGGCAGAAAGAAAAAGAAGGTAAGCTGCATGGCCTGCATCTGTGTGCGCGATGCCGTCGAGATCGTGTAGCCGAGCAGGACCAGCGACAGGACGAAGATCAGCACGCAGGTCAGGAGAAGTGCCAGCGATCCCACAAAGGGTACGCCGAACAGAAGCTTTGCCGCGACCAGCACGACCACAACCTGCACGCCGCCGACGACCAGAAATGGCAGAACCTTGCCCAGCATGATTTCGGCAGGTGTGGCGGGCATGGCAAGCAGGTTTTCCATCGTGCCGCGTTCGGTCTCACGGGTCAGTGCCATGGCCGTCATCATCACCATCGTCATTTGCAGAATGACACCCAGCAGACCGGGAACTATATTATATTGCGACACGCCTTCCGGGTTGTAACGCCGATGCACGACGACCTGTAGCTGGCTTCGCGCGGCTTCTGCGGCTTCGGCCTGCTTGCCCTGTTCACGCAGGAGCGCCTGACCTGCGACGGTTCCAAGCGTGGAAATGGCACCGCTTGCCACTGACGGATCGGTCGCGTCGGCCTCGATCAGAATTTGCGGCTGTTCGCCGGCATCGACACGCCTTGCGAAATCCGACGGGATTGTCACCACGAAGGAAACCGTGCCATCGGCAATCAACGCCTCGGCTTCTGCCGCACTTTGCACGACATGGTCGAAACGGTAATAGCCCGTGGTTTCCAGCGCAGAAATCATGGCGCGCGTATAGTGATCCTGGCTGGTCACGACCAGTGCGCTCGGCAGGCTCTTCGGATCATTGTTGATGGCAAAGCCGAAGAGCAGCAGCTGCATCAACGGCACGACCAGCATCATGGCGAAGGTGATACGGTCACGCCGCATCTGGATGAATTCCTTCACCAGCATCGCGCCAAGACGCTCAAACGAGAACCAGCCGCTCATTGCTTATCGCTCCCGGAATTTCTGCCCTTCGACATATTGTCCTGCGCATTGGCCATGAACTGGATGAACACATCCTCTAGGCTGGTTTCACCAGCCTCGACGGTAATTCCTTCACGATGCCTGATCTTTTCCAGAGCCGCCTCAAGCTTCACCCTGTCGGACCCCACGACATGGAGCGTCGCACCAAAAGGTGCAACCTGCTCGACACCCGGTTCGCCCTCCAGTTCGCGCGCCACTTCGCCGAGCCTCGGACCGTTGACGATGAAGGTTGTCAGCCCTGCCTTATCGATAACGTCCCGGACGGTTCCCGTCGCCAATAGCTTGCCGTAGGAAATATAGCTGATGCGGTGGCAGCGTTCGGCTTCATCCATGTAATGGGTCGAAACGAGCACAGTCAGCCCGCCATCGGCGAGGCGATGTATCTCGTCCCAGAAGTCGCGCCGCGCCTTCGGATCAACCCCGGCAGTTGGTTCATCCAGCAGCAGAAGCTTTGGCTTGTGCATGATACAGGCTGCCAGTGCCAGCCGCTGTTTCCAGCCGCCGGAAAGCGTGCCCGCCAGTTGGTCTCCACGTGATGTCAGGCCCAGTTCCTCAAGTGTCCGTGCCACATGCTCCTTCACTGGCTTCAACCGGTAGAGACGCGCAACGAATTCAAGGTTCTCGGCAATTGTCAGGTCTTCATAGAATGAAAAGCGCTGCGTCATGTAGCCGACTTCACGCTTGATCTTCAGCCCTTCGGTACGAAGATCGAAACCAAGCACCTTGCCTTCACCCTCGTCGGGCGTCAGCAGCCCGCACATTATGCGGATGGTGGTCGTCTTGCCCGAACCGTTCGGCCCCAGAAAGCCGACAATCTCACCTTCGGCCACCGACATGCTCACATGATCAACGACCGTAGCGTCACCGAACCGCTTGACGAGACCTTTGACATCGATAGCGTTCGCCATTGCCGCCTCCGCCTATCGGGCAGCCAGATCGACATCCACGATCTGGCCGGGCTGCAAAGGCGATGCGGGATCGACAGGATGCGCCTCGACAAGATAGACAAGCTTCTGGCGCGTTTCGAGCGAGTAGATGACGGGCGGCGTGAATTCCGGATCGGGCGAAACATAGCTCACACGGGCTTGCAGGCCGGGCGCGCAACCATCGCAGCGCACAGACAACGTATCGCCCACCCGCACGGCCGAGAACTTGTCTTCCGGTATGTAGACCTTCAGCTTGATCGCACCATCGGGCAGCATGGTCAGCACCGGCGCAGACGGACCGGCAATATCGCCTGGATTGCGGATGACATCGGTGATCCGGCCCGGAGCGGGCGCTTCAATCGTTCGTTTTGTCAGATGCCAGCGCGCGGAATCAAGCTGCGCTTCGGCACTCTTGACGGCATTTTCCGCCGCCTTGATCTCTTCCGGGCGCGCGGGCAAGCGACCGACCGCCAGATTGGCTGTGGCCTGATTGATCGAGGCCTCAGCCACTTCAACCTTGGTGGCCGCGTCGTCAAGCTGCGCCTGTGTCATCACTCCGCGTTTCGTCAGGTCTTGCGTGCGCAAAAGCGTTCGCTGGGCATCGTCTGCCTGTGCTTTGGCCGTCCTGACCGCCGCTTCCAGAACTGCAATTTCATCGGGACGCTTGCCAACCTGCAAATCCGCCAGTTGCGCGCGTGCCTGCGCCAATGCTGCCTCGGCCTGCGCGACGGCAATCTTTGCGTCCGCGTCCTCCGTCATTGCTATGGGCTTGCCCGGCTCGACATGATCCCCACGCCTGACGGCAACGGACTGAACCTGCGCCACTTCCAGCGGCGCAAGCTGCACGAATTCCCCCTCAACGTAACCAACAGCAAGGGGCTGCGCGCTGCATGCGGCGAAAAGATAAGAGGCGAAAGGAACAATACAGAGAATACTCATGCTTTCACCTCGCCGTCTTTGATGGCGTCCTTCGCTGCGAGAATGGCCATCAAATTCTGGCGTGCAATTGCCGCGACAGCCGCCGCCTCTTCCGCGCCCATCGTGGACCAGCCCATGCGCCGTTTCACAGCTTCCCGGCCAATGCGGAAATAAACGATCTGCCCAAGCAGGGTGAAGATGAGAAGCCGTGTGGCCTCGCTCTCGGCAGGTTCGCCCGTCGCGACTTCCCAGATGGCGCAAAGCCTTTTGTGCGTCGGCTCGAAAACACCGGAATAGATGCGATCGAGTGCTGCGGTCGGATGCGCCAGTTCGCGCAAGAGAAACTGAACGATCTCGCCGGACTGTGGTTGCGCGACGATGAAATGCGTCATCCGCTCCAGCGCCAGACCGAGCTGCTGGCGGGCCGTTTCCTTCGTTTCGGCAGGTGCACTGATCACACCGTGACGTCCAAGCGCCTGCCCGGCTATGCCTTGTATCGTTTCGACAATATAGTCTGCCGCCGCCAGTCGCAGCCCTTCCTTGCCGCCGAAATGATACGCGATGGAACCGATATTCGCCTTGGCCAGACCGGCGATCTCACGCGTCGATGTGGCATCGAAACCCTTCGAACCGAAGAGTTGCAAGGCTGCATGGATCAGCGCCGCTCGCGTCTGATCGACCGAAGGTGACGGAGGCTCTTGCCTTGTATGTTTCGCTTTGCTCATATCATGATTTAATCAATCGATTGATTAAATGTCAAGCACGACAAAAACCAAAGCGCCGATCTTGGATCAGCACCTTGATTTCACTGAAAATTATAGACGTCGTTCAGCCCCGTCTTCCAACATGCCGCCCGACGGCGATCGGTGTCGGCATCTCACGGTGTGCATGAGCAAGCCCCTCCAATGCGGCCAGAATTCCGGCCTTCGCAGCGACCGCCTTGCCCGCTGTGCTATCGACATGCAGCAGCATCTGCTCGGCGCTGGCGATTTCCGTATCGCCCCGCCGGAGGCTGTGAAAGACATGCACGCGCTTCTCGTCAAAGGAGAGCAACTGCGTTTCCACATGTAGCGCATCGCCTATCTTGGCCTCGCCGCGATGCATGATATGGGTTTCGACCGTGTAGTAGCTGTGACCGGATTTCAGATAGGCTTCGTCCACACCGATATGTGCCAGAAACCTGTCCGTCGTCTGGCCGAATACATCGAGATAACGATGCTCGGTCATATGCCCGTTATAGTCGATCCACTCCGGGATCACGCGCGCATCCAGAAGACGCAACGGGCCGGAACCTGCCTTGGAAGAGCCCGCCCCATCGAGCCGTGCGGTATAGGCATTGAGAAGCGCGCCCGCACCCCAACCCTTGCCGTTTTGCTGATGCGCGAGAGCGCGAATGATCGCAACCAGATTTTCGTCACGAATCCGTTCCAGATCGTGGATTGAAAGCCCTTCATTCTGCTCGTCCGACTGATCCGCGATGCGGCTGATCAGGCTGCCATCAAGATCGGGCACATCTGTCAGCTTCGTCCATGGCCATTGTAGCGCAGGCCCGAACTGGGCGAGGAAGTGTCGCATACCTGCCGGACCGCCGGCAATGCGATAGGTCTGGAACAGCCCCATCTGTGCCCAGCGAAGCCCGAACGAATAGCGGATGATGTCGTCAATCTGCTCGACCGTGGCGATGCCGTCGCGCACGAGCCACAAGGCCTCTCGCCACAGCGCTTCCAGAAGCCTGTCGCCAACAAAAGCGTCGATTTCCTTTTCGAGCACGACCGGCTCCATTCCGGTCTGGCGGTAGAGAGCGGACGCACTTTCAATTGTCGATACGGAAGTCTTGCCTCCCGGCACCAGTTCAACCAGCGGCAACAGGTAAACGGGATTATAGGGATGCGCGATCAAGAGGCGCTCCGGATGCCGCAACCCAGCCTGCAACTTGCTTGGAAGAAAGCCGGAGGTGGACGACGCGATCAGCGCATCGTCTGCACAAGCGGCTTCAATCTCCGCCAGCACGGCAAGTTTCAGGTCAAGGCGTTCGGGAACGCTTTCCTGTATAAGCGCCGCGTCCGCAACCGCCTCTGCCAGCGAAGCGGAAAAGGACAGTTGCCCCTCCTGCGGAAGGCGCGCGGTGGTCAGCGCCGCCAGCGCTTTGCGTGCATTATCGAGAATGTGTTCGG
Source organism: Brucella sp. GW823-FHT04E01 (assembly GCF_058796175.1). Lineage (NCBI taxonomy): Bacteria > Pseudomonadati > Pseudomonadota > Alphaproteobacteria > Hyphomicrobiales > Brucellaceae > Brucella > Brucella sp. GW823-FHT04E01. The sequence goes on along the minus strand of NZ_JBXAIK010000002.1, from coordinate 824,432 downwards.
TCGTCGCCTTTGCATCGGGCGACGGATCGTAAACGGCAACGTCGAAACCGTTCAGCAGAAAGCGTGCGGCCCAGCCGCTGCCGATGACACCGCTGCCGATGCAGGCAATCTTGGGAGGATGGCTGTTCATGGATATCACCAGCGCTTTGTAAGCTTGAGTTTTTCGCGGACTTCAGCAGGCGTCAGAACTTTCGTTCCCATATTGACGGCGATGGCTTTGGCCCGTTCGACCAGATCGCCATTCGACGCCAGAACGCCCTTATCGAGCCAGATATTGTCTTCGAGCCCCACACGGATATTGCCACCCGCCAGCACGGCAAGGGCCGCATAAGGCAACTGATTGCGGCCAATGGAAAACGCCGAGAAAATCCAGTTGTCCGGCAGGTTGTGGACGATGGAAACCAACGTCGCCAGATCGTCCGGCGCGCCCCAAGGAATACCCATGCACAGCTGCACCAGAACCGGGTCATCAAGCAGACCCTGCTGTTGCAGCCATTGGGCGAGCGGCAGATGGCCGGTATCGAAAATCTCGATCTCCGGGCGCACGCCAAGCCGCTGTATCTGCCCCGCCATTTCCCTGAGCATGGCGGGCGTGTTGGTCATCACATAATCGCCCTCGCCGAAATTCATCGTGCCGCAATCCAGCGTGCAGATTTCCGGCAAGAGTTCAGCAACATGGGCAAGCCGTTCCGTTGCGCCCGCCATATCGGTCTTGGCGGCATCGGGTGGCAGTGGAGCTTCTGGCGACCCAAAGACCAGATCACCGCCAACGCCTGCAGTCAGGTTCAGCACGATATCGACACCGGACGCCCGGATGTGGTCCACAACCTCGCGGAAAAGCTCCAGCTTGCGCGATGGTTCACCCGTTTCCGGATCGCGCACATGAATATGCGCAACGGCGGCACCTGCTTCCGCACTTTCAATGGCCGCATCCGCAATCTGGCGCGGCGTGATCGGCACCTTGTTTGAGCGGTGCGTGGTGGCTCCGGCACCGGTGACGGCAGCAGTGATGAATATTTCGCGGGCGGGCTTTAAAGGCATGATCGTTTCCCTCAATTTTCGCCGAGCTTGACAGGTCGCGAAATGCCGGGATTATCATTTTACGAAATCTATTTGGCGAAGAGCGAAACGCATGATCTTTGAACCCTCCGACGAAGAACTGAGCGTTACCCTGCTGGTCCTGCCGGATTGTTCGCTGATGTCGCTGGCCGCGACGCTGGACCCAATGCGCGGTGCCAACCGCGTGACGGGCCGCTCGCTTTATCGCTGGCGGGTGGTGTCACCGGATGGCAGCGATCCCGTCACATCCAGTGGCCTCAAAGTTGCGGCTAATGGCCGTTTCGAGGTCGGCGCGCAGGACATTCTCATTATCGTCAGCGCCTTTCATGCGCTGGAACATGCGACGCCGAAGCTTCTCGCCATGCTGCGCCAGGCGGCCAAGCAATCGAAACTCGTCGTGGGTGTGGAGGCCGGATCATGGGTGCTGGCAAAGGCGGGATTGCTCAATGGACGCAAGGCAACGACGCACTGGGAAGACATGGAAGCATTTTCGCAGCGTTTTCCAGACGTCGAAATGCAATCGGATCGTTGGGTGCGGGATGGAGCTTTTCTGACAACCGGAGGCGCTGCCCCGGCGCTCGACATGATGCTGGCACTCATTCGCGCCCGCCACGGCTATTCCATCGCGCTGGATGTGGCGAGCCTCTACATCTACGATGAGGTGAAACAGGCTTCCGACGCACAGCCGCTGGTATCCCTTGGCCGTTTGCTTAACCGCGAACCGCGACTGGCAGATGCCATAAAAATCATGGAAACCCATATCGACCGCCCGATCCCGGTGTCGAGCATCGCCCGAAGACTTGGCCTTTCCACACGCAGCCTTGAATTGCTGTTCGCCAATGTGATCGGGCAGTCACCGGGCAATTACTACCTGTCGCTCCGGCTGAAAGCAGCCCGGCGCCTGATCCTCGATACACATCTTTCCATGGCGGATACAGCGGAACAGACCGGCTTTTCGTCGATCAGTTCACTGTCACGCGCCTTCAAGCGGCATTTCGGTCAGTCGCCGAGCAAGCTGCGGCAGTAAAGGCACCCTTACTTAAAGGCCCAGCCCCGACTTCACCTCAGCAAGTGCTGGTTTGCCGTCGAAAGTGGTCACGCCGTCAAGCCACGCATCAAGCTGCGCCGGGTTCTCCTTGATCCATTTCGTGACGGCATCCTTGGCTTCCATGCCATCGTTCAGGATCATGTTCATCATCGTGCTTTCCATATCCGTGTTGAACTTCAGGTTCGACACAAAGCGCGAGACGTTGGGGCAGTCGGTTGCATAGCCCTTGCGGGTCAGTGTTTCGACGGTTGCCGCGCCATCATCCGGTCCGAACAGGTTTTCACCATTTTCCAGATAGGTGAGCTTGTAGCGAATGTTCATCGGATGCGGTGTCCAGGCAAAGAACACAACGGGCTCATCCTTGCGCACCGCATTTTGAACCTGCGAGAGCATGGCCTGCTCGCTCGATTCCGCGAGCTGGAAATCCTTCAGGCCGAACTTGTCCTGCTCGACCATCGACTGGATCGTGGCGTTGGCGCTGCTGCCAGCCTCAATGCCGTAAATCTTGCCGCCAAGCTGGTCCTTGAATTTTGCGATATCGGCATAATTCTTGATGCCAAGATCCTTGCCCGTCGCAGCAAGACCGATCTTTGCGCCTTCGAGATTGACGCCAGCCTGCTCGATCTTCTTGCCTTCAAGATAGGGTTTGCGCGCTTCTTCCTGAAGCGGCATCCAGTTGCCGAGGAAAATATCGATCTGTCCATTTTCCAGCGACTGGAAGGTGACCGGCACGGAAAGGATGGTTGTCTGCGGCTCGTATCCGGCTTTTTCAAGCAGCAGAGAAGCGAGCGCCGTCGTTGCAGTAATGTCGGTCCAGCCGACATCGGAGAATTTGGGTGCCTTGCAGTTTGCGCCTTCAGCGGCATGCGCCTGCACGCTGGCAAGGCTGGCGACGCTTGCTGCAAGCAAAAGAAATAGGCGTTTCATTATCTTCTCCCCTTTGTTTTTATTGAGAACAACATGATAGGGGAAACAGGAAACGCCTGTTCGCAATATGCGCAATCATCTTTGCGTTTTGCGCAACCTTTGACCATTGATCGGTCGGGCCGATTTCTGAAAGCTGCGCAAAACCGGGGCGAAATTTATTTCCCACCGCCATATTGCACGTCGCTGACATGCTCCATCCAGTCAACGACTTTGCCGTCGAGCTGTTCCTGAATGGCTATATGAGTCATGGCATTGCTCGCGGATGCGCCGTGCCAGTGTTTCTCGCCCGGCTCAAACCAGACCACATCGCCGGGCCGGATTTCTTCAATCGGTCCGCCTTCGCGTTGCACGAGGCCAAGCCCCGTAGTCACGATCAGGGTCTGGCCAAGCGGATGCGTGTGCCAGGCAGTGCGGGCGCCGGGCTCAAAGGTTACGGTCGCAGCCGCAGCCCGCCGGGCATTATTGGGAGAAAACAGCGGATCGATACGGACATTGCCCGTAAACCAGTCGGCTGGGCCTTTTCCCGAAGGATCGGTTCCGTTTCGCTTGATATCCATGAGGCGTTTCCTTTCCTGTTCACAACGCAACATAGATCAACTTCACGGACTGTTCAGCGCCTTTTGGCCGGGTTCCGCTGCAAAATCACGTTATGCCGTTTCGCAAGTTCTGTGTTGACCGCTTCGATTTCCTGCGCCTTGCGCGGATCGTCCCAGCTAAGCTCCCGCGCCAGAATATCGGCGATTGCAGCAAGATTTCCGGTCGTCAGCGCCCCATCGATTGCAAGTGTGGTGCGCCGCAAAACGACATCCGCCAGATGCACGACAAGCTCGTTGCGTGCGATCCATGCAATTTCCGTCGCGCTGACCGTGTCGGTTTCAGGCAGCATCGCAACCGTTACCCCGGCTTCCTCGCGGAGGATCGGCAAGGCCGTGCTGCCATAGCGCTTCAACAGGGTCTCAACCCGTGCGGCGGGCAACCTTGTTTCGGTGGCGTATTTCGTCACCCAAGCCTTGCGGGCGCGATCGTCGGACGGATAGTCCCTGCCGCCCCCTATGGGGAGGTTGCGCGTTGACACTTGCCGCGTCTTGTCGAACCGGCCCAGAACCTTGTCGGCCACTTCCTCGGCAAAGCCGCGGAATGTGGTCCATTTACCGCCGACCAGCGAAATGACCGCGAATGGCCGTTGGTTATCCGGCTCGATGACAGGCGCGGAATGATCGCGACTGATCAAACCCGGTTCGGAAGCACTGGACGCTGGAAGCGGGCGGATGCCGCTATAAGTGTAGACAATCTGGCTGCGGTCGAATTTGAGCTTCGGCAGCAGCGAACGCAGGCTGTCGATGAAATAGTCGGTTTCATGATCGTCGCAACGCACATTGTCCGGATCGTCCGATGGAATATCGGTGGAACCCACCAGCGCCAGACCGTGATAGTCGTAGACGAGACAGATGCGCCCGTCATCCGCCTCGAAATAGATCATTCGTCCGTTGAGGCTCTTCACCAGTTCGGGGTGATCGACAAGAATATGCGAACCCTTGGTGCCACCGATCATCTTGGTCGGCTTGCCGAGTGCAGCATTGACCCGGTCGATCCATGGGCCAGCCGCGTTGATGACCAGCTTCGGCCTCACCGCGAATTTTACGCCATCCGGCCCTTCAAAGCCGATAAGGCCGTTCTCGGCGGAAACCAGCGTCGTGAAATTGGCGGCAGCGCTTTTCGGATTGGCGCGCAGCCCGTCGCTGACGAGTTCATAGACCAGACGTTCCGGCTGGCTGACCTTCGCATCGTGATAGATGCCGCCCGCCACGATTGCGGGCGTGATATAGGGCATTTCCTTCGTCGCCATCTCCTTCAACAGAAAACGGTGACGTGGCATGACGCGCTCGCGCGCACCAAAATAATCGTAAAGTGCCAGACCGATCTTGATCAGCACGGCGCCACGGCTGCGCGGCGCGGTCGTCGAGCCGAACAGGGTGCGCAGCGCCGCCGTGATGCCCTTAGTCCATGAGAAAACGGGTATGAAAGTCGGCAGCGGCTCGACATTGTGCGGCGCATTCTTCAGAAGCAGGTTGCGTTCGAGCGTGGACTGGGCCACAAGCCCGAACTCGCCCGTTTCCAGATATTTGAGGCCGCCATGGATAAGCCGCGACGGCGCAGCACTTGTCCCTGAACCAAAATCCGCCTTGTCGACAATGAGACAGCTAACGCCCTGCTCGCAAAGATCGCGATAAAGGCCTGCTCCGTTAACCCCCGCGCCAAGGATGAGCACATCCACGCCCTCGGTCTCGAGTTGTCCGATGCGGCTTTTCATTCCGGCATTGCCTACAAAGTCATTCATCTTACTGTCTCTCTAGAGCATTTCCTGCTTTTCTCGTGTCATCGGAAATGCTCTATCTCTTTGTTTTTACGCATGTCTTTATCCCGAAACCGGTTCCGACTTTCGGGAGACAAGCTCTGAGGCGCGGGACACGCCGTTTATTTCAATCCGTGAGCGCTTCGATCTTCGGCCAGACCGGCCCAAGCGCCGATGCAATCTCCCTGAAAAGCTGATAGCGCTTTTCATAAAGCGCGCTTCGCGCTGCATCCGGCTCATAGGTGCGGCCTATGGCATCGAGATCGCGCGGATCGCTGTAAACATCGGCAAAGACACCAGCGCCCTTGCCAGCGCAAAGGGCAGCGCCCCAGGCAGCGGCCTCGTCCGTATCCGTGACGGTAACGGGCATGCCGAGAACATTGGCGAACATCTGCGCGAAAGCCGGGCTGCGCGACACGCCACCAGTGAGGCGCGCGACGGAGATTGCAAACCCGTCTTTCAGGTGATCGACATGGATACGATGATTGAAGGCAATGCCTTCCCATATCGCGCGCAGCATGTCGCCCCGATCCTGCCAGCCGCGCAGACCGAAAAACGCACCGCTCGCCATCGCTCCATAGGGCGAACCGAAGAGGTAGGGATGGAACATTGCCGTCGAAGGCTTTGCCAGTGCCGCATCGATTTCCGGGCGCAGCATGTCGTGGATGGAACGCCCTGTTTCCTCTGCCTCGCGCCGTTCTGCCGGGCAGAGCTTGTCGAGAAACCAGTCATAATTGGCCGTCGATGCGGGCGAGATCGACATATTGTTCCATTCGCCCGGCGCAATGCCATTGCGGCAGAACCAGCTTTTGTCGACACGCGGTTCGGAAGACAGCGTTTCGTTGATGGAATAGGTCCCGGCAACCACGGCAACGGTCCCGATGCCAAGCCCGCCGACGCCAAGTGCTGAAGCGGTGACATCGTGCAAGCCACCGACAACCGGTGTTCCGGCAACGAGGCCGGTGCGTTCCGCGCATTCGCCCGAGACGCTACCCACAATTTCATCGGAACGCGACATGGGTGGCAGCGCATCCCAAAGCGCATCCAGCCCGAAAAGGGCGAGTGCTTCTTTCGAATATTCCTGCGTGTTGACATCGGTGAAGGAGGTCGAGGCTTCAGTGCGATCCGTGCCCACATCGCCGGTCAGGCAAAAGCGCAGCCAGTCCTTGCAGGCGATCACATGCGCGATGCGGCCAAAGCGTTCCGGTTCGTTATCCTTCACCCATGCCAGAATGGCGGATGGAGCCGATGCATGGGGAAGCTGACCCGTGGTAGTGATGGCCTGCTCTGCAACGGGACTATTGACCCAACGCTCCGCAACATCGACAGCGCGGCTGTCGAGCGACAATATCCCTGCGCCAAGCGGACGGCGGTCCTTGTCGAGCATGTAGATGCCATCACCATGCGCTGTGGTGGCGATGGCCAGAATGTCCGAAGCAGGCCGCCCGCTTTTGGCTATAGCTTCGGCAATCGCATCCGCTGTTGCATTCCAGAATTCATCCATGTCGCGTTCGACATGACGGGCGCGCGGAAAGGATTGCGCCACGCGACGGCGCGCAACGGCAAGGGTGGTTCCGTCAATATCGAACAATACGGCTTTGGTGACGGTCAGTCCGCTGTCGATTCCGAGCAGAGAGGGCATGTATCGTATTCCTGATAAATATGCGCGGGCTATTCTTGCTTGCCGCCTGTCCGGGCATTGTCGCGGGCAACCACCACGTTGATGCCTTGCGCCTCCATGCGCTCGATATGCGCGAAAGGCGTATCTTCATCCACGATGACGACATCAAAGTCGCTGAGTGCCCCGAAATTGTGCAAAGCGCGGCGCTCGAATTTTGTGTGATCAGCCAGAAGAATGCGCTTGGCGGCGCAGTCCAGCATGGCACGCTTGGTTTCCACCATTTCCGGCGACTGATGGAACAGAAGGTCGTCGGTGATCGCTGCAATCGAAATGAAAGCTACATCGGCGCGAAGACGACGAATTTCGTGGATCGTCATGCCGCCGACGAATGCGTTGCACCAGTTATAGAGCTGACCGCCAAGGCCGAGCAGCGTCACATCCTTGATGTCACGCACCTCGTTCATCAGGATCAGCGAATTGGTGATGACGGTGAGCGGTCCCTTGCCGGGAAGATGCGGCACCATTTGCAGAACAGTGGTGGAATCGTCGAAGAAAATGGCCTGTCCCGGTTCAACGAACTGCATTGCAGCTTCGGCGATCAGTTTCTTTTCTTCCGACTGGCGGGTAACGCGATAAAGATCGCTTGCCTCGATCAGGCTTGTGGGCGCAGCCGACACGATGCCGCGCGACTTGCGAAACAGGCCACGGCTTACCAGTTCATCGACGTCGCGATGCGCTGTCATCAGGCTGATGCCGAACCGTTCGGTGAGGTCCTCGATACGCATCGAGCCTTCGGCCATTACAGTTTCCGCAATCTGCTGGCGCCGGACGAGCTGACGCGCATGCCGGCTGTCGTTCGGCACTTGCTCCGCCATCAGCTTGTCAATGCTTGCTTTGTTGCTCACTGCCATGCCTGTCACTTGTCCCCTTGCTTGCGCGTTTCGAAAGCCTCGAAATCGCCTGATAGGCTTCATATTGCGCGGTCTTCAGCCCCAAAATCCAGCGAGTGGTTGCATGGGACTTTCTTGCGGAGAGGGACTTCCAGAATGCGCATCCCGAAAGCTTTCTGCTGTCGGGATGCGCCTTTTCAAACCTTACTGTTCGAGAACGAACGGCGAGGTGTACTTGTCGACATTGTCCTTGGTGATCAGGATGCAGTCGAAGAGCTGCTTTTCATGATCCACACCAGTCTTGCCGGTCTTGATGAAGTTGTCGGCCTGCTTGACGGCAGCTTCCGAGAACACGGCAACCGGCTGCAGAACGGTATACTGCAGTTCACCCGCCTTGATGGCTGCAACCGCATCCGGCGAACCGTCGAAACCACCGACCTTCACCTGATCCAGCTTGCCAGCCTTCTTCAGAGCGGCAATTGCGCCCAGAGCCATTTCGTCATTACCGGAGATAACGCCGATGATGTCCGGATTGGCCTGAAGCAGAGCCTGCATCTTGTCGTGCCCCTGGGTACGGTCCCAGTTGGCGACGTCCTGACCGGCCTTCACCAGATCCGGATACTGCGACAGAACGGTTTCATAGCCGTTCGAGCGCGTTGCGGCGTTGTTGTCCGATGGCGAACCGAACAGCTCGACATACTTGCCCTTGTCGCCAACGCTTTCGACCCACTGGGTCGCACCGAGAGCGGCACCCTGTGCGTTGTTGGAAACGAGCTGTGCCTTGGCCAGACCTTCCTGGTTGATTTCCGCATTGACGAGGAAAACCGGGATGTTGGCGGCGATTGCACGCTTGACCGCACCGACCGAACCGTCCGCATTGGCCGGATCGAGAATGATGGCAACCGACTTGTTGGTGATAGCCGTGTCGATCAGGTTGCTTTCGGTGTTGGTGTCGCCCTTGTGGCCACCGACAACAGCCTTGTAGCCGAGACCTTCAGCGGTCTTCTTGGCGATTTCACCTTCGGTGTACCAGTACGGGTTGGATGGATCGTTGACGATGATCGTCATCAGTCCTTCGGCCCAGGCCGTGCTGGCGATGAGAGGCAACGCTGCCGCAGCGGCGAACAGAACGCGCATTCCCTTCTTGAACATGGTCTCACTCCCTTAACATTTTTCGTTTGTGTTATGCCGGTTCCCCGGCGGTACTCATTTCCATCAGGCCGTTTTCGAGATCTTGTGCCTTTTTGGAAGTCTTTCGATACGCCCGGTTATTTTCGCGGCTCCGTCCGGAACGGTGGACAGAGCCGCTATCGATCATCGCCGGGAGTATTGAATGCTGTTGAGCAGAACCGCGAGCACGATTACCGCGCCGGTAAAGACGGTCTGCCAGTAGGAGGACACGCCGATAATCACGAGGCCGTCGGAAAGGAAACCGATCACGAAAGCGCCGAGAAGTGTGCCCTGGATAGTACCGCGCCCCCCAGTGAGCGCAGCGCCACCGATAACCACGGCAGCGATTGCCGTCAGTTCGTAGGTGGTGCCTGCCGTCGGACCGGCCGACGTCAGCTGCGAAGAAAGAACCAGACCTGCAATGGCAGCGCAGATGCCGGAAATGACATAGACCGACACCTTGACGCGCTTGACCGGAACGCCGGACAGTTCAGCCGCACGTTCGTTGCCACCCGACGCATAGAGCCAGCGACCAAATGCGGTGCGGTTGAGAACGATGGCGCAGATGATGGCGAGAACCGCCAGAACCAGAACGCCGATCGGCACGCCGAACAGCTTGTTGAAACCGAGCCAGTCAAAGCCTGTATTGCCAAGCTCCGGACGTCCGCCGAGATTGTTGTAGGTCAGGCCATTGGTCATCAGAAGCGCCACGCCACGCGCGCAATAAAGAACGCCGAGCGTCGCAACGAAGGCCGGAACGCGCAGATAGGCGATGAGCACACCATTGACCGCGCCGACGAATGCGCCGAGCGCACAGGTGATGAGAACCACGGCCCAGACCGGGAAATAGAGAATGATGCCGAATTCCTGCAGCGTCACGCCCTGCATCAGGAACCCGGCGACCACACCGGCCAGCCCCAATGTGGAGCCAACGGAAAGATCGATGCCGCCATTGAGGATGACGAGCAGCATGCCGATGGCAAGCAGGCCGAAAATGGCCACGTGCGACGACATGATGAGGAAGTTATCGACCGAGAAATAATAAGGCGAAAGGAACGAGAAAACTGCAATGATCGCGATCAGTGCAAAAAATGCACGACCTTCGAGCAGCAGATGCACGATGCCGGGTTTCCGCTTCGCGCCGTTCGGAGCCGCTGTTTCTTTGTTGGTGCTCGTGACTGACATTCTATCAGTGCTCCATAACCAGAGCATTTAACAACCCGACTTTGTCGGGTCTTATGCTCTATCCTTTTGTTTTTAACGCATAATCTTGTCCGAAAAGTCTGCAACTTTTCGGGATTATGTTTTAGTGACCGACCATGGCTTCGCCCGAGGCGGCCATGATCTTCTCCTTGGACACGTCCGATCCGAATTCGGCAGAGATGCGTCCACGGTGCATGACGATGATACGATGAGCGATGCTGAGGCATTCGCCGACTTCCGAAGTCGTGTAGACGACAGCCAGACCCTGCTTCGCCTTTTCAGCCAGAAGCTTGAACACTTCCGCCTTCGCCCCGATGTCGATCCCGCGGCTCGGCTCATCAAGCAGGATGACTTCCGGTTCGGTCGCCAGCATCTTGCCGATCACGACCTTCTGCTGGTTACCACCGGAAAGCGAACCGATTGCTGCTTCGCCGCCATCCGTCTTGATGTGCACATTCTTGATCGACTGATCGACAATCTGCTTTTCACGCTTGCGCGATGTGAACAGACCCTTGGTCATTTCGGCGATGCTGGCGAGCGACAGGTTCTTGCCGACCGTCATCGTCTGGACGAGACCGTCGCGCTGGCGATCTTCCGGCACCAGCACAAGACCCTTCTCGATACGTTGTGCGATGGTGAGGCCGGAAACGTCCTGCCCTTTGAGGAGAACACGTCCGCCGCTTGCCTTGAGACGACCGGCAACGGTTTCCAGCAGTTCTGTGCGACCGGCGCCCATAAGACCATAAATGCAGACGATTTCACCGGCGCGTACATTGAGCGACATGCGGTCGACCAGCGAGAAGCCCGCGCCACCCGGGTCGGGAACGGTCAGGTTCTCAACAGAGAGCGCCACATCGCCCCAGTCATATCCGGTTGGAGGCGAGCCGAGATCGAAGTTCTCGCCGACCATGTTGCGCACGATCCATTCCAGATCAATTTCCTCACGCGGCGCATAGGCCGTCATGGTTCCGTCGCGCAGCACCACCGCATGATTGGTGATCTGCAACGCTTCTTCCAGATGATGCGAAATGTAGACGATGGCGACACCGCGCGCCGTCAGGTCGCGAATGACCTTGAACAGGACTTCCACTTCCGAGGCGCTGAGCGCCGAAGTCGGCTCATCCATGATGAGAATGCGCGAATTGACCGAAAGGGCGCGGGCGATTTCAACGACCTGCTGCTGGCCGAGACGAAGTTCCTCGACCGGCGTCAGCGGGTCGATGTCTTCTTCCAGTTCCTTCAGAAGCGCGCGCGTCAGGCGTTCTTCCTCGGCAAAATCAACGCCGGTGGCGGTGCGGATTTCGCGCCCCATGAAGATGTTGTCGCGCACGTTCATGTTGGGCGCGAGGCTCAATTCCTGATGGATGATCGAGATGCCGAGGTCGCGCGCTTCGGTGGACGAATTGAACGTCACAGGTTCGCCATCGAGAATGATCGTGCCCGAAGTCGGCTGGATGACGCCCGAAAGCACTTTCATCAACGTTGATTTGCCAGCGCCGTTTTCGCCGAAAAGCGTCGTGACCTGACCACGGCGAATCTCGAAATTCACGCCCTTCAGGGCATGAATGCGACCATAGGATTTGGCAACGTTGTTTGCGGCAAGAACGACATCACCGTTTTTGCCTTCGATTTTCGAAGCGGTGCTCATTTCACTTCGAGCCCCACAGGCGTGACGAGCCAGTTCTTCGGATTGACGACCTTGAACACGCCAACCACCGTCACGGTCTTGCCGACGAGATTCTCGACATCGACGCCGGAAAGCACTTGCTTCTTCATCTCGTTGTTCAGGGCAGAACCGGCATTTTGATATTCGATCTGGTTCTTGAACTGGCCGAACTGGATTTCACCGGTCGCATCGCGCAGATCGGTGCCGTTGACGGCAGGGCCGGTCTGAACGCGGATGGCAACGCCTTCCGGCAGGCCGTCGACCTTCACGACATTGTAGTTGGATTTGCGCTCCTCAACGGTGCCTGTAAACTTGACCGGGACAACCGGATTGACGTCGCCGACGCCATATTTCTTTCCGGCGGCGGCCTTGTCGGCGGCGAGAGCCGTTCCAACTTCCACTGCATCCACGGCGCGCTGCTCAACGCTCGCCTTCACCTTGGGGAATTCGGAAGCACCGTAGGCATCGGGGGAGAAAGCCTGCTGGCGCACATCGGAATCAGACCCGATCTTCACGACCTTCGTGTCGAAGGCAATCGCACCGACAACCACGATCGCAGCGATCACGCTCCAGACGACGGCGCGGCTCAGCTTGGCGGGTTTTTGTGAAACTTGACTGGTTTGTGCACTCATTATCAAACGCCTTCAGCAATTCTGCCGTATTGTCGTTATGGAAACGGATGATGCGGCTGAATTAGACCGCCCGGAGATTACCCTCGACCATTGTCATCACGCTTACCGGATAGGCAAAAGCCTCCGCCAAAGCGGTGCAGGACGCGACAGACGAGATCATGATAGCCTCCACATGAATTCCAGGGCCCCGCTCCTCCGTGCATCCTGGAAACAGATGCGCCGCAATCAAAACCTATGATAGCGGCGTGTTATTAACTCCAATAATGATGTTATAAAGCTCGAAAGCTGTCAATCGGATGTTTTCGAAACACTGGTGAAATAGCACAATTTCGCGCCGAATCTCGATCACGATCTAGAGAAATCCACTACATAATTCGTTATCAATCGCACTATTCACAGCACCGTCTTTTCTCGCAAAGCCAGCCACAAAGATACTCACAAACTTCTATATTTTCTTTTATTTTCAATGAATTAAACATATTTAAAACCGAAGAAACATTAAGCTATTGATGGAAAACAGTGGGAAAACCGCACTCGAAGGCGCGGAGATTTCCCCTGCATTCACTCTTTGGTGAAAAAAAATGCGCCATCTAGAAAATTTTACAGACAACGTGATAGCGTTATGTTATCTCCAGCATACGCCATCGCCCGATTTCATTATAAACAGGGCTGCGAGCGACGTATTTTCAGTCGCGGGAGGAATCCAAATGTCAATGAAAGCACATAGCCGCCATGCGTGAGAAAGGTGACATCATCATCGGGATCGACGCGGGCACGTCTGTGCTCAAGGCAGTCGCTTTCGACCTTAGCGGACGCCAGATCGAATCTGCTGCCGTTCGCAATAAATACGATACCGGCGAACATGGCGCTGTCACACAATCGCTTTCCCAGACGTGGCAGGACTGCGCGCGCGCCTTGCGCGACCTCGGTGCAAAGATGCCCGGCCTTGCCGAACGCACTGCGGCAATCGCCGTTACCGGTCAGGGTGACGGAACCTGGCTTGTTGGCCGCGACAACCAGCCGGTCGGCGATGCCTGGCTGTGGCTCGATGCCCGCGCGGCAACGACGGTGACGCGCCTCGCCGCTGGCCCCATGAACCGCGCGCGCTTTGAAGCGACCGGCACTGGGTTGAACACCTGCCAGCAAGGCTCGCAGATGGCGCATATGGACAGCATCGCGCCCGAGCTGCTGGACAATGCCGAAGTCGCGCTCCACTGCAAAGACTGGCTCTATCTCAATCTCACCGGCGTTCGCGCCACCGACCCTTCGGAAGCAAGCTTCACCTTCGGCAATTTCCGCAATCGCCAGTATGACGATGTCGTCATCGACGCGCTCGGTCTGAGGAAACGGCGTGGATTGCTGCCGGAAATCATCGACGGCACCGAAGTGCAGCATCCGCTATCCCCCGAAGCGGCAGCTGCAACGGGTTTGCGGGCAGGGACGCCGGTGAGTCTCGCCTATGTCGATATGGCCATGACAGCACTTGGTGCGGGCGTGCGCGGCGGCACAGCAGGCGCCGGGTGCTCGACCATTGGTTCGACAGGCGTCCATATGCGCGCCAAGCCGGTTGCCGATATCCACCTGAACAAGGAAGGCACCGGTTACGTCATCGCGCTGCCCATTCCCGGCATCGTCACCCAGGTGCAGACCAATATGGGGGCAACGATCAACATCGACTGGATATTGCAGGTTGCTGCCGATCTCATGTCGACGCCAGACAAGCCTGTTTCGCTCAGTGACCTCATTCCCCGCCTTGATGACTGGTTTAATGCCAGCCGTCCGGGTGCAATCCTCTATCATCCGTATATTTCGGAAGCGGGCGAACGCGGTCCCTTCGTCAATGCCTATGCCCGGGCCGGTTTCGTCGGTCTTTCCAGCCGCGACCGTTTCCCGGAAATGGTGCGCTCGGTTGTCGAGGGCCTCGGAATGGCGACGCGCGATTGCTACACGGCCATGGGTGAAATGCCCGCAGAATTGCGCATCACCGGCGGTGCAGCGCGTTCAAAAGCATTGCGCAGCACCCTTGCCGCAGCGGTGAATGCGCCCGTGCGCGTTTCCTCGCGTGAAGAGGCGGGAGCCGCAGGTGCTGCCATGATGGCTGCGGTGGCCATTGGCGCTTATCCAAGCATGGATGCATGTATTGCGGAATGGGTCGAGCCGCTGCTTGGCCCTTGCGAGGCCCCGGATGGTCCGCGCGCAAAGCACTATGAAGAACTCTTCGTTGCCTATCAGGAAGCCCGGCTGGCACTGACGCCCGTCTGGGACAAGTTGGCTTCCGATAGAGCATTTCCAGCAAAAGCGTGAAGCGGTTTTGCGTTCGGAAATGCGGTGAACAAAACGAATAAGGCCGGACCTTCCTTCCGGCACATATAGACTATGGGATGCAATTGCATCCGAAGGAGCATGAAATGGCTGAACCGGAAACCTGCGATCTCTTTGTCATCGGCGGTGGTATCAACGGCGCGGGCGTGGCCCGTGACGCCGCCGGGCGCGGCCTCAAGGTGGTGCTGGCGGAAAAAGACGATCTGGCGCAGGGAACTTCGTCACGCTCCGGCAAGCTGGTACATGGTGGTCTGCGTTATCTCGAATATTATGAGTTTCGCCTTGTGCGCGAAGCGCTGATCGAGCGCGAAGTGCTGTTGAACGCCGCTCCCCATATCATCTGGCCAATGCGTTTCGTTCTGCCGCACAGCCCGCAGGACCGTCCCGCCTGGCTGGTGCGGCTTGGCCTGTTTCTCTATGACCACCTCGGCGGCCGCAAGAAGCTTCCCGGCACACGCACGCTCGACCTGCGGCGCGATCCGGAAGGCACGCCGATCCTCGACCAATATACCAAGGGCTTCGAATATTCCGACTGTTGGGTCGATGATGCCCGTCTCGTTGCATTGAATGCGGTTGGCGCTGCTGAAAAAGGCGCGACCATTCTGACCCGCACGCCTGTCGTCTCCGCTCGTCGCGAAAAAGGCGGCTGGATCGTGGAAACGAAAAACCGCGACACGGGCGAAACCCGCACATTCCGCGCGCGCTGCATCGTCAATTGCGCCGGACCATGGGTCACGGATGTCATCCACAATGTCGCCGGCTCCAACTCGTCGCGCAATGTGCGTCTCGTCAAGGGCAGCCACATCATCGTTCCGAAATTCTGGTCGGGCGCAAATGCCTATCTCGTCCAGAACCACGACAAGCGCGTTATCTTTATCAATCCCTACGAGGGCGACAAGGCGCTGATCGGCACCACCGACATCGCCTATGAAGGCCGTGCCGAAGATGTTGCAGCAGATGAGAAGGAAATCGAATATCTGCTGACTGCAGTGAACCGCTATTTCAAGGAAAAGCTCAGGCGTGAAGACGTGCTGCATTCCTTCTCCGGTGTGCGTCCGCTGTTCGACGACGGCAAGGGCAACCCTTCCGCCGTCACCCGCGACTATGTCTTCGACCTCGATGAAACCAACGACGCGCCGCTGCTCAACGTCTTTGGCGGCAAGATCACCACCTTCCGCGAGCTGGCCGAGCGCGGCATGCATCGCCTCAAGCACATTTTCCCGAAGATGGGCGGCGACTGGACTCATGGCGCACCGCTTCCGGGCGGCGAAATCGCCAATGCCGATTATGAAACCTTCGCCAACTCCTTGCGCGACACCTATCCGTGGATGCCGCGCGCGCTCGTCCAGCACTACGGTCGTCTCTACGGCGCACGCACGAAAGACGTTGTTGCAGGCGCACAGAACCTCGAAGGGCTCGGCCGTCATTTCGGCGGCAATTTCCATGAGGCGGAAGTGCGCTATCTGGTGGCCAGGGAATGGGCAATGACGGCGGAAGACATTCTCTATCGCCGCACCAAGCACTATCTGCACCTGACCGAAGCCGAACGCGCCGCTTTCGTGGAATGGTTCGACAACGCTAAAATGGTCTCTTGAGGACACTATGGCCCTTACGCTTTCTCTGAACACCAATCCACTTGTGAACCGCTTTGCCGAACCGGATGACCTGATTGAAACGGTTGCGCGCGATCTGCGCCTGCGCGATCTCCAGCTCACACACGAGTTCATCAATCCAAGCTGGCAGGCTCCAACCATCCGCCGCCTGACGCGCGACATGGACAAGGCCTTGCAGCGTACCGGTGTTCGCGTCACTTCGGGCATGACCGGCCCCTATGGCCGCCTCAACCATTTCGGCCATCCGGACGCAGAAGTGCGCCGTTACTATGTCGACTGGTTCAAGACCTTCGCCGACATTATCGGCGATCTTGGCGGCAAGTCGGTCGGCACGCAGTTTGCGATCTTCACCTATAAGGATTTCGATGACGCTGCGCGCCGCGAAGATCTGATCAAGATCGCCATCGATTGCTGGGCGGAAGTCGCCGAACATGCGAGCCGTGCCGGTCTCGACTATGTGTTCTGGGAACCGATGAGCATCGGGCGTGAATTTGGCGAGACGATTGCCGAATGCATGAAGCTTCAGGATCGCCTGACCGCCGCCGACATGGCTATTCCGATGTGGATGATGGCCGATATCGACCACGGCGATGTGACTTCCGCCAATCCGGACGATTTCGATCCCTACGCCTGGGCACGCGCCGTGCCGAAAGTCTCGCCGATCATTCACATCAAGCAGAGCCTGATGGACAAGGGCGGACATCGTCCTTTCACAGCCGCGTTCAATGCCAAGGGACGCATCCAGCCGGAACCGCTTCTGAAAGCCTTTGCCGAAGGCGGCGCTGTGGACAATGAAATCTGCCTCGAACTGTCGTTCAAGGAGCGCGAGCCGAATGACCGTGAAGTCATTCCGCAGATTGCGGAAAGTGTGGCTTTCTGGGCTCCGCACATTGACACCGGCGCTAAGGACTTGAAGATATAAACGATTTCAGGAACCGGACCGCTTTCAATGGCAGATGCTGACGATTCACTGGCGCTGCGCGCCGCATGGCTTCACTTCGTGGCGGGCATGACCCAGTCAGCCGTTGCGAAGCGCCTTGGTCTGCCCTCCGTGAAAGCGCATCGCCTTATTGCCAAAGCCGTCGCGGACGGTGCGGTGAAGGTCAGTATCGACGGCGACATTACCGAATGTATCGACCTCGAAAATCGTCTCGCCGATATGTACGGCCTCGACTATTGCGAAGTCGTTCCCGACATCGGTGAGGAAGGTCTGCCGCTCATGGCGCTTGGCCATGCGGGTGCAGATTTTCTGCGCCGCGAGATCGAGCATGGCGACCATGAAGTCATCGGCATCGGCCATGGCCGCACGCTTTCGGCTGCAGTCAACTATATGCCGCGCGTCGTCGCCAATGATCTGCGCTTCGTGTCGCTGCTCGGCGGCCTGACGCGCAATTTCGCCGCCAACCCCCATGACGTTATGCACCGTATCGCCGAAAAGACCGGTATGCCTGCTTATGTGATGCCGGTGCCCTTCTTCGCCAACACGGCGGAAGACCGCGAAGTGCTGCTCGCACAGCGCGGCGTCACCACCGTTTTCGACATGGGTTGCCAAGCCGAACTGAAGATCGTCGGCATCGGCACTGTCGATGCGCAGGCGCAGCTTGTCACATCCGGCATGATAGAACTGGCCGAGGTCGAAGAGATCGCCAGCCTCGGCGGTGTTGGCGAAATGCTCGGCCATTTCTTTGACGCCAATGGCCAGCGCCTTGAAACCGCGCTGACCGCCCGCACCATCGCTGCATCAGTCGAAAACGCGGATATGAGCCGAATCGTGGGCCTTGCCGGTGGAATTTCCAAGGCGGAAGCCATCCGCGCTGTGCTGAAAAGCGGTCGTCTTTACGGTCTCATCACCGATGAACGCACGGCAAAGACGCTCGTTGAGCAGCCGAACGGAAAATAACATAATAACATTTTTGCAATGGATTATTTTGTGATTTTGTGATCTAACTTCGCGCAGAAAATGTTCCGCCAATGAGATCGGACGAGAGCGTGAAGCGCGACGACAGAAGACAGGCGATTATAAACCTTCTGATCGAAAATCAGGCCGTCGACCTCGACGATCTGGCGGATCGGTTTGCCGTATCAAAAATGACGATCCATCGCGATCTGGATTCGCTGGAACATACCGGCGTGCTGCGCAAAGTACGCGGCGGCGCGACAATCGATACCGGCACACAATTTGAAAGCGATTTCCGCTTCCGCGAACGGCAGGACGGCGAAGCGAAGCAGAAAATGGCCCGCGCCGCGCTTGAGCTTGTTGAACCCGGCATGACGGTGATGATTAATGACGGCTCCATGGCGGCTGTCCTTGGCGGCATGCTTCTGGAAAAGCGCCCGCTGACAGTCATCACCAACAATGCCGTCATCATCGATGAACTGAAGGGCGAGAACGGGATCAATCTGATTGCGCTCGGCGGAACCTATTCAGCCAAGTTCAATGCGTTTTTCGGCATCCTGACGGAAGGGGCCCTGTCGCATCTGAGCGCCGACATCGCCTTCATTTCCTCGCCTGCAGTCAATGGCAAGCTCGTCTATCACATGGATGAGAATGTTGTTCGCACCAAGCGCGCGATGACGGCATCCGCCGCCCGCACCTGCCTTCTGGTCAATCACCAGCGGTTCGGACGCCCTGCCCTGCATGTCATGGCTGATCTTTCCGATTTCGACGCGATCATAACCGATGCCTCCCCCGACGCGACCGTACTGGCCGATCTTGAACAGGCGGGCATTGCACTGACCATCGCTGACGACTGCGCATAAACCTAGAGGACGAAAATCGAGCATGACAAAATTCTGGATTGGCACCAGCTGGAAGATGAACAAGACGCTGGCCGAGGCCCGCATTTTCGCCGAAGCCTTGAAAGCTGCCGATGCAAGCCGCTCGACCGACATTCAGCGTTTCGTCATCCCGCCCTTTACCGCCGTGCGCGAAGTGAAGGAAATCCTGTTCGGCACCTCCGTCAAGGTCGGCGCGCAGAACATGCATTGGGCCGATCAGGGAGCATGGACCGGCGAGATTTCGCCGCTGATGCTCAAGGACTGCAATCTCGATATCGTCGAACTCGGTCATTCCGAGCGCCGTGAACATTTCGGTGAAACCAACGAAACGGTCGGCCTCAAGGTCGAAGCTGCGGTGCGCCACGGCCTGATCCCACTCATCTGCATCGGTGAGACGCTGGAAGACCGCGAAAGCGGACGCGCCGCGGAAGTTCTTGAGGAAGAAGTGCGCGGTGCACTTTCCAAGCTTTCCGGTGACCAGAAGCAGGCGGAAATCCTGTTTGCCTATGAGCCGGTCTGGGCCATCGGCGAAAATGGTATCCCGGCATCGGCGGAATATGCCGATGCGCGCCAGGCGGAAATCATCGCGGTTGCAGAAAGCGTACTCGGTCGTCGTGTGCCTTGCCTCTATGGCGGCTCGGTCAATCCGGGCAATTGCGAAGAGCTGATCGCTTGCCCGCACATTGACGGGCTTTTCATCGGTCGCTCGGCATGGAACGTCGAAGGTTATCTCGACATTCTGGCCAAGTGTGCCGCCAAGACTCGAGCTAATTAAGGAGCAATATGATGAAAGTAGCAGTAGCAGGCGACAGCGCCGGCGAAGGTCTGGCCAAGGTTCTCGCCGATCACCTCAAGGATCGCTTCGAGGTTTCGGAAATCTCGCGTACAGACGCTGGCGCAGATACATTCTACGCCAACCTCTCCGACCGCGTGGCTTCCGCCGTTCTCGACGGCACCTATGACCGCGCCATCCTCGTTTGCGGCACCGGCATCGGCGTATGCATTGCAGCCAATAAGGTTCCGGGCATCCGCGCCGCGCTGACGCACGACACCTATTCGGCAGAGCGCGCAGCGCTTTCCAACAATGCCCAGATCATCACCATGGGCGCCCGCGTCATCGGCTCGGAAGTAGCCAAGACCATTGCCGACGCCTTCCTTGCTGAGACCTTTGACGAAAACGGCCGTTCGGCTGGCAATGTCAACGCGATCAACGAAGTTGACGCGAAGTACAACAAGGGCTGATTATTCAGTTTCTTGAAAACAAAAAAAGCGGCCATCAGGCCGCTTTTCTTTTGGCTTATAGCAGGGCGCTAAGATGCTAACGCATCACGCCCTGAAGATGCTCAATCGCCGCACGGGCTTAACCAAGTCTCAGCGAGACTTGGTTTTAACAGCAGAATTTAGCTGAACTTCGGGTCCAGAGAACCATCGCGATAGCGCTTTGCCATTTCGGAAAGCGGGATCGGACGGATCGAGGCAGCATGACCGGCAGTGCCGAACTGCTCGAAGCGCTCCTTGCAGAGCTTGGTCATGGCAGCCATTGCAGGCTTCAGGTATTTGCGCGGATCGAATTCGCTCGGATCTTCCTGCAGGACGCGGCGGATCTGGCCGGTCAGGGCCATGCGGTTGTCCGTGTCGATGTTGATCTTGCGCACGCCATGCTTGATGCCGCGCTGGATTTCCTCAACCGGAACGCCCCAGGTCGGCTTCATCTTGCCGCCGTACTTGTTGATGATTTCCTGCAGCTCTTCCGGCACAGAAGACGAACCATGCATGACAAGATGCGTGTTCGGCAGCTTGCGATGGATTTCCTCGATCACATTCATGGCGAGCACGGAACCGTCCGGCTTGCGGCTGAACTTGTAAGCGCCATGCGACGTGCCCATGGCGATTGCCAGTGCATCGACCTTGGTTTCGCGCACGAATTTCACGGCTTCGTCCGGATCGGTCAGAAGCTGGTCGTGCGACAGCACGCCTTCCGCGCCGTGGCCGTCTTCTGCATCGCCCATGCCGGTTTCGAGCGAACCCAGAACGCCGAGTTCCCCTTCCACCGAGATGCCGCCGAGATGCGACATCTCGCTGACCTGACGCGTGACTGAAACATTGTAGTCCCAGTCGGCAGGCGTCTTGCCGTCAGCCTTGAGCGAACCGTCCATCATGACGGAGGTAAAGCCTGCCTGGATGGCGGTCATGCAGGTGGCGGCTTCGTTGCCGTGGTCCAGATGCACGCAAACCGGAATATGCGGATAAATTTCCGTCACCGCATCCATCATATGACGGAGCATGATGTCGTTTGCATAGGAACGCGCGCCGCGCGAAGCCTGCAGGATCACCGGCGCATCGGCGGCATCCGCCGCTTCCATAATGGCAAGCGCCTGTTCCATGTTGTTGATGTTGAATGCCGGGACGCCGTAACCCTTTTCAGCGGCGTGATCGAGCAATTGCCGCAGCGTAATGCGCGCCATTTCTAGCCTCCTAGAGCGCATCCCGAAAAGTGTGAAACGGTTTTCGGAACAAGATGCGCGTAAAAACAAATGGATGGAGCATTTCCAATGCTCCAGACGATGTCAGATCAGGTTATTTCGCGAAGTATTCGCCAAGGATATCCACCTCTTCGGCCACGCCGAACACCAGCGCACTGCGCTCGTGATAGGATTGCGGGACGATATCGAGAATGGATCTCGAACCGTCGGTCGCCTTGCCACCCGCCTCACGGGCGAGGAAAGCAATTGGATTGGCTTCGTAGACGAGCCGCAAGCGGCCCTTTTCGTAGCCGGGGCGGCTGTCATTCACGTAAAAGAACAAACCGCCACGCTGCATGATGCGGTGCATGTCGCCCACCGCAGCACCGAGCCAGCGCATGTTGAAGTTACGCCCGCGCGGACCATCCTTTCCAAGGAATGCGTCGTTGACATAGGCCTGCATACCAGCGGACAAATGCCGCTGGACGGATGCGTTGAACGCCAGATCGGACGTGCGTTCCGGCAGTGTCACATTGCGGCGCGTGATATGGAAAATCCCGCTTGCCGGATCGAAGGTCGCGAAGATCACGCCCTCGCCGACCGAAAAGCCGAGATCGACCGAATTGCCGTAGGAAACATAACCGGCTGCAATCTGGCGGTTGCCGGGCTGCAAAAACGGCTCAGCCGTATCTGCCGGGAAAACCGAGAAAATCGTGCCAAGCGGTGCACCGAGACCCACATTGCCCGAACCGTCAAGCGGATCGATGGCAACGGCAATCAGCCCATCGGCCTTGCCTGCTACGGGGAGGTCCGCTTCTTCCGAAAGAATGGAGGCTGCACCCGCCGCAATCAGCAGCTCGACGAACAGATTGTGCGAACCGACATCAATGCACTTCTGCTGGTCCTGATCGCTGTTGACGCCGACAAGCTTGCCCGGATCGCCGGGAAGCGAACCGCGTGCAATGCGACCGGCGAGCCGCGTTGCGCCAGCAAGAATAGCCTTGATGGCGTCGGCGGTCGCAAGACGCAAGCCGTCCTTGCCAGCCCAGTTGTCGAGATAGGCGCCGACCGCTTCTGCTTCCACGCGATCGCTATCGCCCACCAGAACCAGTGGAGAAAAATTGCCAGCCATCGTCATTTGCCCTGCTCCAGCAAGAATTTGGCGCGGGCGATAATCGCCTCGGCCGTGATGCCGAATTTTTCATAGAGCACTTCAGCAGGTGCAGAAGCGCCGAAGCCATCCATACCGATCACGTCGTCTTCGCTGTCGACATAACGTGTCCAGCCGAACTTGCCTGCGGCCTCGACGGCGATGCGCGGCGCATCGCCCAGAACACCCTTGCGGTAATCCTTGCCCTGCTTTTCAAACAGATCCCAGCTCGGCATGGAGACAACCGCCGTTGCGATGCCTTCTTCTGCGAGCTTTTCGGCGGCCTTCACTGCGAGCGAGACTTCCGTGCCCGTGGCAAGCAGCGTGATCTGGCGTTCGCCCTTCGCCTCACGCAGCACATAGGCGCCGCGTGCGGAAAGGTTCTCGCCATTATCGGTGCGCAGCTGCGGCACGTTCTGGCGCGACAGGGCCAGAACCGAAGGCGTATGCGGATCAGAAACCGCCACAGCCCAGCATTCCAGCGTTTCAATCGTGTCTGCCGGACGGAAGACATGAAGGTTCGGCATGGCGCGCAGGCTGGCCAGATGTTCGACCGGCTGGTGGGTCGGGCCGTCTTCGCCGAGACCGATAGAGTCGTGTGTCAGCACATGAATGACACGCACGCCCATCAGCGCCGAAAGGCGGATGGCGTTACGGGCGTAATCGGAGAACACCATGAAGGTGCCGCCGTAAGGGATGAAACCGCCATGAACCGCTATACCGTTCATAGCCGCGCCCATTGCAAATTCACGCACACCGTAGCTGACATAGCGACCGCTCTTTTCCGGCGTGAAATCGCTGTCGACGGCAGGAACGCGGGTGAGGTTCGAATGGGTAAGGTCAGCCGAACCGCCGATCATTTCCGGCAGGGCTGCCGTCAGGCTTTCAAGCGCGATCTGGCTTGCCTTGCGGGTCGCAACATTCAGCGGCTTGTCGAGGAGGCGCTGCTTGGCGTCGTGGACAACTGCCGCAAAGCCTTCCGGCAGAACGCCGGCAATACGACGGTCGAATTCGGCGCGTTCGGTTGCAGGCAGCGTATCAACGCGCTTCTGCCATGCTTCACGTTCCGAAACGCCACGCGCACCGGCTTCACGCCAGGCATTGAGCAACGGTGCAGGGATTTCGAAAGCTTCCGCCGTCCAGCCGAGCGCTGCCTTGGTGGCGGCGTTTTCCGCGGCACCCAGCGGCGCGCCATGCACGCCACTCGTACCGGCGCGATTTGGCGAACCATAGCCGATGACAGTCTTGAGCGCGATCAGCGTCGGGCGGTCGGCTTGAGCCTTGGCGCGCGTCAGCGCCGCATCGATGGCGTCGTGATCGTGACCGTCGACCTTTTCGACATTCCAGCCGCAAGCCTTGAACTTGGCGGGAATATCGTCGGTGAAGGCGATTTCCGTGCTGCCGTCGATGGTGATGCCGTTATCATCATAAAGCAGGATCAGCTTGCCGAGGCGAAGGTGACCGGCAAGCGAGATCGCTTCCTGTCCCACGCCTTCCATGAGGCAGCCGTCGCCGCAGAACACATAAGTGCGGTGATCGACAATATCCTTGCCGAACTGGTCGGCGAGCGCGCGTTCGGCGATTGCCATGCCGACAGAGCTGGCGAGACCCTGACCGAGCGGGCCGGTGGTCAGCTCAACGCCTTCTGTATGACCATATTCCGGATGACCGGCGGTCTTCGAACCCCACTGGCGGAAGTTCTTCAGCTCATCGATGGACACATCCTTGTAGCCCGCCAGATAGAGCGCGCTGTAAAGCAGCATCGAGCCATGACCGTTGGAGAGCACGAAACGGTCGCGGTCCGCCCAGTTGGGAGCCGATGCGTCGAATTTCAGATGCTTCGAGAACAGAACGGCTGCGGCGTCAGCCATGCCGAGCGGCATTCCCGGATGGCCGGAATTGGCGGCATCGACGGCATCGATCGAAAGAGCGCGAATGCAGTTGGCGAGTTGCAGCATATCTGATACGGGCGGGGCGAAATTCATCGGCGGCAACCTCCTTGCCAAAAGCAAAGCCTTGAGCATGTCCGGCAGACGAAACCCGGTTCGGTGCCGATATGCGTAAAACAACTAAGCCAGAGCGCATCGCGCTCGTGCTGCCTGAGATTTCGCAGTCCTTTTAAGGCCAGCCTCTCAGGCACCAATTCCGGTAACACCGTTTCAAAAGCATAACAATACGGCCATAACATTATAACGATTTAAATGTGATCTTGAGTGTGATTTTTCTTTCCGCACCCCTGTTTCAGGCCCTTCGGACGGGCCGAATCGCAGCTCTGGCGTCGCGACTCACCTCTCGAAACACAAAAAAGCAGCCCGTAGATCACCACGGACTGCGCTTTATAATGGTATCGAAATGAGGCGGATTACGCCCCGGCCATGCGCTGGCGTCTCTCACGCAACAGCATCGGACCGTATTCCAGGACATAAAGCCCGAAAGCACCCATCCAGAGCAAAGCCGATGCTGCGAGGATGGTATGGAAGAAATTCGGCATGACTTCCGCCAGCGGACGGATCAGCGCTGCCGCGACAAGGCAAAGATAAGCGACCTGTGTGACGGGCGAGGCAGTCAGTTCGCGCCCGGTATGGCCGCGGGTGGCCCGCGTCATGACCGCCAGCATCATGCAGCCGATTGCGCCGACAGTCACGACATGCAAGGCGGAATAGGGGTTGAGGCGATCAATGGCGGAAAGACCGATGGCGATGAAACCGAGCGGGATGAACGCATAGGCGACATGAAGAACCAGCAGCAGCTTTTCCCGCGCCACAGACCATCCCCGCCAGCGGTAAAGCCGCACGATGTGAAACAGGGCTGCGATCCACGCCAGCACCGCCGTTATCGTCTGATCAGGAGCGGCGATCCAGCCGATGCAGGCAGCCACCCCGACAAGAATGCTGAAACCGTCATAGCGGTTGAAAGACACCGGAAAGCGTGTCCGCCCCATCTTGTTGAGCCAGTTGCGGGTGAAACTTGGCACAATGCGCCCGCCAATCACCATGACCAGCAGGACATAGGCGCTGACCCCGATGCGGTTAGCCAATGCCACGTCGCCGTCGGTCAGGATCAGATAATGGAAGACAAGATTGGCAACCATCACCGTCGTCACGCCAACCAGTACCTTCAGGTTTTTCCATTGGCGCCCGGCAATGATTTCCCGCGCACAGATGAAAAGCAGCAAGGGCAGAAACAGGCTTTCGACAACGACTGCAAAGTGCACATCGATCAGGTCAGGCTCCAGAAAGACCAGCCGTCCGGCAAGCCATACCCCACAGAGAATGGCGAGCGGTGTGCCAGATACCGGCAAGCCTCCCGTCCAGTTCGGAATGGCTGTCAGCAGAAAGCCTGCCAGAACGGCAGAGGAGAAACCGAACACCATTTCATGGGCGTGCCAGTTCAACCCGCCATAGGAGCCGCCGAGCGGCATTCCGAGTGTCAGTGACAATATCCAGAAGAGCATGGCCAGAACGGCCCATATGGCTCCGCCCAGAAAGAATGGGCGGAAGCCATAGCTGAGGAGGACGGGACCGGTCATTTTCAGTCCGCGCGGCATACCTTTTTGATCGGATGGCATCGCAGCAGGTACTGCCTGCAGGCCTGGCTGTCTGGTCATGATGTCCTCGTCATGAAGCCGGTTCAAGTTCGGCTCATCGAGAGTTTTCGGTCAATCTTATTTGGCGCTCTTATTTGGCGCTGGCGATGACCTTTTCCAGCCGCTCCTGAACAATCTTCGGCTTCTTGGCCGAAACGATCTGGTCGAGATTGGCCGGGCTGTCACCGACAGCGATGAGCGCGATCATACCCATGGCATAATGCGGTGTGCACTTTACCAGATATGCGCCGGGCTGGGTAACCGTCAGCACATAGTTCTCGTTGATCTTGCTTTTGAACTTTTCCGCACCTTCAGGGATCATGTCCTTGATGGATTCGACATTATGTCCTTTGTCCACCGGAATAAAGGTGACCGTGTCGCCGGGATTGGCCTTGATATAGGCAGGCTCGAAAACCATGGCGCCCTCGGCGCCCTTGTTGAGCATATGAACTTCGATATTTTCGGCAAGAGCGGGGGCAGCCAGCATGGCGAGGATGCCTGCGGCAGCAAATTTGATCGCGATGTTACGCATTTTGTCCTGATCTCCAACGATTGGCGCACCTGCCGTCTCGGCCTCAACACGCCACGTAATGGGGTTTAGACCCGTCGCCTGCCAACCTCTTTGATCTGGATCAAACAGGTGAAGTTATTCATGATAATGACGCTCAGAATAAAACTGATTGATTTTCTGCATTCCACCATCGCACCATTTGATGTGCCCGCCAGCCCTTTTGCCGCAGCCTCCGGCCAGCCTGCGCGACATGACAAGCCTGCATGCATCTTGTATGCATTCAACGAACGATACTCGCCTTCACGCCTATTACAGCCCAGCACTGCCCCCTTAAGAACGGCCCCCGAGAATTGGCAAGGAATGACAGAATGAGCGACACCATTTCGATTTCGACAGAAGAACTCGCCAGGCTTGTGCGAGAAATCCTGCACAAGGCAGGTTTCAGCGCCGATCATGCCACAGCCATTGCCAAGACGATTGTGGCGGGTGAGCGCGACGGCTGCAAATCGCATGGTGTCTACCGTATCGAAGGCTGCCTGCGCACGCTGAAGAGCGGCAAGGTCGTTGCCGATGCCGATCCGGTCGTCACGACCGATGACAGCGCCGTCGTTCGCGTCGATGCCAAGGGCGGTTTTGCCAATCTGGCGTTCGAGCGCGGTACGCCTGCCCTCGTCGAGAAGGCGCGCAAGCTCGGCGTCGCGGCGCTGGCGATCAACGACTGCACCCATTTCGCGGCCTTGTGGCCGGAAGTCGAAGCACTCGCCGAACAGGGACTTGCGGCAATGGCCATGTGCCCAAGCTATGCCACCGTTGCGCCCGCTGGCGGAACGAAGCCGCTTCTCGGCACCAACCCCTTTGCCTTCGGCTGGCCTCGCTCCGGTGATTATCCTTATGTGTTCGACTTTGCGACCAGCGTTGCCGCACGTGGCGAACTGGAACTCTACCGTCGCGCCGGAAAGCAGCTGCCGGAAGGCTGGGCCGTCGATGCAGACGGCAATCCGACGACCGATCCGGAAGCCGCCCTTGCAGGCGCGATGCTGCCATTTGGCGGGCACAAGGGATCGGCCATTTCCACGATGATCGAACTTTTGGCCGGTGTAATGATCGGTGATTTCACCAGCCCCGAAGCGCTCGATTTCCTTGGCACGACGACGCTGGCGCCACGCCATGGCGAACTCATCATTGCCTTCGACCCTGCCCGCATGGCAGGTGGTCGCGGCAATCCGCAGGAGCGCGGCGAAATCCTGATCGAAGCGATAGCCGGACAGGGCGCGCGCCTGCCGTCGCAGCGCCGCTTTGCCGCCCGTCGCGATTCATTGGCCAAAGGCATCATGCTTACCGCTGCCGAAATGGCGCTTCTGGAAAAACTGAAGGATAAGGGTCTGGACGCCATATCCTGACCAGACACAAAAAAGGCGCCGGAATTCGGCGCCTTTTTCTTTTATCTGTATGCGTTTCAGGCAGCGTATTTCGCCGCCGCACTGCCCTGCTTGAGCCAGTCGGCATACCAGGTCTGGAACAGCTTAAGCTGGGTTTCGCAATAGCCGCGCTGGCTATCGGACAGCTTGTCCGTCTCATTGAAATGCAGCTCATATTCCGGATTGCCGGTCAGAACCATCATGTGCTTGTAGAAGAGAACGAGGTCAGGGCCTTCATCGAAGGATGACAGCACGTCCAGTGCGGCTTCCAGTTCCAGCGCCAGCTTGCGTGCCTCGACATCGCCTTTGGCGGCGGCCTTCGACAGTGCCACCAGATGCTGGACTTCCTTCGGCAGCACATTGCCGATGCCGGTGATCGCACCAGTTGCACCGCAATTGACGAAGCCGTGGAAAACGCCGGTATCGACGCCGACCATCAGGGTTACATTGTCATCGGCGCTCGTGATGTTTTCGGCTGCATAACGCATGGCTTCCGCACCGCCGAACTCCTTGAAGCCGATGAGGTTCGGATGTTCCGCACGCAGTGCGAAGAACAGGTCGGCGCGGGTCGCAAAGCCGTAATACGGGCTGTTGTAGATAACGGCTGGCAGATCGGGAGCTGCCGCAAGGATCGCCTTGAAATGGGCCTTCTGCGCCGAGATCGACGAACCACGCGAGAGAACACGCGGAATGACCATCAGGCCCTTCGCGCCAACTTTCTGCGCATGGGCTGCGTGGGCGGCAGCGATCTTCGTGTTGACAGCGCCGGTGCCGACGACGACGGGCACGCCTGCCTTGGCAAGCGCTTCAACGCCAGCCATGCGTTCCTCATCCGAGAGAAGCGGCCAGTCGCCCATGGAACCGCAATAGACAACCGCAGACATGCCCTTCGCGATCAGTTCCTTGCCTTTGCGGACCAGCGCATCGAAATCCGGCGTGCGGTCGGGCTTGCAGGGGGTCATGAGGGCCGGAATGCAACCGGAGAAAATATTAGAGGTCATAGCGTCGTTCCTTGGACGTTTTTCCTTGAGCGTTCTTCACGCGGGCTGGATCTACAATCGGTCTGCCGAACCTTGTATTGAAGTCAAATATACACTTTGTATTTTTCTTGTCGACCAAAATTTTATTTCGGGATAGGATTGCTTGACCGATGAGATTTAAACTGGTGTTAGAATGCAGTTGTGCTGCGGCAAATACACCGACAGAGGACAGACAAGATCATGGACAAAGACGACGCAAACCAGACAGCCGACCGGAAAAAGGGTTCAGGTGTCAAGCTGGTTTACGACGTGCTGCGCGACGAGATCATCGATCTTTCGCTCGCGCCGGGTAGCCCCATTGATGAAAACCAGCTGGCCGAACGCTTTTCCATGTCACGCACGCCTATACGCGAAGCATTGGTGCGGCTGGCAAGCGACGGTTTCGTAACCACGCTTCCCAATCGCTCGACCGTTGTGTCCAATATCGACTTTTTGAGCCTGCCCGCATTTTTCGACGCAGTAACGCTGATGTACCGCGTGACCACGCGGCTTGCCGCCCGCAACCGGACCGACAAGGATCTTGAGAACATCCGTGCGCATCAGGAAGCTTTTGCCCGCGCAGTCCGTTCACAAAATGCGCTGGAAATGATCGCGACCAACCGCGATTTTCACGCCGCTATTGCTGAAGCGGGTCGCAATCCCTTCTACACCACCTTCTTTTCGAGGCTTCTCGATGAAGGGCGCAGGCTGTTGCGCCTCTATTACCAGTCTTTCGCCGATCGCCTGCCCGAGCGCTACGTCACCGAGCATGAAGACATGATCCGCGCCATCGAAGAACGGGACGTGGATACCGCCGATCTGCTTGGCAAGGCCCATGGAGACCAGATCGTCTATCAGATCCGCAAGCTGATTGCGGAAGACCGTCGCGACCAGCTCGATTTATAGAGCAGCAATTCCGGCAGAAAGACCGCCGTCAAACGGCTTCCGACAGCTGCCGGGGTTCCGTCACCCGGTCGAACCATCCAAGCGCTGCCTGGCTATCAGGAGCCAGAAGAACGCCGCAATTACCGGCAAAGTCGTTCCAGCCTTCGACATAGGTTTCCCGCACCACAGTCAGCACCGGAATCTGGCGCGCATAGGCGATTTCGATGATGGAGCGGAAACCATGCCCTTCCGTCTCGCCCTTGCCGAAACGGTTGAGGATCAGCATATCGGCGCCGCTATCGAGTTCCGCCAGAAGCGAACCTGCCACATCGGCAAGGGCCGCTGGATCGAGACGACACCCCTTCGACCCCGAACCGAGCGACTGCGAGATAATCTGCGTCACGCCGGTGCCAATATGCTCGATCTCGATATCGCGGCAGCATTCATCCGTATTGCTCTCGCGGTGCTGGAGAAAGCCCGCCACGCGCAGCCCTGCCTGCTTCGCCCGATGCGCTACGCCAGCCAGAAGCTGGTCCACCGGCACATCCTTTGCGGCCAGGATGGCTGCAAGTGTCGGTTCATGGCTCATGCCTCGGCTCCCTCGTTCGACAGCAGATCGATGCCGGTAATGTCGGCATCGGCTGCGAGGATCGCGATATATTGCGACACGGCCTTCGACCAGGTGGAGGCTTCAAGCCAGCCGGCAATCCTGTCGGCAACATAGTCGAAGGGCAATTCTTCGCCCTCGATACGGCGGTCAAGCCGTACGATATGAAAGCCGAAACGGCTTTCAATCGGGGCTGGCGTTATTTCACCAGGTGTCAGGCGTTCCAGCGCCCGCTCGAATTCAGGCACCGTGCTGCCGCGTGTGAGCTGACCCAGATTGCCGCCTTGCGCGCCCGAAGGGCAGGACGAATATTCATGCGCAACCGAGGCGAATGTGGCAGGCGCGGCAATCACCGAGGATGCCAGATGGGATGCGGTCGTGCGGGCCTTCTCACGGGCTTGGCTGTCAGCAGGATCGGCAGCGATCAAGATATGG
Source organism: Brucella sp. GW823-FHT04E01 (assembly GCF_058796175.1). Taxonomy (NCBI): domain Bacteria; kingdom Pseudomonadati; phylum Pseudomonadota; class Alphaproteobacteria; order Hyphomicrobiales; family Brucellaceae; genus Brucella; species Brucella sp. GW823-FHT04E01. Next base: position 793,077 of record NZ_JBXAIK010000002.1, on the reverse strand, counting down.
CTCGCCTCCAGAATAGGCGCACTGGTGAAGCGGTGGCGGTTGTTTTCGTAAAAGCGCAAGGCTTCCTCGCGTGTGGCGGAAGGCACTTCCACCTCCCGTTCGATCACCATGCGCACCAGCGCATCCTCGTCGGTCTCGCTGCGCCCTTCTGCATCCTTCTCGTGCTCGGGCACGATGCCGGTTTCCCTCGCACGCTGCAGAAGAAGCTCACGGATCGCCAGCGCCCGCGCGGCGGCAAGCAGTGCCGCGCCGGGATTTTCTGACGGATGGTTTTGTGCCTCCGTCAGAATGTCGGTTTCGTTGATCGCCACGCCATTGACGGACACCGCATCAAAGACCGGGCGCGGCTTCGGCGGCACGCGCGTATCCGGCTCCTGATAGGTCGTGTAGCCCGTATTATGAGCATGCGCTCCGTGCGAATGTTCAGCTGGCTGTTCAGTTGGCTGCTTCCGGTCAAAAAGTGTCACCATGAGCCTTACTCCGCAGGAATACGCATATGCGAGGGCTGAGCCGTATGGTTGCGCTCACGCACGACCTGATAGCCCGGACGCCAGATGTAGCGCACTGGCGCGCTCAGCATATGCACAAGACGCGTGAACGGGAACAGCAGGAAGATGGTAAGCCCCAGGAAGATATGCATCTTGAAGATGATCGACGCATTGGTGATGTAGCTTGATGCAGCCGGATTGAAGGTGAAGATGCCTTGCGCCCAGTTCATGAATGTCACCATTTCGCCGCCGTCCAGATGCTGCAGCGAGATCGGAATGGTGCTGAGACCGAGCAGAAGCTGCAACCACAACAGAATGATGATCAGCGTGTCAGATGGCCGCGAGGACGCACGAACACGCGGGTCGAACACACGGCGATGCACAAGCATGCTGGCGCCGACGATTGCCATCACACCGGCGATGCCACCCGCCACGACAGCGAGAATCTGCTTTGCCTCATGGCTGACGCCGAGCATGTCGAAGACCCAGATCGGCGTCAGCAGGCCGACGAAATGACCGGCGAAGATGAACAGCACGCCAAGGTGGAACAGAACCGAGCCCCACATGAGCTGCTTGCGCCGCAAGAGCTGGCTTGAGCCCGAACGCCACGTATAGGGCTCGCGGTCGTAACGGAAGATCGAACCGAGCACGAGCACGCTCAGTGCGATGTAGGGATAGATGCCGAAAAGAAACGTATGGAGATAAGCCATTTTCCGTCTCCTATATATGTGAGGGGTTGGACGGGTTGCCGGGCTTGCGCTGTGCTGCACGCATCTGCGTCCGCAACCGGTCCGGGCCGCAGGAATTGTCGCCCGCATTGCCGCCAAACGTTACCGCTTCTTCTTCCCAGATGCGGTCGAGCGCGGCGAGATCGTTCGGGTCGTCTTCCTCTTGCCGAAGCAATTCTCCGACGAGGTTCTTGTCCGGCTTGGCATTGGCGACATGCAGCAGCGCCGCAAAGGCGTTGGCATAAGGCGACTGGCGCTTGCGCAGACGCTCGCCGATGGCCGCCGTGATATGGCCTGTCTGGGTGAGGAGATCGTGGATTTCCTCTGGCGAGCGTGTCGACAGGAATTCGAGGAACAGCGGCAGATAGTCCGGCAGTTCCTTGGCATCGACGACAAAGCCGTTGTCGTCATACATCTTCATGAGATCGACCATGGCCTGGCCGCGGTCGCGGCTTTCACCATGCACATGCTCGAAAAGATGCAGCGACAGCGAGCGCGTGCGGTCAAAAAGATGCACGTAACGTTCCTGCGCCTCGTAGAGATCGCAGTCGCAGACATAATCGACAAGGCTGTCGAGTAGCCTGTGGATGCCGGGGGAAAGCTTTTCCCCGGCCAGTGCTTTTTTCAGTTCCTCGCCGCCGAGTTGCAGCTCTGCGGTCGGATAGGAAAGCAGCAGCGAAATGATTTTCAGGGTCTTGTTCATTACACCTGCTCCCGGAAAATATCCGTTGGTGTCTGGACGACTTTCTGGCGCTTGGAGCCGAACAGGTCTTCGGTCGACGTTCCACCCGAACAGCCATTGCCGAAAGTGAAGCCGCAGGAGCCGCGCACGTCATAGGCATCCTCGGTAATTTCACGATGCGTGGTCGGGATGACGAAGCGGTCTTCGTAATTGGCAATCGCCATGATGTGGTACATTTCCTCGATCATCGCGCTGCTCATGCCGACGCGGTCGGCAATCGCCTCATCGATAACACCATCGACGGTCTTGGCGCGCATATAGGCACGCATGGCGAGCATACGTTCCAGCGCCGAGATGACCGGCTCTTCCTTGCCTGCGGTCAGAAGATTGGCAAGGTAGCGGACCGGAATGCGCATGGAACGAACATCCGGCAGCGGACCATCCATGCCAAGCTTGCCCGCAGCGGCAGCCGACTGGAGCGGCGAGAGCGGCGGTACGTACCAGACCATCGGCAGGGTGCGGTATTCAGGATGGAGCGGGAAGGCAATCTTCCAGTCCATCGCCATCTTGTAGACCGGCGAATGCTTGGCGGATTCCAGCCAGGCTTCCGGCACACCGTCCTTGCGCGCCTGTTCGATCACGGCAGGATCGTTCGGATCGAGGAAGATATTGAGCTGTTCCTCATAGAGATCCTGTTCGTTGGCCGTGGAAGCGGCCTCCGAAATACGGTCGGCATCATAGAGCATCACACCCAGATAGCGGATGCGACCGACGCAGGTTTCCGAACATACGGTCGGCTGGCCAGCTTCGATGCGCGGATAACAGAAGATACACTTTTCGGACTTGCCGGAGCTCCAGTTGTAGTAAATTTTCTTGTAGGGGCAGCCGGAGACGCACATGCGCCAGCCGCGGCACTTTTCCTGATCGATCAGGACAATGCCGTCATCCTCGCGCTTGTAGATCGCCCCTGACGGGCAGGCCGCAACGCAGGTAGGATTGAGGCAGTGCTCGCACAGGCGCGGCAGATACATCATGAAGGTGTTTTCGAACTGGCCGTAGATTTCCTTTTCCACGCCTTCGAAATTGTAATCCTTCGAACGCTTGGCAAATTCACCACCGAGAATTTCTTCCCAGTTCGGACCCCATTCGATCTTTTCCATCCGCTCGCCGGAAATCAGCGAGCGCGGACGGGCGGTCGGCATGGTCTTGCTTTCGCCTGCCGTCTGGAGATGGCCATAATCGAAGTCGAACGGCTCATAATAGTCGTCGATTTCCGGCAGGTCCGGATTGGCAAAAATCTTGGCGAGGATGCGCCACTTGGAGCCCATCTTCGGCTCGATCTTGCCGTTCTTCTTGCGAACCCAGCCGCCGTTCCACTTTTTCTGGTTTTCCCATTCCTTCGGGAAACCGATGCCGGGCTTGGTCTCGACATTGTTGAACCAAGCATATTCCACGCCTTCACGATTGGTCCAGACGTTCTTGCACGTCACGGAGCAGGTGTGGCAGCCGATGCACTTGTCGAGATTGAGCACCATTCCAATTTGCGCACGGATTTTCATTCTGCTGCCTCCTTCGCTGCGGAGTTCTGGTTGCCTTCTTCAAGCGGACCTTCCATCCAGTCCACTTTCTCAAGCTTGCGCACGACCACGAACTCGTCGCGGTTTGAGCCGACGGTTCCGTAATAGTTGAAACCATAGGACTGGTGGGCGTAGCCGCCGATCATGTGCGTCGGCTTGGTGATGATGCGGGTGACAGAGTTGTGAATGCCGCCGCGCTGGCCGGTGAGCGGCGAGCCGGGCGTATTCACAATCTTCTCCTGTGCGTGATACATGAAGACGGTTCCGTCCTTCATGCGCTGGGAGACGACCGCACGGGCCACAATGGCGCCGTTGGCGTTGTAGACTTCCACCCAGTCATTATCGACGATGCCAGCCTTTGCGGCATCCGGCTCCGAAATCCAGACAACCGGCCCGCCGCGATTGAGCGTCAGCATCAACAGATTGTCCGTATAGGTGGAGTGGATGCCCCATTTCTGGTGCGGCGTGATGAAGTTCAGCACCAGATGCGGCTGGCCGTCCGCCTTTTCACGGATTGCCGGATTGACCGTCTTGGTATCGATCGGCGGGCGATAGACGCAGAAGCCTTCGCCGAAAGCGCGCATCCACAGGTGATCCTGATAGAGCTGCTGACGGCCGGTCAGCGTGCGCCACGGGATCAGCTCGTGCACGTTGGTATAGCCTGCATTGTAGCAGACGGTTTCGGATTCAATGCCCGACCAGGTTGGCGAGGAGATGATCTTGCGCGGCTGCGCAACAATATCGCGATAGCGGATCTTCTCGTCTTCCTTGGGAATGGCCAGATGCGAATGGTCGCGACCTGTGAACTTCGACAGCGCTTCCCATGCCTTGACCGCCACCTCACCGTTGGTTTCCGGCGCGAGCGACAGAATGACCTCGGTTGCGTCGACGTCGGTATAGATGCGCGGACGTCCCTCGCTTGCCCCCGGCTCATGAACCTTGCCGTTCAGATTGCCGAGCAGTTCGACCTCGTGTTCGGTATTCCACGAAATGCCCTTGCCGCCATTGCCCAGCTTGTCGAGAAGCGGTCCAACGGAGGTATAGCGCTTGTAGAGGTTCGGATAATCGCGCTCCACAACCACAACCGATGGCATGGTCTTGCCGGGGATCGGCTCGACTTCGCCCTTCTTCCAGTCGAGAACATCTTTCGGCTGCGCCAGTTCGCCTGCAGTGTCATGCAGGGTCGGCACGAGAACAATGTCCTTCTCGACACCCAGCACTTCCGGCGCCACTTCCGAGAACTTCTTCGCGATACCCTTGAAGATTTCCCAGTCGCTGCGTGCTTCCCAAGCCGGGTCGGCTGCGCTTGACAGCGGATGGATGAAAGGGTGCATGTCGGAAGTATTGAGGTCGTTCTTCTCGTACCAGGTGGCAGTCGGCAGAACGATATCGGAATAGACGCAAGTTGTGGACATGCGGAAATCGAGCGTGACCAGAAGGTCGAGCTTTCCTTCCGGAGCATTCTCATGCCACACGGCCTCACGGCTTTCCTGCGCGCCTTCCTGACCCAGATCCTTGCCAAGCAGGCCGTTCGACGTGCCGAGCAGGTGCTTCAGGAAATACTCATGCCCCTTGCCCGACGAACCAAGCAGGTTCGAGCGCCAGACGAACATGTTGCGCGGCCAGTTGGCCTCGTGGTCGGGGTCCTCGCAGGACATGGTGACAGTGCCGTTCTTCAAAGCATTCGCGATGAAGTCTTTAGGCTCCTTGCCTGATGCGGCTGCCTCTTTGGCAAGCTCCAGCGGGTTGGTCTGAAGCTGCGGCGCGGAAGGCAGCCAGCCCATGCGCTCGGCGCGGATGTTGTAGTCTATCATCGTGCCGTCCCACGCGCCCTCAGGCGCGGTGGGCGAAAGGATGTCCTGCACCTTCACGGTCTCGTAGCGCCACTGATCAGTATGCGCATAGAAGAACGAGGTGGAGTTCATGTGACGCGGCGGACGGTTCCAGTCGAGCGCGAAGGCAAGCGCTGTCCAGCCGGTCTGCGGGCGCAGCTTTTCCTGCCCCACATAATGGCTCCAGCCGCCGCCGGACTGGCCGATACAGCCACACATCACCAGCATGTTGATGATGCCGCGATAGTTCATGTCCATGTGGTACCAGTGGTTGAGACCGGCACCGAGGATGACCATGGAACGACCATTGGTCTTTTCGGCATTGGTTGCAAATTCGCGGGCGACAGCAATGATCTGGTCGCGCGGGACACCCGTAATCTTCTCTGCCCAGGCCGGGGTATATGGCAGGCCCTCGTCATAGGACTTGGCGGAATTCTCGTCGCCAAGCCCGCGATCAAGACCGTAATTGGCGGCAAACAGGTCGAACACCGTCGCGACCATGACGTCGCCACCCTTGATCTTCAGCTTGCGGGCCGGAACCTTGCGCACCAGCACGCTGTCATGGTCCGTGCCTTCAAAATAATCGTGCTCGCGGTTGCCGAAATATGGGAAAGCCACATCGGCGACGGCATCATGGCTGTCCTTGTCGATGAAGCTCTTGGCAAGTTCCACATCCTTGCCCTTGCCGTCCTTTTCTTCGAGGTTCCACTGGCCATCGTCACCCCAGCGGAAGCCGATGGAGCCCTGCGGCGCAACATAGGCGCCCGACTTCGTGTCGAAGGCGACCGTCTTCCAGTCTGGATTATTGCCTTCGCCGAGATCGCCCTTGAAGTCGGAAGCGCGCAGGAAGCGGTCCGGCACATAACGTCCGTCCTTCTTCGAGAGCATGACCAGCATCGGGAAGTCGGAATATTTACGGCAGTAATTCTCGAAATAGGGAACCTGCCGGTCAAGGTGATATTCGCGCAGGATCACATGGCCAAGCGCCATGGCAAGCGCGGCATCGGTGCCCTGCTTGGGATGCAGCCACAGATCGGAAAACTTCGCTGCTTCCGAATAGTCGGGCGAGACCACGACCGACTTGGTGCCCTTGTAACGCACTTCCGTATAGAAATGCGCATCCGGCGTGCGGGTCTGCGGCACGTTGGAACCCCAGAGCATCAGGAAGCCGGCATTGTACCAGTCAGCCGATTCCGGCACGTCAGTCTGTTCGCCCCATGTCATCGGCGAAGCGGGCGGCAGATCGCAATACCAGTCATAGAATGACATGCAGACGCCGCCGAGCAGCGACAGGTAACGCGAGCCCGCCGCATAGGACACCATCGACATGGCCGGGATCGGCGAGAAGCCGATCACGCGGTCCGGTCCATAAGTCTTGGCCGTATAGGCATTGGCGGCGGCGATGATCTCGTTGACTTCTTCCCACGTTGCGCGAACGAAGCCGCCGAGACCACGCACCTTCATATAGTCGGCACGCTTGGCGGGGTCCTGCTGGATCGCGGCCCAGGCCGCGACAGGCGTTTTCAGCGTGCGTTCCTTGCGCCACAGCTTCAGGAGACGGGAGCGGATCAGCGGATATTTCACCCGGTTGGCAGAATAGACATACCAGCTATAGCTTGCCCCGCGCGAACAGCCGCGCGGCTCATGGTTCGGCAGGTCGGCCCGGGTGCGCGGATAATCCGTCTGCTGGGTTTCCCAGGTGATGATGCCGCCCTTGACGTAGACTTTCCACGAGCAGGAGCCGGTGCAGTTCACGCCATGGGTGGAGCGGACAATCTTGTCGTGCTGCCAGCGCTTGCGATAGGCGTCTTCCCAGTCGCGGTTCTCATTGGTCGTGACGCCATGGCCTTCCGAGAAGGTGCCGACATTCTTGCGCGCAAGAAAGTTCAGGCGATCGAGGAGTAGACTCATGATTATATCCTCACTTTATTTCTTCAGGCAGCAGCAGCGGCTGGTTTGCTGCGGTGCTCCACGTCGTAGAGCAGACCGCCTTTTCGGGTGTAGACGCCCCAGGTGATGACGAGGCAGGTCACGTAGAAGATCAGGAAGGCCCAGAGTGCGGCTTCCGGTCCGCCGGTCATGCTGATCGAGGTGCCGTAACCCTTCGGGATGAAGAAGGCGCCGAAGGCAGCAATGGCCGAGGTGAAGCCGGTGATGGCCGCAGATTCCTTGTCTGCTTCGTGACGGCGTTCTTCCGGGGTGGCATTGGGCATAAGCCTGTCCATCTCTTTCGACATGATCGCCGGGATCATCTGGAAGGTGGAGGCATTGCCGATGCCCGTTGCGAAGAACAGCAGGATGAAGGAAGCAAAGAAGCCCCAGAACGCATTCGGCTGATCCTTGATGCCGACGAAGTACAGCACGCCCACCACGCCGATCATCATCAGGACGAATGCCCAGATGGTGACGCGTCCGCCGCCATATTTATCGGCAAGCCAGCCCGAACCCGACCGCGACAGCGCGCCGACGAGAGGCCCGAGGAAGGCGAACTGAAGCGCATTGACCTCAGGGAACAGGATATTGGTCAGAAGCGGGAAGCCAGCCGAATAACCGATGAACGAGCCGAACGTGCCGGTATAGAGCCAGCACATGATCCAGTTGTGCTTGCGGCGGAAAATGACGGCCTGATCGGCAAACGAAGCCTTGGCCGACGCGATATCGTTCATGCCGAACCAGTTGGCGAAAGCCGTGACGATGATGAACGGCACGAAGAAGAAGCCGGCATTCTGCAGCCAGAGCGGCGTGCTGCCCGCTTCGGTCGCAACCATTGACGGATCGCCGCCAAGCTTGCCGAAGATACCGGCGGTGATGACCAGCGGAACCACGAACTGCACGACGCTGACGCCGAGATTGCCGAGTCCTGCATTGAGCGCTGCCGCATTGCCCTTCTCTTTCTTCGGGAAGAAGAAGGAGATGTTGGACATGGAGGAGGCGAAGTTACCGCCGCCGAAGCCGCAGCAGAGCGCCAGCAGCAGGAAGATGAAGTAAGGCGTATTCGGGTTCTGCACGGCATAGCCGATACCGATGGCCGGAATGACCAGCGACCAGGTGGTCAGTGTGGTCCACAGGCGACCGCCGAAGATCGGCACCATGAAGGAATAGAAGATGCGGAAGGTCGCGCCCGAAATGCCGGGGAGCGCCGCCAGCCAGAACAGCTGATCGGTCGTGAACTGGTAACCCACCAGCGGCAGCTTTGCCACCACCACGGACCAGACCTGCCAGATGGCGAAGGACAGAAGCAGTGCCGGGATCGAAAGCCACAGGTTGCGCTTGGCGATCCTCCTTCCCTTCTCTTCCCAGAAGGTCGGATCGTCCGGGCGCCAGTCGGTCAGGACGGAATCGCCCTTTGCCGGCTTGACATCGGCTTTCTTCAAGCCCTGCAATTCAGCAAAGGCCGGAAGCTCTTCCGTCGTCTTGCCCTCGGCTGCGCGCTCCATCTGGCGGATCGAGACGTGCATCCACGCAAAGGAAACCGCGACGATGACAAAGAGCAGCATGAAGCAGCTCGTCCAGAGGCCGGTCTGGTCCAGAAGTACACCGAACAGGATCGGCAGGATGAAGCCGCCGAGACCGCCGATCATACCCACCAGACCACCGACGGAGCCGACATTGCCCGGATAATAGACCGGAATGTGCTTGAAGACGGCCGCCTTGCCCAAAGCCATGAAGAAGCCGAGGATGAAAACGGTGATGGTGAAGCCGATCACGCCCATTTCGGCATGGAAGGCCAGCGGACCATTATCGCTCTGGATGACATAGTCCGTCGGCGGATAAGACAGTATGAATGTCGCGACCAGCGAGACGGCGAAGGTCCAGTACATGACCCGGCGCGCGCCATAGACATCCGAAAGATGTCCGCCATAGGCGCGGAAAAGACTTGCCGGGACGGAGAAGAATGCCGCGATGATGCCTGCGAGGCGAATATCGACGCCATAGACATGGATCAGATATTGCGGCAGCCACAGCGCGAGAGCCACGAAGGCGCCGAAGACGAAGAAATAGTAAAGCGAGAAACGCCAGACCTGAATATTCTTCAGCGGCTCCAGCTCCATCAAGGTGCTGGCGGGTTTTTCGCCCTTGCGCCGACGCTCGACCAGGACCGGATCGTCGCTCGTGGTGAAATAGAAAATCAGCGCCATGACGACCATCGCGGCCGCCCAGACTTCGGCGACCGTATGCCAGCCGAATGCAACCATGACCATCGGTGCGAAGAACTTCGTCACCGCCGCTCCAACATTGCCCGCGCCGAAAATGCCAAGCGCAACGCCCTGCTTTTCCGGCGGATACCAGCGCGAGACATAGGCAACGCCAACCGAGAACGACCCGCCCGCCACGCCCACGCCAAGCGCTGCAATCAGCATTTGCGGATAGGTGGTGGCGTAGGTCAGAAGATAGGTGGCAACCGCCGAGACCAGCATTGTGAGCGTGAAGATGGCCCGACCGCCATAGCGATCCGCCCAGATGCCCAGAATGACGCGGATCAGCGATCCCGTAAGGATCGGCGTACCGACGAGCAAGCCGAACTGGGTTTCGCTTAAGCCCAGCTCGGATCGAATTTCAATGCCGATGATTGCAAAGATGGTCCAGACCGCAAAACACACTGTGAAAGCGGTCGTACTCATCGCTAGCGCCGTGGTCTGCGCCCTGGGATTTTCCCCTGCGACATGTTGCATAGGCGTACTCCGAATTGAATACCATTGGAGGTTTCGTATGCACTTATGCGTCGACTTTCAGATGAATACATTGATTAAGATCAATATCTTTAGACTATTCAAGTTGAATTTTAGATATTCGTGGCTTAACGACCAAAATAGACCTAGTTAGTTCAAAGTATTGATTTATGCGCATTGCGTAATTGATATTTATCAAGCATAATAGACTGATGAAAACTTGACCCCAAAAGTGAGGTTTAATGCGGAAAGAAGACATCGACGCGCTGAAGAATTTGCCGCTCTTCATGGATATGGCAGATGCCACTTTCGAGCGGATCATGCGCCCTAGCTTCGTGCAGTCGTTTCCGCCACGCACGACCCTTATCAAGGAAGACGAGCCTGCGGACTTCCTGTTCGCAATCCTGGACGGCCTCGTGTTGATGTCCGCGAAATCGGACGACGGCGAAACCGCGCTGGAAATATTGCGCGCCGCCGATATTTTCATTCTCGCAGCCGTGCTCAATGACGATGTGTGCCTGCAAACTGCACAGACCCTCACGCCAACCCGTGTGCTGATGGTGCCTTCAAGTCTGGTTCGGGACTTGATGAGCGAGGACGTCGGTTTCATGCGCGCCGTCGTCTTTGAAACGGCACGCGCCTATCGTCGCCTGGTCAAAGAGCTGAAGGCGCAGAAGCTTAGAAGCAGTGTGCAGCGCCTCGCCAACTGGATCGTCAAGGAATCGCTCTTTAACAACGGCGCAGATGTCGTAATGATCCCTTATGAAAAACGGACACTTGCCGCCTATCTCGGCATGACACCGGAAAACCTGTCGCGCAGTTTTGCAACGCTCGGGTCCCACGGTGTCAGTGTGCAGGCCTCTGCAATCAAGATCACGAACAAGAACAAGCTGCTGCAGTTTGCGGCACCTTCCCATCTGATCGACAGGGAAGAACCGGCGCGCACGGCCGACAGGGTTTGAGACCGGCTTTCATCTTCCTGTCAAACAGAACGACTATCCGGTGACTTTCCTGATCGAACGGATATCCGCCATGAAAGCACCTTTTGTTGCACTGTTTCTTGCCCTTGCCACCAGCGCTGCGGCACAGGAAATGCAAAAGCCGGAACTCATCGGCGCTATCATGCTACCGACCGGCCTGAAAATCGGCGGCATTGAATTCGGCGGAATTTCCGGCCTCGACTACGACCCACGTGAAAATATCTATTACGCCATATCCGACGATCGTTCGGAAAACGCACCTGCGCGCTTTTACAAGCTCAAGCTCGCCATCGACGGTTCCGGCGTGCAAAGCCTTGATGTTCTGGAAACAGTCAAGCTTCTGGATAAGGCCGGCAAATCATTTGCGCTGAAGGATGTGGACCCTGAAAGCATCCGTTTCAACGTGGCGACCGGCACGATCTACTGGTCAAGCGAAGGCGATAAGAACGGCAGGCCTTTTATCGGCGAAGCAAAGACCGATGGCAGTTTCATTCGCGAATTTGCTTTGCCGGAAGCCTACATTCCCGACGAAGGCAAGACACGCGGCGTCCGCAACAATCTGTCTTTTGAAAGCCTGACCATCACACCGGACGGCAAGACGCTTCTGGCGGGAACGGAAAACGCCCTGACACAGGATGGAGACAAGGCGACACTCGACCATGGCAGCCGTTCACGCATCATCGCCTTTGACCTCGCCTCAGGCAATGTGACGGCAGAATATGCCTATGACACCGACCCGATCTTCACCAAGGCGACGCTGCCGCCCTTCTGGAACGATAACGGTCTGTCGGAATTCGTTTCCGATGGAAACGATCTCCTCACCGTCGAGCGCTCCTTCGCCATGGGTGTGGGCAATCGTATTACGCTCTACCGCGCATCTTTCGACGGTGCCAGCAATGTAAAGGATGTGCCCTCACTGGCCAATCAGTCTGTGACATCGCTCAGCAAGAAACTTTTCCTCCAGCTGAACGAAGGTGATTTCGGCCTCGACATCGACAATATAGAGGCCATCACCTTCGGGCCGATGATTGACGGCAAGAGAACGCTGATCCTTGCCTCGGATAACAATTTCAACCACGGTCAGGTTTCACAGTTCATTGCTTTGAAGCTGCCCTGACCGACCCGAGAATTTCCAGCAAAAGTGCGAAGCGGTTTTGCGTAGCATAATGCGACGAAACAAATATTCAGAGCTCAGGTCCAGAAATAGCGCACGATATGGAAGAAGACCGGAGCCGAAAAGACGAGACTGTCGGCCCGGTCGAGCATCCCGCCATGTCCTTCGATCATGTGGCCCCAGTCCTTCACGCCGCGATCGCGCTTGATAGCGGAAGCAACAAGCCCACCGAAGAAACCCATGATGCATGATGTGGCCGCAAGGGCACCCGCCTGCACAGGCGAAAACGGTGTGAGCCATGCAAGACCGGCTCCCAGAAGAGAGGCGCTCGCGACACCACCCAAAAAACCTTCCCAGGTTTTGGACGGCGATATGCTGGGCGCGATGCGATGTTTTCCAAACAGCTTTCCGAAAATATACTGCAGCACATCGCTGCCCTGCACGGTGGCCACCAGAAACGCGATCAGAAGCAGTTTCTTGCCGTCAAAACCGGGAATATCCAGTGTCATCAGCGCGGGCACATGGCTTATGCAATAGACCGACAGCATGATGCCCCATTGCTGCTCGCTGATACGCTCCAGAAAGCGCGACGTGTCCCCGGAAAGTGCAGTCAGAACCGGCATGGCGAGGAAGCAATAGACCGGGATGAAGATGGAATAGAGCCCGTACCAGTAGATCCAGATCAGATAGTATTGCACCGGAATGACCAGCAGGAACATGCCGAGCAGCACGCGATGGTCGGCGCGTCGGGTTTGCGTCAGCGTCGCATATTCGCGCAAGGCGGCAAACGAGATCAGCGCGAACAGCACGATCACGCCGCCCTTGCCGAACAGGAAGGCGATGCACATGGCCCCGACCATGATCCACCACGCCTTGATGCGGGCATTGAGATTGACCAGCGTGGATGAAAGCGGCTTCGGCGCGCGCCATGAAAGAACACCGGCAACGGCGCTTGCCGTTATCAGAACGCCCATGAGGCCAAGGAATAATCGGGTCGTTTCACTCATGAGTGATTACCATTCTGAGGCTGAATATCGAGAAGGCTCTGACGGGCGCGGGCGAGAAATTCCTTGCGGTCCTCACCCTCGCCAAGCTGCACCGGCGCACCGAAAATGACACGGCAAAGAAGCGGCACCGGCAGCATGGCGCCCTTGGGCAGCACGCGCGACATGTTTTCGATCCAGCATGGCACCAGCTCGACATCGGGGCGTGCCAGCGCCAGATTATAGATGCCGGAACGAAAGCGCAGCAGCGCCTCGTCGGTCATGTTGCGTGTGCCTTCGGGGAAGATGATGAGCGAATGACCATCGGCCAGCGCTTTCAGCATCACTTCCATCGGGTCTTGCGTGCGTTCCACCCAGTTGCGCTCGACAAGCACGGTGCGCAACAGAACTTCTGCCATGAACTGGCGCACGCGGTTGCCCCGCCAGTAGTCAGCACCAGCAACTGCACGGGTGCGTGCGCGCTCTTCCTGATCGAGACAGGAGGAAAGCAGGATGAAATCGCCGTGGCTTGTATGGTTGGCAAAATAGATGCGCTGATTGCGCGACGGACCGGTGCCGCTCCAGATTGGCCGCACACCGGTAATCCCGCGCGACAGGATTGCCAGAAACGAACCAAACGTCGATTGCACCTGATGGCGGATCAGTTCCCGCATGTTACAGCCCCTGACCCAATGGCACCGTGGCCAGCAGAATGAAAAGTACGATACCCAGCCCCAAGAAGAACCGCAGACGCCCCATGATGCGTCGCGAGCCTTCTATCCTTTTCGCGAGTGGACGGACCGTGCCGTCATTGGAGCGCAAACCCATGCGCTCAAGAATGCTGTCTACCTCACCCAAGCCCGTTTCACCGGAACCGGCGATCAGCTTGAAAAGCGCGACATCGAACAGGAGATGCGCAGCGATACCCAGCACGATCAACGAGCTTACCAACAAAAGCGGCCAGATCAGCCAGAAGGCCAGATCATGCACCGGGCGCATGAAGGGAGCGACCGCAAGCAAAGCCATGGCGACAATGATGCCGAGAAAGGCATTGCGGCGCAGAACAATTGCTATGGACGCTGCCGGAGAATTCATGTCAGCTCCTCCGCCAAATGCAGATGCACCGGCCAGCCCCTGGCACGGATCAGCGCTTCGGCTTCCCGCGCATTGGCGACACGGCCAGTAGAGATGAGCCATGCGACCGCAACTGTTGCGCTGCGCTGAAAACCAAGCGCGCAACAGACAAGAACCGGGCCGTGATGGCGTGCTGCTTCAACGGCATCGGCGGCCAGTTGCACTTTTTCCGATGACGGTGCGACCAGATCAATCGTGCCGAAACTTTTCCATTCTATAGAATGGGGTGGCGGCATCATTTCAGCGGCAAGATCAATGACGGCAGCAAAGGATGAGGGTTCTGCGGCTTTTGGAAAACGCCCGAGAAACACTCCGTCGGCCAACTCGACATGCGGCGGCAGCTTGCGTGTCCAGAACCGCACATTCAGCCGGGCAAAAAACCGGTAAGGCCAAAGCAGCCAACGGCTTGCGAGACTGACCGATCCATCTGTCTGCTTCTGGAAAATGCCAGCACCTACACCGAAATAGCCAAGCGTTACAATGGCCAGTGCCGTTGCAGGCCAGAGCCAGAAAACTGCATAGCCGGTGACGGTCAGGCCATGGATGGCGAGCACCAGAAACAGGATTGCGCCTGCCAGATAGTAAAACCCGATCCTTCTGGCTTTGGGGTCTGATGTGAACCGAAACTCTGCCAGCGGCGAAGGACCGCTGCGCGGAAAAAGCCACAAGGCAAACAGGCCAAGCAAAGCGCCTGCCGGAATATCGACCGCGTGATGCTGATAGGTGGTCAGCACCGACAGACCGATCAGCAGACACCAGACATGCCAGACCATGCGTATGGTATCGCCCATCACGCGGCGCATCTGATCCCAGATGATGATCAAGAGCGCGATATGCAGCGAGGGCGCCTGATTAAAGGGTTTGTCGAAGCCGCCAAGCACATCGAACATAAAACCCGGAAGACCTGCCGTTGCCGGTTTTACAAAAGTTGCGGTCAACGGAAAAGCGACGAAGCAGAGAACAGCGATGATCTGTGCCGTCAGATAGCGTTTTGCCAGCCGGTCGACCTGTTCGGGGCTGTCATTGACGAACAGCGCAATCGCATAAAACAGATTGACCGACCAATAGGGAACGATGCTCCACGCGATAAACGGAACTTGGCTTTCCCATCCGAAAGCAAGGTTAGGCACATGACCTTGCTGCGATGCGAGCCAGTTGGCCGTACCGTAGGTCAGGTAGAAAAAGGGCGCTAGAAACAGAAGCCAAAGGATCGCGCGACGGATCACAGGCCGCCGCGAAGATCCGTCAAGTTGCGTCAAATGCACTTTCACGCTTGGCCGTCTCCCACGCGCTCCGCAATCGAGACGGTGAAAATGCCCCACTGATCGACGCGCTGTTCGATCTTGCGATAACCGGCCTTCTCGACAAGCTGATCCATTTCGCCCTGCGTGCGACGGCGCATCACCCATGCCTCGCCGCCGCGATGTGACGTGAGCGCACGCGCGATCATTTCAAGCTGCGGATGCCATGGCTGGTTGGTGTAAATGAGCAGTGAGCCGGGTTTCTGCACACGGGCGAGGCCCGAAAGCGACCGGTTAATGAGCGCATTGTCCGGGAAAAGCTCGTAAAGACCGGACACGATGGCGAGGTCCGGCTGCGGCGTGACCGCTGCAAGGCTTTCCTCGTTAAATGCGTCACCCTCTTCCATATGGGCAATCGCCTCCAGCCCGCGATCCCGGATGAGCTTGTTGCCCGCCAGCACATTGATCGGCGAATAATCGCGCAGGTGAATGCTGTCCGGCATGGCGTCGGCACGCACCACCGCATCGATGACATAGCGGCCATGGCCGCAGGCAATGTCGAGAATATTGGTCGAGCGGCCCTCGCTTTTGAGCCGTTTGATCGCCGCACCGATCAGTTCTTCCAGATGCACCTTGCGCTGGCGGATACCCCGCCAGCCGATCGCTTCCAGAAACTGCTTGTCGATGAGCTTGCCACCCGGCCCGAGGCCCCGTGCTTCATTCTCATAGACATAATCGAGCGTGGAACCGGAATCGAACCCCGTGCGCTTGCCGACTTTCAACCCTTCCGAAAACAACGCACCGAAGGCTATCGAAGCGCGTGTCGACGCCCAGTAAAGCCCGTGCGCGGTCAGAAGCGGCAGCGGGCTGGACAACCGGTCGGCCTCGTCGCGCGTGTGGCCGGCAATATGCGCATCCGTCAGATCGGCGCGCTGCGGCTTTTCGGCAAAACGGACCTCGATGAAATCGTGGATGAGTTCGATTGCGGGTTTGCGATCCCGTTCGCCGAGCGTGTCGTGATAGAACCCTTTCAAAACATGCCGCTCCTTGATGCGGCTGCCGAGATTTTCAAAGAAGCTATGTTGCGGCGCAGGACGCACGACAAAATCGCTGCCGGAAATGAGCAGTTGCGTCGGAACGGTGATCGCCCGCGCATCATCCACCACGCGCTTCGCCGTCTCATAGAGTTGCAGCAGGATGTGCGAGGCGATGGGGCGCGTAATCAGCGGATCGGTACGATAGGATTCGATGCGTTCCGGATCATGGGTCAGGAATTGCGGCTTGACGTATGAATTGACGTAGAAGGTGCCTTTCAGCTTCTGCCACAGGCCGATGCCTTCCTTGGCGAATGGCACATAGAGCTTGATGTCGAAAGCGGGCGAAGCCAGCACCAGCGCCCGAATATTCGGCGCATAGTCATGCACCCAGGCCGCAGCCAGAACCGCGCCGACACTCTGCGCGATAATTGCCACATCCTCGATGGCGGTGCCAGTTTCCTGACGGATATGGGCGACAAAACTGTCGAGGTCACGGATCGACGCGCCGAAGGACGGCGAGAAGCCGCGCACGCCCGGCGACTGGCCGTGGCCGCGTGCATCCCAGGCGTAGAAGGCGTAGTCATCCAGCCCCAGCTCATCAACGAGGTGTGCGACGCGTCCGCTGTGCTCATGGCCACGATGCAGGAGGACAATCACGCCTTTCGGCCTGCCGGAAATTGCCGGCCAGAAACGGTAGAACAGCGACGTGCCGTCATGGGTGACGAACTGGCTTTCCTGCGCCGCGCGATGCCGATTTGTAGCGTGCTCGTTCATGCCATCCCCTCTCCACCTGTTTCCTCATGGGACAATTGCCCGCAATTTCTATTGAGTGAAACAAAATGTTTGAATAAACGAGCTGGAGCGAACCGCAAATAGCTGTTCAATACTTATTCTTCGTTTCCCAAGAGATTCTTGATGTCGGTTTATCAACTCAAGTCGCATTTCCAGAATTTACTGAGACCTCTTGTCGTGCGACTTGCTGCAGGCGGTGTAACGGCCAATCAGGTTACAGTCGCTGCCGCGCTCGTCTCGATCATACTTGGCGCTTTTCTGGCGTTGAGCGGTAACGCGGCATGGTTTGCACTCGTCCCGATCTGGCTTTTCCTGCGCATGGCGCTGAACGCCGTCGACGGAATGCTGGCGCGCGAACACGGACAGAAATCGACACTGGGTGCCTATCTCAACGAGATTGGAGACGTTGTTTCCGATGCTGCCCTTTATGCGCCCTTCGCGATCATCGCGCCGTTCACCGGCCCATGGCTATTCGCGATTATCTTTCTGGCCACCCTTACGGAATTTGCAGGCGTTGCCGGTGCGTCCGTGGGTGCGAGCCGCCGCTATGACGGCCCGATGGGCAAAAGTGACCGCGCTGTGGTCTTTGGCGTGCTCGGCGCATGGATTTCCATTGATGGCATTCTGCCACAATGGATTTTCTGGCTGCAGCCGCTCCTATGCCTGCTTCTGGTCGCGACCACGGTCAAGCGCATCACAAACGGCATAAACGAAGCAAAGAGCGGGTAAAACGGCTTTCCGGTACTGGTATTGACGCAATTGGGGCCTATGTTGGTCCATTCAATTCCAGCTCAATCGGAGGCCATGCCAATGAAGAAAGCTAAGACTGCTTTTCTGTTTGCGGGCATATTCGCATTTTCATCCGCGCTCAGCCCGGCGCTGGCTGCCAGCAATGGCAGTTCGAAACAAAGGGCGAAGGAAGTCACCGCTGTCGTCAACGCCGTCGCGCAGAAAATGCCCGACCAGCCGATCAATACGGTGATGTATATCCGCTCCAATAATTTCGAGGTTCTCGCAGGCGACTGCACCGTGCGAGCGCATATCATCTCGTCGGGTCACAAGGCGAAAAGCACTTCTCCCGACAAGATCAAGGTCCGGCTCAACAAGCGGCGGTGTGCGCGCTAGAGCATTTCCAGCAAAAGCGCGAAGCGGTTTTGCCTAGGATAGTGCGGCAAACCAATTCGTTAGAACAGTCCTGCTATAACAGGACCGTTCTAACTCCCATTAAGCTGTGACTTTGCAACGGTCTTGACGACCCAGTCGGCAAAGACACGAAGGCGGTTGCTGAGGTGGCGGTTGGGTGGATAGACCAGATAGATCGGCATCGGCTCGATTTCCCATTCCTGCAGGACAGGGCGCAACGTGCCGTTTTCTATGTCATCCTTCACCATGAACAAGGGTGCCTGCACCACACCAAGCCCTGCGCGCGCGGCTGCGAGATAGGTGGTCGATTCGTTCGCTGCCACCACATAGCGTCCGTTGACCTCGATTTCCTCCGTCCCTTTTTTGAAACGGAACGGCATCTGCTGGCCGGTCGATGGCCGGAAATAACCGACCACCGTGCAGTTCCTGCCGAGATCGGACGGATGCAGCGGCGTGGAACAACGGTCGAGATATTCGGCGGAAGCGCAGGCGATGAAATGCATGTCGCCAATGCGCCGCGCAATCAGCGACTGGTCGGCCAGCTCGCCAATGCGGATGGCGCAATCGACGTTCTCCGCCACATAATCGACAGGCCGGTCCGATACGCCAAGATCGATCTGGATATCGGGATAACGCTGATGAAACTCGATCAGCGCCGGAATAATGATGAGATTGGCGACCGCGCTCGCCATTTCCACGCGCAGGCGACCTTTGGGCAAGGTCTGGGCGCTCGACAAGCTGCCGTCAAGTTCCGCAAGATCGGCCAGCAATCGTGCAGCGCGCTCATAGTAAAGTGCGCCATCCGGTGTTACGAGAACACGGCGGGTCGTACGATTGAGGAGTTTTGTACGAAGATGGGCTTCCAATCCTTGGATAAGATTGCTGATCGTTGCCTTGGGCATATTGAGCGAGGCGGAGGCGCGCGTGAAGTTCCCGGTTTCAACAACCCGGAGAAAAGCGCGCATGGCCGAGAGCTGGTCCATTATCAAAAAGCCGTCATTGTTCGAGATTCTGGACAGTGTAACCAATTATAGGGGACTATTCCAGCCTATAGACAATGCTAATATCTAACCATGGCGGTTTGCCGCTATACATGAAGGCCAAGAAAGATGTGCGAGAAGTTTACGGTTGAGACAATGCAGGCGGGTAACACCAACTGCACGGCGCGCATTTATAAGGGCGCCAAGTTGCTCTCTCCGCCGCCTGTGGTGTTGCACCTTCACGGCGGTGCTTTCTCGGTCAACTGCCTTGGTGACTGCGAGCGTGTTGCCGAAACACTTGCCGAGGCAGGTGCGGTGGTCGTGTCGCCAGAATATTCGTCGGCCTGCCTCAACCCGTTCCCGGCGGCGCTTGAGATAGCCTACTCCATTTTGTCTTCGATGCGCGCGCGTTGCCCTGAATTAGCGCACAAGAAGTCGATGCTGTTCGTCGCCGGTGAAGAGGCGGGCGGCAATATTGCTGCCGGCGTAGCCCTCATGGCGCGCGATCAATATCTGACCGAACTCAAGGGTCAGATACTGCTTTCGCCCATGCTCGACCCCTGCCTCGCCACGGCGTCTTTCCGCAAGTATTGCCCGGAAAGCGCCGTCCAGACGATGTCGGATGGCTGGCAGCATTATCTGGGCGAGTGTGCGGGTTTCACCCACCCCTACGCCGCGCCTGCCCTGTGTACGCGTCTTGCTGGTCTGGCACCCACCTTGCTTGTCACCAGCGCCCAGTGCCCGATGCGCGATGAAACGCAGGCCTATGCCGAGCGTCTCCGTCAGGCGGGCGTGAAGGTACAATCGCATGTCCTACCCGGGAAAGCTGGCTGGATAGCCGAAAACAAGGTGGCGGGCACCGACTGGTCGCCACAGGAACATAAACTTATCGACCTGTTTTCCGATTTCTTCCGGCAGGCAGGAGCAAAGTCAATCGCAGCATAACATCAGTTTTAAAGTCCTCCCAAGCTTTGATCTGGTGCTCACATTGAAGCCGGCCCCCACCGGTTAGGAGATACAACAATGACATCGATCACAGCCCGCCGGGCCCTATGGGGCGCCGGCCTGAGTATCCTATTGTCTGCAGCCGGCGGCGGCGCCATTCTCTTTGGCGCGCCTCACCTCAAGGCCGATGCTGCAACCGATATTTCCGCTCCACCGCCCGCCGTGCCGGTTTCGGTCGCCAAGGCAGAATCGCGACGCATCGTAAGCTGGGAAGAGTTTTCCGGCCGTCTGGAAGCGATTGACCGGGTAGAAATTCGGCCGCGTGTCGGCGGCGCCATCCTGAAAGCCCATTTCCGCGAAGGCGCTCTGGTGAAACAGGGTGACCTGCTCGTCACCATCGATCCCGAGCCCTATGCGGCGGCGGTCGAAAAGGCAAAAGCGCAGGTTTCCGCTGAAGAAGCCCGCGTCGCACTCGCCAAGACCGAACTGGAACGCGGGCGCCAGCTCGTGACCACCCGTACGATCGCCCAAAGCGGCCTCGACCAGCGCTCCAGCGCCTATGATGAGACGCAGGCAAGCTTACGTTCCGCCAAGGCAGCCCTGCGTTCCGCCGAGCTCGATCTTCAATATACCGAAGTGCGCGCACCGATTTCCGGTCGCGTCGGGCGGCTGGAAGTCACGGCAGGCAATCTCGTTGCGGCAAGTTCCGCCTCGCCGGTCCTGGCCACGCTTGTTTCGGTCGATCCGATCTATGCAAGCTTCAGCGCCAATGAGGAAGTCGTCACCAAGGCGCTTGCCAAGCTTGCAGCCTCGCCTGGCGGAAACGCCATCGAGCGCATTCCTGTCCAGATCGGCACTGCTTCCGATGAAGGCACCCCGATTTCCGGCCATATTCAGCTCATCAACAATGAAGTCGATGCCACAACCGGCACAATTCGGGTTCGTGCGGCAATCGACAATCCGGACGGAAGGCTCATTCCGGGCCAGTTTGTCCGCATTCGTTTCGGTGAGCCGGAACCGGATGAAAAACTGGTGGTGAGCGACCGGGCGATTTCTTCCGATCAGGACAAGAAGTTCGTCTTCGTGGTCGGCACGGATAACAAGGTTGAATACCGGCAGGTAGTTCTTGGTCGCAATTATGACGGCCTGCGCATTATCGAAAGCGGGTTGAAGCCCGGCGAGAATATCGTCGTGAACGGCCTGCAGCGCATTCGTCCGGGCGTGGTCGTCGCACCGCAACCGGTAACCGAAACACTTGCCCAGAACTAGAGCGGTTCCAGTTTGAACGGAATCGTGGAACCGCTCTATCTCTTTGCTTGTACGCATTTACCTCACGCAAAACCGCTTCGCACTTTTGCTGGAAATGCTCATTGAAACAGTGCGCGCCTGAAGCGCGCATAAACGCAAACACTCAGCCTAAACAACCCGCGAGAACACTTGTTCCCGCGGGCCGGGAGAGTCTTTGCCTTCCCGCTTAAGGGGGATAAACAGATGAACTTTTCACGCTTTTTCGTCGACCGCCCGGTCTTCGCTGGCGTTCTGTCGGTCCTGATCTTCGTTGCCGGTCTGATCGGCATGACAGGTCTGCCGATCTCGGAATATCCGGAAGTCGTGCCGCCACAAATCGTAGTTCGCGCGCAATATCCGGGCGCCAACCCGGCCGTTATTTCCGAAACCGTCGCCACGCCGCTTGAAGAACAGATCAACGGCGTCGAAGGCATGCTTTATATGCAGAGCCAGGCGACCGCCGACGGCGTCATGACGCTGACCGTCACATTTGCGCTCGGCACCGATCCCGATCAGGCCCAGCAGCTGGTGCAGAACCGTATTTCGCAGGCCGAACCGCGCCTGCCGGAAGAAGTGCGCACCCTTGGCGTCACAACTGCCAAAAGCTCGCCCGACCTGACGCTGGTGGTTCACCTCATCTCGCCCGATGGCCGGTATGACGTGAACTATCTGCGCAACTATGCCGTTTTGAACGTCAAGGATCGTATCGCCCGTATTCCGGGCGTCGGTCAGGTGCAGATATTCGGCGGCGGTGATTATTCGATGCGCGTCTGGATTGACCCGCAGAAGGCAGCCGAACGCGGACTTTCTGCAAGCGATATCGCCACTGCCATCCGCCAGCAGAACGTTCAGGCTGCTGCCGGTGTCATCGGCGCATCGCCGTCCGTTTCGGGCCTCGACCTTCAGCTATCCGTCAATGCGCAAGGCCGTCTCCAATCACCGGAAGAGTTCGCGAACATCGTCGTAAAATCGGGCAGCGAAGGTGAAATCACCCGGCTGGGCGATGTTGCGCGTGTCGAAATGGGCGCAGCTGATTATTCCCTGCGCTCGCTCCTCGACAACAAGTCAGCGGTTGGCATGGGTGTGTTTCAGGCACCCGGCTCCAATGCGCTTGAAATTTCCGAAAACGTCCATGCCGCCATGGCCGACCTGAAGAAAACTATGCCGGAAGGCGTGGATTTCGACATCGTCTATGACACGACGGCGTTTGTGAAAGCATCGATTGAGTCGGTCATTCATACCCTGCTTGAAGCCATCGTGCTGGTGGTGATCGTCGTTATCATGTTCCTGCAGACATGGCGCGCCTCCATCATCCCACTGGTTGCCGTTCCCGTCTCCATCGTCGGCACGTTTGCGGTGATGTATGTGTTCGGCTTCTCCATCAATGCGCTCAGCCTCTTCGGCCTCGTGCTTGCCATCGGCATCGTGGTCGATGACGCCATCGTGGTAGTGGAAAATGTCGAGCGTAACATCGAGCAGGGCCTGTCGCCGGTCGAGGCAACCTATCGCGCCATGCAGGAAGTGTCCGGGCCGATCATCGCCATCGCACTGGTGCTGGTTGCGGTCTTCGTGCCGCTTGCCTTCATCACCGGTCTGACCGGTCAGTTCTACCGCCAGTTCGCTCTCACCATCGCGATCTCGACGGTGATCTCCGCCTTCAACTCGCTGACGCTTTCGCCTGCTCTGGCAGCTCTGCTGCTGCGCGGTCACGATGCGCCGAAGGATCGGCTGACCCGGATCATGGACAGGCTGTTCGGCTGGTTCTTCCGTGGCTTCAACCGTTTCTTTGGTGCAAGTTCAAACGCCTATGGCCGCGGCGTTGGCAGCATTCTCTCGCGCAAGTCGCTGGTGATGGGCCTCTATGTCGTGCTGCTCGGCGTCACCTTCGTGCTGTTCCGTGCAGTGCCCGGCGGCTTCGTTCCGGCGCAGGACAAGCAATATTTGATCGGCTTCGCGCAATTGCCGGATGCGGCAACGCTCGACCGTTCGGAAGATGTGATCCGCCGCATGAGCGACATTGCCCTCAAGCATCCGGGCGTGGCCAATGCCATTGCCTTCCCCGGTCTGTCGATCAATGGTTTCACCAACTCGTCGAACTCCGGCATCGTTTTCGTGACGCTGAAGCCGTTCGAGGAGCGTAAAACCCCGGAACTTTCGGCCAATGCCATCACCGGAGAACTGAACCAGCAGTTCGGCGCCATTCAGGATGCTTTCATCGCCATGTTCCCGCCACCGCCCGTTCAGGGTCTCGGCACGACAGGCGGCTTCAAGCTCCAGCTTGAGGATCGCAACGGGCTTGGCTTCAAGGCGCTGGACGATGCGACCAAAGCGTTTCTGGCCAAGGCCTATCAGACACCCGAGCTGGCTGGTCTCTATTCGAGCTACCAGATCAATGTGCCGCAGCTTTATGCCGATCTTGATCGCACGAAAGCACGGCAGCTGGGCGTGGCGGTGACCGATGTGTTCGAAACCCTGCAGATTTATCTGGGTTCGCTCTATGTCAACGACTTCAATGCCTTTGGACGTACCTATAGCGTGCGCATTCAGGCCGACGCGAATTACAGAAGCCATGCCGAAGATATCGGCAAGCTGAAGGTTCGTTCGCAGTCGGGCGAGATGATCCCGCTGTCGGCTCTTCTGAAAGTCGAGCAGACCGTAGGTGCGGAACGCGCCATCCGTTATAACGGCTTCCTTTCCGCAGATATCAACGGCAACCCGGCTCCCGGCTTCTCGTCCGGGCAGGCACAGGCTGCCATCGAACGGATCGCGGAAGAAACCCTGCCTCCGGGCATCGCTTACGAGTGGACCGATCTGACCTACCAGCAGATTCTCGCCGGTAATTCAGGTTTCCTCGTCTTCCCGCTGGCGTTGCTGCTCGTCTATCTGGTTCTGGCCGCGCAATATGAAAGCCTTGCCCTGCCGCTGTCGATCATCATGATCGTGCCAATGGGGATCATGGCCGCACTCACCGGCGTCTGGCTGACAGGAGGTGACAACAACGTCTTCACCCAGATCGGCTTGATAGTCCTTGTAGGGCTGTCGGCAAAGAACGCGATCCTGATCGTGGAATTCGCCCGCGAGCTGGAGCTGTCCGGACGAAGTGTCGTGCAGGCGGCGGTCGAGGCAAGCCGGTTGCGTCTGCGCCCGATCCTGATGACCTCGATGGCCTTCATCATGGGCGTGGTGCCTCTGGTAATGTCGACAGGTGCTGGCGCGGAAATGCGCTCAGCCATGGGTGTCGCAGTCTTTGCAGGCATGATCGGCGTGACGGCCTTCGGCATCTTCATGACGCCGGTGTTCTATGTGCTGATCCGCAAGCTCTCAGGTGAACGTCCGTTGAAACATGCAGGCGCAAAGATCGAAGCCCCGCATCTGGCGCCGGGAGAATGACCCCGGCATCACCTCAAGACCTGACCAGAAGGGCCGGAGCAATCCGGCTCTTTTCATGTAATCAGCGGATTTATTTTCTTCGCGTCGCGATATCGCCCGAATCTGTTTCTTAAGAGGGAGCTTATTCGATGCATGAAGGAGAAGATTGTTGCAAAAGACCGGTTTGCTTGCCCTCGCCCTTGTTGTCACTGCGCTAACAGCGTGTTCCGAAACAACGCCCGGCCCGTCGGCAAGTGCCGCTCCTGCAAAACCGCCTGTCGATCCGACACCCATCACCGGCAACTGGTGCAGCTCCGACGGCCAGCGGTTCTCCATTTCCGGCGAGCGTTTTGACAGCCGTGACAGCCAATGCTCCGTAACACGGATAAACAATTACGAAGGCACGTTTACCGTGGCCATGTCCTGCACCGCCAACGGTCAACAGTCGAACGAAAACATCACTATTTCACCTGTCGGCCAGTCGCTGCATATCTCGTTCCTGTCCATGGGTGGCAAGCGGGCAGTGGTGAGCCGCTGCGCCTCCTGACCGCCGCTAAATCACATTAAGGCATAACCATGATCTGGCGCGATTTTCGCGCCAGATGCGTTTTTACGAGCAGAAGCGTTGCGTTTTCCAGACGGAAATTACGGCGAATGCCCGACTAAAACATGCCCAAACTATGGCAAATGATGTTCCGGGACAATGTGATGCGACAGGGCGGTCCCGCTCTGCTAAACTTGCCGTTGCAATGCCACACCCAAACTGAAGGGAGACAGACATGAAAGTCGTATTCGTGACTACAGCTGTCCTCGCTCTGTCGGTTACAGCTGCGATGGCAGACTGCACTTATCATAATGCTCAATCCTCCACGAAGATGGAGAAGCCTCAGACAACTGCAAGCATTCAGACAACGGCATCGGAACAGAAATAGCTGCCGGAATGTTTGAAGCTGAACTGCCATATTTTCATTTGTGACGATCGTGGCCATAAGCAACCATCGTCACAAATTTTATGAGCTAGAACTTCACGTTGAACGAAGTGTTGAAGCCATTCCGGCTCCGCTGCGCCATTCACGTGAAGTGTATTAGTTTTCGGAGGTACTCCTTTTACACACCTAACTAACGGTGGGAACGGCGCAACGTCGGGAAATCGCGAGAATCTTGAAAAGGTGATCGGAAAATTATCCGCTTTGGCAAAAGTGCAAAAAAAAGCGCGCCCTCCAGATGAAGGACGCGAAAGAGGTGCAAGCTCGCTCTGATCGAGGAACCCGAACGGCAGGTTCACAAGGCTCGACCAGATGCCAGTCGGCCATTCTTTCCCGGAAAGCATCAATGTCTGGGTGATTAGTTTTTATTCGTAGCTCGAAACTCTTCGTTTCGAGAGTAACCATTATCACCGCTTCTGCGCTATCCGGACTGGTTGGCTGCTTATCGACCCCGACTCCCCGCGGCCGATAAGCAGCCCCCGCCCAATTTTTGCGCCAGCCTCCTAAGCCCCAACAGGCCGGCGATCATTTAGTGAACGCTCTAGTAGCGAAAAACAATTCCCCTATTCAGGGGGATAGTTCACAAAGAAAAACCAACCATTTTATCCAAAACTGACGTGTAACCGCCGGTAGAGATTAAAAAAATTCGTGAATCAGTTTGATATTTATTTGGAATTGGATCAAAATTTTTTAGTGTTATGTGTGAATTATCGCTTTTGAAGGGAAATTTCGCTCGGCAAACTCAAGAGAATCTTGAAATTGCGCGCGTCCTCCCGTTTAAGCTTGGATACATTCGCAATTTTTCGCTTCTGGAGATGCCTCACGTGTCATGTGCAAACTGGATGTTCGCTTTCCAGCGTCTTCTGGCGTTCAGAGCACTGATCGCGCTTTTCGCCATCTGCCAAGTCATCCATTTCACTGGCCCGGCTGATGCCGCACCACCCGCTGCGGCAACCATCACGCTGACTATTGTCGCCCCGAATGGAACGACGCGCGTGCTGAGCAGCGATGATTTCACGAAACTGCCGCAGAACAGCTTGCAAACCAACACCGCATGGACCGAAGGGCCGCAGAACTTCGACGGCGTATTGCTGCGCGATGTGCTGGCGACGGTAGGTGTCGACGGAACAGAAGCAAGCAGCCACTCGATTACGGTGCTTGCGCTCAACGATTACAGCATCAGCATTCCGCTGGAAGACGCCTATAAATACGACGTCCTTGTCGCGCACAAGATGAACGGCAAGGAGTTGAACCGGCGAGACAAGGGGCCATACTGGATCGTCTACCCGCGCGACCAGCATGAGGAACTGAACGATTCGCGCTATGATCACCGCTGGGCATGGCAGCTGAAGCAGATCGAGGTGAAATGAGATTAAAGCGGGGCTACATTCTTTCCGGCCTAGTCATGGTGGGGTTTGCTGCCCTCCTCGCTTATGCTTTCATTCAGCTTCTCGTCATCCAGAAATCGCTCGCTACCTATGTCGGCGAAAACATGGTCTGGGCCATCACCCAGACCGAACGTGACGCCGGGCGTCTCGGCGAAACCGCACTGACCCTGCCAAGCGGCAACACAAACACCGCCGATCTCTCACTCCGTCTCGACGTTCTCTACAGCCGTTTTGCGCTGCTGGCCGATGCCCCGCAGAAGAAATATTTCGCCCGCATTCCGGGCGGCGCCCAAACCATCCAGCGCAATGCGGACCGGCTTCCCGAGATCGAGGCGATGATCGATGCGGAGCCTGACAAATTCGATCCGATTGCCATCTATGAAGCGCTGGTTCCCATGCGCGAGGAACTGACCAAAGTTGCCAATGATGCGATGATACTGGAGCGTGACCGCGGCGGCGCGCAGCGCGACCAGCAATTGCAGTCGATCTATCTGATCATGTTCGCGGTACTGGGCATCATGGCCACCGGCGCCATTCTGTCATGGCAGGTATTTTCCAACATGCGCAAGGCCGAACGCGCCCACAAGGCGCTGCAGGAATACAAGCAGCAACTGGAACACACCGTCGCTGACCGCACCGCCGCCCTGCGCGAGGCACTGGAGAGTGAACGCAAGGCCAAAGAACTCTACAAGAGTTTCATCACCACGGTGTCTCACCAGTTCCGCACACCCGTATCGATCATCGACATCATCGCCCAACGTTTCATCCGTCGCGCCGACGAGTTCACGCCCGAAATCATCGTCGACAAGGCAAAGCGGATGCGGAACGCCAGCCGCCGCCTGATCCTGCTTCTGGAGAGTACCGCCAATGCGGAGCGTCTTGATGAGAACGGATTTCAGATCAACCGGCAACCAGTCGATTTTTCGGAACTGGTTCGCAATACCTGCACCTATCATCAGGAATTGCATCCGGAGCTGGAGCTGGTCACAAACATTCAGGACAGCGAGACCTTCTGTTATTGCGACGGCATTCTGGTCGAGCAGATTCTGGTCAACCTGCTTGGCAATGCCACCAAATATTCCCCTGCCGACAAGCCCATCGAGGTGACCACCGAAGAAGACGAAAACGGGTTCAGATGCATCGTCCGCGATTACGGTATCGGCATACCGGCAGAGGATACCAACCGCATATTCACGCGCTTTTTTCGCGCCAGCAATGCATCGCATATGGCAGGCACCGGCCTTGGTCTCAGCCTGTCGCGCGCTTTGGCCGAATTACACGGCGGAACGCTTGTCTTCACTTCGGTTGAAGGACAAGGTACGGTGTTCATTCTGACCCTACCAAAGGTGGCCCCGCATGCGACTACCTGAAACCCTCCCCTTGCCGACCGTCCTCTGCATCGAGGATGAAGCCCATATTCTGGAAGAACTGATCGATGAACTGAGCACTTCGGGTTTCAACGCTATCGGCGCGGCCAATGCAGGCGAAGCGTTGCGCATGCTGGACACGACGACGCCCGACATCATCATCTGCGATATATTGATGCCCGGCACCAATGGCCTGCAGTTTCTGGAACAGATTCGCGGCGCCCGTTCTGACCTTGCGGGAACGCCATTCCTGTTTCTGACTGCGCTCGCTGACCGCAGCCACGAGCTGACCGGCAGGGAGGCCGGCGCTGACGATTATCTGACCAAGCCAATAGATTTCGACGTTCTCATCCTCACAATCCGCGCGAGGCTCAATCTGGTCGCTCGGGTGAAAGCCATATCCGCCCATCCGGCGGCAATGGAACTGGAAGGCGAGTTCATCCATCTTTCGCGCCGGGAAACCGAAGTGCTGAAGGAGATCGGGGACGGGCACAAAAATGGTGAAATCGCCCGCAAACTTGGACTATCGGAACATACAGTCAGCGACTATGTGAAAGCCATCTATCAAAAGCTGAGCGTTTCTTCTCGCGCCGAAGCAACCCGTGAAGCCATAAGGCGCGGTCTGGTTGACATGAGATAAGTGAACAAGTTCAAACATATTTGTTTGGGTATGGCCGGTAATGATCTCGACAATCAGAAAGCCCCAAATTACGGTTTGATCATGGAGCAACGGGTTCGACGACGTGCTGTCTTCTTCATTGGCGGCTATGACCCAAAAACGCCCGAGGCGTTTTTTGGACGATTGAATAGAGAAATCAAGCGGTTCGAGACACTCTGGGGCGTTCGTTCCGATGTTTCGAATGTTAGCATCTCGCCTGATTGCGAGTTCGGCTTCGTATCGATCAAAACGGTTCCTGCCGATGACGATTGGAACACCGAAACAGACTTCAATTTTCTTGTACTGGACAAAATAGTGCTGGCGGATTTCGACCGCCCCCTGCCTGTCAGACTGGCCAAATATCTTGTCGCTTTCGGCGATTTCGTCGTAACCGGCACAGCCTTTCGCTTCTTTGCGAAAGCCTGGCGCTTCGGGCTCTATTTCCTCTATCCGTTTCTCGCCGCCGCCTTATTTGCAGCAGCAGGCTTTGCCGTGGCGCGATGGACTGTGCAATGGCTGAGCGCCGTCAGCTGGCTCCTCGGTCTGATGGTTTTTTCCGCAGCGCTCGCCGTTCTCGGCAAGCGGTGGTCAACCAACCATCTGATGGACCTATGGTCGTTTTCGCTCAATTTCATTCGGGGGCGGCGGCAGGACGCCGAATCCCTGATGCAGCGCTTTGCAGCCGGTATCGTGGAGCGCATCACCGCAAAACATTACGACGAAGTCATTCTGATCGGTCACAGCACCGGCGGCATGCTGATGCTGGACGTTGCCGCGCGCTGCCTTGCCATCGATCCGGAGTTCAGCAGCCGCGCGCCCAAAGTGACGGTCCTCACGCTTGGTTCAACCGCGCTCAAGGCAGGCTATCACCCTGCAGGCGGACATTTTCGCGAAGGCGTGCAACGGCTCGTGGACGATGGCAAGATCGACTGGGTGGAAATCCAGTGCCTGACCGACGCGATCAACTTCTACAAGACCGATCCTGTGGCCGAGATGGGCCTGAAGCGGGAGCCGCAACGGCCCTTCCCTGTCACAAAGACCGTGCGGATGAAGGAAATGCTGCAGCCGGAAATCTACAAGCGTTTGAAGCGAAACCTTTTTCGCGTGCACTATCAATATGTATTCGGAAATACAAAACCGTATTGGTATGATTTCTTTCAGATTTGCTGTGGTCCGACCTCGCTTAGAGACCGGACGGATGACCGAATAATCGGCGCCCTGCCAAAGAAGGAAACTATTGCCGAATGACACCGACACTGGCCGCAATCGTCTGGGCTATCGGGCTTGTCGCCTGGGTCGTTATCCGCATTCCGCACCAGCGGCGCGCGCGCAAGATCAAGGTTGCGAACAATGCAAAAACGCTGGCCGATCGGCTGGCGCTGGGTGCGGCGAGCGTCGGCCTGTCGCTGGTCCCGATTGCCTATGTCGCAACCGGCTTTCCCGCCTTTGCTAACTATGCTTTCCAGCCATGGCTGGCCTGGATCGGTCTGATTGTCGAGATCGCATTCCTCTGGCTTTTCTATGCAAGCCATCGCCAGTTGGGCAAGAATTGGTCCGTCTCGCTTGAAATCCGCCGCGAGCACAAGCTGGTGACGGACGGGCTTTACAAATATGTCCGTCATCCGATGTATCTGTCATTCTGGCTGTGGGCGATTGCCCAATTCTGCCTGCTGCCGAACTGGTTTGCCGGTCTGGCCGGCCTTGGCGGCGTCGCTATCCTCTATTTCTATCGGGTCGATCACGAGGAGGCGATGATGCGCGCGGCATTCGGCACATCCTATGACGAATATGCAAGCCGGACAGGCCGTGTCATTCCAAAAATCAAGTTCTAGTGATTTGGCTGAAACGGATCGGCGCTCTAGATACCTGTTCCAGTATATCGCGTTCAAAGTCGTTTCATCGTTCTCGAACGTGCTCCAACGAGTAATCGAAGATGACTTCAAAGCCGAACAATTTCCGTCCGAAATCCTTGACCCGTCGCGGCCTGCTGTTTGCGGGGGCTGCATTTGCGCTCTACGGCAGCCCGGCACAGGCAGCGCCGAAAACGTCTTCCAGAATCTCGCCGGAAGCCGATGTCTATCTTCTGCGCGGTTTCGGGGACGTCTTCTCCACTGGCATCGATGAGATCGGCAAGCAGTTGCAGGCCAACGGAGTGGATGCGCATGTCGAGGGGCATCAGGCCTGGCGTTTCGTGCTGAACCAGATACTCGCCGATCAGCGAAAGAACCCACGCGCACCCGTGGTACTGATCGGCCATTCGCTCGGTGCCAATGCCGTCATCGACATTGCAACCGCGCTTGAAAAGAAGGGCATTCAGGTCACTTATATGGCCACCTTTGCGGCCACCGCGCCTGCCCCGCTGCCCGGTAATATAAAGCGTGTCGTGAACTTCTATTTCAAGCAGCATGGCTGGGGTCTGCCGCTCGCCGCCGGTCCCCGTTTCAAGGGCAACCTCAACAATCGCGACTTCTCAGGCATGAAGGATATCGGCCATTTCAACATCGAAAAGCAGCGCCCGCTTCAAGACGAGGTGGTTCGCAATGTGCTGAGCATCGTACGATCAAGATGACTTCAAAAGCCGTTTGGCGGAAGAGAATGGGAGTCGAACCCACCAAAGACCGTCTATCGGCCCCTCCCGGATTTGAAGTCCGGACATGCCACCGGGCATGCATCCCTTCCAAATATTGAGTTCATTATATAGTTTCTTTCACGGCAACGGCTTTGAGTGGCGTTTAGCCGCCCAATTTCTACCATTTCCATTTTTCATCTTTGCTAGCGCATTACTGATCATGCCGTCAATCAGTGCAGCAGCATTGGCCTGTATGCCCTCTGCATGGCTATCTAATATAGATGGGAGCACGAGGGCCTGAAAGAAGCGACAAGTGGCTTGATCGCGTATTGGCTGTGCGGGCGCAGGACAAGAAAATATAGCAGTCATTCGTTGGGTAGTCCGCTAGGTTCAACTTTCTTGAATTCAATAGTGTAGCCAAGACGATAGAGAACCAGAGCGCAATATCGAAGGGAAGGGTTTACGCCTTCCATAAAAAGCTGACTTACGCGTGATCGCGACACACCGAGCATATTTGCAAGATCTGAATGTGACATGCCTCGCTCCTCGAGAGCTGATCTGAGAGTATCTTGAAATGCAATTACATGATCTTCAGAAACGTATTTCTCTACGTCATCCCAACGTTTCATTATTCTATTCATCGCTCGCCCCCTCAATCCCCCTTGATGCGAGAAGCAGTCTAGGGCTGGTCTGTTAACTTTGCATGTTGGAAATCTCGACGGTATTCCTTGGTGAGTTGTTAAAAAAGAGCCCCTCAGCGTGATCGCACGGGGTCGGAAGTCATATGTCATCGGCACCTCAAGAAGTTCGAGCTTGTAAAGACCTAACGTTCAACGTTCATTCAACCCGTAGAAGCTTCTCATGACTTGGATGTAGGTGGGTTTGTAAGCCCTGTTGAACTTAACTGTGTGCTTTTGAAGTCGAACAGCGATTTTGTGACATCCATATTCTGCAAAGCGCGTTGAAGTGTTTTCACCATTGAACGGCTCGCGCAATTTGAGATGCCGAATGGCATTCTCAACTTCTGAGCTTTTCATGATCCCCTGTCCGTGGGTAATCCCAACAAACAATGGCCTGACGCACCTAGCGAATATCAGCGCGGCGCTTGGCATACGTACTGGGCAAGCTTCCAGATCGGCAAGTCAAGCCTGCAAGGCTGCGCGCGGCTGTCGATGTGTCTGGCGCGAAGTGATATCAATGCAGCATGCGAGATGGCGCTAGCCAAAATTTTGTTCCGCGTGATGCAAACAGATCGTACTCAGCAAGAATGCAGGAACCGTCGTGCGCCAAGCCGTTAGTGTTAGCTGCGAGAATGGAGCGGACACCGTGGAGTCGCTGGAATTTCTGATGCGCCAAACAAGCGGATAGTTCGCTGAGAGAAGCGTTTTGATAGTAACGAGCTTTGTTCTCTATTAATCTTGCCCGTCACTGGATGATGCAGGTTCCCGGCCAGTCGCTGCACTGCCGGTTGGCGCAGCCACCAACGGCGGCTAGAACGAGCAACAAGCAGATTGTAGTCGACAGAGATTTCATTTTGTTCCTCCGGTCTGTGGTGCTTCCCCTTGCGCGAGATCGCCGAACAAGTCCAGCTTGCGGCGGTTCAGGCGACGTATGTCTCCGCGTCTTATCGTGACACTGTTGCGATCGAAGAATTCCAGTATCTGGATCGCCACCTTGCGACCACTATCCACCCGGTCGCGAAATCGCGCCGCGATGAACCAGCCACTATCAAATGCCGCATCCATATCCGACAGGATGCCGATCATTTCAGCAATCGTTCCCCGCAGGAAAAAATGGTCTTGCGCCACTTCATGCACCCGGCCCATACGCCCGGAAAGCTTGAGCAGGCGGCGAATATCTTCCTCCCGTTCATCAAGCAGACCTGTAATATCGCGCACGCGCGGCGGACGAAAACGAGCCTCACCGCCAAGCAACGGTGCTATACGCTGCCAGAGCGCCTCGTCGGCATCGCTCATCGTGACTTCATGGTCGCGCAGGCGAAGCCAGGCGCCGTCCAGTCTCAGCAGGTCCGCCTCGACCAGCGCAGCAATGGCAGCGCGAAAGGCGGGCGCTGGCAGGCGCGGTTTCAACAACAACCGCAGCCGTTCGACACCCATGCCGATCAGGTCTGGATTTTCGTCATGGAAGGTGGCCAGTAGCGCCAGAATATCGTCACGCAGAGCGTCCCATCGTTCCGGCAATAACAACAGCACGGAATTTGCCTGCGGGAGCATTACGGCATCGAGCGCGTGCGCCAAACCTTGCGGGTCGTCCGCCAGCGCGCGGTCGCGCAGGAATGCCGTCGCATCAAGATAGTAAGGTTCAGCAGTCAGCAGTGCGCGTGCCGATTCTACCGGGTCGTCAATGGAATGGGCGTCAAGCTGTGCCATGCGCTCCGGACTGCGGCGCTTGCGTTGCGGCGGGCGCAGATCGAGAAAACGTCCGCCGCCAATGGTGCGTTGTGCGGACACATCGCGGATGACGAAGCGGTCTCCGGCTGCAGCCGAGACAGGACGATCCAGCACCAGTTGCACCCGATCTTCGGTGCCCGGCTGGAGCTCTTCATCCCGCAAAAGCACGATGCGGGCACCGACTTCCGTCGAGGCATGATGCAAGCGAACCGGGAACCACTGACCGATCGGCTTTTTTTCCGAGGAGAGGATTTGCAATAATGCATCGATGCGGTCCGTCGGACGATGAAGGCTTGGGAGCACCAGCATATCGCCGCGATGTATCGCCTCTTTCGATATGCCGTCACCTGCCAGATTGAGCGCGCAGCGATCACCCGCCTGCGCTATTTCGCTTGGCTGGTTCTGCGCACGAATGGTGCGGATACGCGCCTCCTTGCCAGACGGGCTGATGACCAGATGATCGCCAATGGCGGCCTTGCCGGACAGCACCGTGCCCGTGACCACTGTGCCAGCGCCCTTGAGCGTGAAGGAGCGGTCCACCGCAAGACGAAAGCGTCCGTTTGTCCGCCGCTCACCGAATGCATGCGCTTGCACTTCCAGCAGCGCCTTCAGATCGTCGATCCCGGCACCCGACACGGTGGAGACCGCCAGCACGGGAATGTCGGCAAGTCCCGTCAGCGCCAGTTCATTGCTGATAGCGGTTTCAACTTCAACAAGACGGTCAGGTTCGACAAGATCGGATTTGGTGATGACGGCGATGCCACGCCGGATACCGAGCAGGTTGACGATTGCCAGATGTTCGCGCGTTTGCGGCATGATCCCGTCATCGGCAGCGACAACCAGCATGACGAAATCGATGCTCGCCGCACCGGCAAGCATCGTATGCACGAATTTTTCATGCCCCGGCACGTCAACAAAGCCGAGTATGTCCTTTTCGTCGCCGGACAAGGGCAGATAGGCAAAGCCGAGATCGATGGAAATGCCCCGCGCCTTTTCCTCCTTCAGCCGGTCCGTGTCGACCTGTGTAAGGGCGCGCACCAGCGAGGTCTTTCCATGATCGATATGCCCCGTCGTTCCGACGATCATGGCTTTTCGTTCAGCGCATTGCGCGCTGCCTCGATGAAAGGAGCGGCAAGCGTGCTGCCGCCCGCCTCAGCGCGCAGCAGATGTTCGTAAGCCGACGAAGGATCGCGTTCCATACCCATGCCAAGATGCAGCGCCGCGCCGAGCATGGCTTCGCCATCCGGATCGCCCGCAGCGGACGCATTCCGCCACCAGTAAACGGCCTGAGAGGGATCGCGCGGCACCCCGAGAGCATTATGATAAATCATGCCTAGCCGCGTCATGGCTGCGGCTATGCCGCCTTCCGCCGCCTTCAACGCCCATTCGCGCGCCTCAACCGGGTCGGCGGTCATTTCCTCCCCTTCCATGAGCATCCAGCTCAGCATGTCCTGTGCCTGCGGGTCCCCCTGTTCTGCGGCAAGCCGGTACAGCCTTGCAGCTTCCGGATAGTCGGCTTCGATATCTTCGCCCTTGAACAGCAGCGAAGCCAGATTGCGTTGGCCAGAAGCATCGCCGGCCGCGGCAGACAGGGTCAGCCAGCGTTGCGCAAGGACGACATTTTTCTCAACGCCCATGCCGCCCGCAAAGCAGGCACCGATATTGTTCTGCGCGCGCGCATTGCCTGCACGCGCCAGCGGCTCCCAGATGGAAAGCGCCGCTGCGTAATCACCCGCCTTTGCAACGACAAGCGCCTTTTCCAGCGCTTGAGCTGTCGTATCCGGCTTGGGCTTGCGGGTGAAAAGATCAGCGAGCCGCATAGGATGACAGGTTCCGAACGAAACTGGTCTCGTCATCAAGGCAGCGCAGATCGAGCACGAGTGCGCCCTTTTCGATCCGCCCGATGACCGGCAGAGGCAGTGCGCGCAATGAACCGCCGAGCGCTGTCAGCGCGGAGCCGCTACCGTCTTTCGGCACAATCGACAATCCGGCGCTTGGAACGGTCGAGAGCGGCAATGCGCCGGAGCCGATCTGGCTGGCGCAATCTGTCATCGCCACAACGAAAGCCGGGCCGAGTATTCTCTCCAGCTCCGGCTTGAGCCGTGCCGCCTGCGCGGCAATTTCGGTCTGCGGACGCGCCAGATAGCGAATAGTCGGCAGCCTTTCAGAAAGTCGTTCCGGATTACGATAAAGTTTCAACGTCGCTTCAAGTGCTGCGAGCCTGATTTTGTCCACCCGCAAAGCACGCTTCATCGGGTTCTTGTTAATACGGGCGATCAGATCGCGTCGCCCGACAATGAAGCCCGCCTGTGGTCCACCGAGAAGCTTATCGCCGGAAAAGGTGACGATATCTGCACCTTCGGCGACCGCTTCGCGCACTGTCGGCTCGTGTGCGAGACCGAAGGAAGTCAGATCGGCAAGTGTGCCGGAGCCAAGGTCATTGACCAGCGGGACGCCCTTGACCTGCGCAATGGCGGCCAGTTCCGCCGCTGAGACTTCCCGCGTAAAACCTTCAATCCGATAGTTTGACGTGTGGACCTTCAGTACCAGCCCTGTATCGGGGTTGATTGCATTCTCGTAGTCACGCGGATGGGTGCGGTTGGTGGTGCCCACTTCGACAAGTCGTGTCCCGGCGCGGGTCATGATGTCCGGCATGCGAAACGCGCCGCCGATCTCGATCAGTTCGCCGCGTGAAACAATGGCTTCCTTGCCCAAGGCAAGGCTGTTCAGCGCCAGCAGCACGGCGGCGGCATTGTTGTTGACGACGGTGGCATCTTCCGCTCCCGTCAGCTCACAGACAAGCGCCCGCAGATGATCATCGCGCTCGCCACGCCCGCCCGATGACAGGTCAAATTCGAGCGAAACCGCCTGCCGCATGGCTTGTGTGGCAGCCTCGACAGCTGCTTCGGCAAGAATGGCGCGCCCCAGATTGGTGTGCAGGACAGTTCCGGTCAGATTGAACAGCGGACGCAGGCTCGATTGCCCTGACGCTTTAAGCAAGTGGAGAACCCGCTCAGCCAAATGCGTGTTAATGGAGAGCGAGGCGCCGGATTTCACCGCCTCGCGCTCGTCGCTCAAAACCTTGCGAATAGCCTCAGTCACCGACGCACGGCCAAAACTCTCCAATGCCCCGGAAAGCTCCGCCATTTGCAGGATGGCATCCACGGACGGCAGGTGGCGCAGCGAAGACTTGATCTGGTCCATGCTTCCTCACAGTCCGGCAAGAAGCGGCGAGAAGCCGCCTCGCCTGTAAGGCGTCTCACGCATCAATATATCAAGGCCGAGGCTCGCAACATCGTCGGTCATAGGATCGGCATCCGCCGATAGCTGCTGATAGATGATCTTGACCCAGCGCTGGCATTCGTCGCAGGTTTCAGCCTTGATAATGCCGCCACCTTCCTCGACTTCCTTGTAGCCGATACCCTTTGTCGAGCCGCAGCACACACATTTGACCCGGACATAGTGCCAGAGCGTGTTGCAGACGGAACAGGAGCAGAAACGCGCGCCATGCGCACCGTGCCAGCCCACGACCATCGAGCTTGACGGAATGCTGCCGCAAGTCGGGCAGACGCCATCGGCAACGGGTTTCAGCGACTTCGGGTCAAGCGCCGCTGCAAGCCGCGTGAAATGGAGCTGCAAGCCTGCCCAGACATAGATATGTTCAGCAATTGCTTCCGGCGGCAGAATACCGGCGAAAACTGCCTCGATCATTCGGCAACGCGCACCCGCATCGCTGTTCGCCACACGTTCCAGCGCATCGGCGGCATCTTGCGGTTTGGCGATCGTGCGGGCGTGCTCGAACAGCCGGTCGAAGACAGTCCCGAGTGCTGATTCCGATATGGCATCCGCACGATCGATCGCTGGCATGCCGAATTCCCGTCCCCGGTCGTCGCCGTGTCGCGCGGCGACAGGACCGAGACCAGCCGCTATTTCAGACTGTGCCTCGCTCAGGTCGGCAATGAACTCCAGATAAGGTTTCAGCGGGCTGACCGAACCCAGAAAACGCAGACGCTCTGCTCTTCTGGCAAAAAGCGCGCCGGGGTCCGGCAATTGCACGAAGGGTGGGGCCGATATTTCGCCGATGACCGTCGGGTCCGGCACCAGATCTTTCTTGCCTGCCATGTCACTCCTCACGAACCCAACGGGTCACGTAAACCACGGAATATTATTACCCTCTAGGACGCCGAGTAAGTTCAGGCGGCAGGCTTGCTGCCGCCTTGCTTCACTTTCTGCTTCGATGTCAGTTCGCGCAACCACTTGCGGTGATGTCGCCAAGCCCAGCCACCGGTAACCGTGCCGCGTGTCATCGCATTGATCGTGCCCTTGACCCAGATCGCGGCATAGACGTGCACGATCCAGACACAGATCGCCGCCACCGCCGCCATGGAATGGACAAGCAGGGCCCAACGCTGCTGATTGATGCTCGTATAGGATCCAAAATATTCGTTCCATATCATCACGCCGGAAACAATCAGGATGATGATCAGCAAGGACATGGACCAGAAAACGAGCTTCTGACCGGCATTATATTTGCCTACTTCAGGCAGCTTTTCCTCATTGCCGGAAATCACGTCATTGGCATGTGCGAGCCATTGGCTGTCTTCGCGCTTCCACAGATTGGCGCTCCAGAAACGCACGAAAAGCCCCAGAAAGCTGAAGAACAGCACCACGCCAATCCATGGATGGATGGCGCGTGTCCATTGTCCGCCGCCGAACAGGCCCGACAGAAAAAACAGCGATGGGTGGAACATCGCAAGGCCGGACAGGGCCAGCAGCACGAGACTGATGGCGGTGATCCAGTGATTGATGCGTGCGCCACCGGAATAGCGATGCACCTTGACGGGCTTACCGAGTTCTATCCCGTCACCGCGTTCAACATCGTCAAAGTCGGTCTTGCTCATGAGCTTTTTTCTCCCGTGAGCTTTTCGGCCTGTTCCTCGTCATGCTCTGTCACGACGTTCGGACCCTTGAAGATATAATGCAGCAGACCTGCTGCCGCAGCCAGCCCCATTGCGGCCATGCCTGCATATTTGGACACACCCTTCCACGCTTCGACAACCGGGCTGATGCGCGGATTGTTCGGCAGGTTGGCGTAGATTTCCGGCTTATCGGCGTGTTGCAGCACATACATGACATGCGTGCCGCCAACGCCCGGCGGATCGTAGAGCCCGGCATTTTCGAAGCCGCGCGATTTCAGATCCTTGATGCGGCCATCGGCCCATTCCTTCATCTCGTCCTTGGTACCATAGACGATGGCCTGTGTCGGGCAGGCCTTGGCACAGGCCGGTCCCTGTCCCACCGCAATGCGGTCGGAGCAGAGCGTGCACTTATAAGCCTTGTGGGTTACTTCCGAAACACGCGGAATGTTGAACGGGCACCCCTTGATGCAATAGCCGCAGCCGATACAGTTATCGTGGATGAAATCGACGATACCGTTGGAATATTGCACGATTGCGCCTGGCGCCGGACATGCCTTGAGGCAGCCGGGGTCTTCGCAATGCATGCAGCCGTCCTTGCGGATCAGCCACTCCAGATTGCCGGTGTCGGGATTGTCCCACTCGGTAAAGCGCATCAAGGTGAAGGTGTTCGGCGTCAGATCGTGCGGATTGTCATAGACACCCACATTGATGCCAACCTCCTCATGCGTGTCGTTCCATTCGGCGCAGGCCGACTGGCAGGCCTTGCAGCCGATGCATTTCGACACGTCGATGAGCTTTGCCACCTCAGTCTGGCGCTCGGCAGGCGGCGTCACATTCGACGCCGACCGCCTGATCAGGTCCTTGTCACCGAAACGCGGCTGTTGCGGCTGGACGCTAGGATTGGGAACGGGTGGAAACATCTCTAGTCCCTCCTAAGCTACAGGCGCGCTTGAGCGCTCGATATTGACCAGAAACGCCTTGAACTCCGGCGTTTCGATGTTCGCGTCGCCGACGAAAGGTGTCAGCGAGTTCGGACCGAAGCCCTTACGGGCAGCCCCCATGAAGCCCCAATGGAGCGGGATGCCGACCACATGCACCGTCTTGCCGTCGCAGATGAGCGGCTTGATGCGCTTGGTCACCACGGCCTTGGCCTTGACCGAGCCGCGCTTCGACCACACCCGCACCCAGTCGCCCTTGGCAATGCCCTTTTCCTTCGCCAGCTCTTCCGAGATTTCCACGAAGAATTCCGGCTGCAGAACGGCATTCACTGTGACGTGCTTCGTCCAGTAGTGGAAATGCTCGGTCAGGCGGTAGGAAGTCGCCGCATAGGGGAATTCCTCCGAGGCCGTTTCCGCGAACTGCTTGAAGTCGTCGTTGAAGACGCGTGCCACCGGATTGCCCCGAACCTTCGGCGCGATCACATTGGCGACAGGCGATTCAAACGGCTCGTAATGGGCCGGGAACGGACCGTCACGCATCATGCCGCGGCTGAACAGGCGCGAAGAGCCTTCCGCATTCATGATGAACGGACCGACCTCGTTCGGCTTGGCGGTCGGCGCGATGTCCGGCACGTCATAGCCCGTCCATTTCGAACCATCCCATTCGATGAGCTTGCGGCTCGGGTCCCACGGCTTGCCGTTGAGGTCGGCGGAGGCGCGGTTATAGAGAATGCGGCGGTTTGCAGGCCACGACCAAGACCAGTTGAGATAGGCACCTGTCTCGTCCGGATCATGGTTGTCGCGGCGGGCCATATTGTTGCCAGCCTCGGTGAAGCAGCCGGAATAAATCCAGCAGCCCGATGCCGTCGAACCGTCGTCGCGCAATGCCGCAAAGCCGGACAGAAGTTTGCCAGCCTCGGCAACCACCTTGGTCGGATCGGTTGGATCGGTCACCGTGCCAATCGCACGACCATTCAGTTCCTTGGCCAGTTCTTCAGCCGTCGGTTCGCCCTCATCCTTGTAATCCCACACGAGATTGAGGATCGGATCGGGGAAAGCACCGCCTTCCTTACGATAAAGCTCCTTCAGCCGCAGATATATCTGCGCCATGATCCAGTTGTCGGTCTTCGCGTCGCCGGGCGGCGTAGCACCAGGCCAGTGCCATTGCAGCCAGCGTCCGGAATTGGTGAGCGAACCCTCATCCTCTGCAAAGCAGGTGGAGGGCAGCTGGAACACTTCCGTCTGGATGGAAGCCGAATCCACATCGTTGAATTCACCGTGGTTTTCCCAGAAACGGGAGGTTTCCGTTTCCAGCGGGTCCATCGTCACGAGGAATTTCAGCTTCGACAAAGCATCGGTCAGCTTCTTGCGGTTCGGCACCGCCATCAGCGGATTGAAGCCCTGACAGACATAGCCGTTGACCTTGCCTTCATACATCATGTCGAAGATACGAAGCATGTCGTAATTCGGCACGTCCAGCTTCGGCAGCCAGTCATAGACGAAGTCGTTTTCGACAGTTGCGGCACTGCCCCACATCGCCTTCTGGAAACTGACAAAGAACTTGCGATAGTTCTGCCAGTAGCTCGTCTGGTTCGGGCGCAGCGGCTTGAAACCGCGTGTCGACATATAGATTTCGAGATCGGTTTCCTTTTCAACCGGGATATTCATATAGCCCGGCAGAAGATTGGACATCAGACCTATATCGGTCAGCCCCTGAATGTTGGAGTGACCGCGCAGCGCATTCATGCCGCCGCCACGCACGCCGATATTGCCGAGGATCAGCTGCAGCATCGCCATGCAGCGAATATTCTGCGACCCCTTGGAATGCTGCGTCCAGCCGAGCGCATACATCGACGTCATCGTCTTGTCGGGCGCCGAGCATTCGGACATCATCTCGGCCACTTTCAGGAATTTCTCCTTCGGCGTGCCGCAGATGCGTTCCACCATTTCCGGCGTGAAGATCGAAACATGCTGCTTCAGCAGATTCCACACACAACGGGGGTTCTGCAGCGTATCGTCGACGACCGCATAGCCGTCATCGCCGATCACATAGTCCCAGCTCGAGCGGTCATAATCCCGCTTTTCCTCGTCATAGCCGGTAAACAGCCCGTCCTTATATTCGAAGCCATCCTTGATGATGTAGCTGGCATTGGTGAAATGCTTCACATAATCCCACTGCACCTTGTCATTCTGGATGCAGTAATTGATGACGCCGAGCAGGAAGGCGATATCCGAGCCCTGCCGGATAGGCGCGTAGAAATCCGCCACGGAAGCCGTGCGCGTGAATCGCGGATCGACGACGATCAGCCGGGCACCGCGGTTGGCCTTGGCCTCCGTCACCCATTTGAAGCCGCAAGGATGCGCTTCCGCCGCATTGCCGCCCATGACGACGACGAGATCGGTGTTCTTGATATCGGTCCAGGAGTTGGTCATTGCTCCGCGGCCAAATGTTGGGGCGAGACTCGCCACCGTCGGGCCGTGTCAGACGCGTGCCTGGTTATCGAATGCAACTATGCCTGTGCTGCGCACCACCTTGTAGGTGAGAAACGCCGTTTCGTTGGTGGTTGCAGAAGCCGCAAGGAAGCCTGTCGAGGTCCAGCGGTTGACCGTTGTGCCCGCCGCGTTCTTCGCGATGAAGTTGGCGTCGCGGTCGTCTTTCAGATGCCGCGCGATGCGGTCAAGCGCATCTTCCCAGGCAATCTGTTTGAACTCGGACGAACCCGGTTCGCGTACCTGCGGATATTGCAGGCGGGTCTTCGCCTTGACGAAATCCTTCAGTGCCGCGCCCTTGGGGCAAAGCGTGCCGCGATTGGTCGGGTGATCCGTGTCACCTTCAACGTGGATCAGCTCGGCCTTTTCGCCTTTCCTGACATCACCCTTGGAATAAAGAATAATACCGCAGGCGACCGAGCAGTAAGGGCAGGTATTTCGGGTTTCGGCCGTGTTGGTCAACTTGAATGGGCGAATGGATTCGGCATAGGCGCTTTCCACTGCACCAAAACCGAAGGACCCAAGCGCCGAAGCCGCCACTACCGCCCCCGTTCCGCCCAGAAACTGGCGGCGTGAGAGCTCCACATTCATTGCGCTGCACCTCCCTGATCGTCAGAAGAAAAACGCCGAAGCATATTCTTCTTTAAATTGGACTTGCCTGACATCAGTTCACCGCAATAAAACCAAGTTGTCAACCGAACAGCAGGCTAAAAAAATTAACAATAAGGTGCATTTATCAATAACATGACTTTAATTGTCATGTATTAATACATGGACTTCATTACGAGAATGACTTGAAAACGCGCTGACTGATTGACGTCCCTGTGTAAAAACGCCAGACTGATGTCGTGGCTTCTTTTGTTGCTCCCGAGTTTCGGGGCCTGAATTTTGAGTGGCTCTTGCCTCGCGTCGGCTTCTTTGACCCGGTGCGACGGTGTTGTGCGGCCCTCAGCTCAGGCTCTCTTCAATCGAGCAAAGCTGCATCCAGATTTCCTGCAATCGCTGCATACCTGCCGCTTTCCGAACCGAAGGCGGCGGAACGATGTTTCTCGCGCAATCGCAACAACAACAATTCAAAGCAAAAAGGGGATCGTCATGAACCGTCGGGAAGTTCTTAAATCCGGTGCGGCCTGCGCCGCTTTCAGCATGCTGCCGAATTTTGCATCTGCAGCCGGTAACACTTTCGCACCGCAACCGTCGGGCTGGCGCAGCTTCGAGATTACCACCAGCATCACGCCCGCCGCTTCGGGGGAAGTCATTCGTGTCTGGGTTCCGATGGCCGGGTTCAATGGCAATGACTGGAACCGTCCCGAAGGCAATCGCTGGACGACAAACGCCAAGGTCGCGCGGCTCGATCGCGATCCGGCCAGCGGCACCGGCTTGCTTTACCTCGAATGGGACGCAAACGAAGCGAAACCGCAAGCCGAAGTCATCAGCCTCATCTCCACCCGAGACCGTGCAAGCAATCTCGATGCGTCAGCAAAGGCCGTGCCGCTGACCCGTGCCGAACGCGAACGCTATCTGGCCGGGACGCGCCTTGCACCCGTTGATGGTATCGTCAAACAGACCTCCGACAAGATCATTGCGGGTGCCGCCACCGATCAGGAAAAGGCGCGCCTCATCTATGACTGGGTCGTCGCCAACACCTACCGGCGCGCCTCGACACGAGGCTGTGGCGACGGCAATATCGTCGCCATGCTCGACAGCGGCGATCTCGGCGGCAAATGCGCCGACCTCAATCCGCTGTTCGTCGCTCTGGTCAGGGCGGCGGGAATTCCGACCCGCGACCTTTATG
Organism: Brucella sp. GW823-FHT04E01; assembly: GCF_058796175.1. Taxonomy (NCBI): domain Bacteria; kingdom Pseudomonadati; phylum Pseudomonadota; class Alphaproteobacteria; order Hyphomicrobiales; family Brucellaceae; genus Brucella; species Brucella sp. GW823-FHT04E01. Next base: position 748,574 of record NZ_JBXAIK010000002.1, on the reverse strand, counting down.
GCGTGCGCGTTGCGCCTTCCGCCTTCGGCTACAAGAGCCTTGGCGCGAAGAACGAAGTCATCACCAAGGCCCAGCACTGTCGCGCCGAAATCTATCTTGACGGCATTGGCTGGGTCGCAACCGATCCGGCGGATGTGCGCAAGGTGATGCTGGAAGAAGAAAAGGACGGGTTGACCGCCGACGATCCACGTGTCGCAGCCGTGCGGCAAAAGCTTTTCGGTTCATGGGAAGGCAACTGGATCGCCTTCAATGATGGCAGCGATATCGCCTTGCCTTCTGCTCATGGCCCGGAACTCGGTTTCCTGATGTATCCGCAGGCCGAAGTTGCCAGCGCCCGTCTGGATTGTCTCGATGCGGATGCTTTCCGCTACACGATGACCGCGCGCGAAATAACAATTTAGCTTGAGGAAATAGCATGGATATCGCATCGCCTATTCGTCTCAGCACGCTTGCCCATGGCGGCGGCTGTGGCTGCAAGCTTGCTCCCGCCGTCCTGCAGGATCTGCTGGCTGACCAACCGACCATGCAGCCTTTCAGCCAGCTTCTCGTCGGAACGGAAACCGGCGACGATGCCGCGGTCTGGCAACTGGATGACGAAAACTGCGTGATCGCCACCACCGACTTCTTCATGCCGATGGTGGACGATCCGTTCGATTTCGGACGCATCGCAGCCACCAACGCGATATCCGACGTTTATGCCATGGGCGGAACACCGATCATGGCGCTGGCGATCCTCGGCATGCCAGTGAACAAGATGCCCGCCGAAATGATCCGCGAAATCCTGAAAGGCGGCTCCAGCATCTGCGCTGAAGCTGGCATTCCGGTCGCGGGCGGACATTCCATCGACGCGCCGGAGCCGATCTACGGATTGGCCGTCATCGGCACCTGCAAGCTTTCCAGCCTGCGCAAGAACAGCGGCGCACGTCCCGGAGACACGTTGATCCTGACCAAGGCAATCGGCGTCGGTATTTATTCCGCTGCCTTCAAGAAACAGGAACTCGACAGCGCCGGTTACGATGAAATGATGGCATCAGTCACCTTGCTGAACCGGGTTGGCGCCGAGCTAGGCAAGGATAGTGCCGTCCACGCTGTCACCGACGTCACCGGCTTTGGCATTCTCGGACATGCACTCGAAATGGCGCGCGGTTCGAATGCAGGTATCAGCCTCGACTATGCTGCGCTGCCCTTTCTCAAACAGGCCGAAAAGTTGACGCAAGGCGGTTTCGTGACCGGAGCCTCCACCCGCAATTGGGCAAGCTACGGCCATGATGTGCAGTTGCCGGACGATTATCCGCTCTGGAAACAGCAATTGCTGACCGACCCGCAGACCTCCGGCGGGCTTCTGATATCCTGCGCACCGGAGGATACCGAAAGGCTTTTGAACAGAATCTGCTGCTGCGGTTATCCATCTGCCTGCATCGTCGGAAAGGTGACAGACGATGCAGGCCGCGTGACGGTGACAGGATAGGAATTATTGAGTCGGCTCATCAACAGCTCGCTTGCCGTTTGGGCCTTTCTTCTCTGGAAATCGCCGCCATGAGGCGATAAAGGCAACAGGATAATATTTTCCAGAGGGACATCATGGGCTATTTTCCAAGTTGGCGTTTGACATCAAACGCCGTCGTGCTTCCTGACGAGCGCCTGCCAGCCGCCGCCGCCATACCGATGGGCGTACAGCATCTTCTCGCAATGTCGGGCTCGACCATCGTCGCCCCACTGCTGATGGGTTTCGATCCCAATGTGGCCGTCTTCTTCTCCGGTATCGGCACGCTTCTGTTCTTCGTGCTGACGGCAGGTCGTGTGCCAAGCTACCTCGGCTCGTCCTTCGCATTCATCGCGGTCGTGATCGCCGCAACCGGCTATAGCGGTTCCGGCCCCAATCCCAATATCGCCATCGCGCTCGGCGGCATCATTGCCTGCGGCGCGCTCTATGCCCTTATCGGCCTTGTAGTCATGGCCATCGGCACAGGCTGGGTCGAACGACTGATGCCTCCAGTCGTCACCGGCGCCATCGGCGTTTCCATCGGCCTTAACCTTGCGCCGGTCGCCGTCGGCCAGTTGAAGGGAAGCGGCACGCATATAACCATCGCGCTGCTCACTGTTCTCTGCATGGCGATGATCGCCGCCTATGGACCGCGTGGAACCAAGCGCCTGTCGGTGCTCTTCGCACTGCTGTTCGGCTATCTTCTGGTCCTGATCCTCGGCAACGGTCTCGGCATCGTGCCCGGCATCGATTTCACCGCCGTCAGCAATGCAGCCTGGTTCGGCCTGCCGCATTTCACCACGCCGGAATTCAACTGGCAGGCGATCACCCTCATCGCGCCGGTCGCCGTCGTTCTGGTGGCTGAAAATCTCGGTCATATCAAAGCACTCGGCTCCATCACCGGCCAGAACATGGATCGCTACATCGGTCGCGGCTTCCTCGGTGATGGCATCGCGACCATGATTTCCGGCTCGGGCGGCGGCACCGGCGTCACCACCTATGCCGAAAATATCGGCGTCATGGCGATGACCAAAGTTTATTCGACACTGATCTTCGTCATTGCGGCCGTCATGGCACTGATCCTCGGCATGTCGCCGAAATTCGGCGCTATATTGCAAACGATCCCTGCCCCGGTTCTGGCGGGTCTTGCCGTTTCAGTGTTCGGCCTGATCGCCTCGGCAATGGCCCGCATCTGGATCGTCAATAAGGTGGACTTCGCGGATTCCCGCAACCTCTTCACCGCTGGCGTGGCGCTGATTTTCGGCGCTGGCGACTTCACGCTGAAGATCGGCGATTTCGCTCTTGGCGGTATTGCCACCTCAACGCTTGCAGCCTTGGTCTTCTACCAGCTGCTCGGCATTGGTCGCAGCGAGAAGCCTGCCGCATAAGACAAAGGGGAGCGGGCGCTTGTCCCGCTCCTTCCATGCTGAAGCAGCTCATACTTGATCGACATCAATTACTGTATTTTTATATTCGTCTATGTCTGTGAACGAAGATCACCCGGATGAGACGGGCTCATGTTATCAGACCTTTTCGAACATAACCGGCAATGGGCAGCGGAAAAGCGCCAGGAAGACCCTGAATATTTCAGCCGGCTGTCATCGATGCAGCGTCCGGAATATCTCTGGATCGGATGTTCGGACAGCCGTGTTCCGGCCAATGTCGTCACCGGATTGCAGCCGGGCGAAGTCTTCGTACACCGCAATGTCGCCAACCTCGTCCATCGCGCCGATCTGAACCTTCTGTCGGTGCTTGAGTTTGCCGTCGAGGTGTTGGAGATCAAGCACATCATCGTCTGCGGCCATTACGGATGCGGTGGCGTGCGTGCTGCCATGGCCGGATATGGCCACGGCATCATCGACAACTGGCTCCAGCCGGTTCGCGATATTGCGCAGGCAAACGAGCAGGAGCTGGGCGGTTTTGCCGATCCCGAAGAACGTCTGAACCGGCTTTGCGAGCTGACCGTCGCCTCGCAGGTGGAAAGCCTGTCGCGCACGCCGGTTCTGCAATCGGCCTGGAAACAGAACAAGGATATCGTCGTGCATGGCTGGATTTACGGCCTCAAGGATGGCCTGTTGCGCGACCTCGAATGCGATTGCACGAAAAGCGTGCTGCGTTTTTCGTGTCAGCCAGCGGGATAATCCGCAAGCAGCTTTTCGGCTCTGACACGCATGTCCGATCCGAGCTCGGTCGAACGTCGCGCAATCTTGTCGAAACAGACCGTAGTCGTCTCGTTGACCGCGCGCAGTTCGCCGTCCAGCGAACCCACCATCATCTGGCGAAAGGTGATCGACGAGCGACCGACTTTCAACACATGCGAACGGACCGTCAGAAGGTCTCCGGCTGGCGCTTCCTGCTTGTATTCGGTTGTTGCGCGCACATCTGCCCAGCCAAAGCTGTCATCGGGAATTTTCCCGGCGATATGGCCCAAAAGCTGAAAGCTCGCATCATCGAACATCCCGGCATAATGCCGGACATTCATGTGTCCCATGACATCGCACATCCACGGATGCGCGACGCCGACAAAGGTAACAAGACCACTCATCGCGCCACCGATTGATAGCTACCGAGGAACGCCGTGAGGTTATCGCCCAGCGCATCGCAAAGATAGCCACCTTCCTGCACGATAACGGTTGGCAACCGAAGCTTCGCGATTGCTTCGGCAATCCGGCCAAAACCGCCAGTGGTGACCGACAATCCGCCGAACGGGTCGCCTTCAAACGGATCAAGGCCAAGCGCCACCACCAGCACATCCGGCGCAAAGGCTTCGATACGGCGGAAGGCCGTGTCGAGTGACGCAAGGAATTCGGCATCGCCGGATTTGCGCGGTAGTGGCAGGTTGAGATTGTAACCAAGCCCCGCACCCTCGCCGCGCTCATCGGCATGGCCCCAGAAAAATGGATAGAAGCGCACCGGATCGGCATGGATCGAGACGGTCAGTACGTCGGGACGGGCATAGAATATCCCCTGCGTCCCGTTGCCATGATGCAGATCGACGTCGAGGATTGCCACGCGCTCCGCTTTCGAGCGCAGGCGCTGGGCTGCGACCGCTGAATTGTTGACGAAGCAGAAACCGCCTGCCACATCGGCGAAGGCATGATGCCCCGGCGGACGGCAGAGCGCATAGGCCGCGACCTCGCCCGCAAGCACCGCATCAGCGGCATCGACCGCGCTCCATGCGCTCCAGCACACGCTTTCCCAAGTATGTTCAGCAATCGGGCACGCCGTATCAGCCATGTGATAGCCGACCTGCCCCACGGCAGACGCCGGATAGCGACCGTCACGCGCCAGCGGGTGGATGTTCGGGATAACCTCTTCCGAAGCCTCCTCGATGCGCCGCCAACGGGCATAAATGTGCTGCAGGAATTCAAGATACTCCGGCGTATGCACGGCTGCAATCGGGCCCAGACCATGATTTTGCGGACGGATGATTTCGTAGCCTGCGGCCTTCGCACCGGCGAGCAGGCGCTCAACACGCTCCGGCTGTTCGGGGTTAGGCTGCGGCGCACCGCTGGAAAGAAAGGCTTTCGGGTCGTGACGCTTCTGCTCGACGGCGTAAAAGGCTTTCATGATTACTCCTTCGTCTTATTGATGCGCGCCAGACGGGCAAAATCATCGCCATAGGCACCGTGATCGCGGTCGGCTTCAATCCAGCCGATACCCAGCCGGTCATAAAATCTTTGCGCTGCGACATTGTCCCGGTCCACGGCCAGCCGCAGATAGACACCGCCGCGCGCCATCGACCAGGAGGCGACATGACGCAAAAGCACCTCGCCGATCCCATTGCCGCGAAAGGTTTCGTCGACATAGAGGTCCTGCACGTAGACGCCGGGCTTGCCCAACCATGTCGAGAAGATCGGGAAGAACAGGGCAAGACCGGCAAACCTATCGTCCACCTCGGCGATCAGACTGGTGAAAGCCGCATAGGGACCAAAACCATAACAGCGGAAATCCTCAACCGTGCTGGAGATTTTTCCCGCAGCGCCAAGTCCTGCGCCCATCGTGCAGATTGCTGCGTGAATCTGTTCGGCATCGGCAAGTTCGCCAAGCCGAACCACGACGCCGGTTTTACTGTCCAACACGATCTTCGGCATCAGAGCATTTCCTGTTTTGATTGAATCATTGGAAACTCTCGATCCTTTTGCTTTTACGCATGTCTTTATCCCGAAACCGGTTCCCACTTTCGGGAGACATGCTCTAGAACGCCACCCTGTCTCCACCTTTGAGACCCAGATATTCACGCGCCTCGTCAGGCGTTGCAACGTCCAGCGACAGGCCGTCGAGGATGCTGCGGATGCGACGAACCTGATCAGCATTGCTCTTGGCCAGCTGGCCGCGCCCGTCATAAAGGCTGTCTTCCAGCCCGACGCGAACATTGCCGCCCATCGCCGCTGCCATGGTAATCATCGGAATCTGGTGCCGTCCTGCCGCCAGCACGGAGAAGGAATAGTCGTCCCCGAACAGCTTGTCGGCGATGCGCTTCATATGCATGAGATTGTCCGGATCGGCTCCGATACCACCCAGAACACCGAAGACGAACTGGATGAACAGATGGCCGGACACCAGCCCTCGGTCGCGGAAATGCGCCAGCGAATAGAGATGGCCGACATCATAGCATTCAAACTCGAAGCGCGTGCCGCAGCCTTGCCCGAGGCTGGTCAGAATGCCTTCCATATCCGCAAAAGTATTCTTGAAGATCGAATGACGGGTAGCCTCCAGCAATTCCGGTTCCCACGCGTGTTTCCATTCACGCGGCTTGTCGAGCGCCGGAAACAGCGCGAAATTCATTGAGCCCATGTTGAGCGAGCACATTTCCGGTTGCGCCTTAAGCGGCGCCGCCAGCCGGTCTTCCAGTGTCATCAGCGACGAGCCGCCGGTAGAAATATTCACCACCGCCGCGGTCGATTGCTTGATGCGCGGCAGGAACTGCATGAACAGGTCCGGGTTGGCGGACGGCCTGCCGTCGCGTGGATCGCGGGCGTGAAGATGCAGGATGGATGCGCCCGCTTCCGCCGCCGCAATGGCTTCGCTCGCAATCTCGTCGGGCGTCACCGGCAGATGCGGCGACATGGAGGGCGTATGGACGGAGCCTGTCACCGCGCAGGTGATGATCACCTTGCGACGCGTCTTCTTCTTGTCGGTCATGATCCGGTTTCCTTACGCATTCACAGGCAGTTTGAGTTCACGCGCCAGAACCTCCAGCGTGTCACCGAGAATGGCGGTGATCTCGCCGACCTGTTCGCGGCTCACGATCATCGGCGGGCAAACGAGGAAATGGTCGCCCTCGACACCGCCGCGCGTGCGACGCGAATAGATGATGAGCCCGCGTTCATAGGCGAGATCGACCATGCGCTGATGGGCGTTCAGTTCCTTCTGCAGCGGCTTCATGGTTTCGGGGTCAGAAACGAATTCGGCTGCGAGCAGCAGGCCCTTGCCGCGCACATCGCCGATGAAAGGGAAGCGTTTCGCAAGCCCTTCCAGTTCGCCCTTCAGCGCATCGCCCATACAGGCGGCATTGCCGACCAGATCAAGACGATCAATCTCCTGCAATACGGCCTTGCCCGCCGCACAGGCCAATGGATTGCCGGCATAGGTGAAGCCGTGCAGGAAGCCACCTGCATCCAGAACCGGCTGGACGATGCGGGCCGGCGCCGCCATGGCGCCAAGCGGGCAATAGCCGGAGGCAAAGCCCTTGGAAAGCGCTATAAGGTCGGGTTTGCAGTTCCAGTGATCGCCGCCGAGAAACTTGCCGGTGCGCCCGGCACCGCTCATCACCTCGTCGTGGATCAGAAGGATGCCATAACGGTCGCAGATTTCGCGGATGCGTGGATAATAGCTGTCGGGCGCAACCAGCGCGCCGGTGGATGCCCCACCGATCGGCTCCATGATGAAGGCAAGCACGCTTTCGGGGCCTTCTTCCTGAATCTTCTCCTCCAGCATGTCGGCATATTTCTGGCCGCGTTGTTCCATCGTGAGATTATCGCGGTCGAGATAGGCGGTCGGCGCCGGGACTTTCGGCATTTCGCGCATGATGGGCGCGAAGGGCTCGCTCAGTGCCGCATAGCCGGTGACGGCCAGCGCGCCAAGCGTGCCCCCGTGATAGGACGGAAAGCGCGAAATCACTTTCCAGCGCTTGCCCTGCCCGGTTGCGACCGCCCATTGGCGGGCGAGCTTGATGCAGGATTCGACGGCTTCCGAACCGCCGGAAACGAAGAAGATCTTGTCCAGCCCCTCCGGCATTCGCTCGGCGGCCATGCGTGCCAGATCTTCCGCCGGTTCGTTTTCAAAGTGCAGGCGATAGGCGAAGGTCACGCGATCCATCTGCTCTTTCATGGCATCGAGCACATTGCGATTGCCATGGCCGATATTGACCACCATCGCGCCGCTCGACCCGTCGATGACGCGGCGTCCGTCCTGATCCCAGATATAGATGCCTTCGGCCCGATCCACCAGCGGCCTGCGCAGGCGCGACTGGTAGAAAAGATGCGATGCCGGGCGTTCGTTCTGTGCATTTGTGTTGAGCATGGCGTTACTCTGTCAGCGCTTGAGATATTGGTTGAGAACATTGGCGGTCACACGCTCGACCATGCGGTCGCCGCGTTTGAGAGCCGCTACCCACTCGCAGCTTCCGGCGTGGAAGACCTCGCCCTTGCCGCGTGGGAAATTGACGATCATGCCGCAGCCGCGCTTGATGCGTTCGACAGCTGCATCACCATTGTCGCCGATCAGCGTATCGGCCACGAATTTGGCATCGGCATCGGAGAGGAACTGGTCGTCGGCTGGAATATCCGCACTCTCCTCCTTGAGAGACGACATGCCGAGCGCCAGAATCTGCAATCCATCGGGAGCGCCACTGCCCTCCTCCGGCTCCGGCAATCCTCCCCGGATCACATAGTCGAGCCCGTCAACCTCATAGCCGAAGGCATGGCCTTCCGAGCCCAGGAGATCGCCGTAATAGATGCCGGTTCCCGCAAAGGCCCAATGCTCTGGGCGATAGACCGGGAAACCGCGCACGCCGCGCGGGGCGCAACCACCCCAGCCGACATAAAGCCCGCGCAACGCATTGAGGCCGAAAGTTTCGGCAGCAGGCCGTCCGGTTTCAGTCGCTTCCCAGCACCCGCTGGTGCGACGCGGATCAGCGGAGCGATAGACCGGGTCTTCGGCGCGGGCGCGATATTTATAGCAGGTCTGGCGCTTGCCATTGTCCTCAAGCCGTGTCTGCCACATGAAATTGCCCGCAAAACGGGCCGCACGACCACCGCCATCGACATAATTATCGACGGCATCACGCATTTCCCACGTCCAGTATTCGTCGTGACCGACAAAGGCAACGCAGTCATAACCCTCGAGGATTTCCGGCGAGAAATGCAGCTCATGCTGGCTGGCAAGATCGACCGCATAGCCTTCCCGCTCAGCCCAGCGGAAGAACAGGCTGTCATAGCTTGCCCAGCCGGAAGAGGTATATTTCTTGGAATAGCCGTTGGCATAGGCCCATTCCATATGCGGATAGCGCGGCGGCGCGGCAGGCGGCGTCACAATTTCCAGCGGAACACGAGGCGCATCGGACGGCAGCACAACAAAGCCACGGCAGAACGGACGCTCGATGCTCACCGTCGTCGCATATTGATCGCCATTCGGCCCGGTGATGCCCTGATAATGGTTGGAGCCGCCCCAGGTATTATAGGCCGTCCATGTGCCGGTTGCAGCCACCTGCAGGATACGACCCGGCTTACGGCCCGCTGCGGGTCGTAGAATGAACAGGTGATGGCAATGGATCGGCTGCCCGTCATTGCCATGCGCCTTCAACGTGATGCGATAAGCGCCGGAAGGCCAGTTCTCATCCGTCTTGAAGGCAAATGTCGTTTCCCAGCCGCAACCGACAACCGAACATTGCGCTGGTGTTTCCTGCCATTTGCAGTCGATCCCGCGTTTGGAGAAGACCGGCGTTTCCACCGCCCCGTCCCGCACAATCTCGATATCGAAACGCGAGGCAGTTGCGCTCACCTGTAGATGAACCGTCGCACCCGGAAGATAGGAATAGGCATCGGTATAGCACCAGATTTCGCCGCGAGGCCCATCCATGCCAGGATATTCGTAATAATGGCCAAGCACGGCTTCACGCCGCTGCGCCGGGGTCAGCCCGAAATCGGGAAATTCGTTGAGGTGTCTCTCGCTCATTCTGATACCTCAGGCAGCCAGATATTTCTTGAGGAAGGAGCGGGTACGCTCCTGCACCGGATTGCTCAAAATCTGATCCGGCGGTCCCTCTTCCACCACCACGCCGCCATCCATGAACAGAATGCGGTCGGCAACCTCACCCGCAAAACGCATCTCGTGCGTGACGATCAGCATCGTCATATGTTCAGCGGCAAGCTGCTTCATGACGGCATTGACTTCGTCCACCAGCTCGGGATCGAGCGCCGAAGTAGCCTCGTCGAACAGCATCACCTTCGGCTGCATAGCGAGCGCACGCGCAATGGCCACGCGCTGCTTCTGACCGCCCGACAGGCGCGAAGGATAGACATCGATCTTGTCGGCAAGCCCCACCTTCGACAAAAGCTCCAGCGCCAGTGTGCGGGCCGCGTCCTTGCCCATGCCTTTCAGCTTGATCGGACCGAGCGTGATGTTTTCCAGCACCGTCAGATGCGGGAACAGATTGAAGTGCTGGAACACCATGCCCATCTGCTGGCGCACCGCATTGATGTGCTTTTCAAATGCCTGTCCTGCAAGCGGCTGGTTGACCTGTACGCCGTCGAGCCAGACTTCACCGCCATTCAGCGTTTCCAGATGATTGATCGAGCGCAGAAGCGTGCTTTTGCCGGAACCGCTGGGGCCGATGATCGCCACGATCTGACCGCGCGCCACTGAAAGGTCGATACCTTTCAGGACTTCCAGCGCGCCGTAAGCCTTGCGGGCATCCTTCACTTCGACCATCGGTTTTGCCGATTTGGAGCTGCTCATCGCGTGACCTCCACTTTTCTTTCAATGCGCCGCAGGCCAGCCTCAAGGACGAGATTGACCACATAATAGATGGCCGCGACGGTGATATAGAATTCAAACGGGCTGAAGGTTTCGCTGATGGCAAGCTGGGCGCTGTGCACCAGTTCCGCAATGCCGATGATCGAAACCAGCGACGTGTCCTTCAGAAGAACGATCATGTTGTTGCCAATGGGCGGGATCGTGTTGCGGATCGCCTGCGGAATGACGATATAGCGCAAAGCCTGAGCGTGGCTGAAACCGATGGAACGGGCGCCTTCCATCTGACCGGGATCAACAGCCACAATGCCTGCCCGGATGATGTCGGCATTATAGACCGCGAAATGCAGGCTAAGGCCGATAATGCCGGCGCCGAGGGCGGGAATATTGATGCCGATCTGAACCAGTCCGAAATAGATCAGGAACAGTTGCAGCAGAAGCGGCGTTCCCATGAACAGCCACATGAAGAACCGTACCGGCCATGCAAGAATGGCAGGCGCATAAAGCACCACCAGCGCAAATGCGATCCCGAGCACGAAGCTTAAGGATGCGGAGGCGACGGTCAGAACCAGCGTCCACCAAAGGCCGGTCAGAAGCAGATCCGTATAGGGAGTGACGATGCTGAAATCGAGAGCTTGCATCCAGTCCTCCCTCACTGCGCCGCGAAGCGCTTGTCGAGGAGATCGACCCCGCGCGCCACGATATAGATGATGATCATGTAGAGAACGGCTGCAACGCCGAAAATCTCGAACGGTTTGTAGGTCGAACCGATAAAACGCTGCGCCGTATAGGTCAGCTCAACCACCGAAATGGTCGAGACCAGCGCCGAACCCTTCAAAAGGGCAATAGCGTTGACGCCCAGCGGACGGATCATGAGGCGAGCGGCCTGCGGCAGCACGACGAACCGCATGGTCTGGCCACGCCCGAAGCCGATGGAGCGCGCGGCTTCGCTCTGGCCGCGATCGACGCTCTGGATCGCTCCACGGATCGATTCCGACATATAGGCGCCGATGTTCAGCCCAAGCCCGATAACGCCAGCAGCAAACGGTTCCAGATTGATGCCGATCTGCGGACCGCCGAAATAGAGAATGAAGAGCTGCACAAGGCAAGGCGTGCCGCGAAAGACACTGACATAGGCAGCTGCAAGTCCCCGCAAAATAGGGGAGCGGGACAGGCGGCCCGCCACGAGTATTGCAGCCACCGCAAGGCCCAGGATCAGGGCCAGCGCGGAAATTTGCACAGTTACCCATGCCGCCTCCAGAAAGAACGGGAGGACGCGCTGCATCAACGCAAAATCCATCGGAAAACTCCGGTCAATCGGTTCTCAACCGGCCCGGACATGTGCCGGGCCGGGATGACGACATATCAGCGAATGTCGCTGCCGACCCATTGCATCGAGATCTTCTCATAGGTGCCATCGGCCATGATCTCGTCGAGAGCTTTCTGCATCGCTGCCTTCAGCTCGGGATTGTTCTTGCGAATGGCGATACCGATTGCAACGCTGCCGCCTTCAATGTCCGGCGTATCGAGCTTGCGGACTTTCTGTCCGGTTTCCTTGATCGCCACCATGACCGGGATGTTGTCGACGACAATGGCGTCGACACGACCCGAATTCAGTTCAAGCATCAGTTCCGGCAGACCCTTATAGGTGCGAATGGTCCAGCCACCCTGTTCACGCGCCCACTTCTCATGGGTTTCACCAAGCGTCACGCCCAGTGTCTTGCCCTTGAGATCATCGAGCTTCTGAACAGCGGAATCTTCCTTCACGAAAACCGCGCGGCCCGCGTGATAATATGGTCCCACGAAGTCCACTGCCTTCTCGCGTTCCGGCGTGATCGTCATGGAGCCGACCACCGTATCGAACTTGCCCGCCCGAAGACCGGCAACGATACCGTCCCAGGCCGTGGTGATGAGCTGCGGCTTCAGCTGCATGCGCTCGGCAATCGCCGAACCGATGGAGGCATCGAAACCCACGACTTCGTTCTTCTCATTGACGAAATTGAACGGCGGGTACTGGCCGCTCATGGCGATCTTCAGTTCGCCTGATGCCTTGATCTTTTCAAGATCATCCGCCTGTGCGGGTGCAACCGCAAAAACTGCGGTGGCGGCAATCGCAGCAGCGGCAATGAAACCCGTGAATTTGTTAAACATGCTGTTCCCGACTTCCTCTTGTTTGTTTTTCTTGAGGCTATTTGATGCCTCCCAATTTTCATGATTGCTTTTATGGATGCATTTCGCAAATAGATAATCGGAATGGATTGCATAGATTTCATGAATGGATAAAGCCATGTCGCTGCACCGCCCCGAGCGCCTTGTCTGGGATCTGGACTGGAACCTTCTGCGCAGTTTTGTGGTGATTGCTGAAGTGAAAAGCATCACCCGCGCTGCGGAACGGCTCAATCTCAAGCAACCAAGTGTGAGCAATGCGCTGCGCCGGCTGGAAGACCGCATCGGCCAGCGACTGGTGGAGCGTGACGCCACCCATTTCGAGCTGACCGAAGTCGGTAAACTGCTCTATGAACAGAGCATCGAAGTCTTCGGCGCTATTTCGCAACTGCCGCAGCTTGTGCGTGGGGTCGGTGACGATGTCACCGGCCATGTCACCATATCGGTGGCCAGTCACATTGTTTCGCCGATCTTCGACCGGGCACTTGAGCTTTTTCATGAACAGCATCCGCGAGCGACGCTGACAATCAATGTTTCCGCCAGCACCGAAGTTGCTCGACTGGTTCGAGAGAAGCGCGCTTCTTTCGGTCTTGGGCTGGTGAGCAATCGTGATCCGGCGCTCGACTACACCATGGTCTATCGTGAATTCTTCGGCTTTTTCTGCGGGCCCCGGCACCGGATGTTCGGCCAGTCCGGACTGACGCTTGCCGATCTGAAGGGAGAACCGTCGGTTTCATTCCAGACCGACCACATTGCTGACGCGCTGCGCCCGGTAGCTCTGCTGCGCAGTGAGGCGCGGCTTTCACCGGATGTCGTCGGCACCTCGTCGAGCCTTGAAGAAGTGCGCCGGATGATCATTACCGGCCTTGGCATCGGTCCGCTTCCGCTGCACGTGGCGCGACGCGAGATTGATGACGGCCTTCTCTGGCGTTTGCCGCCTTACGACAACCCGCCCGCCATCGATGTTTTCCTGATCCACAATCCGGAAACCAATCTCAACAAGGCCGAGAAAGCCATGCTGGCCGGATTGAAGGGATTGATCGCTTCCACACCGCTGGAAAACCGTATTTACGGAGATTGACGAGCGGGCCTTACCCGCTCGTCCCTATCTAGCTACTCTGCCGCTTCTGCTGCGCACAGCGCGTCGCATTCGGCTGCTTCCCGCGTGCCGGACAGGCTGACTTGACCAAGCGCGACGGTTGCAACCGCGCTCAGGCTGGCGACAACAGAAACCCAGAAGCCGTTTGCTGCACCGAAATTGTCGACCACCCAACCGGAAACGAACGCACCAAACGCCATTCCGATGCCGATGCCGGTCATGACCCAGGTAATGCCTTCCGTCAGCATCGTCTCAGGCACGCGGCGTTCGATAAGGCCGAAGGCCGTGATGAATGTCGGAGAAATCGCAACGCCGCTGACGAACACCGCCACGGCAAGAAGCGTGGTCGATGTGCCCGCGAAGGGTAATGGCAAGGCAGTCAGTGCCAGCACGCTGACGGCAATCATCAACTGGCGCTGCAGGGGCATACGAAGCGACAATGCACCGAGCGTTATCCCCACAAGAAACGAACCGATGGCATAGACACCGATCACAAGGCTGGCCGCACCGGGCTGACCAAGCTCGCTTGTGATCGCTACAGCACTGACTTCGGCTGTCGCAAAGGTCGAGCCGACGAAGATAAGTGCCAGCGTGATGATCTGAACGGGACGCGACCAGATAGCGGAACGTTGCGGGCTGTCTTGATCGAGCGCACGAACCGGCGGTTCACTGGAACGCTGCAGGAGGAAGGCGATCGTGCCCACGGCCAGAAAAGCCGTGCTGATCAGCATCCCCGCTTCGGGAAACAGGGACACCGCCAGCGCCACGGAAAGGGACGCGCCTGAAATATAGACCAGTTCATCCGCCGCCGACTCGAACGCGAAAGCGGTGTTCAGTTCGGGGCGGTTGCGGAAAATTTCCGTCCATCTTGCCCTTACCATGGCCGGGATGCTGGGCATGGCACCGGCAAAAAATGCCGAAACGAACAATGTCCAGTTTGCCCAGCCCTGATTTGTCGCTACGAGCAGAAAGGCGAAGGCTATCACCGAAACGACCGTGGCAGGCATGACGATGCGGCTTTGTCCGTAACGGTCGACAAGGCGTGAAATCTGCGGCGATATGAATGCATTCGTGAGCGCGAAGGTGGCAGACACGGCGCCAGCCAGCCAATATTCGCCGTGCGTCTGCGCAAGCATGGCCACGATGCCAACAGGGGCCATCGCAATGGGAAGACGGGCGAAGAAGGCCGCCGCCGAAAAGCCTATAGCGCCTGGAGCGCTGAAAATTTCTCTATATGGATTGGACATCGGAGTGGGTCCTTGAAAGGGGGAATTACTACACTTGCATACGGTCCGTATGTTAATTAAATAATTGATACGCGGCGTATGTCAACTAATATACGCCGCGTATGCAAATAAAAGGAACTATGATGCGTAAACCGCGAAGCGAAATGATTGCTGAAACGAGGACGAAGCTGTTGGCTGCGGGCCGCAAGGCTTTTGGAAACGTTGGTTATGCCGAAGCTTCGATGGATGATTTTACCGCCTCCGCCGGATTGACACGCGGCGCGCTCTATCATCATTTCGGTGACAAGAAGGGCCTTCTGCAGGCCGTGATCAACGAAATTGATTGCGAGATGGCCGCGAGATTGTGCATGATTTCTGCCAAAGCGCCCGACCGCTGGCAGGGGTTTGTCGAAGAGAATACGGCTTATATCGAGATGGCGCTCGAACCGGAAATCCAGCGGATCATGTTTCGCGACGGGCCGGCGGTTTTCGGCGATCCGTCCAGTTGGCCGAGTGCCAACGGCTGTATCCGCACGATCACCACAGGTCTCGACGCCCTACGAAAAGATGGTGTCATTGTTGATATTGACCCGGAAGCCGCCGCGCGGCTGATCAATGCGGCGAGCAGTGCTGCGGCACAATGGATTGCCAATTCAGACGATCCGGAAACCACATCGAAGAGGGCGGTCAAGGCGTTCCGGACGTTTCTGGAAGGTCTGCTGATCCGGCAGGAAAAGTGAAAGTCAGTCCCTGACCCTTTCGCGAATAGCTGCAACCAGTCTTTCGGGGTCAATCGGCTTGTGCAGCAGCAGATAGCCGCTGGCAGATGCCTCGCGAAGTCTTTCCGGCGAGGTATCGCCTGTCAGGATGATCACCGGCAAGGCCCGCTTCAGCAGAGCGAATATTTCGCCCGCAGCTTCTGTTCCGATCGTCTGGCCTTGCAACCGATAATCCACGATCAACAGATCTGGCTCCCCAGCCACTTCAGATGTCTGATAGGATCGATAGGCCGCCGCCGCAGTCGGCCCGGCATGAACCCTATGTCCAAGCACCGAAAGCAACCCGCAAAGCGCATCCAGAACGGCAGGCTCGTCATCGATGACTATGATATTGCGGATACCTCCCTGCGCAGTTGACGATGTTGTCCGCTCTCCCACCTTTTCGGCGCGGGGCACCGTTACAGAAAACAACGATCCCTTCCCGAACCCTGAGACAAGCCGGATTGGATGGCGCAAAAGTGCCGCCGTTCGTTTGATGATCGACAGTCCAAGCCCTAGTCCCTTGTCGCGATTGCGCTCGAAATTATCGAGCTGCACGAATTCCTCGAAAATGAGACCATGCTTTTCTTGTGGAATTCCGATGCCTGTGTCGAGCACCTGAATTTCGATTTCACGGCCCCGGTGCCGACAGCCGACCAGGATGCGCCCCTGATCGGTATATTTGATTGCGTTGGAAAGGAGATTGGCGAGAATCTGCTTCAAAAGCGTGGGATCGCTGTCACAGGAAAGCGAAGTCGGCACGATACGAAGGTGGAGCTTCTTTTCAGCCGCTTCACTTGCGAATTCATGCTGCACTTCTTCAAAAATCCGGTTGATCGAAACCGCCTGCCTGTTGGGCACGACGAGCTGTGCATCCAGTCGTGAAACATCGAGCAGCGCATTGAGGAGATCGCTCAGGCTGCCCACGACGCGCTTGATATTATCCGAAATCTGTCGCGCTGCAGTTGCGGCAACCGTCTCCCTGGACGCAAGTGCGGCAAGTGTGGAGTTAAACAGCCCCAGCGCATGGACCGGCTGGCGCAAATCATGGCTTGCCGCAGCGAGAAATCGCGTCTTCGCCTGATCGGCCGCCGAAGCCCTGTCTCTTTCGCTTCTCAGTTCGTCCACAAGCGCCGAGTTTTCGAAACGCAGACGAATGGTTTCCCAGAGATCGCGATAGGTCACCCGACAGTGCTGGAGATTGATCGCCACCAGACACACGATGAGAAAGAGATAGGCATTATAAACACCACCACCCGCCTGCAGGCAGAAGATCGTTACCGGCAGCACTGTGGTGAACAGTGAGCCAATCACGGAGGGCGGGAAAGCCGAGCCCGTAGGAACCGAGCCACAGGCAAGCCCGGTCATGACAATGATCGAGAAAGCGAGGAGATGTGGTTCGCCGGACATGAAGCCGATCCAGCCGAGCATGCCCCAGTTCAGCCCGGACAACCAGGAAAAACCTGCAGCCAGCCAGGCCCATCGGTCGGAATTGAGGATCGGTTGTTTCCGACGAAAGAAGGCCCGCGTCACGAATACCCGGATAATGGACAGAAGGTAGACCGAAGCTGCCCAGGTCCAAAGCCACCAGTCTGGAACTTTGCCCCAGAAAACGATGAATGCGGGCACCGGCACCAACAGGTTTGTCAGGAGGACACCCGCTGAATGCTTGTAGAGCATGCCGGTCAGTTCCTCACGGATTCTGGTTTCATCGAGTTTCCGCGGCGTATCGACGGAGCTATTTATTTGTGCGGGATGGATCGTCATGTGATATTGAAGCCGGATTGTTGCCGCGGGGGAAGTTCATGTCCGGAACTTACAGAGTCGTACTTGCCGATGACCATAGTGTTGTCCGGGAAGGTCTGAAGATGCTTTTATTAACGATAGAAGACACTTCAATCGTGGGAGAAGCAAGGGATTACGGCACACTGTTACTTGAGCTGAAGCGATGCCCTTGCGATCTACTTGTTCTGGACCTCGGAATGCCAGGATTTCTGGGCTATGCATTCATCGAAGAAATCCGAACGGCTTACCCCCGATTAAACATCATCATATTGTCAGCCAGTTCCGACCGGCAGTCCATCGAAAAGGCACTCGAAGCCGGAGCGGATCTGTACCTCACCAAGAACGGCAATCCCGACGAACTGGTAGCTGCAGTCCGCTCGTTACGCAATGCAAAACTGGACGGTGTCCCAGCCACGATTTCCCATCACCCAGAGAAACACCCTGCAGGTAATCCGCTTCCCGCCGTCGAACTGCCGATGTCTATCGCCCTGACCCGCAGAGAAATGCAGTTTCTGGCGCTGATTCCGCGTGGCAGCACGACAAGGGAGATTGCGGAGCGGCTGGGCATCAGCGTTCCCACTGCGAGAAAACACCGTGAGAACCTGATGCGCAAGCTTGGGAAGCACAACAGTGCCGAACTGACCGCCTATGCGGTTCGCCTCGGCCTGCCGGTGGAATAGCACCTTTCGAAATACGACGTCTGCCGTATTGTTTGTGCGGCAGTCCTCCAACTAACGTTCGTGGTGACCATGTGGGCGCATACCAGCCCACGCATTTGGAGGACGATATGAAGACGACTTTGATTTCTGCGGCAGCGTTTGCAATGCTCGTAACAGGAGCTTTTGCTGCGACGCCGACCACCAGCAAAACCGAAAGCCAACCGGCAGCCTCGCAGGATCATGCAGGTTCCATGCGTCTGGCCGTAGGCCCCAACCGCTATTTTTTGCCATCCATCTCTTCCGGTCGGCGCGGCGCGTTCGGCTGATATTGCCCAATATCAAGTTGCGCGGGGGCTATGCGATCTGGTCCAGAGGTCGTGAAGATGAAAGGGCGGCATATGCCGCCCTTTCATTACGTTTGCACTCTGGTTCAGCGGGCTGGTCTCAGCCCGACACAATCGACGTAAAGTCGGACATGCCCGCGAAGCGCGCGGCACGGACCTTGCCATATTTACTCTTGTCGACGACCAGATGTTTTTCAACAGCGCGCTGCATGGCCATCTGCTTGATTGGCACTTCATGAAAGTGCGAGCAGGTGATACCGTGCTGCTCATCGACACCGCCAGCCGACAGAAATGCCTTGTTGATGTTGACGCGCTTCAGGACGTCGATCCCCTCATCTCCTGAAAATGACGCCGCTTCCGGGTGATAGAGCCCACCGAGAACGATAAGCCGCACATCGCTGCGCTGCGACAGGATTTCCGCTATATTGAGAGCGTAGCAGACAACCGTAATGTGCTGGTTCTGCGGGATGCGGTGAGCAAGGTGTGGCATCGTCGTGCCGCAATCGATGAAAACCGTATCATAGGGTTCGATCAACGCTGCGGCTGCGGCACAAGCCTGTGCTTTGGCATTGGCGTGGCTGTCTTTTTCAAAATCAAAGACATAATCGCCATTCATACCGTCCTGTGTGGGAATAATGTAACCACCCAAACAATTCAGCATCCCGCCGTCACTGCCGATATCTCGGCGGATCGTCATTTCAGAAACGCCAAGACGCGCTGCCGCATCGCGCAGGCGAAGCACACCAGCTTCATCGACCAACGCCGCCAGCTCGGCAATCCGCTCTTCTTTACGGCTGATTCTGCTCACGCTGTCCCCATTCTTCCGGTCCGATCACCCCGTTTATACGTCCGTCACATTTCACGCAACGCGATCATCCGATCTTGACAGGCTGAACATAAATGTGAAACGATCCAAACATAATGATAGAATTGTAACATTATAATTCGCATTGTTGGGAGGATATGACAACAGGGTATTGCACGCCTCGAACAGAATTCCATTCTTCGAGGACGTCAGACAGGCGGGAAACCAGATTGAATTTTCGCCCGGCCGGGAAGCCGGGCATGGAGGAAAACGCCGACGCACTCACCGTTCCTGAGATGCGTCAGCGTAGCAACAATTGTGTTGTCTGAACCATCAAGGGCAGGCGACCAAAGAATTCCCAGGGAGGAAACACCGGTGAAAAAATTTCTAGCATCCGTGGCGATTGCCATGTCCGTGGCCATTCCGCACGCTTTTGCAGAAGGCGTCGTTGATACGTCGAAGATCAACAAGGAACTGATCACCACTGCCAATGACAAGAAGTACACCATTGCGACCGTCGTGAAGGTCGATGGCATTGCCTGGTTCGACCGTATGCGTGACGGCGTCGACCAGTTCAAGGCAGATACCGGCAATGACGTCTGGATGGTCGGTCCAAGCCAGGCGGATGCCGCGGCACAGGTCCAGATCGTCGAGAACCTGATCGCGCAGGGCGTTGACGCCATCGCCATCGTGCCGTTCTCGGTCGAAGCCGTTGAACCGGTTCTGAAGAAGGCACGTGAACGTGGCATCGTGGTCATCAGCCACGAAGCATCCAACATCCAGAACGTCGATTACGACATTGAAGCCTTCGACAACAAGGCCTATGGCGCCAACCTCATGAAGGAACTCGGCAAGTCGATGGGCGGCAAGGGGAAGTATGTCACGACCGTCGGCAGCCTGACCTCGAAGTCGCAGATGGAATGGATCGACGGTGCCGTCGAATACCAGAAGGCCAACTTCCCGGAAATGTCAGAAGCAACTGGCCGTCTCGAAACCTATGACGATGCCAACACCGACTATAACAAGCTCAAGGAGGCGATGACCGCCTATCCGGACATCAAGGGCATTCTTGGTGCGCCAATGCCTACCTCTGCCGGTGCCGGACGCCTGATCGCCGAAGGCGGCCTCAAGGGCAAGGTCTTCTTCGCAGGTACGGGTCTCGTTTCGGTGGCTGGTGAATATCTGAAGAACGACGACGTCCAGTACATCCAGTTCTGGGACCCAGCCGTTGCAGGCTATGCCATGAACATGCTGGCCGTCGCAGCGCTTGAGAAGAAGAACGACCAGATCAAGGCCGGTCTCAATCTCGGTCTGCCGGGCTATGAAAGCCTGTTGGCACCGGACGCTGCCAAGCCAAACCTGCTCTATGGTGCAGGCTGGGTCGGTGTGACCAAGGAAAACATGGATAAGTACGACTTCTAATATCCATGGATGTTCGATGGGAGGAGCTTCACGCCCCTCCCATCCGGCAAATTGCATTCCAGCCTTGCACGAGGCCCCTCATGAGTGAAAACCTGATTGAACTGCGCCATATCGGAAAACGCTTCGGTGGTGTCAGGGCACTGGACGACGTTTCCTTTGCCATAAAGCCCGGCGAAATCCACTGCCTCGCGGGCGAAAACGGCTCCGGCAAATCCACTATCATCAAGGTCATGTCGGGCGTCTATACGCCGGAAGATGGTGAGATAGTGATCGACGGAAAATCAGTCGGCAAGCTCGACCCCGTCAAGTCGGTTCATCACGGCATTCAGGTGATCTATCAGGACTTCTCGCTGTTCGGAAACCTGACCGTTGCCGAAAATCTGGCAATCAATACCTTTCTCATCGAAGGCCGCAAAGGCGTCGACTGGAAGCGCGTGCGCGAACTGGCGCAAAAGGCGCTGGAACGGCTCGGCGTCAGCATCGACCTCGATGCAGATGTGGACAGCCTGCCAACATCGGGCAAGCAGATCGTGGCGATTGCGCGCGCCGTCATGGCTGACGCCCGCCTCATCATCATGGATGAACCGACCACCGCGCTGACGCGGCATGAAGTCGATGCGTTGTTCAAGATCGTGCGCGATATCCAGGCACAGGGCATCGCCGTGCTTTTCGTCAGCCACAAGATGCGCGAGATGCTGGAAATCAGCGAAAGGCTGACTGTCTTCCGCAATGGCAAGAAGGTTGCTGAAGGCCCGATTTCCGATTTCGATGAACCGTCGATCACCCGGGCGATGACCGGTCAGGAACTCACATCGGGCCATTATCACTGGACCCCGCGTGAAGGCGCTTCGGTCAAACCGACCCTCGAAATCACGAACCTTTCTGTTCCAGGCTCGGTGGAAAATGCCAGCCTCACTCTCAATGCGGGCGAGATCGTCGGTATATCCGGGCTGATCGGCTCAGGCCGTACAGAACTGGCACTGGCACTCTTCGGCATGAAGCCGGATTTTACCGGCACTGTTCGTATCGATGGGAAGCACGTCCATCCGAAAACAGTTCAGGAAGGGATTGCCTGCGGCGTCGCCTATGTGCCGGAAGACCGCCTGACGGAAGGCCTGTTCCTGACGCAATCGATCGAGCGCAACATCATCGTCACATCGATTGAGAAATTCGTGCGTGGCCTCTTCATCGACCGCAAGAAAGCTGACACCACGACACGCGACATGTTTTCGGCGATGCATATCGTTGCCCCCGGTCCGCATACGCCGGTCAATCACCTGTCAGGCGGCAATGCCCAGCGTGTGGTGCTGGCACGCTGGCTTTTGACAGGCGCGAAAGTGCTGATCCTCAACGGGCCGACTGTCGGTGTCGATGTCGGCTCCAAGGCGCAGATCCACAATATCATCCGCAAGCTTGCCCGTGATGAAGGTCTCGCCGTCCTGATGATTTCCGACGATGTGCCCGAGCTGGTGCAGAACTGCAATCGTGTGCTGGTGATGCATCGCGGACGTTTCGTCGACGAACTTTCCGGTGAAAGCATGACCGAAGATGCCGTCAATGACCGGCTCAAGACGCTGAATTGAGGAACCGGCACATGAAGTTTTTTCGCAGTACCGAATTCATCATTGCCTGTGTGTTATTCGCGGCGATGGTCATTATCGGCCTCATCAATCCGGCTTTCTGGTCGCTGGACAATATCTTCGGCCTTCTGCGCTCCAATGTCGTCATCGGCATCATGGCGCTTGGCGTTCTGCTGGTGATGATTTCCGGGGGCATCGACGTATCGTTTACTGCTTTCGCCATCGCGGCCATGTATCTGACCGTTCGCGCCATGGTCTATCTCGGCTATGACGGCGTGTTCATTCCGTTCGTGGCGGCGACACTGATCGGCCTGCTGCTCGGCGCGTTCAATGGCTTCATCATCCATCGCTTCAAGATGATCCCGCTGATCGTGACGCTCGGCACCGGTTCCATCGTACGCGGGCTGGTGCTTGGTCTGGTGGGTACAAGCACCGTCAACATCAACAAGATGCCGAAGGAACTGATCGAGTTTGGCAAGACAGATGTTGTTTCGCTGACCAATGCTGCCGGAACCGCCTTTAGCCTGACCGCGATGTTCCTCGTCTATCTGGCGCTGGCGCTGCTGATCCACCTGATCCTCAATTATACGATGATCGGGCGCAGTGTTTACGCCTATGGCGGCTCGCCGGAAGCGGCAAAGCGCGTCGGCTTCAACACACGCCGCACGATCTTCTTCGTCTATTGCGTGGCCGGAGCGCTCGCAGGTTTCGCGGGCCTTCTGCATTCTTCGATGATCTGGCTTGCCAATCCACGCGATTTCGTCGGGCTTGAACTGGACGTGATCGCAGCCGTGGTTCTGGGTGGCGCGTCGATCTTCGGCGGACGCGGCACGGTTCTTGGAACGCTGATGGGCGTCTTCATGCTCGTCATGGTCAAGAACTCGCTCATCATCATGAAGGTGGACACCACATGGCAGCGCGTCGTTGTCGGCCTCATCATCATCATCGCCACAGCCATCACCGCATGGCGTGACCGCAAAAGCATCGCCTGAGGGGAGAACGCGACATGAAACAGTCCTTTGACATGCGCCGCATCCTTGGCGGAGACAACAACATCATCCAGCTCATTGTGATCACGGTGCTTGTTTTCGCGTTGATGACCTGGATGAATCCGGACAAGTTCCTGCGCTATTACAACTTTGAATCCATCAGCTACATCATGCCGGAGCTGGGCATCCTCTCCGTAGCTATGATGATTGCCATGCTGACGGGAGGCATTGACCTTTCGGTTCTTGGTATCGCCAACCTGGCGGGCATCATCGCTGGCGTCTATTTCCATTCTTCCATGGTGCAGGCAGCGCAGACGTCCGGTTCCGGCATGCTGTTCTACACCATCATTGGCATATTGCTGGCAGTGCTGATCGGGCTGGTATCGGGACTGGTCAACGGCCTGCTGATAGCCAAGCTCCGCATCACGCCAATCCTGGCAACACTCGGCACCGGACAGGTGTTGATGGGGCTTGCTCTGGTTCTGACAGGCGGCCCGGCCATCGTCGGTTTTCCCGACGCATGGAACTGGGTCGGCAACGGCAAGCTGTTCGGCGTCGCCACGCCTTTCCTGCTCTTCATCGCGGTGTGCATTGTCGTGGCAATTCTCCTGACACGCACGACGCTCGGTATCAATCTCATGCTGATCGGCACCAATCCGCGTGCTGCGGTCTTTGCCGGTATCCGCAAGGATCGCATGGTCCTCTATTCCTACATGCTCACCGGCGTACTTGCTTCCATAGCCGGGATCATCCTTTCGGGCCGCACCAATGCCGCCAAGTCGGACTATGGCGCATCCTATCTGCTGCAGGCGGTACTGATCGCCGTTCTCGGCGGCACCAATCCGGCGGGTGGAAAGGGGCGTGTTCTGGGCGTCGCCATCGCGCTGATTGCTCTGATGCTGCTTTCCTCCGGCTTCCAGATGATGCGGTTCTCCAACCACCTCATCGATTTCATCTGGGGCGCTTTCCTTATTCTCGTCATCGCGATCAACGCGTCGCGCAATCAGGGCAGGTGATCCCATATGCAGGACATCGAATTTCATCTTCGCCGTCAGGATTTTGTCCAACAGCCGCATGTCATCGCCAATACCTATGGCCTCAGCGTCACCGCCTTTCGCTATCCAAGTGGCATCGAGGCACTGCTGGTCGAGAATGAACGCGGCAACATCATTGTTCTCCCGTTCATGGGGCAGATGATCTGGGGCGCGGAGTTTGACGGCGTTGATCTGACCATGGGCAACAGCTTCTCCATGCCGCGTCCGGCAACCACCATCGTCGAGACCTATGGCTGCTTTGCGTTCCATAGCGGCATCCTGCGCAATGGCTGTCCTTCGCCTCAGGACAATCATCTTCTGCATGGCGAAATGGCCTGCGCGAAGATGGACAAGGCCGGTCTTCTCTTCGGCCATGACGAGCGCGGCGCCTTTGTCGAAATCACCGGTGAATATGAATATGTGATGGGCTTCGGCGCGCATTATCTGGCACGGCCAAGCGTGCGGCTTCATGCCGATGAAACACTGTTCGACATCACCATGGATGTCGAGAACCTTTCATCCGCTCCAATGGAGCTAATGTATATGTGCCACGTCAATTTCGCTTATGCAGAAGGCGCGCGGATCCTCCAGCCGGTGCCCTATACGCCGGATCACGTGCAGGTGCGAACAGCCGTTCCCGGCCACGTTACGCCCAATGATGACTACCTGTCGCTGATCGACGAGCTGTCCACCGATCCAGCCGCGATGGAAGTGCTGGACGAGCCGGAGCGCTACGATCCCGAGCAGGTCTTCTATATTCGCGGACTGCCGAAAGATGCCGAAGGCAACACGCATCTGATGATGCAGCTTCCCGAGGGCGACGCGTTTGGCATTTCCTACCCGACCGAAATCTTCCCAAAAACCGTGCGCTGGATCCTCGTGAACGGGGATGCACAGGTTGCAGCCTTTGCCCTGCCCTCGACCTGCGAGCCGGAAGGCTATCTGGCGGAAAAGGCCAAGAACAATATTCAGGTGCTGGCATCAGGTGAGCGCGCCGTTTTCCCCGTGCGTGTCGGCTATCTCGATACAGCCGCCGCCGAACAGTTTGAAGCCACGATGAAGGCACTCTGAAATTTCAAAGGAACATCTCATGACCAGAAAGATCGGAGTAGTCGGCTCCAACATGGTGGATCTCATCACCTATGTGAACCGTATGCCCGGCCCTGGCGAAACGCTGGAAGCCCCGACATTTGAAATCGGCTGTGGTGGCAAAGGCGCCAATCAGGCCGTCGCTGCTGCACGCCTTGGCGCAGATGTGATGATGGTCACCCGTGTAGGCGACGATATTTTTGCCGACAATACCATCCGCAACCTGAACGAGTTCGGCGTCGATACGCGCCATGTGTGCAAGGTTCCCGGCAAGTCGAGCGGCGTAGCACCCATCTTCGTCGAGCCATCGGGTGAAAACTCGATCCTGATCGTCAAGGGCGCCAATGCCGACCTTCTGCCTGCCGAAGTCGACAAGGCTGCAGACGATCTGAAAGCGTGCAGCCTCATCCTGATGCAGATGGAAGTTCCGGTCGAGACAGTCTACCACACCATCGCTTTCGCCGCGGAAAACGGCATCGAAACCATTTTGAACCCTGCGCCTGCCGCCGCAGATCTTGATCCCGAGTTGATCCGGCAGGTGACCTTTCTCGTGCCGAACGAGAGCGAGTTGGCGATCCTCTCCGGCCTGCCGACCGGCACGGACGATGAAATCGTCACCGCAGCGCGTTCACTCATCGCGCGCGGCATCCGCACCGTCATCGTCACGCTCGGCGGACGCGGTGCGCGCATGATTACGGCAAGCGAAATCGTCAATATTCCACCGATCAAGGTCACGCCGAAAGATACCACCGGCGCAGGCGATGCCTTTATCGGCTCCTTTGCCCGCTTCTACGCCGGGACCGGCGATGTGGAAGCCTCGCTTCGCAAGGCCGCTCTTTATGCGGCCCATTCCATCACCCGGCCGGGCACGCAGAAAGCCTATGCCAGCCAGGAAGAATTCGAAACGTTCTGCCGCGATCACGCCCCTTCGACCGAACGCGCCTGATCGCACTTGAACGTAATTGAACCCACGAACGGACAATGAAATGACCGAAGCCCTCCCCCGCAATAACGGGACACCGCTCAAGCCGGAATGGTTTGAGGATGTATCCGTCAATCGCAGTGCTTCCGAGCGCCGCGCTGCTACGATCAGCGCCCGCCGTTCGGTGAAAAAGGAATATCAGGCGGCGTGGCTCATCCGCGCCATTCAGTGCATAGACCTGACGACACTTGCAGGCGACGACACGGCAGGCCGCGTGCGCAGGCTCTGCGCCAAGGCGCGCCGCCCGGTGCGCGAGGATATTCTGGAAGCGCTCGGCCTTGCAGATGCGGGCATCACCACAGGCGCGGTCTGCGTTTATCCCACCATGGTGCCCCATGCCGTGAAGGCGCTTGAAGGTTCCGGCATTCCGGTTGCCTCGGTGGCGACGGGCTTTCCCGCCGGGCTGGTGCCGCTGCCGCTCCGTCTTGCTGAAATCACCTATGCCGTCGAACAGGGCGCGCATGAAATCGACATCGTGATTACGCGCGAGCATGTGCTGACACAGAACTGGTCGGCCCTCTACGATGAGATTGCTGCCATGCGCGAAGTCTGCGGGGATGCACATATGAAAGCAATCCTTGCCACCGGCGATCTCAATACGCTGACCAATGTTTATCGCGCCTCGATGGTGGCGATGCAGGCAGGCTCCGATTTCATCAAGACCTCGACGGGCAAGGAAGATGTGAACGCGACCTTGCCCGTGAGCCTGACCATGGTGCGGGCGCTGCGCGATTATGGCGAGCTTTCCGGTCAGAGCGTCGGCTTCAAACCCGCGGGCGGCCTCAAGACAGCGAAGGACGCGCTCGCCTGGCTCACGCTGATGAAGGAAGAACTCGGCAATCGCTGGCTGGAGCCCGATCTGTTCCGCATCGGCGCATCGTCGATGCTTGGCGATATCGAACGGCAACTGGAGCACTTCGTGACCGGGCGCTACTCCGCCGCCAACCGTCACGCTGCTGCGTAAGGAAAATTGAAATGCGACCCATCAAGGACATCCTGAAGACCATGGAATATGGACCTTCCCCCGAAGCAAACGGTGATGTGAACCTGTGGCTGGAACAACATGGCCGTTCTTTCGGCCACTATATCAACGGGACCTTTGTCAAACCGGAAGACCGCAAGGCAATTGCGGTTGCCAATCCGGCCAATGGTGACAAGCTCGCTGAAATCATCTGCGGCAATGCGGAAGATGTCGATCAGGCGGTGAATGCCGCCCGCACCGCTTTCGGCAAATGGTCCAAACTTTCGGGCTATGAGCGCGCCAAATATCTCTATGCCATCGCGCGCCATATTCAGAAGCGCGAGCGTTTTCTGGCCGTGCTGGAAAGCATGGATAACGGCAAGCCGATCCGCGAAACCCGTGACATCGACATTCCGCTCGTCGCCCGTCACTTCTATCACCATGCAGGCTGGGCCGAGATGGTGGAAGATGAGTTCAAGGGCTTTTCGCCCGTTGGCGTCTGCGGTCAGGTCATTCCGTGGAATTTCCCGCTTCTCATGCTTGCATGGAAGATCGCACCAGCTTTGGCAGCCGGTAACACCGTCGTGCTGAAGCCCGCCGATCTGACGCCACTTTCCGCCATTGCCTTTGCCGAAATCTGCCATGAAGTCGGCCTGCCCGCCGGTGTCGTCAACATCGTGCAGGGCGATGGCACCACTGGCGCGGAAATCTGCGGTCATGACGGCGTGAACAAGGTGGCCTTCACCGGTTCGACGCAGGTTGGCCGCATCATCCGCGAGCAGATTGCCGGATCAGGCAAGAAGCTGTCACTGGAATTGGGCGGAAAATCGCCGTTCATCGTCTTTGAAGATGCCGACCTCGACGCCGCAGTTGAAGGCGTGGTCGATGCCATCTGGTTCAATCAGGGCGAAGTCTGTTGCGCCGGGTCGCGCCTGCTCGTGCAGGAAGGCATTGCCGACCGCTTCTATGCCAAGCTCAGAAAGCGCCTTGAAAACTTGCGCGTCGGCGATCCGCTCGACAAATCCACCGATGTCGGCGCCATTGTTTCATCCGGTCAGGTGAAACGCATTTCCGATCTCATCCGGAAAGGCATCGAGGAAGGCGGCGAGCTTTGGCAGACACCGAACCCGCTGCCCGCAAAAGGCAATTATATCGCCCCCGGCTTCTTCACCGATGTGGATCAGGCTTCAACCGTTTGTCAGGTGGAAATTTTTGGGCCGATTGCGGCAGCAACAACCTTCCGCACGCCGGATGAAGCCGTCTCGCTCGCCAACAATACGCGCTACGGGCTCGCCGCGTCGATCTGGTCTGAAAACATCAATATCGCGCTTGATCTCGCCGCGCGGGTGAAGGCCGGTGTCGTCTGGATCAACTGCACCAACATGCTGGATGCGGGCGCAGGTTTTGGCGGCTATCGCGAAAGCGGGTTCGGTCGCGAGGGCGCGCGCGAAGGCATGTACGAATATCTCGTCTCCGATTGGGAGAAAGCACTCCCCCCGACCAGGGTTGCGGATGCCTTCGTGCCATCGGCTTCGCCTTCTGACGATGACAAGATCACCATCGACGGCATCGACCGCACGATGAAGAACTATATTGGCGGCAAGCAGTCCCGCCCGGATGGCGGCTACAGCTATTCGATCACTGGCAAGGGCGGTGCGGTCATTGGCCAGGCTGGCATCGGCAACCGGAAGGACATCCGTAATGCCGTGGAAGCTGCAAGCAAGGCCGGAAGCTGGGGCGCAGCCACGGCGCATAACCGGGCTCAGGTGCTCTATTATCTTGGCGAAAACCTCGATGCACGCCGCACGGATTTCGTGGCACGGCTGATCGAAAGCACGGGCGTCAGCGAGAAAAAGGCTGAAGAGGAATTTGAAACCTCACTGCGCCGCATTTTCTATTATGCCGCACAGGCCGACAAGTTTGACGGGGCGGTTCATTCCACCAAGTCGCGTTATGTGACACTGGCGATGAATGAACCGTGGGGCGTGATGGGCATCGTCTGCCCCGATGAAACGCCGCTTCTTTCGCTTGTGTCTCTGGTCTTGCCTGCAATCGCCATGGGCAACCGCACGGTGGTGGTGCCTTCAAGCCGTCACCCGCTGATCGCAAGTGATTTCTATCAGGTGCTCGACACATCCGACGTGCCGGGCGGCGTGGTCAATATCGTCACCGGTGAACGCGATCTTCTGACGAAGACACTTGCCGAACATGATGACGTTGCAGCGCTGTGGTATTTTGGTTCACGCGAAGGCAGCGCAATGGCCGAAAAGGCGTCAGCAGGCAATCTCAAGGCCACGTGGGTCAGCAATGGCCGCTTGCCGAACTGGTTCAACAAAACCGAAGGACAGGGCCGGGATTATCTGCGCCGTGCCATTCAGGTGAAAAACATCTGGGTGCCATACGGGGCATAGATCAGAACCAAAAGGCCCGCTTCGGCGGGCCTTTTGATGCAGGGTTTTCGCGCTTATTGCGGAACCCACAAAATAGTATCTGGATTGATCCCCAACAGCAGTGCCTGTGCGACTGCTCGCGCCTTTAGATCTCCGCTTGCCTCGGGCTCGCGCGAAAGTATCCAGAAATAGCTCCGCGTCGAACCGACAATGATCGACCACTGGTAATCGTCTTCATCGATATCCACGATATTATAGCCCCCGTAGAAGGGTCCGAAGAATGAAACTTTCAACGCGCCTTCGTCGGCGGATCGCACAAAACTGGCGGTTCCTGTGGCTTGTGTCCAACGCGCTTTCCATGGATCGAAGCCGCGATTGACCACTTTGACAGTTTGATCGGGGTTCAGTGAATATTCCGCCGTCGTCCGCGTCAAACCGCGCTCGAAGCGGTTTTCAAGCCGCCCGATCTCGTACCACTTGCCGATATAACGCGTGAGATCGAAGGGTTTTACCGGCACGATACCCTTTGGAATCTGTGGCGAACTTACCCGCGTCAGCGCATATCCCACCGCCAATCCCGTCAGACCAAGAGCAAGTTTTCCAAATCTCATCGTCTTCCCTTCCTTTATCGCATGAAGGGACAAACCGATGTGATGACAATTGGTTCCGAACCCTGAAGGACGCAGGCTTCCCCAGCGTCATGCCACTGTCATGCAATCGGAATAGAAGCTCCCAATCTATTTGGATTGTGGGAAAATGTTGCATTCCTCGAATATTAAAGCGGATATCGCCGTTCGGGCCGATGGGCTGAATCTGGCCTATGGCCCTGCCACTATATTGAAGAATATCGATCTTTCACTGCCGAAGGGACAGACGCTCGCTTTGCTCGGGCCATCCGGTTGCGGCAAGACAACGCTGCTCCGTCTCGTGGCTGGCCTTCTCGCCCCAACGAAGGGTTCAATCACAATCAACGACGTCACCGTTGCAGATGCCTCGACAGGGTCGTTCATTCCGCCTGAGAAGCGCCATCTCGGCATGGTGTTTCAGGATTATGCGCTCTGGCCGCATATGACCGTTTTCGGCAACGTGTCCTTTCCGCTCGAAATGCGTGGCCTCGGTCGTGCGGAGCGCGAAAAGCGCGTTGTCTCGGCACTCGATCGCGTCGGCCTGTCGGGCTTCGGCGAGCGCGCGATCAGCGATATGTCAGGCGGCCAGCAGCAGCGTGTCGCCATTGCCCGCGCCATCGTTGCCGAGCCGGGACTGGTACTGTTCGACGAGCCGCTTTCCAATCTTGACCGCGAACTGCGCGAAAACATGGTCACCGAGATCGGGCAGCTTGTCGCCAATCTCGGCCTGACCGCGATCTATGTCACCCATGACCAGAGCGAAGCTTTCTCGCTTGCCGATCAGGTAGCCGTCATGCGCGCCGGTGTGATCGAACAGTTGGCTGCACCCGAAGCACTTGTCGCAGAACCGATGACACCGGAAGTCGCAGATTTTCTGAGGCTCGGCTGTGTCGTCCCGGTGGAGCAGCGTGACAACGCCTACAGGATTGCGTTCACCGAAATCCACATCGCCCATGGGTCCACCGCTGAGCAGGCAACACACGTCTTGTTGCCGTCGCGTTCGGTTCGCAGCGTGCCCGCAAGCGAAGCAGCGATTCCAGCAACGGTCCTGCGCTCACAGTTTCGCGGCGACGGTCATCTGACCACAGTGCGCATCGGCTCGCAGCAGGACGGCCACGAACTGACATATCTCGACAGCATCCGCCTTTCACCCGGCGTTCCTGTCGGCATCTCAATCGATGCCAGCCAACTGCGCTGGTTCTCAAAATAAGACCATTTCATCAGGCAATATCTCAGGAGGCAAACATGAAGAAATCCATTCTCGGCGCGGGGCTTGCGCTTGTCACCGCTTTGCTGGCCAGCACGGCAGCCTATGCAGACATCACGGTTTATTCGGCCGGCCCGGGCAGCCTGATCGAAAAGCTTGCGACAGGCTTCACCGCCAAGACCGGTGCGAAAGTCAATGTCTTTCAGGCAACGACCGGCAAGGTCATGGCCCGCATCGAAGCGGAAGCCGCCAATCCGGTTGTCGACGTTCTGATCTCGGCCTCGTGGGATACGGCAACCGATTTTGCCAAGCGTGACTGGCTTGTCGCCTACACCAGCCCGAACGCCGAAAAAGTGCCGGATTTCCTCAAGAATGAAACGGCGGTTGCGCAAGGCGTCTCCGCGCTCGGCATCGCGTGGAACCCTGCCAGCAAGACGCCCAAGCCCGCCGAATGGGCGGATCTCGCCAAGCCTGCATACAAGGACCTTGTCAATCTGCCGGACCCGGCACAGTCGGGCGCGACCTTCGAACTCGTTGCCGCCCTTCAGGCGCAGCAGGGTTGGGATCTGTTCCGGAACCTGCACGAAAATGGCGCAACTGTCGCCGGTGCCAATGCAGAAGCGTTGAACCCGGTTCTTCAGGGTGCCAAGGCCGCCGTGTTCGGTGCCGTCGATTACATCTCGCTCGCGGGCAAGGCCAAGGGCGAATCCATCGACGTTATTTTCCCGACATCCGGCACCGTGATTGCGCCACGCCCCGCCATGATCCTCAAATGGTCGAAGAACCAGGACGAGGCCAAGCAGTTCATCGATTATATGCTGTCCGACGAAGGTCAGAAAATGGTTGCCGACACCTATCTGATGCCGTCGCGCACCGACATTCCGGCCAATCGCCCGTTGATCGGCGATCTGAAAATCCTGCCGATCGACGCCAGGGAAGTCTATGGCAAGCGCAACGAAACGCTGAAGGAATTCGGCGCCGCTTTCGCAGCCAGCAACTAATATCTGAGGGACAGACAGAGATGAAGACAGGCAGTGCGGCGGCTGGCAATCCGCTCGGGTTCGTTGCAGTCGCCGGGCTCACATTCATCGTCGCAGTGCCGTTTGTCTTCATCGTCCTTCAAGCAATCTTTCCACAACTGGGGAGAGGCTCGCTGGCCGAGCCTTTCCTGCATCTCTCGGCCCTGTTTGAAGACCCGAAGCTTTTGCGCATGAGCGGCAATACCGTTCTGCTCGGTCTTTCCGTGGTAGCTCTTTCCGCATTCATTGCCGTGCCGCTAGCGGTTTTCCGGGCACTCTACAAAGTGCCGTTCGCCGTGCTGTGGGATGTGCTGATGCTCGTGCCCTTCATGATCCCGCCCTATATTGCAACGCTCGGCTGGATCATGACCTTGCAGCCACGCGGCTATCTCGAACAGCTTGTCGGATTCAATCTGGCTCCCTTCCTGTTCTCGGTCGCCGGCATGAGCTTTGTCATGGCGCTGAACACGTTTCCGCTTGTCTATTTTGCGGTGTCGCGCACGATTGAAGCAGTTGGCGCTCGCTATTCAGATGTCGGACGCGTATTCGGGGCTTCCCCATGGCGCTCCTTCTTCCGTATTACCCTGCCGCTGGCGACGCCTGGCCTCGCGGCAAGCCTTCTGCTCGTTTTCGCGGCAGCCATCGAGGAATATGGTACGCCCGCAGCCCTTGGACGCCGTTCCGGCTTTGAAGTTCTGGTAACGGAAATTGATCTCCGCATCTCCGACTGGCCCATCGACCTTGCGGGTGCTGCCGTCTTTTCGCTGGCGCTTGTCTGCCTGTCGCTCGCCGCTTTTCTGGTCCAACGCTGGATATTGACGCGTCGTTCCTATGTGACGACTGGCGGCAAACCACAGGCAAAGGACAAGCGCCCACTTGGAGCCCTCACAATTCCCGTCGTGGTTCTGTTCGCTGTCATCGCCTTTGCGGCGACCGGTATTCCCCTGCTGGCCATTCTGGCGACCGCTCTGTCCAAAACCGTGTCTGGCGGGTTGACGCCATCGAACCTCAGCTTCGACAATTTTGCTGCAATTGCCGAAAACAGCGCAGGCGGCATGCGCGCGCTGATCAACAGCCTGTCGCTCGGCGTTGCAAGCGCTCTCCTCACGGGACTGCTTGGCGCGATTGCCGCTTATGCCGTGGTGAAGATGCGCTTTCACGGGCGCTTCTGGCTCGACATACTGACCGTCCTGCCAAATGCCTTGCCCGGCGTTGTCGTCGCGGTCGGCCTCATTCTGGCATGGAACCAGCCCTCGCTACCCATCTCGCCCTACAATACGCCGCTGATCCTTCTGCTTGCTTATTGTTGCATTCTTCTACCGCAGCCGATCCGCTATGCATCGGCTGCCTTCCACCAGATCGGCGACAATCTGGAAGCTGCGGCACGTGTTTGCGGCGCAAACAGCTTCACCGCTTTCCGGCGCGTCATGCTACCGCTGATCGCCCCCAGCCTGATAACGGCGATGTTACTTGTTTTTGCAGTGGCCACACGTGAACTCGTCGCATCGATATTGGTGGCTCCGGTTGGAATGCAAACCATCTCGATCTTCATCTGGCGTCAGTTCGAGCAAGGCTCGGTCGGCCTCGGCATGGCCATGGCATTCATCGCCATTCTCATCACCACGCTTTTGCCCCTGGTCCTGATGGGGTTGTTGAAGCGCTCAGGTCTCGTTAGAATTTGACCTTCCGTTCCCGATCGGGAAATGCCAACAGCAGGGTCGAAATTCCAGTGCCTTGAAAAGCCGGGAGAACCGTTTTGACGAAACAAGCCGTTGTCTTGAAAAGAGAAGAATGGGCGAGACGTGATGATGCCTGGTCTGGGCGCGTCGAAGGCAAGAGATTTGATACCGATGCGTCGATCATATTCTTCTCGACCGATATTGTAGGGCATGGTCCCAAACTGCACCGGCACCCTTATGACGAGATTTTCATCGTCCGTCAGGGAAATGCCCTGTTCATTGTTGGCGATGAACAGATCGAGGTGACGGAGGGACAGGTTGTCTTCGGTCCGGCAAACATACCACACAAGTTCATCAATCTGGGCCCTGGGCGTCTGGAAACAACCGATATTCACGTTACCCGGCATTTTGAGCAGGAAGACCTCGAGTGAAACGGGGCACAATGCGTGCCCCCCTGCATTTTACAGAATTGTCTTGTCTTAACGCTCAAAGATGATAATTTTAGTCATATTAATGCGACGATATCCCGACGCATTTCTTACGAAACATTCCTGGCAATGAAGCCGGAATTTCAATGAAACGCTGTCACATACGGATCGGAACGTTTTGGGCTTCTGGCATTCGATGATCTGGCAAGCCGAAGGCATCCGGGTGGTTGCGCCGGTTCAATGGCGCGTGCTGGACGGGCTGGTCAGTGTCTACTGGGAGGCTGAAAGCCAGACGGGGGCCAATGGCTATTTCCTGTCGCATGATCCCCGTATCATGATCTTTTTCCAGGATGTATCGTCCAATATTCGCATATCGAACGATAGCGGCGTCCTTACTCAGCATCACCGCCCGATGACGCGTGCAATCTATATACCCGCCGGCGTACCAATGTGGACGAATACAGTTTCGCTCCACCGGTTTTCGCACCTGAACCTGCATTTTCACAAGGATCGGCTGCTCAGATATCTAAGCCCGACACTCGGCACTTCCATGGCCGTGGCCGCCATGCGCAGTCCGGTAGAAATTCAGGACCTTGGCGCCATAGAAACGCTTGCCCGCCTGATCGTGGATGAAACAGCCAGTCCGATGAAACACGCGCTTTATGCGGAAAACCTCATCGGCAGCATTCTGACCGGGCTTCTCGATTTACCGGGTGAGGACAACAAGCAGGGATATGGCCGCCTCACTATGGCGCAGATGAACAAGCTGAACGCACGGTTCGACAGCTGTGGTGATCGTCGGTTGAGTGTCGCCGAAATGGCGGCAGCGGTGGGCCTGTCGGAAAGCTGGTTCGCCAATGTCTTCAAGCAGACAACCGGAAAGACCCCGCTACAATGGCAAATGGCGAAGCGCATCGATCTGGCACAACGACTGCTTGCTGATAGCGACCTGACCGTCGCCGGCATCGCAGCACAGCTCGGTTTCACCGATCAGGCACACCTGACCAAGGCTTTTCGTCAGGTGGTGGGTGAAACGCCAGCCGCATGGCGACGTTTCCAGTCAAACCGCTGACCAATTTCGGATTACGTGCTCCGCCTCCTGTTTCCGGCGGAGCGGCTCATCCTACCATGTGCGGCGAAGCGTTGCCGTGATCTCGCGACCGGGATTGTAGAAATCCGCTCCGAAACCGCCATAGGCGACGTATTTTTTATCGAACAGATTGCTGACATTGACCTGAAGCGCCGAGTTGTCCAGGAACTCGTAGGTGAATGCCGCATCAAACACCACATTGCCGCTGGTGCCCGACGTATTGGCCGGCGTGAAGTAATATGAACCGATATAACGACCGCCGACACCGATTGTCATGTCACCGCGGCGACCGCTGCCCTCGATCTTGTAGTTTGCCCAAAGCGAAGCGAGGTGCCTGGAAACAAACTGCGGACGGTTGCCCTCATTGCCGCCCGTGCCGTTCTCGACGATCTCCGGGTCCATATAGGAATAGGCCGCGATCAGGTTGAGATTGTTCGTCAGTTCGGCCTTGGCTTCCAGATCAATACCGCGAACGCGAACCTCGCCAATCGTGGATGGCTGAAGCGTAATGGGATCGTTGACTGAAATATTGTTCTTGGTCAGGTCGTAAACAGAAGCGGTGAACAGGGCCGGAAATGCGGTCGGCTGGTATTTCACGCCGACTTCGATCTGTTCACCCC
Source organism: Brucella sp. GW823-FHT04E01 (assembly GCF_058796175.1). NCBI lineage: Bacteria > Pseudomonadati > Pseudomonadota > Alphaproteobacteria > Hyphomicrobiales > Brucellaceae > Brucella > Brucella sp. GW823-FHT04E01. The sequence goes on along the minus strand of NZ_JBXAIK010000002.1, from coordinate 712,157 downwards.
GCTCAGGATCGACGCCGATGGCCGGGGGGGCGACCGATTCAGCATAGCTCGTATAAACCGCCCATTCATCAGTCACCCGATAGGTGAGGCCGAAGCGGCTGGTGAACTCGCTCAGATCACCATCTGTCGTCTTGTTGCTGAGATTGTTCGTCTGCGACAGGTCGAGCCAATCATTGCGCAGGCCCACACTGGCAATCAGCTTTTCCGCGAATGTCAGATCCTGCTGGAAATAAATCGCCTTGGTTTTCTGCCTGGTAGATGTGCTGCCGATAAGAGGCAGATTGACCGGAGCACCGGTAAAGACCGGATTGGTCCAGTCGATGCCCGGTGCCGGGCCCCAGAGTGTCTTGTTGGTGGCCGAATAGTTATTGTATTCGACGCCCGCCATCGTCCGGCTTTCGAACCGGTCAAAACTCGTCTCATATTTCAGGTTCACATCACCCACGAAATTCTCGGCTGAGGCTTCATTGCCGAAGAAGTCGCGCTTGGCAATCGTGGAGCCATCGGTCGGTGTGGCCGAAATATAGGCATAGCCGAAATCGGTGTCCTGCTTGCTGTAACGCCCGTTGGCGCTCATGCTCAAACCATTGCCAAAATCATGATCGAACATGGCGCTGACAGTATTTCTGTCAGTGCCGCGATAGTTGAAATCCGGCTCTCCGAAAAAGCGGCTTCGGTTGAAATCGGTGCCGACCGGATGGCCGCCGCTTCCGGGCACGCCATTGCGGTGAAGATGATCGAAGATCACCGTCAAATTGGTCGCATCGCTCGGGCGCCACGTCAGCCCGCCCATGATGAACTTTTCGTCGTCGCGCGAATAGTCATATTCGGCGTCGGAATCCTTGAACTTGCCGGTGAGGCGATAGGACAGCGTTTCGTCGCCGGTCAGATTATCACCGAAATCGAAGCCGACTTCCTTGTGGTTGAACGAACCGCCCGTGACATAGGCTTCGCCAAAGCGTTCGCGCTTCGGCCGCTTCGTCACGTAATTGACCATACCACCTGGATCGGAGACGCCGAAAGCCGTGGAACTCGCGCCTTTCAGAACTTCAATCCGTTCAAATGCATAGGGTTCCTCGCGTATACCGCCAAAGGGACGGCCAAGGGACAGCCCGTCGCGATAGGTGTTGGCATCGAACCCGCGGATCTGGAAAAAGTCAAACCGGTCATCCGACCCGTAAAAATTGGTGGAAACACCTGCAGTATATTGCAGCACCTGCTCGACGGTCTGGGCGTTGCGCTCCTGTATTTCCTTGGCGGTGATCACCGATACGGAGGCTGCCGTATCCATGATGTCCGTCGCCATCTTGCCGCCGCCGGTGGTTCTCGTCGCGACAATCGACCTGGAATCGTCGTCGCGTCCACCAGACCCATCAACCGTAATGGTCTTGAGCACTGTCGGCTCTTCCGTTGTTGTCGCCTGCTGCGCCAAAGTCAGATCCGGCATGGATACGACAAGCGCCGTGCACCCCAGAAGAATTGCCCTGCGGTAGCGAACCCGGGTGGTTTTCTTCATCTCAGCGGTCTCTTCAATGTCCATGGTCAGGTCCGATAAGCAGTTTGCGGCGATCGCTTTTAGCGACGGTTTCAAATCGTGGAGACATCGACAGCCTTACGATCAACGACCGGATGAGCCCGATCATCGAAGCAATCAAGAAACTGAAATGGTCCCCGGATCGCCACTAACTTGAGAACCTTTGTCCAGTATTGTAGAAAACTGCTTTTTTGTAGGAAATCACGGTTAATTCGCAACACCTTTATCAAGGTGTGAGCTTCGGCCTTGACGCGGTGGGTTTAACTTGAGAGTGAAAGGCCACTTTATACACAAGGAGAATGCGCCGGATGACTTGGTCCATTCGCTCTCTCGTTTTCGCTGCCCTGTGCTGCCTGGCGATGATTGCGCCGCAAGCGGTTCTAGCTGGTGAAAAAACAACCTATCCGATTGTTATAAAACATGCTTTTGGAACGACAACGATAGAAAAAAAGCCGGAACGGATAGTCACCGTTGCCTGGGCAAACCATGAGGTTCCCCTTGCACTCGGCGTGGTTCCGGTTGGGTTTGCGCGAGCCAATTTCGGCGATGACGACAATGATGGTCTCTTGCCATGGGTAGCCGCAAAGTTGAAGGAACTCGGCGCCGATACGCCTGTGCTTTTCGATGAAGGGGACGGGATCGATTTCGAGGCGGTGGCGGAAACGCAGCCCGACGTCATCCTCGCATCCTATTCCGGCCTGAGCCAGTCCGACTACGATACACTCAGCCAGATCGCCCCCGTCGTTGCCTATCCCGAAGCGCCCTGGTCCACCGACTGGCGCGACATGATCCGTCTCAACAGCGTCGGCATGGGCATGGCGGAAGAAGGTGAAGCGCTGATTGCAAAGATCGAAGGCGAGATTGCCGAGACGGTCAGCCAGTATCCGCATCTCAAAGACAAGTCGGCTATGTTCGTCACGCATCTCGATACGACGGACCTGAGCACGGTCAATTTCTACACTACTAACGACACGCGGGTGAGATTCTTCACGGACCTTGGCCTGAACTCACCCAAAAGTGTGGTCGACGCCTCCAAACCGGGCCAGTTCTCCGGCTCCATCAGCGCCGAGCGTGTCGACATGTTCGATGACGTGGACATGGTCGTAACCTATGGCAGTCAGGAATTGCTGGATGCCTTGAAGCGCAATCCACTTCTCGCCAGCATGCCAGTGGTCGAAAACAATGCAGTGGTCATGCTGGGCAGAAACCCTCTCGGGACAGCGGCCAATCCCACACCACTTTCCATTTCCTGGGTGTTGAAGGACTATGTCGCCCTTCTTGCCGGCGCAGCCGATAAAGCAAAATGATCGTCGCCCGCATCCGGCGTTCAAGCCAGCCAATCACCATATATCGGTCCAACAGAGCGAAGACCGGCTGGCTCGGCGCGGTCGTCTTTCTCCTCGCGACCCTTTGTGTTCTGTCCGTGTCGCTCGGCACGCGTGAAGTGCCATGGCCTGACATTGTTGCGGCGCTGCGTGGTCATATGGACACCGTCGGACAGGCCGCCGTCGCCATGCGCATTCCGCGCACCTTGCTCGCGCTTCTCGCCGGAGCAGCGCTCGGGCTGGCAGGTGCCATTATGCAGGGCATTACCCGCAATCCGCTGGCAGACCCCGGCATTCTGGGCGTCAATATGGGTGCATCGCTTGCCGTCGTCATCGGCGTTGCGTGGTTCAACATCGTTTCCGCACCAGCTTATATCTGGGCAGCCATATTCGGTGCCGGTTGCGCCGCCGTCTTCGTCTATATGGTCGGATCGCTTGGCCGTGGTGGCGCGACACCGCTCAAGCTCGCGCTGGCCGGTGCAGCCACGTCGGTAGCATTTTCCTCACTGGTTATCGCCATCGTGCTGCCCCGCAACGATATTGCCGGCGGCATTCGCGCCTGGCAGATCGGCGGCGTTGGAGGTGCGACTTTCGACCGGCTCGCTTATGTGCTGCCATTTCTCGGTGTCGGTTTCATTGTCAGCCTTCTATCGGCGCGCAAACTGAACTCCCTGGCACTCGGCGATGAACTTGCCGCCGGGCTCGGAGAAAAGGTCGCCATTGCACGTGCTGTTGCGGCGCTCGGCGCAATTCTGCTGTGTGGTGCAACCACCGCCATCTGCGGCCCCATCGGATTCGTGGGCTTGGTTGTGCCGCATGTATGCCGCCTCCTGGTCGGGGTCGATCACCGCTGGCTATTGCCATTCTCGGCCCTCAGCGGAGCCTGCCTGCTGCTTGCTGCCGATATTGCCGGACGCCTCGTTGCCCGCCCTGCCGAACTCGATGTCGGGATCGTCACCGCCCTGATCGGTGCGCCGTTCTTCATCTGGATTGTCAGGCGCCAACGGGTTCGCGAGTTGTGATCATGCTGCATTCCACCGCCGATCTTATCGCCTGGAACCGTCGCAGTCGCACCCGCAAGCGCAATCTTGTCATCGGTCTTCTTCTGGTCATTCTCGTCGCCCTCTTCCTCCTCACTTTGATGCTGGGCCAATCGTTCACGCCGCCAAAAGATGTCGTCCGCGTACTCCTGGGCGAAAACGTTCAGGGTGCAAGTTTCACGGTCGGGAAGTTGCGCCTGCCGCGCGCCGTCCTGTCCGTGCTTTCAGGGCTGAGCTTCGGCCTCGGCGGTGTCGCATTCCAGCTTATGCTGCGCAATTCGCTCGCAAGCCCTGACATTATCGGAATCAGTTCCGGTGCAAGTGCTGCGGCTGTTTTTGCAATCGTTGTGCTCTCGCTAAGCGGCCCCGTTGTTTCAATCTTTGCCGTTGTGGCCGGGCTCGTCGTAGCACTTGCCGTCTATGGTCTTTCCTTCAGGAACGGGGTCGCCGGAACCCGTCTTATCCTCGTTGGCATCGGTGTTTCGGCGATGCTCGAAAGTGTCATTGCCTATATTCTTTCAAACGCGCCCGCCTGGAGCCTGCAGGAAGCCATGCGCTGGCTTACCGGCAGCGTCAACGGCGCAAGGCTGGACCAGATGTTTCCTCTTCTGGTCGCGCTGGTCGTTTTCGGCAGTTTGCTTTTGAGCCGGTCGCGCGATCTCGAAGCATTGCGGCTGGGCGACGACAGCGCCGCAGCATTGGGAACCAATGTCGGGCGAACCCGGATTGTCATAATCATTGCCGCCGTCGGCATGATAGCTTTTGCCACGGCCGTTTCCGGCCCCATTGCTTTCGTTGCCTTTCTGTCCGGCCCCATTGCGGCACGCATCATCGGTAATAACGGTTCCCTGCTCGTCCCGTCTGCCCTGATCGGAGCCATACTAGTCCTCGCCGGCGATTATTGCGGACAATTCCTGCTCCCCGGCCGCTATCCGGTCGGCGTCGTCACCGGAGTTCTGGGCGCTCCTTATCTCATCTACCTCATCATACGCGCCAACCGCAGCGGGGCATCCCTATGACCGATCACACCCTCATCGCGCGTGAGCTGACCACTGGCTATGGTGACAGGCTTGTGCTGGATAGTCTCGATCTTGAGGTGCCTTCCGGCAAGGTAACAGCAATCGTTGGAGCGAATGCCTGCGGGAAATCTACCTTGCTGCGCACTATGTCGCGACTTCTGGCACCACGACACGGGGAAGTACTGCTTGACGGCAAGTCGATCCACACGCTTCCCTCCCGGCAACTGGCACAAACGCTCGGCCTGCTGCCCCAATCGCCGACAGCGCCGGAGGGCATACTGGTTGCCGATCTGGTCAGTCGAGGTCGAAACCCCTATCACGGCGTATTCTCGCAATGGACGCGGGCAGATGACGAAGCAATCGCAACGGCACTTGAAGCAACCAAGACGACCGAACTGGCCGACAGGCCAGTGGATGAACTTTCAGGTGGCCAGCGCCAGCGCGTATGGATTGCGATGGCACTGGCGCAGCAGACCGATATTCTCCTGCTGGATGAACCGACAACCTTTCTCGACATCAGTCACCAGATTGAAGTTCTGGATCTGCTCACAGATCTCAACCAGAAGCGCGGAACCACAGTCGTCATGGTTTTGCACGATCTCAATCTTGCCGCCCGCTATGCGGATTTTCTGGTCGCAATGGCTAACGGACGACTATACGCAACCGGAACGCCGGACGACGTGCTGACAGAACAAAATGTTCGTGAGGTATTTCATCTCGAAAGCCGTATCATGACCGATCCAACTTCCGGTCGACCGATCATGCTGCCTTTGGGGCGTCATCGCCTCCGTGATGAGCACCTTGAAACGCAGCTTGCGCCTTCAGACGGATAACCGGCTGTGCCGCAACAGGCTTTTGCAGACTTCTCCAACCCGCTGATTTCATAGCGCCGCGATCCAATGATCGCGGCGTTTTGCGTTCTGGCACAGTCACAACGCAGTGCATCATTATGCGCAATCCATAATTATCTATAATATTTTAGCTTGAGTCACCGATACTCATGCAGATAATCTATATTTCATAGATTCTTTCTATTTTTATAGATAAAATGGAGAAAGCATGCTCAATACGGTGCAATCGAACCCGGAGGGCGCTGAGAAAACGGCGTCCAAATCGGAACAGGATGCATGGACGCTCGCAAGCGCGCGTCTGCTCTATGAACTTCCGTTCAACGATCTCCTTTTGGAGGCACAAAGCGTTCATCGTGCCAATTTCGATCCGAACCGCGTTCAGCTCAGCAAACTGCTCAACATCAAGACGGGCGGCTGCCCGGAAGATTGTGGCTACTGCAGCCAGTCGGCACATCACGCTTCGGGTCTCAAAGCTTCCAGATTGATGAGTCTGGATACAGTCCTCGAGGAAGCGAAAAAGGCAAAGGATAGCGGCGCAACCCGCTATTGCATGGGTGCGGCCTGGCGCAGCCCGAAGACGCGGGATGAGCCCGCGATTGTCGAGATGGTCAAACAGGTGAAAGCGCTTGGTCTGGAAACCTGCATGACACTGGGCATGTTGAACCCGGATCAGGCGCAGACCTTTGCGGAGGCTGGGCTCGATTATTACAACCACAATATCGATACGTCGGAGCGGTTTTATCCGCAGGTCATCACGACGCGCAGTTTCGATGATCGACTGGAAACGCTCACCCATGTCCGGGAAGCAGGGATCAAGGTTTGCAGCGGCGGCATTCTCGGCCTTGGAGAAACCGAAGACGATCGCATCGAAATGCTGGTGACGCTGGCAAATTTGCCCATCCCACCGGAAAGCGTGCCAATCAATATGCTGATCCCGATGCCCGGTTCACGGCTGGAGAAAGCATCGCCCGTCGATCCTATCGCCTTTGTCCGCATCATCGCCCTTGCCCGCATGATGATGCCGCAATCGCATGTCCGGCTGACAGCGGGGCGCAGTTCGATGAGCGATGAAATGCAGGCACTCTGCTTTTTCGCAGGCGCAAATTCGATCTTTATTGGCGACATGCTGCTGACCGCCGCCAATCCGGGCGAAGATCGCGACACAAGCCTCATGCGACGGCTTGGCCTGACCGCCGATGCACTGGATGCCCATGCATGAGCACCAACCCGTTGGCCCGTTACGCTGCGAAGTTGAAAAACTTACAGCGGCGGCAGCATCTGCGCGCACTTGCCGATAACAGAGGTGCGGATTTCAGCTCGAATGACTATCTGGGTCTTGCCGCATCGCCGTCGATCCGTAATGCATTGATAGCCGAGCTGGAAAACGGCCTTGCCACCGGGGCTGGCGGCTCCCGGCTGTTGCGCGGCAATCACCCGGAACACGAACTTCTGGAGGCTGAAGCTGCTTTCTGTTTTCGTGCACCTTCAATGCTGTATTTCAATAACGGTTATACGGCAAATCTAGCAGTTCTCTCGACTTTGCCGTTACGCGGCGATCTGATTGCCTATGACGAACTGATCCATGCCAGCGCACGTGAAGGCATGCGGGCCGGAAAGGCCGAAACCGTTTCCATCCCGCATAACAATGCGGATGCATTCGATAGAGCAATCTGCACATGGCGCAAAAAGGGCGGACGCGGCACGCCGTGGATTGTGGTGGAAAGCCTCTATTCTATGGATGGTGACATCGCGCCGCTTTCCGATCTCATCGAGATAGCAGACCACCACGGCGCTTTTCTTTTCATCGACGAAGCCCACGCGACGGGCGTGCACGGGCCAGATGGACGCGGTTTTGCTACCGGACTGGAAGGCCGACAGAACATTATCACGCTGCATACCTGCGGCAAGGCAATGGCCAGCTCCGGCGGGCTGGTTGGAGCACATCCGGTCCTTCGCGATTTTCTCGTCAATCGCGCACGGCCATTCATCTATTCGACTGCGCCTTCGCCCTTGCAAGTATCCGCAACACGGATTGCGCTGAAAACCATGATCGCCGAACAATATCGTCGGCGTGAATTGCACCGGCTTATCGCATTTGCCAATGCGCAATTCGCCGATCACTTTGGCAAAGCCGGCAGCGGAACGCAGATATTGCCGCTCGTCATTAGCGATGCCGACCGCACCTTGCGTATCGCACATCGCATGCAAGCCAAGGGCTTCGACATACGCGCCATACGCCCGCCAACAGTGGCTGTCGGCACGGCGCGCCTGCGCATCACCATCACGCTCAATGTCGATGAACCCACGATAACGCGCATGTTCGAATACCTTGCCACGATCATGGCGGAGAAATTGATATGAACTGCACTTTGATCGTTACCGGCACCGATACGGGTATCGGCAAGACCGTCTTTTCCGCAGCTCTCGCAGATGCGTTCAGTGCTTATTACTGGAAACCGGTTCAGTCGGGGCTGGAAGAAACAACCGATAGCGAAACGGTTGTCCAGCTTACCGGGCTCTCACGCCAGAACATCATTCCGGAGTGCTGGCGCTTGAATACGCCCGCTTCGCCGCATCTTGCAGCACAGATCGACGGAGTGGAAATTGATGCGGACGCCTTGGATGTTCCATCGGTCCATGCACCTCTCGTAATCGAAGGCGCAGGCGGATTGCATGTACCGTTGACACGCCGCACGACATTCATTGATGTCTTTGCACGCTGGCAAAAGCCGATCATCCTTTGTGCAAGAACCAGCCTCGGAACCATCAATCATACACTGCTTTCGCTTGAAGCATTGAACCGGCGCAATATTCCCGTGCTCGGTATTGCCTTCATCGGCGATCCTCAACCGGATACCGAGCAGATCATCCCGGAACTGAGCGGCGTTCGCAGACTGGGGCGACTGCCCCACCTTGCGAAACTTGACCCGGACACGCTCCGCCATGCGTTTCGCGAGCATTTCAATATGAGCGCTTTTTACGAGGCTTCCGAATGAACGGACGTTCGTCTCCTGTCTGGCATCCCTTCACCCAGCATGCCACAGAACCGGTTTTCCGCAGGATCGTCAAAACTGACGGTGCCTATTTGCAGGATGAAACCGGTCGTTCGGTGCTCGATGCCATATCGTCATGGTGGGTGATTACACATGGGCACCGTCACCCAAAGATCATGGCGGCGATCCGGGACGCATTGGACCAGTTCGATCAGATCATCTTTGCCGAATTCACTCACGAACCGGCAGAAAAGCTGGCGCAAGAACTGGTCAAACTCACCCCGCAAGGCCTCGCCCATGTGTTCTATTCCGACAGCGGTTCCACAGCAGTCGAAGTCGCTATCAAGATGGCGCTCGGCTTCTATCACAATAGAAACAAACCGCGTTCACGCATCGCAGTGTTGGAGCATAGCTATCACGGCGATACGATTGGCACCATGTCCACCGGTGCGCGCGGTGTGTTCAACTCCGCCTATGCCCCCCTGCTGTTTCAGGTCGACACCATTCCGTTTCCATCGGTGGGGCGGGAGCAGGAAGCACTCGATGCGCTGGAGCACTTCTGCCGGAGTGGCAAGGTTGCCGCTCTGCTCTTGGAACCGCTTGTTCTGGGTGCAGGCGGAATGAAAATCTATCCTCCTCGCCTGCTCGCCGAGTTCCGGCGGATCACGCAACAATACGGAACACTGCTGATCGCCGATGAAGTGATGACAGGATGGGGACGCACGGGCACCATGTTCGCCTGCGAACAGGCATCCACCTCACCGGATATTCTTTGCCTTTCCAAAGGCATTACCGGCGGCGCTCTTCCGCTGGCCGCAACGCTCAGCACGGCTGAAATCTTCGATGCGCATTTTTCGAATGATCGCAGCCGCACATTCTTTCATTCCAGTTCCTACACGGCCAATCCGATTGCCTGCGCGGCAGCACGTGCAAATATAGAAGTCTGGCAAACGGAACCCGTCGCGGATCGCATCAGGACATTGGGGCAATTGCACTCGGAAAGGCTATCGCGTTTTCAGGATGATCCTCGTTTCACCAATGTTCGCCAGCAAGGAACCATCGCCGCCCTTGACCTCGCGGTCGAAAAAACCGGCTACCTTTCCGATGCTGGGCCGCAATTGAAATCCTTCTTCCGAAAACGGGGTGTGCTTCTGCGTCCGCTCGGCAACGTGATCTATCTGATGCCCCCCTATTGCGTAACGCCACTTGATCTGGACCTTGCCTATGACGCGATTCATGCGGCGGCTGATATGATCGAGACGGCAGCGCGATGAGTATTTCGAGCCGTATGGCGGGTTTCGGCCATTACGTGCCAGACCGCCGAGTTGCAAATGATGAACTGGAGCAGCGTCTCGGACTGGATACTGGCTGGATCGAAAGGCGCACCGGCATTCGCGAACGGCGTTGGGCGGCACCGGATGAAACTCTTACGGACATGGCGATGAAGGCGGGACAAATGGCTCTCCAGGATGCCGGTGTTCCGCACAATTCGGTGGCGCTTGTCATTCTCGCGACATCAACGCCCGATCATCTCCTGCCACCTTCCGCGCCGCTTCTCGCTCACAAGCTGGGGCTGGAAAACTGCGGCGGGATCGATCTTGCAGGCGCTTGCTCCGGGTTCCTTTATGCGCTTGTTCTGGCAGACGGCTTTGTCAAAAACTTCCGCAAGCCGGTTCTGGTCGTGGCAGCCAATATATTGAGCCGCCGGATCAGTATGGAGGAGCGCAACACAGCAATTCTCTTTGCCGATGCCGCTGGTTCAGTCCTGCTTGCACCATCGAACGATCCACATGCTGGACTGCGTGGATCGGCGCTCATGTCCGATGGCGGAAATTACGGGCTGATTTCCATTCCCGCTGCCGAGACAAGAATGACCATGCGAGACGGCAAGGCCGTCTTTACGCAGGCCGTTCGTATGATGTCGCGTTGCGCAACCGACGCGCTTGAACGGGCAGCGCTTAGTGCCACCGATGTGAACAGGTTCTTTCCCCATCAGGCCAATGCGCGGATCACCGACACGGTCTGCGACCAGTTGCACCTGCCTGCCTCCATTACCGCCAGATCGATTGCTTTGTTCGGCAACTCGTCGGCGGCGACAATCCCGCTATCGCTATCACTGGCATCGAAATCGCAGCCTTTTCAGTCAGGCGAACGGCTGCTTCTTTCGGCCGCCGGTGCTGGAATGATTGCCGGTGCTGCAGTCTGGGAAATTGGCGATGGTTGAAATCCAGCCATGGCTCGAACTGAAATCGGCATTTCCGTCCTGCCTTAGATGGCCACCAGCGCAGTATCCTCGTCAAACATCTCCAAGAGGCTTCGCAGCGAGTCATCCTTGAAACGCTTTCGTATCTCAAGAAGATTGTTCAGTCCCTTGGCAATGCGCCTGGCATAGCCAAGATCATTGAGAAGCGACCTGAGTTGCATAAGCAGCCCCGCAAGACAGACAGCCTGCTGTCGAAGCCCTGAACGTGAAGAAGCATCCATTTCTGCGTGTACAGTCTTCAATGTTCGCTGTCGTCGGGGCTGTCAGACCCGACCGCAGATCATGCAACCGGAACTGCCTACGTGCCGGGAACAATCTAGCTCAGTTGAACCACGCGGATTTTGCGAGCGGTTGCCTGCAAAAGTGTGAAAGCCTCGAAACGCTGGTCGTGCCACCTGGCCAGCCCGGCATCCGGCCTGTTAACTTCTCCAAGTTCCGACATGGCGTCCATGGCCGATGCAAGATCAGGGTAAGCCCCCGACGCGACCGCACCCAGCATTGCAGAGCCGAGCAGAACAGGTTCGGGCGAAGTCGAGGCGGCGATGACAAGACCGGTCGTGTCGGCAAGCACCTGTCGCACCAGGTGCGACCGTGCAGCCCCACCCGAGACGACGATAGTATCGGTCGCGATACCCTTTGCTTTCTGGGCCTCCACGATCTGCCGCGCACCATAGCCAAGGCCGCACAGCCCGGCCAAATAAAGTGCAGTAAGGCTGTCGATCCCGGCATCGAGATCTAGCCCGGCAATGATTGCGCGCGCATCAGGGTCCGCGAACGGTGCACGATTACCGAGGAACTCCGGCACGACATGAATGTCGCCAATGATGGCAGCTGCCTCTTCAGGGCCTCCCCTCGCATCGACTTCTGCAGCAAGAATGTCGACCAATCCCTTGCCTTGGGCGGTTGCCTGCTTCTCCGCTTCCTTCGCGAAAGGATGCATGTGGATCAGATGATCGATAGCGGCACCCGCTGCCGATTGTCCTCCCTCGTTAAGCCACAGGCCCGGAACCATCGCCGAATAATAAGGACCCCATACACCATCCACGAAAACCGGCTGTTCGGTGGTCGTCATGGTGCAGGCCGACGTGCCAAACACATAGGCCATGCGCGACAATATCCGGCCCTCCGGACCGCGTGCTCCGACCGTACCGATCCCGCCCGCATGAGCGTCGATCAGGCCAGCGGCAATAGCTGTGCCCGGCATAAGACCGAGTTCTGCCGCGGCCTGTTCGCTCAAGCCGCCAAGACTCTCGCCACCGGGTCGAACGTCCGTGCCGATGCGGACAAAATTTTCGTCCGCCAGTTCGCCAAGGCCTACTTCACGGAAAAAGGTCTCATCCCAGCGCTTTTCGTGACTGAGATAGGTCCATTTGCAGGTGACCGTGCAGGCCGAACGGGCAAGGCTGCCGCAAGATTTCCATGTGAGAAAATCGGTAAGATCGAAAAACTGCCATGCAGCAGCGAAGGTTTCCGGCTTGTTTTCCTTGAGCCACAACAGCTTCGGCGTTTCCATCTCGGGGGAAATGGTGCTGCCAACGTAGTCGAGAACCTTGGCTTTGGTCGCATTAATGCGTTCTGCCTGGCCAACGGCGCGATGATCCATCCACACAATAATATCGCGCGCTGGATCGTTGGACGGACCGACTGCAAGCGACTTGCCACCCTCGCCCAGCACAACCAGCGAACATGTCGCGTCATAGCCGATACCGGCAATGTCCGTCGGATCAATATCGGCAGTCTTGACGGCTTCGCGCACGCTTTCGCAAACAGCCTGCCAGATATTGACGCTCGACTGCTCGACAATGCTGCCCGCCTCACGCCAGATGGTGATATCGCGCTTGGCCGAAGCAAGCATGGTACCGCTAGCGTCGAAAAGACCGGCGCGAGCGCTGCCGGTGCCGACATCGACGCCCAGATAATAGCTGGTCATGGTCGCTCCCATTTACAGATCGAGGCTTTGTGGAAGGATGACCAGATCGCGAATGGTAATGTTGCGCGGGCGGGTCAGCATGAACATCACCGATTCCGCGACTTCCTTCGGTTCCATCAGACTGCCATTAGCCAGCGCTTCATCCAGCTTTGCCTTCGGCCAGTCGCTAATAAGTGCGGTAACCACCGGACCAGGCAGAACGCCACCAACGCGGATACCGTGCGGCGCAACCTGACGGCGAACCGTATGAACGAAAGCCTGAACGGCATGTTTGGATGCGGTATAGATTGGCTCCCAGATGACCGGCACGACACCTGCGACAGAGCTTGTCATGATGATATCCCCGGTCTTTCGTTCCATCATATGTGGCAGAACCGCATGAATGGTGCGGAAAGCCGCGTTGATGTTGAGGTTCAGCATGCGGTCCCATGCATCCGGGTCACCTTCCCAAAGAGGTCCGCCAATATAGGCACCCGCATTGGCGTGAAATACGTCGAGTTTGCCCGCTTGGTCGAGTATTTGCGGCATCATGGTGGCGACTGATGCCGGATTGAGCAGATCAATGACCAGCGGTCTGGCTTTATCGCCAAGCTCGGCGCATTTTGCATTAAGCGCCTTCTCGTCACGGTCGACGAGAAACACCGTCATTCCCGCTTCTAACATGTGCTTTGCACATTCGAAGCCGATGCCAGAGGCAGCACCGGTAACGGCGCCGATTTTTCCATTGAGATCCTGAGCCATTTTTCAGTCCTTAAAGTTTTAGGCGCGACCGTGCGACTGGCGCGAGCGGCGGGCGAGGGAGTCGACAATCACGGCGATGGCGAGCACAGCGCCAGTAATCATGTAGCGAAGCGACGATGACAGATCGAGCAGCGTCAAACCGCTGGCAATCGACTGGATGACGATAATGCCAAGTAGAGCCGACCAGGCGCTACCACGTCCGCCAAAGAGGCTAGTGCCGCCGATGACCGCTGCTGCAATCGCGTTCAAGTTGACGTCGCCAGTGCCTGCCTGCTGGCTGGAAGAAGCAAGGCGAGCTGCGGCCAGAATGCCGCCTGCTGCAGCCAGAACCGAACAGGTCATGAAAGCCGACATATAGATAAATTTCACATTGATACCAGCACGGCGTGCGGCTTCGCGGTTGCCGCCGACTGCCTGCATCGCGCGCCCCCACTGGGTACGCGTGAGTGCGTAATTCATCGCGATGACCAGCGCCACGAACAGGCCGAACATCCATGGCACACCACGCGACTGGTTGAGATAAAACACAGCACCGCCGACTATGACTGTGATGACGATGGCCTTGAGCGCTATGCCGAGCGACGACGGCGCTGACAGACCGGCTTCACGGCGGCGCTGCGCAGAGCGGAACCCGGTGAAGAAGATCGCAAGTCCGGCAATCAGCACCAACGCATAGGACAGCGGACGCGGCATAACCAGAAGCTGGCCGAAACTCACGAGCCAGGAACCATAAGGCAGGTTGATCGAGCCGGTATTGCCCAGCAGATAAAGCTGAAGGCCAAGCGCCGCCAACAGACCGGCCAGTGTGGAAACAAAGCTTGGCATGCTGAAGCGATTATAGAGGAACGCGTAAAGCAGGCCGATCAACGCGCCGGTGCACAGCGCCGCCAGCATTGCAACGCCAACAGGCCAGCCATGATTGACCCAAAGCACGCCGACAATGGCTGACGCAAGTCCGCTAACCGAACCGACCGAAAGGTCGATTTCACCCAGCATCAAAATGCAGACGATACCCAGCGAAATCACGCCGATAGTCGAACAGTCGAACAGCAAGTTTACGAGATTGTTGCTCGACAGAAAAACCGGGTTCAACGTCTGGAAAACGGTCCAGATGATGACGAGACCGATGATGACCGGCAGCGATCCAAGATCGCCCGACCGGACACGGTCGAAGAAATTGCGCAGCGCGCCCGAAACGCCTTCATCATGGCGCACGCGGGTGTCCTGGCGATCGAGAGGGGTATTTCCGGTTGCCTGGTTCATTATGCTTCTCCCCGATCATGGGCCTGACCGGTTTCATGCTGCGCCTGACGCCGTTCGGCACGGCGGGAAACGGAATTGCTGCTTGCGCCGGTGATGGCTGCGACCAGCTCCTCGTTTGAGGAATCCGGGTAAAAAACACCATTGTTTCGGCCAAGCCGCAGCACGACGATGCGGTCCGCGACAGCACGAACGTCTTCCATATTGTGGCTGATCATCAAGACACCGAGCCCACGGTCACGGACGCGCTCGATAAGATCGAGAACCTCAGCAGTCTGCGCAACGCCAAGGGCTGCCGTCGGTTCGTCGAGCATAATGAGCTTGGGATCAAGCAACAGCGAGCGCGAGATCGCAACCGTCTGGCGCTGGCCACCAGAAAGGGAGGCGACCGGCTCGCGTACACTCGGGATGCGGGCGGAAAGCTCGTTCAGAAGCTTCCACGCCTTGATCTCCATGGACACTTCATCAAGCCGATAGGGGCTCATTTCGCGGCCAAGGAAAATATTGGCGACCACGTCGAGATTCTCGCACAGCGCCAGATCCTGAAAGACTGTCGCAATGCCGAGATCGAGCGCAACGCCCGGCGACGAAAGCACAACCTTCTCACCATTAAATTCGATACTGCCGGATGTCGGTTGATGGACACCTGCCAGTGTCTTGATCAGGGTGGACTTTCCTGCTCCGTTATCACCGACAAGAGCGACAACTTCGCCCGGAAAGACTTCCAGATCGATATCTGTCAGCGCTGAAACGGCACCGAAATTCTTGGATATGCCGCTTAGACGCAGCACTGGCTGCCGCGACGACGCAGCGGCTTCGTGATCTTGGGACATGATCTCACTTTCCCTGGCATATTGCAGGATATGCCATTGCACATCAAACTGCCCGACCGGATAACCGGCCGGGCGCGTCGTTGGTCAGTTGGTGATGCCAAGCTTCTTGCAGCCGTCAGCATAACGGTCGACGCAAAGCGTTTCTGCGGAAACGATGTTCTTGTCGATAATTTCAGCCTTGAGGTTTTCGGCGGTCACCACCACTGGAACGAAAAGCTTCGACGGAGTGTTATAAAGCGTGGCTTCGGCCTTCGGAGTTTCGCCGTTCAGAAGCTGACCCGCGACGCGCGCGGCTTCTGCGGCAACAATTTCAGATGGCTTGTTGATCGTGTTGTACTGATCGCCCGAAATGATCAGCTGAAGTGCTGCAATCGTCGCATCGTTGCCGGTAACCGGTGGTAGCGGATCGATGCCTGCCGCCTTCATGGCTGCGATCGCACCGCCTGCAGTGCCGTCATTGGCAGCGACAACGCCGACGATCTGGTCATTGAAGCGGGTGATCTGGCCACTAGCCCACTGCTGAGCCTTGCTCGGCGCCCATTCAGGCGTGTCATATTCGGCGAGCGTCTTGTAACCGCTGTCCTTCAGACCGGCGTGAATACCGTTCTTGATGAGACCGGCAGCGGCATCGGTTGGCGAACCGTTGATCTGCAGAACGCCGCCCTTGTCACCCGCGACACCCTTGTCCTTCAGGTGCTTTACCAGCGATTCCGCAATCGACTTGCCGATGGCTTCATTGTCGAACGACACGTAGAAATCAGACGTCGCATCCGGGATCGGACGGTCATAGGCAATGACCTTGATATCCTGCGACTGGGCGAGCTTGACCAGCGAGGCTGCCGCTGCCGTATCGACCGCGTCGAGCACTATCACTTTTGCACCTTGCGATATGACCGAGTTGAACTGCTGCTGCTGCTTGCTCGCATCACCATCGGCATTGAGATAAAGCACCTTGCAGCTTTCACAGATTTTCTTCATCTCGGCAGCGAAGCCCGGATAATCGCGCTCCTCATAGCGCGTCGATGCCTGGTCTGGCATTAAAAAGCCGACCACTGCGTCCTTCACTTCCGCCTGAGCATTGCCAGCGAACGACGATAGCACCACCGCAGCAAAGGCTGCCTTACCAAACATATTTTTCATGTCTCACTCCCATTGGGTTTTCAATTTTGTATTTTACACAATCTTGCAGACAAACTTTATATCGCTACTCCACCCCATATGTTCTCCCTATAGCGACCTCCAGTTCCCTGGAGTTCCGGCATTTTGGCGCCGCATTGCTTTGCGGCGCACCAATCAAATCGAGCAATGCTGACGGGGCTTGTGACGCATGATGGGAAGCCGTTCCTGGCTTCGGCATGTGTGCACCGCTCCTCTCGGCATACAATCATGTTGCACCATCGATAGTGCAACATAACCATCGCTCAACATCCTGCATCTGGTCAAGAGGAAAATGACAGAGGAATAGATTGGATTACGCCTTCCCCTACTTGCAGCAAACGCTATCGCACCGCTAAGATCGGGACCCGACCCAGACGCAAAGCAGGCCTGATGAGCATCCCCCGGAAAGTAACCATTTACGATATATCGGAGCGCGCTGGTGTATCCGCGTCGACCGTTGCTTCGGTTATGAATGGTTCATGGGAAAATCGAAGAATTACCAAAGCAACAGCCGACAGAATTCGAGTAATAGCGAGCGAACTCGGTTATACCACCAACCTTCAGGCACGCGGGTTGCGCATATCCAATTCCGGCATGATCGGCATGATCTTGCCTATGCTGGACAACCGATACTTCAGCTCCATGGCCGCATCGTTTGAGACGGTGGCGCGCTCACGCAATCTTATCCCCGTTGTAGCCAGCACATTACGCGACCCGCAGCAGGAACGCAGCACCGTGGAAACATTGATTGCCCACAATGTCGACGCCTTGTTGATCGCGGGCGCAACCGATCCGGACAGTGTCGCCGAACTCTGCGAAAAGGCTCATCTGAAACATATAAACGTGGATCTTCCCGGAAAGCATGGCGCATCCGTAATCAGTGACAACTATGACGGTGCCCGCGTACTGACGCATCAGATTGCCAGCCGCAGGTCTCATCGAACGGAAAACAGCTTCTACTTCATCGGTGGCGTGGATAGTGACCACAACACCCGCGCACGTGTGCGCGGGTATAAGGATGAACTGGCTGCGCTGAACTTCCCCGTTCACTCCGACGCCATAATCACGAATGGTTATGGTCCCGATGCCGCCGCGAGAACCATCCGCGATATTTATAAAAAATTGAATGGATTGCCAGAGGCACTGTTCGTCAACTCGACGAGCCCTTTTGAGGGCGTCGTCAGTTTTCTCAAGACGCTGCCGGTTGACGAGGTCCGGGAGTGCTCCATCGGATGTTTCGACTGGGACCCCTTCATCGAAGTTCTCCACTTCCCGGTTGTGATGGTCCGGCAAAATGTTCAGGCAATGATCGAACGCGCCTTTGAACTTCTGGACGAGTCCGTTCAAACGAACAACCCACCCGAAATGATACCGACAGAGCTCATTATTCCGCGTGGTCTTTGAACCTCATTCCGTGGATAGGAGAAACATGCCATCCACGCGATCACCGATTGTTTTGTTTTTTCAGATAGATAAGCTGAGCTGTCAGTCCTGTGATGAGGATGATCAAAAGACTGCCCTGCGCGCCCAGCAACAACGGGGATTTGAGATCGGTCACAAATGGATGACCATCTGGTACGCGCCGCAATACCTCGCTTACCGCCGGCACCATTAGCAGGAAGGCAGTCAAGCTTAGAAAGACTGTTTCCAGATAGCGGGTCGCACGACCGAAGACTGAACTGTAACCGATTGCATAGCCGGCGATCAGCAGAACCATCGTCGCAGCACCGATAACATAGCTGACCTGCTGGCGTGCAACGAGAAATGTTGTGCCAGCACCTATAAGCATCGAGACAAAATAAAGGCCGCCGGATTTTGACCGGGGCAAAATGCGCCCGTAGCGGACGAACATGTAGATGGCCAGGGGAATGGCAGGCAAACTGCCGATCGTGTGCACCCAGCCGAGCGGGGAAATTCCAAACATAACCAAAGCTCCTGTAAAGATAACAACCTACTAGTAGATAGGTTTGAGGGTAAACCCGTTCATTGATTAGGACGGTCGATTAACCATTCCAGCCATACTGATTGCATCCATCCACATTCACCACTGTCATCCTTCCCAAAATTCGCTCGGCGTTCCGACAACTGGCCGACGAGAAGCACCGTCGTGACAGCGACATTCCAGAAACAGGCACGCAACATTTCGATATTCATTCCAGGCATTGCCTGCGCCCGGCATGTTTCGAAATATCAATGCGGTGATGGCTGCAAGCTGGATAACGGGGTCGCCGCATTCACCTCCCTGCCAATTGATAGCCTGACTACCGAGCATGATCAGGCTTTGATCGAAATCACTGTGCCGCAGCCAGTCTGCGAAGCATTGGTTCAACTATAAGCGAAAACATCTTCGGATCGCTGTGGGCTCTCGCTGACAACATCCCTCCGTGAACGGTAGCAGCAAAGGCTTCTGCCTCGATGTCAGGGGAGTCGATCAAGCGAATGCGGCCCTGTCTTGCGCCGCGTGTGAGGACTGATGTCAACCATCTCGATAACGATCTGAAATAGTTTTGAATCTCAGAAGCAAGTTCCTGTGGCAATACAGGAATTTCGCTTGCCAGAAGCGCCCCTACACAGAATGGCGCACTCCCGTCTGTGATACACGCACTCCAGTATTGAGTATAAGCCTGCAGTTGCTCCAGCGGATCATCGACTTTGCTCTCGAGATTGGCAAAACCTGCTTCTGTATCTTCACGATGCCGCACGATTAGTGCCTTTACCAGATCGACCTTGCTCGGGAAGTGATGATGGATACTGGCCTTGCGAATGCCTACGACGCTGGCGATATCCGCGTAGCTGAATCCATTATACCCACCCGACATGATCAAGGTTTTGGCGCAAGCGAGAATATCATCGGAAGTGGTGGACAAATTGCTCATACTCAGTACCTACCTTCCAGTAGGTTGAATGTCAAGATAGATCAAAGTGAAGAGATTTGTCACACGGTCGAATTTTACCTCATGCAGAACCCGATCCCGTCGACACAGTTCATATGTTGCAACAGTCCGGGGCAAACGGCACGAAATGGATCGGCTCTGGACTTCGCAAACAGGTTAGTGCCGGAAGTCTTGACCGCGGTCGAGTTTCTGGCTCTGACGTATCGCTGCAATTTCCTGGGCCCTGGCGGTCGAAACTGTTTGCTGCAAAATCTTCAACTTGTCCTGAAGCCCCTCGAAGACGGAATGTTGTGCGGGAGGCACGCGACTGACGTTGTCACGGTCGCCGCGCAGGATTGCGTTGCGCCCGAACCTGAGATCAAGGGCGCGGCTGACGCTTGTAAACTCCCGACGAATATGCGGTTCGAGTGAACCGGCGAGGGCATCAAGCCGCGCGTGCTTCTTTTGCATCGCAGTTGTGATGCGACGGAGTTGTTCGCCAGCCTCTTCTGACAATCCTGGAATGGCGGTTGCCATCTGCTGACGCTCTGCGGCGATTGCGGTTGTTGCAGCCTTCAGGGCTGACGCCCAGCTCGACCCCAGCGAGCGGACACTTGCCTGCACATCCGGCACGGCTTCCAGTGCTGTCTTTCGCTCGCGGCCAACGGCCAGAAGCCTGTCCCTCAGCCGACTGGAGCCGCGCAGGGCGCCATAGGCCGCTGGATCATTGGCAATGGCTGCCGCAATCCGCCCGCCCGCAATGCCTTTCCGGATCAGTGCCTCGATCGTATCGACAGCACTGGCGGGTTCCCGCCAGAGATGAGAGGCCGTTTTGGCAAGTGCTGTTCGGTTATGGCGGTAGTGGGCTGCCGCGGATGCCCTCTCGCGCGCCTCAACCTCCACCGGGGTTGTAAACCCTGTCACGGCAGAAAGCAGCGGCGGTATGGAACGGGCTTCCGGGTCCTGCCCGATATTGCCAGTCGGCCGGGTCCGGGACGAACCCGGAGAATTTCGATCCACGGACATCCGGGCTGTCGGATTCTGTATGGGGAATCTTGCGGATTGCCTCTCATGATAAGAAATCCTGCGTTCCCGATCGATTGCCAAACCGTGCGCCGCACTTGCCCTCTCCCGGAGATTTGCGACCTGCTGGCGCTTTTGTGCCAGCCACGCCATCTGGCGTCTTGCCCCTGCCCCTGTTTCGGCCATCACTTCGGCAAGTGCGTCGATGCCACGCCTGCGGGCAAAGTCCCGGACATGTGCCTGGTAGCCAGCCTCACCAGCAAAATCCAGCGTCGTGGTTTTGGCGCCCGAACGCCCGAGGCGCCTGGCCAGTTGCTGGAACAATTCCGGTGTGTGGCTTTCGCTTGCAACCCTTTTGCGGCGGACATCTATGGTTTCATGCAGCTTGGCCGTCCAGACATTGCGTTCGACCGTGCGCTCCTCAAAGCGCCTTTCACCGCCTTGCGCATCAGGAACTGCAATTTTTACCTTCACGGTCTCGACGCCATCCTTGCGAAGCGTAACCATATCCCCTCTGGAAGCTCCCGCAGCCGACAGGGCCGCCGGCAGACCGGCACCCCAGAGGCGATGGACCTTCCCGCCCTCAACCTTCACATCAGCATAGGGCGTGTCATTCGTATCCTCATCCCCGGGCCGGAATTTTGTCACCCCGGTTTCGACCAGTTCGCCGATGATCCCCTTCGCGTGGTCAACAGGGGCCCTGTCCTCCCGTCCGGGCCCGGGCCTGAAGTCCTCGCGCGCAGCATAAAGATCAGCCCTGTGACGATGACGGGTCATGGACACATAGGTCAGGTGCCTGTCCATCATGCCGCTGGCAAGCACAAAGGTCCGGTCGACAGTCGCGCCCTGCGACTTGTGGATTGTCACCGCATAGCCGTGATCGATGTTGCGGTAGCTGTCCTCACTCAGAACAATCTCGCTGCCGCTGTCGAGCCGGACAGAAAGCAGCGGCGCGCGGAATGCGTTGCCGGTCGAGACCACCGTGCCGAACATGCCGTTCCTGACGTATTGCGGATTGTTTCCCCCTGCACGCGGTTCAAGGAAACGGGCGTTCTCAAGAAAGATGATCCGGTCGCCAGCAGCAAACTCCCGCATGCCCCGCTCTGTCCGGAAGCTGCGCGCGGCACCGAGCGCTCCCTCCTCTCGCATCACCCTGCGCAAGGCTTCATTCAGCCTGTGGACATCCCTGTTGGTGTGCGCCAGCACCAGCAACGCATCACCCCGCAGTTGGCCGCTGCCTTCTGCTTCCGTACGCCCCATCCCTGGCCGCACGCCCCGTCCCGGCTGTGATGGCATGATCATTTTCCGCCGCGCATCGGCCCAGTCACTGACCAGACGGCTGACCAGTTCATCCCGGGTTTCCGCCTCGACCAGATGCCCGCGTCTGGCGTAAATTTCCAGCCCCGCCCCGGTCCTCCCGCGAGCAAAGAGTTTTGAAGCATCGCGTGCCCATTGGTCCTGTTGCCGGCGCACACCGGCAAGTTCGGCGGAACCGATCCGTTCCGCTATTGCCCGGAAAGCCGCACCGGCCCCGATCGGCTGAAGCTGCATGGCATCGCCGACCAGAACAACCTTTGCGCCAGCCTTTTCTGCAGCATCCAGCATACGTGCCATTTGCAACGAGGAGACCATGCCTGCCTCGTCAATGACGAGGACGTCACTGCGCATCAGCCGGTCGCGCCCGTTATTCCAGGCATGCTCCCACGCAGCAAGCGTTCGCGACCTGATACCGGAACTCTCCTCCAGCCCCTCGGCAGCCTTGCCGGAAAGGGCCGCACCCAGGACACGATGATGCCCGCTCTCCCAGGCAAAGCGCGCAGCTGCAAGCAATGTCGACTTGCCCGTACCGGCAAGACCGACGACGGCAGCGATGCCGCTGTCGTCCGTCACATGCCGAATGGCTTCAATCTGCCCGGGATCCAGCCTGAACGGCTTCAGCGGATTGTCCCCTTCGACGAAACGCACTGCGCCTGCGCGTCCTGCGTCCGAAATCCCGAACCCCTTCCTCCTCGACAGGGTATCGGCTGAACGCATCATGTCATGTTCGGTGCGCAGGATCTGGCGGGTGGTGAAGATTGCCGGTTCCCTTGCCTCGCCAGCCACCCGGCCATTCACACGACCAGTCATCGGATCAGTCAGCGGGCCGGCCTGCTGCGGCTTGAGCAGCACCAGATCAGGAGAGGCCATCAGCCGTGCACGGATATTGGCAAAGTCTACCGGATCATCGACATAGCGGTGGATGACCCTTGCGATATCCTGCTCGTCAAAAGTGGAGCGCTCATTGCCAAGCTGCCTGAGGAGAGGCCCCGGATCGGCAAGCAGCCGGGCGGTCATTTTCTGCCGACGCGCCAAGTCGGCGGGTGCAAAATACATCTCGGCGCCCTTGCGCATCATCGCCGACTTTCCGGGTCCCAGATGCCGCTGGGCAATCCCCTCAAGTCCCTGTTCGGCATGGGAACGACCGTCAAGGCGGATGTCACGGCCAGCCAGTGCCAGATACCGGCTGGCTGTCTGCGCCCAGGCGATCTTCCATGCCTTCATCGTCTCCCTGTTACCCGCCCAACACGTATAAACAATATCCCCGTTATGGCGATTTGATTTTACCTCACGTAGTGGTTTCCCATCGGGTCGGCGAACCGGCATATATTTGGGACCAAACCCTTCTTCGGTCAGCGGCCTCAATGCGGTCATCAGGTGAATATGTGGATTGCCGCCCTTGTCGTGATAGACCCAGTCAGCGATCATACCCTTCGAAGTCAGATTGTCCCGGACGAACTCCTGAACCAAACCGATATTCTCCGCCCGTGTCAGTTCCTCCGGCAGAGCAATAATCAACTCACGGGCAAGTTGTGCATCCACCCGCGTCTCAAATGCATCGACAGCATTCCACAGCACCTCACTTGCTTCAGCGACAGTCTTGTCTTCGATTGCCGACCTCAGCCACGCTGGAATATCTTCCGGCAACACCAGTTCTTCATGGACCAAATCATCGTCGCCGCCGCGATAGTTAAACAAGGTTCCGGTCTGTTCGTCTCTCATCCGGGTGCGATGACGATAAGAGGCAGCAGAGATGATGTTGCGTCCCGCTCCCCTGCTGATCATCTGCGCTCGCACGAACATGATTGCCACAATGTTCTCCTGACCGTCAGTCAATACGTGTGAAAGCCCATGATTACCCGGGCAGCTGACTCGGCACTTCTCCGCCTCCCTTCACGAGTTGCACCGTTTCATCCAGGGGGCTTGAATGTGAAAACATATTTAACTATCTTTTTTAAATCAGTCAAATTTACAATCTCTACCGCCTCGAACAGAGAGGTCCACAAATGCGCATTGATTTTCCTGACAGAATGATAGACGCGAAATTGAAGAATGTCGCATGAACATAAAAAACTATGAACATTAAAACTAGCTCACCGTATTAAACGGCCCGCACGACGACTGGCCAGGTGATCCCGTTGTCCAGACGGAAAGGATGTTTGAACGAACGGCGCGTCTCCTTGCAAGACCCACAAGAGCAACCCCTTACAGCAAGGCTTTTTATCCTCTGAAGAGCCAGAATGGCGACACTGGAGCAACGGCATATGTCCAGCAAGACAATTGATCGGAAGACAGAAGCGCGGAGCAAACGCCTGCTGGGGGCAATTGTCGTGCGGGCTGGCTTGTCGATGGTCGACCGGGCATTCCTGTTAGGAGGACTGCTGGAACTGGCCAAACTTTCACCCGGAACACCCGAATATTGCCGTTTGCGCAAAATTGGCGAAATTGCCTTCAGGTCTGAAGTGCCAGAAGAAAATCCAGACTCAAACCAGGGAGACCGCATTTGATGGTTAGAGCAATACCGCTCGCGGGTCTGCTTGTCGCTCTGGTGCCAGTCGTTCTTTCTGGCTTTACCTTTTATGTCGCGCATTGGTTTTGGACCGAACTGGCCGCAGGCTTGTCAGGAAAGCTCCAGTACTGGTTTATCCGTGCTGCGCCTGCACTCGTGCTTCTATCGGGGCCACTTGGGGCACTGCTGACGGTTTGCTTGCTTCCGCTGCACCGGCGCCGACCGGTCGCCATGGTCAGCCTGTTTTGCTTTCTGCTTATTGTGGGTTTCTACGCGCGGCGCGAGATCACCCGCATCTCCCCTTTCGTAGAAAGCGGAGTCCTGCAATGGGATCAGGCTCTATCATTCCTCGATATGGTTACCCTGGTTAGCGTCTCAATTGGTTTTGTTGTTTCAGCGGTATCCGTGCGCATCTCAAGCGTTGTGCCCGAAACGGTGAAGCGCGCACGTCGCGGAATCTTTGGAGATGCAGACTGGTTACCGATGTCGGCGGCGGCACGGCTCTTTCCTGCGGACGGCGAAATCGTTGTTGGCGAGCGCTATCGTGTCGACAAGGAACTCATCCATGAACTGCCTTTCGATCCAGTCGATCCGTCTACCTGGGGGCGCGGCGGACAAGCTCCACTCCTGACTTACAATCAGAATTTCGATTCAACCCATATGCTGTTTTTTGCGGGATCAGGTGGATTTAAAACGACAAGTAATGTCGTGCCTACAGCACTTGTCTATAGTGGTCCGATCGTTTGCCTGGATCCGTCATCCGAGGTTGCATCGATGGTAATCGAACATCGCCGCAAAAGGCTCGGGCGAGACGTCGTGGTGCTCGACCCCGCCAACCCGGTTAACGGTTTCAATGTTCTTGACGGGATCGAAACGTCGATAAAAAAAGAAGAAGACATCGTCAGCTTCGCACATATGCTGCTGTCGGAAAGCGCTCGCCTTGAAAGTTCAACGGGGTCTTTTTTCCAGAGTCAGGCACACAATTTGCTAACAGGACTCCTGGCGCATGTAATGCTATCGCCAGAATTTTCCGGGCGGCGCAATCTGCACAGCCTGCGTCAAATTGTTTCCGAACCGGAGACGTCGGTTCTTGCCATGCTGCGTGACGTTCAGGAAAATTCCGTCTCGACATTTATTCGCGAGACGCTTGGCGTTTTCGTCAACATGACTGAGCAGACATTTTCAGGCGTTTACTCTACGGCATCGAAGGACACCCAGTGGCTATCCCTCGCAAATTACGCGTCCCTTGTCTGCGGAGACAGTTTTAAACCAGCACAGATAGCTGAAGGCGAAAAAGACGTATTTCTCAATATCCCTGCATCGATCCTTCGCTCCTACCCGGCAATCGGAAGAGTAATCATCGGCTCTTTAATCAATGCAATGATCGAGGCGGACGGCGCATTCCGGCGACGCGTTTTGTTCATGCTCGATGAAGTCGATCTGCTTGGCTACATGCGCATAATGGAAGAGGCACGTGATCGGGGACGCAAATACGGGATCAGCTTAATGCTGATGTACCAGTCCGTTGGCCAGTTGGAACGCCATTTTGGCAAAGATGGTGCAGTTTCATGGATCGATGGATGCGCATTCGTAAGCTACGCTGCGATCAAGGCGCTCGATACCGCGCGGAATGTGTCGGCGCAATGCGGGGAGATGACGGTAGAAGTGAAGAACAGATCACGCGCCACAGGATGGGACAAGAGCCAAATTTCTCGAACATCTGAATGCATCAATCTCCAGCGTCGACCGCTTATAATGCCGCATGAGGTTACTCAGTCAATGCGCAAGGATGAACAGATCATTATTGTACAGGGGCACCGCCCGATCCGCTGCGGTCGGGCAATTTACTTTCGTCGCAAGGAAATGGACACGACCGCAGCGGCAAACCGGTTCGTGAAGTCCAGCAAAAGATAATTCAACAAGGTATTGGCAAGCTGCCGTTAGTCCCCGGTCATGTGAGTTCGACGCCGGATGATTTGAGGGGATGGGGTCGCGTATTCCGTGGAAAAGAAGAAGCGAAAGGAAGTCGGTTTGAATTCACGTCCAAACTAATCGCGGAGGTTTCCCCGCTGTACCCCCAGGACGAATCCGATTTCGGCCAGCCCCGCACCCGCCGCCGTACATTTTCGAGCGCCTGACCGGGCGGGCCCGATGCCCATGGAGGTCAGGTCGTCCGGCTCTAAGCGTGTTTCGACTTTACCATCGAACTACAGCACCGCTTTCAATCGGCGAAGGTAAAGCCCTTCCCGCGAATTGCATGCAAAGGGAGCACGATACCGGCATTTTTGGCCCGCCGTCTGAGGCGGCTCACAATGGTATCCAGGTGAGCATAGTTGAACTCATAAATATCTTCTCCGAGCGCAACAATCAGATCGTGCCGCTTAACTATTGCACCGCGCTCATCCAGCAAACGGCTCAAGATCCGTTGTTCGGATGTCGTGAGCCGCAGACGATGCCCCCGGCCATCGGTAATGACCCAGCCGCTTTCCACCAACACCCATTCAGGAGATAGACACGGCGAAGTAACAGCTACGGACCTCTCCAGACGGTTATAGACAGCCATTACAGTTGCCGCGAGTTCCCGTATATCCACGGGTTTGACTAGATATGCGTCTGCACCTGATTCAAGGCCATTAATACGATCATCAATAGAACCGCGAGCTGTCACCATAATAATTCCGACTGATTGGGATGATCTCAAATGCGCGGCCGCAGATAGCCCGTTTTCCCCTTTCAATCCGACGTCGAGAATAACGATGTCTGCCGGCTTTGCTGCATATGCTCGATAAAGAGCTGCAGCGGACTCAAATCCATGAGTGCCAAAGCCGAGGCTCGCTAGACCAAAGACCATTTCCTCGCGGAAGTCGTCGTCATCATCGACCAGATATACGAGTGGGATACTGGCGGCTTCGTCTTTTCCACGTCTCTCGTCAAAATTTGGGCGATTTCGTAAGATATCTGACATTGTCAATCTCAAGTATTCACGACGTTACCGGCATCGGTTGCTTTCTGGCATACAGATCCGTGAGAACAAGTTGAAGGGGAGCTAAATTGCTCCTTGAAAGCAAATGCCTCCCGGTCCACACCTCCTATAGCAATAAAGCCTACGGTGCATCATCTAGATGTCTCACTTTTATAGCCCGGTGGTCTCATCGGGGGTATTCTCTCAACGCCAATTCCGAATCTTAACAAATGTGCGCGAAGTTCCGGAACAAGCGGCTCAGACAACCGCTCGCGCCGCGCTTCACCGGGCATCAAACCGAAACGTATACGGAAACAGCGTGAGAAATGGCCAGTACTCGAAAATCCGTGTTCAAATGCGATTTTGGCAATAGATCGCGGAATTATGTCTGTTTGCGTTATCTCAAGAAAAGCTGCATCGAGGCGGCGGTCCCTGATCACGCCCGCAATGCCGCCGTCTTCCGCAAACGCACGATAGAGATGCGCGCGTGAGACATTGAAACGGCGAATGATCAAGTCCAGGCTAAGTTCGGGATTATTGAGATTCCGGTCAACAAAATCCAGAACCCGCTGGCGCAATGCAATACTTAAGGGGCGGAGTTCTTCATCTTTAACTGTGCGCAAACCTCGCAAGGCAGCGCCCAGAATCGTAACCAACGATTCCTGGACAGCGACAATTTCGTCATTCGATAGATGTTCGCTCAGGCCATTCAACCCCTCGAGGTAAGCAGTTATCAATTGCGTCATCGGAAGATGGGCTTGCAGTACAACACCATGCAGATTTGCATGCCCTGTCGCCTTCGCCAGAATTCCGCGCGGTATAAGTGCAGACAGGGTGCCGCCTGCGCTCACGTCGCTCTGAAGAACTTGCGTTAGATCAAGGATACAGATATCCCCGGCTCGTGCCATCAGGCTGTTGTTCGCGACGTTGCCCCGGATTTCTCCTCCCTTCACAACCGCAACGAGGAATTGATCCAGACCGCTCCATGCAATTATACGTCGGTCGCGATTATATCGTTGGGAGTTGAATGTAACAGACGCAAAAGTGAACCCGGCTATCTCGCGAGACCTTATCGCCCCCTCCAGTCGATTATTTCCGTTTCCTGGGATCGGTGTCGTTTCATAAAAGGGCCGAGAAGCCTCTCGCCAGAAATCATTCCTGAGGCGCTCCTCGACAAAATCAGTTGAAACAATAACGTCCTGACCGGATTTAGCCTCGCTGCCATTCTTTTTTTTCGACATTTGCCGCCTTATCCTTCGATCCAACTGCGAGTCGAGGTGTCTATCAGCGAGCCGTTAACACACGTTTTGCCATGCATAATGCTTCGTTCCCAAACTCAATCCTGGATCTACTAAGACACACGTCTCGTGCCGATTGAGGGCGCCGATAGCGTTTCTGTGCTAATTCCGCAGCTCAAAAATCGCCCGAGCTAGAGGCAGTTCGTCATCCTGCCTGTTCAATTGCATTTGCGACGGACTGCACCACGTTATATCAGTATTATCTAATATTATTTACATTAATATTAATTTTCAGCATTCTACAAAACAGTCTATTGATGGGATATCAATATATAAAATAATGTGTTCTTCTAAAGGAATGAGAATCCGCGAGCCAGTTGCTCAGAAATTTCCCCGTATCTGGAGGTTGATGATGTCTAGATGGACAATAGCTGCAATTGTTTTGGCTGGTGCGACATTCACACCGCCCGTCGTTTTCGAAGCCCCGGCTCAAACGACAGTAGAGTGCCGATCCAGAGACTATAAATATGATGAATGCTATGCTGGCCCCCTGTCGAGACCCCAACTCATTCATCAAACATCGAGTGCCTCTTGCATATTAAACCGCACATGGGGATATAACCCGAAAAGCCGCTATATATGGGTCGCTCAAGGGTGTGCGGGTGTGTTTGCAGATGTGGGTGGCTATCATCACGGTCGTGGCGACGGGTTTGATCCGGGGGCCCGCCAGTACGATCATCGAGGCCATGATGTCGGCGGGGTCGTGGCAGGCGCGGTGTTGGGTGCTATTGTTGAAGGAATGCTGACCGATCATCCGAAGAAGCACCATCACACGACAAGCAACCACCGTGATACGGACGACTATAACGGTTGTCACGGCATTGGATGCAATGTCGACCGACCGGAAAACTCTGGTGAGATCGATACGACGCCCCAGTTCGACAGAAGCGGGGAACCAAACTACGACACTCACGGCAATTACATCGGCTGCCACGGAGTTGGCTGTCTGGTTGATAGTCCAGATTAGCAAGAACCGTGCAGCCAGCCGTTCTGCAAATATTACATGATCCACGACGAATTTTCATGTTCGTGGATAGACTTCGTATCACTATAACATTTTGATATTTCCCGAAACTGGCGCTCCGGCATGGAAAACATTCGAATGCGTTGAATCATTTTATACTTTTCCTACCGTCCAATGGGAGAATTGAATGACAGGCCTGAAACCCAGACATTTACTGCTTGCGCTTGCACCCTTGGCGATTGCCGGTTGCGTTACCGCAGATGAAGTATACCAGGAAACCTGTACCTCCTTCGGTTTCAGGCCCGGCACTGACGCTTTCGCAAACTGCATGATGGAACAGAGCGCACGCCACGATGAGGATGAACAACGCGCTCAAGATCGCATTTATGCTCAAGAACAGCGCGACCGTGAGCGCAAAAGGGAACGCGCCGCCGCGAGGAACGACAGATCGATGCCAGGCCTCAGTTCGACAAGGACGGCAATCCAAACTTTGATACACAAGGGAATTACGTCGGCTGCCATGGCGTCGGATGTGAGGTCGATAATCCAGATAATCCGGCTGACAGTAACAACTAGAAATCTGAACGGTATCGCCGCTTATGTCTAAAAGCTGTTTGACCCGGGAAAAGGTCAAAATCAGGCCGCCGCTGCGTCAAATTCTATCGCCTATGACATTGGGCGTATCCATAGCGTGGCTGGCTATAGTGGCTTGCCTTGGCTGGTGGATTTCCCACCTTGCAGTTGCAACCGAGACCAGGGGGCTGGCTGCGAGTGCCGAGTATGAGGCACAGACAACAGCGCGTGTCGTGGATCGGCTGTTCACGGAGATGAACAGCGTCGCTAACATGGTTGCGAAGCAGAACCGGGTAATTGAGCTTGCCTCTCGCTATCGGGTTGATCCCCCGGGGTTCCCGGAACTAACCCGTGAGGAGCGGGCAGCTATACTTACAAGCGATCCGCTCGTTCGCCTGGTCGGCGATTTCATGACGCGGCTATCCGACGATCTCCGGTATGCCCGTATCTATATGAACAATTTGTCACACGATACGCTGACATCCAGCCAGTGGGCGGATTCCTTTAACATAGTTGGCCAGATTTATACCGGCCGGGCATATCTGGTTGATGCATTACGCGAGGGTAGCGGACAATTGTTTGGTATAGCTCGCTTGAACCAGATGCCATCGTATTTTGTGACCAGTCGGATTGAGGACGCTGACGACCAGGCATTGGGCTCGGTAACGGTGCGTTTTGATGCACCGGTAATGGCACACTATCTGACAGGTCGACACATCGCATTGATCGTGAACCGCCAGGGACGAATAACGACGGCGTCTTCTGCGACGTTCATGTTACGCAATGTAGCGGCGGTTCTGCCGCCGGAAACCCTGCAGCCCTCGAACAGCGACGAGGGCCCGGGAGAGGCGATGGCCGCGCACCAGATCGCGGACGTGGAAGGAGGCGACCAGTGGATGATCGACGGCCACCCCTATCTGGTACGGCGCCAACCGCTGGTCAACGCGCAGTACCAGTTGCTTACCCTGGCGTCGATCGATCATCTGGGCACCATGCAACGGCAACATTTCGTGGTCGCCGGAGCCATTGCAGCCTTTGGCCTTGTGCTGATTGTGCTTGCTGGCCGCGTGGCTGAGCAGCGTACCGAACGTCGTCAACGAGCAGAGCAGGATCGCATTCTGGCCATCTCGCAGGCAGCTGAACGCGAACTGACGGTCAAGGTACGGGAAAGAACGGCGCAACTTGCGGAGAGTAATGCGTCGCTTGAGGCCGAGGTGGAACGCCGCCGGCTGCTTGAGACAAAGCTCCAGCAGTCTCTCGACTCGGTTAACGATGCTCTCGCACAACAACGGGACTTTGTAGCCGTGGTGTCCCACGAGTTCCGGGGCCCGCTGGCCGTGATTGCAGCTGCTGCAGACAATCTGCTCATTTCACTGGCTGATGGCACAGACAGCATAAAATTGCGCATCGGCAAAATAAGTCGCACCGTTAAACGGATGGTATTGCTAATCGAAAACGTGCTGGCTGGCGACCGGATAGATGCGGGACAATCACAGTCCGGGCAAGCGGAAGTATTTGATCTCAACGAGATTATACACACGGCCCGGATGGGATTTGATGAGGTTACCGCTGATCGCATTGCTTTTGTGAATAGTGGTAGAACGCCGGTTAAATGTGACCGCGTTCTTATAGAGATCGCGCTACACAACCTGATTCAAAATGCGCTGAAATACTCCCACTTTAAGTACTCTGTAAAAATTCATCTGTCATCTGATAAGGACATGGCTTTTATTAGTGTAACTGACCAAGGTAAAGGCGTTGAACCCGATGAGCGCGAACTGATATTCATGAAATACTTTAGATCGTCAGGCCAAACCACAACAGGTTTTGGCCTGGGACTTTATATATCACGCGAGATCGCCCGACAGAATGGGGGCGATGTCACACTGGCGGCCAGCGATACCACGGGATCAACCTTTTGCCTCTCGCTGCCCATCGAGGCAGGGTTTGGGGCAAGTCCCATATCCAAAGCGGAATAACGACCCTTGTTAGACCGATCATCCGAACCTCATTTACCGGAATTGCCACGCCGCCGCTCAGGATGCCCGGCTTCGGAACCAGCCGTGACGCACATGCTCATGCCAGAACAAGAAATGGCGCCGCAACGACAGGAAATGACAGTTTGTGACAGTTTCTGCAATTGCCTTATGAGTACATGCTGTTAGACATACCGATTACAAGTATCCCATGAACGACGGTGACTTTGCATTGAGCAATACCAATATTCTCTGTCTTGTTCAGGATACGGGCACGGCACTTTCGAAAATTTTAAGAACAGTATCCAGGTATGGGAATGATTTATTCATAGATTTCCAGAAATCGACGGCCATCAACGCCGGATATTATTTTGTCGGCGCGAATTGCCTGCGTCAGGAAGCAAGTTAGATGTGGAAGGGGACATCGTTGAAACCAGGGCGACAAAAAAGTGGAAATAATGATCAGCATGAAGTGAGCTGGCTTCGTGGAGGCCGCGTCGGCAAGTACAAGGGAATAGTTGGTGGTATAGCGCCTTGTGAAACAGGATTTATTCAGTCACTCACCGGCGTTTCAGTGCTGTCCGCGGCAGCATTTGCATCAATGTTCGGCTGGTCATCGCCATCAATGGCAGGTGACTGCGTTCCGTCGGGTTCTGATACCTGGAGCTGTTCGGGTGCCGCCTCGAGCACCGGTGGCGATGCTCCGGTGAGTATTTCTTCCCCTACACAGGCAACAGTTATCACGCAGCCAGGCTTCGGTGTATCAACTGTTGGAGAAGCGATCAGGGTCGACGCAATCGGCGGAATAACTCTGACTGATGGAAATGCTTCATCCATCACGTCCTCTGGTGGTCAGGGCATTTTAGCGATCAACGATGGAACCGGCTCGGTTGCCATCACCTCGAATGGCCGCACAACCGGAACAGAAGGCATTTACGTCACCAATTACGGTACCGGCTCAACTACAGTCACATCATCAGGCACGGTGACGGGGACATCCGGTGACGCTATCTACGCAAGCAACGAAGTTAACGCGACAGATTTGATCGTCAGTCAGACTGGTGGGACCATCTCTGGTGCGGACAACGGAATTCACACGGTCCATGGTGGCGTCGGCGCGACTGTAATCGGTGTCGCCGGTGAAGTGAATGGAGCAGGCGACAATGGTGTGTGGGCGCTAAACTCATCCAGCGCAACGAACATTACCATTACACAGGATGCGGATAGCACCATAACCGGTTACACGCATGGCATTCGCGCCGATAACTGGGGTACCGGCGCCGTGACGATCACGACGGCCGGAATTGTAAACCAGACCCAGACCGGCGCGACCAATAACGACACCTACGGTGTTTACGCCTACAATGATGTTTCAGCGACGGATATTAGCCTTATCCAGACGGGAGGATCGGTCTCCGGCAACTGGTTTGGCATGTACGCCAATAACCGCGGTACCGGAACAACGACGATCGTCAGTTCCGGAAACGTAACAGCAACCGTCCGAGCCGGCCTTTATGCCTTTAACGCCAGCACAGCGAAGGACTTGGTCATCCAGCAAACGTCCGGATCGGTCAAAGGCGGTACCTATGGTGTTTTCGCAGACAATGCGGGAACGGGTTCGACTGCAGTTACGTTGTCCGGCGACGTGACTGCTTCCGGTGACTACGGGGTCTTTGCACGGAACAGCAGCAGCGCCACCGATCTGAGTGTAAAACAGACGGCGGGCTCCATTGCGGGTAAAACCGGTATCCTAGCCTGGAACAGGGGTACGGGCGTATCATTGGTCAACGTCGTTGGCAAAGTTAGTGGTGGGGCCGGTTCGGGCATCCAGACAATTGCAGCGAATGGCGCAACAATCGACATTGCGGCTTCGGCGGCCCTGAACGCATCATCCGGGATTGCCATTCGTGATGGAGGTGTTGCGGGTAATCCGGTTGCATCAGATACGGTCGGCGGCAATGTCACAGTCAACAGCGCTGGCACTGTAACCGGCGACGCGATACTCGGTCTCGGCAATGACACCTTTAATCTGGCTGGTGGAAGCTATACCGGTAATATTTATGGCGATGACAGGGACGACCCTCAGAGCAACGACGGTATCGCCAACCATGAAGGCAATGACACATTCAACTGGACAGGCGGCAAGTTCGCTGGCGGCTTCTACGGCCAGGATGGTTCCGATACCGCAACTGTGAGTGCATCGACCTATGATGGTTCGCAGGTGCTGGACGGCGGCGATGACACCTCTGTTGCCGACGGCATGATCGATACACTTACGCTCAAGGGCGTGACCGCGACCACGAATGGCGGCAAGATTGCCAATTGGGAAGTCGTCAAGCTGGACGGGGCCAATTTGTCGATCGATGACGGAGCATGGCATGTCGGCGAACCGGATGAAGGAACGACCGGTGTGTTCCTGAATATCGGTTCTACACTCGACGGCATGGCGTCGCTCGACTTCGACGGCAATATGACGATTGCTTCGACCTCCACTTTTGTCGGTACCGGCGACGGAGCCGGAGTTTACTCGTTTAGCGGCGATGTAACCAATGCCGGAACCATCACCACGGTCGATGATGCCGTCGGCGATGTTGTGATAGTCGGTGGCAACTACAACGGCAATGGCGGACAGATGCTGTTCGATGTTGCGCTCGGCGACGACAGCTCCAAGACAGATATGATCATCGTCAATGGCGATACATCGGGCACGACAAATGTTGGCGTCAACAATGTCGGTGGAACCGGTGCGAAGACCAATGAAGGTATCCGAATCATTGAAGTGAACGGTGCGTCCAATGGATCGTTTTCGCTCATTGGTGATTACACGGTCGGTGGCAAGCAGGCAGTGGTTGCAGGCGCTTACGCCTATCAACTCTATCAGGGCGGCACTTCAACCCCGACTGATGGCAACTGGTATTTGCGTTCCCAATTGACAGATCCATCAAATCCGTCAACGACGCCGACCAATCCAACAACGCCGACGGCTCCACTTTATCAGGCTGGTGTGCCTACTTATGAAGCCTACCCGCAGGCATTGCTTGGCCTGAATGGCGTGCCTACGTTGCAGCAGCGCGTTGGCAATCGCTTTTGGGCCGGCAATGGTAACAAGGTTGTTGCGCAGGGCGCTGACCCGGTTGGAACGCCTTATGCCGCTCCGGAAGAAGCTGGCGTTGCAATTGAAGGCAACGGTGTATGGGGCCGTATCGAAGGCGCCCATAACAGCATCGAACCGCGTTTCTCGACGTCGGCTACCGATTACGACCAGAATGTCTTCAAACTCCAGGCCGGTATTGATGGACTGCTGACTGAAACCGAAAACGGCAAGCTGATTGGTGGAGTAACAATCCATTACGCCCATGGCAAAACCGACATAAACTCCGTTTACGGCGATGGCGAGATCCGTACGGACGGTTACGGTTTTGGCGGTACACTGACGTGGTATGGCGAAAACGGCTTCTATCTCGACGGTCAGGGACAGGTGACGTGGTACACGAGCGATCTGAATTCCCTTCTTGCCAACACAAACCTGACGGATGGCAATGACGGCTTCGGCTATACCCTCTCGCTGGAAGGTGGCAAGCGGATTGCCATTGACCCGGCATGGTCCCTCACCCCACAAGCACAGCTGGTCTATTCGAACGTCGATTTTGACGCATTTACCGACGTTTTCGGTTCACGTGTCAGCGTTGATCGCGGCGAGAGCCTGCAGGGCCGTCTCGGCCTTACACTTGATCATGAGAACTCATGGCAAAATGACAAGGGCTTGCTTGACCGGACCCACGTCTACGGCATCGCCAATCTCTACTATGAGTTCCTTGAAGGAACTAAGGTCGATGTTCAGGGAGTGAGCTTTGCCAGCCGCAATGACCGCGTTTGGGGCGGTCTTGGGATTGGCGGTACCTATAACTGGGATGATGACAAGTATTCGATCTATGGCGAGGGCCTTGTCAACACCAGTCTCAACAACTTCGGCGACAGCTATTCTGTCAAGGGAACAGTCGGCTTTCGTATGAAATGGTAAAATAGTCAGCGGTGGCTGATGTTGACGCCCGAACGTATTCAACATCAGCCATCGTGACAGACCGCTGTCAGTCCGCCCTCTTTTAACTGACAGCGGTCTCCCGATTTATTCAAGACAGCGTAGCCGGAAACAGCCTCCGGGTTGCCTGTAGATAAAAAATTGAAGGGGTCGCGTTAATGGTTGATCATTCCATCAAAGATAAAACCGTTCTTATAGCTGGCGGCGCGAAAAATCTTGGCGGACTCATTGCGCGGGATCTCGCCAAACACGGCGCCAGGGCAATTGCGATTCACTACAACAGCGCGACGAGTAAGGCCGATGCCGACGCTACGGTAGCCGCAGTGAAGGCATTGGGTGCACAAGCAGTCGCCTTTCAGGCAAACCTCGTCACAGCAGGGGCGACCGAGAAGTTGTTTGCCGACACTATTGCGGCAATTGGCAAGCCAGATATTGCTATTAATACCGTCGGCAAGGTTTTGAAGAAGCCAATGGCCGAGATTTCGGAAGCCGAATACGACGAAATGTCTGCGGTGAACGCCAAAGCCGCTTTTTTCTTCATCAAGGAAGCCGGCACACAAATCAATGACAATGGCAAGATCTGTACGCTCGTTACCTCCTTGCTCGGCGCCTACACGCCATTCTACTCCAGCTATGCCGGCACAAAAGCTCCGGTCGAACATTTCACGCGGGCAGCTTCAAAGGAATTCGGAGAACGCGGCATTTCAGTGACCGCTATCGGACCTGGCCCGATGGATACGCCGTTTTTCTATCCTGCTGAAGGCGAGGACGCGGTTGCCTATCACAAGACAGCTGCTGCATTGTCGAATTTCTCGAAAACAGGACTAACAGATATTGAGGACATAGTTCCCTGGGTACGCCTTCTGGTCTCTGAAGGCTGGTGGATGACCGGTCAGACCATTCTGGTCAATGGGGGCTACACGACCAAGTAGTTGTGGCAACGGACATTGGTACCGTCTGGACTGAAGAATGCATGACAACAAGAGGTTGGAACAGGACATGAAACGTTTAGCGACTGCGGGTTTCCTTATCCTCGCAATAATGCAGTCGTCGGTCGCATACGCCGACCTGAAAGCGGCAGACCGCAGACTGAATGATCTCTATAGCCAGGTAATCAACTCTCTGCCGGCCTCAAATCAAATGCAGCTCAAGGAGAGCCAACGCAACTGGATCAAGTATCGCGACAGTGAGTGCCGATATCAGCAAGTAAACTATGCGATCATGGTTTCAGAAGCAGATTGCAAGGAAAATCTAACACGCCAAAGAGCTGATCTCCTTAACCACCAACTAGGCTGGCTGAAAAAGAAGGCCGACGAGGCTGACACCGAATCCTCGACAGAATGCAGACAGGAGATCGGTGCGAAGGCAGCAAACGTTCTTGTTAATCAATGCAAGGAGATCTCACCTGCAACGCACCCGCCGTGTAATGCAAGCAATTCGTGCGACATGATCAGGGATGAAATCAAGCGTGGTTGCAGCATGGTCGGTGACAAGAAGCCACCTTACTGCCAGTAGAAATGGCCTTTCAATCCGTCTGCGAGAGCTCTTCCGCTCGCCGGTGTTTTGGGAAAGCGGAGCCGGCAGATCAACTGATGAAGCGTAACAATGCATAGTTCTTGACCATACGTTCTTTTTTCGCTGCCAATACTATCTGACTGCATCCTAAGAAGGCCACATTAAATGATCAATTCCTCGTTGGAATGGTCCGTTCCATTATTGATCCTTTTTTGCGGTACTGGTCTGATTGTTGCAGGCCGGTTTGGAGTTCAGACCACCCGTTGGGGTGTCGGACTTTGCCTGCTTGGAACCGGCTATGGCTTCATGCTTATCCGTACCGAAACATTCTCGGCGATTAAACCGCTGTGGGAAGACGCGCTGATCCTGACTGGCGTCCTCATTTGCTGTCGAGCACTTACAGAACGCTTCAAACCTGGTAACGTTCAAGCTCTGGATTGGCTCGTTGCAGGCTTATTCCTCTGCACAGCCGCCCTATCACTAATACTTTACCAAAGCGTACGGCTAGAGACTTTATCGATACTTGTAGGCACAGCATCGCTGATATTAATTTCTCTTTGGCGTGTAAAGTCGCTGAAGAAGACGGCTTCTGACAAGATATTTATAGCAGCATTCATTATCATTGCTTCTTCAATTATATTCCAATGTATATTCTACTTATCATCGAACGACATTGAGGGCCCGATTGGCTCGTGGAGCAACTCATTCCCAGGGGTCATGGTTCAGTATACAGGTCTTTTTGGCGGCGTCTTGACGACCTTTGCGATTGTCATCGCAGCTGGCGTGGATGCAATTCATCATTATCGTGAATTGGCTCACACCGACCCACTAACCCAGGTGCGTAACCGAAGAGGTATGCAGGCATTTATAAGTTCGGTTCACCTTGACCAAGGAGCGCGCGAACCAATGACAATTGTCCTGGCAGACATTGATCACTTCAAGATGGTGAACGATCGATTTGGCCATCACGCCGGCGATATGATTATAGTTGATTTCGCTCAACTGTTACAAAAATGGGCAGGGCGTGGAAGCTGCGTGGCCCGTTTGGGTGGTGAAGAATTTGCAATTTTGTTACCTGGAACCTCCATGCACATTGGAGTCACGCTAATTGAGGCATTGCGGCTGGAGTTCGCTTCACGAAAATGGCCTCATATATCTGCGCATCTCCATCTGACCGCAAGTTTTGGCTTAACAACGGTGGAACAAGGCGAACCGTTCAACTCTGCAATCACGCGTGCAGATACGAATCTTTATAAAGCCAAGCAGCGGGGAAGAGACCGTCTTGTAGAGGATAAAGCAGCATAATTATTGGTGTCGGTCGCGTACTCCTGCTTCACCCGTTTTGTGACGGAAAAAAACATTATGCTTCCGACGATAGCGGCGTGGCGCGACCTGATAGAAATTGTAAACAGCTCCTCCAGAGCTGATTACTAGAGTCATACGGGCCTGAAATTCCGCGTATATGCCCAACGGCTCCCTGACGGTTGCCAGGGAGCTCTGATTCAGACAATTTAGTGGCATTACAGATGAACGCCCGGCAACTTGCTACTGGATAAACAACCCCACGCCCGGTGCGATCGGCAGACCGAGTTCCATCCAGAGGATAAGGAACAACAACCACGAGACAAGAAAACCAAGTGCGACGGGGATTGTCATCGACGCAAGCGTTCCGATACCCGCATCCTTTTGATACCTCTGCAAGAATGCGAGGCAGACCGCGAAATAGGGGCTCATCGGCGTCACGATATTGGTGGAGGAGTCAGCAATGCGGAAAGCTGCCTGGATCAGTGCCGGTTCGAAACCAACCAGCATCATCATCGGCACGAAAATCGGTGCCATCAAGGACCATTGTGCAGACCCCGACGTGATAAACAGGTTCATGACGGTAGCCAGTACGACAAACGATACCAGAAGCGGAATGCCGCCAAATCCGCTGGCATCGAGCATGTGAGAGCCACCTACGGCGATCCACTCCCCCAGGTTTGTCCACTTGAACCAGGCAAGGAACTGCGAAATGGCAAAGAACAGAACCAATGTCGGTGCAAGCTCCTTCACTGCTTCTGCCATGAAGTTTATGCCGTCTTGTGAAGTTTTGATTTTACCGACAGTCCGGCCATAGATCCAGCCGAGGAAGAGGAAGAATATGGCAAAAATAGCCACTGCGCTTTCCAGGAATGGTGAAGGTACCAGTCCACCATTTTCATTGCGAAGCGGAGATCCGGCTGGCACTACGGCTGCGACTATAATGGCTATGAGTGCCAGGGTTGCCCAACCAACGCGCTTCAACCCTTTCAGCTCCAGTTCACTGACAGGATGAACATCGAGCACCACACTACCACGATAGGTACCAGCCATAGGTTCAACAATTCGCTCGATGATGAATGCGCCAACAATTGAAAGTATGATCGCTGAGGACGCAATGAAATAGTAGTTGTCGATAGGCGATACGTATGCGTTTGCATCGACAGTGTGTGCAGCACTTGTTGTAATGCCTGAAAGTATAACGTCTGCTGGCGTGATCAGCAGGCTCGCATCATAGCCAGCTCCGACAGCTACATATCCTGTCACTGCACCCACCAGAGGATTCCGGCCCATTGCCTGGAAAATCATCGCTGAAAGCGGGATGAGGATAATATAGGCCGCATCAGACGCAACGTGGCTGCACATGCCAACCAGAAAAATGACGAATGTAGTCAGATAGCGGGGGGCTTTCATCACGCTGACCTGCATCAGTGCAGCAATAAGACCTGTCTTGTCCGCAACTCCGATGGCAAGCATAATAACGAGCACCACACCGAGTGGTGGAAACATCACAAAATTCTTGGCCACGGTGGTCAGAGCAAATACCAGTCCTTCGCCAGACACGAGGCTTTTGACGGTGACGCTTGCGCCGGTTTTCGGATTTACTCCTGATACGCCGTAGATTGCCAGAACCCATGATAAAAGCGCGACGACAACACAAAGAGATGCGAAAAGGATGACGGGATGCGGCAGTTTATTGCCCGCCCGTTCGATCGCATTGAAAAAACGTTGCATATTAATTCTTCCCTTCCAGGCCCTGTACTGTCCGATCCCCACCTTGTAATGCGGTTCCTCCCGACGGCGCAGGGTCGGCATCATGATGAATAGCTTCAAGCAGAGGGGTTAAACCGCGACCTGAAGCCGGCTTTTCAAGGATTTGTTTTGAGGCGCTGTTCAGCGATTGCGACGAACATGCCCGCTGCCACCGGCAATATCTCGTCGCGATAGTTGTAATGCGGATGGTGGAGGTAGGCGCTATCTTCACCGTTACCGACAAAGAAGAAGCAACCGGGAATCTTTTCCAGATAGAATGCAAAATCTTCCGCACCCATCGTGGGCAATTGATACATGAAACCGGCGTTTTCAGCGCCGACGGTCTCGACGGCAACCCTTATTGTAAAGTCCGTCTCATCGCTGTCATTGACGACGGGCGGAATCCGCATTGTCTGTTCCAGTCTGACGCTTGCACCATAGGCCTCGCAAGTCTGCGTAACGACCCGGCGAAGTTCCCTATCGATTGTCGCTGCGGCTTCAGGCGAGCCATCGCGCGTGTTGATCATCATTGTTGCCTGGCCTGGAATGACGTTGTGGCTGTTGCCGCCATGGAACTGGGTGACGGTAACGACACCTGATTCCAACGGTGACACGCGTCGAGCAATGACACTTTGCAACGATTGAATAACTCCTGC
This sequence comes from Brucella sp. GW823-FHT04E01, assembly GCF_058796175.1. Classification (NCBI taxonomy): domain Bacteria; kingdom Pseudomonadati; phylum Pseudomonadota; class Alphaproteobacteria; order Hyphomicrobiales; family Brucellaceae; genus Brucella; species Brucella sp. GW823-FHT04E01. The sequence goes on along the minus strand of NZ_JBXAIK010000002.1, from coordinate 670,451 downwards.
TCCGATAAATACCGGATCGATGGCCAGGTCCGGACGGGAAGCATGACCACCCTTACCCGTTATGGTGACCTCATAAAGGGAACTTCCACCCATAGCAGGTCCAGCCTTGGCAAAGACCCGCCCTAAGGGGTAACCGGGCCGGTTATGATATCCATAAATGGTCTCGACCCGGTCCAGTGCACCTTCTTCGATCATGCGTGCGGCCCCGAGGCCGCCTTCTTCTGCTGGCTGAAACAACAGCGTAATCCGCCCAGAAAGATGCTCATGATGCCGCGCAAATCTGTCCGCCGCCAACAACAGCGAAGCGGTATGTCCGTCGTGGCCGCATGCATGCATTTTGCCGGGTGTCTTCGAAGCGTAAGTCAAACCTGTTTCTTCCTGGATAGGCAATGCGTCCATATCGGCACGAAAGCCGATTGAGGAGCCGGGGCGCCCTGTATCAAGGATGGCAAGTACCCCCGTCTGGGCGAGCCCGGTTTTGACCTCATAGCCGCGCTGTTTGAGGAATTCAGCGACCAGATGGCTCGTTGCATGTTCCTCATACTTGAGCTCGGGATTGCTGTGCAATTGTTGGCGAATAGCCGTTGCATCGGCAATCGCCTCACTGGTGAAAACAGACATTAAAACCTCCCTAAAAGCGAAATATCGGGACGTTAAGGCCCCTCGATCCTCAGTTCAGGCTTGATATCAAGCGGATAGACATGCCACAATTTCATAAATTAGTTCATATCGTTGCGTTTTTGGCAAAGCAGAAAGGCCGTTATGCAGCACATTGCCTTGCGCTATTTTCTGGAAGTAGCCCGAACAGGCTCGATAACCGAGGCCTCCGCACAGTTGAACGTCTCGGGCTCAGCGATCAGCCGCCAGATATCACGACTGGAAACCGAACTCGCTGTGGAACTGTTCGAACGCAGACCGCGCGGTATGGTTTTAAGCCCAGCAGGCGAACTGCTGGTCAAGCATGTCAGGCGTATCGCACTGGATACCGAACGCGCTTTGGCTGACGTGCGGGAAATGCGCGGTCCGCAGCGCGGGCTAGTGCGTGTCGCAACTTACGAGGGCTTCGCGGTCGATCGCCTGGCGCGTATCATTGCTGATTTTCGTGCGCAGTTTCCGGGCGTTCTTTTTCATGTGTGGGTGGGAAACTCGTCAGAAATTTGCGAACGCGTCAATGAAGGCAATGCTGATATCGGCATTACCTACAGTTATTCCGCACCTGCCGGGGTGAAGATCGAGCGTATTGTCAGAAGGCCGATGTACGCCCTGATTCCACGTTCCCATCCGCTGTCCGGTCGGAAACAGGTTACACTTGCCGATTTGTCAAAAGAACCGATGGCCATGCCCGACAAGGGCCGAACCCAGCGTCAGCTCATCGACGCCGCTCTGGCCACCAAGGGACTGGCAATGGATCCCGTTTTCTCCACCAACTCGATGGCAACCCTGAAGGTATTCGCCTTCGCCGCGGAAACGATTATGTTTTCCAGCTCAGCCGGTAGTAAGGACAATACCCTTCCGGAAAACATTGTTGCCATTCCTGTAGTTGACGAGACCATGAAGGCCAGTGTGCTGCAAATCGTAACCATGCAGGGACGAAACCTTCCGCGAAGCATTGCCGCATTTCTGGACTTCCTTGGTCAATCGGTGATTGAGCGCTGATCGTGGCTGGAGCAAGAAGGACGACACCCATTAATTTCCGGCTTAGCTTTCCAACTCGTCGCGAAAGTAAATCTCCGTAGCCCTGAAAGAACCGTCAATTCGCCTGCACTGAACCACGATATCAATGGCAATCTTAAGTGACGAAAGCACTTCAACGCGCTCAAGAGCACGTCCCGCCTCCGATTCTTTGACGAGGGTGGCGAGTTGCTCGAATGCGAGTTGTGTCGATCCGGCATGAACGGTGGTGATCGAGCCGGGATGTCCCGAGTTCACGTTTCGGATATAATAAAATGCAGTGCCATCCCTCAATTCCTGCAGAAGAATACGGTCCGGTCGCATGCGAAGACAGGATTCCAGAAGTTCGCGGGGACCGACCCCGGATAGCCCCTGCCCGCCCTTCGAATAGAACAGACGCACATGATTGGGCTGAGGAATAACCAGCTCTGGTGTGTCCTCGATCGAAATCACTCGTTCGTGCTGGGGGATGTGTTTGATCAGAGCCTTTGCAAGGGTTGTTTTGGCAGAACCCGTAGCGCCAGAAATTACGACATTCTTGCGGGCAATGACGGCGTGCTGCAGAAACAACTTATATTCGCCGTTGCGGTATAACTCCGCCAGTTTGGTTTCCGATCTTGAACAGGCTGCGCCTGTGCTTCTCGCTTCGGAAAAGAAGCCATTAGCTTCCAGGTCCTCAAGCGCGAGGTCCACCGATGATGGCTTGCGGATCGTGATGCTGACCGTGGCATTCGTGGTAGCAGGCGGTATGACGATTTGAATGCGTTCATCGTCTGGAAGCGTCGCCGAAAGAATTGGCCGCTTTTCATCGATAGACTGGTTCGAGAATGTAGCAACGGCCCTTGCAAGACGCATGAGCCTTTCGAAGGTCAGACCCGGTGCATCATGGGAGCACCATCCATCGGGTCCTTCTGTCAGTACCTGCCCAGGCTTATTGATAATCACTTCATAAAGCGACCTGTCCTGGAGAAAGATTGCAATTGGTGACAACAGTTCGCGAACGACTGCCGCATTCGTGCTATCCATCCTTTACTACCTTTACTTCGTCACCACTTTCGCTTCCGGCTTGAAATCACCCAACACAGCCCGATCGAAGATGCGCTTCTTAGGTTCGGTAACGCGAAGGCGATAAACATCCGAAAAATCGAGATCACGAGCCACGAAGATGGCGACGATCTCGCCCTGGTGCTTGTTTAGCGTTGGGGGAATATCGATCGACTTCTCGACTGCGATTGCCGCTGCTTGCTGACCGGCACTCATGGTGTCTTGCGCTTCGACACCGCTATTCTGCAGACGACTGTTGGCATAGCTGGTTGCGTCGCCCACAATCGACAAAAGCAACGCGCTTCCAAAGCGTTCCCACCAATGCCTATCGATGTGGCCATCGAAGCCAGAGCGTCCAAGCGCGTCGGTCGCGGGAGATGCCAGCGTGATGATCACTCCTTCGGGCGTCTTCGCTCTATTCCACAAAACGAGCAATCGTTTCTGGCCACGCTGAAGCCCTCCGCGGTACTCTCCAACGACCTGCGTCCCTTTCTTCATCAATACCACCCTGCCATTGTCGGAAAGTACGTCTCTATCAATGACGCAACTCGTGAAACCTGGTTGATCGGAAGCGAGTGCGGTCTCGAGCACGCAAGGAATGGAGTTTCCCATCGCGACGATGAAATTACGATTGCCAAGCGTTCCTGCGCGTGCGCCTTCAAGACGTGTCGGTCGCAATAGACTATCGAACCGTTGCTCATCGTTGCTCACCTGGCCCTGGCTCATCGCGTTGCTATCGAGCGGCAAGAAGTTGCCATCTATCGATTGTGCCGGATTGTCACCGGCTTGCCGTACCGGTGACTTACCCTGTTCCCGGCTATAGGCCAGAACGGGTGCCCGACGTGCGGAATCGAGCAGCTTGTCTTCTATTTCCGGAACTGGCTCCAATGTGGGTGTTGGAAGCACCGTCTTTGGCGCAGGCACAGGCGCAACTGGCTCCACCTTCTCCTTTGCTGGCTCAAAAGCGTTGGTTTGGCGAATGATCACACGCTCAGGGTCGGTACGTTGATCCTTGTTGTCCTTTCCGGAAGTAGACCAGATGGCAAAGCCGATAAACGCCACTACTGCGAGTGCAATCGCGCCGCGTTTGACAACCGGATTGCTGTCGATGCGCTGATCGGTGATCGTCTCGGTGCGCTCACCGGGGATACGGGCTTCTTCTTCGTCTGCCATGTTTTCCCCCTTTATTGTTCCGCGGGATCGGATCTCGTGACACGTTCTACGGAGGGTGACGTGGTGTTGGTATCCGGATTGATGCCGACGCGGCTGTAGGCTTCGTTGAAAACACACAAAACGTCCTTGCCGCGGCGCAGGATGAACTTACTGCTGATCGCGTGAACCAAGACTAGGTTGCCGTCGACAGATTTCGACACCAGGCTTTCTGAGCCATCCGGGTTTTCGATATAGATTGCCGGCATTTCCTGATTGCCCACGAAAGCGAAAGTCGTGATCTTGCCGTTATCGTAGACGGTTTGCGGTTCGAGCGACTGGGGCCCCTGCGCCGAATAGCGCCAGTTGCGAGGCCCATAGGCTTCATGGAGGGCCAGCACATCGTCAGCTTCCCTGGCCTTGGCAGCGCGTGCACGTGCCGCAGCTTGCTGTCGTCGCGCGTCTGCTTCATCTGCAGGATACCGGAATTTCACATAGAAGAAGGTACTCTGGCCTACCTCAACGGTTCCGTCTCGCGCAGTCAATTCCATCTGGTAGCTGCGCGTGGAACCGTCACGTCTGGTCGTTACTACGGAAATATTGGTGACCGGCTGTTTTTCGCGCGGCTTTAGAAACAGAATATTGCCGGCTGGTGCAACTTCCCAGGCAACGCTGTTGCCAAGCGCGACATGGGCGATCTCTTCGTCTGCAGCAAACTCAACCTGGACAGAAGATCTTAACGAACCAACGATCCTGGTGATGTTGAAGGGCTGATAATTGACGAAGCGGACGCGGCTATCCTGCGAGGCACTGTGCGGAATTTCGAGGGCATGCCCCGGAAAGGCGGCACCTGAACACAGTGCAGATAAAAGGAGTGTCTGTCTTATCAATTGATCGCCTCCGGATCCGAACGATATTCGCTAACCGCAAAGCCAAGCGGGTTCACAAGACGATCCGTGGAGGACATGGGTGCATTGGCGTAGGCATAGGTCAGGCTTGCGATCCAGTGTGTCGTCCGGACTTCATCACCTCGAGTGACGGTGCGCATATAACGCACGGACGCTACGTTCTGATTTATAAGCGAGATTGAAGCGATCCTGATTTTGGTCGTCGCCGCACGCCCATAGATGACTTGCGGCGAACCTGGATTGCTACCGCGATAGTGGCTCGCAAAGCGATCCTGCTCCGCTTGCGTAGAGAGGAGCGCGACCGTCCTGAAATTTGTCTGTGCCTCACTCCAGACATAACCTTCGCGGGCACGAACATATCTCGCTGCAAAATATTTTGTCACCGCTTCATCGTAAGTCCCGGCGGTTGACGTCAGCGCCGAAACCACATCGACGATACCGGTCGAATTGTCGACACGAACAACAAAGGGCTCCACCGTCTTCAATGGTGTCAACGCAGCAACTGCCAGGATCGAGACGACCGCAACCAGACTTGCTGCCAACGCGATAGACCACGCCAATCGGTTCGATCGCTCTATCTGGATCATCCGCTCCTGGTCAAAACGGCGCGCTTTTTCGAAGTAGGATTTGAGGCTTTCAGTCGTAACCATCTCCTCACCCCGCGCAAGAACGATGCGACAAAACCAAGTTCAGATGGGAAAACGCCGCGGGTTCGTTGCTCTGCTCAACGTAAGGCAATGCTGACATCGGTGATCTTGTATCGGGTCGGTGGGATTTCAGATTTCGGTTCTCGTCCCATTGCCACATCGCGCGATTGAGCGGACGACGGGCCTGGCCATCGCACTTCGGCAAGGGATTGTTCAACGATGCGCAGCCGCCAAGCAATGTGGCCAGCGCAACGGACCAGAAAAATCTGTTCATCGGGAAAAACCTCTTCTTTTCGATAACGTCATGTGTTCGCGCCTCTGGGGCCAACCGTTCGCCCCACGAGACGAACAGTGCGTTTAAGGGCGCGCCCGGTGCTTCTGGTGCTTCGCGCAAGCATACCCTCATGAGCATCACGCGCTGTGCTGTAACCATAGGCAAGCGATGCGCCTCCGGCAGCGAGCGCCGAAGCAATATGTGGGAGTTGATAAAAAACGTAGAGTGCGGCGATCCCGATTGCGCAAAGGGCAATCGGACGCATGAGGACGTCGGAATAGGCATCGATGGCAGTAAAGGTGGAATCGATACACGAGATCAGCAACGATCCCACCGCAACGACGAGGACTTGCAGAATGACGAAATTGACGAGTTGTCCGATCCAGGCCTCGGTGAAACGCCTTGTGGACTGAAACAGAGCCAGTGCAACGAAGATGGGCCCGACCGCCAGTATGATTGCCAATGCCAGACGCGCATAAAGCGAGACGACATAGCCAATGCCGGCAACCAGAAAGCTCACCGCGATCACCAGAATTCCCGCAACGCCTGTAACAATATCGATGGGCCAGGAAGCGCGCGACCAGATGTCGGTAGCGGACGCCTGTCCCTTGTCCAGAAGACTGTCAAAAGTGCTGGCACCTGGAGCCGGACCAGAGTTGAGTGCCCCGGCAATTTCATGCGGGAGCACATTGAAGAAAACGTTCGTGACGTAGGTCTGGTAATCGCCGGCGTTCTTGACCAGCGTTACGATAATCGCGAGCTTGATCGCCCGGAACACGAATTCGAGGATTGGCTCGCTAACCGAGCCGCGCAGTACCAGATAACCATAAAGCACGATGTATAGGGTGACGGCAGCGGTCAACGGGCCTGTTATCCATTGTGCGATGTTCAACGTTCCATCCGAAACAAACGTTTCCAGTGGTTGTTTGAACTGCCCATCGATGAAGTCGAACACCTGATACATCGCATCAATTCCCCAACGTTTCGCGCATCTTGCGCAACCTTCGTTTTCCGTCCGCCGCTTCAGCGTTCACACACCCTGGCGTACCGCGCAGATGGCCCGGATCATTACGGCATTCGGCAAGGATGCGGTTGAGCAGCGTCTCGTCCGCCATCAGCACCTCAACGGGAAGGGTTGGGTTCTTTTCTTCAGAGCAGCCAGTCACACAGACAAGGACAGCAATCGAAACAAGCCGTTTCATTGCAATACCGCTTTCATCGAATCCATGCGTTTGCGCCAGTCTTCGGCCTTGCGTTGTTCGTCGACCCGGGTTTGTGTGCGCTGAAGCATTTGCAAGCCCTCCATTCGCAAGACATCTGTCTGGAGGAATGCCTGTTCTGCCAGTAGTCTGGCCTGGAGGTCAGCGATCTCCTTGGCATCGCTGGCGGAAGATATTTTCTCTCGCAACTCATCGATCCCGTCGATGCGTTTGGTAGCTACATCGTAGATCTGCTGGCCGATGCTCATCTGTCCGGCATTATTATTCTGGGCACGCGATAACTCCTTTGCGTAGTAATCGTCGGCGTCGGTCCGATAGCGGGAATTGCCTTCGAGAAATTTTGAAGCAGATTGTCCGATCGAGCCTGATCCATCGCCCTTGAACAAGCTTTCAATGGCCGCGAAATCCGGAGGCAGCGCCTTGCGAATGGCCGGATCGTTCAGAACGCTGGCAACATCGGCCATGTCGGTCAGTTTGTTGAGCGAACCATAAAGTTGCTGCGCCTGCTCGATCTGCTGATGGAGCGCATCGAGCTGCGATTTCAACTGGGCGATGCTCTCCATGTGCTTGAGGATTGATGTCCTGTCGATGACAGGAATTCCTTCACCACTCGCAGTCCCGGCTGAGAAGATCAGTGCCGCAACAATGGCCACACACCGAATTTTATCCGCATTCATCAGCTTGCACTCCTTCGTTCCTGGAAAAGGGGTATCCAGTTTTCAAGCCCGTCGCCGACTTCACTTCGAATTGCATCTGCAAGTTCGACATTGGCAGTCCGACCGGAAAGAATGGCGAGTTCATCGTCAAAGCCGTTGAGGTTCAATTCGGCGACGACGCTGTTATGACCTTGCTTGAGAACGAAGCGGCGGCTTTCGACGCTGAGTTCGCGTGCGATCAGCTCGTATTCACGTTCTGTCAGTTTGAAACCGTCGACATAGTCGGAATGGCTTCCGCGTGCGTTCGGAAGAAAAATTTGCGTTGGGCACTGCTCTATGATGGTGTGGGCGATCAATGAGTTGATCGCGTCCCGAGGACTTTGCGTCGCAAACAGCATGAGACCATTTTGCTTGCGGATCGTCTTGAGCTTGTTCTGTGCAAGGTCGAGGAATGCGTCATCCTGTAAAGCCTTCCAGAACTCGTCAATGACGATGACAATGCGCCTACCGTCGATGAGTTGCTCCACGCGGTAGAAAAGATAAGCCATCAAGGGCGAGCGGATTTCCTCATTATCGAGGAAGTCGGTCATATCGTACCCGACCAACTTTCCACCTGAGCCGAATTTTCCGAAACCGATTTCCTCATTGGCATTGTCGAAGACCCAGCCAAGCGGCCCTCCGCTCTCCCATCGGCGCAACCGGGCGGCGATGCCTTCGGGGTTCGTATTGTCGAGGAAAGTCCGGAGCGCACCGATCGTGCGTTGTTCCACCGGAAGATCCGCAAGCCCATCGATGGCGGTGGCAATGTCGCGCAGTTCGGTGACAGACAACTGCCCCGACAACGACCCCACCAGCTTTCCAATCCAGTCTGCGAGGAAGATCTTGTTTTCTGGCGTCAGGTCGAGTGCCTTAAGTGGCGCACAACCGGTAGGCTTGCCGTTTTTAAGCGGATGATAGGTGCCACCAGCAGCTCGGATGTAGAGATCGGCGCCGCGGTCCTTGTCGAAAAAGATCACGTGCGGATCGTGCTTTTCAAGCTGGGACAGCATGAAATTGAGCAACACGGTCTTGCCCGCGCCCGATGGCCCGCAAATGAAAGCGTTGCCAAGATCACCGTAATGGAAATTGAAATAGTATGGCGAACCGGATGCAGTTTTGAGGAGCGCGACGGCAGCGCCCCATTCGTTGTCGTCCTTTTGGCCGCCTGGATAGGAATGGAACGGCGACAATGCTGCGAAATTCCGCGAGCTGATTGCACCGGAGCGCGCGCGATATCTGAAATTGCCGGGGAGTTGAGCCCACCACGCAGCTTCAAGACCAAGGTCTTCGCGCGCAACAACAGCACCGCCATTGGTGAGGCTCGCGCGCGCTTTTGCGAGGTGGTCGCTCAGTTCTTTTACTGAAGAGGCAAACGCTGCCAGAGTCAGATGATGCTCGCCGAGAACAAAACGGTTGGATTCCAGATCGTCCATGGCGTCGTCGAGCTCTTCGATCTGTGAAGCAGCCTTGTCGCCGCTGCTGAGCATCTGGTTTTGCTTGCGCCCCATAATTGTACGGGCGTCGGCCTTGGAGACGAAGGAAAAGGATTGCGACAAAACCAGTTCGAAGGGGCTAATCAGGACAGCATCCAACATGCCCGGCTTCGTGGTAGCGGGATATTCCTTGACGCTCAGCATCCCGGTAAAGCGGCTTTCAGCCTCGTGCCGGATTTCGATTGTCTCCCGACCGAAAATAACACGATCAGAATAGATCGCCGAGGCAATGCGTCCCTCTGTGAGCGGGACCGGCTCACTTCGTCCGCCGACGAGTTGATGCAAGACCTCGCACGGTTCGGAAAAAAGCAGGCCGTCGGCATCGTACAGCGATAACACTCGTGGCTCGAAGCGTTTCAATCCTGCTGTTATGTCGACCACCTTGTCGCGGAGTTGTTTCAGTGCCTCGTGGTCGAATTCGATATCGCCGTTGCGCGCACGGACGAGACGCGAAAGCAGGTTTGCTGCTTTTTCGGCAGGATCGCGCAGCGGTGACCAGACGATCGTCAGATATAGATCGTTTCGAAAAAGATCTTCGCTCACCATGCGCTGGCGATAATTTTCGTTGAGTTGAGCGGAGAATTTCGCTTTAAACCTTCCGTCGGGATAGGTCTTGTCACGCCGACGGATCAGATGGGTCCATAGTGCGAGTCGCTCGTCGGAAATGTTCCTGTACAGCGTGTTGATATCGCGGTGCAGAGCATTGATATCCAGAACATCTGCGGTTTCGAACGAAACGCCTTCAAGTGCAATCATCGCCATGAGCGAACGCGAGTTCAAGGCGATTGTCGTTTCATCGACGTGACGCACGTAAGGAATGAAGGTTTCAGGACCAGGCTCCCGGGATTTGAAGATTGCGATATCAGGCAAGACCAAGATCCCTTTCGTCAAACCGGCGGTAGAGACTGAGCGGAGTGATCGAGCTGCCACCCCACAGGGAGGTGTTTCGCGACCGGCCACGCGTCTCGACCCAGGCTACGGCGATACGAAACATGTTGTAATCGTGCCTGACGAGCGCGCGGAAGATGCAATGAAAAACCACACCTACGAGCGCATAGGCGACGGAACCGGCTGCGAGATAGAAAATCGTGGTTGCGATGACATTCATGCCCATGGCTTCCATGGTGACACCTGCGAACATGGCCGGTCGGGTGCAGGCAATGAACAGGGTGTCTTCCTCAAGCGCTGGCCCTGAGATCGACATTGCCTCAACTCCCGACAATCGTGCTGACAAGCTCGGAAGAACCGGCAATCACGCCGATTCCGATGATCCAGTAGCCAGCCCGACGGAGGTCCATGTAACCGAACATCCAGGCGACTGCGATCAGTATGACCGCAATGGTCGCGATCAACTTGAAGATATTGCCTGTGAGGAGATCGACGATGTTCTGAAGGATGGACTCGATGCCTGCGGCCTGGGCGAAGGCCGGTTCGACCAGAGCTGCGAAAATTGCGGTCGTCATAATGGCGGACGTTGAAATCGAGCGCATTCGGTAACCATAGGTCATTTTATTCTCCTCCACGCTGGTTCTGGAAAACGAGGACCGACGACTGACGCCTGGACTTGAAGACATCCCAGGAAGGCGCGGTGGCGTCGGAGGTGGCCTTCCGGCCGGAATTCTTGGCAACAACATCTACGATGGCATCGGAAGTGGCAGCGGACCCTTTTGCACGCTGTCCATCTTGGTGACCGTGGACAGTCAAAGTCGCGTTCGTCGATTTCAACCGTTCGATCTCGCGTTGAATCTGATTGTCATACTCGGCAGATGAACCAGCAGAGATATCTCCGCCCCCGTAGAATGACTGAAGCATGATCTCCCCAGCCTCGGTTTCATCGGCACCGGCCCGGATCGCGCGACGATAGGTGCTGTCAAGCAGCGTCGCAGTCGCTTTCAGATTGAGACACGGATCGAAAGCTTCGGTGATCGTGAGGTTGAGCCTACTGAGGTCATCAAGACCTAATCCCGCGAGACCAAGCTGAATGTCCTGATGCCCGGTGGCCAACGCAACAGCGACTTCTATCGCCTCGGCTTTTGAGGCCGGCTGTGGCTTTAAAGGAGGGCCGCTATTGATGCGGATGTTAAATGGTTCGAAACGGCTTTCGAGGCTGACAATACCGGCAAGCGTTTCGGTAGCAACGGACGGCGCGCAGTTGTGGGCAAGATCGACAAACGATACGGGCATGACTAGAACCACACCCTCTGCTTGCCGACACCGTCGATCGTTACATCAATGTAGTTAGGTTTTTCGCGAACAAGAGGTCGAGCAGTTTTATGGCCCATGCACTGACGGTAGCCTTTTTCGTAGTGCCATTTGGCATCAACGAACAGGCCATCGTCATTGCGAAGCTGCTCGCTGCGATGTTTGCATAGGATGCTGTTTACAGCCTGCGCCGAAGTGGAGACGCAAGATACTACGCGTCTGCGATCAGCGTAAGAAACGGTAAGGCGATAACCGTCATTACAATAATACGGTTCGTAGCGAGGACGTGAGCTCTGAAACCCTGCGCTGCTGCAGGTCGGAAACGACTTGCCTCTGGCAAGCCACCGCCATAGCTTTTGCACCGGTGGACGGCATTGTGCATATTGCGTAGGTCCACCGGGATTGGATAAGCACAGGATAACCTTACAACCCCAGTCATCAGCGCGAGCATTTTGGCTGGAACCGGGATACAATGCACCGAACCCGAAAGCCGCGATGGCGCCACGAAAGAGAAAGTTGCTCATGCCTCCTATCCTCCGATTTGTTGCTGGGCACGTTGTCAGAACTCGTTGCGCCTCAACTCCATTACTATGCAAATAATATATAGTTAAAAAAATGGCAAGCAATTTAAGCGAACGATGGCAAAACCAGGCGCTGGCTCTTTTTGGCCTTCGGGAAATTCTGGAAAAACCGATTGACGATGAATCGCCGCAATCACGTATCAAACAGATCGGGATGCTGAATGTACTGTACATGATGCATCAGGCTCATGAGCCTCTAACTCTTTCATCTATCATGAAAATTACTGGTTTAACTCGTGGCGGCGTCATCGAAACAGTTGAACAGTTGGTGCAACGTGGCATCCTCACCGAAACTCTTGGACGCAATTCGATGGGTCGGGGAACGGCGCGGCAGTTTGAATTCGCACGCAACGTGTTTGAGCAGATCCGCTCCACGGGCGCAGAGTGATTTAACTTATGATAATTTTAAGTTCATATAGGAATCCGCGACCAGCCAGTTTGATCGGTCGGCGTCCTTTTGGTGCACTTAATCGTGGAACGAGTGCTCCGTCATACAACACTTGCCAGATGCCCGCCTCTGTCATGATCGCTCGAAAATCTTTAGGACGGCTCATAAAAGAACCATCGTCTAAGCATTCCCACAACACCACGTTTCTTCATTTTTAGGCCAACCTTTGCCCTTCGAAATTTGCTTGCAAGGCTCTCGAGATGCAAATTGAATTTCGTCCTCAGCGAGATAAATTTTATCCAGTAACGAGCCAGTCAAGTTAATTTTTCTCCTCAAAAATGAGGAGAGACGCAAGTATATTTTCTTCTCATACTGCTCAGTCAATGAATTGTGGGAGGAAAGTTGATGGATTTTTCCCGTTCACTTGCAGATGACTTAAGTTTTTTCGGGATCCGCCAACAACCGGAACGACTGATCGTGGGAACTGGTAGAGCGATGGCTCATCACGGAGAGATTCTCCAAGGTGTGTTCTGTGATAAAGGCGAACGGTTACACAGAGGACTGATTACTTTACCCTGCCCTGCTTTCGAAGCCGTTGCCACATTCTGGCCTGACGATAGAAACAATATCCGTACCCGACCGGTAGGTATGCTGAAGGCTGCTCGTGCAGCTCAGTTGACATTGGAGATGTTAGGGCAACCTGATGCAGGAGGCAGTCTTACCATTGAATCAAACATACCGATGAGTCTTGGTTACGGTTCCTCGACCGCAGATGTTGTTGCAGCAATACGCGCGATATCTGCTGCTATGCGCGTCGAATTAAGCCGAGCTACAATTTGCCGCCTGGCCGTAGCCGCAGAAACTGCCAGTGACTCAATAGTATTTGGTCCACAGGCGGTTCTATTCGCGCAACGGGAAGGGCACGTCATAGAATACCTCCCCGGCGAATATCCGCCTTTGCTGATCGTCGGCTTCGTATCGACCAACGATGCATCCGTCGATACGCTCACATTTAGGCCCGCTCGATATGATCGCTCCGAGATCGAGAGCTTTCGGGTCCTGCGCGGCCTTGCTCGGAAAGCGATACTAGAACAGGATGCAGGTTTGCTGGGTCGTGTTGCAACAGCGAGTGCCCGGATAAACCAACGCTACCTTCCCAAAGAAAACCTCGCCGAACTTTTAGCACTTGCCGACAACTGCGGGGCGCTTGGTGTACAAATTGCCCACAGTGGAAATCGAATGGGTCTCTTGATCGACGCTCGCCATCCCGATGCCTCGAACCAGAGTGATGTAGCCGCGAAAGCGGCTGCCACGCAAGGTTTCATTAATATCCACCAATTCGCTGTTAACGTCGATGTCCGTGGTTTGAAGGGGCAATTGTGAAAACCAAGTCCTTCCTCCACAGTTACGAGACACCCAGAATTATCGAGCTGGCTCCAAACTTTTTTGCTGCACAGTTTCGGCTGATGAAACTTCTTCCGGCCCGTTACATGCTCGACAGGGCAGAACAGAACGGCTTGTTGCGGCCCGGCGGTCATATAGTTGAAACGAGTTCCGGAACATTTGCACTCGCACTAGCCATGTTGTCAGCTACCCGAGGTTACCGACTTACGATTGTCAGCGCTACGAGCCTTATCGATCACTCGTTCAAGAGCCAACTCGAGCAGCTGGGTTGCACCACGAAGCTTGTGGAAGACCCTTGCCGAACGGGAAATCAGGACGGCCGTCTTGCCGAATTACATCGCGTGCTCAATGAAGAACCAGATGCATTCTGGCCGAGACAGTATGACAACCCTGACAACCCGGCGGCTTATTCGCGGCTCGCGGAAACGATTGTTGATGAACTGGGTCGGATCGATTGTTTAGTCGGATGCGTTGGGTCAGGCGGTTCACTCTGTGGAACAACACGTTACTTAAGGGAAATCTATCCCGAAATGTGTGCAATCGCGGTGGACACAAACAATAGCGTATTGTTTGGACAACAAGCGGGTCCACGACTTTTACGCGGGCTTGGGAACAGCATTCTACCGAAAAATCTCAATCATTGCCTGATTGATGAAGTACATTGGATCGGAGCTCTGCGAGCCTTCTCTAAAACGCGTAATTTGTTTCGAGACAGTGCTATATTTGTTGGCCCTACTAGCGGAGCCGCTGCCCTTGTAGGAAGCTGGCATGCACGAAAAGCTCCAAACAAAATTGTCGTCGCCATAATGGCCGACGAAGGATATCGTTATCAATCAACTGTTTATTGTGATAATTGGCTAAGCAGTATTTCGTCTGAATGGCCAGCGATTGAAAAGCACGAACCGACACGGCTGCGAGATATTTCGGCAGCGGGTGAAAACGACTGGACCTGCCTGAACTGGGCCCGGCGACGACTAACCCCTTGAACCGACGCAGCGCTTTATTCAGATGGCTGCGGTTTAGCCCACCGTACGCCATCGCCAGCCTCATTAGCATGGATGAAAATCACCCCAGCCTCCTCGAAGATTAGCTTAAGAAGTTTCAAATTCGATGCACGCATTTCACCACCTTTTTCGAAGGCACGAACCGTGACGACGCTCATAGACAGACGCCGCGCTAATTCAGCTTGCGTCCAATCTAGTAGGCCTCTTGCTGCGCGACATTGTGCTGCTGTAATCAAAACTTACCTTTCTAGAAAGTATAATATTGAAAACATAAGTTAGAATGTCCAGTGAACGCAAACTGCCTTCAAACCGTGATGTAACTGATAAGGTCCTCGAGAGATTAATCTCGGACCATCAGCACGCATACGTACAGTTTCTAGGTTCCGCTGATTCAAAGGTCGAGCTTATTTCGAATGGAGCAGCCTTTGAGATACTGGAAGAGAACCGTGAAGGCGATGATCTCTTGAAAATTCTACTCACTTCATCCATCGATTGAAACATGCATCTGGAGTCTACGCATCTCATTCTCTGATCAAATGTTGGATCGATTTCTGTTGACGCGTGCAAATGTTCGCAGAAAGAGAACGACAATGCGACTTCAGTACACTAGAGTGAACATAAGGCAGTGACGCGCTGCCTTGGGGCGTGCAAACCCCTGTTAGCGGTTGGTGTTGGCCGTTACAACACCGCACTCCTTGACCTTATGGTCGGGGAGCCTGTGGCGTATGCAACAGGCCTCCGGTTAAAGGCCACAGGGCCGTCTAACACGGTTTGCAACTCCCCGATCACCAAGGGGTCAATGAGCATTGGAGCGGGGGCGTACCGCGAATGCTGCAATCGGAACCGTGAAAAATGGCTATAACCGAACAGGAAGCCGAGCATGGCTTCACTTTTTACACCTACACGTATGGCGATGATCCGGCACAGTCTGCGCGGCAGTTTTATGAATCGCTGGAGGAGGCACGCGAGGACCTCGTCTCCTTCCGCAACTCTTTGATCAGGGATGGAAATAGAGAACAACCATTGCGAGACATGAAAATCGTGCAGCTTTGTACCAAACCCGTATCTCGAAGAGCGCTCGTGGAACTTTTCAACGGGATGCATGGAAACGACTTTGGGGGCTTTATTCGCTCATGCAATATCGTAGAGGTTGTTTCTGAACCGCAACTTCAGCTCAGCCAATGATGGCTCTACCGTGAAGTGAGCATAAAACAAGGCGTGTAGTGTTGGGAAAATAGAATTGGAGCGCATCAGCTAGCAATACGCCCCAAAACTGAAAACTAGGATTGTAACGGCTTCCGTCAGGAAACGAAGTCCAGGACCGGTTTACCAACGGTCAGTCCATTCACCTTTTCAACTATCCCTCGAGCGTCTATGCCAAAATGTCGGTAAAGATCGCCGATTGTGCCGGTCTGCCCAAAATGTTCAACACCGAGCGGAACGGTTCGGTGGCCGGTGACCGAGCCGAGCCAAGACAAGGTCGCTGGATGTCCATCAATAACGGTCACAAGCCGACAGTGCGAAGGAACGTTCTTTAAAAGCTTCTCAACATGGCACTCTGCCTGCGCAAAACCTCGGGCACGAGCGCGCTGAGCCGCCGTCCATCCTGCATGCAGACGGTCGGCAGATGTTATCGCTAGTACGCCTATATCGCGCCGCCCCTCGCCAATCATACCAGCAGCCTTAATGGCCTCCGGAGCGATCACTCCTTGATAGGCTATGATCACTTCACAGTTTGGTCCGGGTTCACGCAGCCAGTAAGCGCCATCAATGGTACCCAGTCGAAAGCCATCGTCTAACCTCTTCACCGGTTGTTCGATGGGGTTCGTTGAAAGCCGTAAATAGATAGAACCGCCAGTTTCATCCCTTAGCCAGGTTCGCTCATCCGGATCACCGCTTCCATCCCGCTGTATATAGTCAAATGCCCACTCCATGATTACGGCCAGTTCATCGGCAAAAGCCGGTTCAAAAGCCGCGAGTCCATCCTGTGAGATCCCGATCAAGGGAGAACCGATCGATTGGTGGGCACCACCTTCAGGAGCCAATGTTACACCCGATGGGGTTCCTATGATCATAAAACGTGCATCCTGATAGCAAGCGTAATTCAATGCATCAAGACCACGTGCCACAAATGGGTCGTAGACTGTCCCGATCGGTATCAGGCGCTTTCCAAAGAGTGAATGCGAAAGTCCGGCTGCTCCCAACAACAGAAAGAGGTTCATTTCTGCGATACCTAGTTCGATGTGCTGGCCATCCGGTGTAAATTCCCATTTCGCGGTTGAAGGGATTTTCTGATCGATAAATGTGTCAGACCGTTTGTCACGAGCAAACAGTTTTCGCCTGTTGACCCAGGGCCCAAGATTGGTGGTTCCCGTAACGTCGGGCGAGGTGGTCAGAATGCGTGCTGCAAGTTCCGTATCGGACTTCGACAACTCGTCGAGAATCTTGCCAAACGCCATCTGGGTCGAAACTTCCCGTTCCTCGCCTGCCACTATCGAAGGCACCGGAATATGGGTATCATGATAGCGGCGTTTACCAGTTGCGAAGAATGGTACGGTATCGAGAAAAGACTGAAGCTCTTTTGGATCGGCCACCGTTGCCCATTTCTCCCATTCCTCTCCTTCTGGAACGCCCATGTGTGTTTGCCATGCCGACATCTGCGCCTTGGTCATGAGACCGCCATGGTTGTCTTTATGCCCGGCAATCGGTGTACCCCAACCCTTAATGGTGTAAGCGAGGAAGCAGACCGGTCTGTCATGGTCAATTGCGGCGAACGTCTCGGCCATGGTGATTACACAGTTGCCGCCAAGATTCTCCATCAGCTCTGCAAGTTCAACATCGTTGCGGCTTTCGATCAAAGCGGTGACGTCTCCCTGATCGCCGAGGTCATCCATTAGTCGCTTGCGCCAAACAGCGCCACCCATGAACGTCAGCGCGGAGTATAGCTGGTTCGGACAGTTGTCGATCCAATCCCGAAGACGCTCACCACCTGGCTCTTCAAATGCTGCACGCTGCGACGCACCATATTTGATCCTTATTACATCCCAGCCGAATGCATTGAAAATGTCCTCAATCCGGCGAAACAGCCCTTCGTGGACGATCCCATCCAGCGATTGTCGATTATAATCGATAATCCACCATGTGTTGCGCAAGCCATGTTTCCAGCCTTCCTGCAGACACTCGTAAATATTACCCTCATCAAGTTCGGCGTCGCCGGCCAGCGCGATCATTCGGCCGAGAACCTCGTCCGTGCCCCAGTTCTTCGAAGTGATATAGTCCTGGACCAACGAGGCAAAAGAGGTGATCGCAACACCAAGGCCAACTGAACCGGTCGAGAAGTCGACGTCGTCCACGTCCTTCGTCCGGCTGGGATAACTCTGCACCCCATGGAAGCCTCGAAAATTCTTCATCTTTTCCCGCGTTTGATTGCCCGCGAGATACTGGATTGCGTGAAAGACTGGTGAGGCGTGTGGTTTGACTGCGATGCGATCCTGGGGACGCAATGCTGAGAAATAAAGGGCAGTCATGATTGACACGAGAGAGGCGGATGAAGCCTGATGACCACCGACTTTAATCCCGTCTTCTTTAGGTCGCACGTGGTTGGCATGGTGGATCATCCAATGTGAAAGCCACAAGAGCCTTTGTTCAATCGTTTTAAGGTGTTCGTTCTGCATGTCCGTCTCTCACGTTTCTATCGCAGATGATGGGCTATCAGCGTTGACGTCTCATCAGCATGCCAAGGTCGAATTTAAAAAGATCGGTTCGAATACGACAGCTCATTTGCTTTCGTATCTGATTTGCTATGCCGCTCCACGGGCGAGCCGCTTTCCGATGGATTTTACCAAGGGCACAATCAGGATAGCCAGTGTAAACAGAATTAGGCAAACACTGATTGGGCTCTCCAGGAAAACCGTGGGATGTCCCTCACCGAGTATAAGACTTTGTCTCAGGTTTTCCTCCAGCAAGGAGCCTAACAGAAAAGCGAGTAGAAGCGGCGCCATATCGAAGCCAGCCTTGCGCAATCCATAGGCGAACAAACCGCACCCGATCACCACACCGACATCAAACATGCTGTTACTGAGGCTGAATGCACCGATGACACAAAACAGGACGATCAGCGGTGCCAGGATGGATTGCGGAACCTTCAGTAGAAGGACAAAAATTCGTATGAGGGGCACATTGAGTACAACGAGCATTGCATTGCCGATTAGCATGCTTGCGACAATCCCCCAAAAGAGCTGCGGATGTTCCGAGATGATCTGCGGCCCAGGAACGACGTTTTGCATCAGGAGCGCCCCCATAATGATACCGATCACGGCATTGGCGGGGATACCAAGGCATAACATCGGAATGAAACTCGCCTGAGCGGCCGCATTATTGGCACTCTCCGGACCTGCAACTCCTTCAATTGCCCCTTTGCCGAAGCGTTCAGGCGAATGAGAAAGCTTCTTTTCCATGAGATAGCTTGCGAAGCCGGCTACAAGTGCTCCCCCTCCTGGAAGGAGTCCGAGGAAAAAGCCTAGAACCGTTCCGCGGGCAATCGGCCCCCCTGACGCTTTCCATTCTGATCGGCTCGGGAGTAGTTCGCGCAACCGATACGACGGCATAATAGTTGCCTCGTTCGTTTCTTTCCGTTGAATAAGCATCAGTACCTCACTCATGCCGAACAGCCCCATCGCGAGAACGGCTATATCGAACCCGTCTCGCAGGAAGCTGATTTCAAACGTAAACCGTTCCTGTCCGGATATCAGGTCAACACCAACCGTTGAAAGAAGCAAGCCCAGTGCGACCATTGTCCAAGCCCGGATACGCGGTCCTTCACCTACGCTGGCGGCAAGTGCGAGCCCCAACAAGACGATTGCCGATTTCTCGACTGGCCCGAATGCAAGAGCCACTTTGGTAAAAGCGGGCCCTACAACAGCAATCGCCAGCGTTGCCGAAATACCCGCGATAAAGCTTCCAAATGCGCTGATTCCGAGCGCAGCACCGGCTCTGCCCTGTTTGGCCATTGGATAGCCATCGAAACAAGTCATCACGCTGGATGCCTCGCCTGGAACCCGCATGAGTACAGAAGTTATGGACCCGCCATATTGGGATCCATAGTAGATGCCTGCAAGCAGAATGATGGCACTTGTCTGATCGAGAACCATTGTAATTGGCAACAAGAGGCTGACCGTCGCCGATGGTCCCAGACCAGGAAGAACTCCGACAGCAGTGCCGAGTATCGCCCCGAGAAGAGCAACTGCAATATTGGTCGGTTCGAGGGCAATGCCGAGCCCCATAATAAGTTGGGAAAGAGAATCCAGCACTAGAGCCTCCAAACGCCATGTGGCAGCGGAACGGAGAGAAGGACTTCAAACAAAATCCACGTCGATACTGCAACGCCAGTCGCCAACAATCCTGCGGCAAGCCATCTCAATTTCTCGACAAACCTGAGAACACCAACAAGAAACAGGAACGTTGCGACGGCAAACCCCAGCATTTCCAGCATTGCGCAGAAAAACGCGAGTGCAGCGCAATAAGCGAGGATACGAGGGAGTTCAACCGGCTCGTCGATAGGAACAGACCGCACCGTACAAAGCAAGCTTGTGAAAATCAGCAACAAGGCGGCAATAAAAGGAAACAGACCAGCTGCAGGCTCACCATGCTCCCAGAGGCGCATTTGAAGGCCGCTTGCCGAAGCTCCAAGTCCAATTGCGGACAATGCGTAAGGGACAAATTGAGCAGGGTTCACAGATGCACCCCCATCGTTTGAATCTGACGTCCGATACTCGCGTACCCTTGTTTGACTATATGCGTGAATTCTTCACTTTTATGGAACAGCGGATAACCGTTAATGAGTTTCAGGAAGTCTGTATACATGGGACTCGCCGCCATTTCGGTTATGGCACTTTCCCACCAGGAAATGATTTCGGATGGCATTCCCGCCGGGCCGAAAAGGCCATATGAAGCGGGAATTGCTATCGGGTATCCGCGTTCCGCAAAACTCACGACACCCGATCGACTGGCTCGCGGGTTCGGGCTGGTCTCGGCCAGAAGACGCACGGATCCGGCGGCGAGATGGGGGCCGAAATCTGATGAGACGACCATATCGATATGCTCGCCAAGAAGTGCAGTCACAGCATCGGCGCCGCCGCGAAAAGGTATGAATGTAGCCTTGGCTTTCTCTTTACGAAACGCAGCTTCAGTAGCTATATGAGCAAGTCCCCGTGGCGCCGCAGTCGCCCATTTCAGCTTCGAGGGGTTCTTGCGGCAATGGTCCAGAAGTTGATCCCAGGTCTCAAAGGGGCTGTTTTTACGGACGAAACACGGAACGGAAATTCCAGCATAACTTGCAATATACGTGAAGTCTCTGGAGACATCATATGGTACATTCTGTAAATGAGGTGCAACCAGTATTGGACTGACCGAATATAAAGACAGGATCGAGCCATCCGATGGCGCTCTACGTACCTGATCAGCTGCAATAGTGCCGCCTGCGCCGGGCCGGAAATCCGGCATCGCAACCAGACCACGTTCCTGCCTGACATAGTTCGTGACCACGCGCGAGGCAATGTCGCCCGCTCCGCCAGCGGCGAAGCCGACAAGCAGCGTAGGGTTGCCTGCTGGATATGGTTGGGGGGCCGACCATGCCAAACGATGACCAGACCCAATCAAAAAGGCCGTGGCAGCCAGAAATTCCCGTCGTTTCATTTTGCTTCCCCTTCTATTGACTATGGAAATGGCATTCGTATCGATACTTCCTGGCTAGCTGGCGCAATGTTCAAGAGCCTCCTCGATATTGTCGAAGCACGGGAGCCTGTGGCCCGAAATGGATTTGTCGACATCCTTCAGTCCTGACGCCGTGACCACCGCAACGACGCTTTCATCTCGCTGGATTATGTTTTGACACCTTGCTTTCGCTATTCCAGCAAGCGCCATCACGGAAGAAAGCTCCAAGAACGTGCCTTCTTTCGCCGCAATCTGGTCCTGAAGGGAAATTAGACCATCATTCGCGACCGTAACGGCGGCTCCGCTGGAAGCACGAAGCGCTTTTAGCGCTTGATAAGTACTCCTTGTCGCACCAACTGAAACTGCCAATGCGCTAAATGAAGCTGTCATGTCTGATATTTGATCGCTTCCGGTTTCAAGAGCCAGCGCCAGCGAACCATGCGCTTCAGCGGCAAGGAGACGGGGCATACGGCTAATCGAACCGTCTGCCATCAACTCGCAAAAGCCGAGCCATGTGCCCACCAGGGCATCTCCATAACAAACAGGAAAAGCACACCAGTCCGGCACGGTCCCGTTGGACTGTTCAATGATCTCAAAGGCAAGGGTTTTATACCCCTCGATACCGATTGGATGGCTTCCAACCACCGGCTGCCTATATGGCGACGTCGCAAACCAGCCGTAACGTTCGACGCCATTGGCGAGAAACGGCCAACGATCATGCTTGTTTTCAAAGGCAACCACTCTCGCGCCATATTTTTGGATTTGTGAGAGCATCGGTCCTGCTGAACCGGCTATGGTTGCCACCACACATTGCAGACCTGCGCGCGCTGCATATGCTGCAAGCGATGCCCCAGCGTTTCCACTTGAACTTGTTGCAACCACCTGCGCGTCGGCATCGACCGCGGCAGTTACCGCGACGGTCGAGAAACGGTCCTTGTGTGACCAGGTTGGATTATAACTCTCATTCTTGATGAAAAGATCTGGAACTCCTATTTCATTGCCGACCCGTTCTGAACGAAGGAGCGGGGTCAATCCCTCTCCCATCGAGATCGCATTACGCGCCTCGAAAGGAAGCCTTCTGGCGTAACGCCAGAGCGAGGGCAGTTCGGGTGCATTTTCTGCGCTGGCTCCTGGTAACCCGTTCGTGCAATAAACAAGTCGCAGATTCGATGGGGCGGTTTCCTGACAGGAAGGACATCCGCGTGAGTCAATCGTCAGGCTCGTCGGAAACTCACGTCCACATCGATAACAGGAATATGCTGCGATCCGGCGCATCATTGCAGCACCACGAGGCTGTCGCCGTTATTAGTCAGCATTTCCGCGCCGCTTGAGCGCACAACCAACATGTCTTCGACCTGTAAACCAATACGTCCCAGTTCGTAATAGGGGGTCTCGATACAGACTACCATTCCCTCCTCCAGCACGTCTGAACTGCTCGCAGCAAGAAGTGGGAGATCATAACCGTCCAGTCCGATACCATGGCCGACATGGCTGCGACTGTAATGAGGAATGCCTTCCTTACGGACAGTATCGACAACAACCTGGAAGATTTCTGCAGCAGGAATGCCCGGGCGTATTTTCTCGATACCGCGCTGAACGCCACGATTAAGCGCATTGTATTTTATTCGGGTTTCCCGCGGTGGCTCTCCAAAGCTCACATTCCGGGCAATGTCCGCACGATAATGCTTGAAGTGCCCACCCACATCAAACCGGATCATGTCCCCCGCTTTTAAAGCCCGGTTCGATGGTTGGACATTCATTAGTGCACTGCGTTCTCCAAATCCGATGCATCCCAAAACCGGAAAGCCATCTTCCTCAACCGTCTTGCCATGAAATGCTCGTGCAAGATCACGTTCTGATGCACCAGCTGCTGCCGCATCCAGCGCAGCTGCAATGGAATTTTCAGTGATCGTACCGACCGAAGCAAGTCTTTCGACTTCTTCGGCGGTTTTGACTGCCCTGACCCATCGAAACAGCGATGCAGCGGTAATCCATGTAACGTCAGGCAATTCACTTCGCAACTTTTCCATATCGCCGGGCAACAGACCCGCTTCGTCAATGCCAATGCGAGCTTTTGTCAACTTCTGCAATTTGACTTCTGCGATGAGGGCATCAACAGCGTTGCCATCGTCCGGGAGATTGAAGAGTTTTTCCTGCCTGGAACTTACCGCATCAAGGTCAATCAACCCCGGATTATCGACAGTGAACGAACCAAAGCGGCGAACATTAGCCTTGACGCCCTGGTCGGCAAGCAGATCAAGCGTCGACGTTCCTGTTATTACCACGGAAGTCGCAGTTGCAAGCTCTTCTGTCAACAACACAAATGCCTGCGGCCCACGCCTGATCCATTGCGGCAGACACCAGAAACCACTTGTGTAAAGAACATTTTCCGGTGACGTGGCCACTGTCGCAGCCAGGTCATGTTTTCTCATCGCAGCGCGAAGACGCTCTTCATGTAGCAACATCAACGGTTTCGTCCTCCTCAGAAATTCGTTGTCGTTCAAAGCCCAGTCCCCTGGAGATTCGACAGGCGGCGGCGAGGATGCCCTGTGCGACGTCCCCGATCTTGACTTTTGGGTAAACGGCACGCGGGAATGCGACGCTAATTGCCGCTGTGATCGAACCTGAGGCGTCGTAAATCGGTGCGCCGACCGAAATAACACCTTCCAAGTTTTCAGAAATTGCAGTCGTATAGCCGAGTGAGCGCCCCAGATGCAGCTGATCGGCCAGCCTGTCCAGCTCAATGACCGTCCTTTCTGTCAGGCGCTGGAGCGGCTTGTCTCCTAATAGCGTCCTGACACCTGTATCGCCCATATCCAATAGCAGTGCCTTGCCCAAGGCCGTGGAGTGAAGTGCCATCGTTTCACCCGGCTGAGCCCGGATGACGACCGGGCTATCTGATTGAACAGCAAGGACATATACACCGACTGATCCCCGTCGAATGCCAAGGAAACCATTAAAACACCCGCCGGCCGCCAGTTTCTTGAGCTCTTCTTCGGCAAGTGCCAGCAGTCTGCCGCGTTGAAATACATGCTGGGCGAGTCCAAGCACAGCGTAGCCAATCTGATAGCGACGATTGCTTTCCTGTTCGACGTACCCCTGAGACGCAAGGCTATTCAGCAGCCTCTGAGCAACCGAAGGTGTCAGGTCAAGCCGCCGACCAATTTCTCGCACCCCGAGCGCCTCTCGTGCTTCTTTGAGCAGATTGAGGATCAGAAGACCTTTTTCCAGTGAGAGATTGCTGCTCATTTATTGTTCCTATTATCAGAACGCTGTTCCATATAATGCACATTAAAGTCCTTTCGTAACTTCGATGTCAAGTCAAATGTTCACTAAAGTGTGTCGTCATATAATGTACGTCCCTGCAACCGTTGTTATATGGATATACGTTCGGTAATTGGTCTTAACGTACAGAAAATCCGGCGCGAACGCCGCATATCGCAGGAAGAACTGGGTTTCCGTGCATCAAAGACACGCGCCTATATAAGTGGGCTGGAAGCAGGGAAAAGAAATCCGACAATTCTAACGTTGATGGCTTTGTCAGAGGCGCTCGACGTCGAGCTCGACGAACTGCTACGCAGAAATCAAAAGATTGATAGACAAAGATAAGTTCTGCCTGAGCCGTTTATTCTTTTCGCGTTAGCGGATCGCGATCAATAAGTCGCTCAGGGGGAATTTGCAGCGCTACAGCTAGCGCTTCGACTGTCTCGAGGGTAGGCGAGTTTTCCTCCCGTTCGAGTTTGCCAATGAAATTACGATCAAGTCCGGCAAACTCGGCCAGACGTTCCTGGGTAAGGTTGGCTTCCTGGCGACAAAGCCGCAGATTTCTCGCAAAAATGGCAGTAAGTCTCATAATCTATAACAATCCTGATTACAGCGTATTTGGCCACCTACTATAGTAATCAAAAGCGCTTCATGCTCTTGAACTGGCATTGCCTGGCGCGATAGTGCTAGTAGCTGAATTAACAAACTTCCCTGCCGGAATCGAACGAGCCGGTTGCGCTCATGCGGCAATCAGAGAGAGGAAACCAACTCACTGCAGCCAGACGGTTCTGTTAAGCCCCAACCGGAGGTTCAGCAGTTGCAGATAGATGGAACATACGGACATAGCAATCGAATACTGTTAACTGCCCAAGAGAAAAATGTTCTTTACTGGACGGCGGAAGGAAAGACCCATTGGGAGGTGGGAGCTATACTGGGCATCAGCGAAACGACCGTAATCACCCACTTGAAAAATTCCCGCATCAAGCTGCGGGCAACGAACAAGACGCATGCAATTGTCGAAGCCATTCGCCAATCGCAAATTCCGCTCTTCAAGGGAAGGCGCCCGATATCCCATTTCATTCATGATGAACCGGTTGCTTTCGATATAACATGCAATTTGGCCGCGAGTGATGGTTTGCGGATGTCGCCCGATCAATCTGCTCGTCTTCCGAATATTGATGTTTTGCTCGACGCCGCAGGGGATGTGGGGGAATTTTTCACAGCACTCGATCAGACGTGTACTGTTCTTGGTTTCGACGCTCTTATCCTCTCTTGCCATAAATCGACCAGGGAGGCGCTGTTGCTAGATCCGACCTACTGTTCGATACCTTTAAACGTCATGCGTGAGTATAAGCGCATGAATCTCATCGAGAACGATGTGCTTCTCGCTCAATTGATCGGCTGCGATCGTCCATTTGTCTGGGACAGCACCTACGATCGCTACAGAGATGGACGAAGTCAGTGTCTTTTGGAGTTTCTCAGACAATTTCGTTTCACGATGGGAATAATCGTCCCTCTCGAAGATGAGGTGGGTTTCCGGAGTTTTTTAGGGCTGCTGGCCTCAGTGCAGAGAATCGTTGATGTCGGCACCTTCAACGCTGTTTGCTCGCTCGGAAAAAAGGCGCAAATCAAGGCAGTGGAGCTGGGATTATAAGCGTATTTGGGCCGCGATCCAGTTAAGGAAAAGGATTGGCAATGTACGAACTGAATGCAGAGACTTTTATCCGTTCGGCGGAACCAATTGCGGTCTCCAAGCGAATAGAAGACAAAATTAAACCTTTCTGTCACTCGGTTTCTGTTAGACGTGGGTCTACGTTTTTTCTCATTGCCGACGGAGAAATCATCTTCAAACAGGAAAAAAATGGTATTTCAATTTTCATTTCGGCTCAGACGATAGTCGATCTATACGGCATTAGAACGATCCTGTCATACTATGTATGTTTAGAGATTACCTTGGAAAATATTCACTGGCGGGAATCAAGAAAATTACTACTGAAACACCCGGACGAATTTTTATTTTCAATTAGAAATTACCCCTTATAATACTTGCGAAAGCAGCTCGTCATGTCAATCAATCGAACTTGGGCGGTATTGATTGGAACTGGAAAATTTCCTGCCACAACACATCGTAAGTCGGTTATTTTGAAGAGCCGGTCGAGATAGAGCTCAAAAGAGCTGCCATGAAATCGCAGCGCCTGCGCCGGATATCTACCGTAAACAGAAAGGGTTTGCGTCGTCGGAAGTGCCACTGTCTGGCACCCTAATGACCTCAAGTAAATGCGGGAACGGCTTCGTGTTCCATCCTACTTGAGACCGTCGATTAATGTCGGGATCAGTTCCGAAACAGTTGGATGTATGGGCACGGCCCATTTTAAGTCTCTATAGGAAACGCGTGCGTTCATGGCGTCGATGATACCATGAATAGCTTCGTCACCCTCGATACCTAGAATTGAAGCACCAAGTATCTGGCCTGTCGCGGCATCTGCAACAAGTTTCATGAAACCTTGCGTTTCAGCACGTTCGATTGCCCGACCGACCCGGCTCATTGGCCGTACGGAAACCAGAATGTCTTTGCCGGATGCGCGTGCATCTCGCTCGGTCATGCCGACCCGGCCGAGCGGTGGGTCAATATAGAGCGCATAGGCGGGAATGCGGTCGCTCACCTTTCTTTCCGCTCCATCCAACAGGTTTGCCGCCACGATTTCGAAATCATTATAGGAAGTGTGTGTGAACGCGCCCCGTCCGTTGCAGTCGCCCAGTGCCCAGATACCATCGACGTTGGTCGACAGCGTATCGTCTGTAACGATGAAGCCGCGTTTGTCCATCTCCACGCCTGTGGTGTCCAGGCCAAGATCATCGGTATTGGGCTTTCTTCCAGTCGCGATCAGGACGTCACTGCTAAGAACCACGTCATGATCCGTGGTCACTTCAATTTCCGACCCTTTGTTGGCAAATGAAACGATGTTGGTATTCGTGTACACAGTGATGCCCTCGTTTTGGAGAACATTTGCGATAGCTTCTGACACGTCATCATCCTCGCGCGGGGCAAGGCGGGGACCGCGCTCGATAATGGTGACTTGGGCGCCAAATCGGCGATACATCTGCGCAAATTCAAGCCCTATATAACTACCGCCAATGACCACGAGATGATATGGTAGCCTATCAAGCTCGATGATCGACGTGCTAGTCAGATAGGGCACTTTATCAATGCCCGGATAATCGGGGATGACGGGGCGCGCTCCGACATTGAGGAATATCTCGGGCGCTGTCATCCTCTCGCCATTGACGCATACCGTAGTTGCGTTTTCGAACCGTGCCTGTCCTTGTATGACAGTCAACGTATCGAGTCCGTCGAACCACGTTTTGAGATTGTTGCGCGCGTTCAATATGACTTTCTCGGCTCTTGCCTGAACGGTTTTCATATCAATGCCGACGGGTCCGACGATTGTCACACCGAATTCCGCTGCTCGGCTGGCGACATGCGCGGCTCTAGCGCTCGCGACCAGCGTCTTGGTCGGCATGCATCCGGCATTGACGCAGGTGCCACCGAGGTATTTTCGTTCGATAAGTGCGACCTTGCGACCCTGAGCTGCCATGCGAGCAGCAAGAAAAGGCCCCGCTTGGCCTGCGCCGATGAATATGGCGTCGAATGTCTTCATAACACAGCCCCACGATCAGGAACACGATGGCATCTAAGAGCGCAGCAGGTCGGTCCCGCCCGCAGGCTTTTGTAGCAAACCATGCAAATTGAGTGTGATGTTTCTATGGCTTGTGCCAAGTCTCATGAGATTCAATCCACAATTAGGCGCTTTTTGAGAGGTTCAGCCGCCACTCTTACATCCTTGCCGCATCGTAGGCAGGCAAGCAGGGCCTACCGGCTCAAAGATCTTGTAGGTCAGGATAAACTCGTGGTGGCCCAGATGCTCCGACTTGGTTGTTACACCGCGCGCCACGTTCTTTATGAGATCTAGTCTTTCGTTACCGACCTCGTCTAGGGTGGCTCGACCCTCCAGGATTCTGCCAGCGTCGACATCCATGTCTCCCGCTAGCTTGCGACAGGTTTCCGGATTGGCGCAGACCTTGATGACTGGCGAGATGGCAGAGCCCGTTGCATCTCTATCGGGATGCCGGTCTTTAAATTGAAGGCTTGGTCAGCATCAGCCATATAATGGCCAATACTGCTGCAAATGCCGGAAAACCAAAAGCAATCCACCAGCGATAGAGACGGTGATAGGCCGACGGCAGCGGTTTTCCTTCAACAACAGCCTGACGCGCTATGTTCCGTAGCCGGATCTGCATCCAGACAACTGGCAGCCAGAATGCACCAACAAAGATGTAGAGCGCCAACGAAAGCCCAACCCAACCGGACAGGACAGGCCATCCTGCTTCACGTGCAAGCAAATAGCCGGTGACTGGCTGGAAAATGGCAGCAGTTGCAGTGAAAACCGTATCAGCCAACACGACGATGCCACCGACATGGGCAATCGACCGCGGGTCTCCTGAGCGATTGGAGATGACCATGAAAAACGCGATACCCGCGCCGGTGCCAAGCAGGACCGTTGCACCGATCACATGCAGAAAACGGAGAATATCATAGGTCATCGCGCCTCCAGCATCATCGCAACGATAGCTGCCAAAACAATAGCTGGAACCACTTTGACCATCGGTCCAAGTGGATCAAGCCACAGATCTGGCGCAACCACCAGACCACCGAAGAGATAGCAGGCCGAAAGCACTATCATTCCGACTGCCGCAATGCGCGTTGCCGAACGCCAAAGGATTCCCAGGCCCAATCCGATATCTGCAAATGCGCCGCCATACACTGTGATGCTTGCCACCCATGCCGGGACGTCATGTCCTTCGAGAACTGCCACAGCACGCATCGGAGATAATAAAGCGAATAGGCCCGACACGCACCAAAACAGCGCAAGCGTGGCGATGGCCAGTGGCAGCATGAAATACATCCGGGCGAAAAGCCGTTCCTGTCGCGTGGACGGCAGACTTCTCAGTGTCGAAACTAGCGAACGACAGGGGTAACCGCCCGCCTCAAGCCACGCGCTCGGATCGCCTCGTATCCCATCGGCAAGCGCCTGTAACGCAGTGCTGCGCATCGGTGATCGCCACCCCAGCCAGCCGAGCAGATCAGCGCACTTCCCCACTGATTTCAGCACCGGTGCGGGCACTTTCGGGCGCAACCACGGAGACGAAAATCCCTGCCATTGCCTGAAGCGGTCAACGAGTTCGGAAAAACTTTGAACTTCGGGTTCGGTGAGATCGGCAATAAGCCCGGATGGCAGTTTTCTCCTCGCCGCTGCCACTACTGCCTCTGTTACATCATCGATATGAACAGTTTGCACCTGAGCATGAGGCAAAACACGCGGCAAAACTAACGGTAAACCAGCAACGCCACGTAAAAGCGCTGTGCCACCGTAGGCATCTGGCGACAAAACAAGCGTTGGACGCAGGATCACGCAATCTCGTCCGCTCCTCACCAGTATTTCGTCGCCGCGCGCTTTTGACCGAAAGAACTCCGTTGATGCTTCAGCTCCAACGCCAGCCGCCGAAATCTGGACAATCCGTAAGGGAATGTCCTTCGTTGCCTCAACCAGACGAGCTACCGTCGCGACGTGGATGGTTTCAAGACCGTCACGCGCGCCGTCTTGCAGTGCTCCGGCAGCGTTTACTACGACATCGACATTGCCCAGCAGCAATCGCCATTCGTGGACCGAGATGGTTGGTATGTCACGGATCAACCATGTCGCGTTTGCATCAGCGGCAAGCGCCGCATGACGCGACCGTCCTACGCCGACAACTTCAAATCCTGCATTCTCCAAAGCTCCCATGCACGCTCTGCCGATGAGCCCGTATCCGCCCAATACGATGGCCTTACGCATCGAAGCCCCCATAGATACACGATGTTCAAGTATTAGCCTCTCAGTATTGTCATGGGCAGTGCGACTGAAACGCGCGTGCCCAGCGGCACCCTCGAACCTAGCTGGACGCCCCGTCCATCCTCACCTAACTTTTGAATGACCTGAACGAGGTCGGAACGAACCCGCTTCGCGGGAAGGCGCGTGCGACTAAGGTAGAAGGCACAGAGCGACCATCGCGCTCTGCATTGAGTGCCGCTCGGAGCGAGCAGAGAATGACGGGTTTTTTCAACAAGGAGCCTGACCATGCACAACCAACCGAATTCGCCCGCGATCAGCCCGCTTCGTCAACGCCTGATCGACGACATGAACCTGCGCCACTTCGGGCACGAGACTCAACGCAACTATCTGCGCGACATCGGACGACTTGCCAGCTTTCTCGCGAGGCCTCCCGATACCGCGTCCGTGGATGATTTGCGCCGGTTCCAGATATGGCAGCAAAGCGAGGACGTCCCGGTGCCGACGATGAACAGTGTAGTATCGGCGCTGAGATTCTTCTTCAATACCACGATTGATCGCCCTGATCTTGCCCGCCGCCTCGTGCGGCTGGTGCACCCGCGCAATCTCAGTTTGTTCTGCCAAATTCAACGCATGCACGCTGTTGCAAGGATACAAGCCTCCCCTGCGCTGATACAGCGGCCACGCGTGCCCCTCATTCATCGGCCAGCAACGTCTCATGATAGGCCCAGAACTCATCTATAAAACGTTCAGCCAGGCTGTTGTCAGGGCCGTTGCTCCGGCGGATGACCAGAAAGCCAGCATCGACAAAGGTCGTAAAAGGTCGGATCGCCACTCCACGTCCGCGAAAATCCGTTGCTGAGGACGGATCAATGATTGTTATGCCGACACCTTCAGCGACGAGTGTCAGCGCTGTGTGCGAAAGGCGGGTCTCAATGGTGGCCGACCGCGGAATGCGTGCAAGCGCAACCTCTACACGCATGGCAAACAGCGAACCCGGCTCCAGCGTGATCATGCGTTCATTGGCGAGATCCTCCGGGGAAACTTCCGAATAATCTGCAAGACGGTGTCCCAATGGAACCGCAACGACGGCCGGTATCGCTCTCGTTTCGATATCGAAACCGGGTCTGTCGAGCGGACCATCAGCAAAACCGAGATCGACCTGACCAGATGCGACGGCTTCCACCACCAATGCAGAGGGAATGCCATTGAGAGAGGCATGGATATTGGGCCGTTCCTTGAGAAAACGAGCGAGAAAGCGCGGCATGATCCCGTTTGCAAGCGCAGGCATGGCAGCGATCCGCAACATGCCCGCATTCTGACGGCTGATCTCGTCGGCGAAACTCCGGATGCGATTGAGCCCGACATAGGCCCGCTCGACTTCCTGCAACAGTGTCATCGCCGCCTGTGTAGGGATCAGCTGGTTTCCCCGCCGGTTGAAGAGCTTGAGTTTCGTGTCGATCTCAAAATCGCGGATCAGGCGGCTCACCGCTGGCTGAGTGATCGACATTAGTTCCGCTGCAGCCGTCATTTTTCCGGTCAGCATGACAGTTCGGAACGCTTCGACCTGACGCAGGTTCATGCTTCACCATAATATTTGGTTATGCTCTAGGCTTCATTTCTAATTTGACTGTATTGAGCCCCGCTGTCAAACCACACCCATAAACGTATCGGCGCGACGAAAGCACCGGATATAAAAAAGGGAACTAGGCAGTTGGGTGGGGTCAGCGCATATCTGGACTTAATGGGTTTTGCCGAAGACGGCTGGGGCTATGATATGCTCCGGGCCACCGGCATAACACTCGCGGTAGCCTTTTGCGGTTTTGCGGCGGGCGCAGTGTTCGGCATGATTGCCGCTGCCGCGTCATTTTCGTCACAGCGCATTCTCAGAATTGCGGCTGACGGCTATTCGACAGTGCTTCGCGGCATCCCCGATCTTCTGGTCATCTACCTGTTCTATTTCGGCAGCAGTGCGGTGTTGGGCCAGATTGGCGCCTTGTTCGGCGCGCAAGGTTTCGTCAGCGCGCCAATCTTCATCACCGGTGCACTGGCCATCGGTGTGGTTTCGGGCGCTTATCAGGCCGAAGTCTATCGCGGTGCAGTGCTTGCGCTCCCCAAAGGCGAAATCGAAGCTGCCAAAGCCTATGGCATGCCACCACGTCTGCTGTTTCGCCGCATCATGGTTCCGCAGGCGGCACGCTTCGCCATTCCGGGCATCGGTAATGTCTGGCAGCTCGTTTTGAAAGAATCCGCACTGATTTCAGTCGTTGGACTGGTTGAACTGATGCGTCAGGCGCAAATCGGCGCTGGATCGACCCGCAAGCCGTTCACCTTCTTTCTGACCGCGGGGCTACTTTATCTCCTCATCACATTCATATCGGGCTTGCTGTTCAAGAACGCCGAAAAGCGCGCCATGCGCGGCATCCGGAGGGCGGTATGAACTTTCTCGACCTGCCGTTCATGTTCGACAGTTTCTTTCAGCTTTGTCGCGGTATTCCTCTGACGCTGCAACTGATGGCGCTATCAGTTATCAGCGGAGCCGTGCTGGCCACCATACTGGCTACGATGCGTCTGTCGGGCAATCTGATACTGGGCCTCATTGCACGAGGTTATATCTTCGTGCTGCGCGGCACCCCGCTGCTCGTGCAACTCTACATTATCTATTACGGCCTCAGCCAGTTTCCAGAACTGCGCAGGAGCTTTCTCTGGCCGTTTCTGCGAGAGCCCTATTGGTGCGCGGTGCTGGCTCTTGCACTCAATACGGCTGCCTATAGCGCCGAAATCATTCGTGGCGGCGTTCTGTCGGTTGCGACCGGGCAGATCGAAGCGGCGCGCGCTTATGGCATGAGCGGCTTCACCCTCGTCCGTCGCATTCTGGCCCCGCAAGCGTTGCGACAGATGCTGCCCGCCTATTCGAACGAAGTCATCTTGATGGTGAAGTCCACGGCGCTGGCATCAACCATCACCATGATGGAGGTAACGGGGCTGGCGGCCAAGCTGATTTCCGCCACCTATCGCCCTGTCGAAATCTTCATCTGTGCAGGCGCGATTTATCTCATCTTGAACTTCGTGGTCACCAGAATCTTCAAACTGCTGGAATACCGCCTGTCGGCGGCCCAGCGTCAGCCTGTCATCGTGCATGCCGCCGGAGGAAACTCATAATGCAACGTTTCGAAACGCCTGCGGTCGAGATCAAGAACCTCGAGAAATGTTACGGCGCGCACAAGGTTCTGCATTCAGTTTCCTTGCAGGCCCACCACGGTGAAGTCATCTCCATTCTGGGCGCGTCAGGTTCAGGCAAATCCACTCTGCTGCGCTGCATCAATATGCTGGAAGTGCCGGATGCAGGCAGCGTGGCTATTCACGGCGAGGCATACAAGCTCGACCAACAGTCCGGACGCGCGCCTCGTCCAGCCGATGCGAAACAGGTTCAGCGGCTGCGCGGCCAGGCGACGATGGTGTTTCAGTCGTTCAACCTTTGGTCCCATCTGACTATCCTGGAAAATCTGATCGAAGCGCCTGTGTATGTACAGAAGCGAAACCGGTCAGAGTGCATTGCCGAAGCCGAAGCACTGCTGGAGCGGGTTGGCATAGCCGATAAGCGCAATTTCTATCCAGCGCATCTTTCCGGCGGCCAGCAGCAACGCGCGGCGATTGCCCGCGCGCTAGCGATGCGTCCGAAGATCATGCTGTTCGACGAACCGACCTCCGCGCTCGACCCCGAACTGGTAGCCGAGGTGCTGAAGGTCATGCGCGATCTGGCGGCAGAGGGGCGTACCATGCTGGTCGTGACCCATGAGATGGGCTTCGCCCGCGATGTTTCCAGCCGCGTCGTGTTTCTGCGTCAGGGCGTGATTGAAGAAGAAGGCACGCCCGACGAGGTTTTTGGCAACCCCAAAAGCGAACGGTTCCGGCAATTCATTTCCAAACAAAACGCATGAACCGATCAATCGGTTTTCTAATAGAGGTGAACATATGAAACTGAAAATCGTCCTTTCCGTCCTCGGCGTTCTCGCCGTCGCACCGACCGCGCAGGCCGAAGATGTTGTGCGCATCGCGACCGAAGGTGCTTATGCGCCGTGGAATTTCTCCGGCCCGAACGGTGTGCTGGAAGGCTTCGAGATCGATCTCGCCAAAGACCTTTGCGAGCGCCTGAAAGCGAAATGCGAAATCACCGCTCAGAACTGGGACGGCATCATTCCATCGCTGACCGCTGGCAAGTATGATGCCATCATGGCGGGCATGAGCATCACGCCGAAGCGTGAGGAAGTGATCGCGTTTTCGTCGCCTTATGCGGCAGCCATCAACTCCTTCGCAGTCATGGATGACAGCGACCTCGCCGATTTGCCGGAAAGCGGCAAGCCGCTGAATGTCGATTCCGATGCGGCCAAGCCGGTGCTCGAGGAAATCGCCGCGAAAATCAACGGCAAGACCGTCGGCGTTCAGGGTTCCACAACCGCTTCCGCCTTCATGGAACAGTACTTCAAGGATGGCGCGGACGTACGCGAGTATAAAACCGCGGAGGAACACAATTTCGACCTGACCAGCGGTCGTGTGGATGCGGTCGTCGCCAATGCCACGGTTCTCGCTGCTGCGCTGGAAAAGGACGACATGAAGGGCGCGAAGCTGGCTGGCCCACTGTTTTCGGGCAAGGTCTTCGGCATGATCGGCGTCGGTCTGCGCAAGGAAGATACCACCCTGAAGGGTCGCTTCGATACAGCCATTCAGGCCGCGATTGCCGACGGCACGGTGAAGAAGCTTTCCCAGAAGTGGTTCAAGGTGGACGTTAGCCCGCAAAACTGAGCCAACACAATCGGGCCAGACCCTCATCTGGCCCACCCCTGACAACGCTGTGACAACAGATTGAACTTACGAATGCGCAGATTGCCGGATCAGAACATAGTCATTATCGGAGCGGGACTGGTTGGCTCTGCCATCGCCTGGGGTCTCGCCCGATCCGGTCTGCGTCCAATGCTTCTCGATGGAGAAGACCTATCCCTGCGCGCATCCCGTGCCAACTTCGCGCTCATCTGGGTACAGGGCAAAGGCGTAGGCGCACCGCACTATGCCCGTTGGACAATG
Source organism: Brucella sp. GW823-FHT04E01 (assembly GCF_058796175.1). NCBI lineage: Bacteria > Pseudomonadati > Pseudomonadota > Alphaproteobacteria > Hyphomicrobiales > Brucellaceae > Brucella > Brucella sp. GW823-FHT04E01. Next base: position 634,826 of record NZ_JBXAIK010000002.1, on the reverse strand, counting down.
CAATCTGCACGCCTGTGGCCCGCTTTTGCAGATGAATTGCGGGATATCACCGGACTTGATGTGGCGTTGAAGCAGACGGGTGCCTTTACCTTCTGCCTCGACGAGCGCGAGCTTCAAATGTTTGCCGAAGACGTCGCGACAGTGGCGCGGGAACTTGGCGATGACGCCCCCGAACATGTCGTGCTCGACCATCAGGAAACGGCCAAAATGGTTCCCTCCATCGGTCGGGATGTGATCGGCTCGATCTATTCGCCGATGGACGGCGACGTGAATTCGCTACGCCTGTTTCGCGCATTGCATACGGGCATGATCAAACTCGGCGCTGCCTACGAACCGCATTGCGAAGTCTCGTCCATCACCCCGCAAAACGGCGGCTTTCTCCTAAGTGGCGCATGGGGTGAGGTCTTCACCGAGCGCGTCATTCTTGCTGCGGGCAACGGCAATGCAGAGCTTGCCAAGAGTGTCGGTCTTGATACGCCGGTTGTGCGCAGCAAAGGCCAAATTCTTGTAACGGAGAAATGCGCGCCCTTCTTCCCCTATACAGCGGCCACGCTGCGGCAAGCGGATGAAGGCGGCGTCATGATCGGCGACAGTCAGGAAACCCACACGGACCGGATCGCCACCAATCAGGACATCAGCGCGGTTCTGGCCAACAGAGCAGTGCGGACATTCCCACATCTGGCCGAGGTCAATGTCATTCGCAGTTGGGCCGGGTTTCGGGTCAAGACACCGGACGGCCTGCCGATCTACGAACAATCCGAAAGCCACCCGGGCGCTTACGCCGTCATGTGCCATTCCGGCGTCACGCTTGCAGCCAACCATGCCCTGATCGTGGCGCAGGAAATAGCAGCCGATGCCAAACAACTTGCTGGTGAGGCGTTCTCAGGCCGGAGGTTTCATGTCTCCTAAAATGTTCCTTAAAACTGAGACACCAGAGGAAACCGTGACGATCACATTCGATGCGCGTACCTTGACGGTACCTGCCAATGTAACTGTCGCCGCAGCGCTGCTTGGAGAGGGTATCAACCGGCTCAGAAACAGCGTCGTTGGTGATCAACCGCGAGCGCCCTATTGCCTGATGGGCATCTGCTTTGAATGTCTGGTCACCATTGATAGCGTTCAGAACCGCCAGGCTTGCATGACGCTTGTGGCCAATGGAATGATCATTTCTTCCCAGACCGGTGCGCGTCGGGTGGAACCATGACGACAATGCTCAAGAGAGTTTCCAGTATTCATGCGCTCAATGCGTTTTATGACCTCGCCATTATCGGCGCGGGACCAGCAGGCATGTCGGCAGCCGCAGAGGCAAGCGCCGCTGGCGCTAATGTGGTTCTGTTCGATGAGAACCCTGCCGCCGGCGGCCAGATTTACCGTGGCATCGAACACAATACGACTGCCCGCAGGCCGTTTCTCGGCACCGACTACTGGCGGGGCAAAGAAGTCCTGAAAGCGTTTATCGCCAGCAATGCCACCTATGTGCCGCAGGCCCTCGTCTGGAGTGTGGAACCACAGGATGGCGACAACAACGGCGTTGATCTGCGCGTATCGGTAAGCGGCAAGAGCGGGATTGTTTCAGCGCGCCGCGTGATCTTCGCGACCGGTGCGATGGAGCGCCCGATGCCTGTCAGGGGCTGGACATTGCCGGGTGTTATGACCATCGGCGCAGCACAGATTGCGTTGAAGGCTTCCGGCCTCCTGCCCAACGGAAATGTGGTTCTGGCGGGAACCGGCCCGCTGCTCTACATGTTCGCCGCGCAGCTGTTGCAGGCGGGCGGCAAGGTTACCGCACTGCTCGATACGACGCCCGGCGCAAATTACGCGAAAGCTGTGCCGAACCTGCTCTCATTCCTTTTCTCCACCTATGCCTTGAAGGGGCTTTCCCTGCTTTTGAAGGTGCGCAAGTCGGTACCGGTTTATTCCGGTGTCACCGATATCGCCATTGAGGGAAAAGACGAAGCTGAAGCGATCTGCTTTTCGGCCAAAGGCAAAACGCACAAGCTTGCTGTCGAAAGCGTCTTCCTGCATCAGGGTGTGATCCCCAACAACAATCTCGCCAATGCTTCGGGCTGCGCTCTGATTTGGAACGATGGCCAGAAATGCTTTCAGCCGCAACACGACGGCAACGGGCGTTCGTCCATACCGGCCATCTATATTGCTGGTGACGGCAGCGGCATTGGCGGTGCATTGGTTGCCGAGCAGAGCGGGCGTATCGCTGCGCTCGCGGCTTGTCAGGATATCTTTCCAGCGCTGGCAACAGCGTTGGCGTCAAAAATCGTAAAGCTGCAGGCGCAAGCGCGACGCGTCGAACGCGGGCGATCCTTTATCGACGCGCTTTATCTGCCTGCACAAGCATTTCGCGCACCTTTGAATCGGGACACGATTGTCTGTCGTTGCGAAGAAGTGACTACAGGCGCAATCCGCGATGCAGCCGCCTGCGGTATTGCTGGTCCCAACCAGCTTAAAACCATGTTGCGCTGCGGTATGGGTCCCTGTCAGGGTCGCATGTGCAGTTCCACCGTCACGGAAATATTGGCCGAGGTGCAAAACCGTGCACCTCAAACGGTCGGTTTCTATCGTCTGCGCGCTCCGGTGAAACCGGTGCCGCTCTGCGAAATCGCAGCACTGCCTCAAACCCCCGATGCTGTTTTCGCCGTCACCGGCGAACAACCGGATAACTCCCCAACCATCTGAAAGGATTGAACTATGGCTGAGCGTTTCATTCAGACGCCGATTATGCATCGCGTCGTCGAACACAATGGCATTGTCTATGTCGGTGGAACCACCTGTGATGACGAAAGCCTGGATATGGCCGGTCAGACCAGCGAAATCCTCGCCAAGCTCGACAGCTATCTGGCGCAGGCAGGCACGGACAAGACCAAGCTTCTGGCAGCAACCATCTTCGTAACGGATCTCAACAAGAAGCCTGAAATGGATAAGGTCTGGAAGGAATGGATTGATCCTTCGCTGCTGCCAACCCGTGCAACTGTTGGCGTTGCCGATCTGGGTGGTGATACGCTGATAGAGATTGTGGTTTCCGCTTACAAGTAATCAATACCAAACATCTGCAAAATCCGACAACCCCCTGAATAACAACAGGGGATTGTCGTGCAGCATATCCCACTTCGGTAGCAACCTGTACTCCATCGAAATAAATTCCGCTCTAACCGTTAATTCAGTCAAGTAAACGAACGGTCTAAATCCGATATCTCTTCCAACTTGTATAGTGACACGACCCTACTGGACGCCCCTTTTCGGATTTTCACCCACAGCACCCGAGCGACCGGCATGAAGGTGCTAAGCAGGCAATCGCGGCTTTGATTGCCAGTCAGAATCCGCCAAATGGCCAACCGCTGATAATGCAACTGCGCGGCCTACGGATGCGAAGGCATCATTAAGCATCATATGTATGTGAAGCGCCGGATAAGAGTACCCGGCGCGGCCACCAAACGTGCCTTATTTCGCGTCCACGATTTCTTTTGGAAGCGGTGTACCATGATACTTTTGGTAGATCTCGTTTAACTTGCCATTTTGGAGGTTTGCCACAATCCATTCGTCAAGTTTGGCGAGCAATTCAGGTTCATTCTTATTCACACCAATTGCAAGGTTCAAAACGCGGATCGTTATCTTCGGCTCGAAAGCCAATGTTGGATTCTTGTCGTGAATCTGTTTCACGAGCGTGGCTGATGTCGCAATCGCCTTGGCCTGACCTGACACAGCTGCCGTAACCATCGTCGCGTCATCGTCGTAGCGGGTGACAGTAAAACCATGCTCGCCTGCGAGCTTCGTCAGTTCACTATCCTGTGTCGTACCACGTGTTACGGTTACTGATTGTCCCTTCAGATCTGCCCAATCCTTGATCGGAGATGCTGCCGGGGCGGCAATTACCGAGACCAGTCCCGCATATGGCTTCGAAAAATCTATGACCTGTGCTCGCTCCGGGGTTACCGACAGCGTTGAGATGACGATGTCAGCCTTGTTCGTTTGGAGGTTCGGAATACGCGTGGCGCCCGTTGTCTGAATGAACTCCAGCTCAACACCCCAGTCCTTTGCGAGAAGCTGCGCGGTTTCAACATCGGAACCCACGGGTTTGAGATTGGCATCAAGCATGCCGGACGGAGGAATTGCCAAGTCCGTCGACACCCGAATTTTCTTTGCTGCGATGATGTCGGCGTATGTATCGGCCATGGCCGGAACGCCTTGAGCAGTCAGCATCGCCCCTACGATGCCTAATACGAGAAACCTCTTCAACATTACATTCTCCTCCATTTTGTTTTATCTCATAGATCGTGGCTCAAGAAGTCCTCGAGCTCCAATGTCATGGGTGCATTCAAGATCGATGCGTCCCCCTCCTCGTGAACGAGCCCGCGGTGCATGAAGATCACACGATCGGCGACCTTGCGTGCGAAGTTCATTTCGTGGGTAACCATGATCATCGTCATCCCGCTTTCTGCGAGTTTTTCGATCACTCGTAGCACCTCTCCGGTCAGTTTTGGGTCGAGGGCGGAAGTGACCTCATCGAATAGCATCACTTTCGGTTCCATCGCGAGCGATCGCGCGATAGCGCCTCGCTGCTGCTGTCCGCCCGATAATTGCTCGGGATAGTGGTTAGCCTTCTCATCGAGCCCGACGCGTTCGAGCGCAGCCCGCGCCATTTCGCGCGCCTCATCCTTCGGGATTTTCTTCACCGAGCGCGGCGCAAGCATGACGTTCTCTTCGATCGTGAGATGTGGGAAAAGGTTGTAGCTTTGAAACACGATGCCGACGTCAAGGCGGAGTTTGTGGAGATCAAGCTTTGGGTCATGAACCTTGTGGTTGGCCACGATGATCTCACCGCTATCGATCACTTCGAGACGATCGACGCATCGCAGCGCGGTACTCTTTCCGGAGCCGCTTGCACCGATCAGTGCCGCGACCTGCCCCTTCTCTACGGAAAAACTTACTCCCTGAAGGACGGGAACCGCGCCGAAGCTCTTCTTGACTTGATTTAGTGCGATCATGACCATGATCACCCTCCCTGGATTGCTGTACCCTGTGCTTCCGGCTCTTTTCGAATGCGCCGTCTCGGCCCCATGTTCTCAAGCCGTTGGCTGAATGCTGACAGAGGGAAGCAAAGGCAGAAATAGAGGGCGGCAACGATAAGATAGATGAGAAAGGGCTCAAAAATCGAGTTGTTGATAAGCTGCCCCGCTCTCGTCAGTTCAACGAAACCGACGACCGATGCGAGCGACGTGTTCTTGACGATCTGAACACTGAAGCCAACGGTTGGTGGGGTTGCGATCCGAACCGCCTGTGGAAGGATCACTTTGAACATGCGCTGTGTTCGAGAAAGCGCAAGGCACTCAGCCCCCTCCCACTGCGCCTTTGGTACTGATTCCAAGCAACCCCGCCAAATCTCTCCAAGGTAGGCGCTGACATAGATTGTCAGTGAGATGCCGGCTGCAAACAATGGCGTGATCGACAACCCAAGTGTCGGCAGTCCGAAGTAGATGATGAACATGATGACCAAGAGCGGCGTGCCCTGGATGAGCTGGACATAGGTCGCCGCAATGAGGCGGAGTGCACGCGATGGCGTGATACGACCGAGCGCAACGATGAAGCCAACAATTCCTCCTCCGATAAATGCCATTCCGGTAAGGATGACGGTCCAAAGAGCGCCTTCGAGAAGGAACATCAGATGGTTGTGGTTGAATGCGGTGGTCACTGCTCGCCTCCCTTACAACGGCGTCCCGAGCCTGCGGCGGCGCGGGAACAATGCCATGCCCAGCCCCCAGAAAAGCGCTCGCATCCCGAGGGAAAGGAAGAGGTAGATGACTGCGATGACGAGATAGGTTTCAAACGGTCGGTAGGTTTCCGACTGGATGAAGTTGCCGGCAGCGGTGAGTTCTTCGGCAGAAATCTGGGAGGTCACCGAGGAAGCAAGCATCAGCAGGATGAACTGACTTGTGAGGGCTGGATAAACCCGCTCCATCGCAGGACGAAGCCCCACATGCCAGTAAAGCTGCGTTGAAGACAGGCCCAGACACTCCCCCGCTTCCCATTGCCCCTTCTGGATAGAATCAAACCCTGCGCGCATGATCTCGGCGGTATAGGCTCCGACATTGACTGTCAGAGCTACGACGGCCACGAAAATTGCGCCGAACGAATACCCAAGGCTGGACAGGCCGAAATAGATCACAAATATCTGGACGAGGAACGGCGTATTACGAATGCTTTCGACATATGTGGTGGCAAACCTGCGCAACACCGGTCCGCCGGATCGGCGCGCTATCGCACATGCTGTCCCAATAATGAAGCCGGTCACTGTCGTGATCAGGGCCAATTGCGCCGTCAGCGCCATGCCATCGACCAGCATTTGCCAGCGGAGGAGGACGACTGAGAAATCGAAGGTCATGGTCTGACTGCCATGTGTCGCGGCAGGTTCTGTCCCGTCATCCGGTCATAGACCCTGAAAAGCGCTTGGTTGCCGTTCGATCCTTCGCCATGCGCCCTCGCCTCGACATATTGCGAGGTGACAAGCGACGTAGCAGGAAGCGGAACATCCTTCTGTCCCGCCATTTCCAGGACAAGTCGGAGGTCTTTGAGCATCAGGTCGATGCGGAACCCAGCGCTGGCATCTCCAGCGATCATCGCCGGACCGAGCTTGTCGAGCATCCAGGAGGAAGCTGACCCGCCGAGCAGGACATCTCGCATCTGATCAAGATCGACGCCGCTGGCACGACCGAGAGCAAGAGCCTCGCAGACTGCCTGGATGTTGACCGCGCAGACGAGCTGGTTGCAAAGCTTCACGGTCTGGCCAGCGCCCGGGGCCCCGACATGCGTCACGGTCGCACCCATGACTTTGAACACCTTTTCGGCGCGTTCGAAAGCAGCCCGCTCGCCTCCGACCATGATCGATAATGCAGCGTTCTTTGCACCAATCGGCCCCCCCGAAACCGGGCCGTCGAGCATGAAGATGGATTTGGCAGCCAAAGCCGAAGCCATGGCCCGTGTAGCCTCCGGTGAAATCGTACTCATGTCGATGTAAATTCCCCCACCAGGCATGTGATCGATTATGCCGTCCCGATATACGACTTCTTCAACCTGAGGCGTGTTGGGAAGCATCGAGATTACGATCTGTGCATCGCATACCGCGGTGGCGACACTATCCGAAGCAATGCCCCCCTGCTTTGCAAGTGCTGAGACAGCATCTGACGAAATGTCATAGATTTTCACCGGATAACCAGCCGTGATGAGATGACGGACCATCTCCCGACCCATCACGCCGAGCCCGATGAACGCGATCTTTGGAAAGTTGCTAGTCCCCATGTCTGCTCTCCAGTCTTTCGGTCACGCGACTGAATGCGCATTTTCCAACGCGGAAAGTTTTTCGACACGGCGGACGAAATCTTCGTTGCGGTCGAACCGAGCGTTCAGATAGGACACGACCAAGTCGCGAGCGAGCCATGACCCGACGATTTTTGCGCCGATGCACATGACATTCACGTCATCATGCTCCACGCTCTGGTGCGCGGAATGGACGTCGTGGCAGACGGCTGCGCGGATGCCGTTGATCTTGTTTGCCGCGATGGCGGCGCCAACGCCAGTCCCGCAAACAAGAACGCCACGTTCGGCAGAACCATCCCGCACCTTCTTGCAGAGCAGGCCTGCTATGTCAGGGAAATCGACAGGATCCGGCGTGAAGCTACCAATGTCTTCCACCTGATGACCGAGCTCTTTGAGAACCTCAATCACGTCAGCTTTCAACGGAAAGCCCGCATGGTCGCTTCCAACGACAATATTCATGAATATCCTCCCTGATGAATGAATGAACTAGTCTGAAACACTGGTTCCCTTTGCCAGTTCGTACAGACTCGCCCGGCGCCGAAAATCGGCTCCGATTTCGAAGTGCTGATGCAGCAGATCATCGGCCTGAACGCGATCGCGGGCGGCAAGGGCCTCGAGGATCAATCGATGATGATCAATCAGGAACTCCTCGATTCCTTCGACTTGAATTATCTTCTCGCGGCGTTCCAGGTGCGAGCGCATCATGAGCTGCGATATCGAGGCATAGATCGTGACCAGCGTCGGCGAGTGTGACGCAGTGACGATTGCCTCGTGGAATTTGAAGTCTGCAGTGCCGCCCGCATCCGGATTCTCTATCGTCTCGATGATTTGCCGCAACGCAATTGCGATATTCGCAAAATCCTGTTCTGTCGCTCGCTGACACGCCAGACGGACGGCGTGGTGCTCGATGGCCTTTCTGGCCTCCATGATGTCACTCGTGATATCCGAGCCATGTGCGAGCATGAAGCTAAATACATCGCCCAGTGCCGATGCGTCCGGCCTTTTAACAATCGTGCCGACGCCATGCCTGATCTCAACGGCGCCGATCATGGAAAGCGCGCGAAGGGCTTCCCTGAGCACAGGCCGGCTGACGTTAAGCATGGCTGCGAGTTCTCGCTCAGGCAAAAGGCAATCGCCAGCCTTCAATTCCCCAGACAGCAACTGGTCGCGAAGGAATGCAGAGACACGGTTATGTGCACCAGCTTCCTGCGTTTCGCGTCGGATTGATTTCTTTTCTGTCATCGCGTGTCCAAACCGTGGTCTTACCACTAATCTATCCACAGCTATCATACTGTCAAGCAGCTTGGATCGAATTTCTGCTAAACCACTGTTCCAGATATCGTTTGGTTGACGCCACCAAGCCACAGGAGTCAGCTAAAAAGACACCTGGACTACACTTAACCTAGATTTCGGAGCCACTGCTTACAGGTATTCGGCGCGTATAGTTGCCGAATAGGAGTCTGCAGTCGTAAGCTATACGCCTGAATCTCGTGTTCCGACGACACTGCTCAAAAATTGCCGGGCGTGCATCCTATCCGCACTTAGTTTTGAATGACCGGATTGGGGCCGGGAGCGGACTGGCGGGTATTGGCAAGTGGTTATGCAATAACACCTGGCTCGGACCACCCATTAGGGACATCTCCCCAAAAAAGCGACATAGCTTCACGGTCTTGAAAGCGTATTAAACCAAAAAATCTGGTAGCCAAAAACCTTAGGCCCCAAGTAGGGTACCAATCTTGTTTCAAATATCGGAGCACCCGTCTTCCAATGATAACGTTTAAGCCGATTTCAAATAATAAACATTGGGCAGGTGATGATTGGACGATCACTGATGAAGAACAGCTTGCCAAGCTGGTGGCGAAAGTGGCGCTCGGACAAGCGCGTCACGTAGTAAAGATACTTCAGGAAACTGACTGTATTGATTATGCACCATCGCCGTCAGCGGTAGATGGCGCGATTCGCCTATTGACGGCTGCTGATCCGAAGAAGCCATGGCATCGAGACGGCTGGCTCTTTCAGGTTCTAGCGTGGATTGCTGCCCATTTGCACAGCCCCGATACACTGAAAGCCGCGCCGCATATGATTCATGCCCACAAAGGTTTTGATGGCGTACAGCTGAGGCTCGACACCAGCAACGGCACTGTACTGTCCGTCGTCATCTGCGAACAGAAAGCCACAGGCAATCCGAGAAATTTGATCACTAGCCAAGTTTGGCCGGAGTTCCAATCATTGGAGACCGGACGCCGCGACAATGAACTCGTTGCAGAGGTAGCTACCATTCTAGAGCGGAATGGTCACGTCGATGTTGATCAGGCTGTTAGCACAATCATTTGGCAAAACTCCCGATCCTATTGCGTTGCCATAACGGTTGGCGACGATGAGCACTCCGACGACGGTCGCAAAGCCCTCTTCAGAGGCTACAAGAAAGTGGTTCCCGCTCGTGACGTAGTTTGCAGGCGCGCCGAGACGCTTTACCAGGCTAACCTCCGCAAATGGATGAACAATCTGGCCGAAAGAGCAATCAATGCCGTCCACGAGATGGAGGCCGAAAATGTATGATCAATCGACCTCTGCCCTGATCCGGTCAACACCTGCTCTTGATGGTCTCGATCGCGAAAACTTACCGGACATTTTGACGGAGGCGTTCGCTCAGATCGCGGCGGCCCGAGTCCGGTTTCGGCAATCTGCCGATGAAATCCCCGAAAACCTACAGGAGCTTGTTGAGACCATTAGGCGTCTTGCGTTCACGAATGAAGCGCTAGTGTCGGTTGTGCCCGAAAGAGAGGATAGAAGCGCCGCAGCGTTCGTCGCCGCTACTGCGCACCAGCTTTCCTTCAATGCAGACCAGCTCCTGTATGAAGAGACTGAGTATGCGTCACTGACGGCAAGTGCGATAACTAGCGATGTCGCAGCAATGCTGCTCTTCCTTGTCGCGGAAGCCAGCGCAGATGCCGCTGAGGTTGCGCGCGCAATCAGACTGGAAGAGCAGAAGCCAGTTGAGGCTTCGTTGATTGCAAGCTTGTGTGATCTCGCCATGGGAAAGCTCGTAAGCTTGATTGAACGTCCTGTTCCCGACTCGGAGAACATCTATTCGACCGATCTCGGAGAGAGTGCCACCCATGCCCTTTATCTTGAAATCCTACGGGGGGTTCGAGCTTTGGCTCACAGGCTCCTTGGCGATCCGCTCGAAGGGGTTGCTGATCCGATAGACGTCTTTCTGAAGGTACGGAACTTAAGCGTTGGCGAAAATGCGGATTACATCGACGATTACGAGCCCGTTTTTGGTAGCGCGTTTGCCGGACCTTGCCATCTTGCGTCTTTGCTGATCGCAGTCTCAAAAGACCTCATTGGAAGCGCAGTTACCGATATACCTCCGCCCGACGATGTCGATCAGGATTCCTGGCAGCAGAGTATGCGGCGCGTTGCCCGCAACAGACCCTATCTCTGGCGAAACCATCGTGATGCGATTGCGCAAGGTTATCTTTCTCCGGGTACGTCCGCTGCCGTGGGCTTTCCTACCGGCGCGGGAAAATCGACCCTTGCAGAGTTGAAGATCAACGCCACGCTGCTGCTCGGAAAGAGCGTGATTTTCCTTTGCCCCACCCATGCTCTGGTGGAACAAACCGCATCGGCGCTTCGGTCAGCATTTCCAACCGCCTCAGTCCAAGGTGAGCGTCAAGATGAATTCGGCTTTGCTTCTAAAGATGGAGAGCTAGCAGAAGTTTTTGTCATGACGCCCGAGGCCTGCCTCGCGCAAATGAGCATCGAGCCTTCTGTGTTTGCAGACGTTGGGCTGATGGTCTTCGATGAATGTCATCTGCTTCATCCTAGCGACAGGCCGAATGACCGTCGCGCGATCGACGCCATGCTTTGCATACTTATTCTGCCCCAAATCGCGGGCGGCTTAGACTTTCTTCTTCTATCTGCAATGATGAAAAATACCGATGACATCGCTGAATGGATAAGCGAGCTCACAAATAGACCGTGCCTGTCGCTTTCTCTCGCCTGGAAGCCGACCCGCCAACTTCGCGGCTCAGTCGTCTATAAGCAAGAGACGGTCGAAGAATTGGAGAAAGTCCTTCGTGTAGCTCGGCGCAAGGGAGAAACCAAGGCTCCGGGCGTAAACGACAAGCGCCAGTTGAACGCCGTACCACTGGCTTTATTCAGTCTGAAGCAAACGTGGGCGACGACAAAACGCAATGATTACACCTTGGTGCAGCTCCTTGACGATACAGTACAGTTATCTGGTAATCAGTATTGGAAGCTGACCCCTAACGCCGTTGCCGTGTCCTCCGCAGTCGCAGCCGCTGCCGTAGAAAGCGGCATCAAAACGCTGGTATTTTTTCAGACGATAAAGAATGCCGCGAGCGCTGCTAAGCAGATGTCCGAGCTATTGGGAAATGTCTCAATCAAGCTGCTCGAAACCGAAGCGCGATGGGCGCAAATGGCAACTTTGGAACTTGGGGGCCCCGATCATCTCTATATGCGATTGAAGAACGGTCGCGCAGTGGACGCTGCCGCTGTTCATCATGGGCTTCTTCTTCCGGAAGAACGTTTCTTGTGCGAATCGATCTATAAGAGGCGTAACGGGATCAAAGTCCTCGCTGCGACTTCAACCTTGGCACAGGGCATGAATCTCCCTAGCGAGCTTGTTATAATCGGAGAAGATAGTCGGTTCGACGAGGCCAGCGACAAACGGGAGATTCTACAGGCGCAAGAACTTCTCAACGCCGCGGGACGAGCGGGGCGCGCCGGTGAGAGTGCAAGTGGGATCGTGCTGGTCGTTCCTGGCAAGGTGATTGGATTTGACGTCACAGACTCCAAGATTGGCAACCATTGGACTGCTCTTCAGAAGATATTTGGTCAGTCAGACCAGTGTTTGACCATCGATGACCCGCTTACAGCAATCCTCGACCGCGTCCACGCCGGTCTGGGCAGCACGGGCGACATTGAAAAATATGCCATCGCTCGTCTTGCCAAGGGAAACAATCAAGAGGCCCAACTTGAAAGCCTTAGTGGCGCAATTTCGTCGAGTTTCGGGGGTTATCTTGCTCGCAAGAACGACAACGCTGCTTGGCTCGCTGAGCGCATCGAGGCGGCCAAGAACTTTTATGGCGACCAAGGCCAAGAAACCGAACAGGAATTGATCGAGAACCAAGTGGCAGCCAGCCTTGGGCTGTCTTTGGAACTCGTCAAACAGCTCTCTGCAGCTTTGGAAAAGGATGGCCCCGAAGCTGATGCAACCATTCCCATGTGGCGAAGATGGTTTTTCCGGTGGCTGTCGGATAATCCGGAGCTGATTGAGCTTGTCTTCCGCCCTGAGACTATGTCTGATCTGTTCGGGAAGAAGAAATATGAAGCCCTCGACACCGCAGAAAAGAAGGCGGCCATGGCGCTGCCGATTTTAAGTAAGCTCGTCTGGCTGTGGATGAGAGGCGCGCCGCTAACGGAATTAGAGCTCGCGCTTGGCACGAAACCAAAAAACTTGAAAACCTGTCTTGGGGCAAGACGCTTTGCCCTCAGAGTGGTTCCGGAACTCTCATTCCTGTTTGGATTGCCGGCGCTGTTACACGAGCGTTCCCACGCTGGTGAAGAAAGCCCCACCCCCCTTCCGGCTGCCATGAGCCAGCTTGGTCGATGCGTGAAAAATGGGTTCAATTTTCATGAGAAAGCCGCGCTTAACGTACATTTGCGACGGGCGCGGCTTTCGCGGCGTGAAATCCATCAAAACTTTGCTGCGTTGAAGCCTCACCTTGCGCCCGCATCTGCAGGAGAGACTTGGGAGCAGGCCCTCGACAGGGTCGAACAAGCAATGGAGCTCGAGATTAACGCTCGTAGCGAATGATATGGCAAGGAGTAATCCAAATGCGCTTCAACATGACCACCTGCGCCGAGCCGCGCATGCTCAACTAGCCGGAACGCGCTGTCGGTGAAGGCACTATGTGATACGCTCGGGTTGCCTGAGGATATCGATTTTCAGCGTCCGCTTTCAGGGAGTGGCAAAAATTCCTCGAATGACCGGAATTACGCGCAAAGCAGTCAATATCCGCCGAGCCCTGAAACAGACAAGCGTTTTCTGACAAGCTTTCAAGAATCGCCAAGTCGAAATGAAACTTGCAGAGGTTGAACATTTTTTGGGAGGGAAACGGCGACCAATAATCGCCGGGCCTCATATTGTTCTGCGGCTTATCATCTGAACCCTAGACCGAGTCCCGGTAGTCCTCTTGATATACGTTCTACAAAACTGGTCCTTCAGGCTTATGCTGCGGTGACCAATTCATCCAGCCAATCTTGGTCGATGATAAGCGCATCAACGCAATTGAAAGACTGTCAAGTTTTGCTCCGTTGCACCAAGCGAAAAGCGTCGCTTTAATCAGAGGCATCCAAAAGCTCTTTCCGCACGTCAAGCAAACCGTATCCTTTGATACCGCGTTTGATCAAACTACCCCGGAAGTCATTCGCCGTTTCGCGCTTCCGCGTGAATTCCACGAGCGTGATTTAAAGCGATATGGCTTTCATGGCCTCTCCTATAAGTCGATAATCTGCAGTTTTCCCAGAAACAGCCACAGCTTGCTGTTGGAAGGATCGTAGTCGCACATTTAGGCAGCGGAACCAATCTTTGCGCCATCAAGGCCGGCAAAAGCATCGATACAAGCATGAGCTTCCCAACACTGGACGGTATTCCGATGGCAACCCGCTGCGGGGCACTCGATCCGGGCTTGCTTCTTTATTTTCTGCAACAAGAGAACATGCTTCCAGACGCGCTATCAGATTTGCTCTATCATCGCTCGGGCCTTTTCGAACTTTCGGGAATAAGCGGTGATACGCGCGATCTCCTTGAATGCAACACACCACAGGCCTGTGAGGCTCTTGAAGTATTCACTCTGCGTATAGCTGGTGAAATTGCCCGTCTTGCTTCCACTCTTGGCGGTCTCGACTCACTCATTTTCACTGTAAGCCTGCCAACCACCCTAACGTCCACGTGCAAAGCTTCATCGAAAAGGGGGCAACGACAACGCCTTTCGATATGGCAGTTCTCGACAAACTGGACCGCTTTCATCTGGCGATTGAGGCGATAAGACGTCTGCCATTAAATAACGAGGTAGCGCTACCTCTGATTGCCAACTTCGAGGAAAAACTGACATTGCATAAGAAATACGTTTGCGAGCATGGCGAGGACATGCCGGAAATCAGAGATTGGAAATGGCCTTACACCAGATGAACCAATCATCCTCAAAACGGCCCACGGAAGCAGTAAAGAACGATTAAATCCTCTGGCTCCTTAAGAACGGAGACAAACTGTTCTGAAGCTGCTTCTGCATCCGCGAGTATGTTGGAATAAACGTACGCGGCAAAAATAAAGCCTATCAGGTTGATAGAGTTGAAAAGCGTTGGTTGCATCTATTATAGTGGTTCTAAGCAGTTCTTCACTGAACGAATGTTGGCCAAGCATACGCTCTTAAAGGAGACTAGAATGTTCAAACATATTCTTATTGCGACGGATGGCTCCGAACTTGCAGAACGATGTGTTGTCCAAGGTCTCTCATTGGCCCAATTCCTGCGATGTAAAGTAACTATTGTAACTGTAACAGCACCATATAGCAATTCGGGCATATTTGGAGGTATGCTTGATGATGAGGATATTGTCGTTAGATATAATCAAAGCTGGGAAAAATTTGCCTCCAAGGTTCTGGGTCACGCCAAGGACTTAGCAAACGATCTACGGGTTGAAACCGATGTTGTGCATCTTATAAATCCCATTCCATCGGATGCAATAAGCACGGCAGCTGACTCGCTCCACTGTGACCTAATTGTGGTTGCAACTCACGGTTATTCGGGAGTTCAACGCCTTGTTCTGGGCAGCCAAACCAATGAAATCATTGTGCAAGCGAGAACATCAGTGCTCGTTGTTAGGTAGTAGCGAAAAGGCTTTCAACGACCAGCACGGCGTCTCCGCAATTGGGATTATTGGTTCATTTTCATTCAAAAGTGATGGCGTTGGCCGCATAAGAGCCCTTGTTTTTTTCGCCGACCTTCAAGAATTGCCATACGGTTAGCCGAAACTGACTCCGTTGCGATACAGGATATATGCCGCAACAATGAAGATTATCGTGGCGAATATTCGGTTTAAGACGTTCTTGTATGCACTCAATCGCGTGGCGAGCATCATTCCGAATACCCCTCCTATAATGCCACCTCCGATAAACTCAGCTGCAAGCCACCAGTCGATTAGACCGGAACTGGCATAGTTCAAAGCCGTGGCCAGTCCAAAAGCGCCCACCGAGAGAAGGGACGTGCCGATTGCGTTGATCATCGGCATACCTGTTGCCAACATCAAACCGGGCACAATCAGGAAGCCCCCGCCGATACCGAAGAATCCGGATGCCGCGCCAGAGGCAAGAGCTATAGCTGCTGTAACGAGACACATTCTTAGGTCGACCGGGCGGCGCTCGACGTCCAATCTCTTTTTGGGCTTCAACATGAACAGTCCAACGACGATCATGAGGATGCCGAACAGAAAGATGAGACGATCACCGTCTAAAGCTTTTCCAAGACTGGAACCGATAAGTGCCCCGATAACGCCTAGTGCAGAGAAGACAGCGCCACAGCGCCACCAGACGTTCCCCTTCAGGGCATGGCTCGTAAAATTCGCGAACGCGTTGACCGAAACAGCAAGTGCACCCGTACCGATGGCGACATGGGGCTGGCTCACACCGACAACATACAAGAGTAGCGGTGTTGCCAGGATTGAGCCGCCGCCACCGAGCAATCCCAGCATGAAGCCCACAACACCTCCGGAGCCAACTGCCGTAAAGAAAGAGCTACTCAACTCCGTCTGCTCCCAGTTCTATCATGCACGATCATCCCCACCAGCATGGCGATGACGAACAGAACGGTTTGTGGCAGCCCAACCGCAAGCGACGCAATAGCGGGACCAGGACAAAAGCCGCCAATGCCCCATCCCAGACCGAACAGCGCCGAGCCTATGATAAGAGGCGCGTCGATACGCCGGTTCGTTGGCACATGAAAACTGTCGTCGAACGCAGGATGCCGCATTCGTTTCGTTATCTGAACGCCAACGAAGGCAACGATGACGGCTCCACCGAGAACAAAGGCAAGACTTGGGTCCCATGCGCCGAAAATGTCGAGAAAGCCCTTGACGCGGACGGGGTTGAGCATTCCGGACAACGACAGTCCGAAGCCGAAAACAACACCTGAGGCAAGAGCCCCGCAGAATTGATAAATCTTGCGGTTCATAGACCCAGACCTCTCAGCACTGTAACAGCAATCACCCCGGTTGTCAGAAAGGTCGTAACCGCTACCATGGATCGCGGTGACAGACGAGCCAACCCCAAGACACCATGACCGCTGGTGCAGCCAGATCCCATGCGCGAACCAAAGCCGACAAGAAGCCCGGCTACGATGATCAGCGGCCACCCGGCAGTAGTTTGAACAGCTGGCCAATTACCGAACACCATCAGATATATGATTGGCCCTAATACGAGCCCCAGAACAAAGGCGAGGTTGGTCGACAGTGTACTTCCCTGTACGAGGCGTCCGACAATTCCGCTTATTCCCGCAATCCTGCCATTGAGGATCAGAAGCATCGCGGCGGAAGTGCCGATCAACATTCCTCCAGTAAGCGAAGACAGGTATGTGCTCATTTTGCCTTCTCCACGCAGAAGATGTCGTAAAGGGAGGCGACCAGGTGCGCCGCCTTGTCTTCGGTGAGCCGATAAAATATCTGCTTTCCTTCCCGACGCGTCTCAACGATTGAGGAACTGCGTAGCACTGTTAAATGCTGCGATAGATGCGGTTGATGAACATCGACTTTTTCCTCCAGCTCGCCAACGGAATATTCGCCTTCCACCAGGCTGCAGACAATCATCAGACGGGCTGGATGGGACAATGTCTTTAGCAAGTCAGCCACTTCGCCCGCCCGCAAGGACAGTTCTGCCGAAGATAGTCCGGCCTTCATCATTACCGTTATGTCTTTGGTCATTCCCATACAACTCCTTCCAATGCATCCAGTGGAAACTTCAGGTAGCGCTTGCCGTTGGCTTCTGGCTCAGGCAGTCGTCCGCCGCGTATGTTTACCTGTAGCGCATGCAAGATGAGCTTTGGCATTGGCAGCGTTTTGTCGCGCTTGGTCCGTAAGGCAACGAAGGCCTCTTCCGATGCGCCCGCCAGGTGCGAATTGTACTTCTTTTGATCCGCCACAGTGCTTTCCCAACGCGGCGCACGCCCCCCCGGCTGGTAATCATGTCCGGTGAATATCCGTGTCTCATCTGGAAGTGCTAGGATGTTCTGGATCGACTTCCAAAGTGCTCTCGCATCGCCGCCGGGAAAATCCGCACGTGCCGTACCGCTGTCAGGCATGAAGATTGTGTCATGCACAAAGGCGGCATCGCCCACCACGTAAGTGATGGAGGCGAGCGTATGCCCCGGCGAGAACAGAACCCTGGCATCAATGGAACCGATCCTGAACGTCTCGCCATCGGCAAACAGCCGATCCCATTGTGAGCCATCGGTGGCAAGCTCGGGCCAGTTATATATTCCCTTCCACAGCTTCTGGACGTCGGTTACATGCTCACCTATCGCTGTTTTCGCGCCGGTTCTCTCCTTCAGATACTGGGCTGCAGAAAAATGATCGGCATGTGGATGGGTGTCTAGAATCCATTCGACAGTCAGGCTGTTATCGCGAACGTAATCGAGAATTGCATCGACATTGATCGTCGCCGTTGACCCCGACTTTTCATCAAAATCGAGAACGGGGTCCACTATTGCGCACATACCAGTTGCCGGATCGGACACCACGTACTGAACGCTGGAGGTTCTCTTGTCGAAAAAGCCTTTTACCTGCGGTCGATGGTCAGCAAAGTGTAGGAGCCACGATGCTGCGACACTGGTATCAAAGCCGAGCTGATGTCCGAATGGTACGACGTCTTCAACAGACATGCGTCCATCCAACACCTCTCCGATAAGATGAAGGTTGAGCGAACGCGTACCTGTTTTGCAATGCGCCAGCACGGGGCCGTCAGATTTTCTGACCGCCGCCTGAAACGCACGCACATCGGCTTCAGTGATCGTATTCATTGTGGCTGGAATATATGCATAAGAGAGATCGCATTGGTGGGCTGCATCGCATTCCGCTTGGCTTCCGGGCTGGTCTGCGCTTTCATTATCGGGACGGTTGTTGATCAGCGTTTTGAAGCCGCTTCGATCGAGTACACTGAGTTCTTGCGCGTTTGGCTGCGAAGACACCGACAGCTTCTCAGTTATTTTGGTGACGGGCATCTCTACCTCCGACGTTAATATTATATAATATACTATAATGTATAATATTAAGCTTTTCAAGCCTCCCTCGAAAAGGAAGATTCTCAAAACCTGCGCAGAAACTCTAACGAAAAAGGCAAAAGCCCAATCGCCGGAGAAGAATTCTATAACTTCAAATTTTCAGGCCACTAGCAAAGGGTCTCGATAGAGGTAAGATGATATGCATCCAATGTCCGGAGGTACCTCAATGAGCCGATTGCATACAGAAAGCCATCTCGTATCCCGGATCGGATGGCTTCGCGCAGCGGTACTCGGCGCCAATGATGGTATTGTCTCAACGGCCAGCCTCATTATGGGCGTCGCATCTGCTTCGACGGGAACGACGCAGATAGTGGTCGCTGGCATCGCGGGCCTTGTCGCAGGCGCGATGTCCATGGCGGCGGGTGAGTATGTTTCTGTCAGTTCTCAATCCGATACGGAGTTGGCAGATCTTGCCAGAGAACGCAAGGAACTCGAAACTCAGCCCGAAGCAGAGCTCGATGAATTGATGCAAGCCTATATTGATCGCGGCCTAACCCCGGAACTGGCGCGGCTGGTGGCAGTACAGCTGACCTCACGCAATGCTCTGGAAGCGCATGCCCGTGACGAGCTGGGAATTGTCGAACACATGGAAGCACGGCCTGTGCAAGCCGCGCTGACCTCAGCGGCCACGTTCTCGATCGGGGCCGCCCTACCCTTACTGATGGCGGTCATCGCGCCTCCATCCATCTTGCTTTACGCGGTTGCTATCTCTTCCTTGTTGTTTCTGGCGTTTCTAGGCGCTATCGGCGCCAAGGCGGGAGGAGCTAATATGCTTAAGGCAACCGTTCGCGTCACCTTTTGGGGCGCATTGGCCATGGCAATCACGGCTGGTATTGGGGCTCTGGTCGGCACAGCGGTCTGATGATCGCTGTCAAACTTTTTGGATCGAGTTTTACCAAGAAGAATGATCATCGTTGGCAAGACGCCGGACAATGCGCATTATAATACGCTCATTCCGTAGCTTGGAAGACCACAAAGATGCGGTACTTGGGTGAAGATCGATCAAAGACAATCCTTTTGATTTTTGCCTTGTGCGGACTTGTGATCGGGCTTGGCTTGCATTTCTCCGGTTACTCATACGGGGCACGGCTAAGTTGGACTATAGCCACTCTGCCTGTGCTGGCGGCTTTGCTCGTCGAAATTCTCCGAAGTCTATTGCGAAAGGAGTTCGGGCTGGACATCGTCGCGGCGATGTCGATGTCGGCCGCTCTGGCATTTGGGGAAATGCTGGCAGCTTCGATTGTCGCCCTTATGTATACCGGCGGGGCCTTTCTTGAAAGCTTTGCCGAAGGACGGGCACGCCGTGAGATGCACGCTTTGCTGTCTCGTGTACCCCGAACGACAATGCGTTATATCGATGACCATCTCGACGAGATTGCCGTTGATACTATTCGCCCGGGTGACCGCCTTTTGATCCGTCAGGGAGACGTCATCCCCGTTGACGGAAGTGTAACTTCAGTAAAAGCTTTCGTAAACACGTCTGCTTTGACGGGAGAGTCACTTCCGATTTCGCTTACATCCGGAGCCGATGTGTTGAGCGGATCAGTGAATGCTGGCGATGCCTTCGATATTGTTGCCAGACACGAAGCAAAAGATAGCACCTACGCTGGCATCGTTCGCCTCGTAGAAGAGGCCCAGCATTCGAAAGCCCCAATGTCGAGGCTGGCAGACCAATGGTCTATCGGCTTTCTGATAGTGACTGTCTTAATCGCCTTCTGCGCATGGTTTTTCACGGGAGACCCGATAAGGTCGGTCGCCGTTCTCGTCGTGGCGACGCCATGTCCTCTCATCCTGGCGGTACCTGTCGCTCTTGTTGCCGGACTATCGCGCGCCGCTCATTTCGGCGTACTGGTGAAGGGTGCTCGTCCATTGGAGAACATGACTCGTATCAACACGTTGGTGCTGGACAAGACTGGAACACTGACAGACGGCCGCCCACAAATTACTTCAATCAACGCGCAGCCAGGATTGAGCGAAAATGATCTACTGCGTTTCGCCGCCTCCCTAGACCAGGTATCCAAACATCCGATGGCGCAGGCTCTTGTACTGGCCGCTCAGCGGCGCGGTATAAATCTTGTATTGCCGACCGACGTCAGCGAACTGGCAGGAGATGGCGTGGCTGGCAGGGTTGATAGCAAAAGCGTCGTTGTCGGCGGAAACAGCTTCGTTGAGAGACAGGTCAATGCGAAACTGAGTGAAATCCCCCATACAGAAGCTGGAGCGGCACTGATTGCAGTCGCGATAGATGGCAGCATCGCGGGTTATATCATTATGGCCGATCCCTTGCGCGGCGAAGTGGTCGATACGTTACGCGGCTTACGCAAGGACGGCGTAAAGCGATTAGTGCTGGCGACAGGTGATCGTGCTGCAGTGGCCAAACGCATTACCAAGGGCTTGGGGCTTGATGCCATCTACTCCGAGCTTTCACCCGATCAAAAGGTACTGACCGTGCTCAGCGAGCGTAAGAACGGCCCCGTGATGATGGTCGGAGACGGGGTCAACGACGCGCCCGCACTTGCAGCGGCTGATGTCGGCGTTGCCATGGGTGCGAGGGGAGCGGCGGCCTCGGCAGAAGCGGCCGATGTCGTTCTTCTCGTAGATAGAATAGACAGACTTCGCGCCGGGATAGAAATTGCCAAGCGATCAAGGCGTATTGCTGTCGAAAGTGTTGTGGTTGGGATTGGTCTTTCTGTAATCGCCATGATCGTAGCAGCGTTCGGTTATCTAAAACCTGTTCAGGGTGCATTGCTCCAGGAGATAATTGACGTCGCTGTCATCCTCAATGCGCTTCGGGCGTTGAGAATCTCACCCAACATCGGCAAATGGACGTCATGGTAAATCAGAATGTGAACTGGTGAATAAGTCACCTACAGCTTCACACCGAATTGCTGTTCCTCCAGCACGCAATAAGAACAGAGCATTGAAGCGTAACCGCCTTGCCAGTACCGCGCCGGTCTTCGGACCAAGCACCATTAGCGCTGTTGCCCATGCATCCGCTTCGGCACAGGTACCTGTCACGACGGTGACTGACGCCGGAGGCCCCATCAAGGGAGCACCGCGACTTGGGTCCATGGTGTGCGACAGGCGGTAATCGTTGACATTAATCCAATGCCGATAATCGCCCGAGGTGGCGACCGCCGCATCCTGAAGGGCGAGAACCGAATGAGCTGCCCGACGATCATAGTCAGGAGCCTCTACTGCAATCGACCAAGGACTGCCATCTGGACGCAACCCGAGCGTCCGCACCTCCCCATCGATTCCGACGAGGCCGGACGAAATCCCGAAAGTCAGCAACCCATCCGCCAGACGATCCACGCCATATCCCTTGGCAATTCCATTGAGATCGAGCGAAACGGGAGCTGTCTTTCGCACCATTCCTGCCTCGATATCCAGTTCCAGGATTTCATGAGCGGGTCGGCGCTTGCGCTCAAGCGCTGCCCGTATCTGCTCCCGGTGAGCCTCCGAAGGCCCGAAACCCCAAGCGCTCACGGCGTCGCCCATACCAATATCAAACGCGCCGCCTGATGCACGGCCAATGTCGAGCGCAAGGCGCAAAACGTCCAGCAGTTGCTGCGGCACCTTTATCCAGCGTCCCACCGGCGCGGCGTTCAACTGCATCAGTCTGCTATCGGGCTTCCACGTGGACATTGCACCGTCCACTGCGTCCACTGCCGCCTGAAGTGCGACCCGAACGGGTTGGGGATCGAACCCCGCTGTTTGAGAGAACAATGCCGACCAACGTGTACCCATGGTAGGCCCGCTCAAAGCGTAACGTTGCATCTCAGTAGACGTCTTCGACATAACGTCCCTCCGCCTTGAGATTGGCCAATGTCTGCCCTGTGGAACCCAGAATGTCGACAAGAACCGACGAGACTCCGTTGGCCATATCGCGTCCGCCACACACCATGATCCGCGCCCCCTCCTGAATCAGCCGAGTGACTTCATCGGCTTCCTCCCGAAGAGCATGCTGCACATAGCGCGGCATTTTCCCGCGTGAACAACAAGAGCTAATCTGCGCAACTTGCCCCTTCTGCTTCCATTCGCGGAGTTCGTCGCCATAGAAAAAATCGCTATTCATCCGGCGCATTCCAAAGAACAGATGGATCGGGCGATGCCGCGTATTGGCGCGGATGAAGCCCGCCAAAGGCCCGATTCCGGTTCCGGCACCGATCAATATCAGGGGCGTATGTGTTCTATCCTCCGCATGGAAATCTGGATTGCGACGCAGGAAAGCGCTGATCGTGTCTCCAGGCTCCAGTTCCAAGAGCTGGGAAGAGCATAGCCCTCCCGGATGTTTTCTCACGACGATCTCGACAAAGCCATCGTTGCGTCCAGAAGCCAGTGAGTAAAACCGGGGAACGGTTGATCCCGAAGGAACGATGGCGAGGAGATCGCCGGCCACAAAGCGCCCCAGTCCGCAGCCACGCAATTGCTGCCAGAAGGAAAGCCTCGGCAAGGCAAAGCGCAGGATTGCTGCGGGCGCTTGCACTTCGGCACCATAATCACGGCGCGACACAAGCGTAAGCGGGACGGCGGCGGGTTGAACGGCCTGGTGCGTGAGTTCCAGGTCTATGCCCACCGCAGCACCGAGTTTCCGCCCCCATCGGGCAAAAGCCTGCGGCGACTGACGGTCCACTGTGTCAAAGGGTATGAGCATTCTCCATCCGGCGGCATGCGCCGTCTCCGTCACCGCCCGCGCGAAACCGCAGTAGGCAGGAAAGCTACTGTCGCCGAACCCGAGCACAACCAGCGGAATTGCCGAATCCGCTGCCTGAAGCGAGAGCCTTTCAACGAACCCCTTGGCCGAAGCGGGCGCATCGCCTTCGCCATAGGTAGCGGCCAAAATGATAATGCGCCGGACCTGCCGATAACGACCTGGATCAAAGGCCGACATCGGCGCAGCGTGAACCGTCTGGCCAGAATTGGACAGCGCCGCATGCAATGTTGCTGCAAAACCCCATGTGCTACCGCCTTCACTGCCGACGAGAATGATTGTCTCCGCTCGTCCTGCTGCACAGTTTTCGTGAATGCGCGGCCTTCCGCGACTCCCGTCGGACCAGAGAAAAACGCCCGTACCCGCCATGACCGGAACGCCAAGAGCCATCAGGCCAAGGAGCAGCCCCAAAACGGAAGCCCCCCGTCCTGTATGCAGCATATAGATTGTTTCCGACAGGCGTCGCCACCCAGTCAGATCGCTCCAGCCGAGAAGCGCGCCCGTGCCTTGATCGATATAACCGGTTCCCCGGTCGGTCTTGAGGGTGAGAATGTCCGTGGGGTCAGACGGATCGGCGAATGACAGGCTGCGCAATTGCGCAACCTGAATCTGCCGCAACGGTTCCATCGTAGCCGGTAGCGCTCCGGTCCGGCCGCTTGCCTCGGTCTGCATGACCGGCGACACCGCGCCGTCCGGCAAGAGATCGAAGGTGGAAGCCGTCATCCACAGGGCCGTTGCAGACGAAAGGAAAAGTCCCGCTACGGCCAGCCGAGCGATTTCAACATGCAGACGCCCGGAAAGCGGACCACGCAGGCGCGAAAACCAGCGCTGCCAGCCTCCGACCCGTCGTACGACAAGCGCCACCCCGGTCAGGTTCAGCACCAGCATGGCGGCAGCACCAGCAGCCATGACAATGCGGCCGCTATCATCGAGAAAGAGCGAACGATGCAGACTTGTCAGCCAACGTTCAACCGGATTGGGATCGGCGGACGCGACACCCTGACCAGTAGAGGGGTCAATGACCGTCGCCCGGGGCGCACCGTTATCAAACCAATAGGCCGTCATCCGGCCGGACGGCGTCCGCCGGATTTGCTCTACTTGCGGATAGACCGCTTGAACACGCGCCGCCAGATCGGCGGTCGAAAGCGTCAACTCCCCCTGTGGAGACGAGACACTTTCGACAGCGGGAAAGATCGACAGGGCTGCACCGCTGATACTGAGCACAATCAGGAGCAACGCGGGAAGAAGTCCCGCCCAACGATGGATAACTCGGAACATGGCGGTCACCGATTATAGAGAATAATCGGCTGTTGCGATGTAACGCCGTCCTTTGACTGGAGCTTTCGCACCGCCGGATGTGAGTGGTATAACCACCTCATTGGGACTGTCGCGCATGTCTTCCACAGCAGCGTCGACGTGCAATGTGTAGCCAGCATCAAAAAACGCGTCGGCCAAATCAACTGTGATTTCAAGCGTACGACCCGCACCGACACTCGCGCCGGTGATACCGTTGATCTCGCTCGTATTACCACCCGTTGCACGATACCATCCGGACAGGTGTTCGTAATATTTGGATTTGCCGCCAGCCATCCAAAGGCTACCGGCATATTTACCCTCAGCATCCATGATGTAATAAGCAAGATACGCGCCGTCACCGCCATAACTGTTCAGCGTCGTTGTCAGTGTTACGGGCCGGGCCATTGCGATATCCGGAAGCGTAAGCGCCGTGGTCATTGCCAATGCTGCAAGAAGTGCTTTCATGCCAGTCTGCCTCTTTCAAAGAAACGGCACACGGACCTCGATCGATCCGCGCTTATGCCCGCTACTCTCGCAAGAAGAGCTGAACACCACCTGACACCGATGCGGTTTCTCCTTCAGCGCTTTGTAAGAAATGAACCGCTCCAAACCGCGATAAACGAAAACGGCGGACCTGCCAGCAGGTCCGCCGCGTCAAGCATTTACAGTAAATCCGCCAGCTATCGGTGCAGCGACATACGCTTAAGTGTACCGTCGCGAAGAATGAACTGGTGCCATATCGCTATCAGCGCATGAAGGCCGGCCAGATAAAGAATAATGGTGCCGGCATTCTCATGAAATTCGGCGATCAATCCGGGGGAGCCTTGCATTGGGGCCGTAATGGCCGGCACGGAAAGACCGAAGAAGGATATCGTTACTCCCATCCGCGAGGCGGCATACCAGCCGCTGAGCGGCAAGGCGATCAGTAGCAAATAGAGGATTGCATGGCCCGCCTTTGCCGCAAGGGCAAGTGTGCCTTGCGCCGGAGATTCTGACGGCGCTGCACCGGAAAGCCGCAAAAAGAGACGAGGTAACACAAGCACGAGTACGGCAAGCCCTAGAGAAAAATGCAAGAAAGGCGGATTCTCCGCCAGACTGCGTCCACCCACCGACGTGAACCATGCTCCGAGGATCAACGCGGCGGTGAGCCAGTGAATCACAACCATGCTTTTTGAATAACGATCAGGACTGCGAGGCATAACAAGTCTTTCCTTGGATGAAGGCGCTCTCAATGGTAAGCGCGATGGCTTATTTCACGACGACATTTGGCAGTGAGTTTTTCTCGAGCAAGGGGCTGGAGGGCGTGTCCGGCACAGCGCCTGACCGCTGTTCTTCGTCATGTCTTGATTTGCGGTGGCGGTCATCGTCGTGATCGTATTCGCGATCCTTGTGTTTCATTTTGACTATAGCAAGCGTAGCCGGATCAACTTTAGCCCTGAAAGCAATTCCGGTTTTGTCGGAGCCACGGACCTCATAACAGCCGTCATCGATTTTGATCCGCGCCACGGTCCAGCCGCGAGAAGTAGCCATGGCGTGAACCGCGTCCCTGGATTGCCACTTGTCCATCGATACATGGCAGTCATCATCGGCTCGCGCCACGCCGCTTCCTGCTGCGATCATTAAAAAGGAGATTGCCGCAAGGTAATTTACCATCATATCATTGTTCCTGATCAATGCGCTTTGAAGAGAACAATGCCAGCCATTTCTGACGAACAGCTGAAGCTGGCAAGGATATGACGTCAGAGGAATGACAGCTTACGGCTTCAGTTAGAATAAGTTCGCATCTGACCAGACGACACGGGTTCCGGTTTTCTATCGAATAAAAGGTGCTATTGGATGCGCGTCCTGTTGATCGAAGACGATATAATCCTTGGCAAGGCCGTTCGCGACCATATCGCTGTCAACCATTCTGTGGATTGGGTGACCCGCCTCGACGACGCAACCGAGCATGTCGGCTCGGCAGTCTACGACCTAATCCTGTTGGACCTGATGCTTCCCGACGGGCTGGGTATCAATTTTTTGCGCAATCTTCGCGCCAAAGGTAGCGTCACGCCAGTCATTATTCTCACGGCGCTGGATCAGATTTCCGACCGGATCGAAGGTCTTGACGCCGGGGCCGACGATTACCTGATCAAACCGTTCGATCTGGCAGAGCTTTCGTCGCGACTGAACGCTGTTGCACGACGCTATAGCGGCAATCCCAACCCTTTGGTCGAAATGCGCGACCTCCAGATCGATCTGGCCGCCAAGACAGTGAGGCAAGGGGGACGCACCATTGAACTGACCAGCCGCGAATGGGCGCTGCTGGAAACCTTCTTGCAGCGACCCGGCATTGCATTGACCAAGTCGCAACTCGAAGACCGGCTCTATGCCTTCGGGTCGGAAGTTGAGAGCAATACGATTGAGGTCCATGTCAGCCGCCTCCGTAAAAAGCTTGGGCACGGGATCATCGACACGGTTCGCGGCATCGGCTATCGGCTTGGAAACGCGAAATGATACAACCAAAGAGCCTGCAATGGAGGCTTTCGCTCTGGCTCGGACTCGGTGCGACCCTGCTGTGGGTCATTACCACCATTGTGACAGCACAGCTTCTGCGCCACGAACTGAATATGGCCTTTGACAGCGCCCTGGAAGAAACGGCGCAGCGCATTCTGCCAGTCGCAGCGCTTGAGATATTGGGACGCGATGCCGACGACACCGAACAGCGGGTTGCCACCCTGCGCCAGCACGACGAATATTTCACTTATGTGGTCCGTGACGCAGCCGGAACCGTACAGATGCGTTCACATAATGCGGATGTGACCATTTTTCCGCCCTATTCAATAATGGGTTTCAGCAGCACGCCAACTCACAGGCTCTACTCCGACGCCGCAATGCAGGGTAGCCTCACAATTACTGTCGCTGAACCCCTCTCCCACCGACGCGAAACGGCGAAGCACATATTATACACGCTTGCCGTACCTCTCGCCCTAGCCGTCCTCCTTGGCTTGATCGGTGTCTGGCTCATCGTACGTCTTTCCATGGCTCCGGTGCGCAGTTTTCGCGATCAGATCGAGGCACGTGGCAGCGGAGATCTTGATCCGGTCGCCGTCTATGGCCTTCCCTCCGAAATTGACACTGTCGCCAAAGCAGTAAATCGGCTGTTGGAGCGTTTGAAACTGACTCTGGAAGCCGAACGCAGTCTTGCGGCCAAGTCGGCCCACGAGTTGCGTACCCCACTGGCAGCGGCGCTCGCTCAGTCGCAAAGACTGATCATCGAAGCGCCCGATGCCACCACGCGCGAACGTGCGCAGGACATGGAAACAGCGCTGCGCCGCCTCTCCCGCTTGACAGAAAAGCTGATGCAGTTGGCAAGAGCCGAGGGCGGACGGCTCCTTGCCGAAAAGCCAGTAAATGTTGCTGCAATCCTTCGATTGGTTGTAGGCGAGTTCAACGGATCTACCGATGCTGTCGGTCGCATTGAGTTGGCTCTCCCTGATTACCCGGTGCTTAAGAGCATAGATGCGGATGCCTTTGCCATACTGGCGCGAAACCTGATCGAAAACGCACTCAAACACGGCGCACAGAATATGCCGATCAGCGTATTTCTAACCGCCGAAGGTGTTTTACGTGTTATCAATGCCGGCCCCACCGTGCCTCCCGAAACACTGGCTCGGTTGAGCGAGCCGTTCGAGCGCGGCCAGGCTCTGGTGCGGGGTGCGGGGCTTGGTCTTGCCATTGCCAAAACAATTGCAGGTGGAGCAGGCGGTCGGTTAGAGCTATTCTCCCCTGCATTTGGCAAGGAAGACGGCTTTGAAGCAAAATTCATATTTTCCAAATGAACTCCTAGGCCGTGCTTCCCGACATCAGCAGAAATATATCTTTCGCTCAAGCGTGAGGCAGCATTTGAAGCTCGATTGTCCACGTAGAAGTGACTGATATTGAAACTATATTTCGCCCTACCTCTGGGTTAAGCCAACCCACAGCCACCCGTGGGTTGGACGGGACAAAAGAATAAACCGAACCAAGATTGACGACCGTCAGTTTGTCGGACGACGACATCTTCTCCTTAATTTCATAGGCCATGACGCCACCAAGGCCGGCACCGAGCACAACGATGTAGGGACAAGGGCATTTCCTCCTTGCGCGAGACGGCCCAGTTCCGCATTTTTCCATATGTAAGGCTATCGGGCCTTGATTTGGCCCAAATGCAGGAAAGAACAGATAGCCCAGTGCAACTCTGAACGCCAATACAGGCCGACCGCTCTCCGACAAGAATAGGCTTACCGACAGAATGGATTAAGATCGATCAAATTCATTCACCGGGTCTGTGAACTGTGGCATTAGAGCTGGGAAGGCCAGCATTGCTGCCGTGTCACGCCGATTACAGTGCTGTGCCTCAACAGACCGGCATCGACTCAGCTCTGGTTTGTACGTACCCGGAGGCACTTGACCCAGGTCAAGGTAACCCGCTTTCAAGGCAGGTTAGTCTGGCTCATGGATTTCAGTATGTCGCGAGCGTCCATGCTCAAAAAGTGGAGCTGTTTATGGAACCCGTATCCGTCAAGGCGGGCACCCTGCCGTTCCGCTCGCACGCCCTCCCGGTAGCGGCTGTTGCCGACCATTTTGATGTGGACGTGACAGTTGGCCTGACTCAGGAGGAGGCAGACCGGCGGCTTGACCTTTTTGGGTCGAACAAAGTTGCTGCGCGCAAGCCCGTCACCGACTTGGCTCTGATATTGCGGCAGTTTGCCAGTTCCGTTGTGGTCTTGCTCGTGACCGCGATGGTGCTCTCGCTCGTATATGCGGAATGGAAACAGGCCGCGGCAATTGCCGCCGTACTCGTGGTTAATGCGGCCATAGGCTATTGTATGGAGCGACAGGCCTTGCGTTCAATGGAAGCGCTGAGGCAACTCGTGACACGCAACGCGCGCGTGCGAAGGGATGGCCAATCCCGTCAGGTTCCCGCCGACGTGCTTGTACCCGGTGACGTAGTGATTCTCGAAGCCGGCGATGTCGTACCGGCCGATATGCGATGCGCAAGCAGTTCAGCATTAAGCGTTGACGAGTCTGCACTCACCGGTGAATCCCTCCCGGTAGACAAAGGTGTCGATGTCAATCCCGAATTGGCTGTGCTCGCCGATCGGAGCGCCGTGCTGTTCAGAGGCACGCATGTCGTGCGCGGTAGCGGAGTGGCCATTGTTACCGGTACAGGACAGGCCACCGAAATCGGACGTATCGCCGATCTTATCGAGGGGGCCGAGAGTGGCGAATCCCCACTGGAGGGACAACTGGCGCTCCTCTCCCGTCATCTGATCTTGCTCACACTCGTGCTTGCCACCGCAGTGGCTGCGGCCGGTGTCTATTCCGGGAAGCCCATCTTTGTGATGGTGGAAACGGCGATAGCGCTCGCCGTAGCGGCGATCCCAGAAGGTCTGCCTATCGTTGCCACACTGACACTTGCGCGTGGCATGCTGCGAATGGCTGCAAACAACGCAATCGTAGAGAACCTGGCGGCAGTGGAGACGCTTGGTTCCACGACGCTCATTCTTACCGATAAGACGGGTACTCTGACCGAGAACCGGATGGAGGTTGAGAGAGTCATAACCCCTTCGGGCGAGTTCACGATTGATCACTCGCGCGCCATTTTTCTGAAAGACGAGAAACCGATCGATCCCGCCAACGATCAGGGGTTGCTGCGCGCACTACTGATTGGGGTGCTCTGCTCGAACGCAGAATATGAGCGCCATGGCGCTTCTGGCACAGGAGACCCGATGGAAGTGGCACTCCTGCGTGCCGGGGGTTTTGCAGGCCTCCATCGCAGCGAGCAGCTCGACGACTATCCGGAAGTCGCTGAAGAACCCTTCGACACGGCGACAAAGAGAATGGCGACTATACACCGCCACGACGATGGCCACTTGGCAGCCGTCAAAGGTGCGCCGGAAGAAGTGCTGGCGTCAGCTGATCGGATCGGTATCGAGGTGGAGGCACTGGATGACACTACACGGGCAGTATGGTTCGCTCATGCCGAGCGTCTGGCGGCCGATGGCCTGCGTGTGCTCGCGGTCGCCATTGATCCGGTTGCAGAGCTGAACAAACCAGCTGCCCGGGGTCTCTCCTTTCTCGGTCTTGTGGCCTTTCGCGATCCTCCACGGCACGATATCTCGGAAGCTGTGGCTGCCTTGCGCAGTGCCGGTATCCGCGTCGTGATGGCGACCGGCGATCATCCCGGCACAGCGCTCAGCATCGCCCGTGCTGTCGGCATTTCAGGACCCGATGCAGTTGTGACAATCGGGACAGAACTGCCTCAGCTTGAGGAAACATCGGAAGTCGGAGGTGATAAAAAAGTCAACTGCAACGTCTTTGCGCGCGTGACTCCAGAGCAGAAACTCAATCTGATCGACCGGTTTCAGCGCCAAGGCCGGGTGGTCGCCATGATCGGCGATGGTGTTAACGATGCGCCAGCGCTAGCCAAAGCCAATATCGGCGTCGCCATGGGCCGCAGAGGTACCGACGTGGCGCGCGAAGCGGCCGACATGGTGCTGCTCGATGATGCTTTCAGCACCATTGTCCACGCGGTTCGCGAGGGGCGGATCATTTTCGACAACATTCGTCGCTTCTCGATCTACCTGCTCTCCTGCAATCTCGCTGAGGTGCTGGTGATCGTGCTTGCCATATTTGCCGGCCTGCCGTTGCCAATGACGCCGCTACAGATATTATTCCTCAATCTGCTGACCGATGTCTTCCCGGCCTTCGCGCTCGCCACAGGTAAAGGAGAAGGGGACGTCCTGGCCCGTCCGCCACGTCCACCGAAAGAGCCGATGCTTTCGGCCGCACAGTGGCGTAGGGTCGTTGGCTATGGTCTGGCGATTGCGGTAAGCACATTAATCGCGCTGATCGTCGCGACCAAGGGCTTCAGTTTTGAGGCGCAGGAGGCGACGACGATCTCCTTCCTCACTATCGCGTTTGCCCAGCTCTGGCACGTCTTTAACATGCACCACAGCCACAGTGGTCCATGGCGGAATGCAGTGGTACGAAACCGCCTCGTCTGGTTTGCGCTCCTGCTTTGTCTCAGCCTCATACTCGGGGCCGTTGTGTTGCCTGTCTTCGCTGCTGCTCTGCAAATTGTGCCCATTGGTTCCAAAGGATGGGCGTTAGCGATCGGATGCAGTATGCTGCCGCTGCTCGCGGGACAGATCTGGCTGACCAGTGAGCGCATTTGGACGGATCACAAGTTATTGAAGCATAGCGACACAAGCTCTCGCAGATCAATGAAAGAATAGTTAGGCCCGCGCCGACGGCCAGATGTTCCACGGATATCAGCCTGCGGCATACCGCACAGCAATGTTTCCGGCCGTGATCAATCGAGACGCAGATTGCTTTTCGCGAGTTTCGCTTTTGCAGTCCGCATCACCTATACCGCGCGTTTCGTTGAAGAGGTAAATCCGAACTGCGTCTCCCACTTAGATTGCTTTTATCCATGAGTAACCACCTCAGGCTCGCAATCAGTGTTCAATGAGAAAGCAGAACTGGAAGTCTGACCTGAGTGAATATCCCCCTCGTCGCGCCACCAAGAATGAAGTCGCGTATACGGGAATGACCGAAGCCTCCCATCGCCAGAATCTGTGCCCCTTCGGTCAAGGCAGCGTCCTGCAATGCCTCGTCAATGGATCTTTCGCCCAGTGTAATTGTGATAGGCTTGGCGCGGATCCCCCTATTTTCCAGCGAGGAAGCCAGAGTTCCAGCGAGATTTGACCCATTCAGTGGCTTTTCGTCCTGAACCGTCAGTACTGAGACGCGGCCGCCATCAGCTAGCAGTGCCAGAGCATCGCCGAGCGCACGTGCAGCGACCCGTCCTCCGTCCCAGGCTATCGCGATATGTTTAAGGGCAGCAGCGCGGGCGGACGGCGGAACCAGGATGGTCGGTCGACCTGAACCGAACACGACAGCCTGGGCCATATCTTGAGCAACCATTGTTTCCCCTGACCAAGGAAGCAACGCAACGTCGAAATATCGTGCTTGTCCGGCAGCTGCGTCCAGCACACCGCCGAGCACAGCTGTTCTAGTCGTACAGTAAACATCAAGCCTCTCTCCCGCATGCTCTTGAACCAGGGCATGCAGACGATGGCATTCGGCTTTGCTCTTCTGCTCGACCGCACGGGCCAGACCCGGGACGTCGACAAAAAAGTCGCCCAACCCCGAGGACATATAAGGAATATCGACCGCGAACGTCGTGACGTGGAGTGTGCCTCCAAGCACAGCTGCGTAACTCGTAGCCGCCAGCACCGCCCCGTCCGCAACTACCTCGGGATAGGTGGCTATAGGCATATAGGCATTACGCGTGTACATCATTAGAACCTCGACTTTTGTCAATTGCTCGGATCACCCAGGCGCCATGGTCGCTCCACGACCGAAAAAACCTCGCATTTCATCTTTGCACAAAAGTCTTGAATCAGACTTGATCCCAGTCAATCCCTAACAGATGAAATTGATTATAGTATACCGTACATTACGGTTGGGGCTGACCGGCGCGATACCATTGCGCGCGAGAGTGCATGCATGAAACGGATCAGGTCCGGATTCCTTGGCTTATAGCTGACCCCACACTTCCGCCAGCGATGAGGCACTAAGGACAAAAGACATACAGAGATAAATGATAACCCGGAATTTGATTTCGCGAAGTAGACGAGCCTATGATTTGATGTATAGCATGGACTGTGGCTCTGACCTTGCCCGAAATTTTATGAAGTTTTGAGTTTGCTCCATACCGCGGCTGGATCTGCCCTTTTTAGAAAGCGGACGCTCTCAGGTTAGAGCATCTGGTTCAGGATCTCGCGTGGAGCTGTCGGCTGCACACTGGTGCACGGAACACTGTTCCACTGCAGTAACTTCGAGGAGGAATACGGCGTCATTCAAGATGAAGCTTGAACCAGATAGGTAGGCCGCTAAATAGGCTTTTCCAGCACATTATTGCGCCCAAAGCGGCGCTCGACGACAGTGAGGACAAGTCTTCCACGTCTTCGCTCTTGAACTAATACATGGCGGCGGGTCAAGCGATTCGGTCTTGATCTACGTCAAAGTCATTTTTCTCAGTTTTGTTAAGTTCATCATTGCCTCGCAAAGTCACCGAGTACCTATGGCGGGGTAGGTCGAGGCGTCTGCTTTCCAGTGCGGAGCCTCGACCGCATTGAAGCAGCCTTGCTTTCAATCACCGAAAACTGCGCAAAAAAATCACGGTAAAATTTTGATCCACATCAAAGCCATTCACGCGGACTCTGCTAACATTTCCTCGTTCCGTAGTACGAAACCGAATGGCGCCATCGGACGGGACAGGTCGAGGCGTCGGCACCGTGGTGTAACACCTCGACCACCTTTGATAATAATAAGTTATGAGTTAGCGAAATATATTCGTTGATGGAGATGATAAACCAAGGTTACTCATGCCAAAACGAAGTAAGGTACCGGAATACATTTCTCCAAGCTTAGTTCTGCGACAACCGGAGTATTCGACTCTTTCAAGAATTTGGCATGGAAAAAGAAAAGCTCTGTTGGAAGTGTGCTCTGTCGGACTGGTGGTATGTTTTCATGCGGTTCAATACGATGCAGATGACTTGGAAAGGCGATCACAAACCGGAATGGAGTTAATTCTAAGTTAACGCTCTCTTCATGACAGAGAAAATTGGAAGGCCTGTATCTTCCTCATAATGATACAGCAGGTCACCTTCCAGAGTGGATCCGATTAACCCTTCATTGAGGGAGCTTATCGTTGGTAACTTTGAAGTTTTTGGGTGGAGTGGGGACAGTTACCGGTTCAAAATTCCTGCTCACATTCGACCACAACAACCTCCTTGTTGACTGCGGGCTCTTCCAAGGGGTGAAAAATCTTCGCGAGCTTAACTGGGCCAGCCTTCCCCTTCCCGCAGACGCGATAGATGCGGTGGTTCTTACGCATGCGCATCTGGATCATAGTGGGTATCTGCCCAAGCTCGTTCATGACGGATTTCGAGGCAAAATCTATTCGACACCTGCTACCCGGGACGTTGCAGAGTTAATATTAAAAGATAGCGCTCATCTCCAGGAAAAAGATGCCGAGCTTCTTAATCGACATTCACTTTCAAAACACAAGCCCGCTCTTCCCCTTTATACCGTGCAAGACGCGGTCAGGGCATTACAACACTTTTCCAGGGTTGAGTTTAATCAAACTGCTCTGCTTAACCACGGTGCGCGAGTTCATTTTCGCTATGCGGGCCATATCCTCGGCGCAGCAAACGTGCAGATTGACTGGGGCGGCAAGAAGATAGTTTTTTCGGGAGATATCGGTCGATATAATGATCCAATAATGCGAGACCCGGAGACTCCTCCGGATGCTGATTACGTAATTATCGAATCCACTTACGGTGATCGTCGTCATCCCGAAACTGATGCTACTGATGCGCTGGGGGATGTAGCAGAACGAACATTGAAACGTGGGGGTACATTAATTATACCAGCTTTTGCTGTAGGGCGGGCCCAAGAAATACTCTACCATCTATGGAAATTGAAAGAAAGCGGACGACTTGCCGGTATACCGATCTATCTTGACAGCCCCATGGCCATCGATGCGACAGAGTTGATGAGCGCCCATATTTCCGATCATCGGTTGTCCCCGCAGGCTTGCCGCAGAGCTTTTAGCATCGCACGCTATACCAACGATGTCGACAGTTCGAAAGCTATTACAGCCAGTTCTCTTCCAAAAATTGTTATCTCCGCATCTGGAATGGCTACGGGAGGACGAGTTCTTCATCATTTGAAATCTTTCGGGCCCGACCCCAGAAATACGATTTTACTCGCAGGCTTCCAGGCAGCGGGAACGCGGGGACGGTCACTAAGAGACGGCAGCAGAGAATTGAAGATTTACGGCTCCTGGATCCCGATCAATGCTGAGGTTGTTTCTTTGGAAATGCTATCGGCGCACGCGGATGCAACTGAGTTGATACGGTGGCTATCTGGTTTTAAAAGAGCGCCAAAAGGAATATTTATCGTACATGGGGAACCTGAAGCATCTGACGCCTTGCGGGTCGGGATCGAACGACAACTCGGCTGGACAAGCCTTGTTCCGCGTCAGGACCAAAAGTTCATGCTATAAACGTAACAACTTCAACTTGTGCTCCGGCGCCCTGGAATGGATACAATTGTCCTCTTCGAACGTCTCGGTCTTGCTATAGCGATTGGTGCAATCGTCGGCGTGGAACGCCATTGGCGCGACCGCGACGAAAAGCCAGGGCAAAGAACGGCTGGCCTAAGGACATTTACCCTATGTGGCATGCTCGGCGGACTATCCGGTGCAATTGAGTTATATCTAAATAGTCCTGGAAGACATACCGGACTGGTCATCGCGGGCTTTTTTGGCATTTTTTCAGCAGTACTCGCGCTTTTTGAGATGAGAGAGGCCATATCCCTTCGTCGTTATAGTGTGACATCTACAGTCGTCGGTATGACGACATTTGCACTTGGTGTATTGGCTGTGATTGGTAGCCAGCCGTTCGCTGTCGCCGGCGGCGTCACTTTGGTCGCACTGCTTGCAAGCCGACATGCTCTACATACGTTCATGCGGACTTTAACATGGGAAGAGTTACGATCGGGAATTATCTTTCTTGCCATGATATTTGTGATCTTGCCGATCATTCCCGGCCAAAGACTGAAGTATTTCGGCGGATTATCTCTTTCCGATATCTGGACATTGGTGGTGTTGTTAACCGGAATATCTTTTACAGGATACTTGGCACTCAGAATATTTGGTGAGAAGCTGGGGCAAATATTGGCCGGCGGCTTGGGTGGGGTGATTTCATCGACCGCCGTCACGCTGACAAATTCCCGCCGCAGCAAACAGTTGTCGTCCTGCCATGATCTTGTGGCCGGAGCACTTGCGGCCAATAGCATATCATTACTGAAAACCTTGATAATGACCGGATTTCTTTCGTTTCCGTCAGCTATACGGCTGGCGCCGGTTCTAGTCACCGCGGCATTGATTCTGGCTACTGGATCCCTTTTCATTGCAAGAAGTACCCACAATGAACCCAAATTTCCGACTGCGCGCAGTCCCTTTCAACTAAATGAAATATTCAGATTGGCGCTGCTTATAACCGCCGTCACCCTCGCAGCCCGCGTTGCATCTGTATGGCTCGGTCACACCGGTCTTATAAGTGTTGCCGCACTATCAGGATTAGCTGACACAGACGCTGTTATTGTGAGCTTAGCAGCGCTACCCAGACAACTGGAACCTGATCTGGCCGCACTGGTTGTTGGCGTTGCAGTACTAACAAATACGGTTGCCAAATGTGGTTTCAGCGTTGTACTGGGATCAAGAAGGTTCAGCCAGTATTTCTCACTTTTCAGCTTAACTGCGCTGTTCGTTGGAATTTTCATATACTTCATCTTGTCGTGACAGCGCATCACCCCCGTAACCACTTCAACAGGTTAAGGGGGTGATGGATTAAT
This sequence comes from Brucella sp. GW823-FHT04E01, assembly GCF_058796175.1. NCBI lineage: Bacteria > Pseudomonadati > Pseudomonadota > Alphaproteobacteria > Hyphomicrobiales > Brucellaceae > Brucella > Brucella sp. GW823-FHT04E01. The sequence continues at coordinate 597,679 of NZ_JBXAIK010000002.1, read as the reverse complement.
TGCATTCAACTCTTTTGAAGCCTCTTGCTGACGAGCAATAAAGTGGCGTCATCAGGATATGGTTCAACCGAAAACCCCTGCTCCCGCTCCAGTTCGATCGCTTCATGGTTTTCTCGGCTTTCGATTGCTTCCAGTAACTTCACACCCTGGGCTTCAGCATAACGTGCAATATGTCTTAGAAGCTCCCAGGCAACTCCTTTGCCTTTAAAATCAGCTCGAACAGAGATTGCCACCTCGCCGCGCTCAAACCGGGGATCGCATGCCAGCATGGCTGTTGCAATGACGTTGTTATTGTCGGGGAGAACTGCCAGAAAATTTTCTTTCTGCTTGTGGTCTATGTCTATCATTGACAACATTCGTTGATGGCTGATTTCTTTCGCACCGCTCAGGAAGCGAAAGCTCAGGTCCTCCGCTGAGACCTTGGAGAAGAATTGCTTGAGAGCCTGCTCATCCGTCACGTTTACCCTCCGTACATGAAAGATAAGGCCGCTTCTCGTTCCCAGCATACAATCCCAGCTATCCTTTGCAGTGTTACCCGGTTCAAGTGCATTGTCAGAAATAGACTTGGGTATGGCCGCAGCGCTGGTCTCAATGATTACTTTAATTGCCCTGGTTTTCGCGGCTTGTTGAAATGTATCATACGCATCAATGACATCATCGAGCTTGAACCGATGCGTAATTAGTTTTTTGGGGTCAATTTTACCCGACTGCACGGTACGCATGAGCATCGGAGTAGTAAACGTATCAACCAGACGTGTTGTAATCGATATGTTGTGCGACCACAGTTTTTCCAGATGTAAGTCGACCGCGGTCCCGTGAACACCGATGTTGGCAATCCTCCCGCCAGGTGCGATGATTTCCTCACACAATTCGAAAGTTGCAGGAACTCCTACAGCCTCAATTGCGGTGTCAACGCCCGTTGAACCAGCGATCTCAAATACCTCTTGAATTGCTGCTTTCCCGGTCGCATTGATGGTATCGGTAGCACCGAATCTCAAAGCCACATCGAGACGCGACTGATCAAGATCAATCACAATGATCCTGGCAGGGGAATAAAACTGGGCTGTGAGCAACGCCGCTAGGCCGATGGGACCAGCCCCAACTATTGCAATCGTACTTCCCGGTGCCACATTTCCATTAAGAACGCCGCATTCGAACCCGGTTGGAAGAATATCACTGAGCATCACCAGAGCTTCTTCGTCAGCGCCTTCTGGTATCGGGTAAAGACTCGTATCCGCGTGAGGTATTCGCACAAACTCGGCTTGAGTTCCATCAATCGTATTGCCAAGTATCCAACCACCGGTCGTACAGTGCGAATACATACCCCTTCGACAATATTCACATTTCCCGCATGAAGAAATACATGAAATAAGTACATGGTCACCTTTTTTGAATTGGGTGACACCAACGCCCACCTCCTCAATAATCCCGACTCCCTCGTGACCGAGTATTCGGCCCGGCGTACAACTCGGCACATCTCCTTTAAGGATATGGAGGTCGGTGCCACAGATGGTCGTGCGAGTGATCTTCACTAAGGCATCGGTTGAATCCTTAATAACCGGGATGGCTTTATTTTGCAGCGATTTTTTACCAGGACCTTCGAAAACAAGAGCTTTCATCGTAATTTCTCTCAGCTGTCAGATGTCAAGAGTTTACCCGTTTTAACCAAACTGTCCTTGACGCAGATCAACTCCGGCCTCCTGACGGTTTTCACGATTGCACGTCTGAATTGAACGCAGAGAACGCCAATCCTCGCACTGGCGTACCAACTCAGCGCATTGGGGATCACTCTGCTGCGAAACACAGCCCGGAGTTTGATCATGACCGTGACAAATTTATCCGCAAGGTCGGCAGATATGGCTGAGGCGCCCGCCAAAGGCAAATTGCGTCTAGGGGCTCTATCTGCCCTTGTAATCGGGTCCATAGTGGGACCGGGCGTATTCAACCTTCCGCGAAATATGGCCGCCGGCGAAGGTCCGCTCGCCATTATCGCCGGGTGGGGGATTACTGCTGTTGGAATGCTAGCTCTTGTCATTGTCTATCGAAAATTGCAACCGAAGTAGTTTTTGTCAAAACGTCGGCAAAAACGCTGCAATCGGGAGGCTTGAAGATGCTTCGGACATCATCAGCGGGCGTGCCGGAACATTAGTCCATCCCGCAAAAAGCGCCGGGTCGTAACTCCTTTTCGATAAGCCAATATTCAATTGACCCACGTCAATGTAGCCGTTTTCCAGCGCGCTATACTGACCGCCTGAAGCTTCAATCGAAGGAATTAACCGATGAGCTACAAGTCCATTCTGGTATCTCTGGATGTCGACGCACCAATATACAATGTCATTAGAACTGCAATCCACATTGCAGGCTGCCATGAAGCCAAACTGATCGGTCTTTGCGCCGCAGATGTTGCACTTCCTTTGGTCGGGACGGAAGATCCATCGCTTGCCATAGAAGTCTGGCAAGAAACACGCGACAACTTATCCATGCGAAGGTTCGTTCAGGTGCGAAAAGAGTTCGATCGATTGAGTGCCGGTTTTCTCAGAACCGAGTGGAGACAAGGACTGGTGGCGGCCACATCGGCTATTGTCGATGCTGCTCGGGTAGCCGATCTTGTTATCATGGCGGCATCAGATACCGCGTTCCCTGTTGACAATTACCGTCATGCAGATTCGGCCGGCGTCGTATTGAGATCTGGTCGTCCCCTACTTATTCTGGGCAGAACGCTCGAAGAAATACATTTCAAGAAGATCCTGATCGCGTGGAAAGATACAAGGGAAGCGCGTCGAGCGGTAGCAGATGCTGTTCCCCTCTTACGCGAAGCAAATGAAGTTATTGTCGTAGCCGCAACTTCAGATATCCAACAAGAATTGCATGAGAGCACTAATGATATCAAAGATTTTCTGGTAGGCCATGGTGTTGTCGCCAGAACCGAGTTCATCAAAACCGACGACGAAGTGGCTTCTTTGTTACGATTCATCGATGAAAGTCGGGCGGATCTAGTTGTAGCGGGAGCTTACGGACATAGCCGTTTGCGTGAGTGGGCGTTCGGGGGGGTCACACGCTCCCTTCTAAAGCAACAAGAACTTAACCTGCTTATTTCCAGTTAAGTAATATTCGTGACCATGGTGAGCATCGAATGTCACCACGGAGGACGCTAATGCATTCGTCTTCACAAACGTCACGACACATGGCAGACGAAGCAGCGTTCTGGTCGTGGCCTATAGAAATTGTGTATCATGGCTCGGAACCCCTGTGCAAAGGGCTCATTGGAGGTGCACTTAGTCACCTCCTTTCAGCCATTTATCGGAATCTGATCTCTGTCATTGTTAAATCATGACGCAAGTTTTTCTAGATGCTTACGATTGACGAGTTTCACACATCGCAGACTAAACAAACGATTATCGCCGTTACATTTGAGCCTGGAGAAGGTGCGTGACACCGTTTCGAGTGACAAGCCGAGGTAATCGGCTATGTCGTTTCGTGACATCGGAAGCTCTACGATTTCCAAATCACCCTGCCGCTCCGCCATCTCCAGAAAAAATGCTGCGATGCGTTGCGTGGCGTCCTGACGCCCAAGCACGAGGAGATGTTCCTGAGCTCGCACAAGGCCTTGAATAGCCATGGGTAACAACTCAGCGTCCATGGTTCCGGAAGACGTGTTTATCGGCCAGCAGGAAACAGCTGAATGACAAAGGGTCTCTGCGAAGAAATGATGTGTTTCGCCCGATTCAAAACCAAATATCTCACCTGAAAGGCAGAACGCAGAGATTTGTCGACGACCGTCTGCCAGCAATCTGAAAATGCGTACTCCACCGAATGCCACCTTATATAGGGCATCGCATTTCTCACCTTGCGCATATATCTCGAATCCTGCGGGCAAGTATTTTTGCGTGGAGGAACCGGCTGGGACACCGTTCATCTGGAATGCATGGTTCCCTGTGACCCCGGTCGAACCGGGAGATAAAGATGCGAATTGAGTGATACTCATTGTTCATCCCTCTTTGTTCCGAATGAATAATTGCAGAGCAAAGGATGAAGCGAAATTCGGTTTTGTCCGTAAGTAAGACTACGTATTGGAACGCAATGAGTCTGACACTATTATTGCCCGTATCATGGCGACGAGTGGTCGCCCCAAAAATGGCTTGGTCAGCGGCACGACGAGTGGCAATGGCGGCATGCGGGCAATATCACTTGTTAGAAACACCATCGGTTTGCCAAAATGAACAAGTTGAGGGGTGAATGTGGCAACATCACCTTCGATAACGCTGTCATCTATGATAGCGCATATTGCTGCCTTGGCGTGATTTGATGCAAACGCTGTTTCCAAATCCGGAAACGCTATTCCGGTAATTTTTTCGCTTGCAAGCAAGAATAGTATCGAATCCCGCAAAACAGGATCTGCCGCAGATATGACGACCAAAGGCCCTGCCATATTGGCGCCTCCTCGTGATCTCGTCTGGAGAGGAATCGGATCAAGATAATGGTCGTGCTAAATTTGCATTATTGCTTTGTCACAGATCAAAATCTATCAGCATTGTCAATTTTCTCGACCAATGGATGACAATCCAGCCGAAATCGCCATCCGCACCAGATCGGGCAGGTTGCGAGCATGCATCTTGTTCATGATATTTGCTCGATGTACTTCGACTGTACGAGGACTGATTGCAAGATTATGACCTATGGATTTATTCGGAAGCCCCGCGACAACCAAAAGAAGAACTTCGCGTTCCCGATCGGATAGCTGCGTAAACCGACTCCGCACCAACGCTTCATTGCTATCCGCATCATGGTTGCTTAAGGTCTCGGATGCTCTACGAAGGGCCTCGACCAAATTTTCCTCCGAAAAGGGCTTTTCCAGAAAATCGACTGCCCCGGCCTTCATCGCGGTTACGGCCATCGGGATGTCTCCATGCCCAGTGATGACAATAGTCGGCATCCTGACGTCCATACGCGCAAGTTGTTGCATCAATTCAACGCCGCTCATCCCCGGCATCCTAACATCTGTGATCAAACATGCATTATTATCGGAAGGAACCCGCGCCAAGAACTCGGCCGCGGAAGGATAGATGCGCACCATGAATCCCATAGCGGTTAGCATGAAAGCCAACGACTTTCGGACAGGTTCTTCGTCGTCGACAATATGCACGCTAAGATCATTTAACAGCATGGGTGCTATCCTGTCTTAAGATCGGGAGAACGAACCGGAATACGGTTCCGAATTCTCCATTTTTCTCCATTTCAATCGAGCCACCGTGCGCATCCAAAATACGCTTTGAAATCGAGAGTCCAATCCCCATTCCATTGGGTTTACTGGTAACAAAAGGTTGAAATAGACGAGATGCGATATGGTCCGGTATTCCTGTTCCCGTATCCATCACCTCGATCATGATATGTTTTTCATCCGACAGACAAGTGCGGATTAGAAGCTCACGTCGACGCACCTCCCGCATGGATTCGACCGCATTCCGGATCAGATTTATGAGCACTTGCTGGATCTGAATCTTGTCGGCCAAAACCTCAGTTGCATTTGTCTTGAGCTCAAACGTTGTATGTACCCCAAGCTCCCGCGATCCCACCAAGGCCAGTGCACTCGCCTCTTCAACCAGTTTCTGGACGTTAACAGCTGATCTTTCCGTATCACCTCTGGTTACAAATGCACGCAAGCGCTGAATAATTTCGCCGGCACGCAAAGCCTGCCGTGCTGTTTCCTCAAGAGCATCCCTGAGGTAATCAGATGTTTCTTTATCCACGCTATTGAGATATTGCACTGCGCCATGCGCATAATTTGATATTGCTGCGAGCGGTTGATTGAGTTCATGTGCCAAGACAGCCGCCATTTCCCCCAGCTCATTTAGTCTTGCCAGTCGCGCGAGCTGATTCTGAACTTCGTTCAAACGGGCCTCCGTTTGTTCGCGTTCTGTCAGATCGCGAATGAACCCTGTAAAATGTCGCCCGACCGGAGAAACAAACTCTCCGACGGCAAGTTTCATCGGGAAAGTTGAACCATCATTGCGTAATCCGACAACCACCCGATCGATACCGATAATTCTCTTTTCTCCGGTCGTAAGATATCGCTTCACATAGTCGTCGTGCTCATGTTGATAAGGTTCTGGCATCAGCATTTTGACATTTCGACCCAGCACTTCTTCCTCGGTATAGCCGAACTGTCGAACCGCCGCCGAGCTGAACGAGGTAATACGTGCCTGCTCATCAATTACGATAGTGGCGTCAGGGACCGTATCCAGTATGGAGCGGAGATGAGCTTCGCGTTCGCTTAGCTGATCTTTCGATCGATCTAAAATGCGCCTGGCACGATGTAACATCTCGCCCATCCAGACAATTATGGTTCCAACGACAACGAATGTTGTAAGTTGCAACCAAACTGCGCCATCTGGTTGCAACCATATCAAGCAAGCCACAAGAGAGAACCCCAGCGCCAAAACTCCTGGGCCGCTACCTCCCAGAATTGCTGACACCAGAATAGAAGGAACAAATAGTATGAACGGAACAGTGTTTCCCAACGCGCCTGCCAACATGAGGCGGACAATCAGCGACACCCCGACAACAAAGAAAGCCAGAATATACCCAGCCATGCCTTCAAACTGGCGAGAAACAATTGCTTGCGGAAAGCGGCCATGCAATCCCGGTGAAACGGTTTCCGGCATCAAAGTCCCCATTGGTGTTTTCATACCAAAAGGATCACCGACCCCGTTATAAGAAAGTCCGCAACCCGAAAACGCCCCTAGAATACAATACACTCAAATAGCTGCCCGGAAAAGCATCGATATGACTTCGCTGGAGCGATCAACGCCAAGCGTTTTAATGTGCCGCAATCTTTCCTTACTGAGAACCAGTAGCGTCTTTTCGCCATTTCATTGCCTGTTGAGAAACAACCTTGAGCTGATTTTCGGCGACAGATCTTCATGGCACCTGGTGAGGGACAGCCGATTTCGCTTGTAAAGGAGCGGTCACGAACTCGTCGATGAAATTTGATCCTCGTCAACGCGCACCTGCAGATATTGATGCAGGATTACCTTATGATGAACAATTTTCAGTTTAGCGATAGAACCGATGCTGGTCGACGGCTGGCTGCCAGACTGCTCGAAGCCAAACCCAAAGAACCCATTGTTTACGCATTACCGCGAGGAGGTGTTCCGGTAGCGCTGGAAATCGCTCTCGCCTTGAGAGCACCTCTTGATCTCATTCTCGTTCGCAAAATTGGCGCGCCAGGTGCACCGGAAGTTGCACTTGGTGCCGTTGTGGAAGGCGATCCGGACGAGGTGGTGATTAATGAAAAAGTTCAGCTAGTGACGGGGGCAACCGATGCGTATATCGAGCGCGTAAAGCGGCATGAACTTTCAGAGATTCAGAGAAGGCGCTCTCTTTATCTTGACGGCCGCACCCAGATTCGCCCTGCCGGGCACACTGCCATAATTGTTGATGATGGTCTGGCCACTGGTGCCACGGCCAAAGCTGCAATTATTGCCATGAGAAGTCAGGGAGCATCCAGGGTAATTCTTGCTATTCCTGTTGGCCCGGAAGAAGCACTTGCCGAGATGAGGCAGTTTGCCGATTCAGTCATCTGCTTGCATACCGTCGCCAAATTTTCGGCGGTAGGTGAATTCTATGAAGATTTTCATCAGCTTACAGATGAAGAAACCACCGGGTACTTGCGCCAAGGCTGGAAGCTCGCCGACGAAAGCCAGATCGGAACAGTTGCGCGTCGCGTGGCAATTCCGCCCTGTAACCTGCTTGGTGACCTTTACGTACCTGCAAATCCCAAAGGCATTGTCGTGTTCGCACACGGTAGCGGATCGAGCCGACTGAGCCCACGTAACATTTCAGTAGCCAGGCGACTTAATCGTGAAGGGTTCGCAACTCTTCTTCTGGATTTGCTCACGACCGACGAGGCCGCTGATCGACATAATGTCTTTGATATCTCCTTGCTTGCCGGGCGTCTGCTTGATGCTTCAGTATGGATTATCGGGGAGCCAGATATTGCTGATCTGCCCATGGGCTTCTTCGGCGCGAGTACCGGGGCCGCGGCTGCGTTACTGGCAGCGTCAAAAATTCCAGAGCGAGTGAGAGCTATCGTGTCTCGTGGAGGCCGCCCGGATTTGGCTGGTTCGGCTCTTGCGACAGTCGCATCACCAACGCTCCTGATAGTAGGTTCCAAAGATGAACAGGTACTCAAACTGAATAATGATGCACTGTCTTCAATCAGATGTGACAAAGAAATCAGAATTGTACCGGGAGCAACCCATCTATTTGAGGAACCGGGTGCACTCGAAAAGGCTATCGGGATGGCTGCTGAGTGGTTTCAGCATTATCTGACGACCTCGTCGTCAGATGCGCCACGCTTACAATTGAGCCACACGGTTTCTACAATCTCCAAAATAAGAGCTGCAGTCGAGCGCCTGCCCTCCGTGGACGACGAGGAGTTTGCCTGCGCTTTTGACAAATTTGCTGATGCCCGCCTGGTATTACTTGGTGAAGCATCACACGGAACAAGTGAGTTTTATCAGTCCCGCGCCGCAATTACACGTCGCCTGATCGAGAAGCACAATTTTACTATCGTCGCGGTTGAGGCCGACTGGCCCGATGCGGCAGCAATAAACCGAAGCGTGCAGAATAGGCCCGCTCGTTCTTCCACTTGGGCTCCCTTCACCAGGTTTCCCACATGGATGTGGCGTAACAAGGACTTTGAGGCTTTCGTGAGCTTTCTGCGTAACAATAACGCCGGCAAGCCTGTTTCAGAGCAGGTCGGCTTCTTCGGACTGGATCTTTACAATATGACGGCCTCGATTGGCGAGGTAGTATCCTACCTCGATCGTGTGGACAAAGACGCCGCTATCCGGGCTCGAAACCGTTACGCATGCATCTCCTCGTGGTCGCGGGAGCCATCGGCGTATGGTCGAGCATCTCTTTCCCAGGGATATGCATTGTGCGAGAAGCCTGTAATCCGGATACTGGTTGATCTTCTTGAAAAGGAGCTTGAATATTGCAAAATGGATGGCTCTGATTTCTTCGAAGCGAAACAGAATGCCCGTCTGGTTGCCAGTGCTGAACGATACTATCGCGCCATGTATTACGGCGCACATGAATCCTGGAACCTCCGGGACCAACATATGTTCAATACACTGCAAAACATCATGGCGCAGTCCGGACCGACTTCAAAGGCTGTTGTCTGGGCGCATAATTCTCATATTGGTGATGCCCGGTTCACTGCTATGGGTAAGGAAAGAAGCGAGCTGAACCTTGGGCAGTTATGCAGGCAGGCCTACGGAAAAGGTGCCGTGCTTATCGGTTTTGGCACACATACCGGCACAGTAGCAGCAGCGTCAGACTGGGATGCACCAATGGAGCGCAAACAGATTCTCCCTTCCCTCTCAGACAGCTATGAATCGTTGTTGCACGACGTGGGATCTGAACGCTTTCTACTCGACCTTAGAGCCGGACGACACGATGAGGTTCGTCAAGCGTTGTCCAAACCCCGACTTGAGCGCTATATTGGCGTGATATATCGGCCAGAAACGGAACGCTGGAGCCATTACAGTCATGCTTCATTGGCAAATCAGTACGATGCTTTTGTCTGGTTCGATGAAACACATGCAATCACACCCCTTTCGACAACCTCAGTTGGGGGTGAAGATGAGATGTTTCCCTTTGGCCTTTGATACCTGTGTCGCGCTCATAACCCGCATTTATGTGACCAGTTCCATAGTAGCAACAGGCAGAAAACGATCAGTTGGCTGGCAATATTCGGAAGCAAAATAGTTCCTATTTCATTAATTGATTAAAGCTGAACGAAAGCGATCAGGATTGGGATTGGGTAATATATCGGCTCACCCCAACCGCCCTGAAACTAATTCAAGCGGAAAATCGTGTAAAAACGGCTCCAAAAATTAAACGCACTTATTGGACTCTATATTGTCAATATTTATCATAAATTTTCAATTATAGTAAAAATTTGGAACTAGACAAAAATGACAACAATATTTCGTTGATATGCAAATTTCATTATTCATTGATGTGTTATTCATCGTATGTTCAATTCCTCCAGAACTGCTTCGAGATCGTCGGATGGTGTCTTTGTCAGATCCTTTGCAATCTCCGCTACTACCGCTTGCTTCAGATCCGGCGTCATCCTCTGACGTAGTGAACCTAACATGCGAGGTTCTGCAATTACAGTCAGCCTTACGAATTCGTGCTCAGAAAACCTCCGTTCCAGTTCCTTTATCAAAATTTCGGCAAAATGTTCCTCCTGTTGTCTTTCGGGATCCGATGAATACTCCAATGCGGAACGCCGTGTGCCCTGCGATGCGAAGCTGCGACCGGGTTTATCTGACATTATCTCTTGAAGTCGCTTGTGAGTGATGTCAAAAACACGAACGTTTCGCTGCTCATCGTTCTTTCTTGCATCCAATCTAAGAATAAGAGCTCTTGCTCCATCCGCGATAAGTACCCAGTGTTTCTTTTTCATGGTATAGTAATCCCGTTAATCTGGATATTTGCGCTTCAAGTGTGAAGAAAACGCTGATTAATTTGCTGAGTTAAAGCTGCAGGCATACTGGCCGAAGCAAAACTGCTAAGAACAGATTTACTAACATGGACTCCGTTTAAGTATTCTTGCGCCTTTTTTGCCGGATGCTTACGTCTTAAATCAGCACTTCTTCAAATCATTCGCGACGCGGAGCACAACTGTTATATGGAAAGCTTTCTCTTTGCGGTCGATACCTAGCCCAACAATCAATTGGCAAGCAAACAAGCGACGATTTCCGGAGGAGGATGTGAAAGGCAGGTTAGCGTTTTCGAATTCTCTGTTGAGCTTTCCCCCCTGGAACAACATCGATCAATCCGAGGGCCAGAGTTCCCGTAGCGATTTCTTCATTGAACCTCGCACTTGAACAATCTCGCCGTGGGATATATGGCGATCCAATAGTTTGAAAACTGCGGCGACAGCTGTTTCGCTATCCTGCATCTCCTCGTCGGTAAAAGTCTCCTCGACACGCCTGAGAAATGTCTCTTTCGTCCGCTCCCAGACGGGGGTCACTAGCGGATCCCAGTCCTCGAAATAAATACCTCGTATAAGCGTAGGCAACTGTGCAGACAGATCAGCCATTTCTTCCTGTGGTAGCCAATCACGAATTTGGTGTAGAACACAGCGTAGCAACCGGTAGGCACGCGGATGACTCCAGGACAAGTCCAAGGCTAGTTCATTCACCCACTCCTGAGCCTGCTGCGCCGAATGTGTGAACGTGGAAATTGAGGTACCAGCCATTTCTGCCTCCTCCGAAGCGACAGGAAATGCTCGGCAACCGCCTGCGGCGCCGATCTGAGTTAGCTATGCAGCCTTGATCGCGATCATCTTCTCTGCTGTTTTTGCCTTAGCTGTCTTTGGCAGTTTGACGGTCAGAATGCCTTTGGAAAAGGTAGCCTCGACTTTGGGGGCGTCGATATCTTCAGGTAACTGGAAATTGCGCCGGAATGAGCCAAATCGCCGTTCAGACAAATAATAGTCTGCTCCCTGATCTTTCTCCTCCTCGCTTTTTTCACCCTTTATAACGAGACTATGATTGGATAGCTTCACTTCGATGTCATTCTCAGAAAGCCCTGGAAGTTCAGCAGTTATTTCGTAACTGTCTGCTTTCTCGACAACATTCATGGCCGGGGCTAATTCCCACGTCGAGGCTGCTTTGTAAGTAGACGATAGTCCAGGCCGGCGCTGCGGGAATCGCAGGTCAAAAAGTGAGAAACTATCAAACAACCGATCAATTTCATCCCGCATTCTTTCCAATGGCGACCATGCTTCCGATGTCGCAGGGACTGAAGGCTTCGTGACAGGCAGGCGCTTCGTATCGTCAGCCATTTCTTCTCTCCATTTTTGGCTTTTAGCTAAGTTGTTACCGTGTTCAGTGCCAAACAGTTGATGTAGCCAACAAGTGGCTGGCCCAACGAGGAAACTTGTCCCAGAACCAAAAGTGAGTTCGCAGGAGGAAATCCACAACTTGCTCGGCTCACCACTAAAAACATCATTTGAAGAAGATATTCTTTGACACAGGTCAATTCTGAAGAACCGAGATCTTCCTAGCGCGAATTTGACCTACGGCAATGCGATACCGCTTGAAAGGACCCAGACTAATCATTGTCGCCCGTTGATGAACAATCGGCAATGGAGCCTTCAATGCATATTCGCACTTTAACCTACGGAGAGTGCTGTCACCTTTTGAGTACTGGTCGGCTTGCACACTTGGCGTGTATGGCAGGAGAAAAGCCTTATGTTGTTCCGATCTATTTCGCATATTCCGGCAATCATTTGTACGCTTTCTCGCTGCCCGGGAGGAAAATTGATCTTATGCGTGCCAATCCTCATATCTCTGTGGTCATCGAACAGTGGACACAAGGCAGAGAGTGGAGAAGCGTAATTGTTGAAGGGCGCTACCAGGAAATTGCAAATGACGAGGAACATGAGGCCGAGCAGCAACATGCCTGGCAAATACTGAGTAAACACTTTGACTGGTGGGAACCCGGAGCGCTCAAGCCCGAGGCCCGTCCAATCGCCCATTGCTCCGATCATATTTTTTTCAGGATATTTGTTGACCATTTGACGGGTCGGGAAGCAACAGAAGTCTGAATTGCGACGCACTACTCTTCAATCTCCTCAGGTTATTTTTTCGCGTGTGAGCGGATGTGCCAACCCTTTTCACAACTGATAATGCATCAAGGTTCGAAAAGGTGACAGTGGTATTGCGGCTCAGGGTTAGCATCATGAAAACATTCGCGAATTTTGATGTGGGTCAATGCGAAATGGAATAGTCCCAAGCTACAAGAATAAAGGTTGGACAGGATACGTTCTGGAAAAGCATACACAAATCGGTGGAATGTAATTATGAAAAACTAAAATTGAATAATTCTAAATAACAACTGTTTTCGCCACTCTTGATTAACAATAGAATGAACGATATTAATTTTACGAGATGAGGATTGATATGACGCTTGATAACAACCTAAATGGGAATTACTACACGAGAGAAGAAATAATCTTATTACGGAAGCTTATCCGCGATGCAACGCACGTTGTTCCGGAGAGCATGAGTGCCGACCGGCCTACTGAATTAGCTCTTCAGGTAATTAGAATATACAATAATCTGAGTGCTACTAAACCGCATTCTCCCATAGGCCAAAGACGCATTGCAACCGCAATATTCAACCAATTAACGCAGCAAAATCTATATACTCACCTCAAACCATCTGCCGGACCTGCTTTAGTGGGGAGCACAACCAACAGATTGACTGAAGAGGAAGAGTGAAGCCCGCCAATCTTCCCGGAAAGTCGCACCACTGCTGTTCATTGAAAAAACGAACCAGCTCTTACCAAACGATATCAAATGGCTCTTCTCTCATACAGTCCTGCTTCACAGGCCTCTCCGCGCGACTTCACTGTGAGGATTTTGATCTATATCAAAGCGTGGGTCACCTCCATCTATATACTTGGTAGTGAAGGGAGAGACTCATGGCAGCATTAAACGAAATTACATCAAGCTTTCGGCATGTTAGATTACTCCTCGCACGTGAGAAAAATCATCCAGAAGGCGCTTCACGAGAAGGTATCGATCTTCTTATTCCGCTCGATAGTAACGGTCGCCTGGACTTCAGACAGTGGAAGTCGCATCAAGAGCTTTGCCGAGTACGCTACTTCAACCAACATGGCACAGTAAAAGTTGGCCTGTTAAAGTACAGACCTGTCGATCAATGGTACATTGATTTTAAAGAAGGTGAACAGGACGATGAAGTTGGCTTTCGGCTGGGCGCGGAATCCTTTACCATTGGAGAGTATGTTGCAATAAACGCCCCTGGCAAGAACCACACCTATAGGGTCGCGCGGGTTGAAAAGCCTTGATGCAGCTAATCCAGCCCAATCAAAATCTTCCATGAAGCGGTATTGGACAACCCTACGTCAATAAATGTGGAATGGGAGTCTTCAAACATATCCTTGGTGCGACAGATGAATCGGATCTCGCCGAACGCTGCATAAAACGAAGAATCACATTCGCAAGGGCCCTGCGGGGGACGACCATCAGTAGCCCATGGATAATCTGACCCCCCAGCGCTTTAAACTGGAAATCGAGACGAACGGCATTAATCATCTCAGGATCACTACCGTGTTCGTTATCGGCCAGAGAGAAGCGTTTAAAATAAAAGCTTGAACTACCCCCAATGAGCTTAACTTTAATACAAACTTAATGACTGGATACGTTGCTGCTTTTGGAGAAAGCAATGAAACCGAACCTGATTGCCATACTGTTCTTAGTATATCTGGTCATTGCAGTCCTTATATACCTATTGCTGCGTACAGAATAATTTTCCCATAATGCGTATATTATCAATAAGATCCGTATATAAAATTATGCGAACAACTCAACTATCTATGCAAGATCCGGCCTTATAGGCGATCTAAATTTTCTTATACTTATAATATTGAGCACCTTGCATTTTCCAAAATCATGAAACGTCTTTATGGCTCCATAGTTACCGTCCGCACTGACCTCAGCATATGCTTTCTTCGTCCATTTCAGACATTTCCTTAACCACCCAAGAGGGCTTACTGACACCTCAGGTCACCGCTTAGGCCTACCCCCTGCAACAATGAGAGTTGACGCATATCAACGCACACTCGAGAATCTTCTGCAATAATGGCCACGTTAAAAGCGCACAGGGCCTCACTCCCAGTTCATTTAGTTAACTTGCTACATAAGCGGGAGTGATTTTCATGCCCCCCGTGAAACCGCGAGCATGTTAGTCCGGGAGTTAAAGATGAGTTGCAACAAACTGTGCCTGTTATTGGCGTCATTCTTTCTGGTCTTCATTGGAAATGCTCCGGCTGAAGTTCGCGAAACGATAGCGCCAATCGCAAAAAAGGTCATCCCATCTGTCGTCACCTTGCGTGTTAAAGCAAGAGGCGAAGATGAAGTCGCGTCGCCGCAGATACCGCCGAATGCACGTGAACCCGAAGCCGGAGAGACCGCTCCATTGGCTGAGCATCCTGGATTCGAGCTTTCTGGATCTGGAATTGTGGTAGATGCCCACCGTGGCTATATCATAACGACCTACCACGTTATCGCAGCCGCTGCAGATCTGATGGTAGTGCTCCCGACAGGAGAGGAACTGCGTGCTACGGTTGTCGGAAGCGACCCGGAAACCGATATTTCAGTACTAAAAGTAAGATCCACTAACCTCGTTGAGATAACCTTCGGCGATTCTGCAAAACTTGAGGTTGGTGACTACGTTGTCGCCGTGGGCAATCCATTTGATCTGGGGCCTACGGTCACGCTTGGCATTGTCAGCGCGCTCGGGCGCGACGAGCTTGGGCTGGGACCATATGAAAATTTCATTCAAACGGATGCATCGTTGAACCCGGGGAATTCCGGCGGCGCTTTGGTCGATATGGATGGTGCGCTGATCGGTGTCAACAGCGCGATAATCGCGCCAGCTGGCGGAAATGTTGGCGTCGGCTTCGCAATTCCTGTTTCTATAGTCAGGACGGTTATGGAAAGGCTCATAAGCGAGGGTGTCGTACGACGCGGGCGTCTTGGAGTTACGGTTCAGAATCTTTCATCAATTCTTGCTAAAGCGCTTGATGTGCAAGTCAGAAACGGAGCCGTCATAAGTGAAGTGGCCAAAGGATCAACCGCAGACCTCGCCGGGCTTGCATCAGGGGATGTTATCATTGCCGTTGATGGAATGACCGTCACTGGAGCAACCGGCTTTCGAAATATTGTGGGGTTCGCCCCACCAGGACAAACTGTGAAAATTACTTTGTTGCGCGGAAGGCAACAAATGTCCATCGGCGTGACTTTGAGCGAAGATAAACTGTCAACCGAGCCTGCGGAAGCAACGAATAGGGTTATTGGAGAAGGCTTTCTGACAGGAGTTGCATTTTCCGCAGATCCGAACGGAGGTTCACTTGTCGTCTCTGTTGATGAGGGTTCAAAAGCCGCCGGAGCAGGTATCCAGACAGGCGACGTAATAGTGAGCGTCAACCGGCACGACGTCAGTTCACCATCAATGCTTTTGCAAGCTGCAACCGGTCCCACCGAAATCTTACTGCTTGGCGTTCGACGAAACGGCCAGCTGTGGTTGGTTGCTATAGAATAGCTTGGCTACTCGAGGCGGTTTTCGTCGAGGTCGACCATAATGATCTGGGCCGGCGGATAGAACCGCGCCATTGTCAGCGACGCCAGCCCAATTGGCACGGAACCGACGATGGCAATAGTACTACCCGGCTGGACCTTGCCATTCCGCACACCGTATTCGAAGCCGGTCGGCAGGATATCGCTCAGCATAACCAACGCTTCCTCATCCGCCCCGTAGGGTATCTGATAGAGGCTGGTGTCAGCTGATCACGTCGGCGCCTGTCTCTTCCAAGATGCCAACAACTTCATGGCCGAGGATGCGGTCTGACGTGCAGGTCGGCACACCACCTTTGTGGATGTGTAGGTCGATGCCGCAGATGGTGATCCTGGTCACCTTCACGATCGCATGGGTCGCGGCTTCGATCTTCGGTATGAGCAGTTCTTCCAGCGACTTCTGTCCCCGGCCCTTCCTATACGAGAGCTTTCATCCGATTTCTCCTTGGTTCGCGGCAGATGCCGCCTTCGAATTTGCGGCTATCTTGCATCAACGGAAGTTTGGCAACTTTGCCCGCGGTCAATGCGTCAGCCCGCGGGCCAGATAAAAAATTACGCAATTGGAAGATCGCTTCCGCCGTTCGCAGTCATCAAGGTTCCGTCGATGAAGAAATTGCCGCTTTCCAAGGTCTATCAGCTGATTGAACCCGGCCCGGTCATCCTGCTGACGACCAGTCACAAGGGTCAGTCGAACGTCATGACCATGTCGTGGCACATGATGATGGAGTTCACCCCACCCCGCATCGCCTGCATCGTGTCCAGCAACGATTTCAGCTTCATCGCGCTTCGCGCAACGAAGGAATGCGTGATCGCCATACCGAGCGTCGACTTAGCCGAAAAAGCCGTAAAGGTCGGCAACTGCTCGGGCCGCGACACCGACAAGTTCGCGACCTTCGGATTGACGCCGCTTCCGGCCGAGCAAGTCTCGCCACCGCTGATCGCCGAATGCTTCGCCAATTTCGAATGCCGGGTCGTCGATACCAGGATGGTGAACAGACACAATCTCTTCGTGCTGGAGGTCGTCGAGGCATGGATCGACCCGAAGCAGGTCGATCCAAAGACTATACACCATCGGGGCTATGGCGCCTTCTCGGTCGATGGCGAGGTGATTCATTTCAAGTCAGGGATGCCCTGACGGGATTTTCGACCCCTTTTGGAGGTTTTGACGCGCGTCAAAGCCAAATGCGCGAAACCGGCCCATTCTTCAACCAAATGGCCCCAAACTCTTGGAGATGCACTATGGCCTCTACAGATATTCCATCGGCTTCCGCACCTTCTCTTCCAGCATCAAAAGAGGGCAAGCTGCGCCTGGGCGCGTTGACCGCCCTTGTCATCGGCTCGATGGTCGGTTCGGGCGTGTTCAGCCTGCCGCAGAACATGGCCACCGGAGCCGGACCGCTTGCCATCATCATCGGTTGGTGCATCACTGCCGTCGGCATGCTGGCGCTGGTTTTCGTCTATCAGTCGCTCGCTACCCGCAAACCCGAACTGGACGCCGGACCTTATGCCTATGCCAAGGCCGGTTTCGGTGCCTTCGTTGGCTTCAACAGCGCCTGGGGCTACTGGATCAGCGCCTGGGTCGGTAACGTCTCCTACGCTGTGATCGTCTTCAGCGCGCTGTCCTATTTCTTCCCGTCCTTCGGAGATGGCAACACCTGGCAGGCTGTGGTCGGTGCATCCATCCTGCTTTGGGTGATCCATTTCCTGGTCATGGCCGGCGTGCGGCAGGCGGCGATCATCAATCTGGCCGTCACCGTGGCCAAGATCGCACCCATCGTGCTCTTCATCGGCATCGTCGCCGTGGCCTTCAAGGTAGACATCTTCAACGCCGATTTCACTGGACTCGGCAATGCCAGCCTTGGCTCCATCATGAATCAGGTGAAGAGCACCATGCTGGTGACATTGTGGGTGTTTATCGGCATCGAGGGCGCCAGCGTCTTCTCAGCGCGGGCCGAACGACGCAAGGACGTCGCCACAGCTACCGTGCTCGGTTTTTCGGCTTGTCTAGCACTCTATGCGCTCGTATCGCTATTGTCTCTCGGAATCATCAGCCAGCCTGAACTGGCCGCGCTCAAGAACCCGTCCATGGCGGGCGTCCTGGAAGCCATCGTCGGTCCGTGGGGGGCGATTGTCATCAACCTGGCGCTTGTCGTCTCGGTAGTCGGCGCATTCCTGAGCTGGACGCTACTCGCCGCCGAAGTTCCACATGTGGCAGGCAACGACGGCACCATGCCGAAATTTTTCGGTCACGAGAACGAACGCGGCGTCCCCTCCACGTCGCTCCTCATCACCAATATTCTGGTCCAGCTCTTTCTGATCATCACACTGTTCGCGCAGAGCACTTATCAGGCACTCTTCTCTATCGCCTCTGTTGCTATCCTTGTGCCATATATCTTCTCGGGCGCCTATGCCGCGAAGCTCGCTTTCACCGGCGAAAGCTATGGTGTCGGAGAAAACCGCAATGGCGCAATGCTCCTCGGTCTGTTGGCGACGATCTACGGCCTCTGGCTTGTCTATGCCGCTGGCCTTTCATTCCTGTTCATGTGCGCAATCCTCTACGCCCCAGGCATCATATTCTTCATCTGGGCCCGTCGCGAAAATGGGCAGCGCATTTTCCACCCGGTCGAAGCCGTCCTTGCCGCCGCTCTTGTCGCGGTCAGTCTCTACGCCGCTTATGAAATGTGGACGGGAGCGGTCAGTGCGCTCTGAGCCAAACCGCTCTTTCAAAAAGGAACATCCTATGACTGCTCTTGGCGCTCATTCCGAAGTCGGTCGGCTGCGCGAGGTGATCGTTCACCGGCCCGATCTCAGCCTGCGTCGGCTCACCCCCGACAATTGCAAGGCGCTGCTGTTCGATGATGTGCTGTGGGTCAAACGGGCGCGGCAGGAGCACGATGTCTTCGTCGACGCGCTTCGCGAGCGCGGGGTCATAGTGCATCTGTTCGGCGAATTGCTGGCTGAGACCATGGCGATCGCTGAAGCCCGCGACTGGCTGCTTGACCGCCGCGTCGACGATTCGGTCGTCGGCTACGACATGGTCGACGAAATGCGCGGATGGCTGGACGAGATGCCTGCCGACGAGCTTGCCTCGCTGCTTGTGGGCGGCATCGCCCGCGCCGAACTGCCGTTCCAGCCGGGCGGGCTCACGGGCAAGACCCTACTGCCGCAGGATTTCGTTTTGCCACCATTGCCCAACCAGCTCTTCACCCGCGACAGTTCCTGCTGGATCTATCGCTCGGTGTCGGTCAACGCCATGTATTGGCCGGTGCGCAAGCCGGAAGCGGCCAATGTCGAAGCCGTCTATCGCTTCCATCCGCGCTTTCGCGATGCCGGCCTGACCTTTGTGTCCCCCGACAATCCCGGCCCCGGCGTTAGCTTGGAAGGTGGAGACGTCATGCCGGTGGGTGGCGGCCTGGTGCTGGTCGGTATGGGCGAGCGCACCACGCCGCAGGCTGTCGGCGGGCTCGCCCGCAGCCTGTTCGCCGCCGGCGAGGCGACACGGGTGATCGCTGCGCTAATGCCGCGCGACAGGTCATTCATGCATCTCGATACGATCTTTACCTTCTGTGACCGCGATCTGGTCACGATGTATCCCCCGGTGGTCGAGCGGCTGCGGACTTTTTCGCTGAGACCCGGCGAAGGCACCGCCGCTGTCGACGTCGTCGAGGAGACGAAACCTTTCGTCGAGGTGGTCAAGGAAGCTCTCGGACTGAAGACGCTGCGCATCGTCGCGACTGGCGGCGATTCCTACGAGTCCGAACGCGAACAATGGGACGACGGCAACAACGTCATCGCCATCGAGCCTGGCGTGGTCATCGGCTACGACCGGAACGTCTACACCAACACACTGCTGCGCCGCGCCGGAATCGAGGTCGTCACTGTCGAGGGTGCCGAACTCAGCCGTGGCCGTGGCGGCGGTCATTGCATGACCTGTCCGATTGCACGCGATCCAATCTGAGGAAGGAGAAAATTGACATGCCCTTCAACCTACATGGCCGCAACGTGCTGACGCTCGACGATTTTTCCGGAGCGGAGATCCGCTATCTGCTCAGGCTTGCCGCGGATTTGAAGACCGCGAAGCAGGCAGGTACGGAAGTGCAGCGGCTATCACGCAAGAACATCGCGCTGATCTTCGAGAAAGATTCCACCCGCACCCGTTCAGGCTTCGAGGTCGCTGCATATGACCAAGGAGCCAATGTCACCTATATCGGGCCTTTTGGCAGCCATATCGGCCATAAGGAATCAATGAAAGACACCGCAAGGGTGCTCAGCCGCATGTACGATGCGATCGAGTACAGGGGCTTCAGCCAGCACCAGATCGAATTGCTGGCAGCCTATGCCGGCGTGCCGGTCTACAACGGGCTGACAGACGAGGCGCATCCCACGCAGGTCCTCGCCGATTTCATGACGATGCGCGAGTTCACCCACAAACATCTGTCGGACATGAAGGTTGCCTTCGTCGGCGAAGGACGCGATAACGTCGCCCAGTCGCTTGCCATTGGCGCCGCCAAGATCGGCATGGACATACGTATCGCATCCCCCCGGGAATTG
The DNA here is from genome assembly GCF_058796175.1 of Brucella sp. GW823-FHT04E01. Taxonomy (NCBI): domain Bacteria; kingdom Pseudomonadati; phylum Pseudomonadota; class Alphaproteobacteria; order Hyphomicrobiales; family Brucellaceae; genus Brucella; species Brucella sp. GW823-FHT04E01. The sequence goes on along the minus strand of NZ_JBXAIK010000002.1, from coordinate 576,944 downwards.
TGGCCTGAAGACCGTTTCTGCGCCCATGTGAAAGGAATAGCTGAACGCAGTGGTGGCCGCTTCAGGCTGGACGAGGACATCAAGGGCTGCATTGAAGGCGTAGATTTCATCTACACCGACGTATGGCTCTCCATGGGAGAGAACGAAAGCGGCTGGCGCAAGCGTATCGAGTTGCTGACACCCTACAGGATCACGAGCGAACTGATGGCAGCAACCGGCAATCCTTATACGAAGTTCATGCACTGCCTGCCTGCCTTCCACGATACAGAGACAGAAGTCGGAGCCGACATTGAGTGCCAATACGGCATCAATTGTATGGAGGTCGAGGATGCTGTCTTCGAATCCGAAGCCTCCATTGTCTTTGATCAGGCTGAGAATCGCATGCACTCGATCAAGGCGATCCTCGTCGCCACGATCGGCAGCTGACATGCGTATCGTTGTGGCGCTCGGCGGCAACGCACTGCTCAAGCGGGGCGAACCGATGACGGCCGAAAACCAGCGCGCTAATATCAGGCGTGCCGCTGCGGTGCTCGCCGAGCTTGTAGCCGCTGGGCACTCGTTGGTGATCACACACGGCAACGGCCCGCAGGTCGGTCTGCTCGCGCTGCAGGCGGCAGCCTTATCAGAGCAGTCCTTTCCGCTGGATGTGCTTGACGCCGAGAGCGCCGGCATGATCGGCTACGTCCTGCAGCAGGAACTCGGCAATGTCATGAAGGAGCAGCTCTTCGCCACACTGCTTACGCAGGTCAGAGTCGATCCGGACGATCCTGCTTTCGGCAAGCCAACAAAGCCGATCGGCCCGAGCTATGATGAGGCGACTGCCCGCAGGATCGCCGCTGAGCGCGGCTGGCAGATCGGGCAGGACAACGACAAGTGGCGTCGTGTCGTCGCCTCTCCAAAGCCGCTGGCGATCCTGGAGGCCCAGGTGCTTGCTTTTCTGATCGAGCAAGGCGTTATCGTCATCTGCGCTGGCGGTGGAGGCATTCCTGTCATCGAACTGAACGATGGAAGCATCGCGGGCGTTGAGGCGGTCATCGACAAGGATTTGGCCTCGTCACTCCTTGCACGGCAGCTCAAGGCAGAATTTTTGCTCATGTTGACCGATGTCGACGCCGTCTATGTTGGCTGGGGCACGCCACAGGCACGCGCGCTTGGCCATGTGAAAGCGTCCGATCTTTCGATAAACGACTTCGCGACCGGATCGATGCAGCCCAAGGTGGAAGCCGCGGTGGATTTCACCTATGCTTCTGACCGTCGCGCCGCAATCGGCAGGCTTGAGGACGCGGTGGAGATTGTCGCCGGAAACCGGGGCACATTGATTTTGGCCGACGAGATGCTTCCCGCCAGCGGACAGTCAACATGGCCTGCATTGGATTGATCAACGTCAAGGCAATTCTTGCCTTATCTCGTATTGTTCCGGCACAGCTGAATTCCTGAGGAAGGACGCGCAAATGAGCTACAAACCCATTCTTGTAAATATAGACATCAACGGTCCCGTTGTACCGATCCTGCAGGCGGCAACAGGACTTGCCCGATGCCACGAAGCGAAGCTGATCGGTATTTGTTCCGCCGACGCACCGATGCCGATGGTCGGACCGGAGGCTGCAGCTCTCGCTGCGGAAACATGGCAGCAGATGCGGAACGACATCGAAAAGCGCTTCAAGGAAGTCCATAGGGAATATGACCGGGTGATCGCCGGCGCTATAAAAACCGAATGGCGAGAGCCTGAAAAACCCTACCCATGCGCTCGTCCAGGCATCGCGGTCGGCCGATCTCATTGTTACGGCGGCATCCGACGGAGCTTCGACAGGAGATGCCTATCGTGTTGCCGATCCCGCCAATGTCGTGTTGCGTGCAGGTCGCCCTTTGCTGGTCGTTGCCGACAGGGCCGAACATGTGCAGGCGAAGAAGATCGTCGTGCCTGGAAAGACACACGTGAGGCCAGGCGCGCTGTGGCTGACTCTATCCCGCTGCTGGTAACCGCCAAGGAGGTGATCGTGGTCACTGTTGTCCCAGAAGCCGACGATTGCGTTCGCGACGGTCCAACCGACGTGGTCGCCTTTCTGGCTTTACACGGCATTGAAGCGAAGCCCAAACTGATCGAAGGTCCGGACGAATACATCGAACTCTTCAATTTTATTGATGGAAGCGATGCCGATCTGGTGGTTTCGGGAGCTTATGGGCACAGCCGTTTCCGGGAATGGGCCATCGGCGGCATAACGCGCTCGCTGCTTGACGAAACCAGGCTCGATCGCTTCATGCCGAGTTAAGTTGGATTCAATCTTCGCTTCTGGATGGTTGCGTCACGCTATCCGCAAAAATGAGAGTATCAATGCAGGCGCTTGGGGAGCCCCATGCAGGAAAGACGAGCATTGCAGCAATCCGCAGCCAAGACGGCCTATTGGTCCATCCCGGCGGAGCGGCTTCTCTCGGATTTGCAGGCCCGGAATACCGGTCTTTCCTCCGAAGAGGCAAAGGTTCGACTGCACGATACCGGTCCGAACGCGATCGGTCGCAAGGGCGGCGCATCGGCCGTCACCGGTTTTGCAAGGCAGTTCCGCAGCCCGCTCATCCTGATACTTATCTTCGCCGCTGTGGTCTCGGTCTTCGTCGGTGAAGGCAGCGAAGCTGTAATCATCACCGTTATCGTGCTCGCGAGCTGCGTTCTTTCCTTCACGCAGGAATATGGCGCGTCTCGCGCCATGGAAGCACTAACGGTGGGTATCGCGCGCCAGGCGCTGGTCGTACGCGACGGGAAAGATGCGTCGGTTGCGGTCGAGGAAATCATACCGGGCGACATCGTCAGACTTTCGGCAGGAAACCTCATCCCGGCCGACGGTATCCTGCTGGAAGCACGCGACTTCAACGTCAGCGAGTCCGCGCTGACTGGCGAGACGTTTCCGGTAGTGAAGGCGCCCGGCGTCTCTGCACCGGATGCACAGATCGGCCAGCGAAGCAATGCGGTCTTCAGCGGCACATCGGTGCGCAGCGGCACCGCCACCATAGTGGCGGTAAATACCGGCAAGCATACGGAATTCGCCTCCATTGCCGCGACAATCGCTCGCAGCGTGCCAGAAACCGAGTTCGCACGCGGGATCCGTCGCTTCGGCTACCTAATGACAGAGATCATGCTGGTGATCGTGATCCTAGTCTTTTTCGTCAATCTGCTTCTGCACAGGTCGACCGTCGACTCCCTGCTGTTTTCCCTCGCGCTGGCGGTTGGCCTAACGCCGGAACTACTGCCGGCGATCATCAGCGTGACGCTTGCCCGCGGCGCGCGCGCCATGGCTGCGAGCGGCGTTATCGTGCGCCGCCTCGACGCCATCGAGAACCTCGGCAGCATGGATATTCTATGCACTGACAAGACCGGCACCCTGACCGAGGGCGCCATTCATCTCGACGCATGCGTCGGGATCGACGGGATGGCTTCCGCGCAGGTGCGTCTGTGGGCGCTGCTCAATGCCTCGCTCCAGACTGGACTGGCGAACCCGCTGGACGAGGCGATAACCGCCGGCAAAAGCGAAGGGGACGACCTTGGCCTATATTCCAAGGTCGATGAGATACCGTACGACTTCGTCCGCAAGAGGCTATCGGTGGTCATACGCCAGTCGAACCAGGCAGAGGATCTAATGATCTGCAAGGGGGCCGTCCAGAACGTCGTCGGGGCCTGCACGTCGATCATCAATGCGACCTCGACCCTGCCGCTGGACGAAGCGCAGGTCAGGGAAATCAACGACAGGTTGCGCGGATGGAGCATGCAGGGCTATCGTGTGCTCGCTCTCGCGATGCGCCGCTTTTCGCGACAGGACGCATACCTTCGTGAAGACGAGACCGGCTTGGCCTTCGCCGGCTTCCTACTCTTCCTCGATCCGCCAAAACCGGGCATGGCAGAAGCACTAAAGGCACTCGCGGCGCGCGGCATCAAGGTGAAGGTCGTCACCGGCGACAACCGCTATGCCGCCGCGCATCTGGCCGCATCCATCGGCCTGCCCCATCGGCAGATACTGACAGGTACGGAACTGAGCAAATTGACCAAGGAGGCCTTGTTCGGTCGCGTCGCCCGCACCGACATTTTCGCCGAAATCGACCCGAACCAGAAGGAACGCATCATCGGCGCGCTCCGCAAACGCGGCCATGTCGTAGGTTATCTTGGGGACGGCATTAACGATGCTCCGGCGCTGCACGAAGCCGATATCGGCATTTCAGTGGACAGCGCCGTAGACGTGGCGCGCGAGGCCGCCGACATGATCCTGCTCAAACGCGACCTTGGCGTGCTGCTGCGCGGGGTGGACGATGGACGCAAAACATTCGCCAACACGATGAAGTATATCGCCATCACCACCAGCGCCAATTTCGGTAACATGGTCTCCATGGCAATTGCCTCGATCACCTTGCCCTTCCTGCCACTGCTGGCCCCACAAATTCTTCTCAACAACTTCCTGTCCGACGTTCCTTCGCTGGCGCTCGCAACCGATAATGTCGATCCAGATCAGGTCCGCAAGCCGCACCACTGGGATATCGGGTACGTTCGTCGCTTCATGGTCACCTTCGGTCTTGTCAGCTCGGCATTCGATTTCGTGACCTTCGCCTTTCTGCTCCTGGTGGCAAACGCGACCGCGCAGATATTCCAGACCGCCTGGTTCGTCGAATCCCTGATTACAGAACTCGCCATTGTGCTAATCGTGCGAACCCGCAAAGCCTTCTGGCGAAGCCGCCCAAGCGCGCTGCTTTCATGGCTCACGCTGGTCCTCGTCCTTTTTGCCGTCGCCATCCCTTATTTGCCAGGCGCGGACTGGTTGGGCTTCGCACCGCTGCCGGTCACTGTCGTCGGCGGGTTGGTCATCATCACGCTTGCTTATCTGGCCGCATCGGAAGCAGCCAAACACTGGTTCTTCGTCCGAGAGCGCCGGCAAGCAACAAAGCGTACCTGACGAGTGGCAACGTTGAACCGCGCTAGGCTGGTCACCCTGTTGATCCTCCTGGACCATGTTCCAACCTTCCTCCTGGATTTCACGGCTTCTGCAGTTGACGAGCCGCCCGCTATGACTTTGACTGCAATCAAGTCCATGGTTTTCGCAATGGCCATTGAAAAGGACCGTCCGCCGGAGAGAAACCCGATGCCCAGCTGAATTCTCGTCTTTCTCGGTCATCCCAACCCGAACGCGAACCGCCTGTGCAGGACGCACGCTCGGTCGGGCATAGTCTCAAGATCATCGATACTGCGACGCTCGAGTTTCCTGTTCTGCATATGATGGAGGAGTCGGGGGAGTGGCCCATGCCGGTTAATCTTGAGAACGCCGCGCAGGCGATCACGGATTGCCAAGCAGATCGTCTTTGTCTTTCCGCTTTGGCTCGGAACCATACCCGCTTCGTTGAAAGCCTTTCTGAAACTGGTGATGCGTTTAGGCGTTGCATTCGCCTGTCCGGAGGCGGGTAAGGGTAGATTCGCCAATACCCGCTCAAGGGCCACTGGTGCCGCGTGTGGTTACGAAGGGAATGCCGGCCTTCTTCGGATCGACCTACGAACTGACTGAAACATATTCCCCAGCAGCTATGGACACCGAACCCGCGATAAGGCAGCAATGCCGGCGACAAGAATGCAGCTGGCAGAAGCGACCGAAGCCGCAAGGCCGACTATGAAGCCAACCGTCGAGAGGATGCCGTTATTTGCTCTCAGAAGCGCTGCATTCAATCAGCCGGTTCTTTCAACAAGACGGCTTTCGCGATGCTGTGTGAAGCGGGCTATTGTAGAATTCCTTTCACGCAAGGGCTGTGGAAGAGAACGGAGGCGCATCGATAGCTCTCGTCGGCCTCAGGGCACGAGCACAGCCGCTCCGCTCAGACTGCCCAAGCGGAGATCGGTTAGGGCATCGTTGGCGCCCTCGAGCGGATAGATGATGGTATGGGTCCTAACCCGAGCGGCGTGGGCTATTGGAAAGAACTCCTCCGCATCCCTGCGCGTCAGGTTGGCGACCGAGAGGAGTTCACGTTCCTCCCACAGGATCGCATAGGGCATGGACGGAATGTCGCTCATGTGGATACCGCCGCAGACGACACGCCCCCCCTTGCGAACGACGCGCAATGCGGCTGGCACGAGCTCGCCAACAGGCGCAAAGATGATAGCGGCATCGAGCTCAACCGGCGGCACTTCATCTGATCCTGCTGACCAAACCGCGCCAAGGCTCGACGCAAATCGTTGCGCTTTCATATCGCCTGGGCGGGTAAAGGCATAGACTTCACGCCCTTGCCAAACACAAATCTGAGCGATGATGTGCGCGGCCGCGCCGAAGCCGTAAAGGCCGATGCGCTTGCAGTCCCCCACCTTCCTGAGCGAGCGCCAGCCGATCAGCCCCGCGCACAGTAGGGGCGCCAAGGCCACTGGATCGGCTTCTGGGTCGAGATCGAAGGCGAAGCTTACATCGGCCACCGTATGAGTCGCAAAGCCGCCATCGCGCGTATAGCCGGTAAAGAGCGGCGCATCGCAGAGGTTCTCGGCGCCAGACCGGCAATAGGGACAGGCTCCGCAGGTGTGGCCAAGCCAAGGCACGCCGACGCGACGACCGAGCCTGGAAGTATCGCCACCCTGCCCGACGGCCTCGACGATGCCGACGATCTCATGTCCCGGCACGAGCGGCAATTTGGGGTGATCAAGTTCGCCGTCAACAACGTGAAGGTCCGTGCGACAGACGGCACAGGCTTCGATCTTCAGCATGATCTGCCCCAACCCCGCCACCTGGTTGGGCCGTTCCTCCATGACCAGGGGCATTCCTGGCATCTTGAGCACCATCGCTTTCATTGAAGCCTCCACGCAAAACATGCCTGAAAGAGCGTGAGGCGGAGAGCTTACCCGCCGCCTCACAGGTTTTCGTGCACGAGCGGGAACCCCACGCATCAACCGACAGTGATGCGGTCCTCGACCGTGTTTACGCCCGCTGCAGACCACGCCGCCCGTTCTGCCGCGCTGCGCTCGGACCAGGCGTGCACCCGGCCTTCCAGCCTGACCTTGCCGCCATCCAGGACATTGACGCTGATCGACTGCGCCTCGATTTCCGCGTTGCGCCTCAGCGCATCCTCGATCCGCTTTTTCACGTCATAAGCAGAGGCGCGCTGCTTGATATCAATCCGGTTTGTGACACCGACGACGCCCGAAAGATCCCTCACCGCGTTGGAGGCGGCGGTCTTCTGATACTGCCACTCGACCATGCCGGTGAGCGTCAGCCATCCTTTCTGGACCTTTACCTGCACTGCGTTATCCGGCACGGACGTGTTCCAGTTGATCGTGTTTATAGCACGTTTGGCGATCTCGTCGTCAGCCGTGTGATTGGCGCCGAGAGGCCGGACTTCAATCTCCTCAGCTATGCCCTTCACACCCTTCACCCGGCGCACGACATCCTCGATCGTAACCTTCTGGGCATAAGTCGGTACATGCCCAGTTAGTGTGACGACCCCATTCTCCACTGCCACGCCAATGTCGGCGGCGTCGATACTGGGCTCGAAATCGAGTTCATCGATAATGTCTTGTCTCAATGTACCGTCGTTCATTGTCATTTACCTCACTGTTCTGGGCGAACTCCAATTGACCGCCTTACCGGAGGAATCTGCACCAGCATTTCTCGATCGGCCTTGATCCCGGTCAAAGCTCCAGTGGAAATGGGTTGAATCCTGGCCGTCATTGGCGGCCAAGAGGTTCATGGAACATTCATTGACAGGCTATAGCGGTAGGCGTAGGTCCTGAATCGTTCGTTTGCGAGGGCAAATTGGATGGAATGCCTGAACCTGCACAGGGAACAGCGACAAGGATGATATGTTGTTCGATCATATCGGGGGCCCCTATGACCTTGCTCCGTTTGGACCCGATCAAAATCATATCCTCCGCCATCGGCGGATGCTGCTTTGGGACCGATCCAACTTCACGTTCGATGTTAACGAATTCGATTCGGCTTACGTGGCTGCAACTTAGCCTACGACACCCAGCGAGATCGTCATACGCACCAGTTCGGGGAGGCTGCGAGCCTGCATTTTTGGACATAATGTTCGCGCAATAAATCTCGACTGTACGAGGACTGATTGCGAGATCGTAGCCAATGGTCCTGTTTGGCAAGCCGGCCACGCAGCCGCCAAGATTTGGCGCTCGCGTTCCGTTAGCTGAGCGAGACGTGATTTCAGAGCCGCGACCGCCATTCCGGTCAGGAAAGTCGCTTGGGCTGGTTCGCCGACGCTGGCTTGTCGGTTGCGTGACTATTGAGAAGGCTGATGACCTCCTCTTCCGATATTTGGGGAAAGTCGTGGTAGTGATACCCTAGAGCGAAGAAGCGAGCCGGTTTGCTGAGACAGATAACCGTGTGCGCCTCACCTGCCAGTTCCGCCAGTGTGTCCGCCGGAGCCACGGGAAGCGCAACGATGATCTCACGAGGCGAGCGCCGCTTGATCGCGCGGATGGCCACCTTCATAGTGGCTCCAGTTGCCGCGCCGTCATCGACAAGGATCACGATCTTGTCTGTCATTGGTACTGGCTCACGCCCGCCGAGATAGGTGATCCTGCGGCGCTCCAGCTCGGGGCGTTCGCGATCGACGAGCATCCGCAATTCGGAATCGTCGAGGTTGTAAGCTTCCACTATCTCTCGATTGAGGACGACATCGGGTGGATTGCCGTCGACGATCGCAGCGACCGCCAGTTCGGGGTTTCCCGGCGCGCCCACCTTTCGGACAATGATAAGGTCGAGCGGCGCTTTCAGCGCATTGGCGATCTCGACCGCAACAGGAACGCCTCCGCGCGGCAGCGCCAGTACAACTGGATCGACAAGCTTAAGCTTGGCAAGCTCACCGGCCAGTTTTCGCCCTGCTTCGTTGCGGTCCCGGAACATGATTTCAATCTGCTGGCCACAATTCGCGCAGAGACTTTTTCATGGAGTTCCGGACTTGGACGATCTCCCCATGCGAAATATGCCGGTCCAGCAGCCGAAAAACGGCCGCAACCGCACGGTCTGGATCGTTCAGGAGATCGTCGGAAAAGGCTTCCTGCACACGCTCCATGAAATCAGCTTTCTTGCGCTCCCACACGGGCGTTTCGAGCGGCTTCCAGCCCTCGAAATAGACACCGCGGACAAGGACGGGGAGCTGGGACGAAAGATCAACCATCTCTTCCTGTGGAAGCCAGTCGCGCAACGTCTGCAGAACGCATCGCAACAAACGATAGGCTCGGCGTTCATCCCAATTCAGTTGATCGGCAAGCTCCTTAACCCATTGCTGTGCCTGCTGTGCAGCCTGCGTGAAATTAACGATTGATGTAGCGCCCATTTGGCATCTCCTCTTTTTGCGAACATGGACCATGGCAGCGGCGCGTCGGCGGATCGCATCGCTGCCATGGAAACGAAATCACTCTCCCTTAACCGCGATCTTCTTTTCCGCCCTCTTCGCCTCGACGGTCTTGGGCAACTTCACCGTGAGAAGGCCCTTGGCGAAATATGCGTCGATCTTGTCATTATCGACACCGTCGGGAAGCAGGAAACTGCGCTGGAATGAACCGTATCGGCGCTCGGACAGATGGTAGTCTTTCTGCTTATCCTCCTTTCTCTCGCTCTTTTCGCCCTTGATCGTCAGCGTGTGGTTGGACAACTTGATCTCGACGTTCTTTTCGTCGAGGCCAGGAAGTTCCGCCGTGATCTCATAAGCATCATCCTTTTCAACGAGGTCTATCGCAGGAGCTATCTGCCATTCGGCGCGGGAGATGCGCGGCACCTCGAAACCCAGAACCTTTGACGGCAGGCGCCAGTCGAACGGCCGAAAATCGTCAAAAAGCCGATCGATCTCGCGGCGCAGGTTTTCGAAGGGCATCCGCTCTCCGGTCGTTGCGGGGGCAGCGGATTTGGTAATAGGTAGTTTGGTGGCAGCTTCGGCCATAGCTGATCTCCTTGGAGTTGAACAAATGTTCGCAGGAACCGCTGCCTACGCCCCTTCAACCTTAGGGGCTCTCCGGAGGCACTAGAGCAAGAGGACAGTGGAACCGCCTGTCGGATATCTTCGCCGATCCGGGTCCATCACTTGGCCGGTCGCGCCTGAAAACGCTTCGTTCGCCTGGCTTCACCCGATCCAGTTCAATCCAACAAAGGCCTCAGCAAACCCCGTTTGGCGCCCTCTTTCCTTGACGCGGATCAAAAACTGGTAAAAAGACGAGCCGCATCTGCACTTTGGCTCCAAGATGCTCGTCCTCGGAACCGGCACACGCTAGCTCGCCAAGTCGCTTGCATCATAATTATCCCGCCCAGGCCACTTAAGGGCGGCATTGTGCTGACAGCGGATTGCAAGCCTCTGATTTATGGCAAGTGAGGCTTTGAAAACACTTCTTTTAAATGCAAGGGACAAGAGTTGACGAAAGCTGAAGATCCATACCACCGACGATCGGTCAGGTGGCACTCAGAGAAACGTGGTTCGCTCAATCAAGCCGAAAGCCGTAAGCACCCGAAATGAAGAACCTTTCCGTGATCAACGGATTTTTGAGGAAGGGGCTCTGTTTGTCCCTGCCCTGGATCGGGAGGCCTGCAACGTAGGAGGCAGCTTTAAAACTGTCCGCCATATGGTGGATAAATGCTTTCCTGCTGTTTGACCGGGGTCAATGCCCTCCCCTGCGACAATGCTAAACTTTAAAAAAGCGCGGACGATATAAAAAATATCAGTGCGATCAGTTTGCAGGATGTCAGATGCATGCGGTGCTGGCAGCCCCTAACGTTGGAGAGAGGTTCTTGGGTATTTCAAACCAAACTGATGCAATAGCCTTGTTGACCGATATCGGCAAGCCTGGAGTTTCCGAGTCCGTCGAGATCATCGACACGCATATTTCCCGGATCATTCTTGCTGGCGACTGCGCCTTCAAGATCAAGCGCGCTGTCAAGTTACCCTATGTCGACTTCTCGACGCCAAAATTGCGGCTCGCGGCGTGCCTGAAGGAAGTCGAATTCAACTCCATCACGGCGCCGGGGCTCTATGTCGGTGTCAGGCGCATTGTGCGCAATATGCAAGGTCGGCTTACGCTGGATGGAGACGGAGAACTGGTCGAAGCAGTGATCGAGATGAAACGCTTCGACCAGTCTCTTCTGCTTGATCGCATGGCCGCGGTCGGAAAGTTGACGCCCGAACTGATGACTCAGACTGCGCGCATGATCGCCCGTTTTCACTCCCAAGCCCCGGCTGTGCATAGCGGCAGCGGCTCCGAAAATCTCGCGAGCGTACTCGACATCAACAAGGCTGGCTTTGCCACCAGCCATTGCTTCCGCGAAGAGGAAGTTACTATTCTAGACGGCGTGTTCCGAGAGACGCTTTCGCAGCACGCCGATGTTATGAACCAACGTGAGGTGGGCGGCAAGGTGCGACGCTGCCACGGCGACCTGCACCTGCGCAACATCTGCTTGCTCGACGGCCAGCCCTGCCTGTTCGATTGCATAGAATTCAACGACCAGATCGCGACGGTGGACGTGCTCTACGATCTGGCCTTTCTGCTTATGGACCTGCGTCACCGTGGTTTCCCGGAACTCGCAAATCTGGTGATGAACCGGTATCTAGATGAGACGGACAACGAGGACGGTTTCGCCCTCCTGCCTTTCCTTATGGCCATAAGGGCCGCAGTGCGCGCCCATGTCACCGGCACGCAAATCGAGGAAAGCGGCGATCTGTCGGGTTGCCTGCGCGCCGAAGCCCGTGCCTATTTCGACCTTGCCATGGAATTGCTCGAGAAGCGCCCTCCCCGCCTCATCGCCATTGGCGGGCTGAGCGGTTCGGGCAAGACCACGATCGCCGAGGCGCTCGCCGCCCATATCGGAGCGCCGCCGGGAGCCCGCATCGTGGAGAGTGACCGCATCCGCAAGGCACTGCACGGAGTACCGCCGGAAACGCGCCTGCCGGAGGAGGCGTATCGGCCGGAAGTCTCCGACCGAGTATATGGTGAGATGGTATGGCGTGCAGAACTCATCCTCGCCGGGGGTGGAACCGTCCTCGCGGATGCCGTCTTCGATAGACCGGCGGATCGCACTCGTATCGAAAAAGTTGCGATGGAACAGCATGTGCCATTCATCGGCATCTGGCTGGATGTCTCTCCCGACGTGCTGTGGCGCCGCGTCGACCAACGGCGCGGTGGCCCGTCTGACGCAACGGTCGACATCCTCTCTCGACAGCTGAAAAGGAACGCAGGTGAGATTACCTGGCGCCGCTTCGATGCCGACCGAAGCCCCGCCGATATCCTATCCGGCATCCTGGCCGCGCCGATCAACTGACATTAATCGGCATCGGGTCGAGTTTACGGCACAACAACCACTGTGCAGGGAGCCAGGCTCACCAGCTTCTGCGAAACGCCGCCAAGCAAAAGGCCCGCTAGTCTGCCACGTCCCCTCCGCCCCACAACGATGGCATCAACATTATCGCGAAAGGCCATTTCGAGGATCACCTCCGCCGGATCGCCCCAGACCGTCCGCACTTCAACAGCGGTGACTCCTGTTTTTGTCGCGATATCCCTTGCCTGACAAATCACCTGTGTGGCAAATCCCTCGACGGCATTGGTCAACGTCGCTAAGGGGCGCGCCATTCCATAATCAACAGCCCTATTTCAGAAAGCGCCCAAATGCCGCTAAGCATCCAAATTTCGAATTGACAGCACCAATATATCCATTATTCTGGATACATGGAAAATGAAGACGCAATTACGGCGCTGGCCGCCCTCGCCCAATCGACAAGGCTCGATACCTTCCGGCTGTTGGTGAAGCACGAACCAGCGGGAATCCCCGCCGGTGAACTGGCGCGTATTCTGGATGTACCGCAGAACACGATGTCTGCACATCTGGCAACATTGTCTCGTGCTGGGCTTGTGAACGGCGAACGTCAGAGCCGCTCGATCATCTATCGCGCTGATCTCGACCGATTTAGAGAACTGACCCTTTTCATGATCAAGGACTGCTGTGGCGGCAGTGCCGAGCTCTGCGCACCTCTTATAAAAAGCCTGACACCCTGTTGCGAACCGAAGACGGTCGCCCAGTAACACAAGGCCGCTGAATTCGGCCTTCCATAAACGGACTGATAAAATGACGGATCGGATCTACAACGTGCTCTTCTTGTGCACGGGCAATTCCGCACGCTCAATTTTGGGCGAGGCAATTCTGAACAAGGATGGCGAAGGACGTTTTCACGCCTATTCGGCTGGTAGTCAGCCAAAAGGCGACGTTCATCCTCTCGCAATCAAGGAACTGGATGCTCTTGGCTATTCCACGGAGAACCTGAGTTCAAAAAGCTGGGATGTGTTTTCAGGTACCGAAGCCCCTCAGATGGATTTCATTTTCACGGTCTGTGACAACGCTGCCGGAGAGGCCTGCCCTGTCTGGATTGGCCATCCTATGACAGCCCACTGGGGCATTGAGGACCCCGCCGCGGTTGAAGGAAATGAAGCAGAAAGACAGCGCGCCTTTGCACAAGCCGCCCGTTTTCTGAAGAACCGGGTATCAGTGTTCCTGAACCTTCCCCACGCCACGATAGACCGAATGGCGCTTCAAAATCATCTGAAAGAAATCGGCACCATGGAAGGTAGCACACAGACAAACGTGGAGAATAACTGATGTCCACATTCGAACGTTATCTGACTGTCTGGGTGGCTCTGTGCATTGTCGCAGGCGTAGCTCTGGGCCATTTCTTTCCGACAGTATTTCATGCAATCGGATCTGCTGAAGTCGCCAGGGTCAATATTCCAGTCGCCATTCTCATCTGGCTCATGATCATCCCCATGTTGCTGAAGATCGATTTCAGCGCATTGAGACAGGTCACTGAGCACTGGCGTGGCATCGGCGTCACGCTCTTTATCAACTGGGCCGTCAAACCATTCTCTATGGCGCTTCTCGGCTGGCTATTTATCGGCTGGTTGTTTCGCCCTTATCTGCCTGAAGACCAGATCGATTCCTACATCGCCGGGCTGATTATTCTGGCGGCCGCACCTTGCACAGCAATGGTGTTCGTCTGGTCCAACCTGACCAAGGGCGAACCGCATTTCACTCTGTCGCAGGTCGCACTGAACGATGCGATCATGGTTGTGGCATTTGCCCCTATCGTCGGGCTACTGCTCGGACTGTCGGCAATTACTGTCCCGTGGGACACGCTCGTTCTGTCGGTTGTCCTCTATATCGTCATTCCGGTGATTATCGCGCAAATCCTGCGCAGAAGCATTCTCGCCAGCGGTGGAGAACGAGCTTTCGATGCAATACTGAAGACACTACAGCCGCTGTCCCTGATTGCGCTTTTGGCGACACTTGTTCTGCTATTCGGGTTTCAAGGAGAGCAGATCATCGCACAGCCCATGATCATTGCGATGCTAGCCGTCCCGATCCTCATCCAGGTCTATTTCAACTCTGGCCTCGCCTATCTGTTGAACCGAATTTCAGGAGAGCAACATTGCGTCGCCGGTCCCTCAGCTTTGATTGGCGCATCCAACTTCTTCGAGCTGGCAGTAGCAGCCGCAATCAGCCTTTTCGGCTTCTCATCTGGTGCGGCGCTCGCAACAGTGGTTGGCGTTCTTGTGGAAGTGCCGGTCATGCTCTCGGTCGTCTGGATCGTGAACCGCTCCAAGGGCTGGTACGAACGCGGTGCCAATCAAAAGCCAGTCACCGAAACAGGAAAACTCTGATGTCAGTTACGATCTATCACAATCCGAACTGTGGCACCTCTCGCAACACATTGGCCTTGATCCGTGCCAGCGGCGAAGAGCCTGTCGTCATTGAGTATGTACAAAATCCGCCATCGCGAGAACGACTTGTCGAATTGCTTCGAGCAATGCAGATGACGCCTCGCCAAATCCTTCGCGAGAAAGGCACGCCATATGCCGAACTGGGATTGTCCGATCCCAAATGGACCGATGATGAACTGGTCGACTTCATGATGGCGCATCCTATCCTGACCAATCGTCCAATCGTGGAAACGTCACTTGGCACCAGACTGTGCCGTCCGTCAGAACTGGTTCTCGATATTCTGGAAAACCCGGTGTCGTCATTCACCAAAGAGGACGGAGAAGTCATAAACTATGAAAGAAAGTCGCGCTGACATGGACCTGCCGAACCTCGATCAGAATTCCTTCGCATTGCCCGACTTGGATGCATTACGCGCCGACTTTTCAAAGCATAAGCCTCGCATCCTTTTGCTCTATGGCTCACTTCGTGATCGTTCCTATAGTCGGTTTCTGACGCTGGAAGCGCAGCGCCTTCTCGATGCGATGGGTGCTGAAACGCGTGTCTTTCATGCCAATGGTCTTCCTTTGCCAGACGATGGTTCAGCAGAGCATCCGAAGGTGCAAGAATTGCGTGAGGCAATGCTTTGGTCAGAAGGGCAAGTCTGGACCAGTCCCGAACGTCATGGAGCCATGAGCGCTGTCATGAAATCGCAGATCGACTGGATTCCATTGCCGGGTGGTGCAATTCGTCCGACGCAGGGCCGAACTCTCGCATTGATGCAGGTATCCGGCGGATCGCAGAGCTTCAACGCTGTCAATCAGATGCGCATTCTGGGACGCTGGATGCGAATGATCACCATTCCAAACCAGTCATCCGTCGCAAAGGCGTGGCAGGAATTCGACGACGCTGGCCGGATGAAACCTTCATCCTTCTATGATCGCGTGGTGGACGTAATGGAAGAACTAATGAAGTTTACACTTCTTACGCGTGGCATCTCGGATTATCTCACAGACCGTTATAGCGAGCGCAAGGAAGAAGCTGCCAAACTCGAAAAGCGTGTTTCGTTGAGATCAATATGAGCGCTGAACGGCTTCCCATTGCGGCCATCGCCGGTCTCGGACTGACCCAGAATATCGGTTACGGCACTTTATATTATTCCTTCAGCATTCTCGCGCCGTCCATGGCGGGGGACTTCTCCGTTTCCAACGAATGGATTTTCGGAGCGCTGTCGGTTGCCCTGCTGGCAGGAGGCTTTCTGGCTCCCTGGTTAGGCAAATGGATTGATCGTTATGGCGCAGGTCGCATGATGACGATAGGCTCGATACTGGCCGCCGTCTCTCTCATACTGTGTTCGCTTTCTCCAAATGCTTTGGTGTTTGCAGGTGCGCTAACGATCATCGAAATCGCCGCAAACCTCGTCCAATATGGAGCAGCCTTTGCATTATTAGTGCAATTAGCGCCAAATTTTGCCCAGCGTAGCATCACCTATCTGACACTGATTGCAGGCTTTGCCTCGACAATTTTCTGGCCCATTACAACAACCCTTCAACATTGGCTGACCTGGCAACAGACCTATTTGCTGTTCGCTTGCCTCCATTTGTTTCTCTGCGTGCCGGTACACCTTATGCTCGCGCGTTCGATTGCAAAGAGTGGTCAGAAGCGATCAACAAATGGAACAGTCGCAACTGCCTCTTCAGGTGATCTGCCTGCCCATCAACGGCGCAAAGGTTTCGTGCTTATTCTCGTGGCATTCTCGACGCAGGCTCTCGTTGCAGCGGCCATTCTGGTCCATATGGTGCCGATGTTGGGCGCGCTCGGTCTTACAGGTTCTGCAGCTTTTATTGGCGCGATATTCGGACCTTCTCAGGTAGCCAGCCGCCTGATCAACATGCTCGGTGGCAAAAACCTCGCTCCGATCAGTCTGGCAGTAATCTCTGCCTCCTTGATGGGTTTAGCCCTCATTGTTCTGCTATTCGGTGCTCCATCCATTATTGCGACGATGATGTTTGCCTGTCTTTTTGGCTTCGGGAACGGTCTCTTCAGTATTGTCTCCGGAACGTTACCCTTGTCGCTATTCGGCAGTGATGGCTACGGTGCCATGCAGGGCAAAATCATATCAGCCAGATTAATCGTGTCCGCCACTGCACCGTTAGCGATGGCTTCCAGTATAACGAACTTTGGTGCGAGCTGGAGCCTCACTATTCTGGCTCTTACTGCCGCTTTAGGCGTCGCGATTCTCACAGGATTGAAGTTGCTTCGTTGATGTCAGCTTACAGGCAAACGTAGTTGGAACGAAACCACGGCAGTAAAGCGCATTTCGCCCAACCTGGAAGAATCAAGCTGATCGATACAATAAAAATCGAGGCCCAAGCCAAGCCGCAGACCGCCCATTTCAAACCATCGAGGGACTTTCTGCTGTGTCCGCACCGCCTGCTTCTGCCAGTTTTCCGGGCGTGCAATTCGTTCATCGCCGTGACATAGTCACTCTATATTATCGAAATTCGATAACGTTACTCGTACGAATGGATGCATTGGGACCATGTGGGCATATGGAACATCAAGACCTGCTGAATGGACTCATTCGCCTTCACGTTCTGCATCATGCGGCCGAAGGCGAGGTCTATGGACAATGGATGATCGAAGAATTGGCCAATCATGGATACAAGCTGAGTGCCGGGACACTCTATCCGATGCTGCGTTCGATGGAGAAGAAGGGCTATCTCATTTCCGAGAAGCAGCGCGCGGGCCGTTCCGTCCGGCACATCTATCGAGCGACGCCGCTCGGCCGGGAGGCGCTGGAGATGGCACGCGGCAAGGTCCGCGAGTTGATCGGGGAGATGCTAGAACATCGCTGAGTCCATTTACCTGCGTTCGCTCCATTGACAACGTTTTTATCGTCCGGAGATAGTGATGACCGCACGCGATAATTCAGCCGGTGCCGCGCAACCGGCTGCCGGATCGGCTCCTGAAGTCTTTCGAGTGTTTCTCAAACTCGGGCTGACATCCTTCGGTGGGCCAATCGCTCATCTTGGATATTTCCGCGATGAACTGGTGGTGCGCCGCAAGTGGATCGACGAGGAAGGTTATGCCGATCTAGTCGCACTCTGTCAGTTCTTACCCGGGCCAGCTTCGAGCCAGGTTGGATTCTCGCTCGGGGTCCTGCGCGGCAATGGGTTGTTCGGTGGTTTCGCCGCCTGGCTCGCTTTCACGATGCCGTCGGTCGCAATCCTGTTTGCCCTCGCTCTCAGCGCGGCAGCATTTACTGGAACTACTGCGGAAGGTGTGTTGCACGGCTTGAAGCTGGTCGCCGTCGCCGTGGTCGCGCAGGCGATCTGGGGCATGGCGAAGAGCCTCACTCCCGATCGGGAACGCGCCGGAATTGCTTTGGCCGGGATCGCAGTAGTGGTTTTCATTGGCGGCTCAATCGGCCAGATCGGTGCGATTGCGCTAGGCGCCATCGCCGGCCTCTGGCTCTGCCGCAACGAACTTTCCAAGCCAACGGGTTATCTCCGCTTTCCGGTTTCGCGTCGCAACGGGGCGGTAGCTCTCTTTCTATTTGCTGCACTTTTCGTGATCCCGCCGTTGCTGGTCATGACGACCGGCCATCAGGCGGTGGCACTTTTTGACGCTTTTTACCGTTCCGGCGCTTTGGTGTTCGGAGGAGGACATGTCGTGCTCCCCTTGCTGCAAGCTCAGGTGGTGGCACCTGGTTGGGTCACGAACGAATCCTTTCTGGTCGGTTATGGCCTGGCGCAGGCCGTACCAGGACCGCTATTCACCTTTTCCGCCTATCTCGGCGCGGTCATGGGGCCGATGCCCAATGGTCTAGCGGGCGCTTCCATCGCGGTCGTTGCGATCTTCCTGCCGGGTCTTCTACTGGTCTACGGAATGCTCCCCTATTGGGATGCGTTGCGACTGCGACCGATCGCTCAGGCAGCCATGCGTGGCGCGAACGCCGCCGTCGTCGGCATCCTGGGCGCAGCCCTCTACGCCCCGGTTTGGACAAGCGCGGTTTTTTCACCGCGGGATTTCGCATTAGCGTTGGCCGGGTTTCTCCTACTCACTGTCTGGAAAGTCCAGCCGTGGATCGTCGTCGCGGTCTTGGCCGTCTGTGGGACGTTGGTTCATATAATCTGAAAATTTCCTGTCACGTAATGCTTAAAACACGGAACGCAAACACAGGTACTGATTTCTCTGGGAAAATAGATGGAACGACTGCTTTGAGGAAGGTGTGAAGGCTACGCTAATATCTGAAATGAAAGCGCGTTACCGAACAGCGGCTTTCGACCCTCATTGGAGACATTATTTTATTCAGCTGCCTCGCTGCAGATCAGATGGCAATTGACAGTCGCAGGTTTTTGGAAACTTTCGACAGGATAATATTATCGACCAGATTATGCCTTTGACCGGGTCAGATAAGTTCACATTATTAGTTGCGCGTCGGTTCAATCGTCACTGTTGCAGTGCGGCCCGCAATGAGCCGGACGGCATCGGGAGTATCATCGATCTCGATCCGTACCGGAATCCTCTGGGCCAGACGGACCCATGAGAACGTCGGAGCCACACTTGCGAGGGAACCGACAGAGTCGCTTCGCTCCCGATCCTCGATACCCGCGGAGATGCTTGCGACATGTCCGATCAGCGGTTCCGGCTCACCCATAATATCGATCCTCACGAGATCGTTGACGTGGATTCTGGGAAGCTTCGTCTCTTCGAAATATCCTGCGATGTAGATGGATTCTCTTTCAACCAGCACACCGACTGCACTTCCCGCAGAAACATAGTTTCCCCTGCGCACAGAGAAATTCGTGATCGCCCCTGATGCCGGTGCCTTCACGGTTGTCCGTTCAAGGTCGAGTCTGGCCAGATCCCGCGCTGCAAGTGCTGATTGATACGCTGCGTTTGCCTGATGCATCTGGCTTTCCGCCTGCTGCCGCTGCTTTAGGCTGACGGCTTCTTTAGAGGCTAGCAGTTGATATCGTTCGAAATCCGTCTTCGCCAGCTCCGCCGCGGCCTTCATGCTCTGCGTCTGGGCTTCCGCTTCGCGGAGTGCAAGCTTGAATCGATCTGTTTCTATACGGAACAGCGGCGCCCCTTTCTCCACCCGAGCGTTGTCCGACACCAGAACCTCAGTGACGGGGCCGGAGACATCTGGCGCAAGTCGCACGATATCAGCACGGATGTGAGCGTCGCGCGTCCATGGCGCTTCCATGTAGAAGGACCATAGGTGCCAGCTCAGTACCGCTGCGCAGCCGACCATAGAAAGTGTCAAAAAGACTCGTGCGGAAATGATGGTGACATTCTTCATCTTTGAAACCAGTTTAAAGCGACTGAAAATCCAGCGAGGAGGGTGACGTAGATCGCTAGATTGAACAGAGGGCGATGCCATACCAGTCGGTAAAATCCGTCCTTGTCGAGAACCGACGCGAGAACGCGGAACACGCCGTACGCGAAAAGGGCCAGCGCCGCGAACAACGGCAGGAAGACGCCGTAAAGATCGAATTGTCCGGTCACGCAGCAATCCTCCTTGAAGGTGGTGTTGTTAAAACCGGCGGATCAGCGTCCGGGGCGAGGCAAAGGCGAAGAGCGACCGCGCTCACCAGAAGCTGCCCTTCCGCAGTTGATGTGATCGTGCCCGGAGCGGAAAGAATAAGATCATCCAAAATCCTCAGGGCATTTTCCAAAGGTCCGCGGCGGCCACCGGACTTCAGTTCGTACACGTCTTCGAGTGCTTCGAAGACTGCTTCCGCTTTGCAGCGAATAGAGCTGGACACTTCATCGACAAGCTTCTGCATAGCCATCATATGAAGTCCCGTCCGCAGATCCCGCGTAAGGTCGGTATTTGCGGCATCGGAACTCAGTGGAAGTTTTGAAGCTCTGGAAGCAAAGAGGCCGGCAACATCAATGACGCGATGGTGCGTGACATGGGGCTCGGTATGTCTGCCGGCCGCGATTTTCGCGACATGCTTCTGTACAACGGAAAAAAGCCTTCTGGCGTTTGTCTCCGCCCTAACGGAACGGAAGAGCCTGCAGACCACAATCGTCCAGATCATCGCAAGAATGGTCGCGATTCCTGTGTTCCCGAATAAGACGAAGTCGCTGCTCTGGTGTGACTGAAGCATGAGAAGAAGAGGAAAGTTTATACAAAGTCCCATCCCGACGATGGCCCGGGAAGGCTCAGCGAGGCATATCCCGGCCGGAATCAGAAACAGCCCGAGAGCTGCGGCGAGCGGCAGAAATCCGTCGATCATAGGAAGGACTGCGAAGCCGTAGACGAACGCTGCGACGACCGCGCCGATTGTCACGCCAACAAACTTGCGCATGGCAGGAACCGGATCGTCCATCGTCGCGAGGAGGCAACAAAGGACGCCTGATATCTGTGTAAATGTCATTCCGTCAGACCAACCGCTCGCGATCCAGAAAAGGGTCGATGACGACAGGCAAATCGCGACTGCCACCGCTGATAACAAAGCCATGCCGACGTCACGATGCTGGGTTGGCGTCTGGTCGATAAAAGCGAAGCGGCGAGCCGCTCTCGCTGTGTTCTCATCTTCTATGGCTTCGCGAAGGGTACCGCAGTCATCGGAGATCCGAAGAATATCCCGCAGGTTCCGAGCGGCGTTGGCAAGAAGGTGCTTTTCCCAAGAGTGGTGCGCATCAAAACGGTCGAGCGCATCGATCTCTGTCGTGAAACTCCTTGTGGGATTCTTTGATCGAGAGCCGATCGCCGAACCGATAGCGGCAATCAACGACAAAGCAACTGCCGAGCCGGGCGTGCTAAGCTTGACCAGTGATCGTCGTAAATCCTCAATTTCTGCCAAGAGTGGAAGGAGAGACACCATGCGGTGCTGCAGTGATCGCACTAACGATATCGCACGTCGATATCTGGAGCCATCATATTGAAGATGGGTTGTAAATGACCGCAAGTCTGCTGCGTCCGCAGCCAGGCCTAGTCGTGCCACTCTGCTCTGGGTTTCACCACATTCTCCGACCGCCATTGTTGTGAGGAGCGACCACGCCCTGGCCATCCATCCGTCGATCCGATTGACAAGAACGGTACCCACATGAGCTGGAAAGACGACATGGCTGACGATCGACGCGCATATAATTGCGAGACCGATCTCCTCAATGCGCGACACGACCGTGTCGAACGTGTTCGCCGGGGCTGTGACCAACGGCACTCCTGCAAGAAGCACCGTGTATCCCGCCAGCAACAGGACGTAGCTTCGGGGCGTGCGGTCCAGAAGACTGAAGAACGTGCATGCCGATACCCATGCAATGATCGCCGCTGAAAGCAGTATCGGCTCGTTCACCAGGTTCGGAACCATGACGATCGTTGCACCGCCACCGATGAGGGTTCCGAGCAATCGATAGACCGACTTCGATGAGATCGCGCCCGAAAGCGGATGAGCGACGATGTAGACGGTTGCCACCGCCCAGAACGGTCGAGGAAGGTCGAAGCTGATCGCGATGAAATAGGCAAGCATTGCTGCCAGGAATGTCTTCAATGAAAAGACGACCGTATCGGTGGTGACAATCGACCGAACGCTCACACCTTATCTCCTGGCTGTGAACTGCTCCGGGTAACGCCTCGCTCGTCAATCGTGCCGGTGAGGCCGTAGATCGCAGGTGAGACATAGCAAAAAGGCGCGGCCGCAACGCAGGCATGCAGATAAGCTTCCGCAGGATCCACACATGACATGGCCGGCGTATTTGTCGCCGGAGAAATCATTAGGGCACGGAACCTGGAGAGGACGAAGCTTGCTCCCTTCAGTAAAGGGAGGAGGTGTTGTTGAACTCTCCCGGCCCTCGGCAACTGTGATGAGACTTCGATTGATGAGAGCTGGGTATAATGGGGATCGTGTTGTTGAAATGCCATTGAGGTCTCCGAACGTCATGTCCATTCGAAAATTTATCGACAAATCAGGCTGAGGAATTTAGTTATTCTCCCATATGATAACGAAATCCCACCAAATTCCGATGGCCCTCTCATGGGCTCGAGACGATAATGATCTAGACAAGTCCGCGGCACGGGCGAGTGCTGTAAGGATTGATGTGTCGCAGAATGAACGCGAAGCACCTGAGCATCGCCATCGCAAGGGCCAGCTCGTTCTGGCTTTACGGGGAGGAGTGACCTGTCGTGTTCCGAGCGGGATTTGGATGGTACCTCCGCATTGTGGCGTCTGGGTTCCAGGGGGTATGCTGCACAGCAATGTGGCGACCGCCAATGCTCGCTTGTTCTTCTTGTTCATTGAACCAGGCGCTGCCGATCTTCCAGACCGATGCTGCACGCTTTCCCTGTCTCCACTTGTCAGGGAACTTATCATCGAGTTGGCTGACCAGTCCGCCGTCGCGATGGCCGATGCTGATCTCATCACCACACTGCTTCTATCGGCTTTGCCGCGTATGCCAGTAGAGGATCTGCATCTGCCATTGACGGATGAACCTCGACTTGGACGCATCGCGTGGGCACTGGTCGACGACCCTTCCGACCGTAGCACGATAGCGCAATGGGCGGAGCGAGTGGCGATGAGCGAGAATTCGCTCGCTCGTCTCGTTCAACAGGAGACCGGCCTGACTTTCGGTCGTTGGCGACAGCAGTTGCAGTTGATCATCGCACTCCGAAGTCTTGCAGCTGGGGCAACGGTGCAGCAGGTTTCTGGCGACCTTGGATATGAATCGGTGTCAGCGTTCATCAATATGTTCAAGAAAGCGCTCGGCACATCGCCAGCCAAATATCTCAAGAATTGGGACCGTTAATCATCGGGGATTACCGTTACCGATGCGAAAGTCGGGTTTGAATAACCCTGAATAACCCTTGGCGCGAACCTCCCTTTATCGCCCAATTCCTAGCTGTATCGACAAGATTTCAGTCACTAAAAAATCTTCGACATTTCTGTCGCATACGTTGGGAGGGAGAGCCCGCCTTGCCCGGCAGCCATTTGCAGTACCGGACGACCTCTCTCACACTTTGCCGGTCAGAAAGCTGCCTTTCCGTTTTCCAACCCTTCAAAGGTTTACTGTCTGATCCCCTGCGAAAGACTTTGAAATGCGGAGATTGTGAAATATCGAAGCGCTTGACTTTAGCTCGCCGAATAGAGAAGCCACCTCTATCATCTATGGTGCCGCCTCTCCGCCGAAGCCAAGAGAGCAAGCTTGCTCTGACTTCCGCCGTAATCTCGAACTGTACAGGACGTACGGTTTTCTGCTGTATGACCGTTGCTCGTGTTCGGATATTCTGGCCCGTAAAGAGAGTTCCGATCTTGATCCTAACTAGATCGCAGCCTCGTAGCTTGCTATCGATCGCGAGATCGAACAACGCTCGGTCTCGCATCCGCCCCTCTCTATCAAGAAAGAAACGAACTGCCTAAATCTGCCGCTGTTTGAGCGGCTTCTTTAAGTAAGCCTTCCTGCCAGCGTTCCATACGGAGCGCCCAGTGCAGCAGGATCATATTGTGCGATACCCATTTGAGTTCTCCTTCGGCCACCATTGGCCGGTGGAAGAACGCGCAAATTCAAGCTTCGTTGCGTGGGGCTGGGAACTGTCGGTCAGCTTTTCGCTTTCATATAAGGAACCGGACGGTCATCTCGTTCGGTTAATGCCGCCAGGCGAATGTAGGTAATCCGATGCCTGAGCCAGTCCTACTTGAATATATGAGCCACATAGCTGATAATTTCGGCATGCGAGAACCTACTTTATCAACAAAGCCCAATTAAGCACAAAAGCATGGCCTTCGCGCTCGCCGACATCTCCACGACTTGCTATCGATTTTTGGCAAGCTGAATGTATGGCCATTCTTGAATTAAAGAGCGCTAATCCATATCTGGGATATCGCCATACTGGAACAAAATTGCGGGCGGGCCATACTCTCCAATATCAGGATCTGCTTCGCGGCTCCAGGCTACAACTCCAATGTGCTTTCCTTGCAATTCCGCCGCTGCGCGTAAAGCACGACCCTCGGTTTCAAAAGCCATTGGGTCGAATGCAGCAACTAATTCACCCGCATCATTACGATCGAATGCCGCGACAACAATGAGCCGCGCTTTGGTCATTTAGGTGTCATTCCCTTTGTCCTTGATCATAGATGAACTTGTGAGCTTAACGCTACCGGCCGTTGCGCCCACCCTTTTTGAGGTTGACGGCATAATGCTCTTTCTCTCAAGACGTTGTTTTCGCAAGCGGAGAGTCTTGGCATCCCGCTCACTTACCTCAGCGTCCAAGATAGAACGTACAGCTTTGTCTGTGCGTGAGGCGACCGACTCTCTGCCCGATGGAATTCGCTTGAAAAGCGTATCTTTCGTAAAAGCAATCAGGGAATTTTCCGTCAAGTGAGAAGTTCCTTATGAGGAAAATAAAAAGGCCAAGCATTGCTTGGCCCAAAGCTAGTTTTTTCGCTTGTGCCAGTACATCTGTGGTCACAAGAAAGAAGAAGCCTCATTTACGCTGCCTGCAAATTACAAACAGTCATTTTCCCAGACTTGCGATCCTGTTCCAGGTCATAAGTCAGTTTCTGGCCCTCATTGAGCGTATGCAAGCCTGCGCGCTCAACTGCAGAAATATGAACAAATGCATCCAAGCCGCCATTGTCAGGCTGAATAAAGCCAAAGCCTTTTGCTGCATTAAACCATTTAACTGTGCCGGTGTTCATGTGAACCCCTTTCCTAGCAATATTGATAGCTGCGTTTGAAAAACGCAGAGATGAAACGATTTTTTAAAGGGAGTTTTCGTTCAGCGCACGGTGCTAATCGCGCAGGGATCAAAGCTCAACAAGAAAATCTCGATGGTTTTATTTTAGTTGTTTAAATAAAATTTGTCAAACTATTAATATATTTTGGTTCATTAAATTGACGAATAATACTTAAATCGCCTAATATTTTCATTGTTTTTACAGTGAAATAACGATTTCAAATTTATTATTTGAGAGGCCCGGTTTGGGCGCTCTCAAACGATAATTGTTAAGCCGTGCCATAGGCGGAAGACATTTCCGTCTGTGGACCTGGGTCCGTTTGAATGTCGCCCATTACTCCAGCCATAAAACTCTTCAGAATCAACGCTGACTCATTATAATGGGGTCCTGGGAGGGGCTTCATCCTGGACGTGAGATAGCCGGCCTTAATAATCATCTGCTTCAGAATGCGATGGTTTGAGTGAAAATCGCCATTATAGATATTGGAAGACATGGCGTCCTCCTTTCAAATTGCGGGCAATGGTAATTCGACCCACGTCAGCAGAGCCCGTATTCAATCAATTCACTGACAATTTAGGATGGACTGTTTGTGATTTGATAGCAAGCGAACAATTAAGGTCACTTAGGGGCAGGATACTCGATCTGACACATCCTGAGTGATTTCATCTTCAGAAATCGAGCCCCACATAAAAAGCACCCCGCAGCGGGATCGCGCGGGGCTAGCTGGAAGGTTATCATATGCCTGCATTCAAATTTTATTCAGGGAAACTTGAAAATCAAGAACCTTTTCAATCGCTCTGTTTTTTCTCGGTATCTTCGAGGCGCGCTAAAAGTTCAGAAAAAATATCTTCGTTATTGTTGGAGGATGTCATCATCAATCCGTCTTTCAATGCATCTGCGATTGCTTGTGAGGGAAGATCACGACGCCTCACGCTGGTGGCAAAACGTCTAGCGGTTTGGTAAATGTTTGGTCGTTCTGGCATGCACCCAAAGCTTTCTCATTCTCAGTATAACAAACGTGCGGTGGCTATGTTCCGATGCCGGCAAACCGAATTAAGTTTTCAACAGAAAGCCCGGGACATTCAGGTACATCCCGGGCAGCAGTCGGCAAATGTGGTGCATGTCCTTGCCAGCGTTCTATCCGCTGAGCTTCGTACGCACCCAGCGAATAATTGGAAAGATGCCCTGCCTTAGGGACGAGCTGGGCAGGGCTACGCCATATCCCCGTGTTAAGTGAGTTTCTGGCGCGTGGCGGCTGTCATCGCCTCGTGAGATACTACGCCAGCGAGATTTTTGTTCCCCGTCAAGCAAACGGATTATATTCCGTGGGAACAGTTGGCACAGCCTGCGCCGAGCCATTGTTGTTTGCCGCTGGAATTCTCTGAATGTCGTGTCGAGTCTGATATCGCTGATGAGCAAGACGGGCAGCTAGCTCACAGATGTAGAATTGGTCTCTCAACCCGCTCTCGTACAACATGATGATGCTCGATGCTAATTCCGACGGAGAATAGTCGCGGTCGCTCTCTTCGAGCATGATTGCTGCATTGCTAAAGCAACTCCGCATAAAATTGACTTCCAATGTGTTATATATGCGGCTCGCTTCGTTAAATAGCGGCATAGTGGCCTCCCTTCAGCTAGTGCCAAAGCAACGCCGCCAAAACAATGAATGCGTCATGAAATTATATGGATGACTCCAACCGGATCAACCCGCAAAGTCCTCGCCGGCCAGAATGTGACCGACGAGGGTAGCGCCTGCCGAAGCGAGCCAAGCCGCTACAGACGCCGCACACCCTACTTGCAGAAAATGTGTTTGTTCCGAAAATTAGGTGAGTACGAAAACTACATCCAGACATGCAACTTAAATTAGTGAACTAGAAGAATTCTCGCGGAAATTGATCACAATGGTGCTATACTCAAAATCCAACGCATAATTATGTGCGTTCGATCGTTGAAGATCGGATACCATCATGAACAGGCTTGAATGGTTAAAGCCCGCACTCGGCGGAGCATTGATTGGCGCCATTGCGGCAATTGCTATCGGGTTTTCCGTCGGAGGTTGGGTCACGCACGGTACTTCTGAGCGCCTGATTGTATCCAACATGTCCGACGGGGTGGCGCTTGCCCTGACGCCTTACTGTCTTGAAAAATCAAGAAACGACCCGGCCGTTGTGAACATCCTGGCTGAGTTTAAGGCCGCCCCAGCTTACTCTCGCCGTAGCCTTATCGAGAAGTCAGGGTGGGCAACACCGTTGGGCGCAGAGCAACCCAATGCCGCGCTGGCAACAGCGTGCGGCAACGAACTCGCTAAGGCGCTTTAATAGGGCGGGGAAGCTGAATGAGGAGGCTGTAATGAAAAAACAACGTAACCGTAACATTGCATTGGAAACTGTTTCTGTACGTCCGCGGCATGATGAGGACACGACGGCTAGCAGAAGTGATCTCACAAATGCTCGTGAACAGATGAGCTCACCATCAAAGGATTGGACGCAGCTAGCGAACATTCTTCGGCGTTCTTGCGGCGGATTCTCACGTTCCCGCTCGCCGCGCCATTCTTCACCGAGGAGTAAACGCAATGGCTAATGACACCACAGCTCTGGAACGAAAGGTTCTTGCACACGAGCAAATACTTCAGGTTCTCATTGGGCATCTAGCTGAAACTGAACCCAAATTTCTGGATCGACTAAAAGCGGTATTCACGCGCCATCATATTCTTGGCTCCAATGAACAGAACTACGTTAATACAGCGCAGTATGCGGAACAATTCATTCATGAAATTGAGAGGATGCAAGAGTATAAGGCAACGCGTTGATTTTCGTCGGCTCACGATAGTATTCCAAGATTCTTGATCCGCTTATTCCTAAATAAACATCAAATGTTAGCTTGTGATTTATTCCGAAAAGGTGCACGGTATATCATCAACAGCTTTTTGAAACGGGCGCTGTCGTTGGGAGAGAACAATCTCCTGCCCCAAAAATGAAGGGGGACACAGGATGTCTTCCGCTTCACACCTACCCTACTTTGGCCCCGAAGATTTCCCTTCGCTCCGCGATTTCATGCAACGCTCCGGATATTCGTTGGAGGGGTGCGAAAAACCAGAGACCCGCTTGGAAGCCGCCAAACACCTTTGTGAGATATTCAGCGACGGGCGCCATGTTCCTGTGCAAATGCTGGACATGCTTTTGGCAGTTCGCGCCCAACGCTTGTCGCAATCTAATCAAAGAGAACTGGAAACCTGGGAAAATGAAGGCGGCTACACCGCTCCGCAAGTTGCGGCAAAGCCCTCGGTCCTGCGATGGCCACCTCGAAAGAAGCTCCGATTGAGATTGGCTTGATATTATGCGTACCTCAATATCAGGCGTTGTGTTAAGCGAGCAAAGGGTTGGATTTCGCTCCAAACAGCTCTATCCCGCGATCCGGAATATTGTGCGGATAGAACATAGGGTCCGCGAGCCGTTCAGTGCAAGGTGTTTGGCCAAACACATGCCCTCAACGCATTTACCCTGGTTGAAAACCTACTTGAGCTCCAATGCGGCGAGTTCGCATCGGGACCGAGCGGCCTATTTCGTGAGGGTATGTCGGGGCTGGTATCGTCTCAATGACACGTGATCAATCTGGCGAGGAGAAAATGTCAGCCCACAAATCTGTGGATCGTAAAATGAGTGTTTACTTGATCGCAACTCTCATAATATGCATCGATATTGGATTGATGGCATGGGTGCTGGGTTCCTATATCTATTAAGTTCGAACAGTAGGGTTCTAAAGCGTGTGCTTTCCCACCAGAATGAAGTCTGCACTTCCATGGATGCTGACGTTTCGTACGTCCACACTCAGCAAGCCATCACCTTTTTCCGATGATAACTGAACCAGCTCACCTGAATAAGCCTGCCGGAGCATCTCCATGCTCGCCCATATCGTCCCTGTTGTAAACGTCTTTTCGCCTTCTGTGAGCAGGGAGATGCTGTAGTGAACAGACCCAATATTCTTTCCCTCGCAATACAGATTGCCTGTTGAACTAAAAGTAGAGCTTGACATGATTATATCCTCAAACGGATGTTGCGATATTATGAATAATAATTAATTAGATTAAGAGATAACGAAGCACCCCAAATTATCTGGACTTGGATCGTCGAGATTTACAACTTCCGACCAGCCGCAACTTTCGAAGTTTGAACGAAGTATGAGGCAGCGGCGGGGTATTACGTCTTTTGCGCTGCAGTTTAAGCGGGAGTACGAGAGAAAGCGAGTTCGGCTCGTGTTTAGGGGCTATAGATGAACGTACTGAGTGCGTTTCCAGAGAAGCTTGTCGCCTCGTCTCTCTTGGTGAGGCGACACAGCTATAACTAATGCCGTTTGGTTTTGATCAAGTCATTGGTAGAGGTAGGGAAGCGTCCTGCAACAACTTCAGTTGACGCAACTTTCGCCTTGGACTTGTCTTGCTTTGGTTTTCTTATTTCTCGGTTACTTCTTTTCTGACCGCGGGGCATTTTGAAAACCTCCTGTCTTTCAGGATTAATTATTCCTTGGGTATCGGACCAATCCGTTGATGGTTCAAATCACGGCTGGAGATCCATCCACATTCTCAACTGTATGACGCCGAGAAAACTTCGAAAGTCGTCGCGATTGCGAGCGTCCAGATTGGAATTCTTGAATGAGCAACTTTGCTGCGACTAGGTGAGCGGTTCGGTTTTCTGCGGTATCGTAAAGCCGATAGCCAGCGCGTCGCAATATTTCGCGCATCATTCGAAAGTCGGTAGGTCCAAAGTAGGGCTTGATAATTTTGGAAGACATTTCATCCTCCTTTTATTGGGGCTGGAGTCTGCACTCGCAACCGACAGCGCCCGTTTCAAAAGCTGTCGAGACATGCACCATGCGCCTTATTTTTGAGCAAAGCAACTGAGGCTGGGATGTGACGGCAGATAGGTTCACCTACTACTTCAAGATTTGCAAAAGAAGCTACTTCATGTCATCAGCAGCGATCCGATAAGAAGTTTGCCGGGCCTGGGCAAAAACTTCGCGGGCAACATTGTAGATCAGTTTCCGAGACGTCGGAGCAGCAAGAAGCGAAAATTCCATTGCTGCGATGACGCCATTTTTCTACAGTACGGTTTTATCGATTAGAAACGGAACCGAGGTCATTCCGTCGTAGCTGACAAAGCCTACGCCGACCTCAAAATCATCGAAACTTCTGCTAGGTCTGGAAATGAAAGGGACCTTATTTTTCTCTTTCTACCGCGCCGCCGCCATCATCATAGCGATCAGCGGACTTTGCCATTGCCTTATGCTTCTGGATGAACTGTTTCAGGGCGATCTGCAGGCGACCTTCATCACGAGTTCCCTCCTGAAACCGGCGTGCAAGATATCGTGCAGCGTCAGTGCGCAAATCCTGCGTGTCGCCAGGTTTACGAGCCTCCCTAAGAAGGCGCGAAATCATAGTAATGTTTCTGGAATTCAAGGCGATGGAAGACATTATGTCCTCCTTTGTTGCGGGTCAGGCATTTGAAGCCCGAATGACAGCACCCGTTTCAATTGCTATCGATGACCACCATGCGCCTTATGTAAGAAGAAAGCAAATAAGGCTGTAATACCAGCGCTGCTAGCTCAGACTGGGCTGCGTGGCTAGCAATGATTCCTTGGCCATTTAAACTGCAGTTTTCAACGGCGGTTCGCGGCCATCCATATTTACAATGCCAATACGTGGAGACCGCTGCGCAGACTATAAATTGTAGACTTGTCCAACTCCTTCGCAATGCGCTTCCGGGGGACTTCGGGGCCGCGAGCGGCCTGTTCGA
Organism: Brucella sp. GW823-FHT04E01; assembly: GCF_058796175.1. NCBI lineage: Bacteria > Pseudomonadati > Pseudomonadota > Alphaproteobacteria > Hyphomicrobiales > Brucellaceae > Brucella > Brucella sp. GW823-FHT04E01. The sequence continues at coordinate 545,777 of NZ_JBXAIK010000002.1, read as the reverse complement.
TTACGGATAGGCAGAGCGGGAAAGCAGTCTTCACCCGTAGCCGGACATGGCGGTCGCCGGCTCGGATGTTCTGATCCGTTATTCAGCGTCCCTCGTCGCCCAGCATGTGATCGGCCAGACTGTAACAGTGGCTCGCCTGATAGGCGTTCCGGCCCCGGTTCATGTGCGTCAGATTGAATGCCCGGATGGCCCGCAACGCCCGGCTCGCCGCGAGAAATTTGCCAATTGAGGGAAAGCCACGGACCTTGACGCCAAACATGTCCTCTCCGCGGGGAAAAAAATAGCTGACGTCTTCAGGGGCCACGACACAACGTTCCAGAAAAGCGTCGTCCACCTGGCCGTGATCGCGTGAATGGTCGGTGGTGAAATCGGAAAGATGCACCACGAAAAGCGCATGGATATCGTCGCCATCCGCATAAAGCGAGAAAAACTCCATCCAGCTCGCATTGATGCGGACGAGCGCCTTGCCGGGGGTCGACGGCAGACAGGAAATCGACCAGTAATGCCGCTCGGTCCGGCGCGGGATCGGGATGCAGTCGCGACCGTAGCGCCTAAGAATCTCCAGAACCTCTGGAGCCTGTGGCATGCGCAGCAGCTTCTCGAACCGGGCGGCGTATTTGAAACGCAGTTCGAGGGATTCCAGGCGCTCCTCGGCGTCGCGCAGGATCGTTTTGCCTTCCATCCAATCGCGCTGTTGCTCGAAATCGAGGAACTGGCGAAGACCGGTTCGGCTTTGTTGGCGAGTGGCGTTCATCGGCGATCGAGCAGTCTGGCTACCGCCTCGCGGACAAGGGCGGGGACACGTTCGGCGTCATCCAGATAGGCACTTTCGAGGAGACCGTCCGAAAGCGCGACGAGGAGGGACGCGGTGACGGAAGGAGTCGGATCGCCGTCCTTTGCGAGAAGGCTCTGGAGGCTATCGTGATACCAGACGCGGCGCGCATCGATGGACTGGCGCACGGCGCTGGCCGGATCTGGATATTCGGCTGCCGCGTTGAGAAACGGACATCCCCGCCAAGGGCCTGCAGTCACAGTCTCGCTGATGCGCTCCATGATCGCCGAGATCATTTTCCGGGGCGATTGCTTCGGAAGCGCAGCCACCGCTGCCCGCCCGACCCTATCGATCTCTTGGAGATAGGCGACGACGAGGTCGTCCTTCGATGGAAAGTGATTGTAGAAGGTCGCTTTGGCTACGCCGGCTTCCGCAATGATGCGGTCGATGCCGACAGCATGGATGCCTCCTTCGTAGAAAAGCCGTGTCGCGGTCTCGAGCAAACGACGACGCGCGGAACCCGCTTCGGACTGGGTTTCAGATTTTTTCTGCTTCATCGCTTGACCTTAACAGACAGGTCTGTATAGTGCAACATATAGACAGACCTGTCTGTATAAGAAGAAGCCATGCATGCGAAAGACACAGCCGAAGTCATCCACCGATTCAACCAGGCGTTTGAGGAGCACGATCCCGAGATTTTCGAGGACCTGGTCGCGCCGGATTGCGTCATGGAGTCAATCCAGCCGGCACCGAACGGCACGCGCTACGAAGGCTACGATGTCAACCTGGCGTTCTGGCAGGCCATGGCCGCAGACCGCGTCAACCGCTTCGAGGTCGAAGACACTATCGTCATGGGTGACCGCGCAAACATCCGTTGGCGCTTCCATTTCGGCGACAGCGGCTCGATCCGCGGCGTCACCCTGATACGTGTTCGTGACGGGCGGATCATCGAAGCCCTGGCCTACGCCAAGATGCCTGGTGAGTCGGCGCCGCTGCCGGAATGACGGTCGCATGCGGCCAGTCGCAAAGCACGTGAGAGAGAACCAAGCCGACGATATCCGTTCGAATCGAGCCGTGGTCCATCTGTCTACGCGGAATAGACCCGGCTCCATCGCTCAATGAGGTGAGAAGATGACCAGTGACAGCAAAATTACTCATGAAATTGTGGAACGCTTCCACAACGCATTCGAGCAGCATCACCCCGAAGACCTCGATGACCTCATCGGCGACGGCTGTGTTCTCGAAAATACGGCGCCGGCCCCGGATGGCGCGCGCTACGAAGGACGTGAGACCTGCCTTGCTTTCTGGAAGGGCGTCGCGTCATCCGACAACCTCGTCTTCAAAGCAGAGGAAATCTCCGCGATGGGCGATCGCGGAATCATCCGTTGGCAACTTCGTTGGAGCAACCGGGAAGCGGACCGGGGTCGAGACGTCAATATTATGCGCGTCCGTGACGGAAAGATCGTCGAGGGTCTGGGCTACGTGAAGGGGGGCTGATGTTCCGACCCTGAACCGGCGATCCCCGTTGATCGCTACCCAGGACGGCACGGCGGCGCGCCGCCGCAACAGGGGCGCCAGCCCGAAGGAGAGAAGCGATGATGATCAACAAAGCCGGGTACACCCGAATGAAGCCACAAGCGGGACAGTGCTGTGACGGTCATTCTCGAAGCATTCAGCGCGATTGGCGCGGCTGTTACTTGACCGCACCATTGAGATAGAGATCTTCACCTCGCTGCAGCGGCGTGAAAATGAAGTCGTCTTTTCTGAGAAAGCTGTTGAACCAGCCTAAAAGATCATCTTTGGTCGACGAGTTGCGATATCCGACCAGCTTGACGGTCAGGGGAGCACTAAAGGCTATGTCAAAGGCAGTGGCAAACTGGGTGGCGCCTGAAAGCTGAACCGAAAACATGCCACCACCGTCGTGACGGATGGAAATTTCCGCACGAGCGAAAAACTCATCGCTGTAGGTGGTGATAAGACCTGGGGCTTCCCACCAATCTTCACTCGTCAAAGCGTTTCGAGTTCCTTCGCCTTGGAAGTCGACCCGGATTTCCTGGAGGCTGCGATAGTCATCGTTCTCGAAGCGCTTCAATGGTATTTTGAGCCACTGTGTATCCAGACCCGGGTTCAACCACTGGGAGACGTCATCCTCGGGGTCATTGTTAGGATCGAAGAAGAATTTCGGAGATTTCACGTCTAAATCCAAGACGACGTAGTCATCCAGCTGCTGACCAGGCCAAGATCCACTTGAGGCCCGCAAGGTGATGCGTGGCTCTTCGACTGGAAGGTCGAGCGGATAGCTCTGATAAACAAGCTTAAAATGTCCCATGCGGTTCCCCGGTCTGAAAACTCAATGTGGATTCCTTAAGATAGCGGCTGATGGTTATACTTTACTATGTCACATCTTTCTGCAACAGATCGCTCGCAATTACTGCTTCTGCCGGGAGCAGTCGATGATTATGTGGGACCGGAAAACTTGGTCCGCTTCATCGAGGACTTCGTTGACGACCTCGATCTCAAGGCTGCCGGCTTCGTGCGGGTTGTCAGCTTGAAGTGCTTAGGCCCCTCTCCACCCCATAATGGTCGTTAGCAGTAAGAAAAAGCGGAATGACCGCTTTGGAAAGCTTGAGAATGCTAAGCTAATGTCCGGAATAAGACGCTTCACGGACATACATGGAACAGTTAGCAAACCGACTGATTACAGGCGTACGCGAGACTTTGTCTCAACAGCGGAATAAGACGGCACATTACAGACCGACAACTTTCGACCTTGATTGCAGACCTTCTCCGAACTTCGTCCAACCTCCGAAGCAGCCATCCGTGAAACTATTTAGGTGACTTGGCACATCTCGGAAAATGCGGTCGACGATTGGTCCAGATATCGTTCCAAAAAATTGCCTTACGGCAACCGTACCCCGCGATTGCTATTTAAGTAACGTATTCAGAAGACGTTCAGGCGGGATGGCGGTAATATCCGAAGAGTGATTTAAGCATTTGCCATTCGCCATGCATTGATTACAGCGGAAATTTCGCTTGATTTCCTGACGCGCCAGACATGTATATTATCGACAACAGCAAGTTGGCTAGCAATGTTTTCTTGAAACTTGGTTTGATGTCTCAGGCTACGGATTGCAAAACGGTATTGTTCCCATGGCCAATCTATATTGCCTGCAGGAAGCTCTGAACGAGCCCGTCCGAAGTTTAGCAACGGTCTGATGGCCAAACGGCACGCTCGCACCCATCTGGGTGGGTCTAGCCAGACAAGACTGTCAGCATATGGTATTGCGTAAGGCAATAAACTTGGACCACCCTCCAATATCCATGCGTCACTTTGCAATGCCTGAATCAGTTTGACCTCAATTTGTGATTTTGAACGTTGTTCCCAGTTTTTGATGAGCTTAATGTTGTCAAAGGAGATAATTGGCACATCGGGACGAACTGCCGACAATTTTGCCGCGAGGTAACTTTTTCCCGCGCCATTTGGGCCCGTTACGATCAATCTCTGCAATGTCACGATCCCAGCTATGAGAAGAACAATTAAATGGCGATTGACGACAAACACATACAGAATACATGAATTCGAAAACGCTGTAATTGTCGCTAATTGAATTTATCCATTGCGTCAGACAACAGACGCGGTTGAGTTGTGCGTGCTCGACTGTCTGCGTCCACTATAACTTCTTCAGGGAACCACCTCGCAAACGCGCAGATCAGATTACGCAGTGTCAAGAATTGGACGTAGCTTAAACCCAGAGTGGCCGCTTCACCGACAGGGTTTCCAGCCCCTTCTAGTCACTTAAAACTTGCGAGGATCGTTTCCTTTAAATATATCGCGGTTGATTTCGCATATGGTGAAAGTGCTACGGCTAAATCGATCCTACGAGGCTGGAATGAATAATCGTTACGGAAAACTGGCTTCCTGGGTCTATAATCTGGATAAACCGGTCGGGCGTTCATTCGGCGACGTGGAATATTATCAGCGACGGCTCGCTGGGTCCGAAGGTCCGATCCTCGAACCTGCTGTCGGCAACGGTCGTGTTTATGTGCCGCTGCTTGAGTCCGGGTTTTCGATAGAGGGGTTCGATGCGTCTGACGAGATGCTTGGTTACTGCCAGGACGAATGCAGGAAGAGAAACCTTTACGCAAGCGTGACACGACAGACTTTCGAAGAGTTTTCTTATAGCAAAAGCTTTATTGCCGTCATCATTCCGGCGGGGTCGTTTCAGCTGGTCACGGATCTGACATCGGCGACCGGCGTGCTAAGGCGCTTCTATGATTGCCTGGTCCCAGGGGCAAAATTAATCATAGATCTCGATCCCATAGGCGGTTTTCTTGGGCCGACCGGTTCGGTCCGAAGTTGGAAAACCCAGGACGGAGATCTGCTAACACTCACAGATCATCGGGTTGAAACCGACTATATCGCGCAAACCACACTGACCCATCTGCGCTATGAACTCTGGCGAGATGGAAATCTTGTGAAATCCGAACTCGATTTGTTTAAGTTGCGGTGGTGGGGAGTCGAAGAGTTCTTGATGGCGCTGCAGCGCACGGGCTTTGTCGATATAGTGGTGTCAGGCAACTACCAGCATGGAAGAGCACCGCATAGGGACGACGAGATTATCAGTTTTGAGGCGCTGCGTCCCAATTAGATCGAAGTGGGTTTTTCAGCTGCCCTGGAACGTCATTATATGCAATGCGCTTTCAAGTCTGCCGCGGCCACCGACCAGTTAAAGGTCCGCTTACGAAGACTCGAACCCTAAACCCGCTCATCCGCTTCCCACCCCATCATGTTAGTTAGCAGCAAAAAAGCGGAACGACCGGCTCTGGAACGCGTGAGAATGCTACGCTAATGTCTGGAAAAAAGCGCAAAGCGGACGCACAACATATTCTCCACAAACAGGGCGGTGAGTATCAGGGGCGACTTCTATTACTCATTAATATCTGATATAGTGAGCGATAGAAATGGATGTTATCGCTCATGCCCTGGAACTGGACACAGCCTGATTGGCCGCATTTTCGCTATGACGCGTCTGCACTCGCGGCACTGGAACAGCGATTTCTGCTCTCCTCCGGCGAAGTCATCGGCGCTGTGCGTCACATCGATCCCGACGACCGCGACCGGTTGCGCATCGAACTCTTGAGCGACGAAGCGATCAAGACGAGCGCGATCGAAGGCGAAACATTGGACCGCTTGAGCGTCCAGTCATCACTGCGGCGACAACTCGGCCTGGACACGGACCGGCGTTCGGTGCAACCGCGTGAACACGGGATCGCGGAAATGACGGTCGACGTTTATGGCACCTATGCCCTGCCGCTTGATGACGCCACTCTGTTTCGGTGGCATACGATGTTGATGACAGGCAGTCGGCATCTGGAAAGTATAGGTGCTTATCGCAGCCATTCCGACGCTATGCAGATCGTCTCTGGCCAGTTGGACCGTCCGACGATTCATTTCGAGGCGCCGCCATCAGCGCAGGTACCAGAGGAAATGCATCAGTTCATATCGTGGTTCAACGCAAGTGCTCTGACAGGCAGTACGCCCCTCCCCGCGCTTACCCGCGCCGGGCTCAGCCATTTGTGGTTCGAAAGCATTCACCCGTTCAAAGACGGCAATGGACGACTTGGTCGCGCACTGGCCGAGAAAGCGCTCGGCCAATCACTGGGGCAACCGAGCCTGATCATGCTCAGTTTCACCATCGAACAGCAACGGAAGGCTTATTACGATCAGTTGGAAACCCATCAGCGGACCCTCGACGTCACCGAATGGTTGGTATGGTTTTCCCAAACCGTACTGACTGCTCAACAAACTACGCTGGATCGCGTCGGCTTTTACATCGCCAAGGCACATTTCTACGACCGGTTCAGGGGAGCGTTCAATCCCCGACAGGAGAAAGTCATTGCGCGTCTGTTCGAAGCGGGACCGGATGGCTTTATCGGTGGCCTCAGTGCCGAGAACTATCTGGCCATAACAAAGACCTCACGCGCTACCGCCACCCGCGATTTGCAGGATCTGGTCGACAAGGGCGCGTTGATACGCAGCGGTCAGCTTCGATTCACCCGATACGCACTGAACTGGCGAGCACCTCATTGACGACAAGATACTGGAAACGGTGTTGCCAAGCTGTTTGTGATTGGTTGCACGGGCGCGCGGCGGTTGCCTTTTCAAGCCGTCATTTCTGCGGCGTAGTCGGACCAAAGGCAGAAGGCATCTGCCCTGGCGTGTCGCCAGGAGTGGGATGGGAGGTGGTAGCTGCGGGGACGAAAGACGGTATTTATCTGATCGTGGGCTGACAGGAAGCGCTGTGCTTGGCGGGGCGATTTGAACCGCCCCATGATCTTCTCTATCTTCCTGGTGGATCAGTTGCAAAAATTTCGGTGAGGCAAAGCGTGGCGAACCGTTGGACGCAACTATGCTGCAAGCGCTGTGAATTGTTGTTTGAGTGAAAGCGGTGCGGTTGATCCGAAATTGCCTTGCAGCTTTCGCATCATATGAACGAGCATGACACCGGCGAGCGTGATGCTGGCAGCGGCTTCAGCCTTGAAGCCGAGCATGGATCGTATCCGTCGTTTGACACGGCGATGATCCTGCTCGATGGTGTTGTTCATGTATTTGCTCGAGCAGATGGTGATGAGCTTGCCACCATGTCGCAACCGGTTCTCTGCATCACATTGCATGATGGCCATCCGATTGGTCTGGCTGCCGTCAATTGTGATCTTCTCTGGCCTGCCATGTTGGGCCAGCCCCTTGCGGATAAAGCGTTTGCCAGCTTTCAGGTCGCGATTTCTGCTGAACATAAACCCGACTGTATCGCCGTTGCTGTCGATGGCTCGGTACGGATAAAGCCACTCACCTTTGACCTTCACATAGGTCTCATCCAGATTCCATTTGCGTGTGACTGGACGCTTCCTTCGATGGAAACACTCAAGCAGCATGGGGCTGAAATGCAGAACCCAGCGGTGCACCGTGGAATGGTCCACCGCGATGCTGCGCCCGGCCATCATTTCTTTCAGATTGCGAAGGCTCAGATTGTAAGTCAGGTACCATCGAATACACAAAAGGATGACGGACTTATCGAAATGGCGGCCTTTGAACATCGAACAATCCAGCTTTTTAGAAGCTGGAAACCCTATATCAATTCCCATTGACGAAACATTTGCAACAGATTCGCCTATTCGCCAAAGACCGCTCATCTTCCCAGCCCAGATTGCCTCATTGTAAATTTCCCTCTTGGGCTTGTGTTTGACGGTCGATGTCTCGACCAACTGGTCTTGTGAGGGTAGTGGTTTGCTCACGACGTGCCTGCGCAGCGATTTGGCATATGGAGTAAAACTTGATAAGAACCGCCGTTGCCGGTTTTAATCTCCCAGGGCTCCGCCGGCAGATTGCCCGCGAAGGACTCCACGTGGAATCCTTTATCCTTTAAGATGAATTTGATGAGCACACATCGACTTCACGTTCCTGAGGAGCATAACGGCGGTTCCGGCAACGGTATCAAAACCGTTTCCTCGATTAACTGCTCGATGATATAGAGCGCTTCGCCATCGGCAACAATCAATTCGACATTTCGTTGGTTGAGGCTTTTCTCGAGCAAGTTTAGGCTCTGCTCCAATCACCAACGGACAACGCCGCCGGGTGCACGCAATTTTGGATTGGTTTCATGTACGAAAAGGGCCGTGACCGTGCCCCCCCAGCTTCGACGCGGAATGAAGGGCAGGATTGTCAGCACGGCGCAGATCGTTGCGCAACCAGACAAGCGCTTTCGCGGTCATTCAATGATCCTTGGTTTATGTGTTGGAGAACGTATTTTCGGACGCGCAGATGCCACTATATTCATGTCGAGCGCCTTGATCTTCCCTTGCCTTTTCGCGGCCCGAGAAAAAATGCATTGACGCGATGTTGCAGGGCGCGGAATTTTTCACCGCGCGATTTCAGCATGTGCTCTTCAAGCGGGGGAATGCCGGAGACATGCACCAGCAACCAGTACATCTGGATCGGAGCAAGCAGCGACAGCCAGCTCCATGACGATGCGGTGATTGCCATCAGCGGCCACGCACACCAGAACAGCCATTCAAAGAAGTAGTTTGGATGTCTGGAATAGGCCCAAACGCCGGTTTCACAAATTTCAGTTTTGGCTTCCGAGGTTTTGCGAAACTGCGAAAGCTGCGCGTCAGATAGCGCTTCCCCCGTCAGTGCTATGGCGACGATTGCGATCCCGACCATATCCCAGAAATATGGAAAACCGGGGCGACTTACAGCTGCGATGTAGACTACCAGAACGAGTATGAAGGCTGCGAGAGCCTGTATCTGCAAAAACCAGAAGAGGCGAACGGATGCGTTTTCGCCCCATTCTTTTATCAGCCTTGCATAACGGGGGTCTTCACCATGGCCCATGCTGCGCTTGGCGATGTGAAAGCCAAGGCGAAGAGACCACGCCAGAATGAGGATCAGTATCACTGAACGCCGTTGCCAGGTCGCATCTGCAAGCATGACGGCTATGATTGAGCCCGCCCCAACCGAAAACGACCAGATGGCATCGATCCAGCCGTTTTTGCCGGTCTTTCGTTCAAGCGCCCAGGCAAATGCCATGATGGCAGACAGGCTGATGGCAACAATTAAAAGCAGACCGGGTTGCATGGCGGACCTTTAATGGGGAGTTTGCTTTTCCTTATGCAATACGTTCTTTTTGACTGGTTGGTTTCTTAAGCGGCGCAAAAAATTAAAAAAGTTTGGTCGCCGACTGAACCAAACTTCTTCTCAAAACGTAAAACGATGAAAATGCGGCACACACGCAGCTCAACCCGCGGTGAAGAGAGGGACTATGGATATCACGAACAGTCCGGGCAGCCCTAAGCATCTCAACGTCGCGATTATCGGTAGCGGGATTTCCGGATTGTCTGCTGCATGGCTGCTTTCGCAACGCCACGACGTGACTTTATTTGAAGCATCGGACCGCATCGGCGGCCATAGCAACACTGTAGAATTTGAGAGCAGTCACGGTCCTGTGGCCGTCGATACCGGTTTCATTGTCTATAATGAAGTGACCTATCCCAATCTGACCGCCCTGTTTCGCGCGCTTGAAGTTCCAACCGCCGCGTCGAACATGTCGTTTGCCGTTTCAGTCGGAAATGGCGCTTACGAATATTCCGGCGGTACCGGCCTCGGCCTCTTTGCCCAGCGCTCCAATCTGGTCAGCCCGCGCTTCTGGTCGATGATCCGCGATCTCTTGCGATTTTATCGCAATGCACCCAAAGACCTGAGTATCATGGGCGGTATTTCGCTGGATGATTATCTTGCACGCAATGGTTATGGCCGGGCTTTTCGTGAAGATCATCTTTATCCGATGGCGGCAGCGATCTGGTCCACCCCTGCCATGGAAGTGGGGCAATATCCGGCTGCCAGCTTCGTCCGCTTCTGCTGTAATCACGGTCTTCTTGCTCTTCGTGACAGACCAATCTGGCGTACGGTAACCGGCGGCAGCCGAGAATATCTAAGGCGGATCACCAAGCCCTACGCGGACCGGATCAGGCTCTCAACACCGATCAAATCCGTGCGACGTGCCGAGCATTCTGTCGAGTTGATCGACGGAAACAGCGTTTCCCATGTGTTCGACGATGTTGTGATTGCCACGCATGCCGATCAGGCTTTGCGGATGTTGGCCGATCCGAGCGGGGATGAAAGCCGCATTCTTGGCGCGTTTCAATATTCACGAAATGAAGCGGTGCTGCACAACGATATTTCACTGATGCCCAAACGTCGCGCGGCGTGGTCCAGTTGGAATTACCTTACCAACGCAGCCACTGGCCCGACGCAACCATCCATTACTTACTGGATGAACCGCCTGCAACCGCTGGGCAACGCGCCTGAGACTTTTGTTACGCTCAATCCTTGTCGTGCACCGCGCGAGGAACTGGTGATCCGTCGCGAGATCTATGAACATCCGATTTTCGACATGGCAACGGATCGTGCGCAGAAAGAAATCTGGTCCTTGCAAGGGCAGCGCCGGACATGGTTTTGCGGCGCGCATTTCGGCTCCGGCTTTCATGAGGACGGCCTTCAGGCCGGTCTCGCCGTGGCAGAAGATCTGGGCGGTATGCGCCGCCCATGGCTGGTCGAGCAGGAAAGTGGGCGCATCGTTCGCCAGAGTTTGCCTCTCCGGGAAAGGGCACTGGCATGACCGAGAGCTTCCAGTCGGCACTGTTTCCCGGTCATGTGACCCATGCGCGTTTACGACCGAAGGTTCACAAACTGGCCTATAAAATCTACTCGCTCCTGCTCGACCTTGATGAACTGGAAGCCCTCGATCGCAAATTGAAGCTGTTTTCACTTGACCGTTTCAATCTGTTTTCTTTCTACAGGAAAGACAGAGGCGATGGATCGGCTCTGCCGCTGCGTGAGCAGGTGGAACGTGCCATGGAGGCAGCCGGAATACTGCCTGATGGCGGTGCGATCCGCCTGCTCACTATGCCGCGTATTGCGGGCTGGGCATTTAACCCGCTCAGTGTTTTCTTCTGCTATAATTGTGGCGGTGAGCTTGTGGCAATCCTTTGGGAAGTTGATAACACTTTCCGCCAGCGCCACGGCTATATGATCCCGGTCCATAACTGCGTTAACGGACGCATCGTACAAAGCTGCGACAAGGCTTTTTACGTCTCGCCCTTCATGGACATGAAGCTGCGATATGAGTTTGAAGTCACGCCTCCCGCAGACTGGCTTTCCATCCGCATCAACAGTTTTGACGATGAAGGCCTGCTTTTGACTGCCCGCCATCTGGCGCGCCGGGTTGAATTGAGCGACGCCGCCTTGCTACGCGCCTTTCTTACAATTCCGTTTCTCACCTTGAAAGTGATTGGCGGCATTCACTGGGAGGCGCTGAAAATATGGTTGAAGGGCATCGGTTTACGCAGAAGACCTGCAGGGCCAGAGATTTCCATCACATCTGTTCGTAACGAGACCGCCCAGCAGAGGAACAAGGCCGCATGAGCCAGCTCGACGAGTATCATCAACTATCGGCATCAAGCCGGACTGAACGACCAGCTTTCAGCCCTTCGACTATCGTGTTGAAACGGCTGCTGAAGCAGGTCCAGCATGGGCGATTGGTGCTTTCACTGCCCGGCGGTGAGGTCATTGCTGTTAATGGTCTATTGCCCGGACCGGAAGCCAAAATTGCAATTGTCAAATGGAACAGCCTGCGTCGCCTGCTGACGGGCGGGGATATTGGCTTTGCGCAATCCTATATCGAAGGCGAATGGACATCACCCCATCTCACATCGGTCATCCGCTTTGCGGCGCGCAATCGCGTTACGCTGACATCCACATTACGCGGATCTGGCTGGATGCGGGTGCTGAACCGTATCAGCCACCTGCTCAATGCAAACACGCGCCGCGGCAGCCGGCGCAACATCGAAGCCCACTACGATCTCGGCAATGATTTCTATGCCCGATGGCTCGACCCTTCGATGCTTTATTCATCTGCGATCTGGAATGAGACGACCCATAGCCTTGAAAGTGCGCAGAAGCAGAAGTTGCAGTGTATTGCTGAAAAACTGGCGCTTGAGGGCGGCGAAAGAATTCTTGAAATCGGTTGTGGCTGGGGTGCCCTGGCGGGCTATCTCGCAAACTGTCACAATGCCAATGTGACGGGAATAACCCTGTCGCCATCGCAGCTCGCTTGGGCAAAAGCCGCAGTTGAAAACGGAGGGCTCAGCGATGCCGTTGACCTTCGCTTGCAAGATTACCGCGATGTTCAGGGCCAGTTTGACCGCATTGTATCAATCGAAATGTTTGAGGCCGTTGGCGAAGCCTATTGGCCGGAATATTTCACAACCCTGAAACGCTGTCTCAAGCCCGGCGGCAGAGCAGTCCTGCAGGTCATTTCAATAGAAGAAGCGCGCTACGAAAATTATCGCCGCAAGGCCGATTTCATCCAGAAATTCATCTTTCCGGGGGGCTTTCTGCCGTCAGATAAAGTGCTTGAGCGCGACCTTACGAAGGCCGGTTTGGTTTTAAAGGAGACCGAGCATTTTGGCCATTCATACGCGCTTACGCTTGCCGAATGGCGTCAGCGCTTTATCGCCAACTGGCCTGAAATCGCGAAGCTTGGCTTTGACGATAAATTCCGACGGCTTTGGGAATACTACCTTTGCTATTGCGAAGGTGGGTTTGAGGAAGGTGCAATCAATGTTGGGCTCTACACGATTGAACATGCTTAGGCTTCACCCCCCCACTAACGGAGGAAGCGTCGATGAAATGGATACTGACGATTGGCATAATGACAGTGTCGTTTCCCTTCACAGCGCAGGCGGCTGAGATCAACGGCAACTGGGTGCGCGGGGATGGGAATGCGCGAGTGAAAATTGCTGAATGCGGCGAGGATATCTGCGCCACCAATACCTGGATCAAGCCCGGAACACCAAAAGAGAAAACCGGCGACCGGCTGGTGATGAGCATCAACGAAACTGCGAACGGACAATATTCTGGCACAGCTTTCGATCCGCAACGTAACCTCACCTACAAGATCAGCGTGAAAGTTGACGGCGATACCATGACGAGCAATGGCTGCGTTCTGGCTGGCCTCCTGTGTCGCAATGTGGGCTGGACCCGAATCAAGTAAGAGCGAGTTATCGATGAAAGATTATCTCATAGCCTATGTGGTGACAGCGGTTGCATTTCTGGCAATCGACTCCGTGTGGTTATCCAACATGGCGAACGTGTTTTACCGCCCTGTCATGGGCGACATGCTTGCGCCAGGTTTTCGTCTCGCGCCAGCAGTCGTTTTCTATGTGATTTTCGTGTTTGGACTGGTTTTCTTTGCGGTCAAGCCCGGACTTCTGGCCGGTAGTGGTACAGTCACGCTCGTTCACGGTGCGCTTCTCGGATTCGTCGCTTATGCGACTTATGATCTGACCAATCAGGCCACTTTGAAAAACTGGTCTTGGACCCTGACAATCGCAGACGTGGTCTGGGGCACTGTCCTGTCTGCCGCGTCAGCCTATATTGGCTATTGGGTTACGTCGCGGAGCAGCGGCTAGGTTGGAGTAAGCATATGCAAAGATGGGGTCTTTTGGCCGTCTTCGTCTTCGTCATCATTGTTGTAGGAATGGCAATCGGTATCGGTTTCCCGCCGGGCGAATGGTATGCAGCGCTTCAAAAGCCTTGGTTTACCCCGCCTAACGCAGCCTTTGGCCCCATCTGGACGATACTTTATATCTTCATTGCCATTGCAGGCTGGCACACATGGATAAGCGATCGTGGGTGGAAGCGGCGCGGACTGTGGTTTGGCCAGATGGTATTGAACTTCATCTGGACGCCTATTTTCTTCGGCGCTCACATGACCGTGCTGGGGCTTGTCGTAATCATCGGCGTCTGGTTTTGCGTGCTTTTGTTTATCATTCGCGCGTGGCAACCAGATCGCATCTCGGCGTTGCTATTCGTGCCATACCTCATATGGCTATCGCTGGCGACAGCGTTGAATGCGGCAATTGTCGTGTTGAACTAATGAAAAAGGCGGCAAATATGCCGCCTTTTCTTTAGATGCCGATCAATGGCTGCACGAGCCGCATAAGCCAGCTCTGGAATTTGAGCGGTGCGTCAGTCACCGCAAGACAGATGCAATCGCCATCCGGTGAGGCAATCGGCTGATGCACGAGATCAGCATCCGCTTCCTCAATATCACCGCGCGCAAAAAGCCCGGTTCCATCATAGAAACTACCGCTCAACACCAATGTCAGTTCGCGACCGCCATGCCCATGTTCTGGCACCGGCTTCCCCGCTGGAATTCGCAAAAGGCGAACCTGCGTTTCGCTGTCGCCTGTCTCGATTGGCACCTGATAGGCACCCCGGCCAAGCGATTTCCATTTCAGGTCCGGCAAATCGCCACCGACATAGGATCGCAGCGGTTCCGGTATCACGGCAGGCTGCTTTATCTCGAAGCGCGGTGCCGAATGTTCCATTGATTGCTGTGTCTTCTGCAACCTGTCCTTGAAACTATCCCATGTGGATGCTTCGAGTTTCTGTGGCTCAACCGCGTCAAGAAGCTGCCCGCCAATCTGTTCAAACTGCTTGAGCCTTGAACGGCAGGCCGGGCAGAGCGCAATATGAGTGGCGACCGCGATACTCCAACCCTCGGCCAACGTGCCTGCAGCATAGCTTGAAAGGAGTTCGTCGCTCAGATGATGCTTGATATCCATCAGTGCGCTCCCGAATTATCGAGCGCAGCGCGCAATTTGTTGAATGCCAGCCGCAGGCGGGATTTAACCGTGCCAAGCGGGAGGTTCAGCTTCTTTGCGATGGCGCTATGCGTGCTTTCCTCGAAATAAGCGAGTTCAAGCAAGGTGGATTGCTCCTTCGGCAAGTCAGCCATTGCCGCGCGCAACTGGCTGGCGGATTGCCGTTCGGCAATCCTCAAGTCAGCGGGCTGTTCCGCATCGGGCACAAAGGCCGGATCGGTTGGGTCGAACTCCGGGCGCCGGGCGCGTCGCACTGCATCGATGCGCTGGTTTCGTGCGATGGTGAAAATCCAGGTCGACAAGGCTCCTTTGGCAACATCGAACTGATCTGCCTTGTTCCAGACTGCAATCATGGTCTCTTGCATTAATTCTTCCGCTGTTTGCGTATCAGCAGACAGTTTGGCCATATAAGTCTTCACCCGGGGTGCGAAATGCTTGAAAATCACCTCGAAAGCGTCCACGTCGCGTCGGGAACTGACCGCCAGCATCAATTCCTCCATTGAGGGCTGATCTTCAGGTGCGGTCTGTCCATTCATCCGTATTAAACCCCATCCGCTCAGATGTAGCGAAGCCAGAACCTGTAAATTATGCTGAGCTTCCATGTGCCACTGTTGCGAGAGGAACGAAACTTTTGTGTTCATCAGGATTATACGCAAACAGATTTAATCTGGATCACACCAGATTTCAAATGTAGGGCGTCATCGCAAGCAGCACTCTCGAACTCTGACCTTTTAGCAATAAATCACGCATCAGCTCAGTGAATTCATAGCAGCTCAGCAAGCTCCTATTTTGCTCGCGATCTTATGGCTCACCAAACGCTTTCTCGTAATTGATCTCAAACGTGCGAAAGCTGTCAATCGCGGCTTCGAAGCACCGTTCTTCATCTTTTTTGTCGAGCGACATGGTTTGAAGCAAAGCAACAGTCTTCTTCCAACCGGCCAGGTTTCCGACCTGCTTTGCCAGGTGTCGCGCACCGTACCCGGCGCCGAGACCAAGCAATCGCGCCTTGTGGATGAGCACTGTTGCCCCCAAAGCGGAACCTTCAAGCACGTATAGCGTACCAATCGCTGAAGGCAGATCAACAGGCGCCCCTGCGTCGAACTGCAATTCCGACTTCTTCGGTTCTTCCCCGTCCGACAGATCCGCATAATCCATTTGAAGTTCAGATTGAATTTTATGATTGTCCCAATCTGAGAATACTCGTCTCAGGTCACTGACATCCAGCAATGTTTCCAACGCCACTCTGCTACGCCAGGTGGCTTCCAGATATTTCCTGTAGGCGTCCAACGAAATGAACATACCATAAAACGAATCAAGCCTGTCAATCCGTTCGTGGTAGGGAGCGGTAGCCGCCTTCAAATCCCAACGACGTTGCAGGACGGTGCGTTGATTCATTAGCAAAATTTTCCATAATTCGTTACACGGGCCAAGACTAAATATTATCTTTATGAATAAATTCCATGCATTACTGCATCGTAATGCTCTTCGATTTCCTGTGTGCACTTGCACGATTTGCGCTTCAAAGCGCTCTTGTCCTTAATGATAAATAACCCGCGCCTGGTGACAATGATGCCCTCATTGCGCAATTGACCGACAATGCGCGTTACAAATGTCCTGCCAACTCCAAGCATTTCCGACAACTGATCGTGCGTCATTTCAAACTGATCTGTGCCAGTTCGTTCTGCCGCTGACAGCAGCCATTTGGCGGTTCGCTGTGTTATCGTATGGGTCGCGTTACACGCAGCTGTTTGAAATACCTGTGCCATCAGGCAATCGGAATAGCGCGCAAACCAGTGCCGAAGCGAGATGGAATCCAGCTTCAACTGTTCGAGTGCAGCCGTTTTGATCCTGATAAAACTTCCCGAGTTACGAACGATGGCAGTGGCATAGGCGGGTAAACTGCCGTTCGACACAATACCTCCTACAGCCCCTTCCCTCCCGATCAACGCAATCTCGACAGCGCTGTTGTCTTCGTCGACCCAGCGCTGAAAACTCGCCAACGCGGATCCGCACGGAAACCAAGTGTGAACAACATCGTCTCCGGCCTTCTGCAAAACAGCCTCCGCCTCAAGTTCGTAGAAGACCGTATGGGGCAGCAGCTTTTGTCGGTCTTCCTCATTGAGCATCATCAGAAGCAAATTGCCCGACATCTCGTGGGTCGATGTTAAATTCATACAGTCGAGTTCCTCTTTTCGCGGCCGTTGTGTCCAATAGTGGACGGACGATCCTTTCGGTCTATGTTACTTTTAGACGCAATTAACCTAACCCATTGAAAAGACGGGTTTGTTTTCATGCTCCATCGTTGATAATACCATCTCAACGGATATTTTCGTTTGTCAGCGGTCACAACGTCTAGCCGTTTTCAGCTCTCAGATAGTTTAGCAATCCTGCAAAAGGTGCGCTCACGAACGGTTAAGTCCGGAAAGTTCTGCCGCAATGGATATGTCCGAACCTGTTAATCTCACCAATTGTGATCTCGAACCAATCCACATTCCTGGTTCGATCCAACCGCACGGCGCAATGCTCGTTATGGATCAGTCTGGCCAAAATTTCCTTTTTGCTTCTGCTAATATTCCATGCATAACGGGCTATCGAGGGGATTTGATCCCTGGCACCGACATTTCTTTGATTGTTGGCGAGAAAAATGCGCATGATTTCCGTAACGCCGCGGCCAAAGCGAGAGAGCCGGGCTTATCCTCAGTGGTACTTGGGCTTCGCTTTCCAGGCAAATCCACGCTTTTTGACGCTGTGATCCACACGCATCTGGGAAAGACTTTTGTCGAAATAGAGCCCTGCGCGGATCGAGGGCAAAGTGCCCGGCAGGCACTTGATCTCACGCGTAGCGTCATCCATCGCATTGGTCGCGAGGAAACAGTAGAGAGGGTCGCTGCAACGGGCGCGCGCCTCGTCAAGGCCATGCTGGGTTACGACCGTGTGATGATCTATCAATTTCTCCATAACGGAGCAGGTCGCGTCATTGCGGAGGCAAAATCACCCGCGCTTGGCAGCTTCATGGGACAGCATTTTCCTGCATCGGATATACCCCTCCAGGCTCGACGTCTCTATCTTGTCAATACAATCAGGATGATTTCCGACACATCCTATCAGCCCGTTGCACTTTGTCCCTCACTTGCAGCAGACGAACCTGCTGTCGACATGTCCTTTGCGCAGTTGCGCAGTGTTTCCCCGATCCACTGCCAATACCTGCAGAATATGGGTGTCTCCGCGTCATTGTCGATTTCGATTGTTGTTGATGGTGAACTATGGGGCCTGATTTCCTGTCATCACGACAGTCAGAAAGTCACCCCTCTTCCTCTGCGCATAGGAGCTGAACTGTTCGGGCAGTATTTTTCGCTACATATAGCCGATTGTGACAGACGAAAAACACTGCAGATCACAGCAGACGCACGAACCAAGCTCGACACTATTGTGTCGCAACTGAGTATCGGTGATGAAATTCGCGACAGTCTGGGGGAACAACTCAGCCGGTTTCCCGAATTGGTTGCAGGCAACGGGGCTGCATTGTTGATGAACGGGCAGTGGCTTCAACGTGGCGATACGCTCAACGAACATCAAACGCGCCAACTACTCAAAGTTGCAGGCGATGAATCTCCACGCGAGCTTTGGGCAAGCCAGGAAATCAGAACCCACTTGGCCGACTACGCCGGAAGCGTTGCAGGCATGCTCGCAATTCCACTTTCCATGGCGTTCAGTGATTATCTTGTACTGTTCCGCAATGAGGAGGCCCACGCCATCGAATGGGCGGGAGAGCCGGTGAAGACTACTGTCGAAACACCTTTCGGTACCCGATTAACGCCCAGAGGCAGCTTCTATACCTGGCGGGAAGAAGTTCGTGGGCGTTCAACGCCCTGGACCACTACAGATCTCTCAGTAGCGCAGTCGATTGGCACTTACTTACGCGACGTCATCCTTCGGCAAAATGAACTGTCTGAACAGGAAAGAGCGAAAACTGAACAGCGACGTCGGGTTTTGAACGCCGAACTCAATCATCGCGTTAAGAACATTCTTTCTCTGGTCAAGTCGATTGCGCTTCAGACGGGAGCCAACGCTGCGAATGTTGCTGACTACGCTCAAACGCTTGAAGGGCGATTACGCGCACTCGCATCAGCTCACGACCAGTCTTTGGACGGCGAAAACGGCGGTTCGCTAGCAAGTTTGCTCAAAACCGAAGTCAATCTTTATATTGACACACCCGGTCGCATAACTCTGGAAGGTCCACCGGTCCATCTCGATCAAAGAGCATTTGGCGTTATCGCCATGGTCTTCCACGAAATGATGACAAATGCTGCGAAATATGGCGCGCTTTCGGTTCCGAATGGACGCCTGAAAATCAGGTGGAAACTGGTAGCATCCGGTGATTGCGAAGTATTCTGGAACGAAGCCAATGGGCCATCCGTTACGTGGCCGTCACGAACGGGATTCGGTAGCAAGCTGATAAGAAATTCTTTCGAATACGACCTCCGGGGAAAAGTCAAAATCGAATACCACCGGGATGGGCTTCAGGCGCAGTTTTCTGTTCCATCTGTATATGTGACGCAATTAAACGACGAGTTGATCACGGCAGATATTCCAAAAGACATTGTCGAGAAAACCCACATCAATGGAATGAAGATTCTGGTTGTCGAAGATCAGAGCCTGATTGCCCTTGATATGGAAAACACCTTACGAAAATTGGGCGCCGAGCATATTCATCTTGCCTCGAGTGCGCCTGAGGCATTCGAGATGATTGAACGTTCCAAACCCAATCTTGCAATTCTCGATTTTAATCTGGGAGACCGTACTTCGGAAAATATCGCCGAATTGCTTCTAAAGCTGAAAATCCCTTTTCTTTTTACGACAGGCTATAGCGACAGGGTGCTCATCCCCGAAAAGCTTCGCGACGTAACCATCGTGCGCAAGCCCATAAGCAATTCAGCAGTCGCAGCGGCCATCAACTCCGTTCTTGGATAGAATATCCTAGCGGTTTTGCGGGTTGAAAGCGTCTGAGGCGTTCACGTCTGATTGCCAATTCTTCCATTAGATTGCCAGTCAGAAGTGTGAGAATGCCGAGCCTCCTCATAACAACTTACGATAGCCACGCATGTAAATCAGAGTGACAACCCAAGTGTTGAAATTAGCACCATTTGGTGATAAGTTAACTCAACTGCAGGAGGTAGTTTTATGCGTTCAACCATTAATCTTGATGATAATCTCTTGGAAAAAGCCAGATCCCTGACGGGCACAAAGGAGACAGCCGCTTTGGTCCGCCAAGCGTTAGAAGCACTCGTGCGCGTCGAGACTGGTAAACGGCTTATCGCTCTTGGAGGTACCATGCCGGACGCTGAAGCCGCCCCCCGCCGTCGGAGCTCAGTGAATAAGTGATACTAGCAGATACTTCCATTTGGATTGATCATTTCCGCCGAGGTGATAACGATCTTGTAAAAATTATTGGTAACGATCTTCTGCTTTGCCATCCGGCAGTTATTGGCGAACTTGCTTTGGGCAGCCTACGCGACAGGACCGCTGTGTTAACTTTTCTCCGCGCACAGCGTGAGACTATCGTAGCAACCCACGACGAGGTTATGACTCTCATTGAGAGGCATAGCGTTTTTAGCATGGGTATTGGCTACACGGATGCTCACTTGCTCGCTTCTGTCCTACTTGATCAGCGCACATCCCTTTGGACTCGAGACAAGCGGCTCAAGCTAGCGGCCCTCAAAGCTGGCGCTGCTCTTTATGAGCCCTTTCACAGTTAAAAAGAGTATAACGCCATCCGCATGATCGGCCGTTTTGATGATCTCGAACGGGTGACACGGTCTTGAATGGGCCGGAAGCAGAAAGTCCGGTACGGCCAAAAAATGTGCTGAAGTGGGCATAATGAGCTGTCGGCACAACCACCTGATTGCCAGTCAAAATGACGGAACCTTGCGGTATCTGGCTGAACTATCAATACATGATGAACGCCAGGCCAGCGACCACGAACAAGGCCCCTAACCAAGCTCCGGCTGCGGGACGTTGTCCAGTTCGCAGCCACAATAGTGGAAGGATGATGACTGGCGTCGTCGCGGAAATCGTTGAGACCACACCTGTTTCCCCACCCGACAAGGCAAAGAGCAGCAGCGTCATTCCCATAGCAAGCGACAGAAGGCCTGAGAGCGCTGTGAGGCAAGTCACCCGCCACGTCAGGGGGGTGCGTGGACGAAAGGCTGCGACGGGAAACATCGAGACGAAGCTGAGGCAGCAGGCCGCCGTTCCGACACGCAGCAGCGAGGCCAGAAACGGATCGATACCGGTTGCCATAACCGGCCGCACGATGATTGATCCGACTGCTTGCCCAAGTGCGGCAAGCAAACCGAACAATAACCCGACAATCAGGGAGCCTTTTACCGTCTCCCAAGGATGAAGCTGCGTTCGACGGTTGTTGAAGAATATCGCCAGACAAACACCCAGAATGGTGAGGGTAATGCCGGCTACAACAGAAGTCGTGAGTTTTTCACCAAGCACGACCCACCCCAGAACTGCGGCAATGGGAGCATTCATTGCAAATAGAATTCCGGATCGGCGTGGCCCTAGCCGGTTCAAGGTCACGAAGAGGATCGTGTCACCCAGGAAGATTCCGATCAAGCCAGACAGGATGAGCGGAAAAGCATTGCCAGAATGGATCTGTTGCCACGTTCCGGTTGCTATCACATAGACAATAAGCAGGCAGCTTACAAAGATCTGGCGCACCTGATTGAAGGTCAGTGCGCCCAAATGGCCAGCAGGTCCAGCCGAGATGAGGCCCGTGAGCGCCCAGCAGATAGCAGCCCCCAGTGCCGCCAGCTCATAAATAGGCATGAAGCCCCTCAGCAAATCCGTGAATTACGACTTAGAATCGGGAAACAAAAAACCTTCCCCAACTCGTCGCTTCTCCTATCTGACCTTCGATATACTGGCAATGCTATGCTATCCGGCGGCATAATTCCTCAATGCTTCCCCCAGACGCGCGATACCCGGTTCGATGTTCCCCAGCGGTACCGAGGAAAAGCTGACCCGTGCATGATTGATCTCGGGATCCTTCGCATAAAACGGGTCGCCCGGAACATAGCCAACCTCGAATTTCGGGATTGCGCAGTCGATCAGAAACTTTCGTGCATCAAAACCGTCAGGGAACGTCAGCCAAGTGAACAGACCACCGGCAGGATCGGTGAAACGAATGCCCTGAGGCAGTTCGTTACGCAGTGCATCAAGCATGACATCCTTTTTGTGCCTATAGTATTGCCTGATGGTTCCGATGTGCTTCTCCAGATCATAGGTTTCCAGGAGATTGGAAATTGCGGTCATATTCAAGGTGCTGCACTGGGTATCGGCGCCAAGCTTGAGTAGCGTGAGTTTATGAATGATCTCTTCGGAAGCGACAGTCCAGCCGAGCCGCAGTCCAGGGGATAATATCTTCGAGAAGCTGCCGAGATAAATGACGCGTCCCTCCTCATCCAGACTTTTCAACGGGACCGGCGGTGGCGCATCGAAATGCACCTCGCGATAAGGTGAGTCCTCCAAAATAACCAGTCCGTATTTGTTCGCGAGCCGGATCAGGGCCTTTCTCCGTTCCAGGCTCATGGTGACGCCAGTCGGGTTGTGATAATCCGGGATTGTATAAAGCAGCTTTGCACGAGGCTGGCACATCAAAAGGGCTTCCAAAGCGTCCGTGTCGAGGCCGTCATCATCCACCGGAACGGTTTCGTATTGCGGTTCGCAAGCCGCGAACGCACCAAGCGCGCCGAGAAATGTCGGGGCCTCAGTAATGATGACATCGCCCTTGTCGATCAGCAGACGTGCCACAAGGTCGAGCCCCTGCTGTGCGCCCTGCAGGATAAGGACGTTGTCCATTGTGCAATGGATGTGTTCCTGTTTCATGCGGTCCGCGATCTGCTGGCGCAGCTTGGGCAAACCGACAGAAAAAGAGTACTGCAGCGCCTCACGGCCAGAATTTACTATCGCCGCATCGAAGGCGGTCTTGATCGCGTCGAACGGAAAAACGTCCCCATCGGGATATCCCCCACCGAAGAAAATCATCTCGGGATTTGTATTCAAGCTGCGGATAGCCGACGGCTTGATGCCGTCCATACGGGATGCATACTGAATATTCATTTGGCTTGTCTCTGGTCTGGAGAAAGGCGCAGACGGGGTCAGGATTTCGCTGGCAAGGCGAGAAGAACCGGCAGGTGTCGAGCATCGGGAGCCATGTCGAGGTTCATGACGAAATCACAAAGCGCGCGGCAACGTTCCCCTGGCAAAACACGCCCGGCAAGCGTCTCGAACTTGGCTATGACCGCAGCGTCGCTCATCGGATTGGCCATGCCTCCCAGTGGAAACTCGACCGTTTCGCTGAACATGCGACCATCGTGCAGCGTCACCGCGATTGCAGGTTCTGTATTGGCAGCCATTGCGGTATCAATTCCGACATTGGTGAGTGCAAGCCACTGCTCTATCGCTGGAGCAGACCATGCCTCCCGTTCAAGCTCATCAAGCCCGACCTTGCCATATTGGAGCCGCGCAGCAACGGCATAAGCCAGACTCATTTGCGCGTCAGCGCGGCTGCTGATGATCTTGCCGCCGCACATGCCTGCCTGAAACGCGCTCATTGCCACATCAATACGAGCGATATCCTGCGGTGCAATACCGCGTTCGGTCAAAATCTTATCGATAGCATCGATAGCCGAATGGGTGCCGCGGCATGTTGCATAGGGCTTTATGGAGCAACGGTTGACACGCCAGAACTGTCCAAAATCAGCATTGAGCAGATCCGGCCTGGCTTCGCCGCGACAGAAGGTCGTAAAGAAATTACCCCAACCTGCGGCGTCCAGTACCGAAAGCGGACCATCGAACCCGGAGGCTGCGAGCTTTGCGGCGACGAAGCCGCCTTCTGCAGCGCGGCCAGCATGCAGCTTCTTGGTCTGGCTACCATCATGAATGAACGCCCACGTACCGCCCGCATATGAACTGGCGACACCCAGCGCCGAGGCGTGCCGGTCGGCATCCAGACCGAAAAGTACACTCGCGGCAGCCGCGGCAGCGAAAGCCCCGCAAGTGCCGGTCGAATGCCAGCCCAGCTCGTTATGGGTTTCGTAGCCGCCGCTGGCTTCCAACATTCGCCGCCCGACTTCGTATCCGGCGAGAACCGCGGTCAGAAAATCCTGCCCTGTGACTGTGCCGCGAACCTCGCCCAATGCTGCGATTACCGCAGGCATCACGACAGCGCCCGAATGGTCGCAACCACCGCTGTCATCGAGTTCAAACGCGTGTGCCGAGACACCGTTGACGAAGCTCGCGGTGCGGCTGTCGAGCATCATCGTCGTGCCCCAGACCGACGCTGGACAGGTTCCACCGCCATGAACCAGACCAAAGGCTTGCAGCACCGTCTGGGCCTCAAGAGAGGTAATGCCTGCGATCGCCGCCCCAAGCGTATCGAGGATATGGATTTTTGCCTTATGAATCGTCGCTGCCGGAAAGTCGGCAAAGCGCATAGCCGCGACATTCCGCGCCAGCGTCATGGACGGATGGTCAGTCACGGCCCTGTTCCTTACGATAATGTTCGAAGATATTTAGAGGATGCTGGGTTTCGAGCGGTCCTGCCTGCTCTGCTGTCCAAGCGGCAATCTCGCCGCCGGTGGCAAGCCATACATCGTCATGTTGAAGTATGTGTTGCAGAAGCTGTTCGAGGATGAAAATACGTCCCGGTGTTCCGATCATTTCGGGCCGTACTTGCAGCACATAACAGCGTCCATATTGGCGGTAAGCGTCGAATTCCGCCTTCCAGTTGTGCAGCACGCCCTCATAGGAGGCGATGCGACCCAGCCCTTTGGGAAAAGCGGGGGCGAAATTGAACTGGAAATAAGGCCGATCCTCTAGTTCGACATGAACCGGAATCTCAACCAGAGACGAAGGATGGACATAAGGCGCGTCGTCACCGTTGAGCGAAGCTGACCAGTCGAAACCTGCCTCTTTAAGCACTAAGTCGAAATGGCGCGGCCACAAACCTCGCGGCAGGCGGAAGCCGTTCGGACGCCGTCCTGTCACCTCAGCGAGTATGTCAGCAGAACGCAAAAGAACATTCTTTTGCGCATCATGTCCGAGCATGGAAAAATCCTCGAATGCCACACCGCGCGCTGCAATTTCATGACCGGCTCCGGCCACAGTCGCCACGGCATCGCGATGCTTCATCGCAACCTCTCCCGGAACGAACCATGTGGTCTTCACACCGAGATTGTCGAAAAGCGCGCACAGGCGATCAACACCGCGCGCCGCGCCATATTCCCAGACAGAAAAACTCTTGGCCCGTTCTGCCAGATCGGGCGCGCGGGCAATGGCGTCAAGACCGTCATCGAACAGTACGGTAACCGCTACGGCACAACGCTTGCCATGCGGCCATAGGAAGGTCGGGATCATCTTGTTTCTCCTTCACCGCATGACGCATTCTGGTCTATCCACCATTGAGCGATCTCTCGACCGCGCGCGACCCAGACATCGTCGTGAGCGCGGATCGCCTCGAACAGCCCCTTCAGAATGCTGAGCCTGCCCAGTTTTGCCGAGACTTTTGGATGCAGGATTGTCGTCCAGCACAGGCCATCACGGCGAAAGCCCTCGAACTCGGCACGCCAGTTAGCTTCCACAGTGCGGAAATCCGCTATGCGGTCTTGACCGGTTGGAAAATCAGGCTCTTCGAAATAGGCAAGCGCCGTGTAGTCGTCGATATCCCAGCGGCCCGGAATCTCCACCAATCCCGGTTTGCCGTCCGGAACAGAATGGAAATAAGGCCGATCGTCGCCTCGCATCGAGCTGGAATAAAGAACGCCGAATTCCTTGAGGATCGTTGCGGTATGCGGGCTCCAATCGCCGGAGGGCGTGCGAAATCCAACCGGCTTGATGCCGAGACGGCTTTCAAAAACCTGAGCGGAACGCTGCATGATAGCGAGCTGTTCTGCAGGCGTCCGGTCGATAAACACTTCGTGGTAATGGCCATGATAAGCTATCTCGTGACCGGCTTTCAGGATAGCCTCACAGCGCTCGGGCCACTGTTCCACTACCCATGTGGGGGTGAAGAAAGTGGCAACCAGATCATATTCGGCCAACAGATCCAGCAGGCGCGGCAACGCACGCCACGGCCCGTAAGAGCCTTCGGTAAAGTAGCGCAGATTGTCGAGCAGGCTGCCATCGAGCATAGCGCCACCGGTCGGACCATCCAGATCGAAGGCAAGCGCCACCGCCGAACGCTTGCCGGACGGCCACTTCGGCGAGCCGGGACAACGTCCCCCAACACCTAAATCTTCCACCTTCACCTCCGCCATTTTAGCAAATTTTCACCGGGCGGTGCCGCGTTGAAGCGGAACCGCCTTGTCATTTTATTGCTGCTGATATTATGCAGGCCGGTTACAATCCCGACTGCTATTTTACCGGCTCTTCATTGATCTTGACCGTCTTGACACCGGCAGACTGCAGTTCCCATTTCTTGAGAACAGCGTCATAGGAACCATCGGCAATCATGTCCTTGAGCGCCTTGGCAATGAGATCGCGCAGTTGCTCGTCCTTCTTGCTGATGGCAATCCCCTGATGCACGGTCGTGAATGGCTCGCCGACGATGGTGTAAGTGTCCGGCTCCAGATTCAGAAGATATGGGAGCGTTTCACTTCCCTGCACGGCTGCGTCGAGACGTTTCTGGCGTAGCTGGGTACGGGCATCGGCCGACCCTTCCGTGCCAACGATCTTCAGGGCTGGCTTGCCGTTCTTTTCACAAGTTTCCTTGCTCCAGGCTTCCATTTCCTTCGGGAATGAAGTGCGTCGACTGGCTCCAACTGTCTTGCCGCAGAAATCTGCTGGTGTTTTGTATTGTTCCGCCCGGTCAGCGGTGGTGTAGAACTGGGCACCCGAAGCGAGGTAATCAACGAAATCCAGTGTTTCCCGGCGTCCCGGCATATCTGTCATGCCGGAGATGATCATATCTGCACGCCCGGTATTGAGCGCGCTGACCAACTGCTCGAAGCTGATCTCTTCCCATTTGACGGCGACACCAAGTTTTGCACCGATGGCATTGCCCAGATCGATATCAAGACCCGTCAAGGTACCCGTTTTCGGATCCTTGAATTCGAGTGGCGGATAGTTCGGGACATTGGCGATAACGATTTCTTTCTTTGCCGCAATTCGCTCCGGCAGTTCCTGTCCCGTCGCGGCGTGGCTTGCTGCCATCAAGGCGAGAACGGAAAGTGCAAGCTTGCTCTTGATCATGTCCTTATCCCCTGTTGTGTAAGTCCGGTGTTACTTCTTGTGTACGGCTTTGATGAAGTTCTGCGTTCGCGTCTGCTGCGGATTTGTAAGAACCTGTTCAGGCGAACCAATTTCGATGATTTCGCCCTGATCCATGAAGGCGACACGGTCAGCAACTTCACGGGCAAAGCCAAGCTCGTGGGTTACGACGATCATCGTCATCCCGCTTTGTGCCAGATCGCTCATGACACGCAGAACTTCCCCGACCAGTTCCGGATCGAGTGCCGAAGTCGGCTCGTCGAACAGCAGCAGCGTCGGTTGCATGGCAAGCGCGCGGGCGATGGCGACACGCTGTTGCTGTCCACCCGACAACTGGGCCGGATAAGCGTCACGCTTGTCGTAAAGCCCAACCCGTTCGAGAAGTGCATGAGCGCTTTTTCTGGCAACGTCTGGTTTCTCCCGCAGCACCTGTATCGGACCCTCGACGATGTTCTCAGTCACCGTCAGGTGCGGGAAAAGGTTGAAGCGCTGAAACACCATGCCTATCGAGCGCCGTTGGCGGGCAACCTCCGCATCGCTCAGTTCATGCAGGTGATTGCCTTCGCGACGATAGCCGATCAACTCGCCGCCAACCCAGATCGCGCCACCATTCATCTGTTCGAGCTGATTTATGCAGCGCAGGAACGTGCTCTTGCCGGAACCCGACGGGCCAATAATGCAGAGAACTTCGCCCTTGGCGATCTGGAGGCTTACGCCTTTCAGGACTTCGAGCGTCCCGAATTTCTTGCGCACATCTGCGGCCACGACCAGTGGCCCCTGAGACGAGAGATTTTGCTTTGCGACGTCAGTTGAAACAGTATTTGCCATGTCCATTACCTCCGTCACTTCGATTCACCCGGCGACATGACGCCCTTTGAGAAGTATTTTTCGATACGCCCCTGGATGAGACTGAGTATGGTCACGACGATCAGGTACCAGAACGCAGCAACGATCAGGAGTTCTACGACGCGGGAATTTGCGTAGTAGATGTTCTGTGCGCTGTGCAGGATTTCCGCATACTGGATCACACTTGCGAGCGAGGTGAGCTTCACCATGCCAATGAATTCATTGCCGACCGGCGGCACGATGACACGCATGGCTTGTGGCATGATGATCCGGCGCAGCAATTTCAGGCGTGTCATGCCGATGGTCTGGGCGGCTTCGTACTGGCCCTTGTCCACGGAGAGCAGCCCGGCACGGACGACTTCAGCGGTAAATGCGCCTTGCTGGATGCCAAGACCGAGGAGCGTGGCCACAAAAGGCGTCATGATTTCAACGGTCGAGACCGAAAAGACGCCCGGTATGCCCATAGTAGGGAAAACCAGTGCCAGATTGAACCACAACAGCAGTTGCAGAAGTGCCGGAACCGCCCGGAAGAACCATACATAGCCGATGGAGACATAGGAAAGTACCGGATTGTCCGACAGGCGCATCACGGCAAACACGATCCCGAGTGCTATGCCCAGCGCCATGGCCAGAACCGACATGATGATGGTGTTCAACAGCCCGGTCATGATGGCCGGAACGGTGAGGAATTCTCCCACATAGTTCCATTCAATCTGTCCGACGGCAAATGCATGGATGATTGCGGCAAGCGCGAGAACCACGACCGCAGCCGCGACAAGACGGCCATAATGGCGTCGCGGTACGTGTACCAGATGGCTGATTTGATAAACGTTATCAGTCATTGTTGTTTAACCTTTCGCATTCCGGTCGGCGTCGCCTCTGACCCTGAGAACGATCTTCCCGACATGCTCGCCGCTTTCCATGTAGCTGTGCGCACCTGCTGCATCCGAAAGAGGAAACTCCTGATCGATCAGGGGGCGGATACGCCCGGTTTCGACATCGGGCCAGAAATCCTTGAGGACGCCTGACACGATACGCGCCTTATCCTCGACAGGACGGTCTCGCAATGATGTGGTGAAGAGCGAACCGCGCTTGCCCATCATTTTGCCCAGATGAATGTTGGCTTCACGGCCTCCCTGAAGGCCGATCATGACGATACGCCCGTCATGAGCCATCGCGTCGATGTTCCGGTCGAGATAGAGGCCGCCCATATTGTCGAGAATAATATCCGCGCCACGGCCGCTGGTTTCGTCCATGATAACCGAAACGAAGTCTTCGTTCCTGTAATCGATGGGACGGTCGGCACCAATACTTCGACAATATTCCATTTTTTCGTGACCGCCCGCTGTCGCAAAGATGCACGCGCCGCGCGCTCGCCCGGCCTGAATGGCAAAACTACCGATACCTCCCGCCCCTCCATGCACAAGAAGCATATCTCCCGGCGCGAACCGGGCGATATCGATAATGTTGGACCAGACCGTGCAAGCCGCTTCCGGCAAAGCCGCCGCCGTGATCAGGTCGATATTCGCGGGAACCGGAAGCACAAGGCTTGCCGGCACGCAGACCAGATCCGCATAACCTCCGCCGTTGATCAGAGCGCAAACTCTATCGCCGATATTCCACCCTTTGACGTCGGATGCCATGTCCACGATGGTACCAGAGCATTCAATGCCGAGAATTGTCGGGAGCGAAATGCCCCCGCCATAAGTTCCCCGACGCTGCAACAGATCGGCATGATTGAGCGCGGTGGCATGCACCTCGATCATGACGCTTCCAGGTAAGAGCCTGGGCGCGGCAACCTGACCGAGTTTCAGGACATCCGGCCCCCCGGTGCGGACGAGTTCAACGGCACGCATGGTATCGACTGGAAGAGTTTGCGCCACTGACATGCTCATTTTCCTGCGTCGATCGCCACTTCGGCGACACCTTGGCGCTCAAGTCCATATTTTTTCAGAATCTGCTTGTATGTTCCATTCTTTATGAGCCCCTGAACCGCTTCGGCCACGCCATCGCGAAGGCCGGTTTCGTTCTTGTCGAAGGCGAGCCCGAACAGACTTTCCATCAAGGGATTGCCTGCCAGTGCATAGACGCCGGGCTCATCCTTCATCAGATATGCCACATATTCAGGCCCAAGCACCGCCGCATCGAGGCGACCCTGTTTCAGATCAAGACGTGTGGCGGTCGCTCCGGCAGTACCATTGACTGTAATGGCCGGTTTGCCAGTTCCGACACAATTGGCCTCGCTCCATTTCTGCGTTTCAGGAAAAAAGCTTGTCGTGCGCGGTGCCCCGACCTTCTTCCCGCATAGATCGCCCTCGCTCTTGATGTCGCCGCTTTTGGCAGCAAGTGTGAATGGTTGGGCGCCGGTGCGCAGATAATCGACGAAGGTGAGCTTGTCGCGACGCGATGGGTAATCGCTGATAGCTGTGCCGATCATGTCGATGCGCTTGCTGGTCAGCGACGTCATGAGCTGTTCAAAGCTCATTTCCTGCCATTCGACTTCGAGCTTCATCTCTTTGGCGAGGCTGTTGACGAGATCAACATTGAAACCGACACGTTCGTTGGTAGCCGGGTTCTTGTACCCCATCGGCGGATAGGTGGTCTCTATCCCGACGATGATTTTACCGGAGCTTTTGACGCGGTCGGGCAGATCGCCCCCGGCAGCCGAAGCGGCGCTCGCGCTGGCAACACACGCAATTGCGATACCGCAGCCGAGTGCTTTCAAGATATGCGTAGTCCCCATGACAGTTCTCCCATTTTGGTCTGATGCGTCCGGTGTGTTTCACCGATATTGATTGACGCGTGACGGATGGTCCGTCACGCCTTCTTGTTGTTCCCGAATGCGTTCAGTTCTGTTCCGCCCATTGGCGTTGTGACTGGAGGAGCTGCTGCAGCCGGTCAATCTGCTCTCCCACCCGTTCGGGCGCGGTGCCGCCATATCCCTTGCGGGCTGCAACAGCCGCTTCCGGGGAAAGATGCGTGAGGACATCGGCCTTCAGGCGCGTATCGACGGCGGGCAGATCATCAGACGACAGATCTTCCAGGCCGATTGCCTTTTCCTCACAGTAGCGCACCAGTGCACCGGTAATTTCATGTGCTTCGCTAAACGGAATACCCTGCCGGGAGAGCCAGTCGGCCACTTCCGTGGCAAGAGTGAAGCCCTCGAACGACTGTTTTCTCAACCGCTCATGATCGACTTTCATCGTCGCGATCATACCCGCCATCGCTGGCAGCACGAGTTCAAGTGTGTCGATCGCCTCGAAACATGCCCATTTGTCTTCGCTGAGATCACGGTTATAGGCGAAAGGCAGTCCCTTGAGGGCGATCAGCATGCCGTTCAGCGACGCGATCAGACGTGCAGAACGACCACGCGTCAGTTCCGCAATATCGGCATTCTTCTTCTGCGGCATGATGGACGAGCCGGTGGCGTAGCTGTCATCCAGCTCTATCCAATGAAACTGCTTGGACGACCACAGAAAGACCTCTTCTGCCAGGCGGGAAAGATTGACGCCGAGCATGGCGGTCACAAACAGAAATTCGGCGACATGATCGCGGCTGCCCACGGCATCAATCGAATTTTCACACGGTGCATCATAGCCTAGCTCGCTTGCCGACAGCTCCGGATGTAAGGCAATTGCCGACCCTGCAAGGGCGGCAGCCCCCAGCGGCGAGCGCCCTGCTCTCTTGTGCCAGTCGATAATCCGGCCAATATCGCGCGAAAATCCTTGTGCATGGGCCAGAAGCTGATGCCCGAACGTCACAGGCTGCGCAGGTTGAAGATGGGTAAAACCGGTTGCCAGTGTGTGCTGGTGTGCTTTTGCCTGGGCAACAAGTGCATCCTGGAGTGAGGCGATGCTTGCGACAAGCGTGGGAGCGATCCGGCGCAGATGAAGCTTGAGATTGTTGGCCGCCTGATCGTTGCGCGAACGCCCGGCGCGCAGTTTTCCGCCAAGAGCACCGAGCCGGCTCGTTAGCACGCGTTCCAAAAAGGTGTGAACGTCTTCGTCATCTTCGGAAGGTTGCAGGCGGTTGGCCTGCCAGTCCTTGCCGATAGATTCCAGCGCGGTCGTGATTTGCTCAGTTTCGACTGCATCGAGGATGCCGGCGCGCTCCAGCTCATGGGCGTGGGCTATCGACGAGCGCAGGTCTTCCGGAACGAGCCTGAAATGGTTTTGGGGAGAACGCGACAGGCGTACGAGTTCGGGAGATGGAGGAGAGCGGAAACGGGCTCCCCAAAGCCTTACAGATTCATTCATGATTGTCCTCCTGACCGGTCGGATAGTTGCAAACGGTCGTTGACTGGACAATTGAATAGATTTCCGGGATGGTAGTCCAAAAAGGAATAGGGGAGCTGATTCAACGATGCGCCAGCATTTGCCAACAACGACGGGTCTTCGTGTATTAGCTGCTCTCGCACAACACGGAACGATTTCCGAAGCGGCAAAATTTCTCCACATGACGCAAAGTGCCGTGAGCAAGCAGCTCAAATCTGTGGAGAATCTGGTCGGCCTCGGACTCTTCTCGCGCACAAGCCAGGGTCTCATGCCGACCGAAGCCGGAACGGTTTACATTGAACAGGCACGTGTCGCTCTGGGCGCCCTTGAAACTGCCGCTGCTCGGGTCATGCACCTGCGCTCCAACAAGCCAACATTGCGACTGCACGTTTTGCCAATACTTGGCGACCGTTGGTTTATTCAGCGGTTCGTACAGTTTGCCGAAGCCCATCCAGACATAGACGTTCAGTTCAGTTCATTTGCACCTAGCGACACGGAAGACGAGGCAGATGTCGTTTTCCGTTTTGGTGAGGGGGAATGGCCCGGATGGCATATGGACTATTTTCTTGGTCGTGATGTCGTGCTGGTTGGTTCTCCGCATTGTATCGCGCGCCATGGCGGCATATCGGACCCCATGGATATCGGTAGCTTCCCAATGTTGGAGCACTTGAAAACGCCCCTTTACTGGAACGATTTCGCTATCGCGAACAACATCAGCGAATTTCGCCCCGAGCGAATTCTGAAACTTGGCTATTATTCTCTCGTCATTCGCGCGGCGATCGGCGGGCACGGTCTGGCGCTTATCCCGCGAAGCCTGATCCTTGACGAGCTCGAAAGCGGTCAGCTCGTCAATCCATTGAATTTGCGCTACGACAGCCGCAATTGTTACTGGCTAACGACCCATGCGGACCGCGACCGCAATCCGCAGCTTGAAGTATTCCGCAATTGGGCGCTGCGAGAAGCTGAGAAGACCGAAAACAGCGTACTAGAGCGCGTTTCGATCTGATTGAATCAGATCGGCGCTCTAACTTCTTCTATTTCAAGCATAATCTTGATCGTCCTCGTTTCACTCCGGTCGGATTATGCTCTAGCGCGAACGTCGTAGGATTTCCCATTGCCTGGCAGGGTTTGCAACTGGGGCAGTTAAATGGGTTTGCCCTCTGAAATAATGCGATTTCGCAGCAATCCGATCGCCTGTAGTGTGGTAGCATTGAGGACGCCTTCCCGACGATGGATAAAACCAATCTCGGTGGAATATTGGCGCCGTTCCTGATGAACTTTCCTTATCTGATGCCTGTCTTCAAAGGCCGCTGCAAAATGTCCGGGCAGGAAACCCAGATAATTTCCCGACAGGATAAGCGTTAGCACCGCTTCCAGTTGGAGAGCAGACGGACCGTCGCCGCTTTTATCCTTGAGTGTCGGAATGAAACGTCTGTCAACATAAAGATGCTCTACGCAGGGTGCGGCATCAACAGTCCTGCAGTCCAGTTCCTCATCCTGATTCGCAAAAAAGGGGTGTAAGTGCCCACAGTAAAGATAGGAAACTTCATTATACAGGGACGTATATTGCAGGTCTGGATTCCGGTGATAAATCGGTGTGATGCCGATATCGAAAATGTTTCCGCAAATCCCTTTTTCGATTTCTTCTGGCTTTGTTACAACCACGCTGACATGACAATTTCTGGCATCGAAATAGCTTATGAGCCATGGCAACGGAGAGTTTTCATCAGTAATGATGTTGTCGATAACTGCAATTCGAAGCAGTTCTTTCTTCTTCTTGATTTTACCAACATCATTCCGAAACTTCGCGATCGATAAAAACAGCTCCGTGCTTGCCCGGTAAATTTCACTACCGTCTGGCGTAAGCTCGAACTTCGAGCCGCCACGAATGCACAAGCGAATACCGAGTCTAATTTCCAGATCTGAGAGTTGTTTGCTGATTGTCGGCAGTCCCACGTTCAGCGCCTTGGCAGCCCCTTTCAATCCTCCATTGGCAACAATGGTTCTGAAAACTTTCAGTAAACGCACATCGAGATCGGTCATCGGCACTAGATTGGAACCACTATGGTTTGATGCTCATGAAACCTTCGTTTCCATCAATGATATCGCCCAATTGGGAGGATGTCTCTATCCTCTGGTGCCAAACGTAACATTCTTGGAGACGTGGCCAACAGTACAATTTCGTCGCTGCCGGCTTACTCAACCGGTGTTTCTCACTGGGAAAGCCAGTTATAACAAGGGGATGGGAGATCGATATGGACCCGAAGACGCTAGAAGCGCTCCGCGAAAAATACGCAGAAACCGAAGGCGGGGATATTTTTGATCCGGTTTTCCGCAAGGCCGCTAGCGCTCAATTTTCAGAGGCTGGAAAGCGTGCCCTTCCCTATGCAAATGTCTCGACATTTCTCGCTTTGCCTCATCTGCCCGCTGCTATTGCCGATCCATCTTTCTGCGGTCTGGAAGCCGCTATTGTAGGCGTACCGATGGACCTTGGCGTAACCAATCGTTCGGGCGCCCGTTTCGGTCCAAAAGCTGTGCGTTCGATAGAAAGAATCGGACCGTTCGATCATGTTTTACAAATGGCGCCCTCCACCGAAATCAAAGTGGCTGATATCGGCGACGTGCCGCTCAACTCGCGTTTTGACCTGGCGCGCTCACATGCTGATATCGAAGCGTTTTATACCGCAATCGTCGACGCCGGAATCTACCCGCTTTCGGTCGGTGGCGACCATTCGATCAGCGGGTCCATTCTCCGGGCCATCGGACGTGAAAAGCCTGTCGGAATGATCCATATCGACGCCCATTGCGACACGAGTGGGCCTTATGAGGGCTGCAAGTTCCATCATGGCGGTCCCTTCCGACAGGCGGTTCTGGACGGTGTTCTAGATCCGCAGAGAACAATTCAGATCGGCATCAGGGGCGGTGCCGAATATCTTTGGGAATTTTCAAGTGATTCCGGCATGACAGTTCTGCATGTCGAAGATGTCATATCACTCGGCATTGACCGTGTGATCGAGATCGCACACGAGGTTGTCGGCAAAGGTCCGGTCTATCTTTCTTTTGATATCGATAGCCTCGACCCCGGCTTTGCTCCGGGCACCGGTACGCCCGAGGTCGGCGGCCTGCAGCCCCGTGAGGCAATGCAGATCATGCGCGGTCTCAACGGCTTGAATTTCATTGGATCGGATGTGGTTGAAGTCGCGCCTCAGTATGATCCAACGACCAATACAGCACAGGCCGCCGCCCAGATTCTTTTCATCCAGCTGTGTCTGGCGGCAACAGCCATTCGACAAAGAAAACTCGGATGATAAATTAATGGGGTTCATTGGCCGACCAAACCGGAAATCCAATACGCGCAAGTTACTGGCTACGGGACTTCAGTCCCAGGATCTTCGTCCGCAGCGACGGTTTCGATGGTAGACGGCCGAAGAGCTAACGGTAAAGCCGCTAAAATACAATTATGCTCTCGCACGAGCCGGCCTCGCGCTATCGCATCCGGCGAGTATAGGCTGCACAACACTAATCGCTGCCTTTCCTGTTGTGTTTGCCTCGGAGTGATCAGCAGCAGTGGCATCACCTAGGACTACCTTTCCAGATTGCCAGTCAAGAGCACATCATACGCGCATCGGATAGAAACCCGCGACCATTTACTTTTTGATCAAAGCGACAGCGAAGTTTGGATTGCCGCTACGGGCGGCGAATCTCAGAATTCGTTGATCAGTCCTTCGTATGCTTTGTTAATCTCTCTCACATCCCGTCGATATTCATCGATGATCCAGTCGCAAATGTCGCGAATGAACCATTCATCCGTTTTGATCGAAGTCACTAGATTACAGCTTCGGCCAGTCGAAACCACAACAGGATGCGATGGAACGAGCGAGCCGTTGGCCAGCAAGGTTGACACCACACTTAACCAGCCGATAGCGTTGCCTTGTCCCATCAGCGCGGCCTGTACAACGACATTGTAATCCGAGAATTGAAGTTCCCGGGCTATCTCTGTCAGTGCATCAACGGAATACAAATCTGCCCATCTGAACTGTGACCCGCTAAGAGTAATCACCTGATTCAAACCCGACTGGGACTGTTTCGAATTGAAATCGAAGGCCGGAGATCGCACAGGCAGCAGAATCTCTGGCATAAGTGGAAAAATTCGATACCGGTCATCCACTTTCGGATCGAACCGCATCGCGATATCCGCGTCGTTAACCGGACAATCGAGCGGCCCGATGATCAGTTGCCACTGAATGTCTACATCAGGAAACAGCGCTTGGAATTGGTTCATCCGCGGCATAAACCAATGCGTAGCGAAAGCCCCTGAGACTGATATTCGCAGCGTGCGTCGCTTCGTTTGCGCATTTTGTCTTAGTCCAGCCAAAACACGTTCAATGTTTGAAAAGCTCTTCGAGACTTCCGCAAAAAGATCACCTCCTTGTTCCGTCAGTTCTGCTCCCATCGGCGTTCGTTTGAAAAGCTGCATTCCGAGATGAAGCTCCAGACGCCCGATGGTGCGGCTGACTGCGGGACTTGTAACCCCAAGTTCCCGTGCCGCGTTTGCAAATGTTCCGCATCGGACTGCCGCTTCGAAGGCGACGAGTGCGTTGAGCGAGGGAAGGAGCCGTCGAATATGTGACATTACAAAATGTAACCCCAGAGGTGATTATTTTTGGAATTGATGGATTTGTCTCAAGTATCCCAATGTAGCCAGACAACTGGCTTGTGCCCGGAATAGGAGAAACAATTTTCATGGCCTTCGAAAATTTTAAAGTTCTGACTTTTGATATCGTCGGAACCTGCATCGACTTCGAGAAGGGTATTCTGGATGGTTTTCGCGCCGCAGGCGGAGCGGCCGCGAAGACGCTGAGTGATGATCAGATTTTCCAGCCCTATCTGAAAGCAAGGGAGAAATTTCCGGGCCGCGCAAGCGAGGTCATGCGCGAAGTTTATCTCTACGCTGCGAAAGAACTTGGGCTGTCGGACGACAGCGCCGCGGGTGACAAATTTCATAGCCACTTCTTTGAATTTCCCGCATTCGAGGATTCCGCTGAAGCGCTCAGACGATTGCGTAGGCATTTTAGACTTGTTGCGATGACCAATTATGATCGTGTCGGTTTCAGCGCCAATTCGAACAAGCTCGGCAACCCGTTTCACGACAGCGTCACTGCTGACGATGCAAGGTATCCAAAACCGGATCCACGCTTCTTTTCCTACAATCTTGGGCGCCAATCGGCATTTGGTTTCAAGCAGGATGAAATCCTGCATGTTGCCCAGAGCCAGTACCACGATATAGGCGTCGCTAAAGAGCTTGGATACAAAGTCTGCTGGATCGAGCGCCGAAAGGGTCTCAAGGGTTTCGGTGGAACGCCTGTTCCGGAAGTAGTGACGACGCCGGACTTCCATTTCTCGACCCTGCGAGAACTCGCCGATGCTGTCGAAAGCGAGAGAAAATAACTTGTAAATAAGCCCAGGTATTTTCCAGATGCGAGAACTCGGCCTACCCCGATCTTTGTGGCGTGAGACTGCAACACCACCTCTGAACTGCAAGACATTGCAGGACGACATTGCCGCTGATTTGGTCATCATCGGAGGTGGGTATACAGGCTTGTCGGCCGCCGTAAGAGCAATTGAACTTGGTTTGAAACCTGTTGTTCTCGAAGCAGAAGAAGTCGGCTTCGGCGCATCAGGAAGAAATGGCGGCGTGGTATCAACGAAGTATCGTGTATCACTAAGCGTCATGGCGCAAACTCACGGCAGGCAAGTCGCTCAACGCATGAACGCGCTCGGTCACAAAGCCATGGATTGCGTTGAAAGCTATGTCGAGCGATTTCAGATCCGAGAAGCGAATCTGGCGAAAACCGGGAACATTCGCTGTGCGCATAACGAGGCCGCCTTCGCGGCGCTCGTGGAAGAAGCGAAGACAATCAGGGACATATTCGGCGATACGAGCATCACAGTGCTTGATGCGAATGAGGTTGCGGCAGAGACCGGAAGTACGCGCTTCTATGGAGGAGTTTTGAACTCCCATGCTGGCACTATACATCCTCTTAGTTACTGCCGGGGTTTGGCCAACGCCGTTCTTTTGGCCGGAGGCCTCATTTACGAAAATAGTCCCGCTCTTCGCATCGCGGAAGAAGGCCCGGCAAAACTCGTTTGTACAAAATTCGGATCGATCAGGTGCAAACAGATTCTGATCGCAACGAATGCCTATTCCGACATCACGCCTGTCACCGGCAATGTGCGTAAGACCATCATACCGTTCAGGAGTGCGATCATCTCGACGGAAGCGTTGCCCAGTTCTGTTTTTGATGAAATTCTTTGCAACAATCGGAGCTACAGCGAGACGCGAAGAATGATGCGATGGTTCCGACGTAGCGGAGACTGCTTGCTTTTTGGCGGTAGGGGCGCATTCGGCAGAAATGACTCCATGGCCGCCTATGCGACCCTTGAAAGAGCAATGTCTGATATCTTCCCGCAGTTGAAAGACTACGGGATCGTCAATCGCTGGTCGGGGCTTGTTGCCATGACGATGGACAGTCTTCCACAAATCGGGTTGATCGATAAGAATATTGGCTTTTCGCTCGGCTACAATGGAACGGGAATCGCGATGTCGAGCCTTCTGGGACGCTACGCGATTGATCTTTTGCAAGGCGAAAAGCCTGATCTGGCGCTGATGCGGCGCCAGAAACCGGTAGATATTCCATTTTTCTCGATGAGAGCGCCAGCCGTCCGTACAGTAGCCGCATGGTATCA
Organism: Brucella sp. GW823-FHT04E01; assembly: GCF_058796175.1. Taxonomy (NCBI): domain Bacteria; kingdom Pseudomonadati; phylum Pseudomonadota; class Alphaproteobacteria; order Hyphomicrobiales; family Brucellaceae; genus Brucella; species Brucella sp. GW823-FHT04E01. The sequence goes on along the minus strand of NZ_JBXAIK010000002.1, from coordinate 506,633 downwards.
ACTGCTGGATAAATTCGGACGCTGAATACGCTCCCAAAATTCTCAAAGCGAGCTGCATATTCTTATTGCGTCCAACATCGCGGAGTGAATGTTCCGACTGGCAAGAGCATCTCCTATCCGGTGAAGCTCAAATCCAAGTCTTTCGCGGATAGGCTGAGGCGTGGCGTCAACCATAGCGCGCAAGTCGGTAACACCGTCATTTGAAGAACTGGATCGAAGCGCTTCAAAAACTTCGTTGGACGGAACACTTCCTTGCTCCACAACAACATGATCGACCACAATTGTTTCTGTTTCTCGCGTAATATCGTTCACAAGCGTTGCGATCAGTCGGTTGTCCTGGCGGTGGACTTCCGTCAAGCGTGTTTCGGTTTTGGGATAAAGGCCAAATTTCAGAAATAGCTTTTTCCAGCGTAAACGTTCGGCATAAGTCAATTCTTCACAGATTTGGGCGTCTATGGTGACGAATTGGACCTTGGCCCCAAAGCCAACGGCCTTCTCGGCCGCCAGCGGAGCCGGATGTCGCCCGGTGCCATCAACGACGAGAACTTCACCCGATAGCTTGGACTGACCAGCCAGGATATCCCACGTCGAAACGCATAGATCACCGCCGTGCAGAAGATCAATTTGCGGCATGCCGCCCGTTGCCAGCAAGACAACATCAGGATTCAGCGCCAGGATTTCATTTTCATCAAGATAAGCATTCGTTTGGAGGGACACGCCGAGACGATTAAGTTCAGCCACGCGCCACTCAACGATGCCGATGAGGTCACCACGCCACGAACCCTTCGCGCCAAGAAGAAGCTGACCGCCGAAATCGGATGCCGCTTCAAACAACGAAACCTCATGACCCCGTTCCGCGCATATTCTGGCGGCCTCAAGGCCTGCGGCCCCCCCGCCAACCACGACGACCTTACGTTTGGCGCTTTCGGTTTTAGTAAAGACCTGAGGCAGGACTGTTTCTCTTCCCGTTGCCGGATTATGAAGACACGCGGGACGATGCGGCGACTGGCAATGTGTAGCGCCCACGCATGGCCGGATTTCGCTTTCTCGTCCCGACGCTATTTTACTTGCAAGGTATGGATCAGCGATCTGCGCTCTGGTCATGCCCGCCATATCCATTTTGCCTTCGCGGATAGCGTATCGGGCGGAAGCAGCATCGGAAATACGTGCGGCATGGAATACCGGAATATCGAGCTCCTGGCGGAAACGTCCGACCGGCTCGACCCAAGGTGCAAGCGGCGATCCCATTCCAGGCATAGCGTCTTCCGCGAGACCACGGGTCGTGTCCATCATGCCATAAATCGCATTGAAAAAATCGATCCCGCCAATATTGCGAAGTGCTTGTGCAACCTTCAGAGATTCCTCGAAACCCATGCCGCCATCGGGTCCTTCATCCACTGCCATGCGGATACCAACGACGAAATCATCACCCACGGCCTTTCTGATAGCTTCATGCACCATCAGCGGAAACCGCATTCTGTTTTCGAGCGATCCGCCAAAGCGATCGGTTCTGCGGTTGGAAATCGGAGACAGGAACTGCCCTATCATGTGACCACCAGCATGCGTTTCGATGCCGTCCAGCCCTCCCTCCTTGCATCGCAGCGCCGCAGCAGCAAATGCCTTCACAACGCGATTAATATCATGGTCGTCCATCTCTCTGGGTATGCTGCGATGAAGCGTCTCACGGAGGGGCGACGGCGCAATCATCGCCAGCCTATCGCCGCCATAACTTTCGCCGCGTCGGCCAAGATGTGTTATCTGACACATGAGCGCTGCACCGTGGCGGTGCATACGCTCGGCAAACTGCTGAAAATGTGGGATGATGTCATCTGTTCCAACATTCAGTTGCCGAAAGACATTCGGAGAATCGATATCGATATTGGAGGATCCACCGAACATCGACAGGGCTATTCCACCCTTGGCCTTTTCTTCATGATACCGTTGATAGGCTTCAAGCGGCAGCCCGCTGACCTCCAGACCACACGCGTGGCTGGTGCTCATGATGCGATTGCGAAGTTCAAGATGCTTGATTTTCAGCGGCTGCAGCAGTGGGTCATTTTTGACACCGTTGGAGGCTTGCTGGTACATCGCTTTTCCCTTTGGTTTATAGAAACCCGTTCACACCTGGCGCTCGGCCTGGCATGTTCCTGATGCTACTGATGATTGTCGTGTCGTACTTCGGCTAGAATATCTGACTTAAGAACTGTTGGGTCCGAGGATCCTTGGCTGAGGTAAAGAACTCTTTCGGTGGAGCATGCTCGACGATCACACCTCGATCCGTGAAGTAGATGTGATCGGCCACTTCGCGTGCGAAGCCCATTTCATGGGTAACCAGAATGCAGGTCATCCCGTCGGACGCGAGTTCCTTTATCGTCGCCAATACTTCCTTGACGGTTTCAGGATCGAGCGCTGCGGTAACTTCATCGAAAAGCATAACGTCAGGACGCATGGCCAGGCTTCGCGCGATGGCGACGCGCTGCTGCTGACCACCTGACAGCTGGCCGGGATACTGGTTTTCCTTGCCAGTAAGTTTGACTTTTGCAATCAGAGCATGCGCCCGTTCCTCAACTTCCTGTTTTGGTTCACGCAGGACCTTGATCGGCGCCATCATGACGTTCTGCAAAACCGTCTTATGCGGAAACAGATTGTACTGCTGAAAGACTATTCCGACCTTTCGCCGCAATGCGAGCTTGTCGAGCTTGGGATCATTCACCTCCTGCCCGGCGACGATTATCGAGCCCTTCTGCACTGGGCTTAGACCATTGATACAACGTATGAGAGTCGATTTGCCCGAACCCGACGGACCGATGATGCAGATCACCTCACCTTTGCGAACATCAAGACTGATCCCTTTGATAACTTCCAGATCGCCATACGCCTTGTGCACGTCCTTTAGAGAAACCAGAGGGGGTGCATCGATATTTTCTTTATGCAGCATATCTTTTCTCCAGTTTCCTTGTCAGAAGCGCGATTGGATAGATGTACGCGAAGAACAGACAGAGAAGGAACAGATAGAACGGAAAGAGAAATTCCGGCCGTCCGCCCGACGCTTCCATTGCAGCCTGTGCGTTGGCAACAGACTCTCTGACGCTGAAAATAGAGGCCATCGGAGTGGAGAGCGTAAGTAGCGCGTACCAGTTCATCCATGGAGGTATTGAACGCCGGAAGCTCTGTGGCAATATGATGTTCCAAAGTGTCTGAACACGGGTAAAGCCAAGACTTTCGGCCGATTCCCACTGCCCCGACGGAATGGATCGAACCGCCCCACGGACGATCTCGCTTATGTTGCCCATGACGGGCAGCGCAAAAGCGACGGTTGCTTTCATCCAGCCAGGAAACGGTATCACAATCCCGCCCGGAAGACCAAAATCCTCTGGCATCATATACATGGCGATGAAGAGAATAACGAGCCAAGGCGAGTTTCTCAGGAGATGCGTCACCAGGCGCGCAATGGCTCTTACCGGCCAGAACAAGCTGATCTGCATGAGACCGAGCAGAATTCCGAGAACCGTCGCCAAGGCCATCGCTAAAAAACTCATATAGAGGTTCAGCAAAAAGCCACGCAAGATGAATGGAACCCACCCGAAAAGTGTCTCGACTGCAGTCGGCGTTCCGGCATTCATTGTTTGCGCATAAGCGACACACAATGATCCGAAAAACATTGCAACGAGAACAATTCCGTATCGCAACGACAGAGCGCTAGAGAATGCCGTTACGCCGTAATGCGAAGGAACAATTGTGAAAGCGCGCTTATTCATGTCCATACCCCGGTAGTGCCAAACGGCGTTCGAGAGCGTGGAGGCCCCAGGCGAGGATACTCACAACCGCGACATAGAACACAAAAAGCACGAGGATCATCTCAGGCACGTTGATGTTGTCCGACCAAACCTGATTGAGGACATAGGTCATTTCTGGAACGGCGATAACATAAGCAAGCGAGGTTGTTTTGGCCAAACTCACTAGGTTATTCGTCAAAGCTGGCAGGCTAATGCGAAACGCCAGTGGAAGTGTCACATACATATAGATTTGCCAGTTCGAAAAGCTGAGGCTTTCAGCCGCTTCTTTTGTCGTTTCAGGAACGGCTTCCAGGCCAGCCCGGAATATCTCGACGTTGAACGCCCCACCAAAGATACCAAGCGAGATTACAGCCCACCCAAAAGAAGAGATAATGGGCTCGTAATATCCCCCCATGTCAACGGCTGGCGTGAACGCACCCAGACCGAAGTAGAAAAACAAAAGCTGGATCATCGGAGGTGTATTTCGAAACGCCTGGATATAAGCATCAACCGCCACGCGAATTATCGCGCTTTTTGACGTTTGTGCCCAAGCTCCCAACACGCCGATCACCAGCGACAGCAAGATGGAAAACGCCATAAGCCGCAGTGAAATCAACGCCCCTTCAAGAAAGCGGCTGAACTCGTAGTCGTCATAGAAGACGATAAAGTTCAAGCCCGCAGTCTCGTTCAGATTGCGGAAGAAACTTGATATATGTTCGATCATCATCACTCCGAGCTACTGCTGATCAGAAAGCACCGGCCTTACTCTTTCGGCTCGAGGTAAGCGGTATCCCAATGGAGCTTCTTATTCTGCTCGGTGAACCAATCAGACGGTGCTACACTCCATTTCTTGGCGAGTTCAATCAGCGTACCATCAGCTTGCCAGCGATATGCCATACCCGCCATGAATGCGCCCCAACCCTTATCGCGTTCTTCAAGCGGGACAGCAGCAGCCCACGGATTATTATAGAGGGCCTGAACAGGCATTTCGTAATCTTGCCACTCTGGTGTCTCGAGATCAGCCATGATGCTGACATCATCGTAGACCCAAGCAATGCAACGTCCAGCACGCAGAGCTTCCTTACCTTCGGAATTTCCGGTAAATGCAATCAGCTTTGCTTTCAGTTGCCGTTCGACTTGTTGATTATAGTAGTTTCCCTGCTTTCCGCACACCGGCTTTCCGGCAATGTCGTCCCAGCTTTTGATGACACCCTTCTTGGCAAGCAAGGTCGGCCCCGAGGCCCAGTAAGCGGGTTCAATAATGCCGATCACCTTACGACGTTCCGCAGTATCATACATACCGCCGACAATCAGATCGATCCGGTTCTGCTGGAGGAACTGCATGCGGTTCGCAGATGTAATAATGACGGGCTCTAGTTTGACACCCAGCGCATCCGAGACGCTCTTGGCGAGATCAACTTCGATACCTTGAAGATTGCCGTCCGCACCTGGGAAAGACCAGGGCTTGAAAGCCCCTTGCAAACCAACACGGAGAGTGCCGCGCTCCAGGATTTCCTTCAATCGCTCGCCATCAGCACGAGCCTGGCTCGCAAAAAGCGAAATCGCCATAGTAAGTGTGGAAACTGCCACCAAAGCAAGATTTTGATTTCTGCGCATACCCATTTCTGTTCACTCCTCTTTTTTGTTTCGTTAGGATTTTGCAGGCTCTCCCGAACGGTGAATTTCCCGTTGGTATTGAAGAAACTTATCTACTTCGCGCTCGATCTGCTCTGGCTCCCATCCTAGCAAATCCGCGATTTCACTGGCCGCATCAGTTGCAGTGGCTCGGTCTATGTGCCGCCCCCAACCTATGCCGCTACGGGTATAGAAGATACCTTTCAGATCCTGGGCGTGTTCGTACGAGACATAATGCCGAAACGACAACGCGCCTTCATCGGTCCCCAACGGTGTATTCGTCTGCTGCACTGGCCTTCTTTGCCGATCAAGCCGCATCGGAATGTTTGCATCTACTGTCGCCAGCAGCTCCCTTCCTGCACTCATATGGCTCATAACTGGTCCGGCGGTCATCGCGAAAATTCCCGAATGGCCTTTGCCCTTCAAATCATGAATTTGCCGAACTCTGTCGCCGTCAGGATTTTTGGGATTGAAGGTCAACGGCCGCACACCGGCCCAGGTAAATTCGACGTTGTGTTTCGTCAGTTTGAGGGCTGGGAGAAGAAAATTGATTTCATCGAGTAGAAACTCAATATCGACGTCATCGGCCTTAACGTTACTGGCGTCGCCTTCGAAATAGGTTTCAGTCGGGCCAATATGATACAGGTCCTCATTGAACGGCAGACAATAAATCGGCATTCCCAATCGGTTAAGCGCCGCGACCCCATGACCACGATAATAATCCGGAAGACGAACGACTATATGCGCGCCTTTCGTCCCGTGAATCAGACGATCATTCCCCTCCCCGGACACTCCCTGTAGAACGTCATCGATCCAAGTTCCGGCAAGATTGAGAATGATAGGTGCGAACACGCTGCTCATTTCACGATCTGCGGTGCTAAGATCGACCCGCCACAGCCCATCAGAGTTTTTTTCTCTGATGCTCGCACTGGTGAACAAACGGACATCAGCGCCTAGCTTCTCTGCTTCGATGGCCGCATCGACGCAAAGCCTATCGGGCCAGTCCATGATGTATTCGCGGTAAGTCGCTATCGACTTCAGTTGTTTCCGATCTCGAAGGTCCTTTGCCAAAGGCACTGAGCTATCAAAGTTGCGCTTGTGCCGTTGGTACTCCAGCGGCAGTCGCCCCGATCCAAGACGCTTCAAGAGCGAAAGCCCAATATCCAGGTGCCATCCACGCAGATCATCCGCTTCGTATAAAGGAAAGCACATTTTGAAAGGCTTGCATCGCATTGGTTGGAGACGCACCAGTTCTTCCCGCGCATTCATAGCGGCACGCGCCATGGAAATCGCGTTCTTCAACTTCAAAGGCGACGATGCGAACGTGCGGACCGGATGTCTCGTCTCAAAATATCTTAGACCGCAGTGGAGTATCCTGGACGATCTGCTCGACGCACCGTTTGCGAAATCACCCTTTTCAACAAGCAAGACCTTGTACCCAGCGGCGGAGAGTTCGCGGACAGCGCTGGTACCGTTGATACCGCCGCCAATGACGATCACATCATAACTTTCGTCCCGCGCGGCCTCCATCCTCATTTAACTGCTCCCTTCCTAGGCGTCGGGCGAGTACAGCAGCTAATTCGGAATGCTCAAAATAAAAAAATTGGCCTCCTATATGCAGTAAATGCATAATGGATGAGCCCCCGGAAGTCTGATTCCTATCCGTCAAAAGTGCGGCAACTTCGCCAACACTGCGTCTCGCTCGCTGAAAAGAAGGTCCAGAAGCGCTTCCGACACGCGACTTTGCGGACGGGAGTAAGGGCGAAGAAGCGCCACGTTGAACGGTATTTTAGGCAGGAATGGCACCAGCATTACCCGATCATCAAGTTGGTGAATGGCCGTATAAGGGTCTATAAGCGCGACCCCCAGGCCAATTTTGGCGAATTCATATGCCGCAGCGGAAATCGTTGTTTCATAAGCTGGGTCCAGTTTTTCACCCGCCGCGCGGAATGCCTGCGCAATAATCGGGCCAGCTGCGGTGAATGACGCAAATGATACAAATGGTACGTTTCGAAGATCCGGTGGTTCAATTTTGTCGCGGCTCGCGAGATGGTGGTCACGTGGAACCGCAGCAATATAAGAGGCATCGCTGAAAACTTCTGTTTGAAAGCCAGATCTGCGGAATGGGAGTTCAGCAAGACCAAAATCCAGCTGTTGGGACGCCGCCCATTCTTCGATCTTGGCAGAAAGCCGTATATTCAACTGCACACGTGTTTGAGGCCAGCTATCTTTAAACTTCTTTAGCGCCTGGGGCATGAAACTTATCCCAAGGGCGGGCATAACAGCCGCAGTTATACGGCTGGTTTCACCTTCGGCAACAGTTGCCGCAAAATTTCGCAAAGAATCGAGAGATGTATACGCTCTATCGATTTCATCCAGAAGAAGGTGGGCAACCGACGTCGGCGTGATCAAACCTTTTCTGCGCTCAAACAGGGTGACACCCAACTCGGTTTCAAGCTTATTCAGAAGCCGACTGACGGCGGGTTGACTGCGCCCTATAAGTTCAGCAGCGGCGCTTACCGTTCCAGTTAGCATCACCGCCCGGAAGGCTGAAAAGTAGATGAGGTTCATCCCTACTTCCCAGTTTTGTTTCCCTGGCTTTTTCATCAAATCTCATCCCAGCACTTCAGTTGTGGCACACACTCGCCTACAACAGTGCCAAGGGCAAACAAAATAGCAGACAATAGCGATGTTAGATTGCAGTTCACCCGTCAGTATGAGGTAACGGCATTTATCGGATAATAGCCCAAAGATGTTCCTTCATGACAGCCTCATGCAACTCGACTCCAAACCCAATGTGTTCTGAGATCGGAAGGCGTCCGTTCCTGACCGTTTCCTCAAAGGGGACGGTAGCCACTTCAATATATCCGGGTATGTCAGCCCAATATGGGAAATGTTCTTGAATATAAAAATTGGGTAAACAGGCGCTCATGTGGGTCGCGATGTTGGCTGCGATAGAACTTCCGCACACATGCGGCTGCACCTTCAAACCGTAGGCGTCAGCCATCGCTGATATTTTATGGACTTCCGCGAAACCACCCGCATTGCCAATATCGGGCTGCAATATACTGATTGCACGTCTCTCAAGAAGATCGCGAAAACCTTGTCTGAGATAGTGCCGCTCTCCAGTCGCAATCGGAATATCAATCGACGAAGCGACTTGAGACAACGCACCGAGGTCGCCCGGATCGGTGATTTCCTCCACAAACTCGATTTCATATTCTTTGATACGCTCACAGAACCGCATGGTGTCTGCGATAGAAATGCCGCCACCGAAATCAAGCATAAGCCTGACATCGGAACCGATCGCCTTTCGTACGTCGCGCACGCGTTCGATTCCAGCGGTGACCGCGTCACGATTGTCAGAGTATCGACCATTTGGATGCCGCAATGTTCCATTTGGCTGTATCTGCGCCAACGGATACATCTTCAGGGCATAATGTCCGTCGTCAACAGCGTCGGCAGCTTTTCTAATCAGGTCTGAGTTGGATGTCGCTCCGAAATACCAGCCATTCGCATAGTAGTTCAGTTCATCGCGAATTTTTCCGCCAAAGAGTTCATATACAGGCACATCCAACGCTCTGGCGCGAATATCCCACAGCGCCTGCTCTATGGCGCTCATCCCGGCACAAGCAATTCCGCCGGGGTTCTTTAACCAGAACGCCTGGTCGTACATGTCCGAAACGATTCGATTGATGGACAGCGGATTAGCCCCCAACAAAAACCGTTCGCTCAGATCTTTAATCATACCCGCTACAGCTGTGCCGCCGCTTCCATAGGAAATGGCGGCCTCGCCTAATCCGGATATGCCTTCATCCGTCTGAATTTTCACCAGAACGGGCTTCAGGCCCTGTCCGCGCACATAGTAAACGTTGACGGACACTATTTTCATTTTTCAACCCCACGTGCAGGAGAAGCACTCATTCCGCCGCGACCCCCGCCTGACGCAGTTTCAACCTGAAATCCTCAAGCGCTCCCTTATACTCCCACGTCTGAACGGTGTTGTGAGGACACTCAATAAAAATATAATCTTCGGTAACCGACAAAATTCTGGAAACCTTTATAAGTTTTGTTACAAATCCGCCCGCGTCAAGATTATCGATTACAGCTTTCCGATCCTCACCATATCCATGATATACTTTCGAAGCTCGAATTTCTGCAGTTACATACGCCATATATTCGTGTCCTCTTGGCTTTCTTGACATATTGATGAATGATACATCATTATATGAGCCTCACCTCGAAAGCAGAAATCGAAAGTACGCTGATCGATATGCCGATTTTGCATACCTAAAGTCTGACGGAAAGCTGTTGTTGTGTTCTCGTTAAACTAAAATCTTCTGAACTGGGAATACTGGGTAGCCTACTAATCGAAAGCGCGAAGCATCAGGAAAGCTTAAAAATTGTCGGAAGTGCTTCATTCTCAAGGACTGCGGATTCCTGTCAAGGATCGCCTTTATCACTGTGCCGAACACAATTACACGCCTTGAAGGGAATTGAACCCACGACCCTTCAGTAACGTGAACAGAAATACATCATCCTGGATTATCAATGAATACCGTGAACATACGTTAGGGATTAATCAGTCCAGTCTTCTACTCGCAAGCCAGGAACACGATCAAATTCCCTGCGATTGTTTGTAACGATTATCAGGCCACGCGAGCGAGCATGGCCAGCAATCAATTGATCGTATGGACCGATTGGAGTTCCACTGCGGGCCAATTCAGCACGTAATTGGCCCGTATGGTTTGCTGCCGGTTCATCATACGATAACACCTCAAGGCGAGCTGCGAACCCTTCCACGACTGCAAGGTTCTTTTCAGGATGGGCAGACTTCTCCGCCCCGTAAATCAGCTCCATTAAACTGACTGAGCTGATGCACAATTGATCGTGGAAGCGGTTGAACGCCTCGCGCACTTGCTGCGGCCGGTTCTTGATCGTGAAAATGCATATATTTGTATCCAGCATGTACTTCAGCATTAGAACGCCTCGCGTTCCTGTGGAGCAGGCTGATCACGCTCATTCATGAAGTCGGAAGTCGCCTCTAAGCTATCAAACCAGCTATCCCAGACCTCACCAGCGGGTGCTATGATTCGAGTGCGCCCCACAGCAACAATATCAACGCGTTTCACATCAGCAGGCAATGCTACTGCTTTTGGCAAGCGGATAGCTTGGCTCCGGTTGCTCTGGAATACTGCTCCCTGCTCCATCTGCGTCACTCCTAGTTTTATCCATAGTGATATGATGTAGATAGTGAATCAAATGGGATATGTCAATGGGATATACGTACTCGAAGCCGACCAAACGAACCATGATCTGGCTTCAAGAAACCTAAGGCCGCTGGCCACATTGCTGCGCCCTGACCAAGACGCATCAACCGGGCGGCCTCTTCAACGGATTTATGCAACTCCACTTCCAGATTGCCAATCAAGAAGTGAACTGTCGTTAGAGCATAGACCGCTAATCCTTGAAGGGAAATGAACCGCTGCCCCCTGCCATTGACTACGTACTGATTGCCAGTCAAGATTCTGGGTCCTGCTACTCACCCGCAGTAATTTAGCTCCGTAACGTCTTATAGAGATATGACCCTATGCCATCGCATTTCTCCCCTTGGCACGGCGACTGGTTCCGAACACCCGAAAAGATTTCCAAGGCTTGGGCGGTGGCGAGACCGACGCCGGGGGATGCGCCGGTCACCAGGGCGACGCCAGAACTGGTTCAATGCATGAGGATCACTTCCGTTGCTTCAGCTTGGAGCGCCACCGCTCGGGTTCTTTGCTCTCAAACGAGCATCGACTGCTGGGCGAAGATTCCCGCCATAGCGCCTTGCCATGATGCCGTGGTGACCGAGGGCAACTGGGGGTTGGTGAGGTCCCCGGCAGCGTAAATGCCCGGAATGCTGGTCTCACGGCGTTCATCGACCTTGAGCACGATGCCAAGAGGCGTGTCGACCGTGATGAGACCCAATGATTCATGCAAGTTTGTGGAAGGCTTGTTACGCGGATGCGCGAACAGGATGTCGACCGCGACATCGGAGCCGGTATCGAGCTTGATCGTCGAATTGTGATCCCCATGACGGGCGATCTCGGTGATCCGCCCATCGACGAGAGGTAGCTGGCGGCCCGCCAGATCGGCCCGTATATCGGGCGTGATATCGTGACCATTGCCGAAGATAGTCAACCTGTCGGTCCAATCTTGAAACAGCCTGACCTGGTTCATCGACTGTGGGCCAGACCAGACCAGGCCCCAATGCTGGTCAGCAACTTCGAAGCCATCGCAATAAGGGCATGGGATGATGGACGTGCCCCAACTTTCGGCAAACCCCGGAACAGCAGGCATTTGGTCGACAACGCCATAACTCAGGATCAGGCGGCGCGCACCAAGGGTTTCGCCCTCCGCAGTGAGTACGGAGAAATTGTCAATCGTACCGGAGATGCTTTCGGCGCGGGCATTGGCCAGCCTAATCGCAGGATAACGCGCCAGTTGGCGCCTCGCCTCGGCCAGAATGTCCAACGGCGGCTTGTGATCGTGGCCGAGCATACCGTGCGAACGGCCCGCGAAGCGATTGCGCGGCAGGCCGGTATCAAGAACGGTGACTTTGCGGCGGGCACGGCCGAGCTGCAGCGCAGCAGCGAGACCGGCAAAACTGCCGCCGATGATGATGACGTCATCCATGGTGATAGGCTCCGTGTTGCGGAAAGAGGGGGATGGGTTGGATTGTGCATTGGTCTGGTACGGGGGACGCTGACGCTGGAAAGCGCGGCTTCAGCAATGTTCGTCGTTGCATCACACCCTCGTCTCTCTCTTTGGCTTGCTAATTTCGGAAACTACATGGTATCCTAAATCAAGAATAAAGATACTGTCAAGGACTGTAATTCTCGTGAGCGAAAATATTCAAAGCCGGCGTGGCAGGCCCATCAACGAGGCACTTGGCAAAACAATCGTCGAGGCTGCGTGCGAACTCTTTGTGGAATTGGGTTTTCAGGCGACAACCCTGGACAAGGTCGCCAAACGAGCGAAGATTTCAAAGCTGAGCATCTATCGGCACTTCGAGAACAAGGAAGCGCTGTTTAGCGCGGCTATCGCAGCACGCTGTCATCAGTTGTTTGCACCACAGCCCTTTCTTGAAGGCGTCGAAGGATCGGCCGAAGAGCAGCTCATGGCTGCTGGATCATCGCTCCTACGCACACTGCTGAGCCCGGACGTTCGAAGTGTCGAAGCTATGGTCATGGCGGACAAAACAAACCAAAAGTCGTTAAGCAAGCTCTTTTACGAAGCCGGTCCCGCCCATGTCATCGAGCAGATCGAGGCGTTGTTGCGCCAGTTGCACTCGAAGGCGGTTGTGAATGTGCCCGATCCTCTCCAGTCCGCTCGCCTATTCGCTGCTCTTATCAAAGGTTCCGATCTTTTGATGATCGCCCGCTTCGATGAGGCGAGAGCAGAAGACGACAACGAGATCGAATCCTATTGCCGGTCCGCTGTCGCCATGTTCATCGCCGCGCACCGTCACAACAATCAAAGGGCGGATAGCATGGCTAAGATCGGTTCAGAACGAGGATTGTCGTGACAGGTAAAATTGCTTCTCAGATTGCCGATTGGAAAGGCCAAGGCGGAGAGCGGTGGGTCGCTTATCAGGCCCGGCTTGATGCCATGATGGCAGCGTTTGGCCAGGCGGCGATCGAAGCCGCGGCGCCCGTCGCGGGTGAACGCGTGCTGGACATTGGCTGCGGCGCGGGAGCGTCCTGTCTGGATTTGGCTAATTGCGTCGGCGCCGGGGGCTATGTGCTAGGCGTGGACATATCAGAACCGCTGATCGAAAGAGCGCGCACGCTCGCGCCGCAGGATGCGCCGACCATATTCCAGGTAGCTGACGCCAGCAGCGACGTGTTGCCAGAAAGTGCGTTCGACATCCTGTTCTCGCGTTTCGGAATGATGTTCTTTGACGATCCTGCGGCGGCCTTCACTCATATGCGCGGCGCGCTCCGGCCGGATGGCCGGGTCGCTTTCGTCTGCTGGCGCAGCATGGCCGAGAACGATTGGGTGCGTTTGCCGTTAGGCGCGATCAAGGACATCATCCCGAAGATGACGCCGCCTGGTCCCGAAACACCTGGCCCGTTCTCCTTTGGCGACCAGAGACGTGTGGCGCGTATTCTAGCGGCGGCCGGTTTCATTGATGTCTCTATTGCGCCCTTCGATGCCGCCATCCCATTCGGCAAGGGAGAAACGCGGGATGCGGCTCTCGATGACGCCGTGAACATGACACTCGATGTCGGCCCGTTAGCGAGCGCTCTTGCTGATCAGCCGGATGACATCCGCTCCCGCGCCTCGGCCGCGGTTGGTGCAGCCTTCGGGGGCTGCGCCGGTGAGCGGTCGGTGATGATCAATGGCGCAACATGGATCGTCACCGCGCGCAATCCCGCAAGCTGACTGTGGTTAACAGTCAGCAGACAGAGTATGGTGCGGATCTCTCGCAAAACCAATGGCGCCACAACGACATATTAGGTGGGCTGGCATCGCCGATATTGTTGCACCGTCTTACTCGGCAGCCATGGCTCTGGTATTCCGCAGCTCCTCCACAATCGTTTCACGGTGGCTCCCGTATTTTGGAGTCTTGATCCGGAACCACACGGCGTACAGCGCCGGAAGGAAGAGCAGGATCATCACCGTCCCTGCTGCCGTTCCGCCAATCAGCGTATAGGCCATTGATCCCCAGAACACCGAATGTGTTAGGGGGATAAAGGCCAGGACAGCTGCGAGCGCTGTCAGGATGACAGGGCGTGTGCGCTGTACTGTCGCTTCGATGACGGCGTGATAGTCGTCGAGACCAGCCGCCTTGTTCTCCTTGATCTGCTCCGTCAGGATCAACGTGTTGCGCATCAGGATACCTGCCAATCCGATCAAGCCGAGAATGGCGTTGAAGCCGAAAGGTTGATTGAACAGGAGCAATGTCGGCACCACGCCGGCGAGGCCAAGCGGTGCGGTCAACATGACCATCGTCATCGTCGACAGACTGCGAACCTGCAAGATGATCACGATCAACATCGCAGCGATCATTAGGGGGAAGACCCGAAGGAGTGCGGCATTTGCCTTTTGCGACTCCTCGATGTTCCCGCCCATTTCAATACGATACCCGACCGGGAGCGATGCGATCAGCGGCTGGAGAGCCTTCATAACCTGCTGCGACACTTCCGGCGGCTGTGTCGCCTCGCTGATATCGGACCTGATCGTTATGACGGGCGTCCTGTCGCGCCGTTTCAGGATGGGCTCCTCGAACCGAATCTCGGAGTGCCCGATCTGATCGAGCGGTACCTGACGGCCATCTCTGCTCATCAGAGAAAAGTCAGCAAGCCTCGAAGGGTCAAGTCGGTTTTCGCCGGCGCTTCGAGCAACGACAGGCACGTTGCGAATGTTGTCGCGCACCTGCGTGACCGGAATGCCGCTCAGTAGCATTTGCATTTGCTGCGCCACCTCCGATGGAGAAAGGCCGATCAGGTTTAACCGATCCTGATCCGGCATGAAGCGCAACACCGGCGTGCGGTTACCCCAGTCGCGATTGGCTTGGCGGACATCGGGGACTGTCTTCATAATCGCGAGCGCCTTCGCGGAAATCCTGTAAAGCTCGTCTTGATCCGGTCCCATGATCCGAAACTCGACCGGGAATGGCGTATACGGCCCGAACACAAGCTGCGTTACGCGCACGGACGCCTCCGGAACGAGGCCTTCTGATATGGCTGCCCGAAGGCGGTGCTTCAGTTCTTCTCGTGCATGGGCGTCAGGGGTAAGCACGACTATTTTTGCGAAAGAAGGATCAGGCAATTCCGGTGACATGGCAAAGAAGAACCGGGGTGCGCCCTGCCCGACATAGCTGGTGGCGATCTTTGTTTCTGGCTGGTTTTGCAACCAGTCTTCAACTTTCGCCACTGCGGCCGTTGTGCTTTCGATGCTCGTGCCTTCAGGCATGCGAATTTCGACGAGGACCTCAGGCCGGTCCGAAGTCGGGAAGAACTGCTGCTTTACACCTCCCATCCCGACAACCGAGACAGCCATCATGACGCCAACCACCCCGCAGGTCATGAACTTGTGGCGAACCGCCAATTCGATGAGTAAGCGCAGGCGGCGGTAGTTCGGTGTATCGTAGATGGCGTGGTGCCCGCCTTGGACTGGTTTTATGTCAGGCAACATCTTCACGCCCATATACGGCGTGAAGATCACAGCAACAAACCAGGAGACGATCAGGGCAAACCCCACGACCCAGAAGATGTTGCCGGCATATTCGCCTGCGCTCGATTTGGCGAATCCGACGGGCATAAGTCCGATTATGGTGACGAGTGTCCCCGACAGCATCGGCGCCGCTGTGTGGCTCCAGGCATAGGCGGCCGCCTTGATGCGGTCCATGCCCTCTTCCATCTTCACCACCATCACCTCGATGGCGATAATGGCGTCATCCACGAGAAGCCCAAGTGCAAGGATGAGCGCGCCGAGCGTGATCCGGTCGAAGAAGCGTCCGGTTTCCAACATGATGAGGAAAACCACAGCCAGCGTCAGCGGCACGGCGAGCGCGACGACGATGCCGACGCGCCAGCCGAGTGCGACGAGGCTCACGAACAGCACGACACCAAGAGCCATGGCGAACTTCAGCATGAATTCGCCGACCGCCTCGTCGATGTTGACGGCCTGGTCGCTGACCTTGGTGAGTGACATGCCAAGTGGCAAAGTTTGCGCGATTGCGGCGGATCGCGCTTCAAGCGCCTCGCCGAGATCCAGTCCGTTCCACCCTTGTTGCATCACCACGCCCAGCATGATGGCGGGTTCGCCATTGTGGCGAATGAGATAGGTGGCAGGATCTTCGTAACCGCGCCGAACGTCGGCGATGTCCGACAACTTCAGCGTTCGGCCTCCGGCAACGATCGGCGTATCGGCAATGGCCTGGATGCTGTTATAGGCTCCATCGAAACGAATGAAGACTTGCGGCCCACGCGTATCGATCGAGCCGGCCGGCGTGACGGTGTTCTGTCTCTGCAAAGCTGCGGCGATATCCTGCGCCGATATTCCAAGTGTTGCCAGCTTGGTATAGGAAAATTCGACGAAGATCTGTTCGGGAAGTTCGCCCAGAATGTTGATTTTCTTGACACCGGGAACATGCAGGAGATCCTGCCGGATAACCTCGGCCTGCCGAACCAAGTCGCGCATCGGCATCCCCTTCGCCTTCAAAGCGTAAAGGCCGAAGCTTACATCGGAATATTCATCATTGACGAACGGACCCATGGCGCCCGGCGGGAGATTTCGGGCTTCGTCTCCAAGCTTCTTTCGCGCTTGATAGAATTCCTCTTCGACAGCCGTGGGCGGTGTGTTGTCCTTCAGCGTGACGGTCAGGAAGGCATATCCCGGTCTCGTGGTGGTCTCGACACGGTCGTACCAGGTAAGTTCCTGGAGCCGCTTCTCAAGTGGCTCAGCGACAAGATCCTGCATCTCGCGTGCAGTGGCGCCCGGCCAGAATGAAGTGACCGTCAGGGTCTTGATGGTGAAGGATGGATCCTCAGCGCGTCCCAGTTTGACGAAGGCATAGACGCCTGCAGCCGCCAACAGAACGATAAAGAATAAGGTAACGGCGCGTTCGCGAACCGCGAGGGCTGAGAGATTGAAGCGCATTATCTTGTCACCTCCTGGCTCGAGGCAATTCTGACGGCTGCGCCGTTTTCCAGAAGATGTGCGCCCAGAGCAACAATCTTCTCTCCAATGCCGATACCCCTAACGATGGCGGTTTCCTCGCCGATCCGTTTAACGTCGACCGGGGTGAACTTCACGGTGGAAGTGGCACCGTTGATAGTCCACACACCTGTCCGGCTACCGTCGTCCACGATGGCACCGACGGGCACGGCGACCTCTGACTGCCTGTTCGCGTCCGATATTTTGATCGTCACTGTCGAGCCAAGCGGAGCAGACGCAGCGGCGCCGTCGAGCACGTAACGTGCCTCGTATGTCCGGGTTTGCGGGTCGGCAGAATCGGAAATCTGTCGCAACCTGGCCTTTCCGTTGAGACTGCTACCTCCATAGATACTGGCCTGCGCCTCAGATCCAATATCCGGCCGCAAGGTTTCAGGCAGCCAGACAACAGCTTCACGCGGCCCGGCCTGCGCCAGTTGGATGACCGTCTGGCCCGCGGCCACGACCTGTCCTGGGTCTGCGAGCGTGTCGACAACCGTTCCGTCCGAATCGGCGAGAAGAACGGTATAGGCAACCGCATTTTCCGCCACCTTGGCGTCCGCTTCAGCCGCAGCAAGCTGTGCTGCGGCCGTATCGAGAGCCGCTTTCGCCTGTTCATAACGCTGCGGAGTGGCAGCCAATCCATTTTTCACAAGTGCCGCATACCGTTTCTCATCCGCCTGGGCCTGGATCAGGACCGCCCGCGCCGCTGTAACGGCATTACGCTTTGCTGTTAGTGCAAGCTGGAGATCGGCTTCATCAATCTGCATCAGCGGCTGGCCTCTTCTCACCTGCTCGCCCGCATCAACCATCCGCTCGACGATCTTGCCCGGAACCCTGAACCCGAGATTGCTCTGTACCCGCGAAGCGACGGTGCCGGTAAAGGAGCGCCCCGCCGTTTCCGTCCACGCCACTTCTGTCACCTTGACCAGTGGTGGCGCAGTCCTCGGGTCCGCGGCCTCGGCTTCCCTATTAAGCGTTTCGGAAACCAGAACGAAGGCAGCGGCACCAGCCGCTGCGACCATGCCTGCGAAAGCCAGGACATATTTGCGTTTCATCTTGCGTTCTTTTCTTGAGTGGAGGACACGGCCGAAACCCGCCAATAGGCCTGCGCGTTATTAGATACTATGCGGTATCATAATTTATGAATTAGGATACTGTCAAGGACTGTAAATGACGAGACCAAGGGTAGACAGGGCCGGCCCGGCGGTCCGCCAAGGCTTCGTCAAACGATGATTTACACCGCGTGCGACTTTACGGAATTGGGTTTTCAGGCAACGACTCCGGACAAAGTCGTCAAACAAGTGGTCGGCCCCCTGAAAAGTGGTCCTTCATGAAGTATGCCTTATGAGCCGCACAACGACATTGAAACGGCGGCTAAGAAACTCGAGATCGCTCTGGATCATTGCCTCGATCATGCCGGTAAGCGAGCAGTCCGACTGCCTTTGCCACGACCAGACGAACCAGAGCTGGCGAACTACTTGGGTCGGCATCGGTCCGCTTATGGCGGGATACTTCAAATAAGAGGAATGCAGCAATGCCGCATCCCGATGCCAAAACGTATTTGCGCTTCATGGCAGGTGGACCTTCTAAACGGACGAAAGCGATTTATTTAGATTGCGATTACAATCTAAACCTGTTATAGATGTCAAATGAAATCTAAAGGAGACGGCAAATGAGAGTCAGCCGAGCGCAGGCGGAAGCTAATCGCGAGACAGTGATTGATGTCGCAAGCAGGCTTTTCCGAGAACATGGCTTTGATGGCATCGGACTGAAGGACTTAATGAAGGGCGCCGGCCTGACACAGGGGGGCTTTTATAAGCAGTTCGAATCCAAGGATGATCTTGCGGCCAAAGCATCACGCCGCGCCATGGAAGGCGCTACTCGAAGGTGGGCCGACGCTGCTGCGGGCAACGCCGCCCAATTGGAAGCGATTTTGAATCTCTATCTCTCCCTCGACCATCGGGATGAAATCGGAGATGGATGCCCTCTCGTGGCGCTCGGGGCGGACGTTGCACGTCAAAGTCCGGATGTGAAAGCTCCCTTCGAGGATGGCATCCGCGGTCATCTGGCAGTTCTCAATGAACTGCTCACAAGCACACCATCACAAGAAAGAAGCGACAAAGCCATGGCGCTGCTCTCCATCATGGTTGGTGCCGTTACGCTTTCTCGCGTTGTGAACGATAAGGACCTATCCAGACGATTTCTCGATGCTGCAGCTGCCGAAGCAAGACGAATGAGTGGTCTGGCTGGCGCGCCTTCGGAATCAATGGATTGAAGTCGGAGTATTCATCATGCGTCGTATCGTTGTGACAGGAATGGGGGCAATCAGTCCCCTTGCAACCAATGTGCCGGTAACCTGGTCCCGTTTGCTTGCCGGTCGTTCAGGCGTGAAACGACTATCCGATGACATTGTGGGCGATTTGCCATCGAAGATCGGCGGCGTGGTGCCGACAATATCGGAAGATGCCGAGGCCGGCTTTGATGCCGATCGTATTCTTGCCCCAAAAGATCAGCGCAAAGTAGACCGTTTCATATTGTTCGCCCTTGCAGCCGCTGAAGAGGCACTAAAGCAGGCTGGATGGAAACCGGTTTCGGAAACCCAAAAAGAGCGCACTGCTACAATCATAGCATCCGGCATTGGCGGTTTTCCCGCAATTACCGCAGCTGTCAGAGCCGTTGACCAAAAAGGCGCCCGTCGTCTTTCACCGTTCACCGTTCCGTCGTTCCTCGTCAATCTGGCCGCAGGACAGGTGTCTATTCGACATGGTTTTAAAGGGCCAATTGGAGCACCGGTAACCGCCTGTGCAGCTGGCGTGCAGGCGATCGGAGACGCTGCACGTCTCATCAGGTCCAACGAAGCTGACATCGCTATATGTGGCGGGACCGAAGCCTGCATCAACGAAGTCAGCCTAGGCGGATTTGCCGCCGCACGATCATTATCAACGGGTTTCAATGATACTCCGGAAAAAGCCTCTCGTCCGTTCGACACACAACGCGACGGGTTTGTTATGGGCGAAGGTACAGGCATCCTTGTGATCGAAGCTCTCAGTCACGCCTTGGCACGCGGTGCCAAGCCGCTAGCCGAGCTTGTGGGTTACGGCACATCTGCTGACGCACATCACATCACGTCTGGCCCGGAAGATGGAGGCGGAGCGCAACGGGCAATCGAGATTGCAATATCACAGGCCGGCATTCGTCCCGATGATATCGGTCACATTAATGCACACGCAACCTCTACACAGATCGGAGATCTGGGAGAAATAAGGGCCATAAGATCCGTATTCGGCGCCGAGACTAACGTCGCTGTCAGCGCAACCAAATCGGCGACTGGCCATCTCCTGGGCGCAGCCGGGGGGCTTGAAGCAATTTTTACGATCCTTGCTCTGCGTGACCAGGTCGCCCCACCAACCCTTAATCTCGATACACCGGATATTGCTGGTGAAGGTCTCGGCTTCGTGGCGAAAAACGCCCAGTCGAAAGTTATGGAATATGCGCTTTCCAATGGTTTCGGCTTCGGAGGCGTGAATGCCAGCGTGCTTTTCCGCCGTTGGAACGACGAAATTTGAAACAGAAATCCGGACAGACCGACTTACAGCCGTTAGTCGTGAAACACTGAGGACCGCCCCCATGAATCGCTCAAAACCTGATGTTGCTATTGTCACCGGAGCCTCTTCCGGCATCGGCCTGGCAACGGCAAAAGCATTGCTTAACGCCGGATACCGTGTGTTCGGTACCAGCAGGCGCGCAAATTATAAAAATATCGACGGCATCACCATGGTGCCCTGTGACGTTACAGATGAAGGGTCGGTGACGAAGCTGGTCGAGACCGTCCTGAAGGAAGCTGGCTCGATTGATGTGCTGGTAAACAATGCCGGCATTGGCCTCCTGGCCGGGGCGGAAGAATCCTCAATCGCTCAGGCGCAAGCCTTGTTTGATGTGAATGTCTTCGGTGTCATCCGTGTTACGAACGCAGTTCTACCCGTAATGCGGAAACAGAAGTCAGGCCGTATTATAAATATGAGCTCGGTACTGGGTCTCGTCCCGTCGCCCTACAACGCGCTTTATGCCTCCACCAAACATGCGATCGAGGGCTATTCAGAATCTCTCGATCATGAAGTTCGCACGTTCGGAATTCGGGTCATTCTGATCGAGCCTGCCTATACTCGCTCCGCCTTCGAGGAAAACGTACTGAAGCCCGATCAGCCTATCGGCCTGTATGAACCGATGCGCTTTACGATGTCGGAGCACTTGCGCGATCAGATCGCTGTCGGAGATACCCCCGAAACGGTAGCGACTACAGTTCTCGCAGCTGTAACTGCAACCTCTCCCAAGCGCCGCTACACCGCCGGAAAGCTCGCTGGAAAAATACGATTACTTCGCCGCCTGGTACCTGAAGCAGCATTCGATAAAAGCCTGCGCAAACATTCCGGCCTACCGGTCTAGTTGAGCAGTTATTCCATAACTGAAGGAATCTCTTATGAAAATCGGTATTATTGGCGCTGGCAATATTGGTGCCACCCTCGCAAGGAAGCTCGCAGCTTCCGGACATAATGTTAAAATTGCAAACTCAAGAGGTCCGGATTCTCTTCGCACTCTGGCGCACGACATCGGCGCGATAGCCGTATCGAAGGAGGTGGCGTTAGAAAATGTAGATGTCGTTATCCTTTCAATTCCATTTTCTAGTTATCGGGAGCTAACCTGTCACTTTCTCAAGGTTCCACGAAGCACAATAGTCGTTGACACGTCCAACTATTACCCCTTCCGCGACGGCGTGATTTCAGGGGTAGATGGTGGTATACCGGAGAGCGCCTGGGTGGAGCTGCAACTTGGACTTCCGGTTATCAAGGCATGGAATGCTGCATTGGCGACCACTCTGGCCGAACGAGGTCACCCTAAAGGAACACGAGGCCGCATAGCAATACCTGTGTCCGGTGACGAGCCTGCTTCCAAATCGGTCATCATGGGGCTCGTCGAGGAATCTGGTTTCGACGCAGTCGATGCCGGTGTTTTATCGGAATCCTGGCGTCAACAACCCGGAACGCCCGCCTTTTGCACGGAGCTGACCAAAAACGAATTAGTTCTGGCACTGGAATCGGCTGACAGGCTTAATGCGCCAGTTAATCGAGATCGCCTGATTGAGAGATTCATGCGGTCTCAAGGCGGCATCACACATGATGAAATCGTTAAACTAAATCGAATTGAGACTAAGTAACCGCGCCCGTCGTTTCATTCCCAGATTGCCAGTCAAAAACTTCTTTGTATCCAGATTGGCTCTCGACGACCCATATCCATACCCTGCCGCTTTTGTTCGAACACGGATCGGACGACCGCACATCGCTATTTCCTTACTGCGGTCTTGTTATATTAGCCGTGTGCTCGGGGGTTTCGCTTTGAAAGCAGTAAGAGCGAGGCGATGATGATCGTTCCAATGATGAACAGAAACGCCGCAGCAGCGATGGCTGGACTTATATTCTCTCTGATTGTCGAGAACATCTGACGAGCAACCGTGCGTTGGTTCGGACCTGCAACAAACAAGGTTAGCACGACTTCGTCCAAGGACGTTGCAAAAGCAAACACCGCCCCTGTCACGATGCCCGGTGTTGCCAATGGTAGAGTTACCTGACGCAAAACCATCCAAGGTGATGCGCCAAGGCTAGCTGCGGCATTTTCCAGGCGGCGGTCAATGCCCTGAAGCGCAGCGGTCACGTTAACAACAACAAACGGAATTGCAATGACCGTATGAGCAACGATGACACCCATATACGTATTTGCGAGGCCATACTGTGCGAACATCAACTGCATGCCGACGCCAAGCACGACTGCTGGAACGACCATTGGCAGCAGAAATACTGTTCGAAAGAAGCTGAATAACAAAGATACAGACTTTCCACGTAATCCGAGTGCAGCAACCGTACCAAGAATGCTCGCAAGGATCGTCGTTCCAATTCCAATAGTTAAACTATTGACGATGGATCGACGCCAAGCGTCGGCCGTGAACAACTCATGAAACCAACGAAAAGAAAAACCAGGAATCGGGTAATTCAAGAAAATGCTGTCTGTAAAAGCCAGAGGAAGGATGGCAAATAACGGAGCCATCAAAAAGATGATAACCCCAGACCCGAATATTGCCTTGCTGACGATGAGCGTTCTCATGCGCGCGCTTCCTCCGAAGATAGACGAAGATAGACGACGTAGAGGATCATTGTTGCAGCCAGAAGCACGATTCCAAGCGCGCCGGCCATACCCCAGTTGGCCGCCCCAGTAGCGTAATAGGCGATGACAGAGCTAATCATCTGATCCTTAGCCCCCCCGATCAGTGCTGGTGTGATGTAGTAACCAAGTGCACTCATAAAGACGAGAAGCCCTCCGGACACGACACCCCGAAGGCTCAGTGGCAGCAATACAAGTACAAACGCACGAATGGGCGACGCACCTAAAGATGCAGCGGCAGGCATCAGGTTCTTCGGAATCCCGATGAGAACGCTGAAGATCGGCAGTACCATGAAGGGTAGAAGGACGTGGGTCATTGCAATCACGACGCCCAACCGGTTGAAGATGAGTGGAACGGGCCCGCTTGTCAAACCAAGGGTTTGAAGCGTCATATTGATGAGGCCATTGTCCTGAAGAATGATGTACCAGGCTGCAGTTCGCACAAGGAGCGAAGTCCAGAGAGGAAGAAGCACAGCTCCCAGTAGCAATTGACGTCTCCAACCATTAGTCGATGCGACAACCATCGCAAAGGGTAGTCCTATAGCAACACAACATATCGTCACCACTCCGGCCATGATCAGCGTTCGAAAGAGCGTGGTCCGATTGGCGGATTTATCTTCGGGCACATTGATGATACTGCCGTTGGCGTCTCGCTGTAGATCGACAGCCGACAGCAGGTTTCTGTCGGTAATCGTGGTGCTAGCCGCTTCCTGGATTGCAATCCAGAATACCGGATCGCTCCATCGCGGGTCCACCGACACCAGATCGGAGATTGACTGGTTCTCCGCAACAGCGGTACGTGTCTTGGTCATCAAGGTGCGAAAGCCGGACTTTGCACTGTTCAATCGACGGACCAAGTCGCCGAAAAGCTCATCGTCGCTGACATTTCGGATGTCGTTGGCGAGCGCTAGCTGAGCTGCCGCCGACGGGACAGTTGCTCTGTCCCAATCCTGCAGGGACTCGGATACGGTGGGTAGTGCTCTTGACGCGATAGGATCGGAAACCGCCGACTTCATCATCGTTGCAAGTGGTGCGACGAAGAAAAATGCCAGGAAGAGACCCAGTGGTGCAATTAGCGCTATCGACTTGATTTGATTTTGGAGCCGAGATGGACGGTTCATGAAACGACCCAGCATTGTTCCGGAGCGAAAGAGGCTATGACCTCTTGCCCTATTTTTGGCGTGATCGCAGTTCTAGTAGCCTTGACCACGAAGGATCTGTTTCCGGCGTCCACTTGTACCTGAAGATGGTCACCGTGATACACAATATCGGCTACCGTTACCTTTAGCTGATTTTTTGCCGCTCCAGACTGTCCGAGCTCTATACGTTCCGGGCGCACAGACACATTGATAGTGCTTCGAGGTTCCAAGCCTGCGGTAGATGCTACTTTGATTGTTTGACCATCATCCAAAGTGACGTCCACGATGCCATTGGACGATGAAGCGACTGTGCCGCTCACTAGGTTAGTTTCGCCAATAAACTCGGCAACGAACTGAGTTTTTGGCCGGTCGTAAATTTCCGAGGGTTCGCCGATCTGCTCGATCTTGCCGTGATTGAAGATCGCTATGCGATCGGACATCGTCAAAGCTTCAGTCTGATCGTGTGTAACAAAGACGATAGTCAAGCCTAAGCGATGATGGATATCGCGAATATCCATCTGCATCTGTTCGCGAAGCTTCTTGTCAAGAGCGCCCAACGGCTCATCCATCAATACGACTTCCGGCTCGAATACCAATGCGCGAGCCAGCGCAACCCTCTGTTGCTGACCACCGGATAATTGTATTGGTCGACGTTCGTGGAAGGCACCCAGTTGAACCATGTCGAGGGCCTTCGTCACACGCTCGACAATCTCGGCTTTGGAAAGGCCCCTCATCTTGAGCGGAAATCCTACGTTGTCCGCAACAGACATGTGAGGAAACAAAGCGTAATTCTGGAATACAACTCCCATATTTCGCTTATGGGGCGGCAAAGCATCTACGCGCCTGCCACCTACAGCAATTGCACCGCTAGTTGGATTCTCGAAACCGGCCAGCATCATGAGAAGTGTTGTCTTGCCGGACCCGGATGGGCCCAGCATGCTCACGAATTCTCCCTTGCCAATCGACAGATCGAGATTATCGACAACGGTCATCATACCGAACGCTTTGCTGACCTGGTCGAAATGGATAAACGCGTCACTCATCATAACCTGCGCTGATTTTTGGCAGTCTCGAGGCCAAAGGCTGCTCCGCTGCCCCTGAGGGCAACGGAGCAAGAGATTGCAATCGTTGATTCTTATTGAGCTAGCCAGGCATTGAAACGCTGCGTCAACTCTTCCAGGTTGTCGGTCCAGAAATCCACGTCCAGAGCGATGGCTCCGCCGATGTTTTCATCGGCAGTCGGAAGCTCTTTCTGGAACTGTTCAAGCACCAGCTTCGTCGCCCCAAGGGTCGGTAAACCGTAAGCGATATATTCAGGAAGTTTCGCCTGGTTCTCCGCCTTGCTGGCATAGGCGATGAAATCCATGCCCGCATCCTTGTTCGGGCTATCTTTCAAAATGACCCAGCTATCGATGGCGTATACACTGCCCGGGAACACAAATCCGAACTTCTTGCCTTCGGACCGGTTGATGCCGCTGATACGACCATTGTAAGCAGAAGTCATAACGACCTGCCCTGACGAGAGCAGCTGTAGCGGCTGCGCGCCAGCGTCCCACCAGATGATATCTGCCTTCAATTCTTCAAGTTTCCTGAAAGCCCGGTCAACGCCGCCTTCACTGCTCAAAACTTCATAAACCTGATTAGCAGGAACGCCGTCGGCCATCAATGCGAACTCAAGAGCGTATTTCGGCCCTTTGCGAAGGCCGCGCTTGCCGGGAAACTTCTTCGTATCCCAGAAATCAGCCCATGTCCTTGGCTCTTCTTTGAGCTTTTCGCCGTCATATGAAAGCCCGGTCGACCACACGATATTGCCAACACCACAGTCACTGACTGCTGCAGGAAGATATGCATCCTTCCCGCCAAGCTTCTCCCAATCAATTTTCTCATAGATACCGTCGGCGCACCCTAGCGCTAATTCTTCAGCCTCAACTTCCACCACGTCCCAGTTTGGAACACCGGCCTTCACCTTGGCCTGGAGAACGCCGTAACCGCCCTCCCAACTTTCGTCCAAAACCGGCTTGCCGATCGTGGAGGCGAAGGGTTGAAAGAAAATTTTACGTTGCGCGTCCTGAAAATTTCCTCCCCAGGATACAACGGTCAGATCACGGGCCTGGGCACCAAAGACACCTGCTGCCAGGACTGTGGACGCTATAATCGAAACTTTGAGTATGTTCATCGGACGCTCCCCTTTGTGCTCTCGATGGCCTATAGCAAAGCACGTTTGAAAACTTTGGAAAGCGGGGTTAACCGAAACGATCAATATATTCACCATATTTCAGTATAGGGTGAAGGGATTAATAAGTTGGCGGAGTAACCGCGCTTATAATCTCGCTCTGACCGTCGAAGACATTTCGAAACCGATGAGGCATACGGCTATCAAAATAATACCCATCGCCGGGTTTTAGCACCCTCTTCTGGCTTCCGACCGTAACTTCAACCAGACCAGAAAGTACCATGCCAGCCTCCTGTGCTGCGTGAGTGAATTCCTCGCCAGAATCCGCCCCAGGTGCATAACGTTCATGTAACATGAGAAGTTCTCGATTGGGATGGTCCAGACCGATTACTCTATAGGAAATAGTATCTACCTTCCCAATCTCAGCTAAATCTGCCGACGAATAGAAGGGCGAATAGGGAAGGCTGGATTGCAAATCGGAGAAAAAACCGGTCAGTGTTGTCCCCAACGCATCGAGTACTGCACCAAGAGTGTCGATGGACGGGCTCATCCGGTCACGTTCGATCAATGATATTGTGGAGTGAGATATCCCGGAACGAGCGGCGAGTTCTCGAACTCCCAGATCTCGGCGACGACGAAGTTCGCGAAGTTTGCTACCGATTTTAGGCATATATCGTTTTCCATGTTTCTGTGCTTACCCACATTGTCATCGTAAACGCAGGGAGGATACCTGGAGCGAAATTGGTTCATCTGCTTTGGTGATTATAATGAACATATGGTTTGTGGGCAATTGTCGGATAGCCAAGCTTGGAAGATGTTGAGGATGATCATCCCACACAGGAGGTTTTGATGACGTCGCGTCTCGATGCGCTGAAAGGCAAGTTTATTCAAATAAAAGAACCGACACGAGACGCCGTCTCTGATACGGCGCCAGTCGAAAAAATAGTGAAGGACATCATCGCAAATGTCCGAGAACGCGGCGATGCTGCTGTTCGCGAATATTCTCATGCTTTTGATAAAGCGGATCTCGACCGTTTCGAGGTCACTGAGGAAGAAAAGCTCAAGGCCGTTGCCGACCTTGATCCGCAGACGCGTCAAGACACCGAATTTGCCATCGCCAATGTCCGCCGTTTCGCCGAAGCACAACTCGGCACGATCCTCCCGTTGGAAATTGAGAGCTTGCCGGGCCT
This sequence comes from Brucella sp. GW823-FHT04E01, assembly GCF_058796175.1. NCBI lineage: Bacteria > Pseudomonadati > Pseudomonadota > Alphaproteobacteria > Hyphomicrobiales > Brucellaceae > Brucella > Brucella sp. GW823-FHT04E01. The sequence continues at coordinate 478,804 of NZ_JBXAIK010000002.1, read as the reverse complement.
GCATCTCGGTCATCGGGTTATTCCGATTGAAATCGTAGGCTGTTACGTACCAGGCGGACGTTATCCTCTTCTCTCAGCCCCGGTAATGACGATCGTCCCGGCTAAAGTCGCTGGTTGTGATCAGGTCATCGCCTGTCTTCCCCCGAATGCGCATCAGGCCATGATTGCAGGCTGTCATCTGGCGGGTGCAGACCGCATCTTCCGCGTCGGCGGTGCACAGGCAATCGCAGCCATGGCATATGGCACGGAGACTATTCCCGCGGTCGACAAAATCGTGGGGCCCGGCAATGCGTTTGTAAACGAAGCAAAGCGTCAGGTTTTCGGCCAAGTAGGTATTGATCAGCTCGCGGGGCCAAGCGAAATCTTCATCGTTGCCGACGAAACAGCCAATCCTGCGACGCTGGCGACCGACATGCTTGCTCAGGCTGAGCATGACGTCCGCACACGCGTTGGCCTGGTTACGACAGATCGGAAGCTGGCGGATGAGACCATCAAAGAAGTCGAAAAACAGCTGCGGAACCTTTCCACCGCTGCTGTAGCAGGGGTTGCATGGAAAGATTACGGCGAAGTGACCGTTGTTGACGACGAAGAAACCATGATCGCCTACTCCGACTATATCGCAACAGAGCATCTTCAGGTCCACACACGCGACCCGAAGGCAACGGCGAAAAAGCTCCGCAACTATGGTTCGATTTTCATCGGCGAACTGGCCAGTGTTGTATACTCCGACAAATGCTGCGGCACGAACCACACACTGCCCACTATGGCGGCGGGCCGTTACACGGGTGGACTTTGGGTGGGCTCATACGTAAAAATTGCCACGCATCAATGGCTGGACGAGCGTGGCGTTGCTGCTGTAGCGCCAGCTGCTGTTCGGCAAAGCGCAACGGAACAGCTCGAAGGACACCGTCGGGCCGCAGCGCTCCGACTGAGCCCTGAACAGTTGGAAACTGTCTAGTTAGCCATCCCGATTATCGCGATGTCGGGAAGAAGCCGCCGAGGTATTTCGGCGGCTTCTTTCTGCTTAACAGGCCCTTCGGAATAAGGGAACGAAGCACTCCACGCCAACCTTGACGCTTCGAAGAGAAGGCTAACTATTGCTGCTTCGAGAGCACGATGAAATGATTCTGGAGAATGTTAGCGCCGCGACCTGATTGCCAGTCAAAATTCGTATCACGCTTGTTTACGCGTTGCTGCGACAGGCTTTTTTGATCTGTGCAGCAGAACGTCAATGCGGCATGGATAGAAACAATCCTGCCCGCATGGAAAGGTAGTGATTAGTTGGGAGAAGCCGACGTTCATATTGCTGGCGAGCATTTGGATGGAGGCACGATGACGTGGAATGAAATTACCAACGGTTTTCTGGGTGAGAGTGCGGACGACAGGAAATATGTCAAACCGATGCAAACGAGGCTTCTATCAAGGTGCTGGATTATCAGGCCAGCAAATTCATCGCGGTAATTTCATCGGTAATAAGTCCGTTGATGATGCTGCCGCGGAGCGCAGACAACAATGGTTGCACTTTCCGTTCACCCGAAGCCACGCAAATGCGTTGTCTGCTGACATTGATCTGCGGTGCGACGCTGGTGATACGCAAATTCGTGGCACCTTCGACGATTTTCCCATCGATATCAAATGCCCAACCGCAAATTTCTCCAACGCCTCCAAGCCTGTTAAGTTGAAAAAGCTCATCGCGGCTAAGAAACCCTTCTTTTGCAAGTGGCGAATCCGCCGCCAGATCGCTGATCCCGGTCACCCAGAGATCGGCAGTCGATGCTAGTTGGTGGACGCGCCTCACCGGCTCAATAGCTAGCAACGCGTCCCTTTCTTCTACCGAAGATAGGTAGAGCGGCAAAAGAAGCGGATAATGCTGTGCGCTGACTGTTTCCGAAAGCTTGATCAAGGCATCGAACGGGCTCGCCGATCCGTCAATGCCAATATGCCCCACCAGTGACACCAGTCGATGGACCGAGCCGTTGAGTGGAGAAACGCGCTGGACCGTGGCGCGCATGGTGCGGCCGGTGCCAAGCGCCATCACAATGGCAGTTCTGGACCGTAACTGCCGCTCTATGAAAACGGCAGCGGCTTCGGGGACGGTCGTTGAACCTTCCGGCCAAGTCCCTTCCGAGGGAACAACGTCGCAATAAGCTAGGTCGAATTTCTCCGACATCCTGCCTGCAAGTTCCATGCAATTTGCAATTGGATGGTTCATCCGAAACGTGATCAGCCCTTCAGACCGGCATTGTGATACAAATCTCTGTGCCGTGGGGCGTGAAACGCCCAGCATCTGTGCGATCTCGTCCTGTGTCTTGCCGGCAATATAATAAAGCCAACCCGCTCTTGCGGCATCGTCCAGTCTGGGTTTGTCGTTATCGGCCATCGGCGGAAATTTCTCTCAGTAGGGCAGGCAGGTCGGCAGCACGCTTTAAAATGTGATCCGCACCGGCATTAAGCAATGTTTCAGTATTGTCCAGTACCGAATAGTGGCTCCCACCGGTAAATCCGACAGCCGTCATCCCCGCTGCCTTGGCAGCCTTTACGCCGCTGGGGCTGTCTTCGACAACGACGCATCGTGGGGCCGACACCCCCATCTGTCTGGCCGCATAAAGAAAGAGGTCAGGAGCAGGCTTGCCGTGTTTAACCATCGTTGTACTGAAGATACTGCCTTCGAAAAGTGGTAGTAGACCTGTTTGCCCCAATGATATCTGAAGTCGTTCCTCATCGCTAGATGAGGCGACGCAGCGGGGCAGTGGTATAGCTTCAATCGCCGAACGAATTCCATCAACGGCAACCAGTTCGTGTTCAAAGCGCGTAAAAAGATACTCTCGCCAGCTTGAAACAAATGTGTCGGGGAGTGGCTTGTTCATTTGTTCCGTAAAGGCATCGGTCACTGCCGACGCCGGGCGTCCCAGGAAAGTCCGCAATGCATAGTCGAGGTCCGTCGGTACGCCGTGCCTGCTCAGCACATCGGCCACTGCGCCGCAGCTGATGATCTCGCTGTCGACCAGCACCCCGTCACAGTCAAAAATGACCAGATCGAATGCTAGCGAGGCGGGGTTCATTTGGGTGATATCCATCAAGCGACTCATGAGAAAATGATTGATATGTGAGCGTATGATAAAATCGGCGTGTTTGGAAGAGCAATATCGCCTTGCGTTCCAAACGCAAATATAAGCGCATTAAAGGGCAGGATAAGTAATCATTTTGACGCTTCAATTATGGGCTGGACAAACGATTATCAGAGCGTATGCTCAAAATGAAAGCACTTGATCGAGACGGGAGGATACGATGAAGCGTCTTTTAGTGGCTTCCTTGATGTTGGGCTGTTCGATGCTGTCCAGCATAGCGGCTGAGGCAAAAACGCAGATCGAATTCTGGCATGCGATGGGAGGCGTGCTCAATGATCGCGTGAATGAACTTTCGAAGAAGTTCAATGAATCTCAGGATGAGTATGAGATTGTCCCGGTCAATAAGGGCAAATATGAAGAGCTTATCAATGCGATGATTGCAGCCTATCGCGCGAAGCGCGCGCCGGTCATTGTGCAAACCAATGAACGCGCATTTTTGACCATGCTGAACTCATCGGCGGTAATACCCGTCGCCGATCTGATGGCCAAGGAAGGCTACAGTATCGACTGGAATACGGTGATTGCGCCGGTTGCCGCTTACTATCGCGACAAGGGTAAGTTGCAGGCTCTGCCATTCAACTCGTCAACGCCAATCCTTTGGTACAATCAGGATCATTTCAAGGCCGCAGGCTTTGAAAAGCCAGCTGATAACTGGGATGAGTTGACACAACAGTTGCACGCGATCCATGACAAGGGCATTTCGAAATGTGCCATGGTTTTGCCGGGCGACTATGAGTGGAGCTTTCTCGAAAACTACGCTGCCGTGAACGACTACCCTTATGGCACAAAGCGCAATGGCATTGACGGTATCGATACCGAGTTTGTTTTCAACAAGTCTCTGACCCGTCAAGTGGAGCGCATGCATGACCTCGTTTCGAGCGGGGTCATGGAGATCGCGGGTCAGGGAATTCAGCCGGTTCAGTTGTTCACCTCAGGCACCTGTTCGACGATTATTGCATCGACTGCTTCTCATGCTGCGGTGGAGGTTTCAGCAAAATTCCCGTGGAATGCGACTTTCCTCCCCCATGAAAAGGACCGTACAGCACATAATAGTGTCATCGGTGGCGGCGCTTTATGGGCAATGAAGGGTCATTCCGACGATGAATATAAAGGCGCTGCCGCGTTCTTCGACTTTCTTGCAAAGCCGGAAACTCAGGTGTGGTGGAGCAAAAACACCGGCTATGTTCCCGTTACGACGACGGCCTATGAAGCGCTGAAAAGTGAAGGCTATTTCGAGCAGCATCCCACCCGCGCCATCGCGGTTGAACAGCTTATGCGCAAGCCAAACTCCGATAATTCGCTGGGCTTCCGCTTCGGTAACTCCAATCAGGCCAATATCTTCATTATGGAAGAAGTGATGGCCGCCTCACTGGGGCAGAAGCCGGCACAGGAAGCGCTGGATTCCGCTGTCACGCGCGGCAACGAAGTGCTTCGCCGCTTTGAAAAGCTAAGCGCAGGAAAATAAGGCAATGAAAGCACAAGGTGGAGGTGCTTTCCGTCTGCGCTCCCCTTTGGGGGAGCGGCAGGAAAGCGGCCTGAAGCGCGCGCATTTTCGAGAATGGAAAACGCCAGTCCTATTGCTGGCGCCACAAATGCTCGTCCTGCTGTTCTTCTTTTTCATTCCGTCATTCAGGGCGCTCATCCAGGCGTTTCAGCTCAATGATCCGTTTGGCGGTTCAGTGCAATGGGTTGGCTTCTCGAACTTTGCGGCATTAATCGCCAGCCCGTCTTACTGGATGTCGGCCAAAATGACGCTCTGGTTCACGCTGGCGCAGAATGCAATCACGCTTTCGGTTGCGTTGCTGTTTGCTTTCGCGACCAACCATATCATCCGCGCTCGTGGCGCTTATCGTACGATCTTGTTGCTTCCTTATGCTATCGCTCCCGCAGTTGCGGGCATAATGCTGGCATTTCTGTTCAACACCCGTGTCGGACCGATTGCGCAAATACTGCACACGCTCGGTATCGGTTGGGACCCCACGAAGAACACCACCGATGCGATGATCCTTATCATCCTTGCGGCATCCTGGAAGCACATCTGTTACAACTACATTTTTCTCGTCGCCGCACTTTTGGCCGTGCCGCGTTCGATCCTGGAATCTGCCGCCATCGATGGTGCGGGGCCCATTCGACGGTTCCAGCGCATTTCCCTGCCGATGATCGCGCCGACGCTGTTCTTCCTGATCGTCATCAACTTCGTCTACGGCCTGTTCGACACATTTGCGATTATAGATGCCACGACACGTGGCGGACCGGCAGGGGCGACGTCGATCCTCGTCTATAAGGTCTATCAGGATGGCTTCGTCAATCTGGACATGGGCTCGTCTGCTGCGCAGTCGGTCATTTTGATGATACTCGCTCTCGCCCTCACATTCGCGCAATTTCGCTTGGTCGAACGGCGCGTCAATTATGCGGTATAAATCATGAATGAACGCACACCGATATTGGACGTGGTTTGCCATGCGGTTCTCATAATCGGGATCGTGTTGGTTTGCCTGCCACTTTATTTCGTGGTGGTCACGGGTTCGCTGAGCCAGCAGGACGTGTTGAAAGTCCCGATGAGTTGGCTGCCGGGCGACCAGTTTTTGGTCAATTCGCTGGAAGTTCTGACAACGATCAATTTCGGGCAGCTTTTGTTGAACACGTTTATCGTGGCGCTCGGAATTACCGTCGGAAAACTGGCTCTGTCGGTGCTTGCCGCCTTTGCAGTCACCTATTTCCGCTTTCCGTTCCGAATGACCGCCTTTTGGCTGATATTCATATCGATGATGCTGCCGATTGAGGTGCGAATTGTCCCAACCTATGAATCAGCAGCCAATATGGCGCTGCCGCTGAATATCATCTTTGCTTGGTTGGGCATTTCGGTCGAGCTGAACTGGAACATGGTGAACACCTATCCTGGACTTATCCTGCCGATCATCGCTTCAGCAACGGCAACATTTTTGTTCAGGCAGTTCTTTCTGACAATTCCTGACGATCTGTGTGAAGCCGCGCGGATTGACGGCGCCAAGCCGATGCAATTCTTCTTCTGCATTCTGCTTCCACTTTCCCGGTCGAATATCGTGGCATTGTCGATCATTCTCTTCCTGATGGGCTGGAACCAGTATCTGTGGCCGTTGTTGATGACGACAGACCCCAATATGGCGACCGCCGTTGTGGGTTTGAAACAGGTGATGCCGCAGTCGGATGGTCTTCCGACATGGCACCTTCTCATGAACGCCTCGCTTTGGACCATGCTTCCGCCCGTGCTGGTGATCCTCATCATGCAGCGATGGTTCGTGAAGGGTCTCGTCGACAGCGGCAAATAGTGAACAATTGGAGAATACAAAAATGGTGAAGATCATTGGTCATCGCGGTGGGCGTAATCTGTGGGCCGAAAATAGTATCGCAGGCTTTCAAAACCTGCTCGCTTTCGATGTCGATGCAGTGGAACTCGACGTACATTTGAGTTCCGATGGTGTGCCGGTTGTGATCCATGACGCGTTGCTCGACCGTACCACCAATGGCAGAGGACCTGTTCAGGCGCAAAGTGCCGAAGCGCTTGGAAAAGTCCTCTTGAACGACAGCCGCGGTCAAACCGTACCCACTCTAGCGGATGTGCTGGATATCTTCGCTCTCACCCAGCTGGAGCTTGAGCTGGAGATCAAGATTGATGAGCGGGGAAGACCATATCCCGGTATGCCCGAAAAGATCATTACCCTTGCTCAAGAGCGCAATATGCTGGATCGTGTCTTCCTCACCTGCTTCGTGCCGGAAGTACTGGAAGATATCCGCATGAAATTTCCAAACCAGCAGTTGCTGATGTCGATTGACCGGCGCTCGGCGGAGTTTTTCGGTGGATTTGAAAAAGTGCTGAAGCGTGGCAACGATGTTGCAACGGTGTTGGCTTTTGAGAAGAGCTTGCTGGAGATTGTATTAGACCAATGTGTGGCTGAGGTTGGGACACCAAGGCTTGGATGTTGGGTACCAAATACCGAAACTGAGCTTGAATATTGGTTGAGAAAGCCTATCGGACAATTGACGACTGATCGGCCCGATCTTGCAGTTCTCGTCGCCGGTCGGCAGTCTTCGCCGGTCAATCGGCAGAAAGGGTGAGTTGATGGCCTCGGTCGAACTTCGTTCAATTCACAAGACCTATGGCAATGTGGAAGTCATTCCCAGCATCGATCTTTCGATTGCGGATGCAGAATTCGTTGCGCTTGTCGGACCTTCGGGGTGCGGCAAGTCAACGTTGCTGCGCATGATTGCCGGTCTCGAACAAATCACATCTGGTGATCTGCATATTGGCGACAGGAATGTGAACCGCGCCAATCCTAGTGAGCGCGATGTTGCCATGGTTTTCCAGAATTATGCGCTCTATCCGCATATGTCTGTCTTCGACAACATAGCGTTCAACCTTCAATTAGCGGGCCGACCGAAAGCGGAAATTCGGGATCGGGTCGGTGAAGCGGCGCGGATGCTGGATCTGACAGCACTATTAGACCGCAAGCCGCATCAATTGTCCGGGGGCCAGCGCCAGCGTGTCGCAATGGGGCGCGCCATTGTGCGAAAGCCTTCTGTCTTTCTGTTTGACGAGCCGCTCTCAAATCTCGATGCAAAATTGCGCGTATTGATGCGTGCAGAGATCAAGGAGCTGCACCAGAAGGTGAAGATTACGTCGATTTATGTCACGCACGATCAGATTGAAGCAATGACATTGGCGGATAGAGTCGTGGTGTTGAACAAAGGGCGGATCGAGCAACAGGGCACGCCTATGGAGCTCTACACGAAGCCCGCTAATGTCTTCGTTGCAGGCTTCATTGGTTCTCCCTCGATGAATTTTCTAAACGCAACGGTTGAGCATGGCTCAGCAGGCGTCGTTATCTTGTTGGAAAACGGCGCAAAATTGGACATGCCCGATAGCAACCTTGATAAAGGCGGAAAGGTTGTGCTGGGATTGCGCCCTGAACATCTGGAAGTTCGGCGCCATGGCGGTATTCAAGCAAAAGTGCGCCTTATCGAGCCAACCGGGGCTCAAACCCATGTTGTGCTTGAGGTAGGCTCAGAGAAAGTGACGGCTGTCGTCGACAGCGAGATGCCGCTGACAGTGGGTGATGTCGTCGAACTGGGTATTTCATTCGAACGGATACATCTGTTTGATCCGACCAGTGGTGCCCGCATCGATTGATGACTGTTATCTGGACTTTGCAATAATTCGGCTTTTTGAGATTCGTTATATGAGTGCTCTTTCTTATTCACTTTATAAGTCACGTCATCTTGAATATTGGCCATGGTGTTTTGGGTAAGTACGGATAGATTAATAGGTCGGTTCAACCGGCCGAAAACGCAAAGCATTCTTCGACAGCCTGCTTGATTGCCAGTCAAGAATCTAACAGTTGACTGGAACCATGACCACTTCGTCTTGAAGGAATTGACCCCGTTTATTGAAAAGCGAATTCAATTAGCTGCTACCACCTCCTTCGCAGCAGCTCGGTATGCTGCAACGGTAATGATGATCGCAGCGACGATGCTTGATACGGCGCTGGCGGCGATCGGAATGAAATAGTTATGGCTAACATCATAGATGAAGCCTGCCGCGCTCGGTCCAACAAGGGTTCCTACGGCGACGCTCGTATAGAGCACGCCAATAACACGGCTGGCGTGTCGTGTGCCAAATAGATCGGCCACTACGGCTGGAAGGATTGCGACCCAACCTCCATAGAATACTCCGAATAAAACAGCGAACAGGGCGAGTGGATAGAATGACGAGCTAATGGCCCAGATAAAGAGAGACGCAGCCATGCCGATATACATGGCAACGAGGAACCGCTCTCGACCTATCTTGTCGGCAATGCCGCCGAGAAAAAAGCGACCAACCGTGCTGCCGATGCCTATCACTCCGAGTAACCACACTGCAATTGTCGGGGTAACCCCATGATCGATCGCATAACGCGTTAGATGAACAAAAGGGACGAACACCCCAAGTGAGCCAACGAGGGATGCGATGTATAGCTGGATGAAACGCGGCGTTCGAACGATCCGATCCACCGGTAAACTCGACTGCAGGGAATGAATCCGCGGGGTGGGTACGTCGCGTGCACCGTCCGGTTGCAGTCCTCGTTTCGCTGGATCGTCCTCCATCAACGATGCCGCCAGAAGTCCAAGCACAATCGCGATGAAACCAAGGACCGTGTAGGCGTTGCGCCATCCGACGGTGGAGATCAGCCATACTGCAAATGGAGGCAAAACAAGGGTCCCAACTCCAATGCCGCTGACCGCAAGACCGGAAGCAAAACCGCGATGAATGACAAACCATCGCTGCACTGCGCCGAGCGCAGGCACATAGGCGCTACCGACGCCAAGGCCGATGCCGATGCTATAGGCTGCATAGACCTGAATCATGGATTGGGCCCGGCCGGCCAGGATAAGCCCGGCTCCAACGAAGATCATCCCGACTACAGAAAGCACCTTCACACCGTACCGATCAGCGAGCGGGGCGGACACAATACCAATTCCGAAATAGAGAAAGCCTGCGAATGAGAAGACAAGGGACACCGATCCGCGCGACGCGCCGAACTCGTGCTGAAGTGGTTCAACAAACGAACTGAAGGTGTAGGCACTTCCGAAACCGACGAAGGTTATGACAAAAGTTGCCACGACCACGAGCCAGCCATAGAAAATTATGAACGGCTGCTTTCTGGAGGTCATATTACCCCTCCATAACTTTGATAGAGCAGCGTTAGCATGCAACGATTCAGGGTGATCATTCGACCCTCTTTTTCGCTGCATATTTCCGCGTTCAAGACTTGTGTGGTGCTTCCGGAATAAACCCGATGCGCTTCACAAACTACGAAATGGTTGCGCACAGCTCCGATGAAGTTAGTCTTCAGTTCCGCTGCAGCGAAACTGCGCGCGCCATCCGACAAGAACGACAGACAGCCAGAGCCGCACGCGGAGCCAGTCAATGCGACCACAGTTACCCATTTAGTAGTCTGTGAAGAGAAAGGTACTTCGGCTCGTCCATGACCGGTGCCCTTACGAATTTCAAGCCATTCGAAATCGAGTACGCCTGCCGGACTGCCTGCTAGAGACGTCATGGCTTGCTCGAACCGGTTCATCGCTTCGTTTCCGCAACACAAAACCCAGCCTCACGTTCCCCAAGGACCGGGTGACGGCGATGCCAGTCCGTTACGCTCTGGAACGCTGCGCCAAGACTAAAGAGATTGCTTTCATCGAATGAGGCTGACACCAGTTGCAAGCCGATCGGCGCCCCTTCCGTCGAAAATCCCCCAGGAAAAGCAAGTGTGGGGTGCCCGCTCATGTCGAATGGGCAAGTGTAGCGTTGCAATTTCGCAATCAGTTCGGGTTGCTCACCCAGTGTCGCTATCGTTTTTAATGTGAGAGGGGCAAATGGCTGGACTGGGGTCAGCACGGCGTCAACGGATAAGAACAGCGTTTCGACGTTCCCCCGAAACGCTGCTCGGCGAAGCAATATTTTTTGATAATCTATACCGGAAACGACCATTCCCGCTTCAATGACCGATGATAAGATGGGGCCGTACTGATTCTTATGGATTGGATAGGACAGTTGATGGGCTACAGCCGTCTCTACGGCGCAATTTGGCGTCCAATCGGCCACGATCTGCTGAACAGCGGGAAATGACACATCAACAAGCTCCACGCCAACGCCGGAAAAGACCATACAAGCTTCAGCCAACGCCGTCTGAATCTCGGGATCAACGTCTTCACTATTCCAGCGTCGATCTACACCGATACGCTTACCGCGTACATCGGCATACGTATCGGCAAGGAAATCGTCAACTGGACGAAGACTTGTTGTAGGATCATCGTCATCATGTCCAGCTATTACCTTAAGCATGGCTGCGACGTCGACCACGCTTCGGGCGATCGGCCCAAGGTGATCCAATGAAGGCGCGAGCTCGAACGCTCCGTAACGACTGACACGGCCCCAGGTTGGCTTGATTCCGCATACGCCGTTGGCAGCTGAGGGCCAGCGAATGGAGCCCCCGGTGTCGGAGGCAATCGATCCGAAGCATAGGCCCGCTGCGGTGGCGACGGCCGAACCGCTGGAAGAAATGCCCGTCCAATACTCGCTATTCCAGGGATTATACACCGGGGATATTGAAGGGTGATAATCCGAATAGGCCCCCTCGGTAAGTTGCGTTTTTCCGATCAGCACCGCGCCCGCTTCTTTCAATTTTCGGACCACGGTCGCGTCGCGTGTCGGAACATAGTTCCTATTAACCAGAGTTCCGGCTGCCGTAGGGGCGCCCTCGACCCAGCAGATGTCTTTCACGGCGATGGGAACACCGTGGAGCGGCCCTCGATGTATTCCTTTCGCGATCTCCCGATCTGCCAATTCCGCCTGGAGAATTGCGCTATCGCTTAAAAGCCGCGCATACGCGTTCAATCGGCCATCTATTCGTTGAATACGCGCCAGAAGTGTTTCAGTGACCTCCGCAGAGGTTATTACTCGCCGTGCGATAAGCCTACCAACATCGATCAGATCACTGAATTCTACCTCGAACGTCATTCGTCTTTGGCCTTCCTACCACGCATGCGCGACAATTCGCATTTTCTATGATTTAGAAAATATAGACATCCTTCCAGCCGGAACTGTGTTGACGTCATTGATAAGAGACATTAATCTTTCATTACCTTGCTGAACAAACTATAAGATTTGAACCAAAAGGATTAGATTTACTAATTTATGATCCGTCGACTTCCCCCTCTCAATGCGCTCAAGGCGTTTGAGGCCGCGGCCCGTCACCTGTCGGTCAAGCTGGCCGCAGAGGAATTGTGCGTGACACCGGGAGCAGTAAGTCAGATGCTCAAGGTTCTTGAGGAGAGCTTGGGAGTGAGACTGTTCGATCGGGTGACGCGGGGAATCTATTTAACCGACGCTGGCCGCGACTACCTGCCTTCCATACGGAACGCGTTCCGTCAAATCGCCGACGCGTCAGAACGGATAACGAACCAGAGCGAGACCGGACTGCTCACCATTGGCATCACACCCTTCTTCGCGTCCGCTTGGTTAATCCCACGATTAGCTTCCTTTCGTGAGGCGCAGCCTGACATCGATCTCAAGATCATCACGAGCAATGCACTCGTCGATTTTTCTCGTTCGGATGTGGATGTTGCCATCCGGCATGGGATGGGCCGTTATCCCGGCCTTCGTAGCGATCGCGTCGTGACGGTCGAGGTGATCGCTGTGGCGACGGCTGATCTGGTGAAGGAGTTGGGTATTCCAGATCAACCGTCTGATCTTGTACGCTGGCCACAAGTTCACGACGCCGAACGACAGGGTTGGAGCCTTTGGTTTGAAGCGCATAACGTATCCGAGCGGACAATAGCACGCGGTCCGTCCTTCGATGACAGTGGACTTTTGCTCAAGGCGGTACTTGCCGGTCAGGGTGCAGGACTTTTGCCTGCAGCTCTCGTCGAGGACGAACTGACAAGTGGGCAATTGATCCAGTTGCTGCCCTCAACCAGTATGGAGGAATTCGCCTATTATCTCGTTTGTCCTGACAACAAACAACAGGTGCCGAAGATTACCGCCTTTCGCGACTGGATACTGAGTGCATAGACCCGACTTGGTCGGCGCTTTCGCTGCGCTCGGCATAATCAACCATATCTGAAATGGCGGTATCGATATCACCTCGCGAGACGACCGGTTTGAGGCAGAGAATTACTTCGCTCCTTCTCCGAAATTGCTCAAAAACCCGGGTCCACTAGGAATCGGAAGTTTTGCCGTGCGAGAGTGTTGTAGCAAACGGCCAAATCTAGCTGCTTGGCTACTATTGGTTGAGAATCCCACATCGACAACGTCCGACTGGTCGTGAAGCCTCGGCCGTACCGGCTACAGCCATCTGACTGCACAGCTGCCAACTACCCTAACCGAGAGCGTATCGCGGGGACGCCCTGGCACGAACGGGTCGATCTGTCGCCCACCGGTCACGTAGCGATGCCCAAATATTTCTAATGCCTGCTTCGAGATATCGTCGTTTGTCAAGCGAGCACATAGCCGTTACGCCTCTCAAACACGTGGTTTGTGTCCGTAGCATCGGAAAGAAAGTTTTAGGCATGAAAAAAATATCGGTATCGGTTCTGGCATTGGCTTTCGGCATGATCGGCAACTCGATCGACGCTCATTCCACACCGATTGACTGGAGCCAGCCGACAGAGGCGTTCAAAATTACCGACCACATCTATTACGTCGGCACGCGCGGCCTGGCTTCCTATCTGCTAGTCTCGAATGGGCAGGCGATCCTGCTCGATGGAACGCTGGCAGAGAATGTCAAGCCGATCGAAGACAATATTAAAGCGTTGGGATTCAGGCTCGACGACGTTAAGATTATCCTGAGTAGCCATGCGCATTACGACCACGTCGCCGGCATCGCGCAGTTGAAGCACAGCTCAGGTGCGATATTCATGGCCATGGAGCAGGACGTGCCCGCGCTCGAAAGTGGTATCCCGGAAAGCGATACCAACTATGGCGTGGTCCGCTTCCCGGCGATCAAGGTGGACAGAACGCTGCATGACGGCGACGTCGTTACGCTTGGCGACCTGCGTATGACCGCTACGTTAACGCCCGGTCATACGAAAGGCTGCACGACTTGGTCGCTGATGGACTCCGATACGGGCGCGCAGCGACAGGTTATTTTCCCTTGTAGTATCAGCGTTGCAGGCAACTATCTTGTCCGCAACAAAGTCTACCCGGATATTGTGCAGGATTTCCGCACCAGCTTTGAACGGCTCGACGCCATGAAGGCCGACATCGTTCTGCCCTCACATCCGCAAGTAACCGACCTATTCGAGCAAAAGGCCAGGAGAGACGACGGCGACAAAAACGCGTTTGTCAAACCCGGTCTGCTAAAGAAGATTGTGGAGCAGTCGCGCGTCGCCTTCGAGAAAGAACTCAAGATCGAACAGAAATAGAATTATTGGCGAAGCGAATATGCACCACGGATCGGCATTGCCCTCTTGAAGTGGTCGATGCTGATCCAAACGAAATAATGTGGATAGTAGGGGTCGGTGATGAGCAGCGGTTCGACGGCGTCCCTGATCGCGATTGTACTATACGCAAGTTGCACTTTTGGAATTGCCCAGCCAGTGTTCGAACAAGATGGGCCCTTTCGTGAAGCCGAGGGCTTTGGTACCCCGGCAACCTGCCAGACAATCGATGACTGGATAAATCGCGTGCCGGACTATGACGGCCGTATTACGATGGTCATAAAGGGCGCCATCGAGGAAAGCCATTGGGACGGCGCCCTGGCCTATCTCGTCATGTGCAAGCCGGAAGGAATTCAGGTGATGTGCGTAACCTATGCAGAACGAGAGGCATCACCTAAGTCTGTGCTGTTCGCGGGCGGCTACAGCCGTGTCGGCGAACGCCAGATAGTGCTCGACCCATGCCTGGTATATCCACTAGATTGATCGACTTGTTTGTGCGTCCTACTATTCGAATTGAACGCAGTTGCTGGAGCTGGTTGAATTTGTAAGATATTGACATTAAAGGATTTTTCTCAGCCGCAAGACCTAAAAGTGAAAAACAAGCCTCCCCGTTAACATCTGGCGACATCACAATCGTCGATCGGTTGGAATTTTCACCCGCTCCCCTTCTCGAACCGAAGCTTCGGAAAGTTGAAGGCTCTAAAATTTGCCGATCGAGCCCTAGCTATTGATTAAGTGTCTAGTCGCAGTTGGGAAATTAGGACGTCTTCTAGCCGCGCCATCGGATACCTCGGGAGTACATCCCCGAACCGGCCGTGCAAACCCGGCAGGATCGGTAAGCTATTCCTCTTCCGGAGGAATGCTGCCAAGGCCAATCTCATTTCCATCGGGGTCATAATAAATGACCTTACGGACCCCTTCAGCTGGCCGCTCCTCGTCGCTAAAATCGATGCCTCGTTTTGAAATCTCCGCGATCGTGGCTTCGAGATCGCTGCACATGACGGTCTGGATCGCGCCGCCCGCACGTTTAGGATCGACGATGATATAGATCCAGCGGTATTCTGCTATCAGCCACACCGCTTCCGTATCGTTCGGGCAAAAATTTGGCGAACTGCCAAGGAAGCGTCGATACCATTCGAGAGAGATCCCGAAATTCCTCACAGGAAGCCCGGCAAACATATGTGTTCCTCGCCCGTAAAGTGCGAATTGATCATCTGCCATCGTCGTTTCCGAACAAGAAAGTGAAACTACGCTCTAAAATGGATAAGGTTGTGTCAGAAAGAGGTTTTTAAACGTCAGCCACAAACGCGCATTTTGACTTTGCCAAATGCTGGTTTATTGCACAGCCAACTTTAACCAGCTCACAATAGTGAAGGATGCTGGCACAGAGTTATCGTGCCAACATCCGGACACGATAGTTATTCAGCTGCTGACGGCGCTTGATTCCGCGGACGCGAAGGAGCCGACTTTCTTTTAGGCTTTGGCAAAAGGCCTTCTCGCTGGGCCCTTTTTTTTGCATCTTTGCGAGCACGACGGATTGCCTCATCTTTTTCGCGAACACGCTGTTCTGACGGCTTCTCGTAAGCGCGCCGTGATTTCATTTCACGAAAGACACCCTCGCGCTGTAATTTCTTTTTTAGGACACGGAGCGCTTGTTCAACATTGTTATCGCGTACGAGTACCTGCAATTTCTATCCTACCCTTGTGATGATTTAGTGTGGTCACGCTCAAGTCGCGCTGCTCGAAGCCGTTCAGTCTTTGCATCAACTGCAGCCCTTTCTTTTTCCAGAATGGCTTTGGCTGTCTTGTCGGTAACAGCGTTCTTTGTTTCCATTCTAGTGCGAGGCTGCTTGAAGAGCGTTTCTTTGGTGGGCTCTCCCATATTTTACTCCCCTTCTGGCTATTGATTCCGTGTTTGGATCAGAAAAACAGGACCAAAATAAAAAAGGCCGGGCTAACCCGACCTTCCAATAGTCTCAACGAGCAGTGCCAGTACATCCGTGGTCAAAGATCGGAGACAACATTTCGTCTCTGATTACAGAGCCTGTAGGTTATCGGCGGCCTTCTTGCCCGAGCGGCGATCAGCTACCAGTTCGAAGCTTACTTTCTGGCCTTCATTGAGCGAGTGCAAACCTGCACGCTCAACAGCCGAAACATGAACAAACACATCAGGAGAACCATCATCAGGCTGAATGAATCCAAAGCCTTTTGTGCTATTAAAGAATTTTACTGTTCCGTTGGTCATATTGAATATCCTTCAAATCGAACGGTTAAATAATAACGAAATTAAATTCGTCGCGAGTTTTACGATTTGAAAGAAAAAGAAGGGCTTTTAATTTTGGCCGCGTCGTTCGATGACAAAATCGATTTCGGATATTTAGCCCTTCCATGTCTGTTTTACAAGAGCAGAGATATTTTAAAGACAATAACAGCACAAAACTACCGAGCTGCCATTGCATTTTTAAATGATCCTAAAGGGCCGGAAGCGGAGCCCAATCCGTCCTGATATCTCGGAGGCTGTCATCAAGTTAGCATCGCGCGAAGCCATCTGATTGCCAGTCAAGAACCCATGCTCTTTCAATTCTGACGACCAAGATAAGGTCCGAGTCGGCCATTCGGCTTTTTGCCGTGAATTGGAATAGCTGCGGCCAAGACATAACGCCGCTAGCTCCCGAATGCGAAAATCTCGCCTGGTTTTTCAGGCGGGCTTATGATTTGCGACTGGAGGATAATGGTCGCCCCGCCCCTCCAGCATGTTTTGCCTGCCACGTGGTACAGGCGAACACGACATCTTGGGCCCCATTTCCTGGGCCTTTATTTGCGGTCAATTCGTTATAAGGTTTTGGCAGTAACTTATAACTACATAGTTCAGCTCGCCTCTGATCGATCAACTCATTCGAAAGGCCCAGGATGAAAGAGATCGACATTAGCTATAGAACGATGTTTGCGGAGTTGGCGCAGCGGACAATAGATGCACAATTCGTAACAGACTTCCCTTTAGAAAGATGGTTTGTGAGGGTGACCGTCAAAGATCGCGAATATTGGTATTTCGATCTCTCCACTCCCGAGGGCAAAGACAAACGAAACTACGTCGGTCCCGCCAGCGACGAAGCGATCACAAAGCGGGTAAGAGCCCACAAAGATCAAGGACAACATCCGCGAGCGTAGACGCATGGTTAGCACGCTGCGACGCGCCGGCCTTCCCAGTCTTGATCCCTTCGCTGGTAACGTCACGAAAGCCTTAGCCGACGTTCGGTTGTTCCGGCTGCGCGCCATCTCGATTGGGTCGGTGGCATTCAGCACCTATGCTGGATTGCTCGGTGTCTGGCTTCCCTCCGCGGCGATGCAGACAGGCGACGCCAACTTCGCCCAGGACTTCGCAATATCGGCTGGCGTCCAAGATAGTCTCCCGCCAATCCTCGAAATCCTCCGGGTAGTCGATCCTGAATTCCGAGCGGTTCCGCACCAGACCGATAAGGCCAAGGTCGTCGCCTTCGTGAACGCCAAAGGCTATCGGATGGAGTTCCTGACCGGGAATCGGGGATCAAAAGAATACACAGGCAAACCGTCGCCCATGCCCGTCCTCAGCGGCGCGTCGGCAGAGAATTTGCGGTTCCTCGACTACCTGATCTATGAGCCTATCCGCACGGTGTTTCTTTTCCGCGAAGGCATAAACGTTCTCGTTCCTGCTCCCGAGAGGTATGCCATCCACAAGCTGATTGTGTCCTCTCGAAGACGCAATGACATGTTGGGGCGCTTGAAGGCCGACAAAGATCTGACGCAGGCTGCTTTGCTCTTCGCAAGCTCTCGTGAAAACGCGCCACGGCAATGAGCTTTGCGATGCTTGGGAGGAAGCATGGGCACGCGGTGATGCGTGGAAAGCGGGCATCATCAGTGACCTATCTAGATTGCCCAAAAACGGAGTTGCAGCGCTAAGAGAGACACTCGGTTCCCACGTTGTAGAAGAATTACTCAAAAAGTGATTGAAACATTTTTGCGACAAGCGAAAGACAGCAACAGACCAGTCTATGATTGCCAGGTTGGGCGTGAAAGTCCGACTTACACGACAGATTGTTGCGGCCCCACTGTCCGCTTCTATCCTCTCTTCCTGCAAGCCGACTGACACCCCCCACTCACTAACGGTCGTTGAAGCATGAAAGTAGAGCTACCGCTCTAAAGCATGTGAGCGCTAAGCCAATGTCTGGAATAAGAGCGCTTTACTGACTGACAATCTTCGACTCTCATTGCTGTCATTCAATGGGTTGATCAAAGTGTCAGAAACCGGACATGGTACAACAGCAAAAACGCGTCACATGTCTCCAGACTCTTGTAAAAGAATACAATCGAAGCAACATTATGAAACACGCAGGCGAAATACTTATCCTCACGGGACCACCCGGTTCAGGGAAGACCACCACGGGACTAGCCCTTGCCAAAGAATCCGGCTCGCCCAAGGTTCATCTACACTCGGACGACTTCTGGCACTTCATCAAAAACGGCGCCATCCCGCCGTATTTGCCCGAGGCAAATGAACAGAACGCCGTGGTCATGGACGTACTCGCAGGTGTTGCCGAAGCCTATGCCAAGGGCGGCTATTTTGTCATCGTCGATGGCATAATCGGCCCTTGGTTTCTGCAGCCGTTCAGGAGACTTGCCACGCCTCTCCATTACGTTGTCTTGCGCCCGCCGTTGGATGTTGCCATCCTCCGCTGCCAGGAGCGTGGAGGTGCCACGTTGAACGACCCGGCGCCGATCACGGCACTCCATCAACAGTTCTCATCGATGGCTCAGCTTGAAAGGCATGTTCTGTCTACCGATGGAAAAGACCGCCATGAAACGCTCGGCATGGTGATTGAGGCTGTAGAGGGCGGCAAGTTTCAATTGGCGACATAGAAGTCCCTCGCTGAGAATTGGGAATCTCCCAAGTTTGGCGATATAATTTCTACTGTTGATTTTTTCGGAGGAATTTCGATTGCAATAGTGTAAAACTCAGGTTCGAACGACAGACTTTTCAGACACAGGAAGACCATTTTCAACATCTGTCGGCTCGAAACCAGCCACTCGCGTTTCTGTCCATCACGGACATTTAAAGCTTGATCAGTGGAACGACTGCTTTGAGAAGTGTGTGAGTGGCACACCAGTTTCAAACATGAAGGCGCATTCCGGTCGGAGAGGACAATATCCCTTTCTGTCCTTCTTCTTCTCTGACGTGTCGACTTCAGGAGACAGACAGAAAACCCACCCGCTTCAATTGGGCAGGCTTTGGAATGTTTTGTGACCGAAGGGTAAAATGGACACCACCCACCCCTTCCAATCGGCCGCTTCGATCATTTGCAGAGACACGCGATCATTTCCATATCAGGCCGTGAAGTAGCTCAATATTTCTGCCGTGCTGTGCACTTCAGCAAAGGTATCTTCCAATGACACGAGTGCAGACTGGTGCAATTGTTCGTGGGGAATAATGACACCCTGATGATTAGACAGGTCTCGCGTGGCGCTGGCGTCGGCTGAGACAATCACCTGGTAACCCAGAGGAGCTGCATCCCTTGCGGCACCCGCTACACAAGCATGTGTCATCAACCCGGTAATGATCAGGGTCGTTGCACCGGCGGCCTTGAGCTGGACGTCGATATCGGTGCCTTGGAATACACTGACCTCAGATTTCCTGATGACTGCATGGTGCTTCTCTGGAGTGATATCGCGATGAAAAGCGACCGTTTCCCCGCCTTCGGCAAAAATGGGAGACCCGGAAGGTGTAATGTGCTGGACGTGGAAAACGGACATTCCAGCCTTGTCGGCTTTTTCAATCAAAAGCTTCGCATTCTCTAGTGCTGCTGCACCATTGGGGATGGGTAGTCGCCCGCTGAAATACTCCTCCTGAAAATCAATCACAAGGAGTGCCGTTACAGAAGGGTCCAGCCTGGAGGTTTCGGGAGCACCGGCGATTGCTCTTATCGTGGGATGTTGCATCATAACGTCCTCTTGTTCAAAAGATGCAATTGCTTCGCCTGGTTTCGATCGACATGAAAGTGGCTCATCGGACAATTTCTGCTAACATTGGGCCAAACGGAAGATGGAACCCTTTAATGCACACTGTAGCTGTCTTGGCCTACGACGGAATAAGCCCCTTTCATCTTTCAGTACCGGGTATCGTGTTTGGCGACGACCTGCTGAAGCTCGGCATTCCGCGATACAATTTGCATGTATGCGCAGAACGCATCGGTCCGATAAGAACGCTTTCCGGATTTGATATCGACGTAAGACACGATTTATCGGTCGTGGAGCAGGCTGACACTGTGATCATACCTTCCTGGGGCGCTCCCGATGACATTCCCCAGAAAACACTGATTGACGCTCTGGTAAAGGCGAAAGCACGCGGTGCCAGAATTGTGGGGCTTTGCTTGGGGACATTCGTTCTGGCTTATGCAGGTCTTCTCGAAAAAAGAACTGTTTCTACACATTGGGCCTGGGCAGATGACTTCCAAAAGGCCTATCCAGACGTCCACCTCGACAGAGATGCGCTTTACTCCGACGAAGGAGACATCATTACCTCGGCTGGCACGGCGGCGGCCATTGATTGTTGTCTCTATATATTGCGGAAGGATCAGGGTGCGGAAATTGCCAATCGTGTCGCCCGAAGACTGGTCGTCGCGCCTTATCGTCATGGCGGGCAGTCCCAGTATATTGAGATGCCGATACCGGATATAAGCCGCACCAACAGTCTCTCCAAGGCAATGGACTGGGCACTGGCTCATCTGAATGAAACCATCACCGTCGACGTTCTCGCCAACCGGGCCAATATGAGCCGCCGCAGTTTCACGCGCCATTTCCGCCAGAAAACAGGGACAACCCTGGTCCAGTGGTTGCTCAATCAGCGGCTTTCCGTTGCGCAGCGCCTGTTGGAAACTGGCGATTGTTCCGTCGAGAATATCGCCAGTATGGCAGGCTTTGGTTCAACGGTTTCATTCAGGCTTCAGTTTGTTAAAACATTCACTTTGTCTCCTGCAATCTATCGCAGACATTTCAGAAGCAGAAACATCCGGTTATGATTTAACCGCACACCATTTAAAACAACACCCCATTGCATCGCTGGAATTGAAAGTTGATTGGCGGCTTTCGGGAGTTCGCAGAACGCATACTGGCAGTTCCTGACGTCATGACTGTGTTGATGAGGTACAAGCAGGCTGGAACGGTTGATCGGGGTCTCGCCTAGCGGCATCAAACTGGTTCACGTGGTGCGCAAAAGCAAGGCGTCGTTGCAACACAACTCCGGGGCAGATGGCTACGCACGAATGTACGCAGCCACGTTGTTCAGTGCAGTGAGGCGCTTGCCGCAAGCCGCTCATCCTTGTCGTGCAGTGCGAAGCGGTCAATCATATCAGCACTCGCTTCGTTGAAGCCGAGGACTTCGACCTCGTCGCCTGCCTGACGGAACTTCAATACGATCTTGTCCAACGCGCCAATTGCGGTGATGTCCCAGAGATGGGCCTTTGTCAGATCGATGATGATCCGCTTACCCTTATCCGTGAAGTCGAACGCATGGATAAAGGCTTCCGCCGACGCAAAGAAGACCTGCCCCACCACTGCATAGGTGACACTGTTTTGTTCGGCATCCTCCACGCGCGTGACCCTGAACAGACGGGCTACCTTACCAGCAAAAAAGATGCCGGACAGAAGGACGCCAACGATCACGCCTTTCGCCAAATCATGCGTTGCGACGACAGTGATGACCGTCGCCAGCATGACGACGGATGACGGAAGCGGATGGCGTCTCAGGTCGAGGATCGACCGCCAGGAGAAAGTGCCAATGGAAACCATAATCATAACCGCAACAAGCGCAGCCATGGGGATGATCTGGACGAGGTCGTTAAGGACGACGATCAGGAACAACAGGAAAGCACCCGCGACGAACGTTGAAAGCCGTCCTCGACCGCCAGATGTTACGTTGATGACCGACTGTCCGATCATGGCGCATCCGCCCATGCCGCCGATCAGTGCCGAGGCGATGTTCCCCGCGCCCTGTCCAACGCATTCCTGACTCTTGTTGCTCGGCGTGTCCGTCATGTCGTCGACGATCTGCGCGGTAAGCAGCGATTCGAGCAGGCCGACAGCAGCAAGCGTCACCGAGTATGGGAAGATGATCTGCAGCGTCTCCCAGGTCAACGGAACCTGCGGAAGCATCAGGAATGGGATAGAAGACGGTAGCTCACCGAGGTCGCCGACGGTGCGCAGGTCGATGCCAAACCACCACGCCATGGCCGTGAGGACCACGATGGCCACGAGCGGCGATGGAATCGCCTTGGTCACGTATGGAAAGAGATAGATGATGGCGAGGCCGCCTGCGATCATCACGTAGGTAAGCGTCGGGACCCCTATGAGTTCGGGCAACTGGGCCATGAAGATCAGGATCGCAAGTGCGTTGACGAAGCCCGTGATAACCGAGCGGGAGACGAAGCGCATTACGCGGCCGAGCCTCAGCCATCCCGCGACGATCTGGATGACGCCCATCAGAATAGTGGCCGCGAACAGATACTGAAGACCGTGCTCTTTGACCAACGAGATCATGACGACAGCGGTCGCAGCCGTGGCGGCAGAGATCATGCCCGGCCGACCGCCCACAAAGGCGGCCACGCAGGCAATTGCGAAGGAGGCATAGAGCCCCACCTTGGGATCGACACCCGCAATCACCGAGAAGCCTATCGCTTCCGGGATAAGCGCGAGAGCGACGACGATACCCGAAAGCACGTCGCCACGGATGTTGGAGAACCACTCCTGACGGTAGTTTGAAAGAGTTCGCATGGGAGATTTTTCACAGTTGAGGCAACGGGCCGAGGGAAACTCGGTCCTCGAAAATGGAATAGGTTGCGTTGCTGTGTTGTCTGGCGGATCGGCGGCCAGAAGAGCCACCCGGAGTTTCACCGGGTCCTTGTGGATGACGCTAAGTAGCTCACGCAGTCCAGTTTTGCAATTACGTCTCAGTCTGAACCCGCTCGCCACAAAAAATAGGCTGCGGCGTCAAGGTGCGGGTGTGACACCGGTTACCTTCAATGCGTTGGCTCCCGTTCAAAAAGTGGTCTCGATCTGAACAGAGATAAAAAGTTGCGACACCGGTCACGTCGGGTAACGCTGCGTTGTCGTTTGGACAGAAAAACTGAAAAGATACTTCCGATCTTTCTCTACATCTTGATGCATGCAAGATATGAGACGCATAATTGCGGAGCGATTTTAGGGAATTCAATCAAATCGGACGACACATTTCCACAATCAAAGCGTCAAATCGTTGTCGAACGTCCGGGCTAATTTTCGGGCAACTCATTCTCCAGTCCAAGCAACAAATCATCCGAGAGATTACGAATTGCCCGCGTCACTTCGAGAGCCGTCCAACCTGCGTTTGTAGCGATATCAATGAGTTCGACTAATCGGGCAGAAATAGACTCTTGGCAGTCTATCTCTCTGCCTGGGTATCCTCCATCCCTTTTGGGACCGAATATCAATCCTGGCGGTGCACTCACTAGAACCTCCTCAAGAAAGTCGGCTTATCGATGATATATCTCATGACGCTCACAAGCCGAATTTCTCCTCTATGCACGAGTTTAGCACAATTTTTTGTTGCAGCTATCTATACATATCCACTCAAGCCATATTCTGAACCATCATCGCGATGCATCAATATTTATATGAGCATAATCATCCCACGGACGCGTCCAGCAGAATAAGAATCGAACTCGCCATTGCTATTTATTGTGGAGTTTGGGTTGGTGATCAGGCAAACGCTAAATAGTCACTGGGTGTGCATCTAGAATTGTATGTGCGAAACCGTGATCAGCGGGCTCGGTCCGAAGAAAACCAGTTCTCTTAACAGAAGTGGATAAGGCGGCGATGACGCAGCGTGCAGAACGCATTTCGTACGTTCTTCGCACCTATTCGACGGAGATAGTGAGGTTCAGCGTGTGCGCTTTGTGCCCACCGAAAGGGCCTCAAAAACTTCCCTCTCCAATTTCTATAGCAGGCTGACCAAATCTGTTTTCATTGGATCTCCTTTCAGGAGTTCCATCTCAATGATCGTCCATAGTGCGATCATTGCCGGCGAATCCTGCGTACCTCGATTGAAAATAAATGCTCGATATCCAACCACTCAAGCACCCCGCGGTCCAGATTACATACCATATCCCGGACTTCCCACCATCATAACAACGTTTTACACCTGCCGCGAAATACGGCCACGCGCAGACAATCCAACCGAACGAACTCATCCTCTGAATATGTACTGGGCCATATGTATCAGAGCGGGTCGTAGCAAAGAACCACCAAGCAACCCAGTTTAGGAAAACGAAGGCGAGAGGGATTGTAATCGTAAGGAAGCCGCCCAATCCGACCCTTGAATGAAAACAAAGAAATCATAGTGTCTCCGCTTCGCAACGATGTTGGATTTAAAAGACCATCAAGGCATGAACATTGCCACTGCGGCGGCGCCCATTACCAGGGTGGCAATCCAGCCGAGTGTTAAAAGCGGTAATCCAATTCGGTAAGCACCCATCACAGATTTGTTTGAAGCAAGCAGAATCACCACCACCATCAAAGGAACGGCCACGACCCCGTTTATTACCGCACTCCAAAATAAGGCCTTCATGGGACTTATGGGGGAATATTGAATCACAAGCCCGAGCAAAATACTAACTGTGATAATGCCATAAAAGCCCCGTGCGTCAGTTGCTTTGAGTTCAAGACCGGATTTCCAGCCCAGAGCTTCAGATAATGCGTACGCACCGGCCCCGGCCAGAACAGGCACGCCAATGAGACCGACACCAAGAATGCCAAGTGCGAACAAAATATAAGCAAAATTGCCCGCCAGCGGCTTAAGCGCAGAGGCTGCTTGGGCAGCGGTTTCAATATTTGTTATGCCCTGTACGTTCAATGTGACCGCGGTAGCCAGTATAATAAAGAAGGCCGTGACGTTGGAATATAGCATACCACTCCAAGTATCCCAGCGTATGCGCTGAAGCTCCCTAGGGGCGGCGGCCGCATCCCTTGAAAGGGGAGCTTCATTGTTTCTTCCATGCATTTCTTCTACTTCCTCTGAAGCTTGCCAGAAAAAAAGATAAGGACTGATCGTAGTGCCGAAAACACCGATGATCATGGCAGCGGGATTAGAATCCACGGCAAATGTCGGCCACATCGTGCGCCGCGCCACTTCCGCCCACGGAACGTGCACAGCGAATAAAACACCGGCATACGCCAGTAAGGAGAGTGTGAGCCACTTGAGGAAATAGACATAGCGATGATACGGGATGAATACTTGAAGCAAAAGCGTCGCAACTACAAACAAGGCTGTCATCAGATGGCGGTCGACACCACTGACCAGTTCGGCAACTTCACCCATCGCTGCGACATCAGCGGCTATATTAAGTACGTTGGCGATTAACAGCAACAAGACAACGCTTCTGACAACAATTGGCGGATACGTTTGCTTGATATTGGCGGCCAAACCCTTTCCTGTGACGCGACCAATGCGACCGCACATAGATTGCATTGCCGCCATCAGCGGGAAGGCAACAGGCATGGTCCACAGCATATTGAAACCAAACTGAGCACCAGCCTGAGAATAGGTTGCAATTCCACTGGGATCATCGTCCGCCACGCCAGTAATCAGGCCCGGCCCCACACGCGACAGGGGGTGCTGTTTTAGGCGTGACCAAAGAAACTCAAACCGAATCCCTGTTTGAGACTTCTTCATGCTTCCTTTGCCAAGTGCCATGAGCCCGCCCCTAGATCAGTCTAGAACCAATTCGGGTATTTTTCGAATATCAGTTCGACCAGAATACAGACGTCAAAGCCCGCTTCGCTTTAAGAAAAAACTATCGCGAATGCATCCTATTCAAGGTATACCTTTGCGCCTAGTTCCGGCAACAATATTCAAGGGAGATCCGTTTTTCGAAGGATCCGCGGGCCGTTGAGCTCGATCTTAAGCGTGAACGAAGCGATCAACTCACAGAAACACCGCTTTATTGCAGTATATCCGCACAAAAGACGGCAACGCACACACGATTGAAAGCGATGGCACGTGCATGCCTGACTGTGCATATCGCTCCTGAGATCAAAAACTCTGATTTAATTTGATCTCAAACAATGCGACGCAATTTTGCAGCTGTTATTGTCTATGCTGTCGGCAAAAATTTCGGGCTAAAATTCTTTAAACGCAACGTGAGACCAATAATCTAAATAGCATTGTGCTAGAGCGCATCCCGAAAAGTGTGAAACGGTTTTCGGAAAAGATGCGCGTAAAAACAAATGATTAGAGCGCCGATCTGATCCAATCAGATCGAAACGCGCTCTAGTGTAGTCGATCTGAAGCAAAGGAAATGCGGCTTGGACAAGCAGCTGATTACTTTCAATGCCGGTTCGTCCAGCGTGAAAATCGGTTTTTTCGCGTATGATGGGGAACAGATCGTAAAATTCTCCCGAGGTGGGATCGATCTGAACGGCTCACCCTTAACCTTTCGCTTACGGGGAGAACTTTGCAACCTAGATATCGTATTAGATACATCTGGTGCAGATGAGATCGCTGTGATCGTTGAAGAACTTTTCTCGAGGCTCTCGACGCATACAAATCTCTCCCGTATGCTGGCAGTTGGCCACCGGGTGGTTTTCGGCGGTGACCAATTCATCCAGCCAATCTTGGTCGATGATAAGCGCATCAACGCAATTGAAAGACTGTCAAGTTTTGCTCCGTTGCACCAAGCGAAAAGCGTCGCTTTAATCAGAGGCATCCAAAAGCTCTTTCCGCACGTCAAGCAAACCGTATCCTTTGATACTGCGTTTCATCAAACTATCCCGGAAGTCATTCGCCGCTTCGCGCTTCCACGTGAATTCCACGAGCGTGGCTTAAAGCGATATGGCTTTCATGGCCTCTCCTATAAGTCGATAATCGGCAGTTTTTCCCAGAAGCAGCCAAAGCTTGCTGTCGGAAGGATCGTAGTCGCACATTTAGGCAGCGGAGCCAGTCTTTGCGCCATCAAGGGGGGCAAAAGCATCGATACAAGCATGAGCTTCTCGACACTGGACGGTATTCCGATGGCAACCCGCTGCGGAGCACTCGATCCGGGCTTGCTTCTTTATTTTCTGCAACAAGAGAACATGTTTCCAGATGCGCTATCAGATTTGCTCTATCATCGCTCGGGCCTTCTCGGACTCTCCGGAATAAGCGGTGATACGCGCGATCTCCTTGAAAGCAACGCACCCCATGCCCGTGAGGCTCTTGAAGTATTCACTCTGCGTATAGCTGGTGAAATTGCCCGTCTTGTTTCCACTCTTGGCGGTCTCGACGCACTCATTTTCACTGCCGGAATTGGGGAGAACCAGCCAG
Organism: Brucella sp. GW823-FHT04E01; assembly: GCF_058796175.1. Taxonomy (NCBI): domain Bacteria; kingdom Pseudomonadati; phylum Pseudomonadota; class Alphaproteobacteria; order Hyphomicrobiales; family Brucellaceae; genus Brucella; species Brucella sp. GW823-FHT04E01. Next base: position 451,360 of record NZ_JBXAIK010000002.1, on the reverse strand, counting down.
AGATTCGCGCTGCGGTTTGCCTACGCCTCTCTTGGCTAGGGATAGATCTCAATATTAGTGCCAACAATCGAAATACGTTCCGGATCACCACCAACTCGAGCCGTACGGCTGCATTTGTACTTCCTACCGACGAAGAACGTATCATCGCCTTGGAAACACTTCAGGTTCTTGAGAACAGCGCCGCTTAAACCATAACTGACATGACTGCGTAAATCAGTGAAGGAGACGAAGCATGAGCAGGGCATCACCTCTTGGTCCTCTTAATTCCGAGGAGCTTTCGCTAATTGATCGATATTGGCGCGCGGCCAACTATCTATCGGTAGGGCAGATTTACCTCATGGACAATCCGCTCCTGCGCAAACCGCTTGAACCGGAACATATTAAGCCCAGATTGCTCGGTCATTGGGGTACGACGCCTGGCCTCAATTTCATTTATGCTCATCTTAATCGCATTATCAAGCAACAGGCTGCCAATGTAATCTACATATGCGGCCCCGGTCACGGCGGTCCGGGCATTGTGGCGAACACCTATCTCGAAGGAGTGTACTCGGAGATATACCCCGCAATAAGTCAGGACGAAGCAGGCATGGGCAAGTTATTTCGCCAGTTTTCATTTCCTGGCGGCATACCAAGCCACGTCGCGCCTGAAACACCAGGTTCAATTCATGAAGGCGGAGAACTTGGATACTCCCTCGTGCATGCCTATGGCGCCGCTTTCGACAACCCAAATCTGGTGGTTGCTTGTGTCGTAGGCGATGGCGAAGCAGAAACAGCAACGCTTGCCGCTTCATGGCATTCAAACAAGTTTCTCAATCCCTCCCGCGATGGCGCAGTCCTGCCGATCCTGCACCTCAATGGCTACAAAATAGCGAACCCTACTATACTCGCGAGACTAGCAGATAATGACCTAACGAACTTGTTCATCGGTTATGGCTACGAACCGTTCTTCGTCGAGGGCAGCGAGCCGGAAGCAATGCATCAGAAAATGGCGCAAACACTTGACGCGGTCTTCGAACGTATTGCTACAATCAAGAAGAATGCCGATGTTAAATCACCAGAACGTCCGTTCTGGCCCATGATCATCCTGCGAAGCCCGAAAGGCTGGACGGGTCCCAAAACAGTCGACGGTCAAATTGTAGAGAATTACTGGCGTTCGCATCAGGTGCCTGTTGCGAACTGCCGGGAAAACAGCGGACACAGAAAGATCCTCGAAAACTGGCTAAATAGCTACAGTCCGGAGGACTTGTTTGACGAAATGGGTACATTGAAACCCGAATTACGTGAGCTCGCTCCAAAAGGCGAGTTACGCATGGCTGCCAATCCACATGCCAATGGAGGATTGCTGCGCACCGAACTTCACACACCCGATATCCGTAAATATGCTGTGTCTATGGATCAACCTGGCGTGAAAGAGGCACAATCAACAAGAATTTTTGGTGAATATCTCCGTGACGTTCTAATGCTGAACGAACATGAGAAGAACTTTCGCATATTTGGTCCAGACGAGACAGCTTCCAACCGTCTCGGCGCTGTTTTCGACGTTAGCGACCGTGTATGGATGGCTGAAACGCTTGATACAGATGATCATCTGTCGTCAGACGGGCGGGTATTGGAAGTATTAAGCGAGAACTTGTGCCAAGGTTGGCTCGAAGGCTATTTGCTGACCGGAAGGCACGGGTTCTTCTCTTGCTATGAAGCTTTCATCCACATCGTTGATGCGATGTTCAATCAACATGCGAAATGGTTGCAGGTTGCGCAAAAATTGGAATGGCGAAAGCCTGTATCGTCACTCAATTATCTCTTGACGTCTCATGTGTGGCGTCAGGATCACAACGGTTTCTCTCATCAAGACCCAGGCTTTGTTGATCTCGTCGCCAACAAAAGTGCAGACGTGGTTCGAGTTTATTTTCCACCGGACGCCAACACGTTGCTGTGGGTTGGCGATCATTGCCTGAAAACCTGGAACCGAGTGAACGTGATAGTGGCGGGGAAGCAGCCAGAACTACAATGGCTCGCAATGGAGGACGCCATACGCCATTGCGAAGCGGGTCTGGGCATATGGGACTGGGCCGGGACGGAAGACGGTCTGGAACCAGACATACTGATGACTTGCGCGGGCGATGTCCCGACCATGGAAACCCTTGCTGCGGTTGATCTACTGCGTCAGTCTCTACCGCACCTGCGCATCCGCGTTGTCAATGTCGTGGACCTGATGGTTTTACAGTCACCGCAGCATCATTCGCACGGTATTTCTGATGAAGATTTTGACCTGATGTTCACAACCCACCGTCCGGTCATCTTCGCTTATCACGGCTATCCTTATCTCATTCACAGGCTCATTTATAAGCGCGCCAACCACCCTAACTTCCACGTGCGAGGCTTCATCGAAAAGGGGACAACGACAACGCCTTTCGATATGGCGGTTCTCAACGAACTGGACCGCTTTCATCTGGCGATTGAGGCGATAAGGCGTTTGCCATTAAACAACGAGGTGGCGCTACCTCTGATTGCCAACTTCGAGGAAAAACTGACATTGCATAAGAAATACGTTTGCGATCATGGCGAGGACATGCCGGAAATCAGGGATTGGAAATGGCCTTACACCAGATGAACCAGGCGTTCTCAAAACCGCCCACGAAAGCCGTATCGAATGATTAAATCCTCTGGCCCTTGAAGAAGGAAGACAAACTGTGCTGAAGCTGAAGTTTCTGGGGGAAGCCGGAACTGTGACCGGTTCAAAATTCTTGCTCTCATTCAATGCGAATAACATTCTCATTGACTGCGGGCTTTTTCAGGGACTGAAGAACCTACGAGGGTGGCGTCGCCTTAACCGATTGCGGACGTCGTGAGTTCTTGAAGGGCGAATTTCAGAGCGCAGTCGACAATGCGATTTCACGCCAGGTAGTGACGGCGATTGCGCGGAGTTGGCGGTGTTCGTCGGCGGTCAAGCATTTGCGGTGAAGGAGAAACAGATTGGCGGTCTGGCCGTGAGTTGAGACGAAGCGTTGACATTGTCGCGCGGACTTGAAGCGCATCATACGTTGCTCTCGTCGTCGTACTGGTAGATGCGAATTCTCAGCTCGATTGTTCAATCTCTTGTGCGAGCGATGTTCGACGCCAGGCATCAACTCGGCCTTCGCGGCCGAATAGGAACGCAGCTTATCGGTTACCATCACGCGGGGTGGTCCCCTGGCCCTTGAGCAGTTTTCTCATCAAACGAAGCGCTGCTACCTTGCTCATTCGGCTTTGCAGCAGGGCATCGAGGACGTAACCGTTGGCATCTACGGCGCGCCACAGCCAGTATTTCTTTCCCTTGATCGTCACCACCATCTCATCGAGCTGCCACTTGTCGGCAAAGTGGCCTCGTGAGCGGCGGCGGAATTGATGAGCGAACTTCAAGCCGAATTTCGCCGCCCACTCGGCGACGGTCTGAAACGTGACGATGATGCCGCGCTCCGCCAACAGATATTCCACGTCGCGCAGGCTCAACGGGAACCGATAATGGAGCCACACCGCATGTGCGATGATCTCGGCAGGAAATCGGTGGCGTTTGAAGTGGGCATGTCGGGCTTCGGTCATGACGCTTGAATAACAAGTCAATTCAAACCAGCCGGTTAAGGCGACGCTATCGTGGAGGCCGTTGTTCGCAGGCTTTCGCGAAAATCATTCCCCCTTCTTGATTGGGAGGAACTTAAATGCCGAATTGGTCAAAGTCCTTGCTCGGACAGGTGTGCATAGCACTTGTTCTCGGTGTCACCGCTGGCTTCTTCATACCTGACATGGCGATGCAAATGAAACCGCTCGGCGATGGTTTTATCAAACTGATCAAGATACTGGTTCCAGCGATTGTCTTTTGTGTGGTTGTACATGGAATTGCTGGCGCTGGCAGCCTCACCAAGGTTGGGCGCGTCGGCGTCCGGGCTCTTATCTATTTCGAGGTCGTCACCACAATCGCGCTCGCGCTCGGCATCGTTGTTGCATATGTCTTTGGTCCGGGCCACGGCATGAACATCGATGTCAGCAAGCTCGATGCGTCCGCCCTTTCCACCTATGTGGAAAAGGCACACGATGTCTCCAGCGGCGGCACGGTAGAGTTCCTGATGAAGCTCATACCCACCACGATTGTGAGTGGTTTCGTCCAGGGTGACATCCTGCAGGTACTTCTGGTTGCTATCCTCTTTGGTTGCGCACTTGCACAAGTTGGCGAGCGCGCCAGGCCGCTTCTCCATATCATCGAGATGGCTGGCGAAGTCGTCTTCAAAATCATGGCATTTATCGTTCGCCTGGCACCGTTTGGCGTATTTGGCGCCATAGCCTACACATTCGGCAGGTACGGCATCGGATCATTGGCGCAACTGGGCTACCTGGTGGTTTTGTTCTACCTGACAATTGCGCTTTTCGTCGCCATCGTACTCGGTTCCATACTGAGGGCTGCCGGTTTCAGCATCGTGAAGCTGCTGCGCTATTTGCGCACTGAAGTCAGTATTGTTGCGGGTACAGCCTCGAGCGATGCAGTCTTGCCCCAGACCATGCGCAAACTTGAACATCTGGGTATAAAAGACTCCACAGTCGGCCTCGTCATCCCAACCGGGTATTCGTTCAACCTTGACGCATTCTCGATATAATTGACACTTGCCGCCGTATTCATAGCCCAAGCCACGAATACCCCACTTGCGTTCGGCGATCTCCTGGCAATTCTCGGTGTTGCTTTGGTAACGTCCAAAGGTGCTCATGGCGTGCCGGGTTCGGCGATTGTCATTCTTGCCGCGACGCTGGCAGCCATCCCCAGCATCCCTGCCATAGGGCTGGTCCTTGTACTCTCGGTGGATTGGTTCATGGGCATTGCGCGCGCACTCGGCAACTATATCGGCAATTGCGTGGCAACCGTCGTCATCGCATCCTGGGTAGGCGATATTGATAAGGATCGCGCCCGCAGGATACTGGACGGACAAAGCGTGTCGGCACCGGATTTACCGGTTGTCGAAGCAATCACGCAGAACATTGGCAAGCCGGATCCGCTATCCCGACCGCAGATGTGACGCGATGAAAAACCTGCATCAGATGGTTTCCAAATACGGATGGAAGGGAAACCATCTGATATTGCAGCTTTGTACGAATAGTTTTCTACAAGGGTTGCTGAGCTCTATACAGGAAAAGCGATAAAACGGACTTTTAGAACTCCGCGAGCAAACCATTCCCTCATCAATGCGAAGATGTGCACGACGACGTAGAAAAGAACGAAACTCTATCGGTTAGACCGAAGGCAACGGGTGAGGAAACGGGCAATAGACCTACGACCCTTCTGGCATCAGCACGCAACGGTGCCCCGGCCTCAACCGTGTGACGTGCGTAAATCCGGCCTGAGGACAGTCGGAGCGCAAATCGCCCGCCCGCTCGAACTTATCCTTCTTGTGACGGCCGGCACTTCGATTTGAAAAGACATTTTTATTCTGACAAACCAGATACTCAACATACAGGAGAGCAGAATCAAACATTATGCATTGTGAAAGTTTGCGACACGGAAATCGTGGATACGATCTGCGCCAAACAGGAACCAATTTTCAGTTGAACACGGCTTCGCCATAAGTATTGTGTGGATTCACCCCAATCAATCGCACAGTCCAATCCAGGCACGAAAATAAAATGAAACTTTTTTACACCGCCTTCATTATTGCAATTGCCACCACTGCTAGCGCGAACGCGGAAAGAAAGCCCACAATTCTGGATCTCGCTGAGCAGGGTTATGAAATTAAATCGGCGACGGGAAACTATGTATTTTTGCAGAATGAAGAGAAAATTTACATCTGTTCCTTTCTGCAGGTTAGCGAATACAATGTTGCCTCGGGTGACATTGATGCCATCAAGTTCGACTGCGCTGCCGTGGTCAAGTAATTTTGCCACAAGATCCGGCGCGCACCATAGCCGCTCCAGTTTTCATCCAGATTAGTCAGTTCGGACAGATAATGAAAATAGTAGTTTTTGCTCTCGCCGTGATCCAGATCGTGATTGGTCTGTTGTTTATCATTGACGCCCCTTCAACGCAGCGATTGATACTGGGGACAATATCATTTGGACTCGGATCAGTTTGTTTTGGACTTGCAGTGATGATCGGGCAGCTGGATTCCATTCGATTCAACCGCAACTAATCTGTTCTCGGGGTCCGCCTTGAAGCAAAAAACTGAATCCGTTCCCCACCGCAGCTCGAGTATCAAAGCCGGCTTTGTTCAGTTACCGGATCAGGTTGATCCCACACCCAAAGTTCATTCGTCAGACTATGGCGCATCGGGAGCTTCGGCACCAGATTGACATTGTTCTCCCGAAACATCCTCTTTAGGTGGCAAAATGATCATTCTGCAGAAACCTGCTCTTTCCTTGAAATGCCGAGTTCAGAAGTGCTTCTTGTTCGAATGTGCCACTGCCCCAACGAGATAGAGAAACGGTAAGAATGGCTGACGATCGTAGCATTACTATCACCTATGCGCCGAACGTGGATCAGATACCGGACTATGTTCTGGGCTTTGAACATCAGGCCTATCAAAATTACCGGATGATGTTCGACCGGTCGTGGGATCGGCATTTCTGGTGGATCAGAACGAACCTTTCCTTTTGGTCCGCCGTTGTTGCCGGCCTCATTTGTTCTGTAACGTTGGCATTTATCCCCGGGGCACGGGCCAGCCTTGATTATTGGATCCTAGCGCCTGCGCCTCTTGTCGCAATTGCTGTATGGCTTGTCCTGTGGATCGGCTCGAAAAAGTCAAATCGCGAATATAGTGAAACCATAGCGCACTGGAATATCGAACAGGAGCTTGCCTTCTCTCCTCACTTCCATGTCAAAATTGGACCAACGGGCTTCAGACAGGCCACACGAATCTATACGATCGAACTGAGTTGGGCGATGTACCATCATGCAATCTTGCAGTCAGACAATCTGATCCTGGTTTTTCAAGGCACTGTCGCAGTAATTCCAAACAAAGCGCTACCGACAGCTCCCCAGGATATTGTCAATCGGATCCATTTATGGTCTGCGGCCCAGCAAAACGAAATAAAGCCTTTGCTCACTCTGTGAGATTTAACCACGGGCTACAATTCGAATGTGCTTCCTTGAGATGGCCAGCAAGGCAATCGACATGCCCGCACTGTTGTCGAATGCGTCAATTCAGCCAAACACGTCAGCCGTCTTCCTGACCATGCCCTCGACGTCAGCCCAGCTACACAGACTACCATCGGGGGATAATCTGTGTGCTCGACATGCTCCTTGAATAACGACCCTTTATAAATGTTCCCCCTCGCGGAACAACTAGGTAGGCATTCAACATCGCGCGCTCGTCGTAGCGCAAGCTCACGCTGTCGTCGTGAAGGCGATAGTTCCTGATTGAGAATTGCTCCCGTCACAAATCGGCAACGAAAGGTGTTGCAGGGTTTGGGAGTTTTGTGACACCAGAGGCGGCAATCTACCAGAATGAGTGGCGATGAAAGCAGATCTGACGTAATACTCCTAAATGCCCGCTGCTGTTTCGCCGAGGATCGCCGATTTTGTGAACGCCCTTCCGTTGAAGGAGGGGCTTCGCATACTCGAAATCGGATGTGGTCCAGGTGTTGCCGCACGAGAGGTCAGTCGAAACATTGGAAGCGGCTTCGTGCTTGCCATAGATCGGTCCGAAAAGGCGATACGCCTGGCGCGCACCGGATCAGAGCAAGAAATTGAATCAGGCCGCCTGGAGTTTAGGCAGGTGGCAATTGAACATCTCAAGCTTTCAGCACGTGATGAACTTTTTGACATGGCGTTCGCAATGCGCGTCGGTGCACTGGATGGCCGTCATCCAGAAGTCACCAGGCTTGCAATCAAGAGCATCAGGGCTGCACTGAAACCAACGGGCAGGCTGTTCATCGATGGCGGCAATCCGTTAAGAGAAGTTTCGCTGCAACCTTGACTGTCGAGCCGAGGAGCGCCACGTCATTGTGAAACGTGGCTCTATCAACAATTTCGAAGCGACGCTCCACCATAGTCATGGCGACCACCTGTTGCTCAGCCAGCACTAGGCCGAAAGCTCTCTTCTGATAATCTCCGCACCTGCACTCAAGGCCCGCAGCTTTCCAGTCGCCACTTGACGAGACAAGGGTGCCATGCCGCAGTTCGTGCAAGGATAGAGCTTGTCGGCATCGACGAACTTAAGGGCTTTCCGCAGAGTGTTGGCAACTTCCTCCGGGGTTTCCATGGCGTTGGTTGCCACGTCGATGGCGCCCACCATCACCTTCTTGCCTCGAACAAGTTCGATAAGTTCGATTGGAACATGCGAGTTATGGCATTCCAGCGAGATTAGATCGACACTCGATTTCTGTAGCTTGGGGAATGTTTCCTCATATTGCCGCCACTCTGTTCCCAGGGTCTTTTTCCAATCTGTATTGGCCTTGATGCCGTAACCATAGCAAATATGCACGGCAGTCTCGCACCGAAGCCCCTCCATTGCCTTCTCGAGGGTTTCGACGCCCCAATCATTCACCTCGTCAAAGAAGACGTTAAACGCCGGTTCGTCGAACTGGATGATATCGACACCGGCAGCCTCCAGTTCCCTCGCTTCGTCATTGAGGGCCTTGGCGAATTCCCAGGCCAGCTTCTCTCGACTTTTATAATATGCATCATAGAGCGTATCGATCATGGTCATTGGCCCCGGCAAGGCCCATTTGATGGGCTGCCGGGTCTGCTGACGTAAGAACTGGGCGTCTTCGACAAAAACCGGCTTTGGACGCGATACAGCACCAACGACTGTCGGCACACTCGCATCATAGCGATTGCGGATCCTGACCGTTTCACGCTTTTCAAAGTCAACTCCGTCAAGGTGCTCGATAAACGTCGTGACAAAATGCTGGCGTGTTTGCTCGCCGTCACTGACGATGTGAATGCCTGCCTGTCGCTGATCGTCCAATGCCAGACGCAGGGCATCCCGTTTACCTTCAATCAACTGCTCATCCTGCAATTTCCAGGGGGACCAGAGTTTCTCAGGTTGTGCAAGCCACGAAGGTTTAGGCAAGCTACCAGCGGTAGATGTGGGCAACAGTTTTTTCATGATGGGCGACCTTATGTATCGACTTACTAAAGGGAGTAATTGGCAAACCATTCTTCAAGAACGGTCTTATATGGCTTCATGAAGTGCTCCTCAGCAAACCTCCCCTGCTCAACAGCAAGCCTGCTACGCTCTTCGCGATCGTAGACAATGCGAGTCAGTGAATAGTCCTGATGGTTCAAATCTGGCTGATAACAGGCCCCGGCCACGGAATTGGCGTTATAAATCTCGGGTCTATAGATCTTCTGAAAGGTTTCCATCGTGCTGATCGTGCTGATGAGTTCAAGATTGGTATAATCGCCGAGGAGATCGCCGACAAAATAGAAGGCAAACGGCGCAACGCTGTTCGGCGGCATGAAGAAGCGTACCTTTAACCCCATTTTCTGGAAATACTGATCCGTCAAAGACAGTTCATTTTGTTGATATTCTGCGCCCAATACAGGATGGCGATTTCCAGTACGATGATATGTTTTACTGCTGGAGACACTCAGGCATATGACTGGCGGCTTACGAAACTGCTCTTTGTAAGTATTCGAGTTGAGGAAGCATTTGAACAGTTTTCCATGGAGGTCCCCGAAGTCATCCGGAATGCTGAATGTGGTGCGACCATTATTGTATTCGGGCAGCACGACGCTGAAGTCATAATCACGCACGTAAGAAGAGAAATTGTTCCCAACGATACCTTCGACGCGTTCATTTGTCTTCCGATCGACGATATTCGCTCTCAATATTTCATTGAGTGGGAAAGTATTCTTGCTGCCTTCCGCATCAATGACCATCTCCACCGAAATAATCTCGAGTTTAACGGAATAGCGATCGCCTGTTGGGTTGTCCCAATGCACCAGCGCGTTGAAACGGTTGTCAATCATCCTCAAGGCGTTGCGCAGGTTCTCCTGGCGATTTTCTCCTCTGGCCAAATTGGCAAAATTGGTCGTGATACGCGTACTGTCCAAGGGGAGATAGTTCTCATCAAAATGATGGCTCTTGACGCGGAATGTAAAGTCGTGACGCATCGTGATCCGCGGGCGATCGACGACCGGCCCGCCCCTGGCGGCGACTGGAATTGCGGTTTGAGACATGGCTTACCCCAATAAGTTGGGGGCATGGGTCAGCGGACACATAGCAAAACAGACCGTTAGACGGTCTTCGCTACGGCACACCGGGACACCCCGCCCGTGGACGTTATTTTGCCAAGGCAGGTCTCCTGGCTCGCGGGTCATTGCTCTCGTCCGTCTTCCCAGGGAGAACCCCAGTGACAATCTGGACGTCAGCTTGCCGCTTACAGTTGCGGGGGCAGCGCCGGCTTTCCCGAATGAGACGGGGCACGGACTTCCCTCTTAGCTCCGGCGTATCGAACACGACAGCCGGAGAACCTAGGCATTACAATCTTCCTGCATCGGCCACATAATGTCAATAGAATATAAAGAGATGTTTATATCTTTAAGTCATTGACCGCGAGATTGAGTTCCGCATCTACCGTTCCAGTTGCACCAACGCAATTGATCGATCATCTCGCTATCAATCTCCAGCTACCCACCTCCCCGACACTGCGCGAAGATTTATACGCAGCGGCAAGGAAATACGGATACGGATTCTCGGGCACTTGCGAACACTCGACTGAAAGCCATTTTGGCTTTCCCGCTATCAAACGCCACGGTTTGCAGCTTGCTTGGCAGAGCCGCCCTTTGGCAGACAGAAGGCGTCCGTTCAATGATCAGGAATTGCTTAACCCCAATGTTAACATTGATCGGCTTATGATGCGCCCCGGCTATCCAGGAGTTCTCGCTTTAGCAAAGTCTCAAGCCACTCGGCAAACACATGCAGCCGGCGTGAGAGATGTTGCTTATGCGAATAGAGCAGCGTCATTGGCATCGGTTCGGCGCGATAGTCAGGCATCAGCTCAACGAGTTCACCGGCATCGAGATGGCTTCGCACATCGTAAGCCGGAATCTGGATCACCCCGAGCCCGGCGAGACAGCAGGCAATGTAGGCCTCAGCGCTGTTGACGGTGACCCTCCCGCGCATCGGCAAGGTGCGCAAGGTTCCGTCTTCCAGCCATTCCCAGTCCTCAACGCGACCGCTCGACGGTGATGCGTAGTTGACAGCCCAATGCTTGTCGAGATCGTTTATTTCCCTTGGGGTTCCATGTCTCGCCAGATAGGCGGGGCTTGCGACATTGATCAGGGCCAATCTGCCGATTGGGCGAGCAATCAGGCCTGAATCGCTCAAGAGACCGACGCGGACAACACAATCCACGCTATCCTCCACCAGATTCACCGCACGATCCGTAACTCCAAGGTCGATGTCAATCTGTGGATAGCGCTCAAGGAACTCCGGAAGCGCTGGCGCTATGATCAGGCGACCAATCCGACCGGGGACATCAATGCGCAGCCTGCCCGATGGTTGAGCTGCACTCTGTCGGAATAGATTTTCCGTTTCCTCAACATCGGCGATAACACGTTGACAACGATCGTAAAAAGCCGTCCCGTCCTGGGTCGGCGAAACCTTGCGGGTGGTGCGATGAAGCAGCCGCGCCCCAACCCGTCCTTCAAGCTCCTGAACCGCGGCGGAAACGGAGGAGCGCGGCACGCCAAGCGTGTCGGCGGCACGGGTGAAGCTCGCACATTCAACGACACGGGTGAAAATACGGAACAGATCAATGCGGTCCAAGGTACACGGGAATCCTTATTGTACTGCTTTTCTGACAAGTGAAGTCAGAATGATAATCTTTATACCGAAATTATAGACGATATCTTTTCCCGACGAAAGCGGCCGTTGGTGTGGTCGCACGTTGGCTAAGGAGGCCACCTCATGACCGATCACAGCATCAAGGGCAAAACTGTTATCATCGCCGGTGGGGCAAAAAATCTCGGCGGACTGATCGCCCGCGATCTTGCAGCACAGGGCGCGAAAGCGATCGCTATCCACTACAACAGTCCGGCGACCAAAGCCGATGCTGAAGCAACGGTGGCGGCGCTCAAGACAGCCGGCGCCGATTGTGTCGCCATCAAGGCCGACATGACGACGGCAGGCGCTGTCGAAAAGCTTTTCGCAGATGCTGTCGCCGCTATCGGCAGACCGGATATTGCAATCAACACGGTCGGCAAGGTACTCAAAAAGCCGATTGTTGAGATTTCCGAAGCCGAATATGACGAGATGAGCGCCGTCAACGCCAAGAGTGCTTTCTTCTTTATCAAGGAAGCCGGCAAGCATCTCAACGACAACGGCAAGCTGGTGACACTCGTTACCTCCCTGCTCGGTGCGTTCACGCCCTTCTACTCGAGCTATGCCGGCACCAAGGCGCCTGTCGAGCACTTCACGCGTGCGGCCTCGAAAGAGTTCGGTGAGCGCGGGATTTCGGTGACGGCCATCGGGCCCGGACCGATGGACACACCGTTCTTTTACGGCCAGGAAAGCGCCGAGGCCCAAGCCTATCATAAAACGGCGGCGGCGCTCTCCACCTTCTCAAAGACCGGACTTACCGACATTGAGGACATCGTTCCTTATATCCGTTTTCTTGTCTCCGATGGCTGGTGGATGACGGGCCAGACAATCCTCGTGAACGGCGGTTACACCACCAAGTAACAAGACCAGCAACCTGTCGGCCAAGCCCGGGTCCCAGGAGTTCCGATCCGCCTCCTTGAGACCGGCTTCGCTCGGAAGAGGCGGCAGCAAGATTTGTAATCGGTCCATGATTGCAACACCTTGCTGCCATTCCTCCAGTTATGCTTCTGGCGAGTAACCGAACGTTACCGTTGGGTTTTCGGCTGTCTCCACCCAGATACTCTTTGCTTGCGTATAAGCCATCAGCGCATCCTTGCCGCTCGAGCGACCGTAACCGCTGCGGCCGAAACCGCCAAACGGCGACATGACCGAGATTGTTTTATAACCATTGATCCAGAAGGTTCCGGCCCGCACGCTGGCTGCAACACGATGAGCCCGCGCGACATTCTCGGTCCAAACGGCACCTGCGAGACCGTAGGGATTGTCGTTGGCGAGCGCAATTGCTTCCGCCTCGTCGTCAAAAGGCATGACAGAGACAACCGGACCGAACACCTCTTCCCTGGCAATCGTCATTGCCGGTTCAACTCGATCAAGGATTGTCGGCGCATAGTAGTAGCCCCCGGTTTCCTCCAGTGCGTCAGGTTTCTTTCCACCTGCCACAAGTATCGCACCTTCGGCCACACCATCCCGAACCATCTGATCAATCTTCATCCATTGACGCGCGTTGTTGATCGGACCGACATGCGAGTTATTGTTAAACGGGTCTCCGACAACAATACGATTGGCAGCATCAACGTAGCGCTCCACAAACGCCTTGTGGATGGACCGGTGAACTAGCAAGCGTGACCCGGAAACGCAGCTTTGCCCCGCTCCGCTGAAGATAGCCGACTGCGCACCAACAATCGCGCGATCCAGATTGGCATCGGGGAAAACAATATTGCCGGATTTTCCGCCCAGTTCCAAAATACACGGAACCACATTTTTTGCAGCAGTCGACGCAATCGCTGATCCGGCCTGTGCTGACCCGACAAAAACCACCAAACCCGTACGTGGATGGGATACGGCTGCCTGTCCGGCAGTTGGACCTTGGCCTGCAATCACGTTTACCAATCCGCGCGGAGCACCACCCTGCTCGCACATCAGCCCCAGGATGAGTGTGGAAAGTGGGGTTAGCTCGGAAGGTTTGATGACAACGCCATTTCCGGCACAGATTGCGGGTGCGATCTGCCATCCACCAGTAAAAAGGGGGGCATTCCACGGCGTAATCTGCGTGACCACACCAATTGGTTCATGCCGGGTATAGTTGAGATGGCTGCTTGGTACTGGAATAACATCACCATAGAGCTTGTCGCACCAGCCGGCATAATATTCAAACATCTCTGCCACACGGACCGCCTCGCCGCGAATGTCGCGGATGGGGCGACCGGCGGAACGGCTCTCGATTTCGGCGATCAACGGTGCATGTTCGCGGATACAGCGGGCGATTTGGTTCATTACACGACCGCGGGCTGATGCCGTCAGTGCCATCCATTCCCTTTGAGCACGAGCCGCACTGTCCATCGCCGCATCGATAATCGACTGGTCTGCATCCTTGAATGAGGCAAAAACTATACCGGTCGCCGGGTCCGTCAGATTTTGCTCGTTGCCACTTCCGGCAACTATCTCACCGTTCACAAAACTGCCAATCTCACTCTTCGGAAAGAAACTCTCGAAAATTTGAGCAATACGTGCGGCTTGTTCTTTGGGATCATGTAGTCGCGTCATAATTCTGGTCCTTACCTTGATGAATTAGGCTGAAAAGCGCCCATTCGGGTGAAGTCATCACTGTCCTTGAGATGCTCCGAACCAGCCCAGAGTTTTGCCACAACCGATGTCAGCGGATTGTCCACGCCTGCGCGTTCAGCCATCTCTTGTGCCAGCCGTACATCCTTGCGCATTAACCCCATCGAAAAGCCGCTGTCGAAACGGTCGTTCATTATCCAGGTTGGAAAGTGAACTTCGCTGATCATGGATTTACCGGAAGCGGCGTTCAGAACACGGAGGGCCGATTCAGGGCTTATTCCAGCGGCAAGTGCAAGTTTCAGGCCTTCGCTGGTTGCCACCATATGAGCCGCAGCCAGCAGGTTGTTGACAAGTTTTGCAACATTACCTGCTCCGCTAGGCCCCACATGCAGGGCCTTGGCAGCCATTGCCTCGATAACCGATTGCGCCAGCGCCAGATCAGTATCGCTGCCCCCGATCATCATCGTCAGTTTGCCGGATGCGGCTCCGGCCGGGCCTCCGCTCACAGGAGCATCAAGAAAGCCATGTCCGAGTGAAGCAAGCCTCTGTGCCAGCGCGCGGCTGACATCCGGCTCGGAGGTCGACGTGTCGATAATGACTACGCGTCTGCGCCCGCCCGTCAACTGATGGATATGCGCGTTGACCACATTCTCGACATCCTGAGCCGTCGGAAGAGAGAAAACCAGAAACTCAGATTCTTCGAAAAGCATCTCGAGTGTGTCTGCAGGCATCACTTTTGATGCTCGGGCAAGTGTCTTGCGCTCAGCTGATAGATCGAACCCCAGCGTAACGAACCCTTTTGCCACAAGGGTCTGAGCCATGCCGAGCCCCATACTGCCAAGACCAACAACACCGACTACCGGCTTTTCAGGTTGCGCCATTCCATGTCTCCATTGTTCATCGACCAACCCTCAGATTGGTCGCATCATTAATGGTGAAAGGCTCGCACCAAAGGGGGCAGAGGCATAGCCGGTTTACAGGCAACGCTGCGTCTCATCCGACGCAACAGTCCGTTGAAGGATCTATCGAAACGCTGCCATGTTGTTGGAGAGAAACCCGCTCAGTCGCTCGACTGAAAGCGGTAAACGGCGCCGGGCCCGCACCATCAGGTGTGCACTAGCTTCGGCCAGTAGCGGATCTGACAATTCGCGTATCGCTACGGCTCCGCGTTCCAATTCGGTAGAGACGGCAAAGCGCGGCAAAAAAGTAATGCCAAGCCCGGCAACTACGAACCGTCTCAAAACATCTATCGATGTCGTTTCGACAACGGGAGAGATTGCAAAACCGCGATCGGCGGCAACACGGGTGACCAACCGGGTAATGCCATGGCCAGGTCCTAGTAACGCATTGGGCAGACCCGAGCAGTCAGCCAGTTCCAACCTGTCTTTGGCCAATAGAGGGTGCTCTGGCGGTGCGACCAGACAGAGCGGCTGTTTCGAGATTGCAAGCGAGCGAACCCTTGCATCGACCAGCGGGTTGTACGCAATTCCGATATCTGCATCCCCGTTGGCAATCCCGTCCAGAACGCTTTCCGTGCCGCCGAGCTGCATGTCGTACTGCACATCAGGATAGATTTTGACGAATGAACCAAGTCCATATTGCAAGATATCGGCGAGAAATCCCTCCCCGCAAAGAATGCGGACACGCCGTTGTTGCACGCCCCTGAGAAACCCGAGTTGTTCGGTAAGCAGGCTATGCTCTTCCAAAACACGTCTAGTATGCTCCAGAACCAACTCGCCCGCTTCAGTCAACGCCATGCCGCGCGCATTTCGTTCAAACAGAGTCAAGCCAATCTTGCGCTCGGTTTCGGCGATCTGACGGCTCACGACGGAAGGTGCAACGTTCACATGTTCGGCTGCACCTCTGATTGATCCGATCCGGACCACCGCCATGAACATCCGCAATTCTTTTGCATCAAGCGTTTCCATGGCATCATTTTGCTTCGTTGGTTTCTAGGTTGAATAGACTATAGAAACAGGGCCAGACAGTAATCAGCTGGCCGCCAGTTCACTTGTAACCAGTTTGATCCAGAAATTGGCGCCTATTGGCAGCAGGGCGTCATTGAAATCGTAATAGGACGAATGCAAGCCCGGATTGGTACCGTCGCGACGACTACCAAGCCAGAAATAACAACCCGGCTTCTCCTGCAGCATAAATGCAAAGTCTTCCGCCGCCATGCTTGGGGCTTCGTCAAGAACCTTGAGACCAAGATCGGGCGAAGCAGCCAGGTTCCGGATTTTGCGGGCATTGTCAGCTGTATTGATCGTCGATGGATAACGTTCTTCATAAGCAACACGCGCCGTGCAGTCAAAGCCTTCGGCAATTGAAGTGGAAATCGCCTGTATCCGGCGGACAATCGTCTCCCCGACGTCAGGTAAGAACCAGCGAGTAGTTCCACGGACGATCATACTTTCCGGAATGACGTTCCAGGCATCACCGCCATGCATCTGCGTTACCGAAACAACCGCAGATTCCAGTGGCGAAACATTCCGGCTGACAATGGTTTGCAATGCCGTGACCAGTTGCGCGGCGGCGACCACCGGATCGGCGCCTTCATGTGGCATCGCTCCGTGCGCTCCCTTGCCGATCAACTCGATCTCGAACGTACCGAAGGCTGCCATCATCGCATCATCGCGGGCAACACAGGTGCCAACATCCAGTGCTGGCCAATTGTGAAGACCGTAAACCGCATCAACCGGAAAGTCCTTAAACAGCCCTTCGCGCAC
The DNA here is from genome assembly GCF_058796175.1 of Brucella sp. GW823-FHT04E01. Lineage (NCBI taxonomy): Bacteria > Pseudomonadati > Pseudomonadota > Alphaproteobacteria > Hyphomicrobiales > Brucellaceae > Brucella > Brucella sp. GW823-FHT04E01. The sequence goes on along the minus strand of NZ_JBXAIK010000002.1, from coordinate 434,286 downwards.
CATTTCGCGACCGCCACCTTCGTTCTCTTCCGCCGGTTGGAAAATGAAGTGCACAGTTCCATCAAAATCAAGTTTGCTGACAGCTTTTGCTGCAGCAAGAGCCATGGTTACATGCCCGTCATGACCGCAGGCATGCATTTTACCGGAAGTCTCCGACACATAATCGACACCGCTCTTTTCGACGATTGGCAAGGCATCCATGTCGGCGCGGATACCGATTGCGCGTTTCGATGTCCCTCGCGTCAAGCTACCAATCACGCCCGTACCAGCAAAACCGGAGCGAACGCTAAATCCCCAGAGCTGAAGTTTTTCGGCTATGAAGGCTGAGGTCCGGTTTTCCTCGAACGCAGTTTCGGGATGTCGATGGAGATCATGGCGCCAGGCCGTCGCTTCTGCCAGATCTGTTTCGCTGAGAAAAATAGGCATAATATCGTTTCCCCTACACGTTCGTGGCAGGCCCGGGATCGAACCTGCCACGCGACGGTTTAACCCGTAATGCGCAATACCAGATCAGCGACTACCACCGAACCAAGATAGGTGCCGATCATTACGCAAATAGCGACGATGACAATTTTCCATCCGGAGCGGCGGGCAATCTCGAACTCGTTACGCGTCAACGCCAGCCCTCCGTAGGCCAGCGCCGGTGTTGCGAGCGCCAGGAAATTTAATTCCCCGACATTCGCCAGAACATAATCAGCGCCCGGAACGCCCGGAATAGTGATGATAATGGCGATGAGGGAAACCCATGCTACACTCGGCAAATAGAAAGGCATAAAGCGGGCCAGCATCAAGCCACCGATAGATGCTGCATAAAGCACGAGCATGCCGGGCAGCGCCTGGATCGGCGTCACATTTGTTCCGACCCAGTTTGCAACCAAACCCAGAAAGCATGCAATGACCAGGAGCAAGGCATTTTCGACAATATCAATCTTGCGTTCGTCAGTTGTCTCGACGGATAAAGTCAGGTTGTCGATTGTATTCTTCATTGATTTGGAAGTCATCCGTCTCTCCCTTATGCCGCGTTGCAATATTCTTCGGGGCGGCACTTCTTATAAAGCCATTCTGTGAGCGGCAACGCCACAAAGAGGCCTACATAAAGTCCCGTTGCATAGGTGAGGATGTTGCTCGCAGCAGCAAGAGCTAGAATGAGATCTTTCTTTTCTGGCAAAACACTCACCAGTCCACCAGTGCAGGCCGCGAGCATACTGCCCGAACCAACACCGCACGACATGGCCAACGCACGAAAATCGAAAATTCCCAGACCGTTGACTAGCGGTGGCATCAAGGCAAAAACGAACGTGCCAATCAACGTTCCGGTAGCGTATACCCCCATCACTCCAGCGCCTTCCGGACTATCCAGACCGTACTTGTCGGCAATAAGCGCGAGATTGGGCTCGCGATCGATGGAGTAGGTCGCCCCGATCGTTTCTCGTCCCATACGCAGCAGGAATACGGCGATAGGAAAAGCGACGGCTATAGTCCCCAGATTGCCGATTTCCTGTAAAATCAAAGCAGGTCCCGCAGCAATGATGTTCTCGATTTGAGGACCAACCGTCGTGCCGAACTTGGCAATAAACGGCATAATAGAAATGGTGATCATAGTGCCTGACAGTTTGACGGAATCGGACTTCAGGACTTTTCCCGTCGCCTTCAAGATACTCGGGTTCAGAATGACACCAAGAGTAAACGCATACAGCATCGGCAGGAAAATTACGGCGCCTATCCCAATAGATATTTTCTGAATGCCAACCAGTTCTGAAATACAGATGATCGCCAATACAAATACATGCAACCAGATATGTCGCATCGCAAATACATTGTTCCCCTTCACGCGGGCCTCCTTGTTTTTCTTCATACGCGCTCTGCTTCAGTATGATGAGTTTGGATTCAAGTACCAGCCTCAGGACAAGGAACACAGCGTTGCAATTGCAACAACACCGGAACTCGGCACCCCATATAGATCAGGCAATACGATTGATCTCGTTGAGCGTCGTTTCTGCCTTCGAGCTGGATAGCAGCGACGAGGCGCAAGATGCGAGCCAGAAGAATGACCAGGCGCGTTCAAGGAAGGCTTTTGGCGAGGCCGACAATAACGACTTGGAACTGTGGAACACGCCAACAGTCGAGGGGTGATTGAGAAAATTCGGAAGACAGGTCGCTTCTTTGGCCATCAAACCGATGGATATTTCCGCCAATTAAAAGCCAGGCCGCGCGCCATGCAAGGAAATATCGTAAAAACAGGCACCGGCAAACTGTTTGCCGGTGCCTGTAAAACTGGCGGTTACATTCTAGAACCGCACTCGGAAGCCCAGTGTACCTTTGTAACTATAGCTATCGGCGAAGTTTTCGAGACTGGTATTGACAGATCCCTCGCCATAGATCGAGTATTTGTCTCCGCTCCAGTTATAGCTGCCACCCAGACCGATACCACCCCAAAGACGTTCGTTCTTGCTGGCAAAACTCGTTCTTGAAACATCGACCTTGGTTCCATCGAGGAACTCGTAATAGACGTTCGCGATACCATAGAGGTAGGTTCTGTCGATGAGGCCGCTGGCGTTGTACCAGGAGTTCTGGTGTTCAACAGCCAGTCCGATGCGGCCCTGCAGGCTCTCACCGCGATCAAGGCTGATCCGCGCACCGAAGGCATCATTGAAGCTGTCGAAATCGACATTCGAGTAGGTCAACTGTGCCTGTGGCGTAACCGACCAGTTCTGATCGATCGCTACCCGCTTGCCGCTTTCCGCAGAGAAGGCATAACCCAAACCGTTGTTCCCGTCTGCCAGTCCCATATTGGCAAGATCAGACATAAGATCGCTGTCATACCAGGTAACCTGAGTCTGGCCATCAAGGTAGAAGCCGTTATCGCCATACCAAGTCAGCGTACCGCCAAAGCCGTAACCGTCGGTCGAAATTTCGCCGTTCCCGTAGACCGAACGTGTTTTGGCCTTACCGTGAGTATAGTGAATAGTGATCCCGCCAATCAGCTTTCCGTTTTCCTTCTCAGCCAGCATGCCTTCGAGGCCAGCCTGCAGTTTGAGTGTGTTGAAACTGTAATCCGTCCCAGACGTGGAAAAACGTGGATCGGCCTTTGTGTGAGCGCCTTCAATGCGCCCCCACACGCCGTTACCCTCAATCAGATTGCCAGCTTCTTCTGCTGGAGCATAGGGAGAGCCGACCGGATCAGCGCCTTCTGCGAGCATGATATTGCCTGCATTGCTCCAGTAGCGATTGCCGACGCGCTGTTGCAAAGTAGGCAGGCCGTTCAGGCCCAGCAGAAGCTGTGGATAGGCTTCGTAACCAGGGACACCCGGCTGGTAGAGTGGGACTTCCTCGCCGCCATCACCATCATCGCCGCCATTTGTTCCACCGCCATCAATAGGGTTCTTGATAGTCGAGCGCAGATACCAATCGCCATCGTTCGGATTGGTTTTGCCGTTTTTGTAGAGTTGATAGGCATAAGCACCACCGACAACGGCTGGTGCGCCCTGAAACTCATAGTCGCCCATCAACATAAATGTTGCATTGGACGCGCCAGCAATGTCGACAATCTTGATGCCCTCATTCGTCTGGGCGCCGCTGCCATTGATATTCTTGACAGCCAGAACGCCAGTTCCACTCGTGTTGCCATTGACGACCAGTCTGTCTGTTGCGGAACTGTCGTTGCCAAGCGCGGTTCCGATCCGAACGGTCCCGCCATTTCCGGTATAGTCGCTGGTCACGATTAACGTGGTCCCTGCTTCCGGTCCAAGGTCAACAATTCCTGAATTGCTCAATGATTTGAGCGACTGGTTGAAATCATTGAGTGCCAGAGTACCGGTCTGGGCCACAGTGAAATCAGAGTTGGAGCTGAAATAATTCACTCCGCCCGCCGCGAGCGTTCCCGCCTCGACAGATGTCGCGCCCGAGTAGGCACTCTGATTGTTGAGAATGGTGACGCCGGATCCGATCTGCCTAACATTACCTGTTCCGGAGATCACGCCATCGAACACGAGTGCGTCAGACCTGTTGAATGCCAGAATACCTTTGTTGTTGACGTCGCCGACAATTGAGCCCGATGTCCCGCCATCGCCAAGCTGAAGCAGCCCTGATGCAATGGTGGTGCCGCCACTGTAGGTTCCCGCACTCGTAAGGACCAGTGCACCGTCGCCGGTTTTGGTCAGTGCGCCTGTTCCGGCGATATTTCCCTGCTGGGTGAGGATCGTCCCCGCATCGGTTTCGATTGTCGCATTGCCAGCCCCTATGGTCGTCGCGCGATTCATCGCGATATTGCCGGTCGAATGCAGTGTGCCTCCGTTGATGCCAAACGGCCCGGAAGCTGCCCCTAGGTTTGCATCCGAACTGATCTGAACAGTTCCACCGTTGACCGCGGTTCCGCCAGCGTAAGTATTCTCGCCATTCAGGACAAGCGTACCAGTGCCGATTTTCGTTAGTCCGCCATTGCCGCTTATCACACCGTCATAATCGAGCCTCGTCGCACCAAACGTATCGATCGTACCACCCCGGGACTCAAGCACCGTAGCGCGATCAATCGTGAAATCGGTTGTCGTTCTCAGTGTGCCGCCATTAAAGGACATGCCACCCGTTGCACCACCGAGATTAACATTGCTCGCGATCTGTAGCACGCCGCCATTGATCGCCGTACCGCCTGTATAGCTATTGTTGCCCTGGAGAACCAGTGTGCCGAGATCTGTCTTGGTCAGTTGGGTGTTACCGGTAAGTACCGAGTTAATCGTCGCGGTATAACCGGCACCTGCAGCCGTACCATCACCCACACGGATAATCGACGAGGGAGCCCCCACTAAAGTGATCTGATCTCCGGTAACGACATAACCGTCGCTCGCAAACTGCATGCCTGCCGCACGAACTGCACCAACGCTATTGTCGACAGTTACAGTTCCGGCCGTAGCCATAAAGATGGCGAAGGCATCGTCCTGATATGGTGCGTTGATAGCTCCCGTTGGTTCGGTCCAGTTGATATTGGATCCACCGGACCCCGAACTCTGCCATGTGCCGGTGCCACCATTTACCGCCCCGTTGCCAATTGCACCATTTGATGCGGGCCACACGTCCCAATAGTTCAAATTCAATCCGCTCGTATTGACCAGATTGACCTGATTTGCGACCGCCGTCTGAACGTAGTAGCCGCTCGCGGGGATTGTTCCAACCGTCAAACCGTTATCGATCAAGGTGCCGTCATAGCTGATGACACGGTAAACACCGGGGTCGAACGATCCGCCCGGAGTGGCAACAACGTTGATCGTGCCGTCGAGGGTTAGGTTTCCATGAACTGTTGTCAGGTCGTTGAGTGCTCCCCCAACTACATTGGCCTGTCCGAAACTGTATTCGAGCGCCGAGCCATTACTAAGTGCGAGATCTCCGTTGATTGTCAGCGCTCCGGGAACGGCCCCTGCACGGCCCGGTGCAAGCGAACCGCCATTCTGTATTGTGACGTCGCCACCGATCGTGCCAGCACCACCAATTGTTGCGCCAGTTCCTACATCTGTCACACCCGTAGCAGCGCTTTGATTGCCATTCACATAAAGTGCGCCGCCCGTTACCGTAGTCGCGCCACCAAAGGCATTGGATCCCTCAAGGTTGAGCACACCGTCACCGGCCTTGGTAAGGCCGCCCGAACCCGTAATTGCCTGGGTTACATTGGTCGTGTTGTTATTCGTATCGAACGTGCCGCCACCGGCATTCAGAACAATGGCACGACTGCTCGCGAGATCGAACGAAGTGTCGAAACGCAGTGTGCCACTATCGAGAGTGACGCCGCCATTCGCATTGCCCAAGGCATTGTCGGCCGAGACAGCGATCGTGCCTCCATTAATTCTTGTACCACCAGAATAAGTGTTCCCAGCCGGGGCAGCAGGCGTCAAGGTCAGAACCCCAGTGCCGGTTTTCTCGACCGCGCCAGAGCCCACGATCTGGCCAATATAAGTGCCGTCGTCTGGTTGCGTGAAGCGAACGAGGCCGTCGTTCTGCACGTTATTGACGTTGTTGGCTATTACGGTTTTAACGGGAAGACTTTGCGCACGCGCTTCTAGAACGCCATCCGGACGAACGATCACGTTGCCGGTATAATCTTTATTGTTACCCGTCAGGGCCAGCGTTCCATCATTCACTGTAACAGTAGTGAATCCTGTGAGGCTACCACTTACCGTCCAGAGACCATCACCGTTCTTCGTCAGGGTGGTAAAGTTTCTGAGTGCACCCGCGAGGGTGTCGCTGGAGCCTAGAATACCTTGCAAAACTAGATCGTTAATACCGCCGCCGCCGTTAATATTGCCCGTTACGACTGAGTTTGGTTCAAAAGTGAGCGTATCGTTGCCCCCTGCGAAGCTCAGGTCGCCGACGACCTGAGCGCCAGTACGGTTGATGAAGTTGATACCGGCACCGCCGTTGGTCCCGATGACGCTACCGCCGCCGAGTTTCTGGATAGTTCCGTAGTTATCCACCGTATTCTTGGCGCCGGTTACCTGATCTTCGAACCAGATCGCCGCACTACTTTGCCCCTGAATCAGGCCTCGATTGATGATAGTGTTGCCGTAACCATGCACGTTGACGGCTTCGGCCCGCGTATTGGTGCCGTTTGCAATAACCCGGCCGCCTTGCTCGATTGTTAGCAGTCCGTTGCTGCCGAATTCAATGGTATTGGGACCGGTACCGAATGGGCCCGAACCGGATGGAGTGGAGTTGTTTGTGACGCTTGCGCCGTTACGGACATTGATCGTACCGCCATCTCCGATACTGATGGCAGGAGCGTTATTTGTGTTTATTCCTGCTCCTGACTGCACGTCAACAGACCGATTGTTATCCGAACGCCCCGTACCCACAGTTGCTGTCCACACTGCCGGTGCGGTCGACGTACAAACGGTTGAACTGCCCGTCGTTGTACATGCTGCCAGGGCTTGCGATGGAACCAAAGCAAGTGTTGCAGGAAGAAAAACAGTGAAGGCAAACGCCGAACACGTCGAAAGGAGGGCGTATTTCCGGTGCAGCATACTATTCTCCAGAATCAGCTAGTTTAGCTCTAGCTAACACATAGGAGTGCAATTTGTGGTAGCAAAACCGCAACACATGGCGATGTACTCGATATTCTCATTCCGTCTCATTGAAACACCAGGGGCGCTAAACCCTTACTGCGAAGCAGTATCAAACCAACACGAACCGTCGTGCCAGATGCAGTCCGTTGAACCCAAAAAGGATTTAACGATGCAATCGAAGTCTCCACGGGGCCACCGCAAAAACGGGAGAAGATATCTGCACGGTTCACGCCAGCGCACGACGCTTAAAGATTACTCTCCGCGCATGACCAGACCAATTTGGCTTTCCACTCTCCCAGCAACAAGCTCACTGCCGTGGCCTGCCGTCATGCCGGAGCTGACGTTTTGCAACATCGCGTGATTACATTGCAGAAATGACCGTTTAAGCACTCATGCCCACTTTGCGTAGCTTGCACCAGTTCACTTGGCAATCCCTCATACAGTGACCGTCGATTATGCAGTCAGCATGATTGTGTACACGGCCGCCGCTTGCACGGCTTTTGGCGAATAGACGAGCGGACAATGGTTTCCATCGCGCCAACCATTAAAAAGATTCTGATAATTTAATGTTTCTGGAACACCCGACTGCCCCGGATTATTGATAAACAGGCTGTTATCCCAACCCCCAACGTCGATCACCATGCGAACCGATGGCCCCGCCAGAACGGAAAAATCCGCAAGCCGATAGTTGGCATAATTGAGCGTCGAACTGCTTCCGCCGAGACCGATTGGCTGCAAGGACCAGTTTTCTTCCGTCAGTTCCTGTAAAGGGTGCTGCAAATGCAGCTTGTGGATATGCCCCCATGACCATTGTTCGGGATCGGAGCCCATCATAACTTCGCATTCGGCAAAGCCATCGTTGAGGCTTTGGACAATCTGTTCGGCCATCTGCGCATCGCCATGCGCCCCTTCCAGCCATACCACGATGCTCGGCGCATCGAACGGGAAGAGCAACGGAACTATCTGCGGCGTCGCACCTTCCGTCCGGGCGGCAAGCGGGCCGAGATGTTTACTGAACCAAACCTCGAAGAAGGCAGCGGCGGCGGACCCAGGCGTGAGATCGCCATCCCAGTTTTGCAGCAGCCGCCATACAGGCATCTCAGTAACCGCCAGCATGGTCGACAAACAGGCGAGCACACGCCCGGCAATCGGTGAGAAAGTCGAGCATTGCAAGTGTGCGCAATCCGCAAGCGAAATCGGTTCGCTGCGCGACAATTCGCGATGAAGCGTATCGTGCCTGCTGCTGTCGAGCCACTCGTAACCTATGGCCGGATTGGAACGCGACCAATCGTCAGGCACGTTCATCGCATTGGCCGTCGCCACGAAACCGTGCGCCGGATTGATCTCGTAGGGTCCGGCCTGCGGCGGCAAATATCCGCCCCATTCATAACGCCCATCTCCCGGCACAGGGAGAAGTCCATCCCAATTGATGCGAACAGGCGTCGCACCGGATGGTTTCCAGGCGATCGTGTTGCTGGTATCGGCATAGATATGATTGACGGAGGGACAACCCCAACCTGCTAGTGCATCCGAATACACCGAATAGCTGGTCGCTCGCATGACGGAGAGGCTGGCCATATACGGTGCCATGCCGGCATCCATCCAGACAGTGCGCAATGCGAAGGCGCGATTATTTTTCGCGTCCTGATACAGGAGCGGACCGTGGCGGGTGAATTTAAGCGCAACCGTCTGATCCGGGCAACCCTTCACGGAAATCGGCTCCTCTATCGTCTGGACGCGTTCCTGGCCGTTGTCATAGGCATACAGATCGGGATCGTCCACGTTGGTCTGATAGACATAAATGTCTTCCTGATCTGCACCGAAAATCGTCAGCCCGAAAGCGGCAGTGCCGTTGTGGCCCATCGATATGCCCGGCACCATTGGTTCACCCGCGCCGATCACGTCCAGCCCTGGCATCGACAGATGAACGACATAACGGATCGACGGCAAGACATGCATGCGATGCGGATCGAGAGCCAGGATCGGGCGACCCGTATCAGTTTTCGCCGCCGATATGGCCCAGTTGTTCGATCCCTCCTCGAATGCGGCCCTGCCAATTTCACCGGACGAGGCAATCGAGGTCCATAGAGGTGCCTCCTCAAGTGTGGCGGCAAGCCGGTCCCTGGTGAAGGTCGCCGGGCTGACGGCAAGATTGAAATCGCGCAGAACCCGATCCGTCATGATCGCCGGATCGAACCCGTCGACCGGTTGCGGGTCGACACCGTGGGACAATTCTTTCCGCAACTGATCGAGTCTCGCGCCACGTTCGATTCCGGCTGCTGCCATCACTTTAGACCGCAGAAGCTCGGATGATGCATTGCGCGTAAGCGAGTGGGTCCGTACGCGCACGACATCCGCCGGCTTCCAGCGATCCGGCCGATGACCCAGCAGTACAAACTCCGGCGGCAGCGCTATCGAACCCGCGTCGCAGGCATCAACATAGGCATTGATGCCAAAGGCAAATGCGGTGCATATTTCTTCCGAATCCGCCCCATAGGCTTTCCATTCGGGAGCCATGTCGCCGCGGTAGAGCAGCAGTCTTGCAGCTCTGTCCTGTTCGAGATAACCGGGACCGAATTCGCGCGCCAGCAGGCCAAGACCGCGCTTACGCGCGATATCGATCTGCCAGAGGCGATCACGCGCGGCGTTCCAGCCCTGGGCAAAGAAAAGATCGTAAAGGTTGTTAGCCCGAATATGGGCAACACCCCACAGATCCACCGTGATGGCTACGTCCTGTTTAAGGCCGGAGACCTGCCGGGCATCCAGCCTCGTCGTATACGGCCTCACATCGACCATGGCCGCACCCGTCACGCTTTATTCAAGCCCGAGAAACAGGCCCGTATGGAGCCGCGCCCGTTCGACAAGGCTATCTTCGAAGATATGCTCGCCCAAAGTATGCAGGCCATCGCCGCGCACGCCGATGGAATCGAGCGTCGGGATGCCGAGCGCGCCAGTGAAATTGCCATCAGACCCGCCGCCCGAACTCTGTGCGGTCATGGAGAAGCCGATCTCCTTGGCAATGTCATTGGCGAAGTTAAAGAGCTTCATATCCTGCGGCTGTGCATTTTCCCACACCGGCCGCGTCACGCCGCGCGTCACGATGAATTCGACATCGTCTTTCATGCCCGCAAGTGCCATGATCCTCACAACGCCATCTTCGAGATCCTTCTGGGTCTTGGCCATACTAAGCACTTCGGCCTTGCAGTTCGAGGAAACGCAATTGACCCATTGTCCCGCCTGAATGACTCCGACAGAGAACGTGCAGTCATCCGAGGTGAGCGCTTCAATATCGATGATCTTTTCAGCCATGCGGCGGATGGCGGAGCGGCCTTCCGTCAATAGCCAGCCGGCATGGCTGGGCCGTCCGACCGTCTCGAGATTAAAGCGGGCAATCGCATAGCGACCCACCACAGCACCACCATCGCGCCGTGCAGGTTCGGGCACCAGAACATACTTGTTCTTGAGAGCTTCGTGCTCAATCAGATCACGCGTCGAGGGGGTTCCGACTTCCTCATCGGGCGTCAAAAGGAAAGTGACGGGCAGTTTCGTTGTCAGTCCCGAGCGAGCGATCAGGCGCATGGCTTCGAGAGCGACGAAATTCCCGCCCTTCATATCCTGGATGCCGGGGCCATAAATCCTGCCAACTTCGCGGCGAAAGGGATTTACATTAATGACGCCGAGCGGATGTACTGTATCGAGATGACCGGACACCAGAACGCCCGGCTTGCCCTGATCCGCATGCGGGAAGCGTGCACGCAGAGAGCCGCCAAACCCCATGCGTCCGGGAATGAATTCGATGCTCGCACCCGCGGCGGCAAAATCATAAGCGGCAACGTCAACCATGCGGTTTACGGCGTCAGCATCAAAGGTCGGGCTTTCCGTCTCGATCCATGGGCGCAGGCGCCCGATCATCTCGTCGAGATCGAATGACAGTTCATGCGCACTCATGCGGCAAATTCCTTGTTCACAGGCAGACGAGTTTCCACGATCCGGGCATAGATCGACGATCCGATGGGCAACGTTGCGGGATCTAGGGTAAAGGCGGGATTGTGAAGGGCAGCTTTGCCGCCATGCAGCACATTGATGTAGGCACCGGGCACACGTGCGAGCATGTCGGCAAAATCTTCACTGCCCATGAAAGCCGGGCAATCGTCGGTCACGTTTTCCTCGCCCAGAACATCACGTGCAGCCGCGATATAAGCCTCAGCCAGTTCGTGATCATTACGCAAGACATCGAACACATTGCGAATTTCGACATCGACGGTAATGCCGTAGCCTGTCGCGACACCGGCGCAAATATCGCGCAGGCGACTTTCGGCAAGATCGCAGATGCGCTTTTCGAAATAGCGGATGGTACCGGTGATGGACGCGACTTCCGGCACGATGTTGTAAGCGCTGCCGGTGTGAAACTGGGTGCAGGAAACAACACAAGCTTCAGTCGCCGGAATGTTGCGAGAGACTATAGTTTGCAACTGACCGACCAGGTCGGCACCGATCACTAGCACATCGCGCGAATTATGCGGCTGGGCGGCATGGCTGCCTTTGCCGGTCAGCTTGATGTCGAAGAAACTCGCACCGGCCATGGCCGCGCCCTTGCGGATAACGGCTTTACCGAGCGTGCCCAGGGGCTGGTTGTGCATGCCGTAGATTTCATCGCACGGAAAGCGCTCGAACAGGCCTTCCGCGATCATACCGCGTGCGCCACCTAACCCTTCTTCGGCGGGCTGGAAAACGAAAACGGCATTACCTTCGAAATTGCGCGTTGCCGCGAGATATTGCGCGGCACCGAGCAGCATCGTCGTGTGGCCATCATGGCCGCAGGCATGCATGCGTCCGGGGTTCTGCGAGCTATATGGAACGCCGGAAATTTCGTCTATAGGCAGCGCATCCATATCCGCGCGCAGGCCGACCCGACGATTCCCGACATTACGCCCCTTCAGGATGCCAACAACGCCGGTCTTGGCAATACCGGTGTGAACTTCATCGAAGCCCCATTTTTCCAGAAGAGCGGCGACAACGCCCGACGCGTGTTTCTCCTCAAAGCCGATCTCGGGATGACGATGCAAATCCTCAAAAACCGCGCGCATCTCGCCGGCTTTCTCCTCAATAAACGGTATGATGGGCATGATTTCATTCCTGTTTAAAATCACTCGGAAAATCTTGGGGGGCCTGTGACCCCAATCAGACAACGGTTAGGCGACGGGTTGTCCCGCCGCAAAATCCCAGAAACGACCGGGAGCCGCTTCAATCAATGCGCGCGTATAGTCATGCGACGGACTTCTCAGCACATCGTCCGCATCCCCCTGTTCAACCACCTTGCCACGCTTCATCACCAGCACCTCATCGCAGATTTGTGCTGCAACCCGTAGGTCATGCGTAATGAAGATGATGGCGATACCGGTATCTTTCTGGAGCTCTGCCAGGAGATCGAGAACTTGCGCCTGCACCGACACATCAAGCGCCGACACAGCCTCGTCCGCAACCAGAATATCCGGCCGCAGGGCGACCGCGCGGGCAATTGCGATGCGCTGGCGCTGCCCCCCTGAAAACTGGTGCGGATAACGCTTCAAAGCATCTTCCGGTAAGGATACGATCTTCAAAAGCCGCTTTGCTTCCGCAACGGCATCTTCATAAGAGACACCGTAGTTAAGCGGTCCTTCGGTCAGGCTTTGTTCGATGGTCCAGCGCGGATTGAGCGAGCGGAACGGGTCCTGAAATACAACCTGAAGTTTTTTTCGAAACGGCTTCATGTCGCGCTTGCCAAGATGAGCGATGTCGCGGCCATCGACAACGATCTCGCCTTCCGTCGGCTCGATCAAGCGCATGATCGACCGCGCCACCGTCGTCTTGCCGGAACCAGATTCACCAACAATACCAAGTGTGCGACCCGGCTGGAGATCGAAGGTGACTTCGCTCGATGCCTTGACGCCGGGTTTTCTTTTGAAAATGCTGCCGCTCTTGTAGGTCATACCGAGATTACGGACCTGAATTATCGGATCGCGTCCCTGCGGTTCGCGCGCCGCACGTGGAATGAGGCTTGGTACCGAACTGAGCAAGTCTTTCGTATATTCCTGCTGTGGCTGTGTCAGCACCTGTCGAATTCTGCCATGCTCCACGATCTCACCGTTGCACATCACGCAGACCCGGTCCGCGATCTCGGCAACCACGCCCATATCGTGCGTGATGAACAGCACGGCAGTTCCATGCTTATCCTGCAATTCGGCAATAAGCGACAAAATCTGCTTCTGCGTCGTCACATCAAGTGCTGTCGTCGGTTCATCGGCGATCAGCAGTATCGGCTCCAGAATGAGCGCCATGGCGATCATGATGCGCTGTCGCTGTCCACCAGATAGTTGGTGCGGATAGCTCTGATAAATGCGCTCGACATCGGGCAGATGCACCTGCTCCATGATGTTTATAACTTTGGCGCGTTTTGCATCTGCAGACAATCCAGTATGAATATCTAGCACCTCGGTGATCTGTTCGCCCACCCGCATGACGGGATTGAGTGCCGTCATAGGCTCCTGAAAGATCATGGAAATGCGCCTGGCGCGGATTCTCTTCATATCGTAGGGCGACAGCTTGAGGAGGTCCTTGCCATCCAAGCGGATCGCGCCGCCCTCCACCTTGAGGGCATGCTTGGGCAAAAGCCCCATCGCCGTCAGCGAGGTCACCGATTTGCCCGATCCGGATTCGCCGACGAGGCATACTGTTTCACCCTTGCGGATATCGAAGCTGACTCCACGCAGGACGGGTGTGCCGCCCGGCAAGGCCACGACGAGGTTCTCCACCTCAAGCACAACGGTCTCTTGCGATAAATCACGATTGCGCAATTCCATATCAGCCCTCCCGCTTCTTGAGACGTGGATCGAGACTATCGCGCGCCGCATCGCCCAGAAGATTGATCGACAGCACGCACAATGTCAGCAACAGGCCGGGCCAGAGCACAATCGACGGTTTGATACGGAAGAACTGGCGGCCCTCCGCCATGACGTTGCCCCAAGTCGGAATCTCTGTGCTGATACCGGCACCGAGGAACGATAGGATCGCTTCGGTCAGGATCGCCGAAGCGACGATGTAAGTCGCCTGTACAATCAGCGGTGCCATCGTGTTCGGCAGAAGATGCCGAAACAGGATTTTCGGTGTGCTGGAACCGAGCGCCAACGCTGCTTCAACATAAGGCTCTTCCCGGGCACTCAGAATAATCGAACGGACCAGACGCACCACGCGCGGAATCTCGGGAATTGTAATCGCCACAATCACCGAACCGACGGACGGCCCGTTTAGCGCAACGAGCGCGATGGCGATCAGGATCGACGGCATCGCCATCAGGGCATCCATCATGCGCATGATGATCGCATCGGCGGTACGAAAGAAACCAGAGATGAGACCAATGAAGACACCGGCCGCAATCGACGCCGTTGCGGCCAGAAGCCCGATCAAGAGCGAGATCCGCCCGCCAAGGATCATGCGCGAGAAGAGATCGCGACCGTAATTATCCGTGCCGAGCAGATATTCGTCCGAAGGCGGTTTCAGGCGCATCAACGGGTTCATGGTCAGTGGATCGTGTGGCGCGATCCAGGGCGAGATGAGAGTGAGCAGAACGATTACGGCAAGAAGAACGCCCGCAATCAGTGGCCCGATACCGACGCGAGCGACGCGCGGCAACGAGAACAGGCGAAGCATCCAGTGCATGCCGGCCGATGTCGATTCAGAGCGCATCAATAACGAATCCTCGGGTCGAACAAAGTATAGGAAAGGTCGATCAGCAAATTGACGAACACGTAAAGCGCACTCGTCAGAAGGATCATGGCCTGAATGACCGGGTAATCGCGCGCGAGCACCGCATCCACGGTCAGGCGACCGATGCCCGGAATATTGAAGATGCTCTCGGTGACGACGACACCGGAGATAAGCAGAGCAAAACCCGTACCTACAATCGTGACGACCGGCACGGCCGCATTCTTGAGCGCATGCACGAAAAGTAGACGGCGGTCACTCACTCCCTTGGCACGGGCGGTTCGGATGTAGTCTTCACCCAGTACATCCAGCATCGCCGCACGGGTCATTCGGGCGATGAGCGCGATATAGATCGAGGCCAATGTCAGGGAAGGCAGGATTGCGCGTTCCATGAAACCACCGAAGCCCGATGAAATCGGCTTGAAACCCTGCACCGGCAACCAGCCGAGATTGACAGAGAAAATCAACAACAGCACATAACCGACCAGAAACACAGGCACGGAAAAGCCGAGAACCGAAAGGCTCATCACGAGATAATCGATCCAAGAACGATGTCGCCATGCCGCGACGACGCCCATGGGGATCGCCACAAGAACTGCAATGATGATTGTCAAAACGGCAATCGAAATGGTCGGACCGATGCGTTGCGAGACCATGTCCATTACCGGAACGCCGGAAATCAGCGATACACCGAGATCGCCCTGCAATATATTACCCATCCAGGTGAAATATTGGGTCAGGATCGGTTCATTAAGGCCCATGGCCTCGCGAATGCGTTCCAGTTGCTCGGTCGTCGCCGTGTCGCCTGCGAGGATCGCCGCCGGATCGCCGGGCGTCAGGCGCAGAAGAAGGAAAACGAAGATCGATACCAGCAGCAGAACCGGCACTAGCGCAAGAATGCGTTTTATCAGATAGACAGCCATATACGCGTCCCACGTGAGGCGGAACCGCAGGGGGGAGCCGGTTCCGCATTGAACAGGGAGCTATCACGCCAGGGAGATTTCAGCGCGATAGAGGTGGCAGGATTATTCCTCTGTCTTTTTCACGTTCCAAAATACCGGAACAGGCGAGCCAAGCATATCCACGATATTTGCTCGGCGTCCCTGTGGTGGATTATACTCGCCAAGCGGAATATAGAGCACATTCTCAAGCGTATGCGCCTGTATCTTCTCGATCACAACCTTGCGGTCTTCCGGTGACTGCGCGTTGATATAGTCCTTCTTCAAAACTTCGATCTGGTCGTCCTTCGGCCAGCCGAACCAACCCTGATCGCCACGGCCGTTGAGCATTACCGAATTGAGCGGCGTTGCGATTTCTGGAATCTGCCAATTGGTGAAGAAGATGTTCCAGCCGCCTTTCGATGGCTCTTCCTTGGAAGCGCGGCGACCGACCAGCGTCTGCCAGTCCATCGGCTGCATATCAACCGTGAATCCGGCCGCGCGCAATTGCTGTGCAGCGACGACAGGCTGAGGTGAAAGGCTGGTCACATCCGTCGGCTGCATCATCACAACCGGCTTGCCGTCATAGCCAGCCTTTTTCAGGAGCGCCTTGGCTTCTTCAATATTGCCTTTCGCAGTTATGGTTTCGGCGCCGATATCGGTGGCATTCGGCGTACCACAACCGAAAATCGCGCCGCAAAGCTTGTAATAGCTGGGGTCCGCCATAAGCGCGGCCAGTACCGGCTCCTGCGACATGGCAAGGAAAGCAGCGCGCCGAATATCAGGATTGTCGAAAGGAGGATGCTTGAAATTCAGGCGACCCATGGTCTGGTAGCCAAGCGGATCGCGCTTTTCCAGAACGACGGAATCGTCCCCGTCGAACAGCGGAACCAGATCAACCGGCACCTGCTCTAGATAATCGATTTCGCCGCTCATCAGCGCATTGACCGCCGTCTGCGCGTCAGTCATTGTAAGCCAACGTACCTTGTCCACATTCACGACCTTGCCCCCAGCCATCCAGCTCGCAGGCTCTTTTCGCGGAACATAATCCTCGTTCTTGACGTAGCTGACACCGACGCCCGGCTGGAACTCCGCAGGGACGAACTTGAACGGGCCCGAACCGATATGTTCGGTGATGGCAGTGTCCGCAGGGGTCGCTGCAATGCGGGCGGGCATGATGAAAGGGGGAAGGGCAGCCTGCTTCGACAGCGTATCGAGGAACGGTGCGAAAGGTTCCCTGAGCGTCCATACCAGCGTCTTGTCGTCGGCGACCTTGAGTGATTCCGAAATGTCCATGATTAGCTGGCCGCCCGCGTCGCGCTTGGCCCAGCGTTGCAGCGACGCCACTGCATCGGTTGCGGTAACTGGTGTGCCATCGTGGAACTTGAGTCCATCACGCAGCGTCAACGTATAGACTTTCTGGTCGTCGGAAATCGTCCAGTCCGCCATTTGCGGCTGCGGCTTGAAATTCTCGTCCACAGCGATCAGCACATCGTAGATCATATAGGCATGATCGCGCGTGATATGCGCCGTGGTGATAATTGGATCGAGCACACGTAGATCGGAATGCATGACAGCAGTCAGGGTCGTTTCAGCCCATGCATTGCCTGGTGTGTTGCCAGCACCGAGTGCGATCAGAGAAGCGGCTAGTCCATACTTCATCCGGCGAACAATTGGGCCGGAGGCAGGGGATTTGAAAAACAACATCTGAGTGGTTCCTCTGAAAGTTTTTTTGTTTGTTTATTGTTTGAATTCTTTTCCGAACGGTTCGAGCCGAATACCCGGGCGCAGATATTTCCATGGCAGTTGAGCGGGGCTCAGCGGCATGACGCCTGGAGCAGTGCACACCAGAAGCTTCTCGGCAATCGGCGCGAAGTCGGCGCGGAAATGCACAGAGCTTTTATTGACGAGAATGGCTTCCTGTTCCGGCTCGATACCCACCATGCGATACAGCGCGCGATCCGCCATTTGCGCGAGATTGGTCGTTACCACGACGCGCGTTCCGCCAAGCCGCAGACATGCCGACAGCCCCATATGCAACCATGCACCGCCATAATACGGTCCAGTTGCATGTACTTTGCCATCAGAAAGTTTCTCTACCTGAAACCGCGCTGTGAATGGCGCATCTCCGGCGATACCGGACTTGCCGCCTAGCGATATTTCGATTTCGGCGCCCTCGCCTGCCCTATGAGCGAGTGCTGCAGCGTCTGGATCGTGCATGCAGCCGATGGATGCCCGCTCGGCACCACAGGACACGAGTGCCCGGAGCATGCCTGTCGTGTCAGAGCTGCCGCCAGCGCCCGGATTGTCCTGCGTGTCGGCAATCACAACGGGACGCGTTGCATTGCGGGAAAGTTCGATCGCTTTTTCGACACCTTCTTCAGGCTGATAGGCAATGCCTGCAAATGAGCTTTCCGCGGCAGCAAGTGCATCGGCAATGGCATCCGCACAACACTCGACCGCAGCGCGATCCCACCCATAGGCGAAAACAGAGGGACCGCATTCAGCAAAATCGGCAGCAGGAAAGCCCATGAAGAGCGAAGCCGTCTGCACGTTTTCCGGCAAGTTGACAGTCATGCCATAAAGGGCCTTGGCGGGCTGCTCGTCGGTGCATTGCCATGCAATTGGAATGAGATAATCGCCCCGGCGCATCGTCTTGTGCCAACCATCCGATCCGTCCATCAGCGCCTGCAACGCCTCGGCCGAACGAAAACCGGTTTCAGCCATATCGACGTGCGGGTAGGTGCGGAAACCAACCATGACATCGGTAAGATCGAACATGCGCTTTGTTATATTACCGTGCAGATCGAGGGCAACGGCAATCAGTTCAGTGGGGCGAACAGCTCGAACCCGCTCCAGCAATTCACCTTCGCCATCATCCACATGCGCCGCAACCATTGCACCGTGTAGGTCGATGAAAATTCCGTCGAGCGGACCGCAATCCTTCAGCCCTGCCACGATTTCCGTGACTATAGCCTCATAGGCGTCTTGCGTAACTGGTGCGGACGGTATGGCACCCGCCCAAAGGATCGGCACAATCTCCCATCCTGCTTCGCGTGCAAATTGCAACGCACCGGCAATACCCAGATTGACGTCTTGCGCACGCTCGATAATCGCATCGCCACGTGACAGTGGAATATAGCCACCGCCTTGAACAAATGCCGCCTTATCAGCTGGAGCCACGGCAAACGTGTTCGTTTCATGCAAAAAGCCAGCAACAGCCACGCGTTTTGACACGAGCTTACTCCCAATTCATCGATTTGCCCCCTCGGGCAGGAACGTGTATCTGTCAGCGATACATCTATATCTATTTTTATCTTAGGAACCAATTTTGGCTCTTGTCAATCCTAGAACGACGACTAAAGATTTTTCCCATGAACACGTTTCGAGACTTGGGCGGTATCTCCACTTTTCACCCCGACGAGGGGGAAGCGTACAATGAGGATCCATTATTCCTGCGCTCTGTTGCGCGGACCGTGGCCGTCATGATGGCGTTTCAGAAGGCGCGACAGCCGCTGTCGCTGAGCCAAGTCGCGACTGCGGCGGGAATCGACCGCAGTGCGGCACAACGCATCGTTCATTCGTTGCAGAAACTGGATGTAATCGCCCGCGATCCCGCAGACCGCGGCTATTTACCAGGCCTGCGCATTCTCGATATGACCCATGATCTGTTGCGGCTCAATCCGATGCTGCAACGCGCCAACCCGATCATGCTGGAGCTGCGACGCCGCGTGCACGAACGAGTTGACCTTTCGCTTTTCGATGATGTTCGCGTTGTGTATGCCGTGCGCATGCCCTCGAAGCATGAAATATTCAGCGCGACACTCGTCGGACATGCTGTGCCAACTTATTGCACGGCCGGTGGTGTGGCCATTCTTTCAAAACTGCCTGACGAAAGAATTGCCGACATCGTTGGCCGCTCCGACCTGACGCCCTTCACGCCCCATACGATTCAGTCTCTGGCAGAGGTAATGGGAGAAGTGAAGGCCACGCGGGAGCGCGGGCATTCTGTCCTGTGTCGCCAGCTTTTATATAATGAAGTTGCGATCGGGGCAGCCATTCTTGATGCAGAAGGCAATCCGGTCGGCGCAATTCATGTGGCTGGTAGCCTGCAGGAATGGACGGCTGATAGCTTCAGTGAGAGTTTCGGACCACTCGTTGAAAATGCCGCACGCACTGTTTCAGAACGCCGGTGACCGTTTGGGTCAACGTGTTGGCACGTCATATTCAAGGCCATTGCCATGCAGGACCCGGTTAATTATTTTGATCGTGTCAAAGTCTACTTGAGGATACTGATGACTACGCCGCCTATCATTTCTGATTTTGCTTCCGTAATACAAACGTCTCTTGCTCCTGTCTTTCTATTAGCGGGCACGGCAGGCTTCGTGAATATCTATACAACTCGTCTTGGAAGAGTATCGGATCGCCTGAATGAGGTTGCTGAAAGGTTGGAGCGAAACGAAACGTCACGTGTGCAGCTCGCTTATCTACGGAGGCGGACGCTTGCCCTGGAGATTGCCGTGGCGCTAGGAGTCATCGCTGGCGTCTGCACGGGTGCGGCAACGTTGAATCTTCTCGCTGGAGCCCTCTCGTTCGGACTGCGCCACGAAAATCTCTACTGGTTTTTTGGTGGAGCCATCGTCTCGCTCATACTGTCTCTCGTTGCATTCTTGTTTGAATTGCTTCTCGCGGGACGAAACATGTTACGGCAGATTCGAATGGATCAAGCTGGAGAATGAGACAATCGTTTCTGGTGCGAGGCGCTTGGGCGGCGTGGACAAATTTGAGCCAGTATCTTGCGGAGGCAATGGTGCGGTTTGATGAAGCGCTATGGCTTTGTTCCAAACCGGATCATCCTCGATAAACTTCGTTCCCACGATGCGGCAAAGGCGGACCGGACTACCATAATCTTGAAACTTTCAACGGTGGAAAGTGCAGGCTGTATCGTGTGAAAGTAAGGTACCACGGGTCTCTCGCAACCTCGCAAACTTAACGTGATACCACTAAAAGTGTAATCAGCGACGCGAGAACTTCACCGGCGCCGTGATAGTCCTGTTGACATCGGGCGGTGGTGCGGGAACCGGTGAGGCACGCTGGACCAGCGACAGGACTTCGCTGTCGAGTTCGGGAAAGCCCGACGAACGTGCCAGCGAAGCCGACAGGACCTTGCCCGTTTCGTCGATACGGAAGCGGACATAGACGACGCCTTCCTCGCGACGAGACTTTGCGCCCGCGGGATAACGCTTGCGCCGCTCCAGATGCGCCATCAGCCGCGACTGCCAGCGGGCCGGACTGACCGAAGACGCAAACAGGCCCGATGCCGACTGGCGTGCTGCGTTGCGACTAGATTGGGTCACCTGCGCCTGTGCCTGATTCAGCTGCCGCGACACAGCCTGCTCCTGTTGGCGCTGTTTGACCGGCTTCTCTTTCGGTTCTTCTTTCCGAACGATTTTCTTTTCCAGTTCGGGCGGTTTTGGCCGGGCAATCGGTAGTGGAACCTCGACCTTGTCCAGTTGAACCAGTTCTTCCGCCTGTTCGTCCCCAACCGGCTCCGGCTCCTGTTGGGCTATTTCCTCCGGCTGTTTCGGCTCCTCTATCGGTTCTTCCACATTTTCTGCAGGCGCGCTGGCATCCGCTGTTTCCTGATCGGGAGAGACTTCGTTTTCTTCCGTCACTTGCGCTTCCGGCATTTCCGCAAGCTCGATCATGATCGCCGCTGGCGGCATGTCGTCAGCAGCGACCATCGCGGCATCACGCAAGAGCCACAGCGCCGTGCCAACATGAATAGACAGAACCATGAGCCCGGCACCGGCCCACAGGGTAAACTCCGAAAAGCCGTTGCCGAAACTCCGATCGTCTTCAATATGCTTCATGTCGAACTGACTTATGTCCTTTGGTGCTTCAGACGCAGGCTTCCACCCGTTTTTGCGGTCCGACGAAGAGAAGCAGGCCTGCGCAAAGCAGTACGTTGATCGCCATTTCGAAATGCCAGAAGAGGCGTGAGCCGAGTGCAAGCGCAACAATGCAGAGGATGACGATCAAGGCGAGGACCGACAGCCGGAAGAGACGCGGAAACGCGCCGAGCCTTCGCCAGAGCGAAAGCGTGCGACGCGCAATACGATTGCTCTCGAGCCAGTGCAGGGCCCGCGATGACAACTGGATGAAACAAAGCAGCGCGCAGAAGCCAAACAGAGCGGACGGCATCAGCCAGACCTGCAAGCCAACCAGCGCGGCCCCGCTGAGCAGAAAGCCGAGTGCTAGATAACCTGCGCGTTGTCTTTCGTCGGGATAAGGTGCTGTTTCGCCAGATGTGAAATCCCCGTTACGGGTCGACAGGTCGACAGCGTTCATTCAAACATCTCCCGCACAAGTGCATGAACACGACGGAAAGCTGTCTCCGCACCCGCGACCACCCGGTCTTCTTCGGCTTCGCTCAGTGCGATCTCGTCCAGCGCTGCGGTAAAGGTCCGCCAGTGCAGCCCGCGTCCTTCCGGTGCACCGGCCAGATGACGGGCGCCGAACTTTTCATGAAGTCCAAGCTTTTCCGCCTCTTTCAGCAGGAATGCGGCGCCGAGATTGGAGCCTTCCGCCACATAGAGCCAGCCAAGGGCCGTCGGAATATCGACCGGCTGCCGGACGGTGAATGCCGGTTCTCTATCCGTCGCCGGATGCGGATGCGCCAGATCGTCCAGATCCTGGCTAATCTGCGCGAAGCGGCGCCGGCCTTTCAGATCAGGCAGAAGCGCATCAAGTGCCTTGTTGCCATAGAGTGCGTCGATATCGCGGTGGAACTGATATTGCATCGCCGCAAAAAGCCCGTAGCGATCACGGCTTGCGAAGGGATTTCCACGCATGATGCTCTGATCCAGCCGTTCATGCGTCTCTGCCGTGCACGCCTTCAGGCGTTTCGAACGAAGAAGGGCGGGGTGTCGGATAATGACGGCTTCTGACATGACGTTTTTCCCTGTTTTGATTGAATCAACCGATCGGACAGCCGACGAAAGACCTTGCGAACTTCCGTCGTTCCGCATTTCAGCCTAAAAGTGGAAATTGAGACCAACCTTCACGGTGTGCGTATCGAGAGAGTTCGATGCCTTGCGTCCATTCACGACACCGGAACTTCCCTGATGTTCGACGATTTCGTAAATCGGGCGCTCCCTCGGCTCGCAGAATTTCCCCCCGAGGATTTCGCAGATGAATGGCTCCGGCGGCACGATCTCCGTCCCGACCTGCTCGGTCGTGGTGTAGTTGCCGCTGGTTCCCGCGCGTCCGTTCTCGAAATTGAAGCTGCGATTTCCATACCGGCTGTAGGTGTAGTCCGCCTTTACCGACCAGCGGTCGTTGATCGCGTATTCCACGCCGCCGCCGACCGTCAGGCCAGCACGCGTTCCCGAGGACTGGTCGACGGCAAACATGGCCGTGTCTTTCTGGCCCATCATATCCTGCGTGTAGCGATATTGATCGCGGGTCTGTCTTTCATGCAGGAAGGCAACGCCTGCAGTACCGTAGACGAGCCAGCGATTGTCGAGCGCATAGCCGAGACGGCCGCGAACCGAACCGGTCCAGTCGATATCGTAATGGGTCACTGACTGGATGCCCGCTACGTCATTGATCGGCTGAAGCCATTCCTCCTGCATCATGGCCGTCTGCGAACCACGCATACGCGTCTTGCTGACATCGGCTTCGATGCCGAGCACGACCCGGTTGCCGAGCTGGTAGTTATAACCGGCCTGAACGCCATAGAGCGGCGCGGTACCGAAGCCGCGATCTGCCGATTCAGAAGCGGAAATAGGGTCGGCGCTACCGTTGAGCGCCGTGGTGGTGCCCCATGCCCGCCCCGATGACATGCCGGTATGGACACCGGCATAGAACCCCGTCCAGTCGATGCCCGGCGCAGTGCCCTGCCAGCGGGAGAAGCGCGATAGTTGCGGCAGTTTCTGGTCACCTCCGAACGTGCTCGTCAGGCCTGCATAGAAAGTGCGGCCCGGTCCGGGCTGGTTCACCAGCCCCAGCGGATCGACATAATACTGATCCGTCAGATTTTCGATGCGGGCTGTCGCGGTCAGGCTGTCGGTGACCTTGTACTCGGCAAAAACATCCACCAGCGCATAAGGCTTCCATCGCGTCTGCGAGATGAATTCGCTGGCGCCCGTCGCCGTCACATCACCATGGCCGATGGCACGCGGACCGATATAGGAAACGCGCCCGCCAAGTGTCAGCCTGTCTTCAAGCATTTTCTGCGACAGTGTCAGATCGACGGAATATTTCGGCGGAACATGGTTGGTCGCATAGTCACCATAAAGCGACTTGTTTCCGCATGAATCTGCCGTGCGGCAAAACTCCGCATCGATATAATAGTTGGCCGACAGATCGACAGTGAAACCTCCGGTTTCGTACCGGCTCGAGAATTCAAGACCTGAAAAGCGGGCCCGGTCGATATTGTGAATCCGCATGCTGGAATAACCGAGAGGGCTGCTCCACCACTCGCGGGAAATATAGTTCTTGATGTCCCAGTTGAAGTAACCGAGCTTCATCATGAGCGTATCATCGCTCTGGAAAACATCGTTCCGCTTGAGATTTGCGCCGATATCCCAGTTATTGCCCCGTTCGGGAGCAAGGTCCGGCTGGATCACGGTGAAAACACCCATGGATTCGACCGTGCTCGGGAAACGCAGCGCATTGGAATAGTTGACGTAGAGCTGCGCGCCGTCGAAAGGTTCGACTACGACGCCCGCCGTCGGGCTTATCCCGCCTTGCGAACGATCGCTCGGCTCCTCTTCCACATTGGAGCTCTCGCCCCGGTTATGCGAGGAGTAATGCGAATAACGCAGGCCCGCATTCAGTGTCAGCCAATCCACCGGCTTATAGCCCAACTTGGTATAGACGGCAGCTTCTTCACGGGAGACGTTCGGAAGTTTCAGCCAGCCTTCCAGCAGATCGGTATAGCCGCTCGGCTTGGTATCCTCGTTAAGATAGGAAGCACCATAGGTAAGGTCGACCGAACCGTAGCGGCTCAGATCGAAACTTGACGTATTGGATATGTCGCCTCCCCACATAACGGTATCAGCACCGGTCCTGTAACCGGAAGGAAGGCCAACGGATTCCGAAGTCGGGATCGGCGAGCCCCGCCGCGGATTGCGCATTTCGAGCTTGGTCAGCCAGAGACTGGCCTTCATGTCGATCAGATCGTTGTCGTCCGGATTCCAGCGATAGCGCAGCGTGCCCGTATCGAGTTTTGCGCCCGATGTCTGCTCCTGCTGTACCGGCTGGCTGCGATCGTCGGTGAAGCGCGAGGCGAGAAGATCACCTGCTTCGCTGCGAAAACCGGTATAGCCGAGCTGAAGCTCGTGGCCGCCGTCGAAGCGGAACGTCCCCTTGGTCAGATAGGATTCGGTCTGGAGCTGCGTGTTCAGCACCTCTTCCCCGGCGCGATAATTCGTGAGGCCGCCGTTTTCGACATAGGACGGCCAGTTATCGCACCATGATCCCGAAGTGTTGCACACCCTTCGCGGCCCGACATTGACCGGCTCTGCCGATGGGCCGTGCTTGCCCGCATGATAATTGCCGCGCTTGCGATAGGCATAACCCGCAAAGAGGTCGTAGTTCTCCTCCTTCATGGCTGCGACAATGCTGCCTGAACCGGCAGTTGGCGAAAGAAGGGACGGCCTGTCCAAGCCATCGCCGGAAGGAATGGTCACCGGATTGTCCCTCGGGGAATAGGGCCACTGATAACCGCCCTTGGCGTCACCATGCGGCGTCGAGGAATTTCCGACATATTCGCCCTTCACCCGGATGCCCCAGGTGTCGCCCGGCTTGACGATATCGTCCGCATTCAATGTACGGATGGCGACGCTACCGGCAATGCCGCGCGACGCGGCATCCGATCCCTTGCTCACATCGATGCCGCCGATAAAATCGGGATCGATATAGGTACGGTTGGAAAGACCCTGATACCCTTGATAGACGGTGATGCCGTTTTCCGCGCCATCAATCGTGGTGGCAACCCGTCCAAAGCCCTGCATGCCGCGAATATTGACATCAACCGCGCCTGCACCATTGCGCGCCTCGCCCGACATCACGCCCGGCGTTCCGCGGAAAATATCGGCAGGGCTGGATCCCCTGAACCGCTCGATGGTCTCAGCTGAAATGTGCGAAGTGGCCGCCGGTGTTTCGTAAGGCGCATCCTGCGCGGCGATGCCCCCGCCACTCGTAACCGTGATCGTGTCGAGAAGCGTCGTCCCGCCCACATCGAGCGGCGCCTGTCCGCCAACTGTCTGGCCAGAAAGCGCAATCGTTCCGCTGCCGGTGAACCGGTAGGAAATGCCCGACCCCGACAGAAGCCTTGTCAGCGCCTGTTGCGATGTCATCGTGCCGGAAACGCCCGCAGAGCGCTTGGCAGAGGCTAGCTCCGGCAGATAGGTGACCTGCAAACCCGCCTGCTTGCCGAAGGTGGCAAGCGCGCCCGAAAGGGACCCGGCGGGTATGTTGAACGAGGTCTGTCTCGCGGTCTGGGCATGCGCGGCGACACTTGCCGCCAATGAAAGTGCGACGACACAGGTCGATCCCAGAAGCGCCGTCGTCAGAATACCGATTCCAAATTGCCGTCCGAACTGCCGCCCAACCCGAATATTGACATCAAGCCCCATAGCTCAACCACTCCAATCCGCCATTTATGGAAATGGGCAGTCGTATGGCAGCAGCTAACTTCCGGCCCTGATGTCTGAAACGGACGGGCGGGCGCAATTTTCTCCCCTGATTTCTAAAAAAGAGGGAAAAAATCAGATAGTGGAAATAATCGTGAGCCACGGCGAGATCTGACGAACCTTGCCACCATAGGGTTCGACCACCGCTTCCAGTGCCGACAGCGGCTGGTTGAGATCGAACACGCCAGAGATGCGCTCAGCGCCAAAATCCGACTGGGCCAGCACGACACGGCCCGATTTCCACCGCGCAATACGGGCAACGACCGAGGCGATGGTATCGCGATCCGCCACCAGCAGCCCTTCCCGCCATGCCGCGATCTGGCTGACATCGCGAACACCGCGCTCAAAGCTGGAACTGCGGGGATCGAAGGACAGCCATTCACCTGCGCCAACCGGCGGCTGCGTGGGCAAGCCCGCCGCCCGAACCTTCACATCCACCGCGCCGTAATCGACGGAAACGGCGAGGTAACCCGCATCGTTACTCACGTCGAACGCCGTTCCCAGCGTCGTCACCACCAGGTCGCCCGTCGTCACCTGGAAGGGCCGTGCCGTATCGGGTGCGACATCGAAGAAGGCCATGCCTGCCAGAAGCTCTACGCGGCGATATTGGTCGCCGAAGCGCGACCGGATGGCGCTGTCCGGACCGAGCGTCACCTGCGTTCCGTCCTTGAGTGCGAGCCGGCGCAATTCGGCGGCGGCCGTCACATAATCGGCGCGCACTTGCAGGACCAACTGTGGTCCTAGTATTGCGCCTGCGCCAATCACCGTCAGACCAGCCATGCCGCCGAATAGAACCGAGCGGCGCGACATCGCCTTGCCAGCCGCGCTATTGCGTTGCGCCTGCATTACCTTTCCGGCCATGTCGTGAATTTCCATTGCCTCGCGCCAAGCGGTTTCATGATCGGGGCTGCGGGCACGCCAGCGGGCGACAAGGTCATGCGCGACCGGATTGCCGGGGTCGTCCTGCATACGGATGACGAGGTCGAGCGCCTCCTCGAACAGCCTTTCGCTTTTCGACAGTTTTTCATCCATGAACGAATAGTTCCTCGTGGCGCTGCAACTCCGCAAGCCGGAGTAATCTCTCTATAATGGGTGAAACGGACGAGCGGCGGGAATTTTCACCTGCCAGCGGAAGAACGGCGATCAAAAAGAGACATCTTCCTTGAGCCGCGCGCGCAGGTGCAGATAGGCGCGCTTGATGAGCGTCCATGTCCGCGATACGGAAAGATCAAGCTCCGACGCGACTTCGGTGATCGTCTTCTCGTCGAGACGATGCATCTCGAAGGCCCTGCGTGTCTTTTCAGGCAGTTCCAGGAGCGCGCTTTCGATGATCGCCAGACGCTGCCGGTCATAGACGACCGCTTCGGGCGTCGGCGTGTTATCGGCAAGTCGCTGCCATTCGTCTTCTGCTAGATCGGACTGCTGGAACAGCCGTTCGCGCCGATACAAGTCGATCGACAGGTTACGCGCAACCTGATGCAGATAGGCACGCGGATTGCCGTCCTTTTGTGGTGTCGCAGTCAGCACCCGGACGAATGTATCCTGCGTCAAATCGGCAGCCGTTTCCGCATTGTGCCCCCTGCGCCGAAAGAACCGGTTCAACTCCCGGGCATGGTTCTGGAAAAGACGATGCAAATTCCACATTGCTTGAAACCAGTCAAATGGGGGATGACGAACTGGTGCGTCGCTGCTCTGGCAGCTCGCCCGCTCCTCATCTTATATATGACTATAATAGTCAAGTTTAATTTCGTATAACCACCATTTGAGCACACTTCGTTCATCTTCGTCATTGCGTTCCGTTTTAGGGAAATTGAATTCTGTAGGTTGGCGAGTGTTCGAAGCAATCATTTAAATAAAATCCGATTCCCCTAAAGGAAATAAATTTCCAAAATTAATAATCCATATAAATAGTTATAACAGAATTCTATTATTATATAATTACTCAAAAACCACATCGCCATCGAAATATATTTCCGCTGGCGATGTAGTTTTTACTATAATTATTTTAGAAATCTACAATAAACTTGGCCTTAGCAGTGTTTTGATTGAAGCTCGAACCATATTGGCCGGAATATTCAAGACCCAGCGTCGTCTGATTGCCCAGATCAATATCAAGGCCAGCCTTGATAATCGCGGTATCCCTGGCAATTGACGCACCAGCCACTTCAAATACTGTCCCAGCATCAAATGCAGCAGCTGCAGTTGGTATAGTGTCGCCATAAGCATGCTGCCAACCAACGGTTCCGTTGAGCTTGGCATTCATACCGCCGAATACGACTGGAGCAGAAGCGCGAAGACCAAGTGTGGTGAACGTGGATGTAGTTGTTTCTTTTCGAATCTGGAGCGCGGCATTGCCACCATTTTCATTAAACCGATCAGTTTTCAGGCGTACTACAGCAACATTCGCAAACGGTTCAATCGCTGTTCCGTTCAGATCGAAACGATGTGAGAGTTCACCAAAAGCCTGGAAGGTATCTGCGCTGTAACCCGCATCAAGACTTTCTGAAAAACCCGGGAAAGCGACAACGCGATCAGTTTCGATCTTGTGCCAGCTATAGCCAACACCTGCCTTGAGCAGCGTCGCAGCCCATTGAGTGCCGCCATAAATACCCAGGTGATAGTTATTGCTGTGGCCAGACGAGTTACGATCATTCACATCGAAGCTGGTGCGGCTATATCCGGCGAGAGTACCCAGCCTCCAGTTTTCGACAACTTCCGCATCATAACCAGCAACGAAACCGCCCGTGGATTGCTTCAGCTTGCCTGCATTTCCATCAGCTCCGGTTTCACTCCATTGGCCGAGCGCCTGTCCCCAGATTGATGCGCGCGGTGCCGACAACGGGGCTGAACCGGCATCGGTTGCGACTGTCGATAACGGTGTGTCCGGCACTTCACCACCGAACGCTGCACCAAGTCGGTCCAAAACGGCATTCCGAACAACCGAGCTGTCATTGATGATCGCAGTTCGCATCGATGCATGAACTTCACCTGAGAGTGCATTGAATGCGCGACGCGCATTGTCTTCGTTGTCCTGCATGACGACCGTGTCGTAAACAGCATTGCCAGCACCAAGCGCTTCGACAGCCACAGCTACCGACTTCTGATTGCCTGTCTTTGCCGTCGCAATGAAGTCAACATCATTACGAGCGATATCGAGGTAAACCGCATTGGGATCATGGGTCAGACCAAGGTCGACGAACGGCATGTTCTGGCTCAAATCGCCAAATGTACCTGTGATGCCAGCTCCAGCGCTCAAAATCGTGTAGCGTTTGCCTGGCATATAGGTGCCGGCGGCTTTTTCTATGTAGACCTTCGCGCCACCAAGCGTCGCCGTTCCGTTCACATCGATGCGGTCGCTTTTACCGGAAGCATCAATTTCCGCAACGTAAGTGGCTCCCGCATCAAAGGCCAGATTGCCATTGACCTTTAGCGTGCCGATAGAATTGCCCGGTGCGATGATACTGCCAGCGCCGGCATAAAGGCCTCCGACTGAACCTGCACCAGCCAGATATGCGCCGTTTTCAACGCTGGCTGTGCCGCCGAGGAATGCACCTGAATGGGATGCATCGCCAATGACCAGCCCACCTTCTTTTACAGTCGTACCGCCTGTATAGGTGTTGGCTCCATTCAGAACCAGAACACCAGTGCCGGACTTCGTGAGACTGCCAGTACCATCAATATTGCCGTCGAAACGGGTATTGGCGGACTGGTCTACGGCCAGAGCTGCCGAACCAAGGCTCAATGTGCCGCCCTCGCCCATTAACGACGACATGGTCACGTTGAAGTCATTGAGATCAAGCTTGCCACCATTCACCGAGAAGGCCGTATTGTCGACGAATGCCCCGTCCACGCCAGCCTGAAGCACTCCACCTTCCACCGAGGTTCCGCCCGTATAGCTATTTGCCTGGCCCAGAACGAGCGTACCGGCTCCGCGCTTGAGCAGCGCGCCCTCTCCTGTGGCTTGCTGCAGCAGCGTCACGCGGTTGTTTGCATCCGCGATGTCGATCCATCCGAGTCCCTCAAGGGACACGGTGCGATCCAGCGTTTTCATGTCGCTGCCCGTTATACGCAGACCGCCATCAATAAGACGCAGCCGAGCATCGGCATTGCCAAGAGCCGCATCTTCGCTGACGAGGATCGTCCCGCCGTCGGTGACAGCTGTTTCACCGATGAAGGAATGGTCGTCGATGCAATAGTCCTTGATAGCCTGCTGGAAGCGTGCATCCCCACTCTCGCAATCAAGCAGCGTTTTCTTTTCTTCAAGCGTCAGATCATTCAAGGTCGACTTGCCATCGGCATCCGAAATCTGACCAAGATAAACATCGGCCCGGTGATTGTTCCTGGTCAGAACGAGTTCATTGTTCCTTGTCTCAAAACCATATGCTCCCGCACCCCAGACAAGACGCGATTTTTCTGTTTCGCCCTCCTTGTAGGTCTGGATTTGCGGCCCGGTCCAACGCAGTTCCTGTGCTATGGGTTCGTGATCCGACAAGGAATTGCCATTTGGCAGACGCGCCGCTTCCGAAAGCGTGCCGGACCATTTGCCATTGTCGACGATTTCCACCCACTTGGCGAACGGACGCGACACCATGATGTGGTCGATATTCACGCGATCCCAACTTTCCCAAATGTTGGTCGCGTCCTCGCCGTCGCTTGTCCATGTTGCGCGACCGTCACCCATCTCGCTTGGCTTGAAAAGCTCACGGTTTCTCTCGAGTTGCATCAATTGATACTGCTGTTTGAGAATATTCAGCGTTACGGGCTCATTGTTGGTCACGGGATAGGTTTCATCCTTCAGACCGGTGTCAGCTCCCTGCCTGTAGGCAGCGTCAAGCGCGTCCGCCCATTGCCTCCACGTCAGGTTATTAATATTGCTGGATGGATGTGCGTCCTGGATGATCTTGTGCGAGATCGCCTCATCACCAGCGGCCATGTATTCGTAGGCAAGCCTGGCGTAAAAGTTCTGGCCGCTTGCTTTCTTCATGAGCCTGATTTGTGCATCGATACTCAGTAATCCGCGTTCCGAAACATCACCGGCGTTGAAATCACCTGCAACAATCGTTGGAAGTGTGCGTGTTTGCGCAGCTTGAGCGAGTTGTTTAGCTTCAACGATGCGGTTTGTTGGTTCATCGTAATAGTTCAGGTGGCGTCCCTCAATGATAACATCAGAGAAGCCGTTGCCGGGATTCACGCGAATTGTATTGTTGCCCAGGCTTTGAACATTGCCGCTCGCGAAAACCATGCCACTGCCTTCACGAGCGTCATAGTCCTTGTTTTTCTGATAAATCCCAAGCTTGCCTGGATTGCTGTTGAGAAGATCAAGCGTATTCTGGACATGCGCTCCAACAACGCTTTGTCCGTTAAATACCTTACCTGAGTTGTTATAAAGCTCCGGCATGATGAGGACATCTGGTGCCACACCGCGCAAAAGATCCTGCATTTTTTGATTGTAAACGAGATTGCCTTTCGCCTTTTCGTTGGCATCCCACATTTTTGAGTTGGCACCGTTGTTCCAGATATTGAACCCCATGATAGTCAAGGAGTGACTTTCGCCCGTCATGCCTTGTGCCAGCGCTCCCGATCCTGACGATAACAGGAACAGGGCTCCTGCCGCCGTCAACCCCAGCTTGACTGCGCGTGCCTGAGTGGTGCCGGCAACTGAAACTCCAACACAACATGAAAGCTGCGTTGCCAAAGCCAGAAATTTTCGATTAGGTTTGATTGTCTCCGGCGCCATCCCTCGGTCCCTTTCCTGGAAAATGCTTCCATCTCATCAATGCGAAGGCCAGTTTGATCATCTGGCTTCACTCGATTTTGAAATGACAGAGTTGAATGTCACTTTTATTACACTTTACTCATAACTGAGCTTGGATGGGCGCTGTTTCCGCAGGGAAATTATGGTAAATGTCATTGATATTACATTTTTATTTGATAGTGCTCTGGAAACCATTGAGGCCTAACTCCACTTTTTCCTTGCTTATTTCTATCTGGGAATGAGAGATGAAGCTGAGCAACCAACTGCTTAAGGATGTGACAGCGGGTATGAATGAACTTTCTGGTTCCGGTAGCAGGAAGAAAGAAATCCGGCAGCAGATGTTGTTGCAATGGGTAGAGAACAGCCACTATGTTTCCCTTGAAGAGATCGCTGAACAATTCCGCGTGACCACGCAGACCGCAAGACGCGACATTGCGGATCTGGAACATCAGGGCAAAGTAAGAAGACTTCATGGCGGTGTATCGCAACTCGCCCCACTTGATCCCGTTACCTATCGGCAGCGCAGACGCGATCGAATGGATGAAAAAGCCCGCATTGCAGAAGCGGTCGTCGCACTCATTCCAGACAACGCCACTGTTTTTCTTGACGCCGGGACCACCTGTGAAGCTATCGCCAAAGCGCTCATCAGCAAAGAGCGATTGCACGTCGTCACCTATAGCCTGCGATCAGCCGCCATAATCAGTGAGAAAACAGATTTTACCTTGGCGGTCCCGGGTGGTTTTGTACGGCCAATCGATGGAGGAATGTTTCAGGGAGACACACCGGAATTCATTCGGCGTTTCAAGTTCGACTATGCAATCATCTCCGTGAGCGGCATCGATGATGACGGCGATCTATGTGACGACGACCATACGGAAGTAGCCGTCGTTTCAGCAGCACTTGGACAAGCTGCACACAAATTGCTCGCAGTTGATAGCTCAAAGTTTGGCAAACGCGCCATGGTGAAGCTTGGTTCGGTTCGCGACTTCACCGCGGTTATAACAAATGAAATGCCTGCCCCGATCCTGTCCGGCATGCTTGACGAAGCCGGTATCCCTGTCATTCTCTCATTATAGCGATATTGCTGGACGGTAGAGAGAGTTCAAACCTCACGACAAATCATTGCGTTCGGGTTGAATCCCTGCCACCTCAGCGAACTAAGCAAGCATAGTGCTCAAATCATACGAGTATTCATTAACTTCGCGAAGATCGAGCTGGTTTCCACATAGTCGATATGATGCGCCATCAGACTGACAGCGTTCGTCACATTTTTCTGTAATATGGCATCCACGATCGCAGCGTGTTCGTCTGGTCCGCATTTGAAATAATCTGCCCTGCGATAGACCGCGGTGATAAGTGATGTCCGGGACACGAGATAACGCATCATTGTGAATAGAAAATCCGACGATGCCAGTTCAGCCGAAGAAGATAAAATCCACCGGACAATTTGATGATGTCGGTCGTGATATTGTTCGTATTGGCAACCCGCTCCTTGGCAACATGATCGCTGAGCCGCTTAAAATCAGTAAGTGTTGCTGACCGGTAAAGCCGCTCCCGAAGCAGCCTCCTCTGCTAGAAAATCGATGACTGCGCGCACTGCGGGAAGCTGTCCTCGCTTGTGTGGCGTCAGG
This sequence comes from Brucella sp. GW823-FHT04E01, assembly GCF_058796175.1. NCBI lineage: Bacteria > Pseudomonadati > Pseudomonadota > Alphaproteobacteria > Hyphomicrobiales > Brucellaceae > Brucella > Brucella sp. GW823-FHT04E01. The sequence continues at coordinate 400,473 of NZ_JBXAIK010000002.1, read as the reverse complement.
ATTGTTGTCATCACGCTACCAGCCGTCCATCCCGGCAACACACGTACCAATTGTCCATCCCTGATGGCCTGCGCGGACATCATTTCAGGTAAACAAACTATCCCCATACCCATTACGGCAGCCTTTATCAGCGTCACAGATTCATCCGAACAAAACTGCGGCCGCGGCACCACTTCGACAGTGCCGCCGTCTGAGTCACTTAACCGCCAGGGCTTCATTGTCATGTTGGACATCAGACCGTCGTGCTCGCTCAACACCTCCGGTGTTATCGGCTCGCCGTAATGAGCAACATAAGAGGGTGCAGCCACTAAAATAATCCGATCCTCACTCAAGCGGCGCTGTATAAGGCCTGAGTCCGGCAATGGCTCAAAATGGCTACGAACCGCTATGTCAAAACCATCCTGAACCAGATCAATGAAGCGATCGGTGACGTGCAACTGTATCGTTAGTTTCGGATACCGCCGTGCCAGCAGAGGCAAACGGTCCGCAAGCTGAAACTGCGCGGTTGGCACTGATGCTGTGATCCGCACAGTGCCGCTGGGCTCCGCCAACCGCCGATGCACGACAGCTTCAACCGCCTCCGCTTCGATCATCGCCGCACGAGCATGATCGTAAACTTCACGCCCCACGTCGGTCAGCGAAAACCTGCGTGAGGTGCGGTGGACCAATTGCGCGCCGAGTGTTTTTTCCAGGGTCGCGACCCTTTTGCTGATCGTCGATTTTGGACAGTCGAGCCGTCGGGCTGCCGCAGCAAAGCCCCCGTATTCAACTGCCTGGGTGAAGAAATAGAGATCGTTGAGGTTCAACATTAATGTCCACGTTTGTGTCTATTGAGTCTCATTTTTCCAGTCTTTTGTATCAAAGTCTACATTTGTAATATCAACGCATCAATTCTACGGAGACATTCTCATGAAACCGATATTCGAACCGATCCTCACCTCAGGCTTCCCGCTTGGCAGTTCGGCGGGGCTCGTCACTGCCTTTGAATGGCTTGGCCAGCCCTATCGCATTACCCGCGTGGACATGCTTGGGCAAATGCGCACTGAAGCCTATAAACGCCTGAACGGCAGGGTGGAAACGCCGGTGCTAGTCACCTCTGAAGGCCGCGTTCTCACCGAGACGATGGCGATCGCCCTCTGGCTTGAAGCGCGCGATACCGAGCGCCTGATTAGCTTCGAGCCTGGTACGCCGGAGGCTGACCGCATGCATCAATACATCGCCTTCCTCAATACGGGCTTCACCGGAGCATTCTCTCCAATGTGGGTCGCGCTGGAAGCGGAGGACTCCACCGAAGAAGAAAAGCAAACGCTGCGCAAATTCGGCCGCAACTTCATTGCCACGCGCCACGAACAGCTAGAAGCGATGATCGGCGATACCGACTATCTGTTGGGAGACAAGCCGACGTTAGCGGACGCTATGTTTGTAGGGGTAGCGCGATGGGCGGATTTCCACCAGGCAATCGAACCGCGACATTTTCCACGCATTCTGCAGTTGCGCCAACGCCTCGAGGTTGACGCCGCGTTTCGCTTTGCATTGGCGATTGAAAACGGCAAGCCGGCCATCGGCAGGGGTGCCATGAAAGGACTTGTCCCGCTTGAAGACGTGCTCCACAAAGTGGATGGCTCCCTGACCGCCTAAAACGTAACAGAGCACCTCAAGCAGCCGTCAAATCCATTGATTGTCCGTCAGAATAAGCCCACATTTTAATCAGAGTAACTCACTTCAACCATTTCATGGACGCCCGATAAACTGGTGTCCATGAAATGAACATTCGAGAGATGGGACAGTCACGTTTCCCGTTCTAGAAATCCCGTATCTGCTGTTTGAGCTCTTTGGCAAAGCGATCGAGGTCTACTTTACTCGCTTCACTGGCTTTCGACATTTCTGAGATAGCCCTCTCACTTTCCTCTAGCATCGTTAGATATTTGGCTTTCAGGTCGCTATTCTCTGGCACAGCCGCGATATTGTCGCGAAGACGACTCTGCTCACCTTGGAGATACTGAAGTTTCTCATCAGATCTTTGAAGTTCGAGCTGCTTGTCGATTTGTTGCTGCCGTACTTTTGCAAGCTGGCTGAACTTTTCTGCAATATCCTTATCAGTTGCCGAGGAAGACCAACTTAAAAGTGCAGTCGGATCGACATCAATGAGCCCGAAACTTTCGCTGCGTATACGTTCATCAACAGCTACAACCGATTGCTCTTCCCCGGCTTTGACTAAAGCTTTCAACCGGTGGTGGGAAACTGTCTTGCCATCGTCAGCTTGAGAGGAAAACGACCAGCCTACACGAATAGGGTGTTCAATAATAATGGCCCTGTCAGCATCGAGAGCGCCCGATATACGATAGGTAATGGTTTCACGCAATTTTTCAGAAATACGAACGATGCCATCCACCACTTTGATATCGGTAATCTGTCTCGTTGGTTCCTGCTCCTGCGTTATAGCTACCTTACGATCTGTCGCGAAAGCAGCAATTCTCGTATCCCCCTTTGGAAGGTTCAATAGCCGGGCATCACCAACGTAGCCGGCACCACTGTCGTAAACGGTCAGGATACCGCTTGGCAGGCTGTAGCCTGTTGAATTCTTCAGCATTATCGCGGCAACTGGATGAATATTGCTGCTACCGTTTCGATAGATTGAGATCATTTCCGCTTCAATTTGCGCATCAGCAATAGGCACAGACAAGCTATCACCATTGATCAGACTAAATGTGCCTGGAAGCTCAAAAATTGCACTGGTGTCATTCTCGGAGACCGCAGCAATCTCACCGCTCGGATTTACCGCCATAGAACCACCCCCATAGCCGCTAATGACCGGCGCAGGCGCGTGTACCGCCTCTCCCGCTTGTTCATCACTTTCAAAGAGTGCGGCCTTCTCGCTCGCGGTGGGGCGCGACCTCACTCTATTCGCCAGATTTCCGGTATCCGCCTCAACAACATTATTGGTCGCCGTGTCTACAATTACCTCAGCCCTATCCTTCCAATAGATATGGTGCAGACGTTGCTTTAGGGTAACGGGATCAGCAGAAGTAAGCGTCAACTTGACGTCTTTCCAATCTTCGCCGCTCGCATTTTCAACAACAGCCCAGGCCTGAAGTCGGGCTTTGCCATCTGGCTCCGTTAATATCCGATAAGCTGTTTTCCAGATAGGCGCTGCAACGACATAAGCCAGACGGGAATCCAAGGCTGAAAGATCGCGGACAGTAATACGAATGACACGAGCACTATCGTTGCTCGCGCGCCCCAAGGCTGTTGCAGCATTTGTGAGCTTTAGCTTCATCTCAGCGTCATCGATACTTAAAGAGGTGTCTTCTCCAATTTTGATGGTTTGAGTATGCCCATCCTGATCAAATACGCTCAGCACGTGAAAGTTTTCACCGTCGGATTTATTCAATGTTTCAACGCCGAGGATTTTACCCTTGACGGTTTTTCCTGCACTCGAAACCGTAACTGACGTTCCTGGTATCGAAGACAAGAAGGCAGACATTGACGAAAGGCTCGACGGTGAAAATGGAAGCTGTCTGAAAGTCTCCTCCAGCAGATTTGGGCCAGCGAGAGAAATGCTGATTATCGCACCCTTTCCACCTTTGAGGACAAGGCTTTTGAGTACATCATCGACCTGATTGAGAGGAACTTCAATCTCGACAATTCCATCGTTGGAAACTGTAGGCTTTCTGGATATTTCTGCCACGCCACCAGAAGACAAAGTAATTGCGTCAATGGATTCTGAGCTTGAAGCCAAAACCGTTGAGGAGAGCAAGGTGACGGCCATCGAGGTAAGCGTGATAAGCTTTATCATGAGAATCTCCAGTCAAATAAAGGACTTCGTGAACCAACTCTCCGCTCTTTATAAGCCAGTTCTAGATTTTTTGCGGTAGGATCTGGGGGAGAAAGTTTGTCTTTTTCTTTGAAAGCTTTCGGGTATGGACCATATTCGGCTTGACATAACAAATGGTCTGCTGCCGGTTTTTCGGATACCGAGTTGCGTTAATCGCACCTTGTTCTCAAAATCCATCCAGATGAAATATCTCAGTGTCGAATGCTGACGTAGGCATTGAACCCTCCCCATCTGATGCCCCACAACTCTTCGAGCGAGAATAAGGGCGCTGGATAATTCGGTACGTCAACTTCATTCTGTATACTGTTGAGGGCATATCGGAATTGTAAAGTTCCAGACTGCATATTTCGAAGCAGGCGGGCTTGCCAGCCTGACGACCCTCTCCGCTGGACACGCGGCTGTAGGTAGCGACCCAGAAAGCTGGCGCGGCCCTTTTGAGCCCATTCACAGTCAAGCAGAAATATGGCACGATCCGCTCTGTTGGTCGCCTTCACTGTGCCTGGTTCATCCTAAAGAAAGCGTCTCCTCGCTAGCTTCAGCCGCAGTGACACTATGTCGAGCCTGTGACAAGAAAGAATGAAGAGAACACTCCGGGCTTCATTACGCGATAATCAGATAACGACTACCGTCGTGGCGTTTATTTGCGCATTCTTGATGCTTCAGGGAATGCTCTCGGCTTCACGCGCAGCGCCATGGCGGGCAGTGAGTATGATAATCTATTTGGAGTAATCTGTTCTACTGCCGTCGCGGTCCATCTGCCGTCTCATGGGAATGATGGCAAGTCCTCCTCCAAATCAAGCGATTGCCCGGCGCGTGCGACGTTTCAGGCCGGTTCACGCACGACGGATTGCGTCTTCGCCCGGGTCCTCGTGGCGATCTGTGTCTCCGATACAAGCGTTCCATTGGAGAAAACTCGTAAATGCGTTGTTCCGCCAGCCACCAAGCCTTCGATGCTTTCGGCTTTGGCGAGAAAAAAATCAGCCCATGCGCCCCGATGCAAGCCATATTCCTTAAGCCCCATGAGTTTTGCAGGGATTGCCGTAATCATCGCGTAGGCGGTAGCAAGTTCGTCGCCCTTGAGATGACCTGCAAGCAGGGTCCATCGTGCGATTTCCAGCATGTCACCGGAGCCGGTCGGAACGAAAGGGTCTTCGATATTGTCGGAAGCAGTGGCAATAGGCACACCGGCCCGCACGATCTCGGCCACCCGCGTCAGTCCGCGTGGCGGCAGCTTGTCGCAATCGCGCGCCTGTAGATAAAGATTGGCCGCAGGCAGCGTGACAACACCGAGCTTCAGCGCGATGATCTGCTCCAGGATCGCTTCGAAATCAGGCCGGTCCATAGCACTCAGAACCGAAGCATGGCTTAGCACGGAGCGCGCCTCCAGACCATAGCGGCGGACCCGCTCGAAAACAGCATTAAAAAGCGGGCGTTGCGGGTTGAGATGTTCATCGAGATGCAGGTCGATCGGACGGCCATGGCGCGCCGCAGCGGAGAACAGGATATCGAGATAACGCTCCGGGTCTTCCGCCACTGCGGGCGTGCCCCCAACGGCATCGGCCAGCGCGACCGCGCGATCGATGTTGGCCTCCAGCCAGTCCAGATCCTGCCCAGGATGCGGGATCATGAAAGCCACGAGCTGCAGCTTCACCCGGTCGGCCCAGTCCGATCGTAGTTTCGCTAGCGCCTCTATACCGTTGAAGCCCGCATCCTTGTCCACATTCACATGGCTGCGGATAGCCGTGGTGCCTCGGCTGAGACAACGCTCGATGGTTCTGGATGCCCGCTTGAAAATATCGTCGGGCGGGGCCTGCCGTGCATATTTTGCGAAAGCGTCACGCGCGCCCTGCAAAGTGCCCGACGGGTTGGGCGCGAAACGCAGTACGCCTGTTTTGTCGAGATGCTGGTGCATATCCACCAGACCCGGCGAAACAATGCAGCCTTCCGCATCGATGAGCTGCATGTCGTCTTCAAGCTCGATGTCGGACGCAATATCCAGGATGACGCCCTTTTCGGAAATCAACATGTCGGCCTGTCGGACATCGCGGGCGCCGACAGCAACCACACCTCCCCGGACAAGGCGGCGGCACGGCGCGTTGGATTGCTGGAACAGATTATCCATCGTGAACCTCACTATCTGAATGGAGTTGAAAAGTTAAAACGGGTCCGCCCCGCAGGCCTGTATTCCACAGCTTCTATAGCGGGCGGGTGCGAACCTCTGGTGTGCAGGCCGGGCTTTCTGCCCGGCGCCGCAGATGATTATGCTCAACTACCGTTGGTCTGGGACTTCGCCTCGGCCAGATGACCGTCATGATGGCTTTCATGGGCCTGGTTACTGTTGCCCAATCCGTTGAGGACGAGATTTAGCGTAACGGAAACCACGCAAGCCACCACAACGCTCGAATGCAGGATGGACTGCGTCCAGTCCGGCAGTTGCTGGAATAGATTGGGTGACATGATCGGAATGAAAGCGATGGCCAGCGTCAACGCGACGATCAGGATATTGTACTGATTATTCGCGTAATCGACCTTGGACAGCGACTGGATGCCAGCCGCAGCGACAATGCCGAACATCGCCACCGCTGCGCCTCCGAGTGCCGGTGCAGGCACCGCCGCAAGGACTGCACCAAACTTAGGAAAGAAGGCGATGACGCACAGCATGAAACCGCAAAGCGCCACAACCCAGCGGCTGCGTACACCGCTTAGAATGACGAGGCCGACATTCTCCATGTGAGCAATGAAGGGAAAGCCCGCGAAGATGCCCGCAACTGCACTAGCAAGGCCGTTGGCGCGCACACCATCGGCAACCTGTTCAGGCGTTACATCCTTGTCGACAATCTCACCGATCGAAATGAACAGCCCCATGGATTCCACTGTCTGGACGATCATCACGATCACAATCGTCATAAATGGCAGGACGGCAAAAGTCGGCAGTCCGAAATGGAACGGCGTCGGCACGGTCATCCATGGAGCGGCCCCGACCGCGTTGAGATTGCCCATCCCCAGAAGAAAGGCGACCAGAGCGCCCGCACCCATACCGAAAAGCACAGCCAGGTTTTTCAGGAGCGGCGATCCAAACCGATTGAAGGCAAGGATTACGATTAACACCAGCAACGCCACGCCCAGAAAAGCGGGATCGCCAAAATCGGACTGGCCGCGTCCGCCGCCTGCCCACTGATAGGCTTCCGGCAGAAGCTGCACGCCGATGGCGGTGACGATGCAGCCCGTGACGACGGGCGGAAAGAAGCGACGCAGATGCCCGGTAACCGGTGCGATCAGCATGATGAAGATACCGCCTGCAATCACGGCACCGCAAATGCCCGCTATCCCCACCCCCGGCATGGAGCCGATGGCGATGATGGCCGAGACACTGGAAAAGGCGACCCCGTTCATGATCGGAAGACGGACGCCGAAACGCCAGAATCCTATGGTTTGCAGTAGCGTCGCAATACCTGAACAGAAGAAGGTGGCACTGATCAGGAGGATAGTTTCCTCGGAACTGAAGCCGAGCGCATTAGCGATAATCAGCGGCACCGCAACCGATCCCACATAGGACACCGCAACGTGCTGCAGCGCCAGAGTGAGTGTTTTCTTGGCAGGTAATATTTCATCGACTGGATGTATTGCAGATGTCATCGTTGTTCCCCTTATTGAGTCAATTTCCAACGACTTGTGGCCGTTCCTTTCGTGACGTCTTGTCTTGACGTTTTCATTGCCTGTTCCATCAAACCGGCTTCGGAAATTATCCCCGCATCAAGCGATGCAGCAGATAAACTCCCGGCTCCGAAGCCGGTCGATTGCGGGTTATTATGCCCGACATGCTTCTATGCGGGCCTGCAACGAAGCCCGGTCGAGATTGCGCCCGATGAAGATCATCTTGTTCGAGCGTTCATCCCCTGCCCATGGATGATTGGGGCGGAATTCGATCTCGTTGTGGACGCCGTGCAGGACATAGCAATAGTCATCGTCCTGAACGGAAAAGATGCCTTTCATTCGAAACAGATTCTCGTTGTTCTGTCGCTTGAGTTCCTGCACCCATCGCGAAATTTTCTGCGGGTCCATATTGCCCGGAAATTCGATACCGACGGACGTGACCGACGTGTCATGGGTATGGCTGGCATCCCCGAGCCATGCGTGTTCATGACCGTGATCCTCGTGGTCATGAACGTGCCCATCACTATGGTGATTATGATTGTGCACGTGCCAGTCGAAATCGATCTCGGCAGCCATCTTGCGATTGCGATCGAAGGCCGCCAGTCCCAGGATCTTGGTGAGATCGATCTGCGCATAGCTCGACAGCACGATATCCGCAGTTTCGTTCAGCTGGCGGATGCGTCTGCTTACATCGGCAATATCTGCGTCCTGTGCCAGGTCCACCTTGTTGAGCACGATACGGTCTGCACAGACGATCTGATCGACCGCCTGATTGTCGATGCCATCCAGATGGATATCGTCCAGATGCTGGCGAATATGTTTGACGTCGACCAGCGTTATGACTCCGTCGAGATTGGTTTCATTGCGGATCGGATCATCGAGGAAGAAAGTCTGGGCCACCGGATAAGGATCGGCAAGTCCGCTCGTCTCGATAATGATATGATCGAGACGTTCCGGTCTTGCCAGAAGCTGGCGTATAACCCGCAGAAGATCGTCACGTGCCTCGGCCACACAACAGACGCAGCCATTGGTCATTTCGAAGATTTCTTCCGTACTGCCGACGACCAGATCGCCATCAATGCCGATTTCCCCGAACTCGTTCTCGATCACAGCGATCTTCATGCCGTGATTTTCCTTCAGAATGTAGTTCAGCAACGTTGTCTTGCCGGAGCCGAGAAAGCCGGTAAGCACGGTGACCGGAATCTTGTCCTTGACTGTCTTCAACATCGTTCTTCTCCCTTGGATTATCGTTGTCAGGGCATTTTGAGCCATCGCCGCACGCCACCCGTCTCCAGATCGAAAAGATCCAGAACCCGACCAACGGTGTGATCGACCATCTCCGCGATGCTTGCGGGTCTGGCATAAAAGGCGGGAACAGGGGGCGTCACGATGGCGCCCATCTGGGTGACGGTCAGCATGTTGGCGATATGAGTCTGCGTCAGCGGCGTCTCGCGGGCCAGCAGCACCAGCTTTCGCCGCTCCTTCAACGTGACATCGGCTGCCCGGCTGATCAGGCTCCCCGACAGGCCATGTGCAATTTCCGCAAGCGTTTTCATCGAGCACGGCACCACGACCATACCCATGGTTCTGAAGGACCCGCTCGAAATGCTGGCAGCCATATCGTCGGATTTGTAGAAATAGCTTGCCTGCTCGCGAATATCAGCGAGTTTGTAGTCGGTCTCGTGGGTCATGGTCAGAAGCGCCGACCGGCTCACCACAACATGCGTTTCTATCTGGAGTTGCTGCAGGATTTCGAGAAGGCGAAAGCCGTAGACGAAGCCTGACGCACCGCTGATCCCAACCACCATGCGCGGGCGGTAGTCGTGTGGTCGTGGAGAGACGGCGTTCATGACGGTGTTCCCGTTGGTCTTATTCCGGTCAGACCGCCCAGAAGATCGCGCGCACGCCTGAGCGCATCGTCGCCAATCACGGCACGAATGCCATGAAAATCAGGGCTTCGCGTCGCATCGAGCGCCAGCCGCGACGTCGTACCGTCAGAACTTGACGATGGATCGAGCGGACTGCCGGGCAGACCGTCAATCGTGAAAAGATCACGATGCGGTTGGAAATGTGTGGCCATTGCCCACAACACCTGACTGTCCTGCGTGACGTCTATATCGTCGTCGACGGCTATGACCGTTTTCAGATAGGGGTCCCAGCCGAGAAGGCCCAGCATCACCTGGCGCGCTTCGCCGGGCCGACTTTGCTTCAACGCGACATAGCAGTGAAAATGCGTTCCGGAGGTGGGATAGTGCAGCCTCGTTACCGAGGGGAACCGCGCTTTCAGCTTCTCGAACATTTCAGCTTCCCGCGGCAGGCGGGCAAGGTTGAGATGCTCGTCCGTCGCACCGCCCACGACATCGACCAGCCAAGGCGTCCGACGACGCATGACAGCCGTTACGTGAAACAGCGTATTGGTCGACCGATCCGAAGAATAGCCAGAGAACTCGCCAAATGGTCCTTCCTCGACATGTGCATGGGGATCAAGATACCCCTCCAGCACATATTCTGCCGCCGCCGGAACACCGATAGCGTAGCGTGGTGTTCTGACCAGACGCAACGGCTCGCGCATCAGTCCGCCGGCAACAGCACGCTCATCTGCACCGAATGGCAACCGCGCGGAAGCAGCCAGCATGAAAAGCGGATGCGCCCCAACCACCATCGCCACCGGCAGCGGCCGACCGGTTTCACGCGCCGTCTGATACATGCGCCATAGATGCCCGCGTGAGTGCAGGCTCGTTGCCAGTGTCGACTGGGAGTGCCGCATCGACCTGTGATAACTGAGATTGGCAATGCCGGTTTCAGGATCACTCGCAACAATGATCGCATTTGTGATATAGGGGCCGCGATCACTCTCGAAATGCCGGATCATCGGAAGTTTGTCGAGATCGACGTCCTTGCTTTCGTCGACCTGTTCCATCACCGGGCCGTCGGCGACATATTCAGGCTCGATCAGAGCATTGGCGCGTTTCTGGTACTCGCCATGCAGCTCGGAAATACGCGTTCCGAAAATGCGGGCGATCCTTTCGCGCGATGCAAACACATTCGTGACCAGCGGCACCTCGCTGCCCGGAACCTGATCGCAGACCAGCATCGGTGTCCTGCCCTTTTCAGCCAGCGTCGCCACCAGTGCGGTAACATCGCGGCCGTCCTGCAGAGGTTCGCGGATATGAACGACGTCATCGGGATAAAGTTGCCGGTAGACGTTCGCGAAACTCTGAAAATCCTGTGTTCCCGTCTTGGTGACTGAATGCAGCCCGTTCATGACTCCTCCCGATGTCATTTCCTGAAATGTGCGGGGTGCGCATGCACACCCCGCACAGCGCCTCAGACGTAGGTGGCCTTGAGACGCTTCTCCGCTTCCGCCAGATCCTTGGGAGGCTTGGTGGGTTCGATACCGATGAGACGGGCTATGTTGTTGCCCAGATAGTCTTCAAGAATATCTTCGCTGAGGTTCATACCCTGCGGCTCCGGCGAACACAGAACCTCCAGCTCGCGCAACCACATACCCGGATTGTTCGGTGGCGAATCCGTACCGAATACGATCTTGTTCGGCGGCAACTGCTTTGCAAACTCCACGATGCGCGACTGGAAGCACCAGCCGGATTCGCAATAGACATTCGGCGTGTCCATCGCCATCCAGAACGCTTCGAACGAATAGTTGCCGCCCGTCTGTATCCCGAAATGGCCGATGATGAAGTTGACCATCGGAAATTCGCGAATGATGGGATAGAACTGCGTCGGGATCGAATAGGGGCCGTCACCCGTATGGATAAGCACGACGACGCCCAGCTCCGCACATTTCTTCATGGCAGGCCGCAACCATTCCAGTGCGCGGTCCGGGCGATAGCCATGCATGTTGGAATGCAGCTTCAGCATCTTGAAGCCATATTCCTTGACATGGAATTCCAGTTCCGCAGCGCCGTTTTCCGGACCCCACCGAGGATTGTAGTTGAAGTTGCCGATGAAGCGGTCCGGATATTTTTGGCAAAGCTCGGCGACATAGGACATGTAGTCACGAATGCCGTCGCGTCCGCGGCGGTTACCATCACGGTAGCCCGTGTTTCCGGGCGGCGGCTGAATGAAGCCCATATCGATCCGGCGCGGCTTGCCGTTGATCATATACGGACCGTCCATGAGCTTCAGCATGCGTTCGCCGGTAAACGGCTCACCGGTATGACGCCAGGCCTCATCGACAAGATTGGTTGGATGCAGATGGGTATCGATAATCATGTGGATTCTCCGCTGAACTACGCAAGGGTCGCCAGGTAGTGCTTGTTTTCGATGCCATGACGTTCAAGTTCTGCGACTGCATTCTGATAGGTGGCGGGCGGAGGAGTTGGCTCCATGCCCAACATTCGGGCGAGATTGTTGCCGAGGTAATCCTCAAGCGTGTCCTCGTCGAGATTCATCCCTTGCGGCGGTTCATGGCAAAGCACTTCGAGCAGATTCAGCCACATGCCTGGTTCGTTAGGCGGCGTGTCTGAACCGTAAAGGATCTTGTGCGTCGGCAAATCCTTGGCAAATTCAACGATACGCGACTGCAGACACCAGCTGCTTTCACAGAACACGTTCGGATATTCCATTGCCCATTGGAAAGGCTCGAAACAGTAGACCCCTCCGGTCTGCACACCGAAGTGCGCCATGATGAAATTGATGTCCGGATATTCCTTGATAAGCGGAATCCACTCCGTCGGAATACTGTAGGGGCCATCACCGGTATGCAGCTTGACGAGCACACCCAGTTCCCGGCATTTGTCGAGCGCTGGGCGCAGCCAGTCCTTGGCACGGTCAGGCCGATATGCATGCATATTGGCTTGCAGTTGGATCATGCGGAAACCATGTTCCTTCACATAGCGCTCAATGGCCTCGACCCCGTTCTGCACGCCGCAACGCGGATTATAGACGAAGCAGCCAATGAACCGGTCCGGGTATTTTTGAACCATTTCAAGCGTATAGGCCATATAGGCATCGATGGACTGACGCCCGTCTAGCTCCCCATCTGTCCACGTATAGATGGTGTTGCCCTGCGGCGGCTGGATGAACGCCTTGTCGATGCGACGTGGTTTGCCGTTGATCGTATAAGGGCCGTCCATCATTTGAATCAGGCGCTCGCCGCTGAACGGATCGCCATCATGCTGCCAGGCCAGATCGACCAGATTGGTCGGATAGCAACTGGTATCGATGATCATTGATTGGTCTCCTTTTCCCGGTCGTGAAGGACCGATCCTCGAGAAAACCAACTGCGTCCCCCTTTGGTGCGGCAACCGTTCGCCAGGCGACGGCAGGCTTATATTTCGACAGCAGTGATTTTCGTCACTGCCCACTATCGCCGCATTGATGGTAAGACGTACAATATCGCTTTCAGCGCATGGTGAGACGATTTCGATATGGTCGAATCCGGCGCCGAAGCTCAGAAACGCCCATCAGGAAAGCAAATCACAATAAAAAGCCGACCCTGAGGCCGGCTGTAGCTCTTCTGGGAAGGTGGCCGCCGCAGGCGATCAGTTTGGAGACTGTTTGGTCCAGTCAAACAGCATGGTTGCGCTGAGAACAGCGAAGATAAGAATGATATCGAACACGTAAACCTCGAAAATGGGAAGCCGCTGGCCTTGTTGAACGGGCAAGGAATTTACCGGTCAGCATCCCTTGAAGATCTCCCAGATCTTCATCCCCACGCCTGACATGGGTCTCATAAACGCAAGACGGCAGTGAAATCAAGCCGCGTCCGGCAACAGAGTTTCGTATTTTCAAGGACTATCGCCCCTCCCCCTTTGAGACGTACAGTGTTGTTTGTTCCGGTTGGCGAGAGGTTTTCGATATGGCTTACAATCATCTGAAACCGTTCGATCTGCGAACACTGCGTTATTTCCTGGTCGTCGCGGAAGAGCTCCATTTCGGTCGCGCCGCAGTCCGTTTGAATATGTCGCAGCCTCCTCTCAGTCAGCAGATCAGACAACTGGAGGACCGTCTCGACGTCGTGCTGTTCAAACGCAGCCATCACAATGTCGAACTGACTGCAGCGGGAATGGCTTTGAAAGAGCAGGTTCCGCTGATCTTCCAGCAGTTGGAAAAAGCTGTTGTCACGACCCGTATGACAGCAGCAGGCTCCATCGGTCGACTGGACATTGGCGTAATCAGTTCTTCGCTGGTCGGCATCATTCCCAGAGCGCTCGATATCTTCACCAGCCGTTATCCGGATGTCGACTGGCAGCTCCATGAATTAACGCCAGCGCTCCAGATACAGGGACTGCTTGAGCGTCGCATCGATGTTTGTCTTTTTCGCATGCCGCCGCATCAGGACGGCCTGCACCGGGAAATCATCATGAAGGAAGCTCTCATGGTAGCCATGCCAAGATCGCATCCTCTCGCCAGCCAGAACAGCGTCTCCTTGATGCAACTGAAAGATCAGCCGTTCGTCATGTTCGGCCTGCATCAATCGAGATTTGCAGATTTCCTCTATCAGTGTTGTGTCAAAGCAGGGTTCACGCCGACAATTCGCCAGCAGGTCGTAGAGGTGCAATCGCTTCTGAGCCTTGTCGGCGCCAATATTGGCGTCGCCCTGTTGCCCGCCAGCATGCGACAGCTGGCGCAGCCGGAAGTGGTTTTCAAACCAATTCATCCGTCGCCACCGGAAATCCCTTTATATGCTACCTATCGCGCCGGTGACATGTCACCGACACTGAAGCGCTTTCTGGCGATAATCAGCGAACTGATAAGCGAACACCGGATCAATACGGTCTCCGATGAAACAGACCGACGAATCCAGTCCGTTTTTGAGTAGCACCAGAGAACACCAGATTGAAGAGCCGCAGCATTCTTTGGAAGGACGAGAAGAACGAAGGGAGCCTGGTCGATCCTTTCGACGTAAGGCCAAGAACAAAGAACAGCTCGATCAATTTGATCCGTGACAACGGTAGCTAGGGCAAGACTGCAATCACTATTAAGGTGGCATTCTATTAAAATGACGGCTTTGTCAGCATCAACAATATGATGGTCAAAACTGCTGCAAATAATGGAAAGCCAAAAGCAAACCACCAGCGATAGTGACTATGATAGCCCCGGCGGCAATGCCTTTCCCTCGGCAGCAGCCAAACGAAGCATGCCCCACAGCCGGACAAGGCAGCCAGACCAACTTCACATGCAAGAAAATAGCCGGCAATTGACTAGACATTGGTAGCAGTTGCGGTGAACCGTATCAGTCAGTGCGACGATACCGCCGACATGAGCAATGGACTTCCGTGTTTAACGGTTGACTTGCTTGAGTGCTGCTGACCTGTTCAGGCCGGACAATACATATTGGTTCTGCACGGCATCGGGCGTTGCGCACCAATCACCGAGAATACATAACCAACTGTTCTAGTCTTATGCTTGATGTTAGGAAAATGTGTTAAATACTGATACTGTTGGACTCCCCGGCCGTGAGACCTGAATATGACAAATCAAGCCTCCCCATTGACAATCGATGACATCACAATCGTCGATCAATCGAAGTTGAAGAAAGCTGTCACGGCCGCTGCCTTAGGTAACACCATGGAATGGTTCGACTTCGGCGTTTATGGTTTTGTGGCTTTCGCACTGGGCAAAGTCTTTTTTCCTGAAGTCTCTCCTGCAATTCAAACCATTGCAGCGCTCGCGACTTTCTCGGTGCCTTTTCTTATACGTCCACTCGGTGGACTGTTTTTCGGCATCATGGGTGATCGCTTTGGCCGACAAAAAGTATTGTCGCTCACTATAATCATCATGGCAGCAAGCACATTCTGTATCGGGCTGATACCCGGCTACAACAGCATTGGTATACTTGCTCCTATACTGCTATTATTGTGTAAACTGGCACAGGGGTTTTCCGTAGGCGGGGAGTATACAGGCGCGGCTATTTTTGTGGCGGAGTATGCACCTGACCGCCAGCGTGGTGTATTGGGCAGCTGGCTCGATTTCGGTTCTATTGCAGGCTTCGTTCTCGGTGCGGGTTTTGTGGTTCTTTTACAGACCTTCTTGTCCGAAGCAGCATTTTTGAGCTGGGGTTGGCGTGTACCCTTTCTGGTTGCGGCGCCGCTTGGACTTATCGGCCTTTATCTGCGCCATGCTGCCGAAGAAACCCCGGCTTTTACCCAGCAATTGGAACGCTTGGAGCAGGAAGACAAATCAGCACTGCAAGAGCGGCCTACGGTGCCATTTACCGAGATATTCACCAAGTATCGCAGGTCCTTGCTCGTCTGTATAGGCATGGTTCTGGTGACCAATATCACTTATTACATGCTCCTTACTTATATGCCGACCTATCTATCCAGTAATTTGGGTTACTCAGAAAATCATGGCGTGATGATTATCATCGCAGTGATGATCGGCATGCTTTTCGTGCAGCCACTCATCGGCTTCACTAGCGACCGCATTGGGAGACGGCCTTTCATTCTGATTGGCAGTATCGCCCTGTTCGTAGTTGCTATTCCCGCCTTTCTGATGATCGCCAGCAACGAAACTGCCCAGATCTTCCTCGGGCTGCTGCTCCTGGCAATCGCGCTCAACTGTATGATCGGAGTGATGGCGGCAACCCTACCTGCTCTATTCCCCGCCCGAATTCGATACAGCGCCCTGGCGAGCTCCTTCAATATAGCTATAATAGCTGCCGGGCTCACTCCGACGTTGGCAGCATGGCTGGTCGCAAGCAGCAATAATTTACTCATGCCAGCATATTATCTGATGGGCGCAGCAGTAATCGGCATCGTCACCAGCGTATTCTTGCCCGAGACCGCCAACCAGCCACTACGGGGTGATACGCCGAATGCTTCTAACCCAGCAGAAGCCCAAGTTTTACTACAAGAATCCTACGATATTATTGAAGAACGTATTGAGGATATCGACGTGGAGATCGCCACGCTCCAGGCGAAGATCGCTCAGCTATCTGCGCAGCGTGAAAAATTGGCCGACCGTCACCCAAACATTGATTGATATTGCTCATGAGAGCGTGAGATTTTCAACTCCTCTGTTCTTTTACCAAACCATCAATCCCGTGCAGACCATCTACCATTCCTCCAGCCGCTGATCCTCATCCCAATCGGGATGACCGGCATGATGCAAACCGGAGTTCTTCTGACTTCTTCAGTGCCACTTTAATACAGCGTCGCCTTGTCTGCCGCAGAAACCGCCATTTGTCTCTGCTAAATGTGATAGCTGGCGAGGGACGCACCCAACGCTACAAGTATCGTACCACACGCCTTTGGCACCAACCAACCAGCCTTGTTGTGGCGAAGTCGCTCCAAGGCAAATGAAGCAATAGCGACTGCCACAACATCGGCAGTTGAGAAAATCAGGTTCACTATCATCCCCAGCACAAGGAACTGGAGCCAGAGTGGAATTTCGGCTGTGGGTTGTACAAATTGCGGTAGGAAGGTGAGGAAGAAAAGTGCCGTCTTCGGGTTGAGAACTTCAACTACAATGCTGTCGCGAAACGTTTTTGATGTCGGGCTGGTGGATTGATCTTTCTTACTCCACTCGAAGAAAATGGCGGCTCCCAACCAGATCAGATATGCGGCGCCGATAAATCTTATAATCATATAGACCCGCGGTGCATGTTCCATCAACGATGCAAGGCCGATCGTGGCACCCACGATATGCACGTAACATCCTAGATGAACGCCGAGTACAGCCATTAGGCCCGCATTACGACCATACGCAAGGGTCTGCGCGGTCATGTAAAGTATTGCGGGTCCTGGCATGCAAGCAAACGTTAGCGTAGCGACCGCAAAAGGTATCCATAAGTTCATCGACAACATGACGGCTTCTCCCCCTGGCCCGATGAGGGAGCATTAAGCTTCACTCAAACGCAATGCTATACGGCAGGTGTCGTATTTAAATGGCAGCAATGCTCGGATAGTCTACTTTTGGCTAGAGTTTTACACCGCTCCTGCTACCTACCAAAGTATGGTAAAGGGATCGACCTGAAAATTGATGGATTCGGCTTCTGCATAAGCTATCGTGGGGCAATTCCGAAGAACACTATCGCATGCACCGGCGGCGTAAGACCCTCCAACTAATGGGGAAATTAATCGTGTCGCCACGAGGGTATTCATGAAAGCGACAGGTAAAGACACATTCCAGAGGCTGAGACTGAAAGAGTTTTTCAGCGCTCGCTGCATTCACAAGGTCATGCGTGATAATGATCGTGAGAAAATATCACGTCATTTGCGCAAAAAATTCGCGAAAAGGCGCCCTCACGATCAACCCCAATTGGCGAAAGTATGTATCTAGTTCAATGGAAACTAAGATCGCTCCGCTCACCGCTTTTGCCGATTAAACTGTGGGATATAATTCAGCCGATGCCCTTTCCAATCGAACGACCGAAGGTAAAATCAGGCAACTCCGACTATGGCAGACAATGTGCCCAGGCACTTGATCTATCCGTTAGGAATCTTATGAGTAAAGCTGTTGCTTCCGGATGGGATGAAGTTGAAGTTGCGTTGCAGGTGATATCGCTCTGCGAGAGCTATATTTATGGCCCCTTTGATCGCGAGCGTTAACGCCGACAAATAGAACAACGAAACCTTGCTTTCCAGTTTGCATGTGCCAGCCACTTGTCAGTACAGATTGAGTTTTATCAGCGCCGTCCGTGCGAAGATCACCGTCGGATGGCTTTTTGACGTCTACTTGCTGTAGCAGTGGCCGCCATGGAAATATCGTAGGTTGGAGTCCTGGCGTCGTATTATTCTCTTCAGCCAGCTACCCACGCGGACCGAGATGTTTGATTGCCGGTCCAGATTCGCAGCTGAATCTATGGTAGTCATGAATGACTGGATGGAGGGCAATCTAGGTGAAACTCCACGCTCTGATGTGCGTCGACATCGAATGACAAGCGTTATAGCAACTCCTGAAATGAGTATTGGCGGCCCTGGTATCTTGGTATTTCTGGACTCACCAAGGCGCGGTGTACGGCAACGGATGGTATTGGCATAGTCTCGTCTGAACTTTTCAGCGCATTCGTGCGCTGTCTTGTGAGTGACAAAGGTCCCGCTGGAAGCCAGCATAACTTCGACCATGCGAATGCTCAACGGAAACCGGAAATACAGCCACACCGCCTCTGCAATAATCTCGGCTAGAAAATTCACGTGACACAAGCGCAGAACTGTCACCAGCTCATTATGTCCGAACCAGTATCAATAGCTGTCAAAAAATTTCCTTGCACCGGGGCGTTATCTCAGCAAATAAGCCGACTTAATTGACACAGAGCTTTATTCCGTTGTCGGATCGTGCATCAGATTAAGGTTCCCTCAAAGCCAGCAGAACAGCGCTCCATATTGATCGTCTCAACCTCAAACCATTGACTTTTCAAAACGGCCGCATTTAAACACCGGTCAAGTTCCTGAACTGGATCATTCCCAAGCGTCCGCTTTGGCCGGGTGCGCTGCGTTAGAAATCAAGAGTAAATCATGGCACACGAAGATCTCGAAGCTCGGCATCTGGAGACACTGGACCGGGACTTGAGCCGCTTCGTTCAGCTGGAAACAGCAACGAGTTACGTCTCACGTCCGCTCGTGGCTCCAGGCATTGCTCTTGTATTCATCATGCTGGCCGGGCTCGTCGCTGCCATGTTGCTGGACCAGACCACTCAGATGCTTATTGTTGTGGCCGCGACCGTTTTTGGCGCCTACATGGCTTTGAACATCGGCGCCAACGACGTGGCTAACAATATGGGACCGGCCGTCGGTGCCAATGCGCTGAGCATGGGTGGTGCGATTGCGATTGCCGCGGTGTTTGAAAGTGCTGGCGCACTCATCGCAGGAGCCGATGTTGTATCGACGGTCGCTACCGGCATAATTGCGCCAGACACACTTGCAACACCGATCATGTTCATCTGGGCAATGATGGCAGCGTTGCTCGCCTCGGCGCTTTGGGTCAACCTTGCGACATGGATCGGCGCTCCTGTTTCAACCACGCATGCGGTTGTCGGCGGTGTCGTGGGCGCCGGCATTGTCGCAGCTGGGTTCGGAGCAGTGAACTGGTCTCAAATGGCGGCTATTGCGGCAAGCTGGGTTATTTCGCCTGTGCTGGGTGCGATCATAGCTGCTGGTTTTCTCTGGTTGATCAAATCCCGTATTATCTATCGCGTGGATAAGATTGCTGCTGCTCGTTTGTGGGTCCCGATCCTTGTTGGCCTCATGGCGGGAACCTTTGCGACATATCTGATCATGAAAGGGCTGAAACAGTTGATCGATGTGTCGACTGAGGTAGCTCTGATCTTTGGATTGGCTGTTGGTGTTGGAAGCTGGTTGATCTTGATCCCGGTCATTCACCGCCAGTCATATGGGCTCGAAAACCGCAACAAGTCACTCAAGATCCTGTTCAGCATTCCTCTGGTTGTGTCGGCGGCTTTGCTGAGTTTTGCCCATGGCGCAAATGACGTGGCGAATGCTGTGGGACCGCTCGCGGCAATTGTCCAGACATCGCAAACCGAGGCGTTGAACCACGGCGTCGTGATTCCGCTCTGGGTTATGCTGATCGGTGCATGTGGCATTTCTTTAGGCTTGTGCCTGTTTGGCCCCAAGCTCATTCGAATGGTTGGCAACCAGATCACCAAGCTGAACCCGATGCGGGCTTATTGCGTGTCATTGTCAGCCGCAATCACTGTCATTCTGGCCAGCTGGTTGGGATTACCGGTCAGTTCGACCCATATAGCCATAGGCTCGATCTTTGGCGTTGGGTTCTTCCGCGAATGGGACACGGAACGACGATTGAAGAAAGCGCGCCAAGCCCTGCCATTGGATTCCATTCCGGTTGAGGAGCGCCGCCGTCGAAAGCTGGTTCGCCGCTCTCACGCGCTCACGATTGCAGCCGCCTGGGTGGTAACGGTTCCTGCTGCCGCAATCCTCTCGGCCATTTTGTTCGCACTGTTGAACCAGATCCCTGTTGGGCATTCCTGACCCGGTACGCAGAAGTCAAAAAAATGCAGCCATTTGGTTCGGCTTTCCCTGCTGGCAATCGTGCGCCGTGCTTGCCGGGCCACGCCAGACGCGTTTAGTGTTAGAGGATGCGGCAGCGAACCAGCAGTACTCTCAATTGCTTGCGTTCCAAGCGGACCTTACTGCTCTAATGCGTGAAGCATGGACGTGTTGCAAACGTTCTGTCAATGATGACAGGTTAGCATTTGGGCGGTATTCAGATAAACTTGCCGAGCTTTTCTGCTGCTAGTCGCAAGTCATCAAGATGGGCAAGCCCCTGTTCCAGAGATAGCCGCTGGGTCGGTGCGTGGAACGACAAGGTGGCGCAAAAATTGTGCCGCGCATCCATGACAGGCACTGCAACAGCAATCATGCCGTCAACGAGCTCTTCCTGATCCGTTGCAAACCCACGCACCCTTGCACGCTCGATTTCCACGCGAAGCATCGTTGTATCGACAATGGTTTTTTTGGTGAAGGACTGCTTGTCTCCGGTGAGGAGATAGCGTTCGAACTCCTCTTCCGGAAGCAAGCTGAGTGTGACTTTCCCTGACGCAGTGGCATGGAGCGGCACACGCGAACCAATATGAAGCGCTATACGCAACGGCCACTGTGTTTCCACGCGATCGACATAAATCATCGCATCATTGTCCGGAACCGCGAGGTTGCAGGTTTCGCCGATCTGCTGATTGAGCCAGATCAGAACATTTCTGCTCGGAAGACTACTCAGTGAAGCGTGCATCGCACCGATTGCCATTTCGCGGAAGCGTGCACCGGGCAGATAGCTCTTCCCATCAATGTTCTTGGTGAGAAAGCCCTGCTCCTCCAGATAGGCGAGCAGACGGTGAACTGTCGGTTTGGGCAGTTTGAGTTCTTCAATGATTTCAGCAGGGGTCATTGCGCGTCTCTGACGCCCCAGCAACTCAAGAATCTGCAGGTTCCTTATACTTGGGCTGGCAATCAGATTATTGGGTTCATTCTTCATGAAAACACTACGTCACACTGAGGTTTCCTAGTGGTTTAACCCAGCCCGGAGACGTAACCAAGCGAATTTATACCCGGTGAATTCAATAAGTTGATATTTTTCGAGACAAACTGTCTCAAAAAATTATTGACTCTCGTGCATTTTGAAACAAGGGTAACGACACTGCGATCCACAGGAGGAGTGTGGATCGGGCCATAACCGTCAAAACGCAGGAGGGCGTCATGTCGGATACAACAGTGGACGCTGTGAGGAGCGGCAGCCAGGCGAATGATGTTAGGAAAGTCGTCTTTGCCAGTCTGATCGGCTCCACCATCGAGTGGTATGACTTTTTTCTTTATGGTGTGGTGGCGGGCATCGTCTTCAACCACCTCTACTTTCCATCGGATAACGAAACTGTCTCCATTATGCTGGCCTATGCGACTTTTGCGGTAGGCTTTGTCGCCCGACCTATGGGCGGCCTCGTTTTCGGACATTTCGGCGACCGGATAGGGCGCAAGGCGATGTTGATCATCAGCTTGCTGATGATGGGCGGAGCTACCGTCGCCATCGGTCTTTTGCCCGGCTATCAAACTATCGGCCTGATGGCACCCGTGACGCTTTTGTTCCTTCGCATCCTCCAAGGCATTGGCATTGGAGGTGAATGGGGCGGTGCGGTGCTGATGGCTTATGAATATGCGCCCAAGGACAAGCGTGGCTTCTACGCTTCCCTGCCGCAGATCGGCCTGTCTCTGGGCCTATTCCTGTCGTCAGGTGTCATGGCGCTCCTGTCACTTCTGCCCGACGAACAGTTCATGATATGGGGCTGGCGTGCTGCCTTTATTGGATCAATCGTTCTTGTCTTTCTGGGGACATGGATCAGGTCCAACATTCAGGAAAGCCCCGAGTTTCAAAAAGCCAAGGCTGCGTCTCGCGGTCGGGATCCAGGTCTGCCTTTCACCACCATGATCAAGCGCTATCCGGGTAACGTCATTCTCGGCATGGGTGCCCGTTACATTGACGGCGTCTTCTTCAACATCTTTGCCGTTTTCTCGATCCTGTACCTGACCCGTTTTGCCGGACTCGATCGGACGGCAGCATTATGGACAGTCTGCGCCGCCGCCGTGGTCATGATCGTATTCATTCCCCTGTTTGGACGCCTGTCCGACCGGGTCGGACGACCTGTTACCTATGCATGGGGATCTCTCCTGCTGGGTTTGAGCGTCTTCCCGGCGTTCTGGCTCATGTCGACAGGCGTTCCCGTGCTGATCGTTCTGGGCATCGTACTGCCGTTCGGCATTATCTATCCCATGTGCTACGGACCGGAAGCTGCCCTGTTTGCAGACCTGTTTGATCCGACTGTCAGATATACTGGGATATCCTTCGTCTATCAGTTCTCGGGCATCATCGCTTCCGGTCTGACACCTATGATCGCCACTTACCTGATGTCCATCAATAACAACGATCCTTTTTGGGTATGCGTCTACGTGGTGTTTGCAGCTGCGGTGTCGTTGGCATCCGCTGTTGCAATCGAGCGCAGGCGAAAGCGGCTCTAGCGGAACCAGCACACCCCAGCGGGCAGCAAGACAGGGATCCGGCTCCGTCGTGCGACACGGACCCTGTTAGGAGGAAGTTCTTTATGAATGAAGTAGCAGACTACATCATAGTGGGTGCCGGCTCGGCGGGCTGCATCGCCGCCAACAGGATCAGTGCGGATCCCTCGGTCACCGTTCACCTGCTGGAAGCCGGCCGCAAGGACCGCAATCCGTGGATTCACATTCCGGTTGGTTATTTTCGCACGATGCACGACCCCAATTACGACTGGTGTTATCAGACAGAACCGGATTCGGGATTGAACGGACGCAGCCTCAGCTGGCCGCGTGGGAAGGTGCTCGGCGGCTCATCTTCGCTCAATGGTCTGCTTTACGTGCGTGGACAGAAAGAAGACTATGATCGTTGGGCACAGTTCGGCAATTCCGGCTGGTCCTGGCAGGATGTTGGCCCAATTTTCGAGAGTTTCGAAACGTTCCATCGCCCGGCAGCCGCAGACCGTGGAACCATGGGTGAGTTGCAGGTGTCGGCCCCACGCCTGAAGCGGGCGATCTGCGAAAAGTGGATCGAGTCCGCCCGTGCGAATGGCTACGATTACAACCCCGACTATAATGGGGCAACGCAGGAGGGCGTGGGGCATTTTCAGCTGACCATGCACAAAGGACGCAGATGCTCTTCCGCAGCCGCATTCTTGCGCCCGATTCGTCATAGACAAAATCTGACCATCCAAACCGATGCCCACATCATGCGTGTCGTCGTCCAGAATGGTCGCGCGACAGGTGTGGAATATCAGCGTCCGGACGGCACCCGCCACACGATCCATGCCAGAAATGAAATCATCCTGTGCGCTGGAGCTATCGGCTCGCCCCAGATACTCATGCTGTCCGGCATCGGCCCGGCTGAACGACTGGCCGCTCACGGCATTTCTGTTCAATACGACGCGCCGGAAGTGGGCCAGAACCTGCAGGACCATTTGCAGGCCCGGCTGGTCTTCAAATGTAACGAACCGACGCTCAATGATGAAGTTCGCAGTCTCATCAAGAAGGCTGCCATTGGTCTCGAGTATGCGCTGTTTCGGACCGGCCCCATGACGATGGCCGCCAGCCTCGTCTTCGGATTTGTCAAGACGCGGCCAGAGCTCGCCACGCCGGATATTCAGTTTCACATCCAGCCATGGTCAGCCGACAGCCCCGGCGAAGGTGTGCATCCTTTCTCTGCCTTCACCCAGTCGGTGTGCCAGTTACGGCCGGAAAGTCGTGGAACAATCACTTTGCGTTCCCGCAACCCCTTCGACCATCCAGTCATTCAGCCCAACTATCTAGCAACCAGAAACGACCAGCAGACATTGGTCGAGGGAATTCGCATCGCACGCCGCATAGCACGGACTGAACCCCTTAAATCTGCCATTGCACAGGAGTTCAGACCGACAGCCGATCTGAATGGCGATGACGAATTGCTGGATTGGGCGCGACGCAATTCCACCACGATCTACCATCCAACCGGCACCTGCCGGATGGGCGTCGACGAACGCAATGTTGTCGACGACCGGTTGCGTGTTCGCGGCATTGAAGGTCTGCGCGTCGCGGATTGCTCGATCATGCCGGAAATCGTCTCCGGTAACACAAATGCTCCGGCGATGATGATCGGCGCGAAACTGGCTCAGATGGTCCTGGAAGACAGGAAACGCGCTTTAACGGCACAAAACGCCGCTACGCCGACCTACGAAAAAGTAGCTTAGGAGAATTCACTGCCATGAAAATGACGACGGAAGAAGCATTTGTTAAGGTCTTGCAGATGCATGGGATAGAACATGCATTCGGGATCATCGGCTCCGCGATGATGCCGGTATCGGATTTGTTTCCGAAGGCGGGCATTACCTTCTGGGATTGCGCCCATGAGACGAATGCGGCGCTGATCTGCGACGGTTATACCCGCGTGACAGGCAAGATGGGCATGGCGATTGCTCAGAACGGGCCCGGCGTAACCGGCTTCGTGACTGCCATCAAGACTGCTTACTGGAACCACACGCCGATGCTGCTTGTCTCTCCACAGGCTGCCAACAAGACCATCGGTCAGGGCGGTTTTCAGGAAGTTGACCAGATGGCCCTGTTCGAAGAGATGGTCTGCTATCAGGAAGAAGTGCGCGATGCGACCCGCATTCCCGAAGTGCTGAACCGCGTGATCGAGAAGGCATGGCGCGGCTGTGCACCGGCACAGATCAACGTTCCCCGTGATTTCTGGACCCAGGTCATCGACGTCGACCTGCCACAGATCGTTCGACTGGAACGCCCGAGCGGCGGACGCGATGCCATTGCCGAGGCTGCAAAACTACTGACCAATGCGAAATTCCCGGTCATCCTTAACGGGGCCGGTGTTGTTATCGGCGGTGCGATCCCTGAATCCATCGCGCTTGCTGAAAGGCTCGATGCGCCGGTCTGCTGCGGCTATCAGCATAATGATGCCTTTCCCGGCACCCATCCGCTGTCCGCAGGTCCGCTCGGCTACAATGGTTCCAAGGCCGCGATGGAGCTGATCTCCAAGGCCGATGTGGTTCTGGCGCTCGGCACCCGTCTCAATCCGTTCTCGACCCTACCCGGCTACGGCATCGATTATTGGCCGAAAGATGCAAAGATCATTCAGGTCGACATCAATCCTGATCGTATCGGCCTCACCAAGAAGATCTCGGTCGGCATTTGCGGCGATGCCAAGCAGGTTGCGCAGCAGATTCTCGACCAGATGGGAGCCAATGCGGGCAATGCAGGTCGCGACGAGCGCAAGCAGCTCATCCATCAGCGTAAATCCGCCTGGTTGCAGCAACTTTCCTCGATGGATCATGAGGATGACGATCCGGGCACGCATTGGAATGCCGGTGCGCGCGAGCGCGAGAAGGACCGCATGTCGCCGCGGCAGGCATGGCGTGCCATTCAGGCTGGAATGCCGAAGAACGCCATCATGTCCACCGACATCGGCAATAACTGCGCCATCGGGAACGCCTATCCAAGCTTCGAACACGGACGCAAATATCTGGCGCCGGGCATGTTCGGCCCCTGCGGTTATGGCTTCCCATCCATCGTCGGCGCCAAGATCGGCCAGCCTGACACGCCAGTGGTCGGCTTTGCAGGCGACGGTGCGTTCGGCATATCCATGAACGAGATGACCTCCATCGGTCGCAAGGGCTGGCCTGCGATCACCATGGTCATCTTCCGCAACTATCAGTGGGGTGCTGAAAAGCGCAATACGACGCTGTGGTACGACAACAACTTCGTCGGCACCGAACTCAATCCGAACCTGAGCTACGCCAAGGTGGCGGATGGCTGCGGCCTGAAAGGCGTGACCGTCGATAGCCAGCAGGCGCTGACCGAAGCCTTGCAGACGGCAATCAACGAGCAGGCCAAGGGGGTGACTACCTTCATCGAAGTCGTGCTCAATCAGGAACTGGGCGAACCATTCCGCCGCGATGCGATGAAGAAACCCGTTGTCGTGGCCGGCATCGACAAGGCCGACATGCGCCAGCAAATGCCCGTCTGAACCAGTCCGTCAGTGATCAGGCCGGGAGCGCAACTCCCGGCCTTTTGAAGAGATTGCGCCATGCTGCCGTTGGAAAAGATTTTTGAGAAAGCTCGTTCGAGGCCACGTCACATCGTGCTGGCCGAGGGCGAAGATCCGCGCATCATCGATGCGGCGCTCCGTGCCGAACGCGAAGCCATTGCCCGCATCACGCTTCTGGGCTCCGAAAGCGTCATCAGCAGGCAGATTGACGGCTCAAAGATCGCGATCATAAATCCAGTAGTATCGGGCAAAAGCGCGGATTATGCGCAAAAACTCTATCGGCTGCGTCAGGCCAAGGGCATGACGGAAGAACAGGCCGAGGCGATGGTGAAGACGCCACTCGGCTTCGCCGCCATGATGGTACGCGAAGGCGATGCGGATGGGACGGTGGCTGGCGCAGTCGCAACGACTGCCGATGTGGTGCGCCATGCCCTGCAGATCATTGGTAAGGCCGAAGGCGCATCGCTCGTCTCAAGCTTCTTCCTGATGTTGCTGTGCCAATCACATCATCAGAAGAAAGGCGCTTTCGTCTTTGCCGATTGCGGCCTCGTGGTGGAACCGGATTCCGCACAACTTGCCGACATCGCCATACAGTCGGCAGATTCATACCGCCAGCTCACGGAAAAAGATGCGGCCGTTGCCATGTTGTCCTTCTCCACCGGCGGCAGCGCTGCGCATGAGCGTGTGTCAAAGGTCGTTCAGGCAACCCGGACGGTGCGGGAGCGTAAGCCTGATCTGTGCATCGATGGAGAATTACAGTTCGACACGGCATTCGTCGAGGCAATCAGCCATGCCAAATCGCCGGATTCACCACTCAAGGGTAATGCCAACGTCTTTGTGTTCCCCAATCTCGAAGCCGCCAATATCGGCTACAAGATTGCCCAACGTATTGGTGGGGCGCAGGCCATAGGCCCCGTGCTTCAGGGCCTCGCCAAACCCGCTAATGACCTCTCACGCGGGTGCAGCGCTGACGATGTCCTCCACATGATCGCTATAACCGTCAATCAGGCAAAGTGAAGGACAGGTTGCTATGCGCCCAGCCCAAGAGCCAATTGTATTCTAAAGGGCTTGGCGCGGCCCTGAAGCACGGAACCTTTGGCCTTCTCCCCAATCAGGGGAACGCCCAAGGAAAGATTCGGCGTCAGAATTCTCTCTTGGCGTTCCGATTCAAATGGAGAATACGCCATCTATCATAAACATTTAGGAGTAAGAAAGGTAAGCGTAGCTTTGCACTCTCGCTTCCGCGCGATCGATAACGTTCGCAAGGCGGTTTGCATCGGGTAACTCAAGGGCTACGCTCGATCTAAGCGTTATGACGATCAATAAACTCTCCAAATGCCCCTAGCAGTTCTGTAAGTCCCATCTCATAATCGTTGAGCACTATTTCATTTGAGTGCTGGCGCCTTCCGCGCCCGCTCTGGCTCGCCACGGCGAGAGCGGCACCATGCGTGTAGTCGATCAGTATGTGCGTCCAACGAACGGCGTTGCTGCGCTCGCTCAACAAGCGGGTCAACTCATTGGTAATCCTCACGGCATGATCGGGAAAAATCGCTGGCCGCGCAAATATGGCCAAGGTCAAGGCTGGATAGAGAACAACCTTAGAGTAGTATGCTGTGAGAAGACTGTGGACGCGCGCAAGAGCTTCGCCTGTTTCAGACGCCGCGACGTCAGCATACACAAGCTCCGCAAGCGCTTTGATAAGTCCGTCCTGATCCTTGAAATGGTGATAGATTGTCATGGGATTGATGCCCACACGTGTTGCCAATGCGCGCATGGTCAAGCCGTCGAGACCGTCGGTATCGAGTATGCTCAAAGCCTCCGAAAGAATACTCTCCGGCGAAACGGGCTTTCCGTTCGCTGCTGGCCTCCCTCGCCCCCTTGCCATCATTTCATGACTTCGTAATGAGACTGGACCAATCCAGAAGGGAAGGACCTTGTGCCTTTGTGTGCAAGGGCCACATCGCGATGCCCCCCACCAAAAAGGGGGCGTCCGGCACCGAGCAAGATCGGCACTCTCGTGATCACCATGTCACTGATCATGTCAAGTTCGAGGAAAGATCGAATGACGCGCCCTCCATCCACATAAGCGCGTCGAGCGCCCTCGGAGGCAAGCATCGCCATTGCGCTTCCGGGAGATTTGTCCGAAAAGCGAACCTTACCGCTGAGCTCGTATGGCACCTCCTGTGGTGCAAGCTGTTCCGATAGGACCAGTACCGGTCGGGTATAGAACCACTCGCCCATGCTTCGGACCGCCTCGTAGGTGCCCCGTCCCATCACAATGACGTCGATATCCCTGATGAAGTCATTGTACCCATGATCCTCCCCGACTTGATCATGCTCCAGTAGCCAATCGATATCCCCGTCTTCACGAGCAATAAAACCATCGAGGCTCGTGGCGATGAATACATGTCCAGTGACCATTTCGAACTCCATTATTTATACACTGTATAAATAATGGAGTTCGAAGTATGTCAAGGCACTTGCGGGTGCGCTCCCGCCACTTCTCGCTCATACAGATGCCTGTAAGCTTCCCAACCGTCACATATCTTACTGATGTGTCGGCAGTCGGTCCGCTTTTTGCGCGCACGACAAGCAATCCAATGTCCGGAATGAAGACTCGAAGCGGTCATTTGTGGTTTTGATTGCCAGTCAGAGCTTCGCGTATCTCGCGCCCGACCAGATCGCGTCAGTTGTTCCTATATCGAGCAACCCCACGTCTTCATCGTGACGCGGGCGATACAACGTGAGACAGTGACCATGCACATAAATGCGACTG
The DNA here is from genome assembly GCF_058796175.1 of Brucella sp. GW823-FHT04E01. Taxonomy (NCBI): domain Bacteria; kingdom Pseudomonadati; phylum Pseudomonadota; class Alphaproteobacteria; order Hyphomicrobiales; family Brucellaceae; genus Brucella; species Brucella sp. GW823-FHT04E01. The sequence goes on along the minus strand of NZ_JBXAIK010000002.1, from coordinate 371,218 downwards.
GTCCGGAGCCATCATCTGCCTACGAGTTACATACAGATTCCGATTGAATGCACATAAATATGCGCATATATTTATCGACCAAAGGAGCATATCTTATGCCACAACTGGAATCTGCCCGGACATTCAAGCGCGCAACCAATCTTTCAATCGATAATGAGCTTCTTTCTGAAGCGCGCCGACATAAGATAAATATTTCGCGTGCCGCCGAGAGTGGAATTGCGCAGGCGCTAGCTGCTGCCAAGTCAGCACTTTGGAAAGAAGAAAATCGTCCAGCGATGCAAAGTTCTAATGCTTACGTCGAAGCAAATGGCTTACCTCTTGGACGTTATCGTCAATTCTAATGGCGAGATATGACGTTTACTCCAATCCGGGTGGCGGCTATGTACTCGACGTACAGGCTGACCTACTGGAAGAGCTGAAAACACGTATTGTCATTCCTCTAATTATTAAAGCGCTTGCCCCGATCCCGGCGAAGCGGCTCAATCCGAGCTTCGAGATTGAAGGAGAGGAGCATGTGTTGGTTACACAGTTTATGTCGGCAATTCCGGTGTCCGTATTAAAGAACCCAGTCACAAACCTTTCTGCTTCACATGACGAGATCGTATCCGCGCTCGATATGGCGTTTCACGGGTTTTGAACTCTACCGTTCAGTTATTCAAATGGATGACAACATTGATAACCAGTCAAGAGTCTTGGTTATCACCTCGATTTAAAGCACGTTTCGCCTCGCCCAGAAGAATCAAAGACCTGTAACGATACCTACTACTTTGCCGCGACGGCGGCCTCTTCAATGAGGTCGACAACTTCGTCGGGATGCGACAGAGGTAACAGGTGTCGGTTCTGTTGCAAACTTTTCGTCAATGGATGAACTGATAGGATACGGGCTTTTAATCAGCTGAGTGTTTTAGATGTTCAAAGGCCGCCATTTTGATAAATCAGTCATTCTCCTGTGTGTTCGGTGGTACCTGGCTTACAATTTGAGCCTGCGCAATCTCAAGGAGATGATGTCGGAGCGTGGCATTGGTCTCGATCATTCAACGGTCCATCGCTGGGTCATCCGCTTCAGCCCAAAACTGCTTGAACGGTTCAATCGAAAGAAGCGTCAGGTCACACGCAAATGGAATCTTGATGAGACTTACATCAAGGTCAAAGGCGAGTGGCTGCACTTATATCGTGCCATCGATAGCAATGGCGATACGGTTGAGTTCTATTTCAGCAAACATCGTGATCTGACTGCTGCTAAACGCTTTCTGCGTAAAGCTCTGGCCCGCCACGGTAGGCCGGAACGCATCACCATCGATGGAAGCGAGACCAACAGAATAGCTATAATGCAATGTGATGCTGAGAGCCGACTCAGACAGACTGGCAAACCTATTATCATTCGCTCCAGCAAATATATGAACAACACGATTGAGCAGGATCATCGTCGGATCAAACGACGCACACGCTGCATTCTTGGGTTCAAGTCAGAAACCGCTGCCGGCATCACACTCGCTGGTATCGAACTCATTCACATGATGCGTAAGCAGCAAGGCGTCTTTGAATATCAAAAAGCACTCTCTATCAAACAACAGTTCGAAGCACTCGCAGCATAATTACGTCCAGAGTTAAGCCGTGCTCAATTCAAATCAGATCTTTGCAACACAACCTCCAGGCCTCAGCCCCAAACGAGAAATGGCTGACTGATATCACTGAATTCCATATCCCGGCTGGCAAGGTGTATCTCTCACCCATCATCGACTGTTTTGATGGTTTGGTTATAAGCTGGCCAATCGGAACGAGACCAGATGCGGAATTGGTCAATATGATGCTTGATGCCGCCATAGAAACTGTCACAGGTACAGATGAACGACCAATAGTACATTCTGATCGGGGTGCACACTATCGCTGGCCGGGTTGGCTATCGCGGATCAGTGATGCGAAGCTGGTACGATCAATGTCCCGCAAGGCTTGTTCCCCGGATAACGCTGCATGCGAAGGCTTTTTCGGAAGACTGAAAACAGAGCTCTTCTACCCCCGTGATTGGAAGACCGCCACGCTCGAACAGTTTATCAATGAAGTTGACGGCTACATTCGGTGGTACAACGAGAAACGGATCAAAATGTCACTTGGCGCACGAAGCCCAATCGAATATCGAAACTGTCTCGGCATTGTAACGTAAAACCAGCCCAAGTTTTTATCCGCACCCCCACCGGGTCAGTTCTCAGCGAAAATCAACACTTTGGGTTGCTCCTGGGTCCTTCACTTGCCGCCCAACCATGATGGTTGGGCGGCTTTTTGTGTAAGCTTCGCAAGTATAGTCAGGTAACGTCTCTCGCAATTTATGGGGGTTTTTTGCACACAACCCGCTGTTTTTCGTGGATTTCCTCTTAATAGTACTTCATAAATTAGAGAATATGAAAATGGGCAATATCTTCGTCTCGTCCATTCGAATGCGAAGATCAAACTTGGGGACACAGACGCTGCGGTCGGAAGGCGTCTTGGGGTAGGAAACATGTCAGTATCGCGAAATACTTCGCGCTGCGTTATCGCGGCGTCCATACTCTTGTTGTCTTCGACAACATTCATTTCATCAGCGCTAGCTCAGAGTGTATTTTCAGGTGGTACGCTTGTTATCTCCGGTGAACAAACCGTCTCGGATGATTTTGATTTGTTAACATCGGGGACGGTTCAAATAAACAGCGGCGGCAATGCAACGCTAACTGGGAATATCGTTACAAATAATAATATGTTGACGTTCTCTACGTTAGGCACGGGGCTGGTTACCGGAAATATTAATGGCGGATCCAGCCTCATCGATAAAACAGGCTCTGGAACACTTGTAATTGATGGTCAGATCAGCGGCGTTGGCACGGGAATCTCAGTGCGAGGGACACTCGTCCTTAACAATGCCAACACATTTGGCGGCGGCTCAGGGTCCATCCTTCTTAGCAACGGCACTATCGTAGCAGGCGATAATAATGCCCTTTCAACAGCGCGAATTACGACAACTTTTGCTACAGGCACTCTCTCTGCCAACAAAGACGTAACATTAGCCAACAATTTCAGTCTGAACACCGATGCCGATCTCGCGGTAGACACGGCCGGACATCAGATATCTTTGACGGGCAGAATTCAGGCGAATTCAGGCGGTGGTTCGGCGGCGCGGCTTATTAAGAACGGTGTGGGCACGCTTACGCTTTCAGGAAACAACACTTATGCAGGCGGCACGGTTCTCAACCAGGGTACGCTTTCTGTTTCCTCTGATAGCAATCTCGGTGACGTCAATGGAGGACTAACCTTCGATGGCGGCGAACTCAAATTTGGCTCAGCCTTTGATTTGTCGACGTCGCGGGCAATCAATCTGTCGGCAGGTGGTGGCACCATCGACATGGCAGGGAACGAGAGCACGATCAGAAGGGCAATATCAGGAAGCGGTGGCCTGACAGTCAAGGATAGTAGCAATTCCGCAAATGGTACGCTGACCTTGGAGGGCATGAATGATTATACTGGAGCAACCACGATTGCCGACGGCGCGACGTTAGCTTTATCTGGTCAAGGGCGCGTGAACCAATCAAGCGGCGTTCAAGTTGATGGAACGTTCGACGTTTCCAATGCCAGTTCCGCACAGATTAACAACCTTTCAGGCCATGGAAATGTCGCGCTTGGCAGCAATTACCTGCAAATCAATAACGCCGCTGGAACGTTTAGCGGTGTGATCTCCGGCGTTGGCGGCGTAAATATCGGTAGTGGACAACAAGTTTTCACTGGTACCAATAGCTATACAGGCGGGACAGGCATCATGGCTGGTGCGGTCCTGGAGTTAGGAAATGGCGGTACTGAAGGATCAGTCGCTGGCAGCATAACCAATTATGGCGCGGTTGTTTTCAATCGCTCAGATGACGTCCTCTACAATGGAGAAATTACTGGCAATGGTCTTTTCGCCCACGTCGGCAGCGGAAAGCTCACTCTTACCACCACCAGTAGTTCAAGAGGCGACGTCCTTATTGGACCTGACAGCACACTTCAGCTGGGTAGCGGCGGCACGACTGGACATATTGGCGGCACCAATTTCACTGGAACAATTATCAACCTGGGCACCTTGATTTATGACCGCTCGAATGCCGTTTCCTGGAAAGGTATCTATGCTGGCAACGGTGAAATCATCAAAGAAGGAACCAATACGCTCACGCTGACGGGTGACAGTTCCAATTATGATGGGCTTACTACGGTTAAGCGCGGTAAGCTGATTGTTGGAGACGCACTCGGAAACGGTAAGCTCGGGGGCGATGTAACCGTTTCTGACGGCGCAACTCTTGGCGGTTATGGTACGCTTGGCTCTGGCGCTGGCTCTCTTGTAAGCATCCAATCCGGTGGCATTCTGTCTCCTGGCAACTCGATTGGAACGTTGACGATCAATGGTGACCTGACACTGCAAGCTGGCTCCTTTCTCATGACCGAGCTGGCAGGCGATGGCAGTGCCGACCTCGTGAATGTCACCGGTCGTGCGAACATTGTCGGTTCGCATCTCGTTATCACGGCGCTCGACCCCGAGGTCAGCTACCAGGCAGGCCAAAAATACAATATTCTGTCAGCAGGCAGTTTAGTCAGTGGTCAATTTGCTGATGTGACTTCGAACTCAGCGTTTCTGACCTTCACACTCGATCCAGAACAGAGTTTGAATGCCTTTAACGTTGCATTGACGCCGAAAACTACGGAGCCGGAACCAAACAAGCCCGAACCCGGCGAAAAGCCGGAGCCAAGCCCATTGTTCACGACAGTTGCAAACACGAACAACCAGTTCGCAACCGCTCAGGCACTGGATTCTCTCTCACAGACCGGAAGTTCACTGGCGCTTTACAACAGGCTCCTGATGCTTTCGGCCGACGAAGCCCGTGCTGCTTATGACAATCTGTCTGGTGAAGCATATGCGGCTGCGAAAGGTGCGCTGATCAATCAGTCGCAGTTCATCAACAGCGCTATAACTAATCGACTTCAGCAGGCAAACGGCTCCACGCCGACAGCCCCAGTGGCAACGATGAACTATGTGTCGGAAGCCAAGCAGTCTCAGGCTTTCGATGTCGTGACGCCACAAACGGATACTGAAGATCTCTATACGGGATGGGGATACGCTTATGGAGCCTGGAGCGAACAGGATTCGACCAGCAACACTGGCCGCATGAAATCGTCGGTCGGTGGTTTCGTCACGGGTATCGATAGGCTTGTTTATGAAAACTGGCGTCTCGGCCTTCTTGCTGGCTATAGCCATACCTCGTTTAACGTAGACAGCCGAGCATCTTCTGGCAGCAGCGATAACTACACCCTCGGCGCTTACACGGGCACCGAATGGCAGTTGTCTAACGGCAACGCATTGGCCTTCAGCTCGGGTCTCGCTTACACTTGGCATCAGATAGAAATGAACCGATCTGTCGCCTTCCCCGCTTTCGGCGATAACTTGAATGCGGACTACGACGCAGGAACGTTCCAGATATTTGGTGAGCTCGGATACAAGATCCGTCTGCCCAAGGCAGTGATCGAACCCTACGCCAATCTGTCTTATGTCCGTTTGGGAACTGACGGGTTTGATGAAGATGGCCAGACCGCAGCGGCGTTGTCCATGAATTCCGATACGATGAGCACCACGTTCAGCACTCTCGGCGTTCGGGCATCGACTGGCTTCGATCTTGGAACCATCCCGACAACAGCCCGCGCCGATATCGGCTGGAGGCATGCATCGGGTGACGTGAACCCCGTTTCAACGGCCAGCTTTGTCGGCTCGAACGCTTTCACTGTGGCGGGCGCGCCGATAGCCAAGGACGCGGCAATCATTGAAGCCGGGCTGGATTTCGCGCTATCGAAAGATGCTATTCTCGGAGTGTCTTATAGTGGCCAGTTTGGCTCTGGTGCACAACGAAATGGCTTCAATGCTTCGTTGAAGGTTAGCTTCTGATATTATGTTCGATATCAGACAAAAGAGGGCTACGGCCCTCTTTTGCGTAATCCGTTCAAGCGAAACTCTGAAACAATGAATTTCCAGTTCTGGTCTCGCTTTCCGTGAGTTGAATTAAATACTCACGCCGATAAAATCCAACGAGGGCTTGGAGTTGGAATCATGAAATTTACTACCGCAATCGGAATTATGCTGCTCGCGGCTACCGCGACATCTGCACTCGCGCAGTCCTTACCCCGCTATGACCCCGCAACTTATTGCAAAGGCGTCTCGGACTACAGCGGCGGCTCATCGGTCGTTTACAAAGGATGCATCGAGATGGAGCAGAGCTCTTACAATGAGCTGAAACCAAAATGGGCGGCTCTCTCCTCAAAGACACGAAATCACTGTGAGGAAGTTGCTCGGTACAGTGATGGCTCATACGTTATCCTGAAGGGCTGCGTTGACATGGAAGCTGATGCGGCTGCATCGACACCAGAATTCAAGTTTTAAGATAGCGCGACATGAAAACGATCAGTTTCGCCATTGCGATGTCGGCCGCAACGCTCGTTTCCGGATCAGCGCAAGCTGAGGACCAGTTCTGGGTAAAAGTCGAAGCTGTCGAGCGCAAAACCTGTCCTAGCGTTAAGTGTGGAACGGTCGGAAAGCTGCTCTTCCGTGAATCGGCGAAAGTCCTGGAAACGAAAAATGGATGGGGCCGCGTAACCCATTTTTATGATGCCTCGTGTTCAGGCGGCAAATCCCAGTATGTGGATTCAGGACGAGCGGTTTGTGACAAAACCAATGGGATCGTTGGCGGCAAGTTCGCCGAGTGGGTCAAACTGGATGGCTTATCCAAGGATAGGCCACCGAAACCCGAAGCTGGAAGTTCAGCCATTGAACAAGCGTTGAAAGATTCCGACAGATACGAAGAACACAGGGACCGTTTCCTCGCGGCAGCTGAAGAATTAATGGTCTCAGGCCAATGCACGCTGCAAGACTTTATTGATGAGGGTGGCTGGATGCGCTCGACACAAAAAAGCAGAGGTGTCGGCATCTATTTTACTTATTGCAACGGAGGCGCAAAGCGAGTCTATCTCGACGTGAACACGGGTAAGGTTTCCACAAATTAGTAGATAAAAGGTCTATTTGTCTCTGTGATGTAAACAACGTTATACGGTATTAGGCGTTTGCAAAGGCTCGATGTACTGGACAACAAATTTACCGAGCTCCGAAGGAACGTACCCAGCTATCTTCCCCGTTGGCCTCTGTTTCTCACGGTAGTTCTCAACATAAATTTCCTGCTCAGGTACCGCGGTAAGGAGACCCATCGCGGCAAGATCTGCATATGCTAAACGGAAGTTCAGGACGCTCTGTTTTTCCACGTACCGAATAGGGTTGTGTTGCAAAGATCTGATTTGAATTGAGCACGGCTTAACTCTGGACGTAATTATGCTGCGAGTGCTTCGAACTGTTGTTTGATAGAGAGTGCTTTTTGATATTCAAAGACGCCTTGCTGCTTACGCATCATGTGAATGAGTTCGATACCAGCGAGTGTGATGCCGGCAGCGGTTTCTGACTTGAACCCAAGAATGCAGCGTGTGCGTCGTTTGATCCGACGATGATCCTGCTCAATCGTGTTGTTCATATATTTGCTGGAGCGAATGATAATAGGTTTGCCAGTCTGTCTGAGTCGGCTCTCAGCATCACATTGCATTATAGCTATTCTGTTGGTCTCGCTTCCATCGATGGTGATGCGTTCCGGCCTACCGTGGCGGGCCAGAGCTTTACGCAGAAAGCGTTTAGCAGCAGTCAGATCACGATGTTTGCTGAAATAGAACTCAACCGTATCGCCATTGCTATCGATGGCACGATATAAGTACAGCCACTCGCCTTTGACCTTGATGTAAGTCTCATCAAGATTCCATTTGCGTGTGACCTGACGCTTCTTTCGATTGAACCGTTCAAGCAGTTTTGGGCTGAAGCGGATGACCCAGCGATGGACCGTTGAATGATCGAGACCAATGCCACGCTCCGACATCATCTCCTTGAGATTGCGCAGGCTCAAATTGTAAGCCAGGTACCACCGAACACACAGGAGAATGACTGATTTATCAAAATGGCGGCCTTTGAACATCTAAAACACTCAGCTGATTAAAAGCCCGTATCCTATCAGTTCATCCATTGACGAAAAGTTTGCAACAGAACCCAATACGCCTGTTCTTATATGCGACGATGAAATGGCACACCAGAGTTGCCATCCGTGACAACTATCCAAGGAACTATGTCAACTGCTGGCTCGCGGAGTTTTTATCACTACCTACAGATTGTTTTTTCCGAATCCATTGCTTGACCAAGGCATGATTACGAAAATATTCGCTCCACGAAATGCTTGATCTTATTTCCACATTAAGCATTGATCTATATATTCTACGATCGAGCCAATTCCGACTAGCAAACCAGGAGAAAATCCACGTGGCTAATGAAACGATTACAGACACAAATCCGACTGTAACGAAAACTGATGATGCTGAACCTGTCGGCAACCAACCAAAGACGCGCGCTCCGCGGAAAAAAGCCGCACCAAAATCAAAACGAACTGGAACCGCCTCTTCTCCAGCTGCAACCAAAGTTGCTATCAAGGCCGCTAAAGCGGTCAAAGCTGCTTCAAAGGCTGAGCCCGCTACACTACCGCCGTTGGAGCGCAAGCGCAACAAGTACACGCCGGCTCAGCGTGCCTCCATTCTCGCTTCTATCGAGAAAGCAACAAAGGGTGGAAAATCCACTCTCAAGGTTGCTTTGCAGCAGGCTGAAGTGAGCGAACAAACCTACTACAACTGGAAAAACGCTGCTGCAAAGCACAGACCCGTGTCATCTACGGGCTTGTCCAGCGATGATCTTTCGAGTTTGGTTGCACTTGAAGCGGAGAACCTCAAACTACGCAAGGAACTTGCTGCAAAACTGCGCGCCGAGAATGAGGAATTGCGTAAACGTCTCGGCCGGGCTTGAGACGAGCCGTTGCCAGTATCTGCACCAGAGACCCATCCAGACAGGTGGCTCCTGCACAAGTCACCTGTTACGGATTTTCATGCCTGAATGACTTTGGAGATCAGCGCCGCGTTTTTTGTTTGGTTGCTGGATCAAGTACATCGTTCACCACTCGCTCTCAATGGGGGCGATAGATTGTCTACAACCAGCTCAGGAAGCCGATGCAGTCGTACCAGTTTTACAGCAATCCACGCCTACCCGATGACATACCAATAAGCTGCGTCCGTCCGGATCAACCTCATTTGCGATCACGTCGACAGTGCACCCGCTGGTAAAAGCGGACGCTTTCACGAAGTAGCAAATCTTGCCCCGAGAAGATGTTCTTTAGAATATCGAAGCGCGCGGCAACACCACCCGCCACCAGCACAGGTTTTCTGGCCTGCCAACCTATTGCGGCTATCAGCCGGCCCGACGGAGCCAAACTGGAGATCAATCAGGTGTGAGTGCAAGTGTCGCCGAGGTTGTGTCGGGGCTAACAGCATCAAGGAAAGTCACAGTAGGAATGAAGAACAGTGAGCCTGTTACCGCACGACTGAAATCGAGAATATGATCGTAAGTGCCGGGTGGATTGCCGATAAACATATTCTCCAGCATTTTCTCGATACGAGACGGCGAACGGGCGAAGCCGATAAAATAAGTGCCGAATTCTCCTTTGCCTACTGCGCCAAAAGGCATGTTGTCACGCACGATCTGAAGCTGTTCTCCGTTCTCTTCAATGTTCGTAAGTACATTGTGAGCATAAGGCTTCTTTTGCTCATCGCGTTGCTCAATATCAGACAGCTTGTGCCGACCTATTATGTTTTCCTGTTCCTCGATCGGGACTCTGTTCCAGCTATTGAGGTCATGAAGATATTTCTGGACGATCACGTAGCTGCAGCCGGAAAATTCAGGATCCTCGTTTCCAATGAGAGTTGCTGCAAGAGCGGCCTGATCGACTGGATTTTCGGTACCGTCGACGAAACCCAAGAGATCGCGGTCGTCGAAAAACTTAAAGCCGTGCACCTCATCGGCAACGGAAACACAACCTACAAGCCGCGACATGATATGACTTGCCAACTCAAAGCACTGGTCCATGCTGTCTGCCCGGACATGGAATAGAATATCACCGGGTGTCGATACGGCGGTATGAACGCCGCGTATCTCACGGAATACATGCAACTCCTTCGGCCTCGGTGAACCGAAGAGACGGTCCCAGGCCCGCGCTCCAAAACCGGTGACGCAGGAGAGTTGCCCATTCAATCGCCGGAAACCGACACCTCGCACCAGGCTCGAAAGATCAGCGCACAGACCACGCACAGTCTTTTCTGCTTCATGACCGTCATTCATAGTCACGACCAGAAAGATCGCTGCTCTCGTCAGTTTTCCGACAACGGACTGCGAAACCGGGAGAGATGAAATATCGTCTATGGCCATGTTCACTCCGTCTCGGCAGATATTAGGTTTCCAGGGCTTGGCAACCCCTCAACTATGATTACCCAAAGCCAGACTTTCCGCCAAGCTATATCAACCGGCAACCAAAACGATCCACTTATCGGAGATAAGTGGACTTTTGCCCGGCACACACGGACAGCACGGCACGAGCTATGCACTTTCGCGCGGGTGATTGGAACAGCTGACGATGCCGCCATAACCTGCGCAAATGGTTTAAAACTGGTGTCATCGAAGGCTTCATTACTGCTTCAAACGGCTCGGCCAATTCGATCAGGTAGCGTTTGATGAACGTGCTACGATCACCAAAAAAGGACGTTGCGATCGGAACATTCCAGCAATACACCCCCGAACATCTGGCGGGGGGAAGATACAACGAACAGAGGATCGGGCGAGTTTCTAAGGCCATCTTCAATCAAATCTAATCAGGGGGCGACGTCAAATGGTCAGGCAGACGGAATGCCAAAAGCCTCGATTGTTTTAAAGATTCGCTCCGCAATAAGCGGAACTGAAAGTCACTGAACGTAAAAAACCAAGTTCGCATGGACTTCGAAAACTCTATAAATGCCCTTCCGAGACTCCCGTGATGTTCACTCGGTTCGTCAGGCTAAATTCTCTTTTAATTATGTCACGTCGTTCGCCAGCGCTGAAGCATTGACTTTTGTCAGTATCGATGACTAATGTCAGAACACCGAGGAAAGAACCCCAATGCCCGTCCGACCGATTGACCAGATCATCCATAAGGCCGCCTGGCTATATTATACGCACGGCCTGCGCCAAGACGAGGTAGCGCAGCGGCTTGAAATCTCCCGCGCTTCGATTGCGATGTATCTGCGCAAGGCCCGCGAGATGGGGATCGTCACGATCTCGACCTCCTCAGAACTGTTTTCAGACGATGTGCTGGCGCGTGAACTGGAAGACGCGACAGGCCTGAACACTGTCTGGCTGGTGCCGGAAGACCGACAAGCGATGGATCCAGCTGCTGAAATGCCTGTCGTCGCAGCTTCTGTTTTCCTTGAACTCCTCAACAAGGGCGACCGCGTCGGCGTTGCCTGGGGCCGCACCGTCTATCACATTGCCGACGTAATGCCTTTCGCAGATCTGAGCAGCGTTACCGTTGTTCAGCTCTGCGGCAATCTCGGTGCGCCCTATTCCTATAGGCCGGACCAATGCACTACGGAAATCGCTCGCCGCCTCAATGCCGAAGGCATCAACTTCTACGCGCCGCTCGTTCTCTCTTCCGAGCGCCTCGCTGACGAATTGCGCGGTGAACCTGTCATCAAAGAACAGCTCGCTACAATCCCGGACTGCAATCTGGCGCTTTATTCCGTCGGCGGTATTGAGGATGACAGCCATCTCGTTAAATGCGGCGCGCTTTCGGCTGCCGACATGCATGCCATGGGCGAAAAGGGCGCTGCCGGGGTCATTGCCGGTCAGCTCATAGATCGCGATGGCCAATGGCTGGATTGCAATCACAACAGGCGCTGCATTTCCGCCGACCTCGCCTCCATTCGCGCCATCAAGAAACGCATGCTTGTCGTGCAGGAAGACAACAAGTTCGAGCCCCTGGTGGCGGCGTTGAAGGGCGACTTTGCTTCCCATCTCGTCATTACCACCTCCATGGCGCGTCGGATTTTGGATCGCTGGAGCGAGGATGGGCTCGGCAAAGGCGGTTCAAGCAAGGCTTGAGCCAGAAAAGTTTGGGTCCGCCGATGCCGGTCGGGCCGGTTTATCGGGAGGCTGACTACCATGGAAAATCTCTGGCGCGATGACGAAGCGGAAAAGGTCATCGCCGAATACGCCGCGAAAGGCGTCAACCGCGATTTGGCGCTGCGTACCTATACGACGCGGCTTCTGGGTGGCGAGCCACGACTGGTGCTACATGGCGGCGGCAACACGTCGGTAAAAACCGAGGTAACAGACCTCGTCGGCGACACGCATGCGGTGCTCTGCGTCAAAGGCAGCGGCTGGGACATGGGAACTATCGAACCGGCAGGCCTGCCCGCTGTGAAAATCGACGCCCTTCTCAAGAGCCGCAAACTCGACAGGCTTTCGGACGAGGATATGGTGACGCTGCTGCGCGCCAATCTCATCGAACCCGCCGCTCCGAACCCTTCGGTAGAAGCGCTACTGCATGCCTTCCTCCCGCACAAGTTCATCGACCACACGCATTCGACGGCTATTCTCGCCATTGCAGATCAGGCCGAGAGCCAGAAGATGAGCACAGAACTCTTCGGCAAGAAAATGGGCTTTGTGCCCTATATCATGCCCGGCTTCGCGCTCGCCAAGGCGGCCGCCGAAGTGTTCGAACAGGACCCGACGGTTGAGGGCCTGATCCTCGACAAGCACGGCATCTTCACCTTTGGCGACACTGCGAAGGAAGCCTATGACCGGATGATCCACTATGTCACGGTCGCGGAGGATCACGTCAAGAACCACGGTCGCAATCCGTTCACGCCCGCCACCCTCCCTGCTTCGCTGGCAAGGCCCGGCGATATCGCCTCCATGCTGCGCGGCGCAGTTGCCGTCGACAAGGGAGAAGGTCGCTACGACCGGATGGTCAGCGTTTTCCGCACAACTCCGGCTATTCTCGATTTCGTCAATGCCCGCGAGGTCGCGGACATGGCGGCGCGCGGTGTCTCCACACCCGATCTTTCAATCCGCATCAAGACCGGCCCTATGGTGTTGCCCGCACCGGCCACGGATGATCTCGCCGGCTACCGTGCCGTCATCGACCAGCACGTCGCAACCTTCGTCGCCAATTACACCGAATATTTCCGTAGCAACGATGCGCGCGACGATGTCAAGCGCACCATGCTCGATCCCATGCCGCGCCTGACGCTGGTGCCCGGCCTTGGCATGTTTGGCCACGGTCGCACCTTCAAGGATGCGACCATCGCCGTCGATGTCGGCGAGATGTGGATCGAAGCAGCACGCGATGCAGAATCCGTTGGTCGCTTTGAGCCGGTCAGCCGTCCCGATCTCTTCGATCTCGAATATTGGTCGCTCGAACAGGCAAAGCTCGCGGGCGCCAAGCCGAAACCGTTCACTGGGCAGGTCGCTGTCGTCACTGGCGGTGCGGGAGCCATCGGTGCTGCCGTCGTCAAGGCCTTTGCAGCCGAGGGCGCTCATGTCGTTGCGCTCGATCTCGATGGCGAGAAGGCTTCGGCGGTTGCGAAGGCTGCCGGAAACAGTTCCATCGGCATTGCCTGCGACATCACCGATCCCGCATCTGTGCGAGCCGCCTTTGATAAGGCAGTCGCAACATTTGGCGGCGTCGATATTGTGGTGTCAAATGCCGGCGCGGCCTGGGAAAGCCCTATCGCCACGATGGACGACACGCTGCTGCGCAAGAGTTTCGAGCTCAATTTCTTCGCTCATCAGACTGTCGCACAAAATGCCGTGCGCATCATGAAGGCACAGAAAACCGGCGGCGTACTGCTGTTCAATGCCTCCAAGCAGGCGGTCAATCCGGGCGCAAAATTCGGTGCCTACGGCCTGCCGAAAGCGGCAACGCTCTTCCTGTCACGCCAGTACGCGCTGGAACACGGTGCCGACAACATCCGCGTCAATGCGGTTAATGCCGATCGCATCCGTTCCGGCCTGCTGAACGATGAGATGATTGCCAATCGGGCTGCGGCTCGCGGCCTCTCCGTCAAGGACTATATGGGCGGCAATCTGCTTGGCCTTGAAGTGACGGCTGAAGATGTCGCCCGTGCCTTCGTGCACCATGCACTAGCCGAACGCACGACGGCCGACGTGACTACCGTCGATGGCGGGAATATCGCGGCAGCCATGCGTTGATTTTTCGGGCTGGTGCAGACAACTTCCTCAGCCTTTCAGACATATAGAAAGGGGCGGTCCGATGGACCGCCCCTTCTTCATTCCGTCATGCCTAGAGCGGTTGTTTCACCGCATTATCCTACGCAAAGCCGCTTCGCACCTTTGCTGGAAATGCTCTAAATCAGGGCTTCGGCATCCATGCAGGCATGGCAACATCGGCATGGGCGAACTGCGGCAGTTTCGTGCCGAGCTCTTCCATATTCTTGATGTCCTGATCGTTGAGATCTTTCTGCGTAATCAGCGTCGGCGGCACGATGACCTGCTTGCCCGGATTTTCACCGGCCAGCAGCATGGCGAGCGAGCGCACGGAAACCTGACCAACCACAGCCGGGTTGGTCGCTGCTGTCGCGACCCATGCAGAACCGGATTCACGCATGGCGGCGATGTCGGAGGTCGAGATATCCGCCGAGTAAATTTTCACGTCGGAAGACATGCCCGCTTCGTCGACCGCAATCTTCACGCCCTTGGCGAATTCGTCATAGGGTGCAAACATCACGGTGATGTCGGGGTTGGCAGAAATCACCGAGCGCGCCTGATTGGCAACCGAATTGGCGATGGGATTATCCATCGTGCCGAATTGGGCAGCTTCCTTGATGCCCGAATATTTCGCTTTGAACTCTTTCCATTTCTCGTCACGACGGTCGAGCGGCGCGATGCCTGCGACATAGACATAGCCAGCCTTGAAGCTCTCGCCATTGTCCTTGATCGCCTGTTCAAGTGCCAAACGAGCGAGGTCATGATCGGACTGCTCGACTTGCGGGATCTTCTCGTTCTCGACATTCACATCGAAAGCCACCACCTTGATGCCCGCGTCGACCGCACGCTTGGCGGCTTCCTTCATAGATTCAGTCAGGCCGTGCTGGATGATGATGCCCTGCACACCAAGCGCAATGGCCTGATCGACCATATCGGCCTGCAGAGCTGCATCCTGACGGCTGTCGAACACCTGAAGCTGGACGCCCAGCGCCTTGGCCTGTGCTTCAACGCCCGCGAGGTAAGACTGGAAGAAGTCGCCGGTCGACAGATAGCGCACGAGTGCGATCTTCACCTCACCCGGCTTGTCGAAAGGTTTCGGCATATCCGCCGCAAGGGACGGCGTGGCAAATGTTGCTGCAGCCATCAGCCCGAGCGTCAGCTTGCCCAGGGTTCTACGCGTGAAATTCATGTCAGTCTCCTCCACTGATCAATATTGTTAGCCCGCTGAAGGTTCCCGCCTCAGCGTTTGCCTCTTTTCGAGAGCGCAAAGGTGAAAATCAGGGCGATGACGAGCACCGCGCCCTTGACGAAATCCTGGGTGTAGTAAGGCGCGTTCATCATCGTCAGGCCCTGCAAAAGAATGCCGACGAAGAGAGCGCCAACGGCAGTGCCGAACGCATTCGGCTTGGCAGCGCCAAGCACTGCGAAACCAATGAGGGCTGCGGCAACGGCATCGAGAAGCAGATTATTGCCCGAGGCGATATCCCCGCGCCCGAGGCGGGCGGCAAGCAGAATGCCGCCGATCGAGGCGAAGACGCCGGAGATGATATAGGCCGAGATCTTGTAGGCATTGACCGGCGCGCCGGCGAGGCTTGCCGCGCGCTCATTGGAGCCGACAGCGTACATCATCCGGCCGAAGCGGGTATATTCAAGGAAGAACCAGATGACGATGGCCAGCACGATCAACACGACCACCGAAACTGGCACCAGATTGGGCAGGATGAAATCGAAACGATGACGGCCAAGCGCGAGGAAGGCCGGGCTGAAAGCGCCCGTTGCCGTCGAGCCATCCGGCAACGTCATGCCCGTTGCAATCGAGCGACCTTCGGTCGGGATGCGTTGCAGGCCGAGCAGCAGGAACATCATTCCAAGCGTCGCCAGAAGATCTGGCACGCGCATATAGACGATGATGATCCCGTTCACCAAACCGACGAGCACGCCCACGGCTAGGCAGACGAGTGTCGCTGTCAGGGCGTCACCACCCATGACCACCATCACATAGGACGAAGCCATCATGGCGGTAGTCGCAACCGAGCCAATGGAAAGATCGAAACCGCCGACAACGAGTGTCGCGGTGACACCAAGTGCAAGAATACCGGTGATCGACACGGATTGCAGGATAAAGACCGCGCTCTGGGGCGAAGCGAAACCACCGGTTACAGCCGAGAAATAGAGCACCATGCCAGCAAGCAGCACGAGGAAGCCATATTTGATCGCGGTTTCCCGGATATTCAGGCCCGCAGGCGGAACTGCGCCGGTGGCGGCGGATTTGCTCTGTTCACTTATCATCATGCACTGACCTGTTGATGGGATTGTCCGGCAATCTCGGAGAGCAGCCGCTCGACATCGACGTCGACATTACGGTGCTCGCCTACGATGGTGTGTTCCGACATCACGAGAATGCGGTCGGCGACTTCGAAGGCTTCATCGAGCTCCGTCAGGAAAAGAATTGTGGTGCGCCCTGCCGCAGAAGCACGCAGCTTCTCACCTATGTCGCGACGGGCGGCGATATCGACGCCCTGGAAGGGCTCATCGAGGATGAGCAGTCGCGATGGCTCGGAAAGCCAGCGGCCAACCATAACCTTCTGCTGGTTGCCGCCCGACAGCGTCTGCATCTCGTCACGCTCATTGCGGCAGACGACACCGAGCGACGAAATCTGCTGGCGCGCCGTTGCCTTCTCTGCCCGTCGGCTTGAAATGCCGAAAGTCGAAAGCCGGCGTAAGAATGGCAAGCTGATATTCTCGTAGATATTGAAGTCCGGAACGATGCCGCTGATCGCACGGTCCTTGGCGACAAGGAAAACGCCTCTAGCAATCGCCTGACCCGTTGTCTTCGGTGCATAGTTCACGCCATCCAGCGTCATTTCGCCTGCTTCCGGGGCCCGCGCACCAAACAGCGTTTCAGCAAGTGCCGTCTTGCCGACTCCAACAAGACCCGTGACTGCGACGATCTCGCCATCGCCGAGATCGAAATCGAAGGGTCGCGCCTGTTCGGAAAGCTTAAGGCCCCGCACGCTGAAGACCGGGCGACTTGCGTCGCGCACGGCAACGGCACCAGCCGACACCTTGCGCCCCAACATGGCATTGACCGCGCCCTCGTAATCGAGTTCCGGCCCCTCGAAACGGCCCGTGATGCGACCGTCGCGCAGCGACACGATGCTGTCGGCAAGGCGACGAATATCCGACATGCGATGCGAGATATAGAGAATGGCGACACCCCGCGCCTTCAACCGATCAACGAGGTCGAACAGACGATCCGCCTCGGCACTGGAAAGCGACGACGTCGGTTCGTCGAGGATCAGCACTTTCGGTTCATGCGCCATGGCACGCGCAATCGCCACCATCTGGCGATCCGCAAGTGTCAGGTCAGTGATATTGGCCGAAAGGTCGATGGCAAGGCCCATGCGCGAGGCGACCGCCGCCGCTTCGCGACGCACCCGGCGCGGATTGAAAAAAAGCCGCGCACCACGCCCGTTCAACCGATCGAGCGTGAGATTGGTCGCCACATCGAGATCGGCGACGACGCCGTCATTGATGTTCTGATGCACTGTGACAACGCCGGCACGGATTGCCTCGGCGGGCGTCGCTGGATCAAAGGTAGCATCTGCCAGCGTGATGGTGCCGCCACCACGCGTGTAGACGCCCGAGAGGATGCGCACGAGCGTCGATTTTCCGGCGCCGTTGGCACCCATCAAAACCGTCACTGCGCCTGCTTTGAGGTCGAGGTCAACACCTTGCAAGACCGTCACCGGTCCAAAGGATTTGCGCACGTCCTCAATGCGAAACACTGGCTGTTCGCTCATAAATTCCTCCCACTGACGCCACGTTAAGATAGGCCACCATCAAATGTCAAGGCCATTGACATTTGACAGAATGATGCCTTAGCTGTGGGAAAGACGGCATGGCGGCGCATGGTGGAGGCGGCCCATGCGCAGGAGGAGAGCATTATGGACAGCCACGTCTTCGAGGCGCTGAGTACAGAGACATTGCCAGTTCGGCTTGGCGGCAATGCCGCCCTGAAAGAGAAGGTCGGAAGCGATTCGTCGCGTTGGGCCATCCGGGAAGTCGGTGATGGCAATCTCAATCTGGTCTTCATCGTCACAGGCGAAGCGGGCGCTGTGATCGTCAAGCAGGCGCTGCCTTACGTGCGCCTCGTCGGCGAAAGCTGGCCGCTTCCACTCAAGCGCTCGTTTTTCGAATATCACGCTCTCAAGCGCCAGGGCGCGCGTGACCCGGGTATGGTACCGGAAATCCTGTTCTTTGACGAAGCCCAGGCAATCATCGTCATGGAATTCCTGACCCCACACATCATTCTGCGCCGCGCTTTGATTGACGGTCGCGAACTTCCCAAGATCGGTCGTGACCTCGGCCTCTTCGTTGCTCGTACTCTTTTCCGGGGGTCCGACCTTTCCATGGTGACCCGCGAGAAGAAGGCGGATGTCGCTTTGTTCTCTGACAATGTCGAGCTTTGCGACATCACGGAAAATCTCGTCTTTTCCGATCCCTATTTTGAGGCAAAGCTCAATCACCACACCACACCGCAGCTCGATCCAATCGTGGCGGAATTGCGCGCCGACCGCGAGCTCAAGGTGGAAGCGCAGCGGCTGAAACACCTCTTCTCTGCCAAGACTGAAACACTATGCCATGGCGACCTGCACACCGGTTCGGTCATGGTGACCGACGATGAGACCCGTGTCATCGATCCGGAATTTGCCTTTTACGGTCCGATCAGCTTCGACGTCGGTATGCTGATCGCCAATTTCTGGATGAGCTATTTTTCACAGGCTGGTCATGAGACTGCACCCGGCGCTCGCGACAGCATGCGTGCCTACCTTCTGGATACGATCGACACACTTTGGGAAACGTTCCGCGCCGAATTCGCTGGCCTGTGGCGTACGGAGCGTAAGGGTATCCTCTATCAGGCAAGCCTCTTCGAAGATCGCCAGGACCCGCTTGCCGCCGAACAGGCACTCAACATCGTCATCGACGAGATCTGGCACGAAATGCTGGGCTTTGCTGGCATCGAAACCCATCGCCGCATCCTGGGCCTTGCCCACAATGCCGATTTTGAAACCATCACCGACCCCGACCGCCGCGCTTCTTGCGAGAGCAAGGCGCTGAAGTTCGGGCGTCACCTCGCCGTCAACCGGCAGCGCATCCATAGTCTTCGGGATATCCGAGAGACCGTGGAGCGGCTTGAAAAGGAGATTCTCGCGTGAAAGTCGGAGAACGCCACTACCATACGATCTGGCTGAACGAAGACGGTCGCTCCGTTGACATCATCGACCAGCGCTGGCTGCCGCATGAATTCCGTGTCGTGACACTGAAAACCGTCGCCGATGTCGCCGATGCAATCCGCGACATGTGGGTACGCGGCGCGCCGCTGATCGGCGTCACCGCCGCCTACGGCGTCGCCATCGCGATGGCGAAAGACCCCTCGGATGCTCACCTCGATGCCGTATGGGAAGAACTCAACGAGACCCGCCCCACCGCCATCAACCTGCGCTGGGCGCTGAATGCGATGCGCGAATATCTGCGTCCATTGCCTGAGGCGGAACGTGCGGATGCTGCCTATAAGCGTGCCGCCGAGATCGCCGAAGAAGATGTTGAGCTCAACCGCGCAATCGGCGCGAACGGCCTCGATGTCATTCGCGAGATCGCTTCGAAAAAGAATCCGGGCGAGCCCGTGCGCATCCTTACCCATTGCAACGCAGGCTGGCTTGCTACCGTCGATTATGGCACCGCGACCGCGCCGATCTATATGGCCGTCGAGGAAGGAATCCCGGTCCATGTCTATGTCGATGAGACGCGTCCGCGCAATCAGGGTGCCTATCTGACGGCTTGGGAAATGAACGGCCATGGTGTGCCGCACACGCTGATCGTCGACAATGCCGGTGGACATCTGATGCAGCACGGCGATATCGATATGGTGATCGTCGGCACAGATCGCACCACTGCAAACGGCGATGTCTGCAACAAGATCGGCACCTACCTCAAGGCGCTCGCGGCGCGTGACAACGACGTGCCGTTCTATGTTGCACTCCCCTCGCCAACCATCGACTGGACGGTGCATGACGGTGTCAAGGAAATCCCGATCGAAGAACGCACCGCCGACGAAGTGAGCTTCGTCCAGGGCCGCGCCGCCGATGGATCCATTGCGAGCGTCCGCATCTCGCCCGAAGGCAGCCCTGCCGCCAATCCCGCCTTCGATGTCACGCCAGCCCGCCTCATCACCGGCCTCATCACGGAGCGCGGCATCGCAACGCCGTCGCCTGAAGGCCTGAAGGCGCTCTTCCCGGAAAGGAGCTGAGACGATGGTTCTGACCAACGAAAAATCCACCGAGGAAATCGCACTCGGCATCCGTCGACGGGTCTTCTTCCATACGATGAAGAACAATGGCGGCTATCTGAGCCAGGCCTGCTCCGCCGCCGAGAGCCTTGCGCTGCTCTACAATGAGTTGCTGACGCTCGGCGAGCCAACCCTGCCGAAAGTGCCGTTGCCTTTCCGTGGCGTGCCTTCGGCGCATAATCCGGATGCCTTCACCGGCGCCGGATATCATGGTCCCGTCGGTCCGAACTTCGACCGCTTCTTTATCTCGCCTGCCCATTATGCGCTCGTCATCTATTCCGCGCTGATCGAAATGGGACGGATGGACGAACACGCGCTTGATCATTTCAACAAGGATGGCGGCTCCGTCGAAATGATCGGCGCCGAACATAGCCCCGGCATGGAAGTGACCACAGGATCGCTGGCCCAGGGGCTTTCCATGGCGTCAGGCGTCGCCTGGGCGCGGCTGCGTAAAAAGGAGCCCGGCAAAGTCTGGGTCTATATGTCCGACGGCGAATTCCAGGAAGGCCAGACCTGGGAATGTCTTGCGGCAATGAGCTATCACAAGATCGACAACATCCGCGTGATCGTCGATGTAAACCGCCAGCAATGCGACGGCGCCATGTCTTCCGTGCTCGACCTTGGCGACCTTGCGTCCCGTGTGGCGTCCTTTGGGGTCACCTGCCGTTCGATGGATGGCCACGATCTGGGCGCACTACGTGCAGCTGCCGAGAGCGCGGAGGCTGACAAGCCACTTGTCATCCTCGCCAACACCTCGCCTTACCAGGGCATGGATTTTCTGAAGAAGCGTTTCCCGCGCCTGCACTATGTCCGATTCAAGAGCGCGGAAGAGAGGCAGGAAATGCAGACGGCACTTGCCATCGAACTCGGTATCGATCTCACTGCGATGGAAAGGGCCTGACAATGGTCGAAATCGTCAACCGCCCTTACGCCAAGGCTTTCGAAGCCTTCGCCACCGCGCGTCCGGAAGTTCTGTGCCTTTCAGCTGATCTCACCTCGTCTTGCGAAGTCGATGGTTTTCGCGATCGGCATCCGGAGCAGTTTCTCACTCTCGGCATGGCCGAACAGAACATGTTGTCCTTTGCTGGCGGTCTCGCCATGCAGGGGTTCCGGCCGTTCATCCATACCTTTTCGGTATTCCTCTATCGACGGCCCTACGACCAGCTGATCAACTCGATTGCCTATTCCAACCGCAAGGTGCGATTAATGGGGTTCCTTCCCGGCATCACCACACCGGGCGGCATTACGCATCAGGCGATTGAGGATATTGCCGTGTTACGCGCGGTACCGAACATGACGATCCTCGAAACGGGCGATGCGACGGAAGTCGAGACTGTGTTGGAAGTCGCCGACAGCATCGACGGCCCGGTCTATGTGCGCATCCTGCGCGGCGAAGTACCTCGTCTGTTTTCAACGCCTTTTGAATTCAATAAGCTACGCACGCTCTCGGAAGGCGATGACATCCTCGTCGTCTCTTCCGGCGTATGTACCGAGGAAGCGCTGCGCGCCACTGGCCCACTTGCCGCGCGTGGTGTCGGGATCCATCATCTTCACGCCTCCACGCTGAAACCTTTCGATAAGGACGGTCTCCTGAGAGCCGCGCGCGGCAAGAAAGGTATCGTCACGCTGGAAAACCACACCATCATCGGCGGCCTCGGCTCGCTGGTCTCGGAAATCCTTGCGGAAGAAGGGCTTGGTATCCGCCTCAAGCGCCTTGGTCTCAACGACACTTTTGCGCACGGCGCCTCGAAGCCATATCTCATGAAGAAATATGGGCTGGATGCTGGCGCTCTGGTTTCGGCAATTGAAGAACTTGTCGGCAAGAATCTCGCCATCGGCGAAGAGGAACTGGTGGAAGTGCGCCTCGATCATGTGCATTCCGCACAGAAGGCCGAGGCGCTTTGATGGCACCGCGCTTTACGGTTACCTATTTCGTGCGCGCCGCCGACGAGGCGGAGGCCAAAGCGCGTGCGCTCGACATCGCGCTGGAACAGACCGTGGAAATCCCGCGCAACGTCGTGCCGAAAGGCTATGTCGAGGACGAGATACTCGGTCGGTTGGAAAGCCTGCTCCAGGATCCCGAAGGCAGACCGGGATTTCTCGCCGCAATCTCCTATTCGGAGGACGATATCGGCGGGGATTTCCTGCAGTTTCTCAACATCGTCTTTGGTAACAGCTCCATCAAGCCCGGCATCAAGGTCGAGGATATCGGCCTGTCGCCGGGCCTGCTTGATCTGTGCAAGGGACCACGCCACGGCATAGTAGGCCTGCGTGCCCGCGCTGGCATCGGCGAAAAGCCGCTCTTGATGTCCGCCATCAAGCCGGTCGGCCTGTCGACTACGGAGCTTGCCCGCCTCGCCCATGATTTCGCGCTGGGCGGTATGCATTTTGTGAAGGACGACCACGGTCTCGTCGACCAGAAGACCGCTCCCTTCGAGGAGCGGCTGAAGGCCTGTATTGAGGCGATCGGCGAGGCGAATGCGAAGAGCGGCGGTCGCACGAGTTTCGTTCCTAACATCACAGGCCCTGCAACCGCGATCATCGAGCGGGCAAAACAGGCGCAGGAATACGGCGCAGGCGGTGTAATGATCGCTCCAGCGCTTGCAGGCTATGATATCGTGCGTACACTTGCTGCAGATCCGGATTTTTCCCTGCACATCGTCTCGCACCCGGCCTTTTCCGGCGCCAACGTCGTCTCACCTGATTGTGGCTTCTCGCACCGTGCCTTTTTTGGCACACTGCACCGCCTGATGGGCGCTGACGCCGTGGTCTATCCAAATTTCGGTGGCCGTTTCGGCTTTACTCGCGAGGAATGTCAATCGATCGCAAAGACCTGCTCCGTGGATATGGGTGGTCCCAAGGCCATCGTCGCGGCACCCGGCGGTGGCATGACCTTCGCCCGCATCCCGGAAATGCGCGAAGCTTACGGCAATGACATCATGTACCTCGTCGGCGGTGCACTGCTGTCGGAGCCTGATCTGGTCAGCGCATGCAAACGCCTTGTTGCCGCAACGGAGTGAACAATATCGAACTGCACCCCGCCACGATGGAGGTTCATTGATCGATCGCCAACGTTATGGCTCCCCTCTGCTTCAGTAGCCTCGCTTGCGGTCAATCTCCCCCATAAGCGCTTCGCCCTTCTGCAGCCGCTGCAGATTTTCAACGAGTATGTCAGCCGCTCCATGGCTGTCAGTCACGCAAGCGATATGGGGTGTAAGGATTACTTTTGCATGCGACCAAAGGGGATGCGCCGATGGAAGTGGCTCAGGTGCAGTCACGTCAATGAAAGCCGACGAAAGATGTCCACTATCGAGAGCTGTAAGAAGGGCATCATAATCCGTATGCGGCCCGCGACCGACCAGAACCACACTTGCCCCCGTCGGCAGGCGCGCAATAAACCCGGCATTGATCAAGCCTTTCGTTTCCGCCGTGAGCGGCAGAAGGCAGACAAGTATATCTGTCTGTGCAACGAATTCGTGAAGCCCATCCTCACCGGAAAAACACTGCACACCCTCAATATTCTTCTCGCTGCGGCTCCAGCCGGACAATGGGAAACCGAAAGGCTTGAGCGCTGTCAACGCGGCCTGGCCAAGATATCCAAGCCCCATTACACCCACCCGGCGGCGATGCGCACTTGGCTGAGGAAGCGTCTGCCAAATCTCGTCACGGCTTTGTTTCAGATAAGCGGGCAATTGCCGGAATACGGACAGCACGGCGAGCGTCACATATTCCTGCATCATCCGTGCAAGACCTGGCTCGGTCATGCGGACAATGCGAACGTGAGAAGGGATATCTGCTTCAAGAAATTGCTCTACACCCGCCCCACTTGAGAAAATGATTTCCAATGCAGGGAAGCGCTCCGACAGCTCTTCAGGAGCCTGCCAGCATAGCAAATGACGAACCCTTGCCGCAGTGTCTGCATCTAACGCGCCGGAGAGGAACTCCATCTCCGGCAGTTCGTGGGCAAACACGTCGCGAATCTGCTCGGTCCGCGCCGCATCCAGATAACAATAGAAAGCCATGACGCCTCCAGCGCGACACAAGGCATGTGTCACGCGTAAATTTGGATCAATGATTGAGAACGCGGCGCAGGAAGTCCTGTGTACGCGGATGCTGGGGTGCGCCGAGCACGTCCTTGGCCTTACCCTGTTCAACGATGACACCGCCGTCGAGAAAAAGCACACGGTCAGCTACGTCGCGGGCAAAGCCCATCTCGTGCGTCACTACCAGCATGGTGAGCCCCTCATCGGCAAGACTGCGCATGACATCAAGCACATCGCCCACCAATTCAGGATCGAGCGCAGACGTGGGCTCATCGAAAAGGATTGCCTGCGGCCGCATCGCCAAGGCGCGGGCAATCGCAACACGTTGCATCTGACCTCCGGAAAGCTGGCCCGGATAATGGTTGGCCCGGTCTCCGAGACCCACGCGCTGAAGCAGATGCTCGCCATACTTGCGCGCTTCGGCCGGCTTTTCACCTTTGACGTAGACCGGCCCCTCAATGACATTCTCAAGTGCGGTTCGATGGGGAAACAGGTTGAACCGCTGGAAAACCATCGCCATTCGCGTGCGAATATCGTGGATCGAACGATCCTTCGCGTTGACCCGCTGGCCTTCGATCAGAATATCGCCGCCCTGATAGGTTTCCAGCCCGTTCAGGCAGCGCAGCATCGTGGATTTTCCCGAACCGGAGGGACCTATGAGGCAGACCACTTCACCCTTCTGCACATCAGCACTGATGCCCTTGAGAACCTGAAGCGGACCATAGGATTTGGTGACGTTCTTTATTTCAATCATCGCCATGATCAGTGTCCGTTTCTTTTACCAAAGAGCTTTTCGAGGCGCCCGACAGCCATCATCAACGGCAAGCTCAGGCAGAGGTAGAACATGGCAACCAGCGTATAGACGCTCATGTTTTTGAAGGTCGAAGAGGCAAGCAGCTGACCTTGTAGAGTTAGTTCAGCAACGGTGATGGCCGATGCCTGCGAGCTGTCCTTCAACAGCATGACCATGATGTTGCCGTAAGGCGGCAGGATCACGCGAACAGCCTGCGGCAGGATCACGCGGCGCATCGTCATGAACCAGCCCATACCGATGGACTGCGCGGCTTCCGTCTGTCCATGGTCGATGGCTTCGATACCAGCGCGGAAATTTTCTGCCTGATAGGCCGAATAGGCAATGCCGAGACCGATGATACCAGCCTGAAGAGCGGACAGCGCAATGCCGAATTCCGGTAGAACGAAGTAGATATAGAACAGCTGCACCAGAATGGGGATACCGCGGATCACATTAACGATAGCTGCGGCAATAGCCGACACCCAGCGAATCCCCGATACCCGCATCAGCGCCCAAACGAGCCCCAGAAGCGTCGAAAGGACAAGGGAACCCAGGGTCACGAGAAGCGTGTATTTCACGCCTTCCAGCAAGATCGGGAAGAACTCGCGGATGTCCATGAGAAAATTTTGCATTGGCTTTAACTCTATTTATTTGGCGCGATTAAACGGGGATTAGGCCTTGCGGCCGGTAGGCCCCGTCTCGTGCGCAGACCGAAAAGCATGAAGAGCTTCAGCTCGGACGCGCGCGTGGAGCACACCTGAAATTTCGAGCATGGGGATTGATCCCCATGCTCGCACTGGAATTATTTCAGTCCGTATTTCGCAAGAATTTTCTGAAGCGTACCGTCCGACTTGATGCGGGCAATGGCCGCGTTGATCTTGGGCATACGTTCATCACCTTTACGCAGGGCCAGGCCAAACTCGCCGCCAGCCGAAGCTTCATAACTCTCGACCATCTTCACCTTGGGGAACCGGCCCTGAGAGAGGTAATAGGCAGCCATCGGACCATCCCCGAAACCGGCATCGATACGCCCGGCGTTCACGTCGGCAATGATATCGGGAATGCCCTTGTAGACCTTAACATCGCTGAACAGCCCGCTCTTCTTGAAGAGATCGACGAAAGTGGTCCCCACCTGCACGCCGATGGTCTTGCCCTTGAGATCCGCATAGGTCTTGTATGCGGTATCATCCGAAACCGGTACGAAGACGCCTTCGCCATAACCATAGACAGGATCAGAAA
The DNA here is from genome assembly GCF_058796175.1 of Brucella sp. GW823-FHT04E01. NCBI lineage: Bacteria > Pseudomonadati > Pseudomonadota > Alphaproteobacteria > Hyphomicrobiales > Brucellaceae > Brucella > Brucella sp. GW823-FHT04E01. Next base: position 344,591 of record NZ_JBXAIK010000002.1, on the reverse strand, counting down.
AGTCCACGACCTTTGCCCGCTCTTCCGTGATGAACATTGCCGAAGCAATCATGTCGATCTTGTTCGAGGTTAGCGATGGCACGAGCGCCGAAAACTGCACGGCTTCGAATTCCGGCTTGATGCCGATATCCGATTCAATGGCCTTGACCACATCGACCAATACGCCATCCATCGCCTTGGTTTCCGTGTTCACAAAAGTAAACGGCAAACCGGTGGGCGAAGAGCCTACTTTGACGACCTCCTGGGCCAAGGCAGGCATCGCGCCCCCCATGATGACCGCCATAGCCGCCAGACCGAAAATTTTCTTGAGACGCATGACATTCTCCTTCCTAAATGCAGCGATAAGCCTGTTATTCGTAACGCCGGTTGTGAAACCGCGTTTGATAAAGTGAAATTCGTTGTGACCAGCGTCCGCGTTGCGGCTTCTCACTCGTGGCCACCCTGAGAACCTGTGCTGTTTCTCAATGCTCGCTCACTGGATGCTGTTGCCTCCAACTTACGATCCTTCCGTTCAAGGTCGGCGAAAACCAGCGGCATGAACCAGGCCTTTCCGCGCCACGTAGGAACAAGACGTGGGGGACGAAAATCGAAACTGCTCTCGCTGTTCGGTACGCCCAGTATTTTCTGCGCTGCCTTGAGGCCGAGCCAGGGAGCCCAGACGACACCCGAGCCACAGAAACCGGTTGCATAATGAACCGCTCCACGTTGAAAAATTCGAGGCACCATGTCCCGATTCATCGCCACATAGCCAAACCAGCTATGCGAGATACCAACGCCTTCAAGTTGAGGGAAAACCCTGCACATTTCTGCATAATTGCGCTGCGTGGCACTATCCGGGTCGCCTCGGCTTGTTACGTCACGCCCACCGAACAAAATGCGCCGTCCATCCGGCGATGGGCGGAAATAGTAAGTCATAGCACGGGTGTCGGTGAGCATTTTCAACCCCGGCACCAAGTCGCGCACACGTTCCTCACCCAGATCCTCGGTTGCGATGATTCGTGAACGCAAAGGCACCAGCCGCTGACGCAACCAACGGTCCGAATGGTCGGTATAACCGTTCGTGCAAACAAGGACTTCGCGTGCCTGAGCGCGGCCACGCGCGGTAATTACTGTCTTTTTATCAGCGCCTTGGTCGATCCCTTCTACGCGGCATTCGGCGTGAATCAGCACCCCTTCAGCGAGTGCAAGCCGCACCAGTTCCGCATGAAATTTTGCCGGATGCAGACCGCCTATATCCATACGCACGCTGCCGCCAGCATAGAGGTCCGTGGCGATATGGCGGCGAACCTCGTTCAAGGGAACCGCATAGGATTCAATGCCGGTCGCGCGCTGGATAGCTTCAGCGCTTCGCGCCATATCGTCATATTCGGCGCGCGTCATCGCACCGCTGAACCGTCCCACAAGCTGGAAATCCGCGTCGATGCCTTCATTAGCCAGAAAATCGATCATGAAGCGACGCGCTTCATGGCCTTCAGCAGCAATCTTGACCGCACGTTCCAAGCCGAACTTGCGCACCAGTGTCTTATCGTCGGGACGAATATTGCCACTGGTAAAGCCGCCGTTGCGGCTGGAAGCGCCAAACCCCAGTTGTTCCCGCTCGAAAACCTGAACCTTTCGCCCTGCGCGCGCCAGATGAAGAGCAGCGCAAAGCCCCGCATAACCCGCACCAACAATGGCAACGTCGCAATCCCGCTCGATTTCGTGGTTCTCGATGCTACGCGGCGGAGCGGCTTCCCACCAATAAGGTGTATCCTTGTGAGCCATGTCCGATATGTCCCCCTCCATGTTTTGGATGGATTTTGTTTTTAGTTTATTGAACGTAGATCAAATATGAAGCAGAATAGTGAAAACTAATCAACCCCGATTCAATCCTGTTTGTAGCGAGAGCCATCAAAGGATGCCAAAAGTGAACAAGGCAGAAATATCCCCGACCGCCCCGACCAGCGAGCCTGCGCCCAACGACGCAGGGGATATTGGAGCGCGCATTCGCTTGCGACGGCAGACACTGGGTCTCACTCTCGGTTATCTGTCGGAAGTCTCTGGTCTGTCGACGGGTGCCTTGTCACAGATCGAGCGGGGCCTCGTATCGCCGACTGTGCGTACCCTCTATACGATTGCCGAGGTGCTCTCCATGAGCCCGGCCCAGCTCATCGACCCGCAAGGCTTCGCCGCGGCTGCCCGAGCTAATCCCTATGTATTGCGTGCTGGAGAACAGCCAGAAGTGCTGAACGCTGGTGGCGTCATCAAGCACCGTGCTTCGCCTGAACTCATTGAGACCATGAAATCCTTCGCAGTGCGGATCATTCCGGGCGGGAGTTCCGGTGAGGAATGCTACACGCATTCCGGCGAGGAGCTGGGTTACGTCATTTCGGGCAGTTTCACGCTGCAGATTGAAGACGCACAGTACCTGCTTTCAACAGGTGACGGATTTGCACTGCCTTCAACGACCCGCCACAGATTCTTCAATAATGGTGAAGCCGAAGCCTTCGTGCTCTGGGTGAACAAACCCGAGTGAAGTCGCTCGACAGGCCGAAAAAACGCTGGAGAAAGATGAAAATGGCAAGCAGCCCTGAGAGCTTCTCACGCTCATTATGGTGGAACGCAGCTGGCGAGGCAAAACCGAACCATTCCAAACTGAATGGCGTGCACGAGGCGGACGTCGTTATTGTTGGAGGCGGCTTTACAGGCCTTTCCAGCGCGTTGTTCCTTGCCGAACGCGGGAAAACTGTAGTGGTCCTTGAGGCGCGCCATGTCGGCTTCGGCGCATCAGGACGCAACGGCGGACAGGTGATCCCCGGTTTGAAGCATGACCCCGAAGATCTTCTGGCTGCCTATGGTCCAGAGCACGGCAAGCGCATGATCGACCTCGTGGGTGGTGTAGGCGATCTTGTTTTCGGCCTTGTACGCGAACTTGATATCCAATGCTCTCCTGTTCGAGCCGGGTGGATACAGGCCGCCCATTCCCAGCTTGCAACCGCTGCCGTCCATAAGCGTGCGCGGCAATGGCAGGCGCAAGGCGTCGAAGTCGAGATTTTGGATCGCGCGCAGATTACTGAGCTTTCCGGCACGGAGCGCTATTTCGGCGGATGGCGCGATCCCCGCGCAGGTGCCCTGCAGCCGCTGGATTATGCCCGTGGGCTTGCCCGCGCCGCCACGGCACGCGGCGTTCAGATTTTTGAAGATTCCTCCGTTACTTCTCTGATGCCGGAGAATGGCGACTGGATTGCAAAGACCGCAAATGGGTCGGTTCGCGCACGCGAAGCACTTGTCGCCACCAACGCTTACACTGACAACCTTGTACCGGGTCTCGCTCAAAGCATTCTTCCGGTGCAAAGCATGCTGATCGCGACAGAGCCGCTTTCAGAAAAGCAGCGGCGGGAGATCATGCCAGGCGGAGTGGTTCTATCCGAAACACGCAAGATCGCTTTTTATATGCGCCAATCTGAAGACGGGCGTTTTCTTATTGGCGGACGCGGCGCCGTCGGAATGAACGAAAAGAAAGCGCTGATGGAAGCGTTGAAAGCCGGAATGGTGCGGCTGTTTCCACAGCTGGAAGGTATCGGCATCGATTATCACTGGTCCGGGCACGTGGCGCTGACCATGGATGGCCTGCCACATCTTCACAATCCCGCTGCGGGCTTGCATGCCATGCTTGGCTATAATGGCCGGGGCGTGGCCATGGCCACTGCCTTTGGCAAGATGTATGCCGAATATATCGCCGAAGGCCGCCCCATGGTTTATCCGACCACCAGCATACCCCGCCTTGCCTGGCATGCGATCCGCAAGCCTGTCATGGACCTCGGCATCCGCTGGTACTGGATCAAGGACAGCCTTGGTTTCGCATCGAAATAAATCCCATGCAGAAAGAACCTAACGTGCTGAGAAACGTAATCAATCTGGGCGTTGCACCTGCTTGCGGCTCCGATCTGGAAACAGCTTTCCGAGCCATCAGCCTGGACGGTCAGTCGACGGAGCCTTTCGGCTTCGGACGCGCAATCCTTTCTGGCCAAGGAACAGGGGTAGAAAGCCTGTTTTCCTCCATCATAATGCTGTGTGATGGTGCTTTGAATATCCGGGACAATAATGGTCTCGAAATCACACTGACCAACGGTGAGGTAGCAAGTCTGCCTGCAGGCATATTCTCATGGCGCGCACATGCGGCAGATTGTGTCATCCTCACGATACATCAGGAGAGCCTAAGCGTATCCTTCGGTAAACTTGATCTTGACCATCCCATGTCACCTGGCGGAGCGCCCAATCCGGCACTTCTGACCACCCCTGCACCAACGACTTCCCGTCACGAGTTCCAAAGTGACGATCCAATCGCCTGGGGCATCTGGGCCACGACGCCTTATGCTCGTCATCCGATCACCTATTCATTCTCGGAATTGATGATGCTGCGCAGGGGCGAGGTGACATTGTCAAACCCTGACGAGGGAAGCGTGACATTCGTGGCGGGCGATATCTTCCTCGTTCGTCCCGGCGCTGTAGCAGCATGGGATAATCCGAGTGATCTGGAGAAGTTTTGGATTATTCACAGTCCGAGCTAGGCCATTTCCAGTAAACACGCAAAGCACCTAACGAAGGAAATCAGTCCAATGGACTGATTTCCTCTGCCTGCCAATTCCCTCGTGGCAAGACCTGCCCTTCAACCGCCCTTGCATGCTGAAGGAACAGCGCGGCCCACGCCCCATGAGAGACGTCCCTGTATGATGGTCAGCGTTTGTCGGCCGTTCGAATAGGTCGTACCTTCTTTGCCGATAGAAGGTAAATCAATCGCCGCATTGCCGTTAACAGAGACGGAAGCGCGATCACCGAAGAGGCGTACCGCCAACTGAGTGCCATCCTCACACTTGTAGTGGCTAACAGGATAGGGATTGCCAGCACCGATTGACGCACCGGACGCGGACTGGCTGAAAGCCCCAAGTAGCAGGACACAAAATGCTGCGCTCAATAAATTTTTCAACGCGACAATCCTCCGGGTTAGGAGTTATCCAGCGGAAAGTATACGAGATTTCATGGCTACGAAAGTACACTTAATTATCATAACGACAACGTTTACAGACAGAGGGATTGAACGGAGTAAGGCCAAAACGAATTGGATTTCGCTGTAAAATTACCCCGAAATAAAACCCGCATAGCCGTCGTCCAATGTCTTGTGCAGAATTGCCGAATAAGCTGCAAAGGATATGTCGCCAGGTCGCACACGCCCAAATGACGACTCGACAAATTGCCTCATGGGCACGAGCGCAAGCGGTGTCGAAACTGGTGTCAGATGTGCACCCTGCCCGGCACGCAATGTCGTCAGGATGCCGAACATTTCGCCTGTGATGCTTGGGCGGGAGAGCACGGCCATACGGTACTGGCCAGATGTATTCGTGACGAGATAGATGTGTCCCGAAAGATGTGGAACGGAGACAGCTCCCTGTTGTGAGAACGAGACGTCAGAACGTTCACGCTCACGAAAATTGAGATGCCCGGCATCGAAATCCCAACCGATTTCCGTGATGTAAGCGAAGATGGCCTTGTCCTCCCCAAAGGACGGACGCAAGGTCAGGTAATCACCTTCAAGCCATGAAACCGAGGCGCGCGAGTAGGCGCCCAGTTCTTCCGCTGCGTGACTGTTGCCATTTCTGGCCAACTGGGCGGGCGCTTCACCTGCCTGTTCGCGCAGGGCGACGCCCATTGCCTGTTCGAGCCGGATGATTGTTGCGAGCGTGAAGGGCCTGTGACCCGACAGCGCCTTTTCCAAAGTCGAGAGGCTGATCCGCGCTTCATCGGCCAGAAGTTGGCGCGAAATACGCCGTCGGGCGATTTCCTCACGAATCCGGACTGCAACACGGGCATTGATCTGGTCGGGCAGATGAGAGTTCTGATCGGACATGGCTTATCCTGAACTGCGTACTTTTCTGCACAATTCCACACATATGCGTAACCGGCAAGGCGATTTGCGGAAAGTGACGGCTGAAACTTGGCAAAGCTTACGCTGGAGTGGAAACAGTGGCTCCAGCGACAATGGCTCCAGTTCTTCGAGGTGAACAAGGAGCACGTCATGTCACCCGCGATAAATCTACCAAATCATAGCAATAGAGGTCGGGTACTCTCCCGCTTCTGTTCGTTCATCTGGTTCTGCAACATGGCGTTGTTGCCCGCATTGGCTGTCATTTTCTGTCTGTTGCAGATCGTGCAGGCCCGCGCTGAAACACCCGCTCTGGTCACGCCAAACGAGGTTCAATCCGGCAGCCTTCTGCTGGAGACAAACGAAGCCGGACGTTACGTCGAAGCGCCTCGGCTCGCAACGGACGTCGATCTCGATGTGAGTGGACCGACGGTCCGAGCCCGGCTGACGCAGGCATTCGAGAATCCGACCGACGGTTTCGTTGAAGCCTTGTATGTTTTCCCATTGCCAGAAGAAAGTGCGGTCTATTCGCTGAAGATGGTCATCGGTGATCGTGTGATTGTCGCTGACATCAAGGAGAAGCAGACAGCCCGCGAAATATATGAACAGGCGAAAAGCGAAGGCAAAAAAGCAACGCTGATCGAACAGCAGCGACCCAACGTGTTTACCAATGCGGTCGCCAATATCGGTCCGCACGAGAAAGTCGTTATCCAGATCGAGTATCAGCAGGCGGTACGGCTTTCCGATGAGCGTTTCTCGCTGCGTGTGCCTTTAGTCGTCGCACCGCGTTACAACCCGGACAATGCCTACCCGGTTGTCCAGGAAGTCGAAATGAAGAACGGCTGGGGCAAGTCGAGCGATACGGGCAAGCCTGATACTTACAATGCGCCACTCGTGACGCCTTTGGCCCCACCGGCTGCCCTGCGAACAAATCCTGTGAGCATCTCAGTCAAACTTAAGGCAGGCTTCCCGCTTGGAAAGGTTGAGAGCCTTTTCCACAAGGTCAGGATCGATACGACGAACGACGCGACACGGGAAATCACGCTGGACGGAATGGCAGCTGCAGATCGTGATTTCGTTCTGGAATGGAGCGCCGTCGCAAGCGATGCACCGCAGGTCGGGCTGTTCCGCGAACATATCGGCAAGGATGACTATGTGCTTGCCTATGTTACGCCACCGGCGCTTGCCAGCCCAAAAAAGGTCCAGCGTGAGGTCATCTTCGTGATCGATAATTCCGGATCAATGGGTGGTACTTCCATTGAACAGGCGAAGGCCAGCCTGGATTATGCACTGTCGCAACTTCAACCCGGAGATCGTTTCAACGTAATCCGCTTCGACGACACATTGACCAAATTCTTCGAAGATTCAGTCGATGCCAATCAGGAGAATATCACGTCCGCTCGCCGCTTCGTGACGAGCCTTGAAGCGCAAGGCGGCACGGAAATGTTGCCTGCCCTTCATGCCGCGCTTGATGACAGTAATCAGGGTAATGGATTGCGCCAGATCGTGTTTCTGACCGACGGCGAGATCAGCAATGAGCAGCAATTGCTAGATGCCGTTGCAGCACGTCGGGGGCGCTCGCGTATTTTCATGGTCGGCATCGGCTCTGCCCCGAACTCCTATCTGATGAACCGTGCGGCTGAACTTGGACGTGGAACCTTCACCCATATCGGGTCGGCGGCTGAAGTGAACGAACGCATGCGGGCTCTGTTCGACAAGCTTGAAAAACCGGCTGTTACCGATCTGAAGACCAGTTTCTCGGAAAAGAATGTGAGCATGACGCCCTCCCTTTTGCCCGATCTTTATCGTGGTGAACCACTTGTCATCGCAGCGCGAATGGGCAAGGCGATCGGAAACCTTGCTATTGAAGGCCAGATTGATGGCCGTCCGTGGACAGTCAATCTGCCACTCGATCAGGCAATAAATGCTGAAGGCATTTCAAAACTGTGGGCACGTCGCAAGATCGATGATGCGGAAGTGGAACTTACCCTTGGGAAAATTTCCCAGGACGCCGCCGATGCGCGTATTCTCCACCTTGCGCTGGAGCATCATCTGGTCAGCCGTCTGACGAGCCTCGTAGCTGTCGACAAGACACCGTCGCGACCGGCAAATGCGCCGCTGACCCGTGCCGATATTCCTCTGCAACTGCCCGCGGGCTGGGATTATGACAAGCTGTTCGACATCCGTGCGGATCGCACCGTCGGGGATCACGCAAACATGGACATGAATGGTGTAAATGACGCTGTCCGCAGCCACGAAAGCCCTGCATCACCATCATCGCCATCGCAGTCGATCCCGCTGCCGCAAACGGCAACGCCAGCGACACTACTGCTCATGCAAGGCTTGGGTCTGATACTGATTGGCTTGTTCGTCTTCTGGTTCTTCCGCCGCAAGGAGAATGCGTGATGTCTATCAATCCGATTATGACGGGGAGCGCACTGTGGCGCTCCTTACTCCCCACGGTGGGCATCGTGCTGATTGCGCTCGGGATGATAATTGCCAGTCAGGGAATCTGGATCCATGCGAAGGCATTTGTGGCACAGATCCTCCTCGAACGAGCTTTTGCGGAAAGCATTGAAACTGGCGCACCAGTCAAACCCTGGAGCTGGGTCGATACATGGCCGGTTGCCCGCATCGAAGCTCCACGACTTAATGAATCCGCCATCGCGCTGAAAGGCTCCAGCGGTCAGGCATTGGCTTTCGGCCCCGGTCATCTGGACAATACGCCGATGGCCGGGGAACGGGGAACAGCCGTGTATGCTGCGCATCGCGATACACATTTCGCTTTTCTGAAGAATATCGAGAAGAACGATCAGATACTCGTCACCCGCAGCGACGGTAAGGCGATTTCCTATCGTGTTAGTCATATGGCCGTCGCGCGTTGGGATGAAGCGAAGATCGCCGTGAATAGCGAAGGCCGTCATGTTGTGCTGTCGACCTGTTATCCATTCGATGCTATCACGCCTGGGCCGCTCCGCTATCTGGTTTATGCGGATATGGAAGAACCACAATAACCCAGCACGAACTATCGGTTTTCACAAAAACAGATGACGTGATCGAAGCCCGGATAAGCTCTCTTCCTGAAACTGAATGTTGCAAGAAGGCCCAATCCCAGAATTGCGAAAACACCCGCAACGACCAACACGACAGATGTCGTCGCCGATATAAAACTGCCGAATATCAACACCGCTGCCATCGAAGCTATGGCTATCGCCCACTCAATCTTGCGGGGCTTTGGCATCAGATGCCACGTCTCCGGATCAATACCGGCTTCAACGAAAATATCCGGGTCGAAACACAAATTCGAGCGAGCTGCCATGTTCTGTAGCAGAGCAATACGCAGGGCGTCAGCATTGACGAACCACAGACATTGCATGCCACGTTCCCGCAATGACATTGGAAGCGAATACTCGTTCTGCGTTCCGTCGGGCATTTTATAACCGAACGCTATCCGAGGCTCCCGCACAGGCCCTTTCAAAATGAGACGAACGTCATAACGTGCCATCTGACCGGACGCTATGCGCGCCCATTCGATCTTGGTGCCTTGCTTCTCCACAATTCCATTACCTGAACCGTATTCAACGCTCTCCGGTGTAATGGTGATCCAGGCGCCAGCCAAAAGACCAGCGCGTGCAAACATGAAGGCCGGAACAAGAAGCATTGCTGCGATGAGTGTCGATACAATTAGGGCTATCGGATCGAGGTCAGGGCTGGGTCGGATGAGAATCGTGAGTGCAGGAAGCGCCAACGCAACACACGACAGGAGCATGGCAATGCCAAAACACATCCATCGCGTTGCCGTGATATCAGGGATACCGGTAAGCGAGCGATCCTGTCGGTTAGTTGAATCGAATGCTATGATCCGCACAACCGAATCTTGATGCCGCGTTGCTGGATTGACATGGGAGTGTGATGCTGACGCCTGCCGCTTTGCCAGTTTCGGCTTCATCTTTCGCTTTGCAGTCTGTTTCACCCTTATCGCCGTACCTGTTGCTTCATCTCTCCTGACATACCACCCAAGCGTTGCGCGCAATTTAATGTGACGCTACCATTCCAAATGGATCAACCTCAACGGGCCGGCGAGTTTCATAACCAGAGAAGACGGCTCCCAAAGGCAATCTTGCTGTATCCAGAGCATGGCTGCCGGGTAACAAATCCTGTCCAACCTTGACCCGGCCGCGCCTTCACTTTCTCATTATGCATTCAGCGAATACGCCGTAACAGCCTCTCACGATAGGTATCGACAATCACGGCGAGGATGATCACGGTGCCAATTATGATTGGCTTGTAATTATCGCCGATACCAAGCAATTGCAGCCCGGTCGCGAGCACCTGCAAAATACAGGCCCCGGCCAGCGTGCCAACGATTGAGCCCTTACCGCCGAAAAGGCTTGTCCCGCCGATGATGACGGCTGCAATCGCGTTCAGTTCATAGCCAACGCCCGCAATCGGGCTGCCGATGTTCAGGCGCAGGAGATAAACAATCGCAGCAATACCAGCGGTGACGCCGGAAATGACAAATGCAGCGATTTTGTATGTGTCGGGATTGTGTCCCGACAGGCGCACAGCCTCATCATTGGCGCCAACCGCATAGATCATGCGACCGAAAACCGTAAAGCGCAAAACGAACCAGCCAACAGCAATCACGGCCACTGCGATCAGGAAAATCGACGGCAGAAAGCCTCCGACAATCAGATTGCCGAAGTCGACAAAACCCTGCGGAAGTCCGGTAATGGTAGAATTATTGGAAACCACCCGTGCCGCACCGGCGGCGATGTTCAGCATGCCCAGCGTGACGATAAACGACGGGATTTTCCAGTAGGTTGACACCTTGCCGTTGATGAAGCCACAAAGCCCGCCAACGGCGACGCATGCCAGGACTGCCAGCGGGATTGACAAGGCCGGTTCCAGACCGGACGTCATGATAAGAGCGCCAACGACCGTGCATAAGGCGAGCACAGAGCCGACCGAGAGGTCAATGCCACCAGTCAGGATGACGAAAGTCATACCTGCCGCAAGGACCGTATTGATCGCGATCTGAACGAAGATCTTCAGCGCGTTGCCCGATGTTGCGAAATAGGGCGCAGTGACGGAAAATACCAGCGTTATCAGGATCAACGCCAAGAATACGCCGGCATCACGCAACAGGAAGCGCTTCAGCTTCTGGCGGTCGGCAGCACCGGGGTGTTGGGCAGATGGAGAAATGGGTTCCGTCATGCGTGAACATGCTCCTGATAGGCGAGCGAAAGAATACGCTCCTGATCGAATTGAGATCGGTCCAGCTCCCCAACCAGTTTGCCGTTCGAGAAAACAATGATGCGGTGGCACATGCCGATCAACTCGGGCAGATCCGAGGAAATCATGATAATTGCCTTCTGGTTCGCAGCCAACATCCACAGAAGTTGATAAATCTCGCGCCTGGCGCCGACATCGACCCCACGTGTCGGTTCATCGAGTATCAGTGTGGACGACCCGCGAAACAGCCATTTTGCCAGAACCACCTTTTGCTGATTGCCACCGGAGAGGTTACGCACCGGCGTATCGATAGACGCAGTCTTGACGCGCAGCCGCTCGACCAGCTCAGTTACCGCGCCTTTCTCCACCCGGCTATCCAGCAGGCCACCGTGCGAGATTTTCTTCAGGTCGGTGATCGTGGTGTTGATAGACACGGGCATGTCTAGCAGCAGCCCCTGGCTCTTGCGGTCTTCTGTCAGAAAACCCAGACCATTACGCACGGCATCGCGCGGGTCATGGATAGTCACCGGCCTTCCATCTATATCGATTTCCCCTGCCGACCTTGGATCGGCGCCGAAGATTGCACGCATCACCTCGGTGCGGCCCGACCCGACCAGACCGGCGACACCCAGAATTTCTCCATGACGCACCGAAAACGAAACCGGCGGAGCGCCGCTGTTGCGCTTCACGTTCCTCACTTCCAGAGCGACGGACCCAAGCTTGATATCGGCATTAAAGCCATACTCATCCGCAATGTCGCGACCGATCATCATGCGTACCAGATCCGGCACGCGCAGCCCCTGCAGGTCGCGCGTCTCGACCAGGCGGCCATTGCGCAACACCGTCACGCGGTCGCCAATCTCAAAGACCTCGTGCAGACGGTGAGAAATGTAGATGATCGTGACACCCTTCGCCTTCAGCCGCTGGATGATCGCAAACAACCGTTCAATTTCCGGCGGAGTCAATGTCGCCGTCGGCTCGTCCAGAACCAGTAGTTTGCTGTCATAACCGAGCGCCTTGGCGATCTCGACCAACTGCATTTGCGCAACGCCCAGCTCCGAAACCGGCATACGCGGATCGACCGCCAGACCGACCTCAGCCAAAAGCTCTTCGGCGCGCCGGTTCAATGTCGCTCGGTCCATGATGCCGAAGCGTCTCGGCAGGCTTTCCAGCATCAGGTTTTCGGCAATGGAAAGATGCGACAGCAGGTTGAGTTCCTGATGAACGATGCGGATTCCCTGAACCTGCGCGTCATGCGGGGTCTTTGGCTTGTAGGGCCGGCCGTTCAGAAAAATCTCGCCCGTGTCGGGCTGATATATGCCAGCAAGAAGCTTGATGAGAGTTGATTTACCCGCACCGTTTTCACCCAGAATGATATGTGTCTCGCCACGCTGCAGCTCCAGCGTGACACCGTTTAGCGCAACCACCCCCGGAAAGGTCTTGCCGACATTTTCCAATCTCAAAATGGCGTCGGCTGACTGCATATCTGTTCCTGCCTGCCAGGTGAAGAGGAGCGGCACTCGGAGCGCCGCCCCATAATTGGCAATGTTTGGAAGATCCCGGTTTTCAGAGATCCTGGGCCGTGATGAGCTTGATGTCCGTCTTGACCCAACCGGAGAACTTTTCGCCTGCCAGTTCCTTGAGGCCGTAATCAATGCCCATGGCCGCCATCTGTGCGCCGAACTGATCGACGGTTGCGAGCATCTTGCCGTCCTTGATCAAAGGCTGGACAGCAGGAATGTTGTCGAAGCCCACGACCTTGATCTGGCCCGATTTTCCGGCGGCATCCAGCGCCTTCACGACGCCGAGCGCCATGGAATCGTTGGCCGCCATAACACCTTGAATGTCCTGATACTGGGTCAGGAAATTGGTCATCAGCGTGTTGGCTTCTTCCGTTTCCCAATGGGCAGTCTTGGAATCGAGCAGTGTCAAACCGCCTTCGGCCACGGCATCGTCAAAGCCCTTCTTGCGTTCCTTGGCATTGTCTGCCTCAGGATTGCCTTCAAGGATAACCACCTTGCCGCCCTTGCCGAGTTCCTTGGCAAGCGCCATGCCGGCAAGCTTTGCGCCCTCGCGATTGTCCGGACCGAAAAAGGCAAGGTCGACACCCGCCTGCTTTTTCGCCTCTTCATCGAGCGCCACGTCAATATTGATGACTTTGATGCCGGCCTCCAGAGCCTTTTTAACCGGCGTCACCATGGCCTTGGAATCCGCCGGAGCCAGCACGATCACATTGAACTGCTGCGTGATGAAATTTTCCACAGCATCGACCTGTGCGGCAAAATCACGTTCGTCCTTCATGCCAACAGCGGCAAAGGAGAACTTGTCGGTGTTCTTGGCGGCGTAGTCCTCGGCACCTGCCTGCATCTGCTTGAAGAACTCGTTGGCGAGCGACTTCATGACCAGACCGACTTTGGGCTTGTCAGCTGCAAAAGATGGCAGGCACGGTAGAAGCAGAGCACCGGCGCCCAGTGCGCTCGATGTTATAAACTGGCGTCGTGAAATTGAAACCCGACCCAGCCCTGTAATAATTGAACTTTTAGTCATGAATTCCTCCCCTCACTTCAGTAAAATCTGCCGTGTTACTGTAGCGTAGTGCCGTCGATAGAATACTGTCAAGACGGCAAGATAAAGGGAGACATTCGCGATTTCCGTCCTGCATGACGGAAACCGCGTGGAACGAACCGGATCGCTATCCGATGGAACTGGAGTTCCAATCCTTATCCTACGAAGAGTCAGGCAAGACGCCCATATTGGCGCAGCACGGCACGAAGACGTTCGTGATCTATGGCCTGAACAAGCAGCCGGTCAAAGGGTGTTCCACCCATATCCTCAGCCGCGATCATCGCATTAACCACTGCCTCTTCCACACTATCGACCGCCGCCAGATAGACGGTATCAAGCGGCTCGTCATTCACCATCTCGACGTCCAGAAAGGGCGCGGAACGATGCTGCATAGGTCTCTGGTTGGCGGTGGAAAAAGCGATAAAAATATCGCCCGAATTGTTACCGCCCGGCGTTCCGTTACGGCCGATGCCGATGCTTGCACGACGCGCTAGGCGCTTCAGCTGGTGCGGCATCAGTGGCAGATCGGTCGCCAGCACGACGATGATCGAGCCGCGCTCCTGCAACTGGCTCTGCGGCGTGCCATCCCGCATATGCTGCCCCACCGGCACACCGGCAATGGTCAGCCAATCGCGCTGCCCGTGATTGGCCTGCACCAGCGCACCGATGGTGAAACTGCGACCGCCGAACTCCACGACGCGCGATGCCGTGCCTGTACCGCCCTTGAAGCCATAGGTGATCATACCGGTGCCGCCGCCGCAATTGCCTTCCTGCACCGGGCCGGATGCAACATTGTCGAGCGCCTTGCGCACATCCGCTTCCGTCACAGGAAAGCCGTTGATGTCGTTGAGTGCACCGTCATAAGTTTCTGCGACAACCGGCATGATCCAGAGGAAATCGTCGGTCTGGTAGGTCGAGGCATAGCGGTCAACCATCCAGCGCACTGTCGCATGATGTGCCATGCCGATACCGTGCGTGTTGGTGATAACGACAGGGCCCAGGAAGTAGCCGCCATCTTCGATCCAGTGCGTTCCGGTCATCTCACCATTGCCGTTGAAGCGATGGACGCCTGCATAAACCGGAACCGGGGTTTCAGACTGCTTATGCGGCAGAATGGCGGTCACGCCGCTACGCGCCGGACGCTTGCGGCCGGGGCGCGGCTCGTTCTCGATAATGGTCTGAAAGCCGACGCCAACGCCATCGACATCGGTGATCGCGTTGTACGGACCGGTCACACCAGTGAAAGGAAGCCCAAGATCGCGAGCGCGCGGTTTACGTGTAGGTGTTTGTGAAGTCATATTATTTCTGCCGAGAACGAAGATAGAGACCGAGCGAAGCCACAACGAATGAGAAGGTCAGCATCATCACGGCAATCGCATTGATTTCCGGTTTGATGCCGCGACGCAGCATGGCGAAGATGAACATCGGCAGGGTCGTAACATCAACGCCTGCGATAAAATAGGTGATGACGAGGTCATCCATGGAAATGATGAAGGCAAGTAACGCACCACCGAGAATGCCGGGCATGAGCTGGGGCATGACGACCTTGCGGAACGTGGTCCATTCATTGGCGCCAAGATCGGCCGATGCATATTCCAGCGTGCGGTCCATACTGGCCAGCCGGGCCGAAACAACAATGAAGACATAAGAGATCAGAAAAGTGCATTGGCCGATAATAATCGTGGTCAGCCCCAGATGAATACCCGCGTTGACGAAGAAGATCAGGAGCGCAATGCCCAGCACGATATCCGGCATCAACATGGGCATGAAAAGCGTCACCTGATAGAACCGCTTTCCCAGAAAATTGTAGCGATGCATGGCCAGCGCCAGCGCAGTTCCGAGAACAGTCGATATCAGTGTCGTTGAAGTCGCAATCTTCAGGCTGTTGAACACGGCTGCCACAAGCTGATCCGTCGATTCAATATAGAGTGCGCTTTCCGAAACCACTGTCTTGAAGCCCAGAACCTGCGCATACCAGTCGGTCGTAAAGCCGCTCCACACCATCATGTTCACCGGATTGGCGTTGAACGAATAGACGATGATAAGTGCCAGCGGGATATAGATGAAGGCGAAGAACAACGCGACGTAGAGCAGCAATCCGCCATTGAAGAGAGACCGGGCGATTTTCATGGTTGCGTCTCCCTTACCGCTACAACGCTTCGGCGGCATTGCGCCGGTTTGTCAAAAGCACATAACCAAACAGCAGCAGCAACATGACGGCCATCACCATCATCGCGAGCGCCGACCCGAACGGCCAATTGCGCGCCGACAGGAACTGTCCTTCGATCAGATTGCCGAGCATCATCACCTTGGCTCCACCCAGCACTGCAGGCACAACAAAGTTTCCGAGCGCAGGAATGAAGACAATTACCGAACCCGCAGCAATGCCGGGCGTGGTCAGCGGCAGGACAATCCGGAAGAATGTCCGCACCGGGCCGGCTCCCAGATCAAGCGACGCCTGTACCAGACGCCAGTCCAGCTTTTCAATGCTTGCATAGATAGGCATGAACATGAACGGCAGGAACACATAGACCATGCCCAGCACGATAGCGCCGTCGGTATAGATCATGTCGAGGGGACGCGAGATAATGCCGAGCGACATCAAGGTCTCGTTGAGCAACCCTGTCGGGCGCAGGATCATCACCCATACGAACAGCCGCACAATCAGGCTGGCGAAGAATGGCAAGGTAATGAGGAAGATGCAGAAGTTCTTCCACCTGTCGGGAAGCCTGCTGATATAAAAGGCGGCCGGATAAGCGACCAGCAAGGCGGCAATGACCGTCACGATGGCTATCCTCACCGAGCGGAAGAAAATCGCCAGATAGATCGGGTCGAATTCCTCGAATGCCGGATCCGCGAAACCAAGGATACGCCCGAAATTATGAGGATAGAACTCCCATTCGACGCCACCATAAAGACCAGGCGCGAGAAAACTCGTTACCACCATGATCGCGAGTGGAATGGCAAAGAAAACGATCAGGAACAGTGTCGCCGGTCCGAGAAGAACTGCCAGCTGAAGACGCCGCAAGCTCGCGAGGTTCATCACGCAGCCTCCCCTTCGCAAAGAAGATGGACCGTAGCCGGATCGTAATACCAGCGCGCGGCCTGCCCCGGCTGCAGATCATTGACCGAGTTTCGGTCCACCGCCGGAATCTGCGCCGTCAGCTTGCGCCCGGAAGCGAGGTGTCCGAGCAATTCGAAAGACGAACCGATAAAGGCAATCTGGTCGAGCGTGACATCAAGCGCCCCATGTCTTTCATTGCGCGCGATAAGCGAGAAGTTTTCTGGACGCAGAAGTGCGGTGCCCCTGCCTTTGGCTTTGCCTTCACCATCGTGCTGCAGAACCGTTCCATCCGGCAGCACAAAGCCGTTGGCGTCGACTTGTCCTTCCAGAAGATTGCTCGCACCGACGAAATTGGCGACGAAGGCATTGACCGGGCGATCATACACAACCCGCGGCGCGTCCAGTTGCTGGATGCGCCCATTCGAGAGCACCGCCACCCGATCCGACATTGTCAGCGCTTCCTGCTGGTCGTGCGTGACAAAGATGAAGGTAATGCCCAGCTCGTGCTGCAAGGTCTTCAGTTCGAACTGCATCGCCTCGCGCAGGTTCTTATCAAGTGCAGATAGCGGCTCATCGAGCAACAGCACCTTCGGGCGGGCCACGATGGCCCGGGCCAGAGCCACACGTTGCTGTTGGCCACCCGAGAGCTGTCGCGGCAGGCGGGCCTCCAAACCAGCCAGCCCCACCATCTGCAAAACAGCCCTGACACGCTCCGTGCGCTCCGCCTTGCCGACACCAGCGACTTCCAGAGCATATCCGGCGTTCTGCCCCACACTCATATGCGGAAACAACGCATAGTTCTGAAAGACCGTATTGACCGGGCGGCGATAAGGTGGACGGTCCGTCATGTCGACGCCGTCAATCTCGATCCGTCCGGCATCCAACGCAGCGAACCCGCTGATCGCCTGGAGCAAAGTCGTCTTGCCGCAGCCCGAAGGGCCCAGCAAAGTGATGAATTCATTACGGCCGATATCCAGATCGATACCGTCCAATGCCTTGACCTCGCCGCCCTCCGGACTCGCAAAGGTCTTGGCCGCGGAAACCAGCCGTACAATCGCATCCCGCATTTTCGTTCCCCGAAATGTTATTTAATTAACTCTTGCGTGATTTGGTTATGTTGATATCATTTTCCAGTACAAGTCAACGCCCCGAAGACCGTACTTTGCATCCCTGCCAAGGCAGAGAAATGAAAGCGGGCCGCGGGGAAAAATATGACAAGGGGAACTACAATGACGATCTTCAATGGTGCTGTTCCGCGCCTTGGATTGATTGCGCTCACCGTTCTGGGCATGTCTGCAGGCAATAGCTTCGCAGATGACTTGAACATCTATAACTGGGGCGAATACATCAATCCTGCGGTGCTTCAGAAATTCGAAGAAGAGACCAAGGTCAAGGTCAATCTATCGACCTACTCCTCCAATGAGGAAATGCTGGCCAAGATTCAGGGTGGTGCCAGCGGTTACGATATCGTGTTTCCGTCCGTGCATATGCAGGACATCATGGCCAAGCTCGATCTGCTTGCGAAAACCGATATCAATACATATGAGGGCTTCAAGAACATCGACCCGCGCTTTCTGCGCGCCAAAAGCGACCTCAACGGAGAATATTGCCTGCCTTACGCCTTCGGCACGGTGGGCATTCTCTATAACCGTCGCGTGCTCGGCAAGGACGTGACCGGCTGGAAGGATCTTCTTGCGACGGTCAAGGAAAAGGGTCTCAAGATCACGCTTCTCGATGACATGCGTGAAGTGCTGGGTGTTGGGCTTCTTCTCAACGGAAACTCCGTAAACTCCACCGACCCGAAGCAACTTCAGCAGGCCGCAGACACTGTCATCGAAATGAAGCCGTATGTGGCTGCTTTCACCTATGATTCCCGTCCCATGGTCGGCGCGGGCGACGTTGCCGCCGCGCATTATTTTATCGGCAGCATGGTGGATGTTTTAGGCAATCCGAAAGATTTGGGTTACGTCATTCCGGAAGAAGGTGCGACCATGTACCAAGAAGATATGTGCGTTCTCAAAACAGCCCCGAACAAGGACAATGCCATCAAGTTCATGCAGTTTTACACGCGCCCGGAAATCGCCGCGCTCAACGTAGCCCAACAGACCAACGGGACGCCCAATGTGCCGGCACGTCAGCTGACACCTGACAACATCAAGAACAGCACGGAAATCAATCCGACAGACGAAACGATGAAACGACTCCAGATCTTCGAGGATCTGGGTTCCGGCGTGCGCCAGCTCGACCGGGCATGGACAAAGGTAAAAACAGCGCAATAAGCTGTTGTGCTGGCTCCGGTCTTCATCATCAGGGTCGGAGCCAAAGCGGGAGGGGTAAGTTTGTCCAAAGAAATTCTCATACGTCTCCAAAGTGCGGAATTACGCAAATCCAAGGCCGACAAGCTGATCGCAAGCTATATCGAGCGTAATCTGGCAGAACTGCCATTCGAAACGGCAAAGTCCATCGCCGAGCGTCTTGGCATTTCCCAGATGACGGTCGGTCGCTATTTGCGACGGCTCGGTTTCGACGGGCTGGAGGAGTTAAAAACAGCGTTAAGGCGCGGTCGTTCCAACCCCGCATGGCAGGTCAAGGGGCCGGTTGCCCGGCTCCAGCAGGATTTTCGCGAAGGCAAGCTACTTGCCGGTCTGGTGCAACAGCAGATCGAAAATCTCGGCACCGTCTATGAACTGACTACCCGTCCTGAATGGCAGGAGACCATCGACGCACTGATCGGTGCAAGCGAGGTCTATGTTGCAGCCTATCAGAATGTGCGCGGCATAGCGCAATATTTTGCGTCACAGCTCTCCTATTCGCGTCCGGGAGTGTCCTTCATGGACGGGTTGAACGGCACCTATGCAGAAGTCCTGGATGGCTCCAGGGAAAACCGCGTTCTGTTTCTGCACGATGTCCGCCGTTTCGCGTCAAAAGCCCGCCCTCTAGCCATTGAAGCGCGCCGAATGGGCGTAAAAGTGATACTTTTTACCGATGAATTTTGCCCGTGGGCAAGCGAGGTGGCCGATATTGCGCTGATCGTACCCGGTTCTCACGGTCCACTTTGGGACGGCGCGGCAACGATGACTGCCATCATGGATCTCATGCTTTCGCATATCATCATACAGCTCGGTAGTCAGGTGGATGAAAGAGTGCAGAGTTTGACCCGTCTCCAGGATATTTTTGGCGATTTCGAGAGTTAAAGCATTTCCAGCAAACGTGCGGAGCGGTTTTGCATGAGGCAAATGCAATGAACCAAATACTTAGGGCGGTTTCAGCGACTCCGTTTTAACTGGGAGCGCTCTGGCGAAAAGCTACCCTTCAAAAGTCTGCAAAACTTGCAAAGACCAGTTTTGGAAACCAGTTCCGAGAAATGAAACTCCGATACCGCCTAATCGCATCGGAAGAGATGAGCATACGTGTCTTCATCGCTCCCACGTGAAGACATATTGACATCGCACGGCCCATCTCTTAATTGTTCAACAATATTATTGAACAAAAAAGGGAACGATATGCCTGCTCCAACAATCTCAAAACGCGTGACTGAACTGAAATCAGCCTTGCTCGCTGCCACATTTGCCGTCGTTGCGTTGGCCCCGCATGAGGCCGCAGCCGCGCCTCAGACCGTCAAGGAAAACACACTGTCGGTCGGATCTGACCTGACCTATCCTCCCTTCGTCTACATGAAGGACGGCAAGCCGGCAGGTTTCGATGTCGAGCTGATGGAAGGGGTGGCAAAGCAGCTTGGGCTTGCTGCAGAGTTCAAGGACACGCGCTTCACCAGCCTCATCACTGGTGCACGCGCCAACCATTTCGATGTCATTGCATCGGCGCTTTACGTCACGCCTGAGCGGCAGAAGATTCTCAATTTCATCCCGTACATCAAGGCTGGCTCGTCCCTGCTCGTGCTGAAGGACGCCAAGTTCCGCCCGGCGAACGAAAAGGAGCTGTGCGGCAAGATCATCGGGTCGATGCAAGGAGCGTCCTGGCTCCCGAAGCTGAAGGCACTGTCGGAAGATTATTGCGCCAAGAACAATCTCGGCGCCATCGAGACACGCGAATTCGATACGGATGCGCAGGTCACGCAGGCATTGCGCAGCGGCTCGGTCGACGTGGAATTCATGGATAATGTCGTTGCTGCCGAACTGCTGAAGAAGTTCCCCGACGATTATGCCGTTACATCCAGTGCGCTCATCTATCCGATCATGGTGGGTGTAGCCACCACCCCGCAGAACAAAGAGCTTTTCAATGCCATGAACGATGCTTTCGCCCAGATGCGAAAGGATGGTTCCTATGACGCGCTCGTCAAAACCTATGGCATGGAGCCTGTCACCGACGATGAAATCAAAGCGGTCGTTTCCACGGCTCAATAAACCGGAAGCGGGGCGGACTGGCCCCATTTCCCTCTGCATGGCCGAAACGGGAGGCTTCGCTTGAACTACGATTGGCATTACGCGCTCGGTCTGCTTGCAGACCGGGATTTCTGGGAGGCGAGCTGGGTTGTGATCAAGCTTAGCCTGCTGAGCTGGCTTCTGGCGGCGATTGCGGGCTTCGGTCTGGCACTGGCAAAGCAATCATCATGGTCGGTGATCAACGGTCCCGCACGGGCCTATATCTGGTTCTTCCGAAGCCTTCCGCTTCTGGTACTGCTGATTTTCATCTACAGCCTGCCGCAGGTCTTTCCGGTCCTTCGCACCCTCCTGTCGAATGCTTTCGCGGCTGGCCTGATCGCGCTTGTCATCAGTGAAACCGCTTATATGGCAGAAATCCATCGGGGTGGTTTGCTCGCCATTCATAAAGGCCAGATCGAGGCGGGGCGTGCGCTGGGTCTGAGCTTCCTCGGTATCCAGCGCCTGATCGTCGTTCCACAGGCAATCCGGGTTTCATTACCCGCAATGTCGAATGAACTCGTCACCATCGTCAAGCTCACTTCTCTGGTTTCGGTCATTTCGCTTGCCGAAATCCTGCTTGTCGGCCAGCGGCTCTATACGCAGAATTTTCTGGTGCTCGAGACGCTCACCGTCGTCGCCTTCTTCTACGTCCTCATCGTCACGCTGTTTGATCGCGGTCTTTCAATGCTGGAACGCCGCTCGGATGTGATACGGCGCGGTCAGAAGGCACGCACCTTGTCGCCACAGGAGGTTGCGGCAAAACTGTCCGGCACTGAAGCTCCCGTCGATCGCGCGCAAGGCAAATCCCAGCAAGCCGACACCATTGCCCTGGAAGCAACTGAACTTCGCAAGGCCTATGGTTCGCATGAAGTGTTGAAGGGCGTCAGCCTGACGGTGAAATCCGGTGAGGTCATCTCCATCATCGGTCGTTCGGGCTCGGGCAAGACGACCTTCATTCGCCTGCTCAACGGACTGGAACGTCTCGATGCCGGTGAAGTAAAACTGCACGGCTCGCCGTTCATCTCGGCCGAATTGACGCAATCGGGCAAGCATATTTTCCGGGAAGACGTTTCCCTGATCCGCGATGTCGGCATGGTGTTCCAGAGCTTCAATCTTTTCAATCACAAGACTGTGCTTGAAAACATGCTCCTTGCGCCTCTGTACCACAAGATCGGTGCGCGAGCCGACCTTGAGCGGCAAGCCTTTCATTATCTGAACAAGGTGGGCATGGCCGCCCATGCGGAAAAATATCCGCACCAGCTTTCGGGCGGTCAGCAGCAGCGCGTTGCAATCGCTCGCGCCCTGATGATGTCGCCAAGCATCATTCTGTTCGATGAACCCACTTCGGCACTCGACCCGGAAACCGTCGAGGAAGTGCTGGGCGTTATCCGCTCGCTCGCAAGCGAAGGCGTGACGATGGTCATCGTAACCCATGAAATGAACTTCGCTTTCGAAGTCTCCGACAGAATTCTCTTTATGGACGCGGGCAAGGTCGTCTGCGACGATACGCCGGATAAACTCAAATCCGGTATCTATCCGCAGTTGAAACCTTTCCTGAAGAATATGACGGTCTGAAACATGAACCAGCCTGCCACCCTTCGTGATCCCGCATTCATTCGCGTCGCCAATGCCATACGCGACGACATTCTCAAAGGCCGCCTGTTGAGCGGCACGAGCCTGATCGAGGCCGAACTGATCAATGTCTACGATGTATCGCGCAACACCCTGCGCGAAGCCATGCAGCTTCTGCGTCAGCAGGGGCTGGTCTCGCAGGAGCCGAACAAGAGCGTCCGCGTGAAACGGCTAACGGAAACGGACATTCGCGACATCTTCGTGGTGCGCCGGGTCGTCGAGCTCGGCGCACTCCGTGGGCGAAACTCGGTTCCCGCCGACTGGCTGGAAAGGCTCAACGAGGTGATCCGCAATGAAAGTGAAGCGACCGCCCGCGCGGACTGGACGGCGGTGGCCCGCCAGAGCCTTCTCTTTCACCAGGAAATCGTATCGCTGCATGGTAGTCCTATCTTCGATCAGATGTTCTCCCTGCTCGTGACCCAGCTGCGTCTGGTTTTCGTCACCGGCAACGAACAGGCTTTCCATGAACCTTGGTTGAAAAGAGAAGCCGAAATCTGCCGCCTCATCGCAGCGGGTGACTGCGAAGCCGCCTCCGGTCAGCTTGAGAACTATCTCGCGGATTCAGAGAAAATGCTGACGGCATTGGTCCGGAACTGATCGCAGCCGATTGCGATAGAGCGCGTTTCGCTTCGATTGAAGCAGATCGGCGCTCTAACCTCTTATATTTCAAGCATAATCTTATCGATCCTCGTTTCACTTCGGTCGGATTATGCTCTAACGGGACATGCTTTATGAAACACGATCCGCAAGACAAATCCGGATTGGGATCTGCCATGGCTTGCAACCGGGTTGAAAAGCTCGACCTGGCGCTGTCCGACTATGCGGCGCGTGACTGGAATGCGCGAGAGGTTTTTCTCAACCGGCGGTTCGAGGCGGCCCGCACCGAGCTCGGCCATTGGCAAGCGCTCAGTGAAACCAATCGTGAACTCCCGCCGCTTGCAGGACTGACGATGACGGTCAAGGCCTGCTTCGACACTGAAGGCTGGGTGACCAGCTGTGGTTCGAAAGCATTACAAGAGGCAGCTCCTGCAAGTGCAAGCGCCGCTCTGGTGCGCAGGCTTCGCATGGGTGGCGCAACACTGCTCGCGCAGACAAACATGACCGAATTTGCTTATGGCGCGCTCGGGGTCAACACACATTTCGGCACGCCACGCACGCCGCTCGACCCTGCCGGAGAGGCGATCGCTGGCGGCTCTAGTTCTGGTGCAGCGGTGGCCGTCGCGCGCGGATATAGCGATTTCGCCATCTGCTCCGATACCAGCGGTTCAGCGCGCATTCCAGCGGCTTTCTGTGGCGTCGTGGGCTTCAAACCAAGCCGCGGACGCCACGAAACCGATGGAATGCACTGGTTGTCGACCAGCTTTGACGTGCCGGGGATCATCAGCACTTCGGTCGCCCATTGTCGCCTGATCGATGATGTTGCCACCGGCATCCCGGCAAGGAAACCGCGGCGCTCAAAGCAGATAAGACTGGCAGTTCCCCGCCTGCTTTCGGAAACCGCTCTCGACAATACCGTTGAAGATCTTTTCGGGGCTTGCCGGTCCGCTCTGGAAGCAGCAGGAATTGTCGTCCAGGATATCGAACTTCCAAGCTTGATCGAGAGTGCCAGGATTGCCGTCGATGGCGGGATGATCGGTGCCGAGGCTTACGCGCTTCATCGCGAGCGGCTCGCCGTCGATTTCGATAGTTATGATCCCTTGGTCGGAACGCGCATTCAAAAAGGTCGGGAAAATCCCGCCTATCTCTATGTGAATGCATTGAACGCCCTTGCTGCCTGCCGTGAGCAGTTCGACGCGGAAATCGAGGGTTTTGACGGTTTCATTCTGCCGACCGTTCCCATGCTGCCGCCCGCCTTGGCCACGCTTGCAGACGAGGAAACCTATCTGGCGCTCAACCGGCGTGCATTCTCGCTGACAGAATTCGCCAATCGTCTTGATCTGCCCAGCATCTCGCTACCAATCGGGAAGCACCCTGCCGGTCTCATGCTGACCGGACTGCGCGGCGAGGACGAGACGCTACTGGCCATCGCAGAAGTACTCGAGCCGCTGGCCGCCAAGTTTTAACAGCCTTTTTTGACACTGAAATGAGGAGAATACTATGATTGTCGTGACATCCGATGAAATCGCCGGCACCGCACGCGATGCTTCCGGACCCGGTTGGGAAAGCCGCCGCATGATCGTGCGTGACGACGGCATGGGCCATTCGGTCCACGAAACCCGCGTCAAGGAAGGCGCTGAACTGCACCTGCACTACAAGAACCACTTCGAAACCAATTATTGCTTTTCCGGTGAAGGCGAAGTCGAACACAAGTTGAGCGGCGAAGTGTTTCCGATCCGCCCCGGCACCATCTATGCGCTGAACGAAAACGACCCGCATATCCTGCGCGCGACCAAGGGCGACCTTGTGCTGGTCTGTGTTTTCACGCCACCGCTGGCTGGCAATGAAGTGCACCGCGAAGATGGCAGCTACGCTCCCGCCGACTGAAGTATAGAGTTTCGGCAATTGAAAGAAAACGCCGCGATTGATCGCGGCGTTTTTGTTGATCTGCTGTTGGTTCAGAAACCGTGTGTGCGATCATATCCGTTGAGAGCAGGCGGCGCCCAGCCTTCCGGCAGACGTTCTGGCTTGTAAATCTCTACCACCATCGGATGGCAGGCGGCAGTATCGGAAGAATGTTCTGCCGAACAGTCACCCCCGGGACAGGCCGACAGACAGCCAAGAAGATTGATCTCGGCAAAGAATTCCAGATAGTCGCCCGGTCGAACAGGGCTTGCCTTCATGAAATATTGCCCAGTATCCCGGGTGAAGCCCGTGCACATGAACACGTTGAGCACGTCGTGAATATAGGTTTCGGCCTCGTGCAGCGGCTTGCCCGTCTGCTTCGCAAAAGCGCGCGTGAGGTTGGAATGGCAGCAGTGATGGTACTGCCCGCCATGACTCAGAAGATTATTGGTATAAGGATCGCAGCGCGTGCCGATCACGTCATGCACCGCGCCGCCAAATTCGTCGAAACCATACCAGTCCAGACTGTCGTGAGTGATGGTGGCCATCGGACGCAAGTAAGGAAAACTGGAGAACAGCTGGTCTCCCAGCCCCACATGGGTTCCGTTGAGCGCGCGCGTCTTGCCGCTATAGAATTTCTCGTTGAGGTCGTCCGCATTGAACAGGTTGAGATCACCGACCTGCGGTCCCTCGCTGCATACGATACGGCAGAAATGCCCGGCCAGAACGGACCAGCACTCTGCATCCCTCGGCTGCACGGTGATGCGCTCGACAAGAACAAGTTTGTCGCGAAGGGCGCGATAGGCATCGAGATCAGGTCGTGGCAGCGTATCGACCGGATAACAGATCACTGGTTTGACGGCCATGCGAGCAGCGGCATCGGCAGGCCGCGGCGTGATCGAGTTTGTCTTCATGAAGCGCTCTGTCGTTCTCTTGCGTTTGGATCGCCACGATACGCCACCGCGCATTCCATGACGGACAAGTTCTAACATGGAAGATATCGTTCAACAATATTGATGAATAATCATAGGCACTGCCATACTTTATGTCAGCCTTGTTTGAAGAGCTTCAAAGCGACATGCGAACAGCGACGGAACAATACATCTGTGGTGCGTAATAGAACGCCGATCTGATTGAATCAGATCGGCGTTCTAACTGTTTGTTTTGGCGCAGATCTTGTTCACTAGGGGAAATGCCTTTCACTTCTCGGCATTTCCCCTAGTGAGCTATCATGACATGACGCACGGCGGTGTAATCTTCCAGCGCGTAAATCGACATGTCCTTGCCGTAGCCCGACTGTTTCAGGCCGCCATGCGGCATCTCGTTTGTCAGCATGAAATGGGTGTTGATCCATGTGCAGCCATATTGCAGGCGGGCTGCGGCCTGCATGCCCTTGCTGACATCCTTGGTCCAGACCGACGAGGCAAGGCCGTAATCACTGTCGTTGGCCCATCGCACGGCTTCATCGACTTCGCTGAAGCGTGTGACCGATACAACCGGACCGAAGACTTCCCGGCGCACGATTTCATCTTCCTGCAATGCTCCGGCGATGACGGTCGGTTCGAAGAAAAAGCCATTGGCACCGGACGTATTACCACCTGCGGTCACCTCGATATGCTTGTGCTCGCGAGCGCGGGCGACGAAACTTCCGACACGGTCGCGCTGTCGGCGGGAAATGAGCGGTCCGATCTCGTTCTGGCTGTCGTCGTCGAGATTATAGCGAATACTGGAAACGGCCGACGACAGGTCAGCGACGAAACGGTCGTAGATGCGTGCATCGGCATAGATGCGGCAGGCAGCGGTGCAGTCCTGTCCGGCATTGTAATAGCCGAAGGTGCGGATACCGTTGACGACCGCTTCTATGTCCGCATCGTCGAAGACGATGACCGGCGCTTTGCCGCCAAGCTCCAGATGAGTGCGCTTCACGGTTTTGGCCGCGGCCTGCAAGACCTTCTTGCCGGTGGCGACATCACCGGTGATCGACACCATGTCGATCCGCGGATGGTTGATCAGCGCGTTGCCGACGGTTTCACCTCGCCCCAGAACGACATTGACAACGCCCTCGGGCAGAATATCCGCCAGCAGCCTGGCCATTTTCAGCGCGGTCAGAGGCGTCTGTTCGGACGGTTTGAAAACCACCGTATTACCGCCTGCAATGGCTGGCGCCAGTTTCCATGCCATCATCATCAAAGGATAATTCCAAGGAGCGATGGAGCCGACAATGCCAACCGGATCACGACGGATCATCGATGTGTGGTTCGGGATATATTCGGCGGCAAGCGGTCCATGAAGATTACGCACTGCACCCGCAAAGAAGCGATAACAATCCACGATGGCCGGAATCTCGTCATTGATGACAGCATTGATCGGCTTGCCGCAATTGAGCGCTTCCAGCGTGGCGAACCCTTCAGCGTCCCGCTCAATTGCATCGGCGATTTTGAGGAGATAATTGGAACGTTCGGCGGGTGTGGTGCGTGACCAGGTCTTGAATGCCTTGTCGGCGGCGGCGACTGCAGCGTCGACCTGTCCTAGCGATGCCTCGGGCAGCTTGAGAACGGTCTCTCCGGTCTTGGGATTGAGGACGTTTTCTTCCGTCTCCGTACCCGCTTCAAAGCGCGAGCCAATCAGCATTTCGGTGTTCATGTCGTTCTCCCTTGTGTCATTTCCCGTGACCGGCGACCTGATCGCCATCGCGGGTGAGATAGTAGGCTGCGAGGATGGGCAGGAAGGTCACCAGAACCACTACCATGGCCACCACATTGGTGACGGGGCGCTGGCGCGGACGGATCAGTTCCTGAAGCATCCAGATCGGCAGGGTCATCTGCTGGCCGCCAGTAAATGTGGTGACGATCACCTCATCGAAGGACAGTGCGAAGGCGAGCATGCCGCCTGCGAGCAGGGCCGTTCCGATATTCGGCAGGATGACATAGCGGAACGTCTGGAACCCGTTGGCGCCAAGATCCATCGAGGCCTCGATCAGCGAACCGGAGGTGCGCCGGAAACGTGCAACCGCGTTGTTATAGACGACCACCACGCAGAAGGTCGCGTGACCGAGCACGATGGTCCACATCGAAAACGGAATGTCGAACAGCGAGAAGGCCGAGCGCAAGGCGATGCCGGTTACAACGCCGGGCAAAGCTATGGGCAGGATGACCAGCAGCGAAATGCTTTCGCGTCCGAAGAAATGCGTTCGGCTGACAGCGGCGGCGCACAACGTTCCAAGCACGAGCGCAATCAGGGTCGCAATCGTCGCCACCTGCACGGAGAGCGCCAGCGACGACCAAACATCGGCGCGATTCCAGGTGACTTCGAACCATTGCAGCGTGAAGCCCGGCGGCGGCCATTGATAGCTCTTCTCTTCCGTCGTGAAGGCATAGACGAAGATGAGCAGGATCGGCAGATGCAGGAAGGCGAGACCCAGTCCGGCAGCAAGCTTCAATCCGAAGGAAGCGCGGTTGTTACGATCAGAGCGCATCGAAAGCCCCCTGTTTCTTGGCGATCCACAAATAAATGGCCATGATGACGATCGGCACGACGGAGAAGGCAGCCGCCAGCGGCACATTGCCTGCCGTTCCCTGCTGGGTATAGACGGCCTGCCCGATGAACAGGCGCGACGAGCCGATGATCTGCGGAATGATGTAATCGCCAAGTGTCAGCGAAAAAGTGAAGATCGATCCCGCAATGATGCCCGGCATGGCAAGCGGCATAAGCACGGTTCGGAAAGTCTGCGCCGGCGTTGCGCCGAGATCGGACGACGCCTCGACCAGATTGCCGGGCACACGCTCAAGTGCTGCCTGCGTCGGCAGGATCATATAGGGCAGCCAGATATAGACGAAGACGATGAACGTGCCGAGATAGCTGACCGACAGCGAATTGCCGCCGATGACGGGTAAGGACAGGATGCCGTCAAGCAGCCAGGACAGGTGCAGTTTTGCAAATATCCAGGTCAGGATGCCTTCCTTGGCGAGGATCAGTTTCCACGCATAGACCTTGACCAGATAGCTCGACCAGAGCGGCAGCATGATGCCGAGATAGAACAGTGCTTTCCAGCGCCCACGTGCGTAGCGGGCGGCATAATAGGCGATGGGAAAGGCGATGAAGGCCGATGCGACCGTGACCAGCGCAGCCATCGAGACGGTGCGTATGATGATGTCGAGATTGGCCGAGTTGAAGAGCTGCGCATAGGTGGCAAGCGTGAAATTATAGTCGATCAGACCGGAGAAATCATCGACCGAGAAGAAGCTCTGCAACAGAAGTGCGATCAGCGAGCCGATATAGATGATGCCCAGCCACAAAAGCGGCGGCGTAATCATGAGAAACAGCAGCAATCCCGGACGACGCCAGAACAGGTCAGAGAGGCGACCGAGCATTCCGCCGCGCTGCGGCAAGATGGAAGCCGCCGGATTGGTCCCGGAGTTCGCGAGTGTGGAAGCCTGCACGCCGGTCATGCTGCTTGATCCATATAATGAACGTCACCCGGATTCCAGACAATACGGATATCCGATCCGGTCTCGGGAACGGTTGCACCAGCAGGCAGCATGACATGCAGTCTGGCGCCTTCAGCTTCAACACCGAGACGTGTAGCGGACCCAAGGAAGCTGGCGGTTTCGATCCGCGCCGCGACCCCGACCTTATCACTCTTGTCTGCAAGGCGAATGGATTCCGGGCGGAGGCTTGCCCAACGTCGTTCGCCGCCGAATGCAGCCATAACCTCCGGCGCGACCACATTGGAGGAGCCGACAAAGTCGGCAACAAACCGGGTTTGCGGGCGGTTATATATTTCCTGTGGCGTTCCGGCCTGAACGATACGACCATTGTTGAAGACAGCGATACGGTCCGCCATGGACAGCGCTTCGCCCTGATCATGGGTCACGAAGACAAAGGTGATACCGAGCGCCTTTTGCAGGTTCTTCAGCTCTTCCTGCATCTGCTCGCGCAGTTTGAGGTCGAGAGCACCGAGCGGCTCATCGAGAAGCAGCACTTTGGGCTTATTGACGAGGGCGCGAGCCAGCGCGACGCGCTGTCGCTGTCCGCCGGAAAGCTGGCTCGGCTTGCGTGCGCCATAACCGGGCAGCTTGACCAGTTCCAGCATGTCCTCGGCGGCACGGTGTCGTTCGGTCTTTCCGGCGCCCCGTACCATCAGCCCATAGGCCACATTGTCCAGAATGCTGAGATGCGGAAACAGCGCGTAATCCTGAAAAACCGTGTTGACGTTCCGTCGATAGGGCGGAACGCCGCCAGCACTTTCGCCGAAGATCTCAATCTTGCCGTCAGTCGGCTGCTCGAAGCCTGCAATCAGCCGCAGACAGGTTGTCTTGCCAGAACCGGAAGGGCCCAGCATGGCAAAGAATTCACCGGACGCGATGGTCAAATTGACATGATCGACGGCACGGACTTCGCCGAAGTAACGGCTCACATTTTCGAAACGAACTGCTGCTGTCATGGTTCTATCCATCATGGAGCGCCAGCCTCTGTTGGCGGGCGGGCACGTCTTTCCGTTCCCTTCCTTCAACAGAAGGAAGGGCGATCTTCGAGCTTATGATAGTCGATGTCAGCGACCGCCAATGACGCCGATATAATCCGATACCCAGCGATGATAGGGCACGCATTCGCCCTGGCTTTCGCATTTGGCTGTCGGCGTGCGCCAGAAGCTGATCTTGGCGAAATTATCGAAGCCGTTGGTCGCGCAGCCTTCGTCGGTCAGGAGCGCATTACCCTTGCAGGCTGCCGGAACCGACGGTACCGCACCGAACCAGGCTGCGGCATCGCCCTGAACTTTCGGTTTTAGCGAATGCTCGAACCACTTATAGGCACAATTGGGGTGCTCGCTATCCACATGCAGCATGGTGGTGTCGGCCCAGCCGGTCGCACCTTCCTCCGGGAAAGTCGAGCCAATCTTTGCGTTTTCCGATTTCAGAAGATTGACCTGGAACGGCCATGAGCCGGAAGCCACGACACCTTCATTCTTGAAATCGTCAATCTGGATCATGGCGTCATGCCAATAACGGCTGACGAGCTTGCGCTGTCCACGCAAGAGATCAAGTGCTGCCTTATACTGGTCTTCATTGAGTTCGTACGGATTCTTGATACCAAGTTCCGGCTTGTGCTTCATGAGATAGAGGGCGGCGTCCGCAATATAGATTGGGCCGTCATAGGCCTGCACGCGGCCCTTGTTGGACTTGCCATCCGGCAGGTTCTGTTCTTCGAACACCACGTTCCAGCTCTTCGGCGCTTCGTCCTTGAAGACGTCGGTGTTGTACATCAGCACATTCGGCCCCCAGAGATAGGGCACACCGTAATGCACGTCCTTGACGGTGAACCACGGCGCATTTTGCAGCCGTTCGTCTACGGTCTTCCAGCTTGGGATAAGGTCAGTATTGATCGGCTGAACACGCTTTCCAGCCACGAGGCGGAGAGAGGCGTCACCGGAAGCGGTGACCAGATCGAAGCCGCCTTCATTCATCAGCGCGACCATTTCATCGGAAGTGGCGGCGGTCTTCACGCTGACCTTGCAGCCGGTTTCCTTCTCGAAATCCGTAACCCAGTCGTAGTTCTTGTCGGTCTCGCCGCGTTCAATATAGCCCGCCCAGGCCACGATGCTCAGCGCGCCTTCACCTTCGCCGATCGCTTTCAGCGGTTCGGCGGCGATGGCCTGCGTCGCAAAGCTTGCGACAGCCATCAAAGCGGTACAGGATTGCAGAATCTTTTTCATCGACCACTCCCGTTTTTTCACATTCAGTGATTTTGTTCCCGGAACGGATCGTGTGCTGAAACCTTGCCTTTCGCAAATTCATTTATCGAAAAGCTGATATCGGTTTTCCCGATATCGAAGACTAACGCAGTCTGCCGGAACGGGCCGCTTCGGCAATGCCAATAAAGTCACGCGCGGATTGGGGCAGGCTCGATCCCTTGCGCCAGGCCATGCCGACCTGCACGACAGGCAGTGACCCAGAGACATCGCGGCTTTCGATCCGATCACCTTCCAGCGACCATGGGCGATAGACGAGATCGGGAAGGAGCGCGATGCCTGCACCGGTGGCTACCAAACTGCGCACGGCTTCCACTGAACGCGTGCGAAAAGCCACATGCGGACGGGCGCCGAGGGCGGCCAGAAGCTTGCCGGTATTTTCCTCGATTTCATCAACCGTCAGCATGATCAGAGGTTCCTTCGCGATATCGCTTACCGAAATGCTGTCCGTCGGGACCAGCGGATGGCCCAGAGGCAGCCACAGCCGATAGGGCGAGGTTTCGAGAATTTCCGCGTGAAGTGCCATACGGTCCCGGAGATTGGAGATAACCATCACTGCCACATCCAGTTCACCACCGACCAGGAGATGTTCAAGATAGGAACCATTATCCTCAATGGCGCTGATTTCAACGCCGGGAAAAGCCCGGCGATAGCGGGCAAGCAGGTCCGACAGCACATAACCCGCGACGAGCGAGGTGACGCCGAGATTGAGTTTACCTTTTTCCTGAATGCGATTGTCCGTGAAGGAGCGGCGGGCATCCGATACGTCTGCCAGAATTTTCGTTGCGTGGCGCAAAAACTGATGACCGTTATGTGTAACGGTAAGGCCGCGAGGGTGCCGTTCGAAAAGCTCTACATTCAGGTCCGTCTCAAGTTCTTTGACGGCTTCTGTAACGGACGATTGGGAAATGGATAGTTTCTGCGCCGCACGGGTCACAGACCCCTGTTCGGCCACAGCGATGAAGTATTGTAACTGCCGCAGGGTAAACGCCATTTTTTCAATTAAGCAAGCGCGCACTGCTATTGCAATAGGGACTGAGTACGAAGCCTAATCGTACCGTCCATACACCGGTCAGTTACGGTCGAGGAAGCATCCATCTGGATGAAAATAATCGAAGCTTCCGTTCCAAATCGCACTTCGCTTCGATGAGAATATCGGCTCACAACCAAGTCGATTTATAATTTACAATTATCTTCCATATACCATAATATCTATCATTAAATTACTTTGATAATCAAAATAGTTTTGAATGTAATATTATCTTATTTAACTATGATAAAATATTCGCCCATACTTCTGCTATATTCAGTAGGAGGACATGCGATGCCGAAGATCGTTGGAACCAATGATGCCGATACTATAGTTGGCACGGAAGAGAATGACCGCATCTGGGCCCTTGCGGGAAATGACATCGTCGACGGAGGTCTTGGTAGCGATATCATCGACGGCGGTGCGGGCGATGACGTCCTGACAACAACATGGCGCAATGTGCCGGAGTTCGATGAATTAAACGGCGCCAGCGGCAACGACCGCCTCATATTCAATTTTTCGGGCGGTGCGGCAAGAGGTGGTGAAGGGGTTGATACGCTCGTTACCGATTTATCCAATCGTTCAGACTCAGTTGCGTTTAACGCAATGCAGGGACATGCCTATTGGGGAGATGGCAGCTCAAGCTTTGATCACCTCTACTTCACCGATCTGGAACGCCTCAACCTCAAGACCGGCGCGGGCAATGATACTATAGATGCTACGGGCTTCCAGTTTGCCAACATACATGCAGGCGCGGGCAATGATTATGTGCGAGGCGGTACTGGCAACGACCAGATAACCGGTGGAGCGGGCCACGACAATCTACTGGGCGGGGATGGTGACGACCAGATCAAGGGCGGCAGCGGTGATGATGTGATCGACGGCGGTAATGGCAATGACACGCTGTCCGGTAATGATGGCAACGATAAGCTCAGCGGCGGCAGGGGAAACGATACCCTGATGGGCGACGAAGGTAACGACACGCTGAATGGAGGAGATGGCAATGACCGTCTCTACGGCGGAGCTGGAACCGACATATTATTGGGTGGAGCAGGCGACGACTATTTACAGAACACGGACACGGACGGCGATATCTTGTTTGGAGGCGACGGAAACGACTACTTCACCGCAGGATCAATAGACAGTGGCTATAGTGGCTATTGGTTTGAAATGCACGGCGGTGCCGGAAACGACACGTTTTCGATCTATTCGGATGGAGGACTTGGCACCATTGATGGAGGCGACGGTATTGATACATTGGCCGTCACTTTCGACGATGTGGCAGCCGGTTTCAAGTTCGACGCCGCCGACTATACCTCGACCGAGGTGTTCAACATCAGTGTCATCTCCGCCTATCAGGGTGCTCAGGTATTCGGCGGAAACGGCGATGACCGCATCGTCAGCATCGAGAGTTATCGTGAAGGTTTGAGTGGGAACGATACCTATAATGGTCGCGGGGGCAACGACGTGATCCATGGAGCGTTTGGGCTGGACAGCCTTCTCGGTGGCGAGGGCGATGATAAACTGTACGGTGGCGCAAGCTCTGACCGGTTATTGGGCGGAACCGGTGCAGACACTCTCAGCGGTGGAACTGAAGCCGATACATTCATTTGGGACAATGCATCACTGCAATCCAACGATATTGATCACGTCACCGACTTTGATGTCCAAGGTGGCGATGTGCTTTTGTTCCGGGATACTGAGGTCATAACTGATTTCGCCAGCTTCGTCGCGGCGTCAGTTGATACACCAGACGGTGTTTTCGTCAGCATCGATGGCGCAACGAATGGGATTGTAATTGAAGGTGTCTTGCTGAGCGAGTTGACGTCCGACGACGTTTTGTTCAGCTGAATTGAACTGGCATTGTGCCGTCCGGCATATGTTTCATCACCAGCGTCAATCCAATAAAGTGGACTGACGCTGGTGGTGACCATTTAAAGATGGTCGCGCGGAATAGTCTGGTTCCATTCGCGGATTTTGACCGTCTCGCCATTTTCCTTCGCCGTCAGTACGCCGGAAATGTAGAAACTCTCAGCATCTGAATGCATCTTCGTGATGCTTTTGATGTCGATCATCCAGCCTTCACGACCCATCTGATAGGCCTGTGTCAGCACATAGGATGCCGACAGCGGGTCATTGTCATTGACGCGCAGCTCGCGCTTGAGACTGTGGCTCAACTGTGTGTCGAGATCGTCAAAGCGCAAGATACCTTCGCCGAACAGACCGCCGATGCCTTCCGTCACATAGAGCGTTTCGCCGGTGACGTGATCCTGTTCGGTCCAGCGGCGTACGCTGCCCGGATCAAGCTGGGTCATCGGTGTTGCCGGGCCATGCGCTGGCTTCTGGAAGCAAACCTTCGCATCGTCAGCAGACGGCAGGCGCACGGGCAGATCGAGAACCGATGTGGCGGTGTCGAGCGTCAGCATCACGCGCTTTGGCGATGGCCAGACCATCGGCCAGTAACCCGTTGCAACCGAAAGACGGATGCGATGGCCCTTCTTGAAGCTATAGCCACTATCGTTGAGCTTGATCGCGATTTCATAGGTCTTGCCCGGCACCAGCATTTCCGGCTTGTCATGGCCGTTGATGTGGTTGAGGTTGAAGACCTGATAGCTGACGCGAGTGATGCGGCCATCCGGCAGAACGTCGCTCAGGCGCAGCGAAACCTGTGCAACCGGTTGATCAACGGTAAATGTCAGGCGAGCAACCGGCGCACCCAGAATTTCAAGATCTTCGGTCAGGACGGGTGTGTCGAAGTTGAGCGAGCCGCCATCGTCAAGACGCTGATCGGTCGGGTGTTCGCCGGGGCAACCCGTTGCCATCCATTCGCCGCCAGCCTTACCGTGGCTGTTTGGCGAGGAAATCGAAAGCACAGCCTTGGCGGCATCGGCCTTGCCCAGCGTGAAATCTGCACCAAGCGCGAAGGACTTAGGCGTGATTTCCGTCGACGGCCAGTTCTGTTCGCCAACCCAGCGTCCATTGGTGAAGTAGCGGGAGCCAGTCGGCTCGATGGTGTCGCAGACATAGGCGCGCAGCTTCGGCTCGTCCATGATGCCGGTGTCTTTGCCCTTGAGCCACTGGTCCCACCAGCGCACTGCTTCCTGCAGGAAGCCGATTGCCGGACCCGGCAGGCCGTCCTGCGGATAGACGTGACCCCAAGGGCCGATAATGCCGCGCGCAGGAACCTGCAGGTTTTCGAGCAGGCGCGGAACAGCATTGGTGTAACTGTCGGCCCATGCGCCAATGGCGAGAACCGGGCACTGGATTGCTGACCAGTCTTCGCAGACCGAGCCATGCTTCCAGTATTCATCGTAATGCTGGTGTTCAAGCCAGAGCGCCGGGAAGAATGGCAGGCGTTCCAGACGTTCAATCCATGCATCGCGCCAACCGGCACCCACAATCGCCGGATCGAGCGGACGCGACTGATAGGCGAGCATGATGGTGCCCCACCAGAGATTATCATTGAGCAGCAGGCCGCCCATGTAGTGGATGTCGTCGCGGAAACGGTCGTCGGTCGAATAGGCGGTGATGATCGCCTTCAATGCTGGTGGACGGCAGGCTGCGACCTGAAGGCCGTTGAAGCCCCCCCAGCTCTTGCCCATCATGCCGACATTGCCGCTGCACCATGGTTGCTCAGCGATCCAGGCGATGACTTCCAGCGCGTCATCCTGTTCCTGCTGGATGTATTCGTCAGCCATATGTCCATCGGATTCGCCCGTACCACGCATGTCGACACGGATCGCGGCATAGCCGTTCTGTGCGAAATAGCCATGCATTGGCTCATCGCGGCCACGGGTGCCATCACGCTTGCGGTATGGAATATATTCGAGCACGGCAGGAACGGGATTTGCCTCAGCGCCTTCAGGCAGCCACAGGCGCGCGCCAAGACGGGTGCCATCTTTCAGAGTGATCCACAGGTGCTCGGTGATATTGACGGTCATGATCGGTTCCAATTTCAATAAAGAGGAGCCGGTGCGGCATTAGCGCCGCATCGGTAGTTTAGCTGGCGGCGCGAGCCTTGAGTATGTCGTCCAGCCAGTCGCGGCGCAGCTCCGGAACGGATGTGATGAGCTGCTCCGTATAGGGCTCGTAAGGCGGTTCGAAGATTGCCTTCGTGGTGCCGGTTTCGACCACCTTGCCCTTCTGCATCACCATGGTGCGGTCGGCGAGCCGACGGACGACGCCAAGGTCGTGGGTGATGAAGAGATATGACACGTGCAATTCGTCCTGCAACTTGCGCAGAAGTCTGAGAATTTCCTCAGCCACGAGCGGGTCAAGCGCCGAGGTGACTTCATCGCAGATGATAAGATCAGGCTTTGCTGCCAGCGCGCGGGCGATACACACGCGTTGTTTCTGTCCGCCTGAAAGTGCGCCCGGAAGGCGGTTCGCAAAGTCGGCAGGCAGGCCGATCAGTTCAAGCAGACGCTGGACCTCGATCTCGCGCTGGTCCTCATTCATGCCGAAATA
The DNA here is from genome assembly GCF_058796175.1 of Brucella sp. GW823-FHT04E01. Taxonomy (NCBI): domain Bacteria; kingdom Pseudomonadati; phylum Pseudomonadota; class Alphaproteobacteria; order Hyphomicrobiales; family Brucellaceae; genus Brucella; species Brucella sp. GW823-FHT04E01. Next base: position 307,067 of record NZ_JBXAIK010000002.1, on the reverse strand, counting down.
GAACTTCATCGGACGACCGATGATCTCACCAACGGTCTGGCGTGGGTTCAATGCCACGTCCGGAAGCTGGTAAACCAGCTGAATGCGGCGCAGTTCTTCGCGCGAGCGCTTTTTGTAGTTCGCTTCCAGCCGCTGCCCGGCAAGCGTGATGATACCGCTTGAGTGTGGCGGCAGGCCTGCAATAATGCGCGCAAGCGTTGATTTTCCGGAACCGGATTCACCCACGACCGCAAGCGTTTCGCTGCGACGGATGTAGCAACCCACATCGGTCAGGACGAGCTTCTTGCCGTAATAGGCGGTTGCGTTTTTCACTTCGAGCAGGATTTCGCCGGTCTTGTGTTCGGCCTGTTCGCCCGAAATGCTCGATTCACGCTCAGACACCAGACGCTGGGTATAGTCCTGCTTTGGCGCTTCGAGAATTTCTTCTGCAGAACCAAGCTCGACCATTTTGCCGTGACGCAGAACCATGATGCGGTCGGCAATTTGGGCCACGACTGCAAGGTCATGCGTGATGTAAAGAGCGGCAGTGTTGTAACGCTGGATCAGGCTGCGCAGGAGTGCCAGCACTTCGATCTGGGTCGTGACGTCCAGCGCGGTTGTCGGCTCGTCCAGCACCAGAATATCCGGGCGGCAGGACATGGCCATGGCGACCATGGCACGCTGCAACTGACCACCGGAAACCTGATGCGGATAGCGATCACCAAAAGTGTCGGCATCCGGAAGCTGCAATGTATGCAGCAGTTCCAGCATCCATGCCTTGGCTTCTGCCTTGGTCATCAGGCCATGATAGAGCGGGCCTTCCATGATCTGATCGCCAATGCGGTGCGCCGGATTAAACGACGCCGCCGCACTTTGTGCCACATAGGCGATGCGTGCGCCGCGCGCCTTTTCACGGGTCTCGCGGGTGCCATCCATCAGCGAAATATCGTCAACGACAACGGTGCCTTCAGCGATCCTGCAGCCGCCACGGCCATAGCCCATCGCGGCAAGGCCAATGGTGGATTTGCCTGCGCCGGACTCGCCAATAAGGCCAAGCACTTCGCCACGCTTCAGCGTCACATCGACATGATCGACAAGCGTTGCGTCATTGGGTGCTTTGACGACGAGGTCGGAGATTGAAAGAACGATATCCTTGCTCATCGATCAGCTCCCTGCGTGGTCGTGCGTCCGGCCAAAAGCCAGTCAACGACGAGGTTGACGCCAACGGTGAGGATGGCGATTGCAGCCGCCGGAAAAAGCGGTGCGTAGAGGCCGTAGAGAATAGCCTGCTGGTTGTCCTTCACCATGCCGCCCCAGTCCGCGAATGGCGGCTGAATGCCAAGGCCAAGGAACGACAGACCGGCCACGAAAAGGAAGGTGAAGCAAAAACGCAGGCCGAATTCCGCAATCAGCGGCGGCAGCGTATTCGGCAGGATTTCACGCCAGATCAGCCAGCCGAGACCTTCGCCACGAAGACGGGCGGTTTCAGCATATTCCAGCACATTGACGCCCTGCGCCACGATGCGTGCTAAGCGGAACACGCGGGTGGAATCAAGCAATGCGATGGTGATGATCAGAACCGGCAGTGACGAGCCGAGCGCCTGCAGGATGACGAGCGCCGAAATGAGCACGGGAATGCACATGACGGTATCGACGATGCGCGAAAGGATCGTATCGACCCAGCCGCCGAAGATGGCTGCAAGGAAGCCGAGCGGTACTCCAACGCTGAACGACAGGAGCGACGCTGCGAGCGAGACGCCGATCGACATCTGCGCACCGAAGAGCAAGCGCGAGAGCATGTCGCGACCATTCTGATCGAGACCGAACCAGAACTGTGCCGATGGCGGATCAAACGGTGCACCAACGATTTCTTCCTGACCATAAGGCGCGATTAGCGGGCCGAACAGAAACATCAGGAGGCAGAGCGTGACGATCGCAAGACCGACCCACGCCGTCAGGGGAATAGACTTTTTCATCGGGGGTGCCTCAGACGCGGATTGAGCGCGATGGCAGCGACATCGGCGATGATATTGAGAATGACATAGGCCGCGCCAAAGACGAGGGCCGCAGCCTGCACGAGCGGAAGGTCACGCTTGGAAACGGCGTCAACCATGAAGCGGCCAAGGCCGTTATAGTTGAAAACAGCTTCGACAAGCACCACACCGGTGATGAGGTATGCGATGTTGAACGCCACCACATTGACGATAGGCGCCGCCGCATTGGGCAACGCGTGCTTGGTCACAACGCGCTTGGTGCGAAGTCCTTTGAGATATGCCGTTTCGACATAGGCCTGATCCATCACCGACAAAACGGCCGTGCGGGTCATGCGCATCATCTGCGCGACCGTCACGAGAACCAGCGTCAGTGCGGGCAGGGCCGTGGCCTGAATCCATTCGAGGAAGGTCATGCCTTCATAGGTGTCGGCGAGGCTTGGCAGCAGGTTGAAGCGGATCGACAGGAACAGGATCAGCAACAGGCCGAGGAAATATTCGGGCAGAGAAACGAAAGCCAGCGCCACAATGTTGATAACACGGTCGAAAATACCGCCGCGTTTGACCGCGGTGACAAGGCCGAGAAGGATGGCGATTGGAACGCTGACGACCGCGGCAAAGGCTGCCAGTGCCATCGTATTCCAGAAACGTGGCCAAAGCAGTTCTGCAACCGGCTGCTGATTGGCAAGCGAGGTGCCAAGATCACCGGTCACGAAACCTGCAAGCCACGCGAAATAGCGTGCGAGGACCGGTTGATTGAGACCGAGGCTTTCGCGCAGCGTGGCAAGCGCTTCCGGCGTGGCATTCTGACCGAGAATGGCGGACGCCACATCACCCGGCAGGATCTGCGTGCCGGCGAAAATCAACGCCGACACGAGGAACAGCGTGAGGAGCCCGAGCCCCACACGCTTGAGAATTAGAACGAACATTATGCTTCCAGCCAGACTTTTTCGGCAAGGCGCGCACCCATCAGATTGAACATCGGATGCGTGGTGACGCCCTTGAGCTTCTTGGAGGTGGCGTCGAGATAGTCGCCGAACATTGGGATAAGCGCGCCGCCATCATTGCTGATCATGGCCTGCAGCTCGGCATAGATTTCCTTGCGCTTGGCCTGATCGAGCATTGCACGGGCTTCGAGCAATTTGGCGTCAAAGTCAGCGCTCTTCCAATGTGTATCGTTTTGCGAAGCGTTGGATGCATAAGCGACCGACAGGGCCTGATCAGCAGTCGGGCGACCACCACGATAAGACATGCAGAACGGTGCCTTCATCCAGACATTGTCCCAATATCCGTCGGCCGGCTCACGCTTGATATCGATCTCTATCCCTGACTTGGCTGCAGCAGTGCGGAAGATCGCGGCTGCATCGACGGCGCCAGTGAAGGCTGCGTCAGAAGCCGAAAGCTGGATTTTCAGTGAATCCATGCCAGCCTGCTTCAGATAGAACTTTGCCTTTTCCGGATCATAGGCACGCTGCGGCAGTGCAGCGTCGAAGAACGGGTCGGTGCTCGGGATCGGATTGTCGTTACCCAAGCGTCCGTAGCCGCGCAAGGCTGTCTTGAGCAGTTGCTCCCGGTCGATGGCGTGCTTGACGGCAAGGCGAACATTGTTGTCGGTGAACGGCGCCTGCGTGCAGTCCATCAGGAAGGAGAAATGCTGGCCGCCAGACGACTGGACAATGTTGAGGTTCGGATTGCGCTTGAGCAGATCGACCGTCTTGAAATCAAGCTGGTTGATAGCGTGAACCTGACCGGACATCATGGCGTTGGTACGGGCCGACACATCATTGATGACGATGACTTCAACTGCATCGACCCAGGCCGTATTGGGCTTCCAGTAGCTTTCATTACGCGTGAAACGCGAACGCACGCCCGGCTGGAAACGCTCGAAGACAAAAGGACCGGTGCCGACCGGCTTGTTGAAATCGGTCCAGTCCTTGGGAACCACGAGGAAGTGATAATCGGACAGGATGTAAGGCAGATCAGCGTTGCCGCTCGTCAGCGCAATCTTGACTGTAGCGGCATCAACCTTGACGACATCGGTAAATTCCGAAGCGAGCGAACGAGCACCGGATGTGGTTTCGCCGCGATGCAGGTTGATCGAATAGATGATATCGTCAGCGTCGAGCGTCTTGCCATTGTGGAAGGTCACGCCCTGACGAACCTTGAAGGTCCATTCCTTGGCGTCGGCAGACGGTTCCCAGCTTTCAAACAGCTCAGGCACAGCCTTGTTGTTGGCGTCGATTTCGACAAGGCCGTTCATCAGCATGTAAGCCTGATTGACCGGAACCCAATCCTTCAGCAGGCGCGGATCGAAATTGTCTGTGGTAGAGCCGCCTCCAATGCCGAGCTTGAGCACTCCGCCTTTCTTTGGTGTGCCATCACCTTCTGCGGCCATTGCAGAATTGATAAGGCCACTCATGCCACTTGCCGCAACAAGGCCAAAGCCCGCTGCGCCCGACATGAAAGAGCGGCGTGTCAATTGAAACTGGCTTTTTTGCTCAGGCATTCTGTACCCCTGTGTTTAAGTCATAGCTTATTGGCTTTTGCGGGTGGGGTAGCTCACCGGACCCCTTATTTTCAAGGGTTGATGTCGAATTTCTGGGTATGACTTTTGTGCATACCCCCATGCGAAATGTGTGTCTTGGCATTTGCGCGAACAGGAATAAAGGAGCGTTCAACAGTGATGGCAGGGGTGCTTTTCGTTCAGGAAAGCAATCCCCGCTTTTTCAGATTTTGATGATCCTGGAGATCGAAAATGGGTTTGCCGGATGTGATCGGCTTGGTGGGCGCGTTCTTTTACCTTCTGGGCTATGCGCTGATTCAATTGCGTATTTTTTCCGTCGATGATCCGGTCATTCCGTTGCTGAATGTTTTGGGCGGGGTCGCGCTGATCTATTCGCTTGCCTGGAATTTCAACCTCGGCTCCTTCATCTCACAGGTTGCCTGGCTGATAATCACCGTTATCGGATACATCCGTTTCCGCATGGTTGCGCGTCGCCGCGTCGCTCTTCCGCAGGAATGATATGTTTAACAGATCCGATCATCTTTATGTGATTGGATCTGTTCCATTGCTTGCTATCAGCCAGTCGGACACTTCCCGCACGATTTTGCGCTGGTGACGATCAGCTGGTCGCATGAGATAGAAATAGGCGTCCGACCGCATCATGTGGCTGTGCGCCGGGACCAATGTTCCGCTCGCAAGCTGCTCCTTGATAAGCCAAGTCCAGCCAAGCGTGATACCGATGCCCTGCGTTGCGGCGGCAACACAAAGACCATAGTCACCGAGCCGCCATTCCAGTGCACCGGCTGGACGAGAAAGTCTGGCATCATGCCACCATTCCGGCCAACCCTGCCACTCGCGCATTGTATCTTCGATGGCGAGCAGAACCGGTGCCTCCTGTTCCATGATGCCGGGCACGCCTGGCGCTGAGACGGGTACGACTTCCTCCCGGCCCAGCACGGTCAGATTGACCCCGATAGGCCGCTCCTTGCGATAGAATAGCGCAAGATCAAACTCGTCCAGGCGCAGATGTGCCACGTCATCCGTTACACGCAACCGGATTTCGATTCCGGGAATTTCCGCCTTCAGCCTGCCTATTCGCGATAGGAACCACTGGTCGGCAATCCCGCGTGAACAGGCGATCGTGATTTGTCGCGGCCCAATCCATGCCCGCAAGCCGTCTGTGACAGCGCTCAGATCGCCCAGAAGTCGGCTTACCTCCGAGGCATAGCTCTCCCCGATAGCAGTCAACTGCACGCCGACAGGCAGACGATTGAACAGTTTCGAGCCTATGAAGGCTTCCAGCTTGCCAATCTGCCGACTGACGGCGCTTTGGGTGAGGCCGAGCTCCAAACCTGCGCGAGAGAAACTCCCGAGCCGAGCCGCACTGTCGAAAACTACCAGCGCGTTGAGCGGCGGCATGGATTGACGACCGACTGCCAAAGTTTATTTCTCCCGTTTCTCAGAAGGCATGCATCTTTTTATGGTTTAGGTTTTCTGTATCGGGTCCTTGTCAGTCAAGCCCCTCCGATGGATTATCTCGTCACGGATTTTTTGCCGATGAATGCGAGTTCTAGAAATCCAATAGAAGTCAGTCGAACTTACGCGAAAAGCGAATAGTGTCACCCACTTCTTCAATCTGCCTGGAATGATTGAAAGCCGGAATGGTTTTCAGACTAAAGGTCGATCCAATTTTACTTGGCTAGTTTTACTTGGCTAGTTTGATTTGGCTAATTTGGTTTGGAAAGTAACCTGAGAAAAAAGCCGCCCCCGATGAGGGATGCGAGCAACCCGGCAGACATGGGCCACGGATAAGCGAGATTGCGCCCAAGCCAATCCGCAAAAACGAGCAGCAATGCGCCGAGCAGAGCGCTGGCGAGCAGGCGCATCGTCACGCTTCTGAACCCGAGCAGGGCAGCAAAATGCGGCACCATAAGACCGATGAAACTGACAGGCCCAATGGTGATCGTTGCCGCTGTTGTTCCAACACCTGCAAGAGCAAGAAGGATCGCGCGGCTTGACGAGACTTTGAGGCCAACAGCGCGCGCTGTCACATCGCCCAACGGAAAGAGGTCGAGTGGGCGCCTGAAAAGAAGAGCCGCAAGCAGAACGATAATCGCGCAGATGCAAACCAAAGCCGCGTCATTCCAGCCGATATTGCCCATTGAACCGGAAAACCAGTTCAGGAGGCCAGCCACACGCGGATTGCCGCTGGCAAGAAGCAGGATCATCAGCGCGTGGAACATGCTTCCCAAGCCTACGCCGACAAGAAGAACACGCTCTGGCTGGAACGCCATACGCCAGCCGATCCCGGCAATGGCGCTGAGCACCACCAAAGCGCCAATGGAGGCCACAACAAGCTTGGAAAAGCCACCCGCATCGCCAATGAAGAGCACTGCGATTGCAAGCCCGAAGCCCGCGCCATAACCAATGCCAAGCAAGTCGGGACTGGCCATCGGGTTTCGGAGCGTACCCTGTAGAACAAGGCCCGCAACCGCAAGACATATGCCTGCGCCGGCCGCCGTAAAAATACGTGGCACACGCCACCATGTTACGGCCTCTGGTGCGCCAAGGCTCCAGCCTTCAGGTGTTTTCGACACCAGCGCCGATATGATCATGCAAAGGGCAAGAGCGCATGAAAGCGCTAAAAGCAGGTGCAGCGGTTTCTTGATCTGCTCTCTCGCCGGGGTGATTGCCTGCGTTGAAGGCACAGCAGGCAGACGAACGCGGCTTGCCAGAATGACAAGAATTGGTCCTGTGAAAAGGCCTGCAGCGGCACCCGCGGGAATGTTGCCGACGAAAGGCGCTATGGCCCGCAGCAGCTGATCGATACCGACCAGCAGCAACGCACCAAGCAAGGCCGACCATAAGAGCCTGCGCCCATCCTGTCCGGGCGCAAAAGTGCGTGCAAGATTTGGTGCGGCAAGTCCGATCATACCAATCAGTCCAAGACTGCTGGTGATAACCGCAGCCATCGCCGCTGCGGCAGCAAGCAGAACCAGCCGCATCATTGCTGGCGAAATACCGAGTCCCTTTGCCTGATTATCGCCAAGCGAAAGAAGATTGAGCGGCCGTTGCAGGATGAAGATAAGCGCTGCAAGCGGCAGGAGACGCGGGAGAAGATAAAGGCAGACTTCCCAGCCACCTTGCTGCAGGGAACCTGCCTGCCAGGTCAGCAGGTTGATGAGGTAATCATGATTGAAGAGTACGAGCAGGCTGAAGATTGCATTGCAATAAAGCCCGACCATCAAGCCGGCCAGCACGACAGTTGTCGATGAAAACCGTCCGCGAGAGGCGATAAACAGCGAAAGGCTGAGTGCCAGTCCAGCACCGATGAGCGCGATGGCTTCGTTGCCCGCCATCCATAGGCCGGGTGCGAAAACCAGCGTGAAAGCCAGTGCAATCTGCGCGCCGGAGGCAACACCAAGAAGTCCGGGTTCAGCCAGCGGATTGCGCAGAACGGTTTGAAACACTGCGCCGCCAAGCCCGAGCGCACCACCCACAAGCAGGCCAACCGCAAGACGCGGCAGAAAGCTGTAATAACCGATCACATGGCGTGGATCGTCCAGATTGGGAGCTGCCACGATGCGCAGCCATTCCGAAGGCGCAGCAATGCTGAAAAAGCCCTGAACAATGAGCAACAATACAAATGCGACCGACAAACCCAGCATTGCCCAGCGCAGCGGGGAAGCTCGCGTGCGGCCGTGGGTTACTTCAACGCTGCTCACGCCATGTTCTCCAATGCCGAGGCGATGAGATCCGCCAGATGGGCCGCAGAAGGTACACCGCCAAAAGGATGGAATTGATTGAGCCATGCCACGCGCCCGTCGCGCACTGGTCGGAGCAATTTCCACATCGTGTTCTGTTGTAAGGAGCGTTCGGTCTGAACCCGCTGCGAAGGAATATCCACGACGAGAAACGCCGCATCAGCGCTTTCCATCAGCCGATCAAGTCCGACACGCGCCATGCCGGTTCCATTGACCGGGCCTTCCCAGACATTGGAAAGTCCGAGTTTTCGCAACACGGCATCGGGAAGCGTGCCTTCGCCATACATGGTCATTTCACGCCCGCCGATATCAGGCAGCATGATACCCACCGCATAATCATGCTTCGAGACAGTCTCGCGCGCCTTTGCAAAACGGCTTTCCGCGTCCTCAACCACAGAAGACGGCACGGAAGGCGAAACACCGCATAAGTCCGCGACGCGGTTCAGTATCTCGATCGCCAGCCGGTATCGTTCGACATTCGGCGTTGTGATGCTCGGCACCAGCTCGACACGCGCAACATCCGCGATGCGCGGCGTCATCACGAGATTATAGTCCGTTGCGATCACAAAATCGGGCTTCAGCGCTGCAAGGGCTTCAAGATTGATCTCCCAGAACGGCCCGACATCAACGACCGTTTCCGGTAAAACCGGTGCCGCCATGCGCTGACGATAGAACGCTGTATCGGAAAGCCCTACGGGAACAATACCGAATGAAAGCATGGCTTCTGCCGCTGCCCAGTCGATCGCCACCACACGTGGAGGAGATGCGGCGGCGGCTCTGAAACCAAAGCCAGAAAGCCCCGCGCAAAGCGCGAGGCCCGAACCGAACATTATCTGGCGACGTGTCAGCAAAACGCTCGCCTCAGAAACTGACCTTCACACGGCCTATGACCGAGCGGCGATCGCCTTCGTAGCAGCTGAACGCATCCTCGCAGGTGGTGAAATACTTCTTGTCAAACAGGTTTGTGGCATTCACCTGGAAGGTCATGTCCTTGTACTTGTAGCTCACACCGGCATCGACGAGCGTTCGGCCATCGACCTTGATCGTATTGGCTTTGTCGCCATAGCTTGCACCCACATAACGCACGCCGCTACCAAGGCTGAGGCCTTCAAGCATGCCGCTGTTGAACGTGTAATTGAGCCATGCCGAAGCCTGGTGTTCCGGCACCATCGTCACCTGCTTGCCGATAAACGCCGCAGCATCTTCGGTGATTTCCGCCTTGGTATAGGTGTAGGAACCGACGAAATCCCAGCCATAGCTCAGATCGACCTTGCCTTCGAGTTCCAGCCCGCGCGAATGCACCTCGCCCGTCGCCTGTGGCCCATCGATATAGCTGTAGGAAACGACATTCGATTTCACGATGTCGAACCACGCCAGCGTGAACAGCGCGTCGATTTCCTTTGGCTGATATTTTACGCCGACTTCCCACTGACGGCCTTCCGACGGATCGAAAGTGTTGCCGCTGTTATCCGCGCCGAGATTGGGCACAAAGGATTCCGAATAGCTGACATAGGGCGCGATGCCCCATGGCGTCACATAGGTGATACCCGCGCGACCGCTGAATTTCCCAATGCTCTGATCTGTATCACTGGAATCGAGACGATTATGGCTGTTGAGGTCCAGCCAGTCATAGCGCCCGCCCAAAGTGACAATCCAGTTGTCGTTGAACTTGATCTGATCCTGCGCATAAAGCCCGGTCTGATTGTATTTCTGGCGATAGCTTTGCGTTACCGTCGTCGGAACAGAAATCGGAATACCATAAGACGGATTGAACGGGTTCAGCGTTGGGGCCGGATCACGATACTGCGTCACATCGGAATCCGAATAGGAGTAATCAAGGCCGAACAGTGCCTGATGGGAGATGTTGCCGGTTTCAAATTCCGCAATGGCCTGATTGTCGACCACCAGCCCGCTCATATTCTCATCGAAGCGACGCGCCTGACGCGTGATCCCGGTCGGCCCGAGCCCAAGCGCCAGCACATTGTCGAGCAGGAAGCTGACCTGTCCGTAGCGAAGGTTCTGCTTCACCGTCCAGGTGTCGTTGATATGATGTTCAAACTCATAGCCGATGCTGCCCTGCTTCTGGACGCTGCGGTTGAAATCAGGATCACCAACCAGAATATTGGGGTAATTCGGATAAAGGCTGCTGATCGTCGCAGGCAGCACGCTGCCGCCACTATCGTCGCGCAGCAACTGGCCCGAAACCGTCAACGACGTATCCGCATCGGGTGCCCAGGTGAGCGAAGGCGCGATCATGTAGCGATCGTCCTTGACCTCGTCGCCATTGGAATATTCGAACTGCGTGTTGCCCTTGCGAACCACGCCGACCAGACGATAGAGCAGTGTCTTGTCTTCATTGACCGGCCCGGTCAGGTCGACGCCAATCTGCTTGCGATTGAAACTGCCATATTCGACCGATGCTTCATGCGAAGCTTCAGCCTGCGGCTTCTTGGTAACGCGATTGACCAGACCGCCAGCATCGCTCTGTCCGTAAAGCGACGAAACAGGACCACGCAGCACTTCGATGGAATCCAGTTCGTACGGATCGGTACGGAAGAAGGTGTAGGAATTGGAGAGCTGACGCAGGCCGTTCTGATAGGAACTGGTCGACTGCGCGTTGAAACCGCGCATGAAAATCCAGTCATAGCCTTTTGGGTCCGGACCGTAGGTTTCAATGCTTACGCCGGGGACATAACGCAGCATTTCCGTGACGCTTTGCGCATTCTGCATCTCGATCTGCTTGCGGCTGACAACAGATACTGACTGCGGCACCTCGATAAGCGGCGTATTGGTCTTGGTGGCTCCGCCAGAGCTTTCAACGACAACGCTCCTCGACGTGTCGCTGCCACTATTGCCTTCAACGGTAATCGTATCGAGGAGCAAAGACCCATCAGGAGCAACCGCGCCAGCATCGACTGATTGCTGCGCCGATATCGTGACGGTATTGCCGCGCAAACTATATGTGAGGCCAGAACCGGAGAGAATCCGGCCTAGTGCTTCCGAACGTGTCAGCGAACCTTGTGCACCGCCGGAGTTCTTGCCGCGCACAATATTTGCGTCAAAGAACAGCTGAACGCCGGTTTTGTTTGAGTATTGCACCAGCGCTTTGGACAACGGCTGTGCTGCAATATCAAACGACGTGCGCTGCACCTGGCTGTTGGCAGCGGCTTGCGCCCAAACCGTACTTGGCGCGAATGCCGCGACCGCAACCAGCGCACTTGCCGCGAGCAGATGCGCTGACAGCCCGGTTTTAAGAAGAGCCTGAGAACCTTGGCCACGACCAGTCTGAGTTCGGCTCTTCATATCGACGCGCATAGTTTAATCCCCGATGTCTGATGCCCCTGCTTTTGGCAGGATTTTCCTGTTACTTCATGGCTGCCACGCAGCCCCTCAGAGGATTAGACACCTCGGAAACGCGATCTAATGATCGGTAGCTTAAAAAAATTTGATTTTTTTAATCCAGTTATTATCGCCGTGTAACGACGGTCACCCAGCCGGAACCGTTCAGGACCCTGACCGGCAAGGTTTCGGCAATGGTTGCAAGAGCCGCTTCGGCATCACGCGTATCAAAAATTGCCGTAACCGGCATATTGCCGATTTCTGTGTCGGTGAGGAAAATCCTGCCGCGACGATAGCGTTCCAGCTCGCTCAGTACTCGGCTGAGCGGAACGTCCTCAAAGATAATCCTGTCATTGCGCCAGGCTTCAACCGTCTGCTGGTCGGCCCGTTGCGGCAAAGCCGCTTCATCACCGCTATAAGTTATCTGCCAGCCCTCATCAAGGCGCACCGGATCGCTTTGACCAAAAGCCACTGAAACTGCATGCTCAACCACTGAAACAGTGACCGCCCGATCGATCAGTTTCACGTCAAAAGCAGTCCCGAGCGCGGTGATCGTGCCGCCATTGGCGCTAACCACAAAGGGGCGCGACGGATCGGAGGCGACCTGAAAGAACCCCTGCCCTTCATGGAGCACAAGGTTGCGCCCGTTGCCCGAAAAATCGAGGGAAAGCGCCGAATAGCTGCCAAGCTCGACAGTGCTTCCATCGGCAAGCGTAAAGCTGCGACGTTCACCGACACCCGTTTGATAAGTCGCAAACAGACCGGGACGCGACAAGAGATAAGCGCCAGGCAGAAGAACGAGAGCGGTAAGGCCACCCAGAACAACGCCGCGCCGGCCCACACGACCGTCCGATTTATGGCCCGATTGGCGGAAGCGGTCATATTCAGGCTTCACGGCATCGAAGCGTTGCCACAGCGTCTGCGCACGCTCATAGGCCACTCGATGCGCAGGGTCAGATGCAATCCAGGCTGAAAACGCACGCCGGTCATCGGCGCTGACGGTTTTGTCCTGTAACAGCACAAACCATTCCAGCGCCTTCATGTAAACCGGATCGGTTTCAAACTCCTTCATGGGCGTCTTGATGTTCCCGCTTATAATTACTCTGAAAGCCGCCTGTCGAGTTCAGCCAGCGCTGACACGATCTGCGTTATAACCGTATTTCGGGAGATTCCCATACGCTCGGCAACTTCGTCATAACTCAACCCCTCGATCCGGTTGAGAACAAAGGCTTCGCGCCGACGCGGCGGAAGCTGCGCAACGGAATGTAAAAGACGATGAAGCTCGCTGCGATAAAGCACCGTCATTTCCGGCGATGGTCTCGCATCGGCAAAGCGCTCGGGCTCATCGACCTCGATTTCGACATCCGCCCTGCGGCGGGCATCGCGTAAGTGATTGAGCGCGAGATTGCGCGCTGTGCTCTTTACATAAGCAGGACCTGGCGCCTGTGCCGTATCTTCATAGCGGGAAAGCAGGTTCAGGAAGGCTTGCTGAACGACATCTTCAGCCGTGGCGGTATTTCCGACAATACGACGCACAAAAGCCCGCAGACTGATCTGCTCGCTTTCATAGAGTTCTGCCAGATCCCACAACCGGGAAGTCATTTGTTCGCGTGCTCCGAACTAAACATATGCTCCAGCATCTGCGGACGAACAGACACTCATTCACGCCATAAAGGTCCGGAAAATATCGCGCAATCACAATGATTTAGAAGAATTCCAGGCAGAGAAAACAAACATGTATCAAATACTCATCTTTTATCGTTTTAAAACATTGGCTTCGGCAGGGACCTCGCGCCCGCTTTCATTGGAAACAAGAGGGCGGCGCCGGAAACTTTGTTGTCCGGATGTACCTAAAATATCACATCATTTGCAGATCAATGAGCCGGCATCGCGATGATATAATGATGCTTCCATCCTCAAGCCGGTTGGGGCATTCTCGGCAAGCTGGTGAGAAGTTTTCTCGTATAGGCATGCTGCGGATCGGCCAGAATATCCCGCGTATTGCCCTGCTCCACAATCCGGCCTTTTTCCAGAACGATCAACCGCTCGCACAACAGCGCGACCAGCGCAATGTCGTGCGACACCACCACGAAAGTGGTTTGCTCTGAAAGAGACCGCATGAGATCGATAATGCGGGCGCGCGTCGTCAGATCAAGCGCGCTGACCACCTCGTCGGCGATGACGAGCTCGGGTTTAGAGACAATTGCCCGAGCGATGGCTATACGCTGGCGCTGGCCACCTGAAAACTCGTGCGGATAGCGGCGGGCGGCATCCGCTGGCAAATCGACGGAATCGAGCGCCTGCGCAACTGCCTGCGCAATATCGGTCTCGATTTTCAAAGATCGCAGCGGCTCGGCAATGATGTCGAAGACACGCTGGCGCGGATCGAGCGATGAATAGGGATCTTGAAACACCGCCTGCACCGAACGGCGAAAATCGCGCATGAAACCGCGATTGCCAATATCCAGAGGCTTGCCGCGAAACGAAACGTTCCCCGAAGATGGGCGCTGCAGTCCAAGCAGCAGTTTCAACATGGTCGTTTTGCCGGAACCGGACTCACCGACAATGCCCAGATTGCTTCCGGTCTCAAGTTTCAGATCGACATCATGCAAAACCGTCTTACCGCCGGCATAGGCAAAGGAAACGCCCGAAAGGTCCATCAAAGTCATCGCGCAACCTCCAGAGCGGCATCGAACGCCCGTGCAGCGGCCACGAGCCCCTGCGTATAGGGCTGCTGCGGATCGGTGAAAAGCGCCGCAACCGGCCCTTCTTCTATAAGTTTTCCGTGTCGCAGGACCAGCGCGCGTTCGGTGACGGCCGCAACCACCGGCAAATCGTGACTGATGAACAGAAGCCCCATTCCCTCGTCCCGCACCAGTTGCTCCAGCAGCTTCAAAATCTCGGCCTGCGTGGTGACATCGAGCGCCGTCGTCGGCTCGTCCGCGATCAAAAGCTTGGGGCGACAGGCGAGAGCCATTGCGATAGCCGCACGCTGGCGTTGACCACCCGATATTTCATGGGGCCAGGATCGGGCAATGCGCTCCGGGTCTGGCAGGGATACGCGTTCCAGAAGTGAGTGGACCTCAGCACTGACTTCAGTTTTCCCGGTTCGGTGACCATCCCGAAGCGCACGGCGACGGACGACCAAACCGACTTGTTTGCCAATCCGCATCAGCGGGTCGAGCGCCGTCATCGGTTCCTGAAAAACCGTTGCAATGCTCTGCCCGCGCAATGGCACCAGCTCACGGTCTCGCGCCCCTATCACTTGGTGGCCGTCGAGCGTGATCGATCCGCTTGCCCGCATGCCGTCCGGCAACAGTCCCATGATAGCAAGAGCCGTCAACGACTTGCCTGAACCGGATTCACCGATCAGACCGACCCGTTCACCCTGTCCAACCGATAGCGAGACGCCGGAAACCAGAGACCTGCCTGCCGTTTCTATCTGGAGGTTCTCCACATTCAGCAAAATACTCAACGTTGTCTCCTCCGTGTTGGGTCGGCCACGTCACGCAGCCCGTCGGCAAACAGATTGAGCCCGATCACCAATGAGACAAGCGCCAGACCGGGTGCTATGGCACCGAACGGCGCCGTATAAACCGACGCTTGCGCCTCCTGCAGAAGCCGTCCCCAGGATGAATTGGGCGGTGGAGCGCCAAGACCAAGATAGGAAAGCGATGCTTCCGCGATCACCGCCAGACCGAACTGAAGCGCAAAATTGACAATCAGCGTCGGCCAGATGTTCGGCAGCACATGGATGCGGACCAACCCGAGCCGTGATGTGCCGGAAATGCGCGATGCCGTAATGTAATCCATCGCCAGAACCCGCTTTGCGAGGATGCGGGTCAGACGTGCCACGATGGCCGATCCGGCGATACCGATGGCCACGATGGCGGTCGTCAGGCTTGCACCGTCGCTGGAAGCCACGATCAACATGGCCAGCAACAGGGTTGGGAAGGCAATGAGAATATCGAGCGTTGCCGCCAGCACGTCATCAAGCGTCTGCGTTGCAAACGCCGCAAGCACACCCAGCGTGACGCCAATCACTGCGCTGAGCGCGATGGCTCCACAGCCGACGATAAGCGCAATGCGCGAACCGATCATGATTTGTGTCATCAAATCGCGTCCCAGACGATCCGTACCGGCCCAATGCAGCCAGGACGGAGCCTCCAGTCGTCCACCGACCATTTCGCCGGCACCGTAAGGTGTCCAGACCAGCGAGAGAAGAGCGACAGCCAGATGCAACCCCAGCAGCAATCCACCCACAATAAGGGGCCATGGCAATCGGTAAGCCGGCTTTTCATCCCTGACGGCAGGCGTCATATCAGCAGGCTCCGTCATGCACGACCTCCCGCAGACCGCTGGCGCAAGCGCGGGTCGATCAGTCGTTGCAGGAGATCTGCGGCAAAGCCGACCAGCAGCACCAGAAGCGTCGATACAAACAGAACCCCCTGAACATTGGGATAGTCGCGCTGCTCTATGCCGAGCAGAAGCATCGAACCGAGACCCGGCAACGAGAAGACACGTTCGACCACCACAGCACCAAGCAAAGTCGAGGCAAGCTCGATACCGAGGATCGAGATCACCGGCACCGCGCCGTTGCGAATACCGTGACGGACAAGAGCCTGCGAGAATGTCGCGCCAAGCGCCCGTGCGGTACGAAGATAGTCGCTGCCAAGCACGTCCTGCGTGGCCGAACGGACATAACGGATCAACGATGCCGACATGACGATGGCAATGGTTGTGACCGGCAATACCAGCGATTGAAAAGCAGCCGGCGCCGACTGCCATCCTCGTGATGGGAACCCACCCGAAGGAAACAACCGCAGCTTAACTGCAAAAAACCAGACCAGCAGAATGCCTATCCAGAACACCGGCACGGCGATGCCGAGCTGGGAGATGACGGATATCACCGTTCCATACCAGCGGTTCTGGCGCACGACCGACAGAATGCCGAGTGGCACCGCGATCATGATCGCAACGACGAATGCCATCAGCGTCAAGGGCACGGTCACAATCAACCGCTTGCCGATTTCGGCAAGAACCGGTGCTCCACTCACAAAGGAATTACCAAGATCGAAGCGCAGGAGGCTACCGATAAAACGCAGAAACTGCTCGTAGAGAGGCAGGTCCGAACCGACCTGCTTGCGCGCGGCCTCGATCTGCGCCGCATCCGCGCCGACAGAAACAAGCGCATTTGCGGGATCGCCCGGCAGAAGGCGCAACAGCAGAAACAACACGATCGATGCGATGAAAACCGACAGAACCAATATGGCTGAACGGCGTATGATATAGGCGAAAATAGCGTTTACCTCTCCGATGTCAGGGCAGCGCTCGGACCCTCATGCAAATGCGACAACGCCGCCGGAAATTAATTCAGGCGGCGCAGTCTGTCGAGCTGATGTTCTCGATATCGACAGGCGGTTATTATTCCGCTTTCACAATGTCATAGGCGGAAAACTGGGAGTTCAGGCCGTTGATCGGGTAGCCGCTCACTGATTTTTTCGAAACAACGATCTGCGGATAGAGGTAGAACCAGTTGCTGGCCGCATCTTCGGCAATGATCTTGTTCGCCTCGGTCAGCTTGGCCGTCTGTTCATCCGTCGTAGCACTTGCTTCCGCTTCCTTGATGAGCTCGACAACCTTCGGATTGTTATAACCCCAATAGAAATCGGGATTGCCATAGAACACGATATCGCGATGGTTCACATGCTCCTGCAAGGTGGCCTGGAAATCGTGTGCCTTATAGACCTTCGTGTACCACTCATTGGCAGTGATGACGTTGATCTTGACGGTTACGCCGACCTTGGCCAGCTCGCTCTGGATGAACTGCGCGGCAATCGGGTGTGGATCGTAATTCGGCGTATCGATAATGAAGGTGAAGCCATCCGGGTAACCAGCTTCCTTGAGACGTTCCTTGGCACTTTCAGGATCATAGGCGTCGACTTTGGTGAGATCGACATACCACGGATCGGTCGGCGGTACGAATGAGCCGATCAGCGTGCCATAATCGCCCCACACAGCCTTCAAAAGCTTCTGGTCGTCGATTGCACGGGCGAGCGCCTTGCGCACTTTGACATTGTCGAATGGCGCAATACGGTCGTTATAGGCCAGCAGTAGCTTGGTGGTCGACTGCCCTTCGCTGACGGTGAAATCGGGATTGTCCTTGAACTGGGCTAGTGAATCCGGGCTTTGAACCGACGTGATGATATCAACCGAACCGGTCAGCAAAGCATTGTTCAGCGCGCTTGCATCGGTGAAATACTGGAAGACCACCTCGCCGTTTTTCGGCTTGGCGCCCCAATATTTATCGAAGCGCTTCATCGACAGGGACGACCCACGACGCCAGTCTTCCAGCTCGTAAGGTCCGGTTCCGTCTTCCTTCGACTGCAGATCCTTCGCTTCGTCGTTCACCACCCATACATAGCTTAGATTGTACGGCAGCGAGATTGAGCGCGAAGACAGCTTGACGATAACGGTTTCATCATCCGGAGTCTCAACGGCCGAAATAGTCTTGAGGCTGCTTTTGCGTGAGCTCTTCGATTCCGGCGCGGCAACGCGATCGATGGAGAATTTGACGTCCTTGGAAGTCAACGGCGCTCCAGAGTGAAAAGTCACGCCCGGCTGCAGCTTGAACGTATATGTCAGCCCGTCGTCGCTGACGCTGTAATCCTTCGACAGGACCGGCTCGACCTTGCCGTCATCAGCAAGCCGGAACAGGGCCTCATAGACATTGCCGTTGAAGGCTTCGTTGATGCCCTGCCCCGCACCGGCGGTATTGTCGAGGTTTTGCGGTTCGTAGAGCGAGCCGATATTGATTGTCGCGTCCGGGTCGCTTTCCTGCGCCAACGCCTGGCTGAACGATCCGATACCGAGCGTCACGGCCAATGCCGCGCTCAAGCTCCAGTAAGCCAATCCAGATTTGCGATCACGAATGTTGAAGCCGCCCATATTATTCTCCTGCGTGGAAAGCGCCCTATCAGGCTCTCCGTTAGCAACGCTTATACCGCGACCGCGAGAGCATCGGTAAGCGGTGGCACCATGAGATAGCGAGAATTATTAGAAATTTATTCCATAAAGAGTCAATCTATTGGACAAACCATCCGGACTGCAGCACAAGCCGTCCGATATAAGGCGCACTGACAAAGCATAACCTCAAGAGATCAGCCATGACTTATATGGATCGGAACCGCGTACAGGATCTGCTCACTGCAGAAGGACTGGATGCACTGGTGCTTTTTCAGCCGGAAAACTTTCGCTATGCCACCGGAATTGCTGCGGGCGTGGCGACAATGTGGGGGCGCGCCGGTTCGGCCATAGCGCTGGTTCCAGCGGATGCCTCGACACGTGCTGGCGCCATTGTCAGCGATCAGGCGCTGACAGCAGCACGCGCAACGGCTGATGAGATCGACTTCCGCTCGCATCGAATCTGGATCGACGCCGTCGCGGTTCGCGACGCCCACTCGATAGAAGACCTCAACGCTGCCTATCGCAACAGTGGTAATATCGGTCCCCGCCCGGAAACCTTCGACCAGAAAGCAGCCTTTCAACTGCTTGCAGATATGATTGCCGAACGTGGCCTCGCTCAAGCCAGCCTCGGCGTCGACCTTGAATTCATGCCTGTGGCTGATTTTGTGCTGTTGAAAGAAATTCTGCCTTTTGCCCAATGGCGCGATGCTTCCAGCATCGTAAGGCGGTTGCGACTGATAAAGAGCCCCCGCGAGATTGAATATCTACGCAATGCCGCCCGTTATGCGGAAAGCGGGTTGCAGAATATGGCGACTGCGGCGCGGTCGGGCTCCACAGCCGCCGAGCTTTCCGATGCCTGGCTGACCGGAGCGACCAATGCTGCCAAAGCAAACGGCCAGAGCCTGTCCGGCCATTGGGCCTATATTTCGGTCGGGCCGAACCTTCAAAACCTTGCCGCACAACTGGCGCAAGGCGACCTCATCAAGGCCGATGTCGGCACGCTTGTGAATGGTTATTCTTCGGATGGCGCGCGTACCTTCGTCTATGGCAAGCCTGCTCCTCTTGCAGAGCAGATTTACAAAGCGCTCCAGGAGACCTTTCAAGCCGGAACAGCGCTGCTGAAACCCGGCAATACATTCGGTCAGGTTCACGAAGCGATGCTCTCCACCATGCGTCGTCATGGCTTCAGCGAATATTATCGCGGGCATTTCGGGCACTCGGTCGGCTCGGCGCTCGGGATCGAGGAATGGCCTTTCATCTCGCATGGCAACGACATGGCCATCGAACCGAACATGGTGCTGGCCGTGGAGGCGCCGTTTTACGCAAACGGACTAGGAGCCCTGATGATCGAAGAACAGTTCCTCATCACCGCCGATGGCGCTGAAACCATGAACGTTCTTTCACAAGAGCTTGTCTCGATAAGCTGAATAGAGCGAGGTAGTTGCTGCCCCCGCTCAAACTCTTTCAGTATCGAGATTGTACTCCCCATCGCGTTGATGGCGGTGCATTGTTCTTTTAATCTTTCCAGAGTGCGAGAATGAGACTCCCATACTATTGATGGAGATAGGGAGTCTCATGCTGCGACGGTTATCGTCGAAGCCAGCACCTACCACTTCACCTTGAAGCCAACACTCCCCTTGACAGCATAGCTGTTGGCGAAGTGATTGAGGGAAGTGTTGATAGAGCCTTCGCCGTAGACAGCATATTTGTTGTCTGCCCAGGCATAGGTGCCGCCAGCGCCGATCCCAGCCCAGGTCCGGTCATTGTCGGTTTCGAAGTCGATGCCGGACACGTTGACCGTCGTCCCGCCAAGGAATGCCTGATAGACATTGGCAATGCCATAGACGCTGGTATTGACCATCACTCCATCATTGCCTTTCCAGTCCAAGCGATAATCCGCTGCGAGGCCCAGGCGTCCCAAAAGACTGTCACCATCATGCAAACTGACGCGACTGCCCCATGTATCGCTGAATTCATCTGCATCAATGGATGACCACATCAGCTGTGCTTGCAGCGTGAGTGCCCAGCTGCCCTGCATCGGGATACGCTGCCCGGCTTCGATGCTCAGTGCCTAGCCAGTCGCCTTGCGTCCATCGGCAAGGCCGGTATTGGCGGTCCAGGAGTTGAGGTCGTTGTCGAACCACGTCACCTGACCCTGACCGTCAACATAGAAGCCGTTATTGCCGTACCAGGTCGCGGTCGCTCCAAGGCTCCATGCATCCGTGCTGATATCACCATCGCCATGGAAGGAAGAGACATCGCCGCGGGCATGGCCGTATTGTCCGGTGATGCCGCCAATCAGCTTGCCATTCTCGCCCTCATAGAACTGGCCATCGACACCGGCCTGCATGATGACAGTATTGATATCCTGCTTCATCTGCGACGTTGACGTGTCTGGCTCAAGACGATTGTGCCCGCCTTCGACGCGTGCCCAGACACCATACTCATTCACCGTTGCGCCGTTGTCTGAACCATTGCCGTTCTCACCAGTCCAGTAACGACTGCCGACACGCTGCTGGAGGGTGGGCAATTTGTTGAGAGCCAGCATGTTTTGAACGTAGCCCTCGTAAACAGGAACACCAGCGCTGTAACGGGGTCTCGGGTTGGAGCCGGAATTGGGTCCTTCGACATGGCTGACGAGATACCAGTCACCGTCCACTGGCGTCCTCTTGCTGCCCTGCTGCAATGTGTAGGCATAAGCGCCGCCGACAACTGCCTGCTGACCATCCTTGGTCTTGTAGCTGTTTGCCAGCGAGAAAGAGCCATTCGATGAGCCTGACACATCGACAACCTTGATGCCGTTGACAGTCTGTGCGCCGAAACCACCTGCATTGTTCACATATAGCTTTGTCGACCCCGATGTATCACCATCGACCTTCAGCATGTCAGTTTTGGAATCATCGCCACCCAGAACCGTATTGACGGTCATTATGCCGCCATTGCCGGTGTAATTGCCAGCAATGTTGAGCACGGTTCCGCCTGTTCCGCCGAAATTGACGTTCCCGGTGTTGCCAAGGCTGGCAAGCGAAGTGGAGTAGCCACCAAGATCAAGTGTGCCGTTGCTGGCAACTTCATAGCCCGAAGATGATGCGTTGAAAGCGCCTTGTGCGCCCTGTTTCAAAGTGCCGTCGGAAACCACCGTCTGGCCTGTGTAACTATTGACGCCAGCCAATGTGAGTGTGCCGGAACCAGTTTTGGTCAAA
This sequence comes from Brucella sp. GW823-FHT04E01, assembly GCF_058796175.1. NCBI lineage: Bacteria > Pseudomonadati > Pseudomonadota > Alphaproteobacteria > Hyphomicrobiales > Brucellaceae > Brucella > Brucella sp. GW823-FHT04E01. Next base: position 285,322 of record NZ_JBXAIK010000002.1, on the reverse strand, counting down.
GCGCCGGAGCCATCGACCACACCGGAGAACAGCGTATCGAAACTCTGGTCAAGGGTGAGTTTGCCGCCGCCCATGGCGACATCACCCGCACCGGCAAGACCACCTGTCGTCGTATTGAAATTCGCGAGATCGACCTTCGCACCTTCATTGACGTTCAACAGACCTGAACCGAAAGCATGATCGGCAGTTCCAGCTTGAACAGTCCCTTTCTCAACGGTCAGACCACCGGTAAAATTGTTATTGCCGGACAACATCAAAGTGCCATCGCCTTGCTTGCGAAGATACCCATTGCCCGACAACTGTTGCGTAACCGTGAACGTGTTGCCAGCATCCGCGATATCAAGCCCGCCGCCATGCTCACCCAAGGTCAGCGACCGGGTGGTGGAGGTGAAGTTCGTACCTGTCACCTGCAGCGTGCCGCCATCAAGTGTCAGACCGCCAGCAGCAGCACCAAGGCTCGCATCCGAAGAAACGGAAAGCACACCATCGGCAATAGTAAAACCTTGAGCAAAATTGCCTGTTTCGGTCAGTGTCCAGGTACCGGAACCGTCTTTGCGATTGGATTGAAATCCTTGATACTGCGTACCAATCAAAGATACGTCGAAACTGCCGTCATCTGAACCGCCAAGCACAAAGGTATTTCCCTGTGTGCCACCTGCCACCACAACGTTTCCTGTGATGGACGAGCCATCATGGATCTCAAATGTGTTATTGCTACCGAGAACATCGACTGCATTGGCGTCGGCCCCTCCTGCAGAAATTGTGCCTTCATTGACAATATGTGAGTTCGATCCGACCCGGACACCGGAGCCCGAAACTCCAACTGTGCTGTGTTGAGAAGCGGGGCCACCCACACCACCGTTGATCTGTCCGCGGTTTACAAGCCTACCTTGACTGACATAGACGCCATCGCCTCCGACAACCGTTGTCGCATTTGATGTCATCAGGGTTGCGCCACGCAATAGTACACCGGCGCCGCCACCACCACCTGCTCCGTTAGCAGTGCCATAAATACCGGCGCCACCATTGCCTCCGGTTCCTCCCGCAATCGTCGAATTGGCTGCAAGCGAGAAGGAGCCTCTACCCGAGAGAAACAGACCAGCGCCACCACCGCCGCCGCCCGAAGCCTGACTATCAATACCCTGACTGCCGGCTCCGCCAGTTATATATACAGTATCCATTCCAAGAGCCGTCTGGCCGACACTCCCTCCTGCGCCACCCGCATAAATCTGATCGTTAACAATAGCGAAGGCACCGTCTCCACCAACGCCATCCATTGATGGATCCCCGCCCAGAGTATTGGTGGCGCCTATACTACCGCCAGCTCCCCCGCCTCCATAGCCGTTGCCTCGACCACCAGTGGCCGTTATGACATTCGATGTGTCGTCCGCAAAATTTGTCGTTCCCGCCCCTCCGGCATTCCCCGGCAGATCGTCGGCGTGAGCGATACTGACACCGCCAATGAGAGGCGTAACCGTCAGTGGAAACACAACGGAAATGGTCAGAGCCAAATATGATGTACTATTTAAGAAGAAAGTATATAATTTGCTCATAATATTTCCAGAGAAAATAATTGATTTTTTATCAATGTATATGAATTAAATCCACCATTCCAATAAAAAATAATTCTATTATAAAACTTAAATTACTAATAATTATATCAATAATATTGAATAAATACATTAAAATGAAATCGATATAATCATAAATATTGCGATTGAATCGGTATCTTCTCAATGGAGACAAATTCTACCAACACGTTCCTTGCGTTCCGCTCAAGCAGCTGTGATCGGTTATCGTCGCTGAGGCCGTGGTGCCGCCTGTCTTAGACAAACAGCATCTATGCAATCCATCCCGGCGCGAGCAGGAAGGTCGCCCGACGATGCAACACTGGGTAAGCGTCTCGTTGCAGGGTTGAAGAACCGGAAGCGTTGGAAGCCGAAAATGCCCGGCTCAAACTCCTTTTAAAGGAGCTGAGAAACCAACCTCGGAGAATTGCAGTGGCCGTCGCCAACTTCTTTTCGAAGATGATGGCCGGGCGTAGTGTCCTGATCTTTCAGCTTACCAGCGGATTTCGTCACCATCATAGGACAGGAAGGCCCCGGTTTTGGGAGCACCGGCGATTAACGCTCTCAATCCACACGCGCTGTTCTCCGCATTCACGACTGCTCCTTCACCGCCCATATCCGTCTTTACCCAGCCGGGGTGAAGTGCAATCACCTTTATGCCTTCGGCCCGAAGATCCAAGGCCAGTTGGGCGGTCGCCATGTTCAATCCGGCTTTAGAGCACCGATAGGCATAATCGTCGTCGTCATCGTCCAGCAGACCCTCTGAGATCGAGCCGGCCCGGCTGCTGATATTGGCAATCATCGGCTCCGTGCCACGCGCCAGGCAGTTCCGCAATGCGCGCGCTACCAGAACAGGGCCGAGCATATTTGTCCTGACGACTGCCATGAAATCATTCGGATCGAGCGGCGCAAGGCCAGCAATGCGACTGCGAACAGCCGCATTGTTGATGACAAGGTCCAGAGAACGCATGGCCAGACGATCACCAAGCGCTGCCACCGAAACCGGGTCAGCCGTATCGAGCGTCTGAAACTCGATACCTGAGGCGCATGACGTTTCAGGCGGGCGGCGACCGCAGGCGATCACACGCCAGCCATCCTTGGCATATTGCCGTGCCAGTTCGCGGCCAAGGCCGCGCGTGGCTCCGGTAATGAGGACGGTCCTGTGCCCGTTGTCAGCCAATCGCCGCGCTCCTCGTTTCAATATTTCCGTCCTGCCGTGCAATGAGGGCATAGACCTCGCCGGAATATTTGACGCGACGCTCCTGGGTTTTGAAATCGATATGAGTGATGCCGAACGGTGTCGTGTAACCAAAGGCCCATTCAAAATTGTCTGTCAGTGTCCAGGCGAAATAACCCCTCACCGGCACGCCGTCATCAATGGCTTTGGCCACCTGCTCCAGATGATCGACATAATATTTCGCTCGCAGATCGTCCCAGACACGCCCGTCCGGCCCCACATCTTCCGGCCGCGTTGCCACGCCGCTTTCGGAAATATAGATTTCCTTTGGCGCATAGCCGTCATTTACATAATGAAGAATGTCATAGATGCAGCGCGGCCAGACTTCATAACCAACTGCGGAATAGGTGCCTTCCGGCTGTACGCGACGATAGTTGAGCGGCGGCAGTTCGTCACCTGCCGCGATCACAGACCGGCGATAGATGTTAACGCCCAGATAATCGAGCGGCTCCGCAATCGTCTTGTTGTCTTCCGGATGGATGGGCGGCAGGAGATCGCCGTAAAGCTCCAACATGTCCTGCGGATAGGCGCCCTTGAAAACGGCATCTAGGAACCAGCGGTTCTGTGCACCATCGAAACGTTTCGCTGCCGCAACGTCGCGCGGATCGTCGCTGGCCGGTTCCGCCACGTTGAGATCGAACACAATGCCCACGGAGACATCCGTGCGTTCTGCACGAATGGCCTGAACAGCCTTGCCGTGGCCAAGCAGTGCATGATGGCTTGACGTGACCCCGCCCTTTACGCCATCAGCCAAGCCCGGCGCATCTTCGGCGCTGGCATGGCCTGACCAGCAGAAGGTCCATGGTTCATTGAGCGTCGTCCACTTCTTGACGCGATCACCGAAACTGCGAACGGCAACCGAGGCATATTCGGCCAGCGCATCCGCAGTCTCCCGAACATACCAGCCGCCCTTGTCCTGCAAGACCTGCGGCAGATCCCAATGATAGAGCGTCGCATAGGGTTCGATGCCCGCCTCCAGCAGATCGTCTATGAGGCGGTCGTAAAAGCCTATTCCCTTGGAATTGACCGCACCGTACCCCCCCGGCAAAATCCGGGTCCAGGCGAGGGAAAAGCGATAGGCTTTGAGGTCCATCGCTTTCAGCACCGCAATGTCCTCGCGCCAGCGATGGTAGTGATCGCAAGCAACGTCACCGCTGGACTGGTCGATGATGGCGCCCGGCTTTTTGCAGAACCGGTCCCAGATGCTCTCGCTCTTGCTGTCTTCATAAGGAGCGCCTTCGATCTGATAGGCCGAGGTTGCGGCACCAAAGGCAAAGTCATTTGGAAAGACCAGTCCGGAGGCGCGCTGCTGCAGGTCTTGGCGGGCTTTAACGATGTTTGTTGGCATCATATTTTCTCTCGATTGTGCTGACGAGACTGGCCGCAGCCAGCGTGAGGAGGATGTAGAAGATCGCAGCCGAATTATACGGCGCGAACGGCAGGAAGCTTGCTGACTGGAACTCGCGCATGCGCTGCGTGATATCCCGAATGGACAGGATCGACAGAAGCGACGTGTCCTTGAGAATAGCGATCAGCTCGTTGCCGAGCGGCGGAATGATGATACGGAAAGCCTGCGGCAGGATCACCAGACGGGCAGTCTGCCAGCCGTTGAGACCAAGGCTGCGCGCCGCCTCGATTTGTCCCCGCGGAATGGCGTTGATGCCGGAGCGGAAAATTTCCGCCAGATAGGCCGAGTAGGCCAACGCCATCGCCGCCACACCGCGAGCCATATTCGGCGGATCGATCACGCCCTGCGTGGCGTCCTTCAGTGCGCCACTCAAGGGCAGGCCGACATAGAGTACGATGACGAGCATGGGAATGCCCCGGATCGTATCCACGATGAATTCTGAGCCGATGGAGAGAGGATGACGGCGATGGATATGACCGCAAGCCGTCAGCAATCCGAGCGCAATGGCCAGAACGACGAAGGCAATGCCCGCCGACTTGTCGCGGTCGTTCAACGCTTCCGTCTGCCACAGGACAGGCACGTTCGCCGGGACTGAAGCCGCCGGAAGCAGAACCGCGCTGACATCCGCCTTCTTGCCAAGGGCGGCGAGCGCTTCAGGCGGACCGCGAAATGTGCGCAATGGCACTTCGTTTTCGGGACCATCGGGAAACTGGCCGTATCGCACCGTACCGATCATGCTCGATGGCGTGCCGGTTACCACGCCGATCTTGCCATCGAGGGTGCCGGCGAGCGTATAGGCCTGGCGCGGCTGAAACAGAAACCAGGCAGCCATGCAGGCCATCAGCAACGTCAGGCCGATGAAGATAAAGTCTCCCCGGCTGCTATATTGAAGCTTTTGCAGGCCAACCCAAAGCAGGGCCAGAAGCGCCGCAATGATATAAGCCGAAATGGCAGCCCGAATGGTCGTTGCAACCCCGGCGGCGAATGCCACATGCGCTGCAAAGAGGACAAGAAATAATCCAAGCCCGTTGATCGTTGCCAGCAGGATGAAACCCGCCTTGCGCGATCCCGACAATCCGTTCCCGGATCGCCCCGTCAGGCTCAGGAGCAGACCCAGAACGGTCGCACCGAGATAGCTCAACAGGATGATGAACCCGTACCGATCCATCGCTAGTGCCGCGGCCTCGGTAAGTCGCCGCGGTGTGACGCCTTTCACCACGAGATCGGACGTGAACGGATCGACCCCATTGGCCACAACCGAGTGCAGATAGGGATACACAACAGGTGTTGCCACGAGCGCGGCAGCCGACAGGAGATTGAGCGCCGCGCAAGGAATCCCCCAGCGCGTATTGTTCCTGCGCATGAACAACATCGTGGCAAAACCGGAGGCAAAGGCTGCGCAAAGCAGCACAAAACCCGGCACGAAAGCTGATGATCCCGGCTCGACGCCCAGGATAGCCAGAAGCGAACGCTGGTAGTCGTTTGAACTGGCGAAGAGATAGACGACAAATGGCAGTGCGGCGAGCACGATCATGTTGCTCGGACGCAAGCGCATCAAAAAATACATTTGAACCGTCTCCCGACCCTCTGGATGCGATGTTCCAGAGGCGTTGCGTGTGGGCCAAGGCCAACGGAGTTGGAGTCGTTGGAACTGCTCTATCTGTTTTGGCTATCCCGAAAACCGCCATGCGTTCTTCGGGATAGGCTCACCTTCTTGGTTTTGCGCATCATCTCGGCAGCACGTGCTTTACTTTCGCAGGTTCACCGCCAGAAATGTTCCGGACTATTTTGCGCCCCAATATTTGCTGATGAGAGCATCGAGCGTGCCGTCTTCCTTGATGGCCTTGATCCCTTCATTGAAGGCGGCAGCGGTTTCATCGCCCTTGCGGAAGACCAGCCCCAGCGGATCGGATTGCAGGTCGCGAATTGGAACGACGAGCTCGCCTGCGAATTCCTTTTCATAGGCGGGTGCATTGGCGCCGTTGATCACCACGCCGTCGACGTCCTTGTTCTTGAGCGCGATGACGGAGGCGCTGAAGCTGTCATAGGCAACGACATTATCCTTGCCGACAATACCCTCGGCTACCTGAGCGTCAGTCGTATTCGCCTGCGCCGACAGCTTTTTGCCTTTCGACTTGAAGTCATCAAGTGTCAGCCCATCATCTTCGGCACGCATCAAAACGGCCTGGCTGTTGATGATGTAAGGCTCGGAGAAATCCATCGCCTTCTTGCGTTCATCGGTAATCGAAACTCCGGATGCAACGAGATCGAAATTGCCCTGCTCCAGAGCCGCGAAAATGCCATCCCAGCCCGTGGTCACGAATTCCGCCTTGCAGTTAATCTTGGCGCAGATTGCATTCACCACGTCGACATCGAAACCGACGATCTGTCCCGTAGCCGGATCGACGCTTTCCATCGGCGGCGAGGTCGTGTCGGAACCGACCTTGAGCATTTTTCCCTCAAGATCGGCCGCATGTGCGGCGACAGAGGACATCAGCGCGAGCGCCAAAGTCAGGATTGTCTTTTTCATGTGTACTCCTCCCATTAGAACACTTTCGACGAATGCACGAAGCGGTTGCGCCTCTGAAACAGCATTGAAAGCTGTTCGCCGGAGCGGTTCCCGCCACCCCGTGAGAAGGCCAAACCGCTCTAGGAATTAAGCTTCCCGCCCAGATCGTCGGGCTGGCGCGCGACGAGCTCCGGACGAAAAACCTCCCTCAATTGCGCAGGGTCTTCCCCTCCCATACGCCGCAACAGAAATTCCCCCAGCCGTTGCCCCAACACTTCGATCGGCTGATAGAGGGTCGTGACCGGCGGAGTGAAATAGGCGCTGACATTGATGTCGTCATAGGCGATGACGTCGATGTCCTGCCCGACTTCCAGCCCCAGCGACCGCAATGCGGACAACACACCGAGCGTTGTCGATTCATTGACACAGACCAGCGCCGTCGGTGGATCACGTTCTTCCCGGAGAGCCAGCGCAGAATCGCGTCCGAAGCGTGTGGACAAGTCGCCGCCGATAACCAGATCGGTACATGGCGCAGCACCTGCCTCCGTGAAGGCACGCGTAAAACCATCGATCCTGTCGAGAGCATAGGAAAAACGCGCATCCGCATTCACCAGACCAATGCGCCGGTGCCCGCCAGCGATCAGTCGTGCAGTTGCGGCATGTGCGGCCCATTCATTGTCCACGTCGACATGGGCATAAACGAGCGATTTGCGGCATCTCCCCAGGGACACGAAAGGAAAGTCAGCCTCGACCAGCATGTCGATGCGCGCATCGTCGGCCAGAACGCCTGAAAAGATCAGACCATCGGCGAGGCTTTGATCGACGATGCGGCGCGTGATGGCACAGGCATCGTCAAAACTGCGATAGCCATAAACGGAAAGCTGATAATCGCTATCGTCGAGAATCTGGCTGAGACCGCTGAGAATCTGCGTATATTCGACACCGTCCCATTCATACCCTGCCACCGAATTCATCGGCATCAATACGGCGGCTTGATAGGTCTTGCCGGTACGCAACGCCATGCCACGGGCATTGGCCTGATAGCCAAGCTCGTCTGCAGCGGAGAGAATAATCTTGCGCGTCTCTTCCGTCACGACCGGCGAACCGTGCAATGCCTTCGAAATCGTCGCAATCGAATAGCCCGTGTGTTCCGCGAGCGTTTTGATCGTCGGTCGCACACGCGTTTTTATTCGGTCAATCGACCTCGACATTTCAAGCTCCCACAATCGTCATACCAAAACGGTAACAACATATAAAAACGTTTTCAAGAAAAATAAAAACGTTTTTATATCGGAGAATGTCTTGTGCCTGGCAAACAATCGGGGTGTCATTCAATTTGATTGAATCAGATCGGATTATTGGGTCGGTTTCGGCTGGGGCGGAAAAAACTTTAACGAAATAGTCCAATGATTTTCGACATCTATGATTGATTGGATATTGATAGATGCCATCCCGAGAGAACAAGAGGCTGTTTGAGATAATTTTCACGCCCGCAAATTCAATGGCTTACGTTTAGAAAATGCAAGCGGATCAAGAACCGTCGGCCTTAGCCCTGCGCAGTTTGGCCAACGCAAAGAGATACTCGGCTTTGCCCCACGTTGGCCAGATATATCTTTTCATCATACGACACACTACCGCAGACTTGGGTGTGTGTTCGCAAGACAGCGGGCGCATAATATGAGAACGGGAGGCTCTTCAGAAACAGTAAGGTGACCATCATGAAACCGTACTCACTATTCGTTGTTGCTGGATTGGCGTTAATGAATGCGACAATTGCTTATGCGGGTTCAAACACAGCATTACAAAGCACGTCCACATTACCATCGACTGATCCAGCAGAGACAATCGTCCATGTGGCAACGTCAGCGCAGCTGAAAGCCGCTAAGCCACTAGTCTGTCGATACAAGACTTGGCAAGATTGCATAGCAGCCTGCGGAACCTCGCTGTGCATATATTGCTCAGGCAATGGAAAATATGCCTGCGAAAAGGAGAAATGAGACGTGGTGCATGGGTGCGAACGGAATTGGGACGTACACAGCTCAGCATACGATCGAGCGCCCGGCAGCCAAGGACGACTTCCGTTCGCTAATTGGGGTCGGTTCCAGCAGAGGGTGAAATGATACGTATAGCTGTCTCAATTGAACCCGTTCGGATTTTCCAAACGTAAGCCATTGAATTTATTGACGTGAAAATTGTCCCAAACAGCCTCTTGGTCTCTCGGGATAGCATCTATCAATATCCAGCCACTTCATAAACGACAGAAATCATTGGACTATTTCGTTAGAGTATTTTTCGCCTCGCCGGAGCTGACGTCAGTATGCAACGAACGCCCGAGACGCTCGACTTCAAAAACCGAAACTCCGTAGCAACCTTCACTGGAAAAATAACTGCAACAGAATATGTAGGCGCTTCGGGATTCTAATAGACGCAGACCAAACTCCAACTGTAACTCCATAATTTAGACTGCTGATTTGTTCTATAATGTTTCACTATACATCACCGCCTCATGTTGACAAAAAAACTGTGTAATATTTTATTCATCCTGTTTCGATCTGTGAGAACCGATCAACACAAAGGGAGGACAGAATGGATATCAGGCCGTCTATCTTTGCCTGGACTTTGACTTGTTCGCTGGCAGTATCTGGCGTTGCATTTTCTCAAGAAACGCGCACGAAAGTCATTTTAGACGCGGATATGGTCGAGCTATTCGATGATGGCACCGCCATGCTTCTGCTGGAGCGCGCTCCTAACATCGACCTGCTGGGCGTAACCGTCGTTTCAGGAAACACGCCCATGCCAGCCGGTGTCGCCGCGGGCGCGCGACAACTGGAGGCGCTCGGCTCTGAGGTGCCAATCTACGAAGGCAGCCGTTACGGCATTCGCAACTGGCGAGGAAACAAAGCCACCCCGGAGGTGCTGGCGGCCGAACTGCAAATCAGCCCGATCACCGGTTGGGGCGGTTATCTGCGGCCGGATGCGGGCAATGAGATCGATGCCGATCCGACGGCAAAATGGTCCGACGTCTACAAGCATAAATATGGCGAGGCCCCATCCTATAAACAGGTGTATGGCCTGGATAATCCGGACTCGGATGGCAACAGAGACGCTGTGGATTTTCTCGTCGACACCGTCAACAAGTATCCCGGCCAGGTCAAGCTGGTGGCAATTGGTCCACTCACCAATATTGCACGCGCCATCCTGAAGGATCCGAGCTTTCCATCGAAGGTCGCTGAAATCGTCTATATGGGCGGCGCCTTCTACGTTCCGGGGAATTCGTCGGCATCGGCAGAGTTCAACTGGTGGGCAGACCCTGAAGCCGCCAAGATCAGTGTCAGGTCGAAATGGGGCGATCCGAATTCCGAATCCTTCAAGGCATATGGCAATCAGGTGATCTCCGGTCTGGAAGCCAATGAACATACGGGAGGAATGCCGGAGGACCTCTATCGGAAAATGGTCGACAACAGCCCTACCGGCATTCAGAAACTCTGGCTTGCACGCGAAGAACAGATCAAGGCACAAGGCGGAACCACATTCGGACCCGATAACGTCTGGGACCTGTTTGCGGCCGCCTATGTCATCGACCCGTCGATTGTCCTTGCCTGGAACAACGCCCCTCGCCCCAAGGATGGCGCAGCTGTACCTGCCACCGGCGTCTATGTCGACGTGAACACCGAGATGGGTCTCGACTATGGCCGAAGCCTTGCTTTCACCAACAATGATATAGGAGGCAATGCGGAGGCCAAACCGGGACCGGTCGGCACTCAGAAAGCCGCCATTCAGAACTACATCGATGAAGACAAATTCTGGAAAGAGATCGTCGTTCCGCTAACCACCGCTTCGAAGAATTAAAGCATGATCCGACCGATGCGAAACGCGGGTCGAAAAGATTTCTGCTTGTTTGGATAGTCTGCCTGCTCACAGGATTGCAGGCATCATAGAAGCAATCGAGGCGGCGGGAGCTAAACTGCGTCACCTGCCGCCTCATAAATTGGGTACGACTCGGCAAAACCTGACACCGGAGTTCCGGTGCCAGGCATTCATTCATCCTGAAGCAAGTATCCGATCAGAACTTGAAGGGCGTGCCCATGCATTTTGCCACTTCACGCTTGATGCAGTTATTATATTCGTGGGGCACCTCTCTCAACGGATAGCAAATGGTTCGCGCCGTTTGCCGGCACTCTTGTTGATTGCTACCATCGGCAATCTGCGCAAAAGAGCTATTCTGGGTTGATGTGTTCACAACTTGAACGCTCATATTGCTCATTTCTACCGCGAAAGCTCCGCCAGCTCCCCAAAGGATGGAAGCAATAACCAATGACATCAATGCAAATTTATTCATTGCAATCTCCCTTTTTAAAAATTCCATCATTACAATGGCATTAAATAATTCTGCAATTATACAATCATCGATTGATGATCATCAATTAGCTTAAAATGATTGATAAATAAAATTATATATATAAAAGATTATATACTCGTTCTATCTTTATTAATTCCTCCTCTTTTTATTTGACTTATATTGAACAAGTACATCTATCTTGAATAGAGTAATAATTTTCTAGATTATTATATACTGAAAATTAGCTGTACCAATATCAGTTTGCATCTCAGCGGCCCCATTTTTTTGCTTCACCGAACGTGTCTCGGCTTATGCGAAAGCAGCTGACCACCTGCCTAAGAACACGTTTGGCACCGGCATGTCCGCTCCGGTGCTGGCTATGTCTTCAGGAAAGAACGAAGAACTGATCAAATTGGCAGCCTCAGAACATCAAAAATTGCAGCTCCTGAAACGCCAAAATGATGACGACGCGATCCCGAGCAATCCGTTTGCAGCTGAACCAATAATCGATCTTCCAAACTCCCTATAAACAGGGCTATGATAGCCACTGTTTCTCGGATTGGGCATGTCGGCAAGCCATAATGAATCAGATCTCTTTTTCGACAGATATGATCGAAGATCAATTACGTAACGATTTTTGGCGTGAAGTTCTGAAGCCAATGTATGAAATCACATTGGATAGAGAAATACGAGATTATCAGCTTTTTGGCTTTGCAAGGGGCAGTGCGATCAGCTCTTCCCTTCAAATTGGCTCGACCCGTTTCAACACCCAAAACTATTGACGCACGCCTAAGATCGTCGCACATGGAGGTCTCGACCAATATATTCTCCAGCTCATAACCGCTGGGGATTTACGCGGCGATTTCAACGGCGTCGACGTCTGGGCCAAGCCTGGCGATATCGTCATCATAGATTTCACACAAACAGTTCAAAGCACGGCATATGAAGGAAGCCGCATCACCGTGATGCTTGCGCGCGACGAGCTGGAAAAGGTGGTTGGGTGGCGAAATCTGCACGGCGTCGTTCTGCGTGCCCATGAACCAATGACGCGTCTCCTGTTTGCTTATTTACAAGGACTGCACGACGTAGCCAGCAAATTGAGTGCGTCAGAGGTCTATTCGGCGCAAGAAGCGATGCTTTCTCTGTTGAATGCCAGCATCAAGGGCGATGCCATCGAAAGTGCAGCCGTGAACCTTACGATGCGTAAATGCATCCTCGCTCACATCAATGAAAACCTGAACAACCCCTCGCTCAGCCCCCAATCCATCATGCGAAACTTTCGCGTTTCTCGCTCACACCTCTATCGCGCCTTTGAACCCGATGGAGGCGTCGCCAAGGTCATTCGCGATAAGCGGCTCGACAGCGCATACCAAACGCTGGTGAGGCAGACAGGACCGTCGGCCTCGCTGAAAAGAATAGCCTATCAATGCGGTTTTAATGACGGCACACAATTTACGAAGGCATTCAAGGCGCGATTTGGATTGGTACCGAAGGACGTGGCGAAGTTCGGCGCACCATTGCTGACAAGCGCTCCCTACAATTTTTCCTACGCTCAACACTTGTCGGCCCAAGCAAAGAGAGCAGGGCTGACGAACGGACAGCCTATGCAGCTTGAAAGCATGAGCTTGGCATAACGGATCTCTTCGCAGCCAGAGATAGCAATGGCCATACGCAATGAAGCCGTTCCGCCAGCTTCTTCTCTTGCATAGCACTCCTGCGAGCATCGTCCTACCGAACACGCATAACCAATCAATCCTGTCGGCCACTTTCTATGATGTCGAGTCGCTCAGGTAATATATTGAAAAAATTAGCGGTTATAGAAAATACTAAAGCTAAATCCGCCTTAGATTTCGTCTGGCTGACAATGGTTTTCGCTGTTCTGGGAAGGGTATGTGGCGCGTCGCGATGCGTTGAGCTGACAGCGCAGGAGCAATCTCCTTGACGATTCCGATGCTAACCCGATTTGGTTAAGAAATCTATCCCCCAGAGATGAAAAGCCCCACAGACTGAAAGATGGGAGGCGCTGGTTTGCACCATCGTGGGAGAAAGGCCGTGGTCATTGAAACCAATGATCGGAAGCCGAAAAACGAGCTCGACATCAAAATTGGAACCGAGCCGTAACGAATCCGGCCTCTAACTTTCAGAAAAAAACCACCGCCCCTCCCCTCTTCGAGCTTCCGTCGTTAGATCGCCGGAGCCACCGGCGCACCTTCTATCGTTCCGCAATTGCGCGTTTCGTATTCGCTCCGTCTCATCTGCAGGAGGTCATGTGAAGCGGGCCGGAATAAAGCCGTTAGCGAAATCATCCCGTCATAAAATGAGTATGTCACCTTCCTTGTACTTTCCAACGGCGGTTATCGGCCTGGTCAAAACCATTCAGGACAACCCTCAGCACGGGAAAAGCGCAGAAGACATGCTTCGCTCCGAACAACATACGCGTTGGTAACGCCCCATATTTCCGTTCTGTATAATCTGTCTTTTCTCGAGCTAGGATCCGAGCAGAACCACTCCGTCCGACGGGTTCAAGCAGTGCCAATTTATCATTTCGGCGTCGGAATGATGTTTGATAAACTACACCTTCAGAGAATCAGCCCGGCGCCTCCAGCAACAGAAAAGCCGCCTCATTCCCTTGTGGAAACAGACTCTTCTCAATTGAAATTTCCAGATGGAGGAGACCTTTGAATCATAGACTGCCGTCTAAAATCAATATTATCATACAAAAACAAATAGATAGGTTATCTTCAGCCGAATCGATAAAATTTTGTTTAGTTTTACTCTTGGCGCTAACTCTTTGTTAATTCGGTCGCCTCTTGCGATAGAATAAGAATCGGACATAATGACGGTATTTAGGCGGTATTAGTTCCAGTGCCGTCACTAGGGATCCCAAGTAAATGAATATCGCAAATCCAGCAGCAGCTTTGTCGTTTGACGACATGATACTATCGCAAGGGCGCGAGATTTCTCGCAAGCTCAATCTGCTGCGTCACGAAAACTTTCCGCCAGATGCGCGCAAAAATATGCTGCGCCAGTTTTCGATGGCCGAGGCTGCGTACTTCCTTGGTGTCTCCCCCAGCAATCTCAAGAAACTACATCTGGAAGGTAAAGGTGTCGAGCCGACCATTCTGACAGGTGGCCGTCGCGCCTATAGTGTCGAACAGATTCAGGAGCTGCGCCAGTGGCTTGACCAGAATGGTCGCGCTGAGGTGAAGCGCTACGTTCCGCATCGTCGCGGCAATGAGAAGCTTCAGGTCATCGGCGTCGTCAATTTCAAGGGCGGCTCGGGCAAGACGACAACGGCTGCACATCTGGCGCAACACATGGCCCTGACCGGTCATCGCGTACTTGCAATCGATCTCGACCCGCAGGCTTCGCTATCGGCTCTGCATGGCATTCAGCCGGAGCTCGATGAGTTTCCGTCGCTCTATGAAGCTATTCGTTACGATTCCGAAAGGAAGTCCATCCGTGAGGTCATTCGCCGGACGAATTTCCCCGGCCTCGATATTATTCCAGCCATGCTGGAGCTGCAGGAATATGAGTATGATACCCCGCTTGCCATGCAGAATGGCGGCGAGGGCAAGACTTTCTGGAACCGCATCGCGCAGGCTCTCGCCGATGTGGATGGTGACTATGATGTGGTAGTCATCGACTGCCCTCCCCAGCTCGGCTATCTGACGCTGACGGCGCTATCTGCCGCAACATCCGTCCTGATTACCGTTCACCCGCAGATGCTCGACCTGATGTCCATGTCGCAATTCCTCCTGATGCTCGGCGACATTCTGAAGACCGTTCGTCAGGCAGGTGGTGCGGTGCAACTCGATTGGTTCCGCTATCTGATCACCCGTTACGAGCCGACCGACGTTCCGCAAGCGCAGATGGTCGGTTTTATGCAGAGCATGCTCGCCTCGCACATGCTGAAGCACCAGATGTTGAAATCAACCGCGATTTCCGATGCTGGTCTGACCAAGCAGACGCTTTACGAGGTCGAGCGTTCATCGATGAATCGCGGCACCTATGATCGCGCCATGGAAGCCATGGAAGCGGTTAACGCTGAAATTCGCGGCCTCATTCACGAGGCATGGGGGCGTTAGACTGCCGTCTAAAACGGCAAATATTGAATAAAATCAGGTCTCTGACCGGTTTGAGGACATGAGAATGGCAAGAAAGAACATCTTCGAAAGCGTTATGCGGGACGAACCGGCGGCCGAACAAGCCTCACAGTCGGTCGAAAACGTATCGCGCCGGTTCGGTGCCGCCAAGTCTCTGTCCGCTTCAATTGACGAGCTGGCAAAGCAGGCAGCCCAGAAGCTTGATGGCGAAGCCATTATCGAGCTTGATCCCGCCAATCTTGATGTCTCCTTCGTGGCGGACCGTCTGCCTGAAACGGATGACGAAGAATATCAGGAACTTCTGGATGCCATTCGCGAGCGTGGTCAGGACAGTCCTATTCTCGTTCGTCCGCATCCCGAGACCAGCGACCGCTATATGATCGTTTTCGGTCATCGGCGCGCGCGGGTTGCCAGAGAGCTTGGCATCAAGGTCAAGGCGGTTATCAAGCCTCTCGCCGATCTGGAACATATTCTGAGCCAGGGCCAGGAAAACTCCGCACGCGCCAATCTGAGCTTCATTGAGCGTGTTTTCTTCGCGGCGCGTCTGGAATCACTTGGCTTTGAGCGTGAAGCCATACAGGCAGCATTGACAGTCGATTACCAGACCTTGTCGAAGATGCTGACCATTCCGAAGGCTATTCCGGAACATATTCTTCTGGCTATCGGTCCGGCCAAGGGCATTGGTCGTGACCGCTGGTTGGAACTGCGTAAACTGATCGAGATCCCGGGCAGAAAAGATGCTGCAGAAGAGCTTCTGGTGACATCAGCGTTTGAAAACGCGTCGTCCGTCGATCGTTTTGAGCAGCTTTACGGCTATCTGAAAGGCGGCAAGCAGAAGAAGCCTGTTACCAAGGCGGCTCTGCGTCCTGGCACCAGCTGGACAGCTTCTGACAAGACGGTCAGTGCAGTTATCAAACAGAATGGCAAATCGGCTACATTGGCGCTCAGTGCAGCCAACGGGCCTCGTTTTGCCGATTGGCTTTCTCGTAATCTGGATGAACTTTATGCGTCGTTCCAGAACGAGGAGAAGTAAGTAAGTGTAACGAACGGCGGCGGTTGCCACGGTTCGACTGTGTAGAGCATGTCTCCCGAAAGTGGGAACCGGTTTCGGGGTGAAGACATGCGTAGAACAAAGAAATAGAGCATTTCCAGTGCGTTCAACAAACAGGAAATGCTCTAGCGTTCAATAGTAAGTGTGTTTGCGTCGAAACTGTTCAGGAAGAGGAACGAGACAGCAAAAGAAAAAGGCCCCCAAACGTCGCCGTGTGGAAGCCCTTCTCATTGGTTTAGCAGCTAGAGAATCGCAAATCCACGAATCACTGTCAAGTGTAATTAGCGTCATTTCGGCGGGTGGATTTCTTTTGCCTTGTGGAAGGTGAAAGAAAATGGAGATTCAATTGGCCTCGACGCCGTTTGGCAGTCGAAGGATGACGTTTGCCTTGTTGGCAAGTCAACAGAACACACAGCAAATCGCACCGGGAACGGTTGCCGATAAGTGGCAACTGCATCGCTGGCTGTGCGAAGCAAAGACGCAGTTCGGCCTGAATGATCGTTCTCTGGCGGTTCTTTCAGCCCTGTTGTCATTCTATCCGGAAACGGAACTGAATGCGCAGAACAGCCTGATCGTGTTCCCGTCCAACAAGCAACTGGCATTGCGCGCCCATGGCATGGCCGATGCAACCTTGCGCCGTCATCTGGCAGCGCTGGTTGATAGCGGTTTCATCCATCGTCAGGACAGCCCGAATGGTAAGCGCTATGCACGCCGTGCCAAAAGTGGAGACGTGCAGATTGCATTCGGCTTTTCACTGACACCGCTGCTGGCACGTGCTTGTGAACTGGAAGCGGCTGCTGAGCAGGTGAGGGCAGAAAAGACAGCGTTGCGTGAAATGCGCGAACGCCTGACATTGCTGCGCCGCGACATTACCAAGCTTGTTGAATTCGCCACACTGGAAGAACTGGCCGGAGACTGGGAAGACATCCATCATCGTTTCCGCCTGATTGTCGACAGCATTCCGCGTCGTGCAGACTATGAAGAACTGGCAGCTCTGGTCGGATCCATGCAGTACATTCGTGCGGAAATCGATAACGCGTTGAAAATTCATGAAAATGTTCAAAATTCGCGCGCCAATGAATCTCAAAATGAGCGGCAGCAAATTGAATCGAATCCAGATTCCCATTTTGAAAAGGCAACGCCTGAATTTATCGACCAGCGCATCAATGAAATCACCAGCGCTCCGTTTGAACCCACGGTTTCGCTCGACATGGTGCTCCGTTCCTGTCCCGAGATCACGGCCTATACGATTTCATCCATCCGACATTGGCAGGATTTGGCCAATACAGCAGAGAAAGTACGCTCTTTCCTCGGGATCGATGGAAAGCTCTACGATCTCGCAAAGAAAACGCTGGGAACTCACAATGCATCGATCGTGATCGCTTATATCCTGCAGCGCTATGAGCAAATCCAGTCCGCTGGCGGCTATTTGCGAATTCTGACGGAAAAGGCTGCCAACGGCTCGTTCTCGATCAGACCAATGCTTATGGCTGCCCTGAATGGACAAAGTCGTTAACCATAAAGCCCAGTCAGCGTGACAAAACCAAACGGCTATTTAGGTTTCGTATCGTTCATGAAGTTCAAGGAGATCAAGCTATCCAGTATAGGCCGGAAAACAGACAAGGAAGATAAAGCTCGGCCGGCGCGGATTGTTCGGCTGCGCTTTTCACTGATCTCACGGGTTACATAGCCACTGATATTGGCGCCTCGCAACGGCAATTGCGGTTAAGACTATATAACTCGCGAAAGACTGGCGCTTTGAAGCTTTATGCAGTTGCTAGGTCTGGTCTTAGTCCAGTGCCTGAAAGCGGCGGCGACGTGAACGGCGGCGAGGGCGCAATGTGTTCAGGTCTTGTGTTTGATCGACCTTATGACGCGGGGGAGGCGAAAGAAGGCGCATGATGAAGAGGATGCAGCACCCGATGGTGAATATCCAGAATATCTCATCGGTGAGATCGTTGATCATGACGCAATCCAGAGCAAACCGCTTGTCCGTTTCCGTGACGCGCGAAACAATATTCCGAGATAAATACCGTCTTGCGAAACCAGGGCCAAGTCACGAAGCCGTGCTTTATCGCCGCGCCGTTGGTATCGCGACACCGCACTCCTGTGGATGGCTGGCAGGCGCTGGTCGCGAAACTCGCACTGATCTGCGATAGGTTGGTCATGCTGCCTTTTTCAATCCATTGTTCCGGCCCGATCCTCGCGGCTGAATTCCCAGACAGGCAAAACATCCTGAGCTGGTCTCTGACACGTCCGGGGTTCGTTTCGGCGTGCTCCGTCGCCTGGCTGGAAGTACGCAATGACGATCTGACGTTGGAAGTGGACCCGATGCTTATGCTGCAGGAGAAACTGGCCGAAGCCGGTTACGGCGGAGCGGTGCAGATGATGACATCGCGCAGCGTACAGAAGCACCATGTTGCGACGCGACGCTCCGGCGAAACGCACGCCGCCTGTCTTGCCACTGTCGGCCTGTCGAATGCGGGGAGGGTGGGGGAACTCACACAGATGAAGATGCCCGTTGGAACGATCAATCTTCTGGTTCACATCGACAAGCCATTGTCGGTCGCAGCCTATATAGAGGCGATGTCGATTGCTGCCGAGGCCCGCACCACTGCCATTATCGAACTTGGCCTAATTGTCGGCGGTAAAGCCGCAACAGGGACTGGAACGGATTGCATCGCCGTTTCCGCTCCACACGGGCAGGCGGGAGAGGCAGCATCATATGCGGGTTTGCATACGGATATCGGCGCCGCCCTCGGTGGCGCTGTTTATGACGCGGTGTCCGAAGGCGGCAGGCTCTGGATGAAAGAGCAGGGTTTTTAATCGGTCAGGCTTCGGCTGCTGCCTCTTTCGGCTTCAGGCGCAGGATAAGCGGAACCAGAACAAGGGCAACGATCGGGAAGACGAGCCAGTTGATGGTTTCCCAGCCTGACGAATGCAGCAGCGACCCTGCAAAGAACGAAGCGCAGGCCACTGTACCAAACATGATGAAATCATTGGCGCCCTGCGCCTTGCCGCGTTCAGCTGGCGTGTGGCAGTCGGTCACCATGGCAGTCGCGCCAATAAAGCCGAAATTCCAGCCGATACCGAGGAAGATCAGCGCACCCCAGAAATGACCGACATCAAAGCCTCCCAATGCAATAATGGCGGAGAACGCGATCAAAACCAGACCGAGCGCGGTGATCTTTTCCTTGCCGAAACGGGTGATGAGCTTTCCGGTGAAGAAGCTTGGCGCGAACATGGCAAGCACATGCCACTGGATGCCAAGGGCCGCATGATCGACGGAATGGCCATGGCCGACCATGGCGATGGGCGCTGCCGTCATCACGAAAGTCATCAGCGCATAGGAACAGACGCCAGCAGCCACGGAAAGGATGAAGCGCGGTGAACGGAGAATTTCGCCCAGCGGGCGGCCTGTATCATGGATAGCGTTCGGATCTTTCCGGACCTTCGGTGCGCGCAGCATGAAAAGGACGGGGAGGGCGAGAAGCCCAAGAACAGCCTGGCTGAGGAAACTGCCAGCAAACATCGCATCCGGAATGGTATCGCGTGTCCAGATGACGAGCTGTGGCCCAACGATTGCCGCAACGAGCCCACCCACCATGACCCATGATATGGCGCGCGCCTTCATGTCGCCCGTTGCCGCATCGGTCGCGGCAAAGCGATAGCTCTGGACATAAGAGGCGTAGAAACCGGCAGTCAACGTTCCGAGACAGAAGACGAGGAATGAGGCGGCAAAAATACCTGCAGCTGCGATCACACCTGCCGCAGCGCCGACAAGCGCGCCCAGCATATAGGCATTGCGGCGTCCGAACTGGCGCATGAAGAAAGCGGCAGGCAGTGTGCCAAGCGCAAGGCCGAGATTGAACAGGCTGACGGGCAGCGTGACGAGTGCTGGATCGGAAGACAGTTTCTGGCCCACCAGACCGCCAAGCGAAATCACGATAGGCGGGCTGGAAGCGCCCAGTGCCTGTGCAATCGTCAGGATAACAATATTGCGTCGTGCAGCCGTCGCGTCGGTCATAACCAACCCCTCAATCGATAAACCGGGATGGTTTTATCTGAAAGCGTATTTACCGGCAAAATTATTCTACAGCTGGTTAGAACATTTTCTGGCCGGGTCAGCTATAGCGTTTCAAACATGAGATGGATGTGACGACACATCCGGGTTTGGGAGGATATTTGGCAATTAGCCCATAATATTATTCGTCCAGTGCTCCGATAGAGACATTGCAGGCGGTATTGACGCCATGATCGTCAGCGTATTGAAAGTAAATTGTACCATTCATCGTGGGCAGAGGGCCGCTATGTGGCGGTTTTGATCGCCCAACATAATCTGATGAGAAGCCAGCTTCATATGTGCCATCCGGCTTTGTAACTATAGTGCTTTCGTCAATACCGAACTGCGCAGTTAAAAGCTCTGTCGAATTATCGGAATATATATTTACCTCTCCGGAAAAACCTTGTCCGTTATTGGTTAGTGTCACCAAAACATACTCGTGATCATCGCCATTCATGACCAAGAATCCGGGCTTCAATGAGATTTCAATAGCCATTCTTCACCTATATACTTGCTGAAGAGCGAATATATCTCAAATCTGGAATGAAATTATACTGACAGAGTAGGCAGAGTTGGGCTGCTGGTCTATCAGTTTGAATAATTATCGCATCAGCGATGCGCGTCTTCACTCATACAAAACCTGAGCGGACAACAGAGACGCAACCATGCAGGCCCGCGATGTATGTGGGAATCCAATTTGGACAGCCCGATGTCGTCCGGCTGTCATCTAGTGCTTCTAATTTGCAACTCCACAATTCGATAGGGAGCCAGCAATGTCAGAGAATCTTTCCCAGCAAAGTCTGTTCAAGACCAGCCAGTTGGAAGAAGCAGATGCCGATCCGCGCAATCCGTCCGATAATCCAACCATGGGCGAAATCATCAGCCGGCGCTTTTCCCGCCGTGGCTTTCTGCGTGGATCGCTCGCTGTCTCGGCCATTGCGGCAACGGTCAGCCCGCTCGCCCTGTTGAGCGCCGGTGATGCGCGCGCTGCATCCGGTTCGGCCTTTTCCTTCAAGGAAGTCGAAGCCGGTGTGGATGCCCATCACCATGTCGCGGAAGGCTATGACGCCGATGTGCTTTTGCGCTGGGGCGACAAGCTTTTCGCCGATGCGCCGGAATTCGATCCAACCAAACAGTCAGCCGAAGCGCAGGCGCGCCAGTTCGGCTACAACAATGATTATGTCGGCTATATCGCCATCGAGGAATCGCCGGAACATGGCTTCCTCGTGGTCAATCACGAATATACCAATCCGCATCTGATGTTCCCCGGCCTCGTCAAGATCGTTGACGGCAAGGTGGAGCAGGCTCCGCTTTCGAAGGAACAGGTGGATATCGAAATGGCCGCCCATGGCGGCACGATTGTCGAAATCCGCAAGCAGGACGGCAAGTGGCAACCGGTGCTCGACGGTGCAAACAATCGCCGCATCACCTCCAATACCGAGATGGCGCTGAGCGGTCCCGCCGCCGGTCATGATCGCGTCAAGACCAATGCCGATCCTTCCGGCACCAAGGTTTTCGGCACGGTCAACAATTGTGCAGGCGGCGTCACGCCCTGGGGCACCTACATCATGGCCGAGGAAAACATCCATGGCTATTTCATTGGCGAACTGCCGGAAGGTCACGCGGAAACGGCCAATTACAAGCGCATGGGCATTCCCGACGGCTCATACGAATGGGGACGTTTCTACGACCGTTTCGATGTTTCCAAGGAGCCGAACGAACCGAACCGCTTTGGCTGGATCGTCGAGGTCGATGTGTCCGATCCGAACGCCGTGCCGAAGAAGCGGACCGCGCTTGGCCGTTTCAAGCATGAGGGTGCCGAATCCATCGTCAACAAGGACGGGCGCGTGGTCTTCTATCTGGGCGACGACGAACGCTTCGACTATGTCTACAAGTTTGTGACGGCGGGCAAGTTCAACCCGGATGATCGCGCTGCCAATATGGACCTGCTGGATGAAGGCACGCTTCACGTGGCCAAATTCCATGAAGATGGCAAGGTCGAGTGGATGCCGCTGGTATTCGGTCAGGGTCCGCTGACCGAGCAGAACGGCTTCAAAAGTCAGGCCGATGTTCTGATCGAAACCCGGCGTGCCGGTGATCTCCTCGGCGCGACCAAGATGGACCGCCCCGAGGACGTGCAGCCGAACCCGGTCAATGGCCGTGTTTATGTCATGCTCACCAACAACACGAAGCGCAAGGACGATCAGGTGGACGCCGCCAATCCGCGCGCCAAGAATGCCTTTGGCCATATCATCGAGATCGAGGAAGATGGTCAGGATTTTGCCGCCACGACAGGCAAGTGGGAAGTGCTGCTGAAATGCGGCGATCCTTCCGTGGCAGAAGTCGGTGCCAGCTTCTCCACCGATACGACGCGCAATGGCTGGTTCGGTATGCCGGACAACGCCGCCGTCGACAGTGCCGGTCGGCTTTGGGTCGCAACCGATGGCAACAGCAACAAGGGTACCGGTCGCACGGACGGACTTTGGGCGGTCGATACGGAAGGCGATGCGCGCGCGACCTCGAAACTGTTCTACCGCGTGCCGGTGGGTGCCGAAATGTGCGGTCCGCTGTTTGCACCCGATGATGAGACGGCTTTCGTCGCCGTGCAGCATCCGGGCGACGGCGGCGAGGATTGGGACGGTCATGGCCGTCCGTCCTATTACGAGGACCTGTCCACCCGCTGGCCGGATTTCAAGGACGATATGCCGGTTCGGCCTGCCGTGGTGGCAATCACCAAGCAGGGTGGCGGCAAGATCGCGGTGTAATGACTTGATGAGACAGTTGGCCCCCGGTGAAAGTTGGGGGCCTTCGTCAAAGCTTCATGGAAGCGTCAAGCCAGCGATACAAAGCCAGCCTAATTGCGTCCCTGTATTTGAATTCCAACGGGGACTTATCATGATATCGCGTCTCGTCGCTTCGACCATGCTTGCCGGTGCCGTCGCATTGGCTTTTCCGGCCTCCGCTGAAGAAAAGGCTTTTCCTGCAACGCTCAAGGCCCATGCCATCCTGCCTGCGAACACGATCATCGCTGCACCGGATGATGCGGCGGATCACCTGAAGACGTCGGGCAAGTTCACCACCGCCGACCGCAAGCGTGCCGAGGGCATCGGCACTGTTGAAGGCAAGGACGGCGTGCGCAAGACCGGCCTGTCTGTGCCGTTCGACGGCCAGCCGGTGCAGGGCTTTTCCGGCATCAAGACCATGGAAGACGGCAGCTTCTGGTCACTGTCCGACAATGGCTTCGGCTCCAAGCTTAACTCGCCGGACGCCATGCTGATGCTCCACAATGTCAAGTTCGACTGGGACAAGGGTACGGTGGAGCGTGTGAAGACCGTGTTCCTCAGCGATCCGGACAAGAAGGCTCCGTTTCCCATCGTCATGGAAGGCGCTGAAAAGCGCTATCTGACCGGCTCCGATTTCGACGTGGAATCTATCCAGCCGGTTGCGGATGGCTTCTGGGTCGGCGAGGAATTCGGTCCTTTCCTGTTGAAATTCGACATGGACGGCAAGCTGACCGACGTTATTCCGACGGTTGTCGGTGAGACACAAGTCGTATCACCGGACAATCCAAAGCTCGCTCTGCCCGCCAATCCGAGCCTCAAGCTCACGACTTACAATCTGAAGCGCTCGGGGGGCTTCGAGGGGCTGGCGATGTCGAAGGACGGCTCGAAGCTCTACGGTCTTCTGGAAGGTCCGCTTTTTGTCGATGGCGCGCCGGAAAAGACCGAAAGCGGCAAGACCGGGCTGCGGGTCATCGAATTCGACGTTGCCGACAAGAAGTGGACGGGCCGCTCCTGGCTCTATCCGCTGGCCGAGGGTGGCGAAGCCATCGGCGATTTCAACATGCTGGATGAAACCACAGCGCTGGTCATCGAGCGTGACAACGGCGTCGGCACGGCGGACAAGGCCTGCGCCGATCCAAAGAAGCCGCAGGCCGATTGCTTCGATGTGCCGTCGAAGGTCAAGCGCATCTACAAGATCGCTTTCGACGACAGCAATGTCGGCAAGGAAGTGCGCAAGATCGGCTATATTGATCTGCTCGCCATCGCCGACCCGGAAAACAAGCGCCGTCAGGGTGGGCGTGAAGGCATCTACGATATGCCGTTCCTGACCATCGAGAATGTGGATCGTGTGGACGACACGCATATCGTGGTCGGCAACGACAACAATCTGCCGTTCTCGGCTGGTCGCTTTCTCGACAAGGTCGATGACAATGAATTCGTCTTGCTGGAAGTGGGTGAGTTCCTGAAAGCCGAATAAAATATCTGCTCCAGAGACTGCGGAGAATGATATTCTCCGCAGTCTTCGAAGCAAAATAGTCTAGAATAATATAATTCAATTATTTTTCTATGGTTGCTTTAAACTTTCCATCGGATAGTTCAAACTTATCAGGGTGGACTTGAATATCCATCTTGTTCGACTTTATCTCTGTATTGTCTATTTTGATGGAAACGTTGCCGGACGCTTTCATATGGTTGTCTGTTACTTTTTCAAGTTTGTCTGCATTGATTGTAAAGCCGGGATCTGTGACCTGTTTGGGGCTGCATTCGCTGCAAAGGATCCACTAGCAAGAATAAGTGAAGTAAAAATAGCGTAGCCGTAAATTCGCATGGTATATCTCTAATTAAATAAGAACAGAATATTAGGCAGAAAATATATACTTCCAGAATCAAGGCCTAATTAAGTCGTGCTTATAATAAGATTCGACGAGGTGACGTTTGACCCAACCTGTGCATCACGACCTGCCTGGCATGGAAATTTCAGCCGGTCGCGATTATGTTGGCTCAAATTTGTTTCGCGTATTCCCTATGCAAGAGCTGCAGGAAATACGCCGATATTTATGGAGACGGTGTTGAAGATTTTCATTTTCGGCAGTGTGAATGTGGATGTCAGCGCGCGGATGGCCGCACTGCCGCGTCCGGGGCAGACCGTGAATGCATCGGGCTATGGTATCGGCCTCGGTGGCAAGGGTGCCAATCAGGCGGTTGCAGTCGCCAAGATGGGCGGTGATATCCGCTTCGTCGGTGCTGTCGGCAACGATGCCTTCGGCGAACTGGCCTTGAAGCAGATGCAGGAATTTGGCCTTAACACCGAAAGCGTGCGCGTGATTGACGGCGTCGATACGGGCATGGCGATCATTCAGGTTGAAGAAGCCGGGCAGAACACGATTGCTGTTTGTGCCGGAGCCAATGCGCACTGGTCGGCTGCCGACATCAATGCCTATGCTGCCGATATTGCCAGGGCGAAGATTACGCTGTTGCAGCGCGAAGTTCCGCATGAGGCCAATCTGGCCGTGGCAAAGGCCGCGCGTGCGGCAGGCGGCAGTGTTTTGCTTGATCCGGCACCGGTGGGCGATGCAAGCCGTATGGCGGACCTGATTTCACTCAGCGACATCATCTCTCCCAACGAAACAGAAGCTGCTGAAATTACCGGTATCGAGCCGACCGATCTTGCTTCGGCGGAAGCCGCTGCGCGCAATCTTCTGGAGCGCGGTCCGAAGACGGTCATCGTCAAGCTTGGAAGCCGTGGTGCATTGCTGGTGACGGCGGACGAGGTCAAACACTTCGCGCCGTTCAAGGTCAAGGTGGTGGATACGGTTGCCGCCGGCGACAGTTTCAACGGCGGTTTTGCAGTCGCTTTCTCGGAGGGCCAACCCTTGCATGATTGCGTGCGGTATGGTTCGGCTGCAGGTGCGATTGCAGTCACAAGAGCGGGCGCGGGGGCAGCTGCACCGACCGCCGAGGAAGTGGCGGCACTTCTGCAAATTAAGGCAGAATGAAAATTAGGGGCGGTTTGCGCCAGTTTCGCTCATTTTGAGCAGGAAACTGCGCAAAAACCTCTTGTCAAACATGGCGAAGAAGCCGCGAGAATAAGGTACTCGCGGCTTTTTTGTGGCTGAATTATGTCTCAGAGCATGATCCCGAAAAGTGGATACCGGTTTTCGGATAAGATCATGCTCAGAAAAAATCAGAGCGTTGCGAGGCGCTCGGTCAGCAGGCTGAAAAAGCCGTCAGCATCCACATCCTTGATGAAGAGCGCGTTCTTCGGACGGTCGGTCACTTCCCACCAGTCGACGACAGTTTCGCCGATCGTCAGTTCCGAATTGATCTCGATTTCTACATTGCACTCGCGACCTGAATAGAGCTCCGGCCTGATGAGATAGGCGATGACGTTCGGGTCGTGCAGCGGGCCGCCGTCGGTGCCGTACTTGGCTTCGTCATAGCGCTCGAAGAATTCGAGCCATGCTGCAACCACTTCGCCGACATGCGTGCCAATGCCGCGAATGGCGGCGATGCGCTTTTCGGTGGTGAGCACCTTGTGTGTCACGTCGAGCGGCATCATGGTGATCTTGATGCCGGATTTGAACACAACCGCAGCGGCGTGCGGATCGACATAGATGTTGAATTCCGCCGACGGCGTGATGTTGCCGCCCTCGAAATAGCCGCCACCCATCAGCACGATTTCCTTGACGCGCTCAGCAATCTTCGGCTCGCGGATCAGTGCGGATGCGATGTTGGTCAGCGGTCCCAGCGGGCAAAGCGTGACGGTGCCCGGCTCCTCTTTCATCAGCGTTTCGATGATGAAGTCAACGCCGTGCTGCGCCTGCAGCGGCATGGTCGGCTTGGGCAGGTCGTAGCCGTCGAGACCGGTCTTGCCGTGGACGTTTTCGGCCGTCACGAGCGGGCGCACCAGAGGACGGATGGAGCCTGCAAAAACCTTGGTTTCCGGCTTTTTCGCCACTTCGCAAATCGTACGGGCGTTGATTTCGGTGCGCGCCAGTGGGCCGTTGCCTGCCACTGCGGTGATGCCGAGAATGTCGAGTTCCGGGCTTGCCAAGGCCAGAAGAATGGCGACTGCATCGTCCTGACCGGGATCGGTATCGATAATGATTTTACGGGCCATGATGGTTTCCTGATGAGGGGATTTAGAGAGCGTTGCGCGCGGCACTGACCGTCTGGTCGACAAGCGCGTCGAAGGAGATTTTCGCCGGGCGGCGCATATAGGTGACGATGTCGTCGGCCAGCAGCGGCTTCGACCATCGTTCGGCGATGATGGCGCACCCGCGCTGGATGGCGATCATGCTCAGAATCTGCGCGGCATTGCAGTCGACGTCGTGGCCAATGCCGCAGACGATTTCGAGCGTGCGGTCGAAATCGCCTTCGCCGAACCAGAGCGCAATTACCTGTGCGGCTGCATTTGGATAGACGTGAATCCAGTTATATTCGACATATTCCGCATCGCATTTCGCCCATGCGTCCTGCCAGTTATCGGCAGAACGGCAGGCGTCGAGTGCGAAGACCAGAACCGCGCCATATTCGGTTTCAGTTGAGAAAAGCGCTGCTGTCGAGACGAGCAATTCGCGCGTGTCACCAATTGCAAAGGCGCGCGCCGCCATGACAGCATTGAAGACTTCGCCCAAAATACCGTTTCCGGCATGGGAGATTTCGGCGTCCATCCAGGCGAGGCGGGCAGCTTCGCGGGCACGCCCCGGCACGACCATGCCGCAGATTGTGCCGCGCATCTGTGCGCCGATCCATTCATCGAACGGATTGTCGGAAGTGCCGGTTTCGGGCGCGGTGAGGCCGCGCCGCATATTGGAAAGCGCGATCGCCTCCGCCGACCAGCCAAGCGGGATCAGCGAGGTCCAGCGCTCGGCAATGTCCGCGCTGGTCACAGCAGAACCCTTGTCGCCGAAGGCTTCGAGAAATGCGATCTCGAAGGTGATGTCGTCATTATAGGTGTTTGGCTCGCGCACATAATCGCGGATCGGTCCGAAGACCTCGGCGATGTTTTCTGCCGTATAACCTTCGAGCGCCGTACCAGCCGCAGCGCCCACGAGCTGCGCCATCCAGGCGGCTGCGGTGCGGTCGCGGAAATCATCGGACTGGACAGCATAGAGCACATCGTCAGGCCATTGAACGGCAGCGTCGAATTCGTCCCACGACCCATAGCGCACCGTCTTTTGTGACGGATGGTCCGGATCGGGCCGTGCAGCGCGCATGAGGACACGCAGGCGCATGTCGATGCGATACAGCGTTTCAAAGTCACCTTTTCCTAGTGCTGCCAGCCCGTCACGAAGAAGCTCCTCATAGGGAGCAAGAACGAAGCCCTTGTTTTCCAGCGATTGCAGCGCACCGGCCATCAGACATTCAGGTGCTGCCGATCCCGGCACATTGCTTTTCCAGAACATGGCCATGAGATCGTCCTGCGCCTTCATGACGGCGCTTGCATCCCAGGTCTGTTCTTCCGCTGTGCGCACTACCGGTTTCGTGTCGCGCAGCAGATCGCGGGTCAATTCCCAAGCTTTCATTTCATTCTCATTTTTATGCATTTCAGGAGTTTTTCAGTTGCTTTGCGCGCCGCTGACGGCGCGCCGCGTGGATCGTCAGCACAACGACCGGGACGAGATAAGGGATCATCTGCATCAGTTCGAACGGCAGGCCGAGGCTCTGAAGCGTGATGGCGAAAGATTCAGCCGCCGCGAGAACCAGGCTTGCCACAAGCGTGCCCCATGCGGTTCCTTGCCCCATGACTTCGGCTGCAATCGCGATGAAACCGCGACCTGCAGTCATGTTCTGGGCAAACCATGTGACATAGCCGAGCGACAGATAGGCACCGGCTGCACCGCCGAAGAGACCGGACAGGACAAGCGCCATCATCTGCACCCGGCCTGTATGGATACCGGCGGCACGCGCCGATTTGGGATCAACGCCGGTGGCGCGCAGATGCAGGCCGAAGCGTGTGCGCATCATCAGGAGGCTGACCGCCGGGACAGCGAGAAGGGCGGCAAAGGTCAATATGTGGATATTGCCGATGAAAGGCACGGGGAGGTTTGGCAACGCACCGCTTTTCAACGCGCCCGACATGCCCTTGTCGCCCGTTGCAAGGAAAAGCCCGAGCGTCGTTGCCGCTGCAGCCGCGATGTTGAGCGCAATGCCGGTCATGATGAGATCAGTGCCAAGCCGGTTGACCGAAAGCGACATCAGCCAGCCGAGAGCTGCACCTGTGATGAGCGCTGCCAGCAGGCCGACAGCCGGGCTTCCGGTGGCCGCACTGGCCAGAACGGCAATGAGCGCCGCCGACAGCATCATGCCTTCCATGCCGATATTGAGGACGCCCGCGCGGTCGGAAATCATCACGCCGAGTGCTGCCAGCAGCAAAGGTGTCGCCACGCGCAGGATGGTGCCGATGAAGGATGGGTCGAGAATTTGTGCGAGAACCATGCTCATGGTTGTACTCCGGCCTGCACTACCGCTTGTTCTCCTTCGCGATTGCGAAGGTTGCGGACGAGCCGCAATACGGTCGGATGATTGTGAATGACGCTTGCCGTCGCGCCCACCATGATGGCGGCGGTCACAAGCCCCACCACTTCGGTCGGGATGTTCATGTTGCGGGCCAGAAGATCGCCGCCGATCTGCACGAAGCCAAGGAAAAGTGCGGACGGAATAAGCAGGAACGGATTTTCTCGCGCCAGAATGGCGACGACAAGGCCGGTCCAGCCATAGCCGGGCAGATCGAGCCAGGCAAAGCGGGCATGAAGGCCGAGCACTTCCAGCGCACCGGCCATGCCCGCCACCAGTCCGCCGACAATCTGGGCACGCATGATGATGCCCTTGAGCGGCAGGCCAAGATGATTGGCAAAGCCCGGACTGGAGCCTGCGATACGGATATTGAGGCCCGAGCGCGTCCAGTAAAGCCAGATGCCGCCAGCGATACAGGCCAGAATGGCAATGATCGAACCGCTGTTGAGACGCGTACCGGCGAGCAGGCGGTCAAGCTTGGCATCCGGCGGAATCCTGAGCGACATCATCCCGCCCGCAGCCGGGTCGCGGATGACATAGTTGAGGACGAACAGGCCGAGAAACAGGAAGGCGTAGTTCAAAACGAGCGACGTCACCATTTCCGATGCGCCGAAACGCAGCCGCAGCGCTGCCGGGATGGTGCAGGCGAAACTGCCCGCAACCGCACCGCACAAAATGGCGACCGGCAGCGAGAACCAGCCGAGCGAAGGGAGCAGAACAGCGCCCGCCACAGCGCCGAGCGCGCCGAGGAAGAAGCCGCTTTCCGCGCCGAGATTGAACAGGCCGGAGCGGAACATGATGGTGATCGCAAGGCCGGTCAGCATGATCGGCGTTGCCGCTTCCACCACATTGCCCATATGGCGAATGCTGCCGAATGGTCCGAGGAAAAACGTCTTGAGAACCCCGGTGGGATTGTCCTGCATCAGCGCCAGCGGCACCAGTAGCACGGCCATGATGACGGCGATGACAAGCACGGTCAGGAAGAATGGAATGAGATAGGAAATCAGTCTGCGCATTACGCTGCATCCCTTGTGCCGAGCATATAAGGTCCAAGCACAGCCGGTGTTATGTCTGGTCCGTTTTCCAGAACGGCAACGATGCGTCCGTTGAAGAGAACGATGATGCGGTCGCTGAGGCGCAGCAATTCATCGAGATCGGCGCTGACCAGCAGCACGGCGCAGCCGCCCTGCGCCACTTCGTCGATGCGGCGGTGCAGGAAGGCTGCCGCCGAAACATCGATGCCGCGTGTTGGCTGGTCGGCGATCAGGAATTTCGGATTGGTGGCAAGTTCGCGCGCGGCGATGAGCTTTTGCGCGTTGCCGCCGGAAAGGGAATCGAGGCGTTCGGTGATTGCTCCGGCGCGCACCGAATATTGCTTGATCATCCCGCTGACACGGGCCTTGATCGCATTCCAGCGCAGGAATGGCCCCCAGAAGATCTGCTTGTCGGCGGTAATCGATCCCGCGCTTGATCTAGTTCCGGCGATCGCGTTTTCGGCGAGAGACAGGCCGGGTGCGCCACCTTGCGAAAAGCGGTCGGCTGGCAGATAGCCAAGACCTTGTCTGCGCCAGCTTGCCGTGTCGGCGCGCAGCATATCCTCACCGTTGAGGCTGATTGTGCCGCTGGCCGCATCGGCAAGGCCGGAAAGCACCGATACGAGGCCGCGCTGACCGCTGCCATCGACACCGGCGACGCCGACGATCTCGCCTGCACCGACGGTCAGGTTCACATCCTTGATGCGGTCTGCCGGGTCGGCTGCTTTTGTCGTAACGCCCTTCATGTCGAGAACGGTTTTCATTGCGCCGTGCTTGTGGGCGCGCTCCGGAATGTCGACCGCATGGCCCATCACCATCTGCATGATGGCATCGTCCGGCACGTCGGCAAGCTTTTCCGTGCCCGCAACCGCGCCCGCACGCAGCACGGTTACGCTTTCGGCCAGCTCGCGCACTTCGTTCAGCTTGTGGGAAATGAAGAGGATGGTAATGCCTTCGTCGCGCAGCGCCTTCAGCTTGCGCATCAGCTCCTCGATCTCCGGCGGAGAGAGAACAGCGGTCGGCTCGTCGAGGATCAGGAGCCTCGTGCGGCGCGCCAGCGCTTTCAGGATTTCAACCTTCTGCTGGGCGGCGACGGAAAGCGCGCCCGTGATCGCTTCGGGGTCAGCGTGCAGATCATATTGCTGCATCAGCGCTTCGACCATTTTGCGCGCGCTCACACGGTCGATCAGCCCTGCCTTCACCGGCTCATGGCCGAGAATGATGTTTTCGGTAACCGTCAGGGTCGGCACGAGCGAGAAATGCTGGTGCACCATGCCGATGCCTTGTGCCGCGGCATCTTCCGGCGACCAGGACGCAATGTGCTGTCCATCGACGATGATTTCGCCTGCCGTGGCATTTTCGATGCCGAACAGGATTTTCATGAGCGTGGATTTGCCCGCACCGTTCTCGCCGCAAATGGCGTGGATGGAGCCTGCGCGGATCGAAAAAGATACGTCGCGAAGCGCTTGCGTGCCGTTCGGATAGACCTTGCTCACATCGCGGAAGGCGACGATTGGGCGGAAGGCGACGATAGCATCGCCGCCTTCAATATTTTCAGCTGGATTTTCCACGATCAGGGACGAACCTTGTTGCGGATCGCGTTAAGATCCTCGGTGCTCATGCCGAATGCGGTCGGAACCGTGATCTTGCCTTCGGAAATCTCGTCGGAAGCCTTCTTGATGGCATCCTTCATTTCCTGCGTGGCCATGGAAGCCATGTTGCCATCCTGCACGATGCCGACAGCGCCTTCCTTGAGGCCAAGTGCTTCCGCCTTGCCGAACGGCAGGTCGCCTGCCTTGAAACGTTCATAAGCTTGCAGAAGGCTGACATCGACATTCTTCAGAACGGAGCTGACGACCTGCTTGGCAATGGCCGGATCGCTATCCTTGAAGATCGCTTCCTGATCGGAATCGACGCCCAGAACATATTTGCCGGTTTCCTTGGCAGCCGAAAGCTGGCCGAGGCCGGTCTGCGAGGCGACGACGAAGCCGAGCGACACGTCGGAACGATACTGCGCGAGACCGAGTTCCTTGCCCTTTGCGGCATCCATGAAGGATCCGGCATAGGAAATCGCGATCTTGGCATCAGGCATGACCGACTGCGCACCGGCAATGTAGCCGACGAGGAAGTCGTTGATGACCGGAATGTCCATGCCGCCGAGGAAGCCGAGATTTTTGCCTGTATCGCCGAGCTTGCCGTCTTTCAGGAGCGAAGCTGCCAGCATGCCGCCGAGATAGGAACCTTCGTTCTGCTTGTACTGGATGGAATAGACATTGTCGTAGCCGCCTTCGTCATAAGGCACGCTTGCATCGTAGAGGATGTATTTCTTGTCGGGATATTGCTGGGCGACCGAACCGACGGTTTCCGACATCTGGTAGGTGCCGCCGATGATCAGGTCCCAGTCCTGCTCGGACGCATCGAGGAACACCGGCTCCCATTTGGTCGGATCGTCGCCGATTTCGAGAATCTTTGTCTCGACGTCGTCGCCATACTTGTCCTTGATCATCTTCATGCCCTTGGCAGCGCTGTCGAAGAACGACTTGTCGCCGAGCGCGCCATTGATGATGAGCAGGATCTTGTCCTGAGCCTGTGCTGCCGTGGTGGCAAACGTGCCCATCGCCGTCGATGCGGCGAGAGCAAAGGCAAGGTGGATTATTCCCCGTCTGGTGGATTTGATCACAACAGAACTCCAATACTGTAGCGTTATAGAGATGGATTTTCTGCTTTGGATAATTTGCCTCCGCCCACAGAACCCCCACACCTGACAGCGATCAAACGCTGACGGCGTGTGTGAGTCAATCGCCAAACTTTTTGCCCGCTGTGGACAAAGCAAGTCTGTTGCGCGCAACGAGGCTAAAGCTTTCGATTATTTCAATAAAGCCTGATTTGGATGCCGCAGTGTCGGGTCGAATGGATTGAGCTTTTGCGAGATGATTGCCGCTTCCTTGCGCAGCAGTTCCGTCACCGTCTGCTGGCGCTTTTCGGTGAGGCGCGCGGCAAGCGTGCCGATGCTGAGCGCTGCCACGGCTTCACCGTCGCCGTTCAAAATTGGCACGCCGAGACCTGCCATACCGTCGATCATGTTGAAGTTGAAGGTTGCCGCACCGCTCTTGCGCACTTCCTCGATCATGATGCGCAGGTCGACCTCGTCCACTGACGATTTGTCCAGAATGCGGGGCATGTTGAAGCGTATGATCGCCTCGCGCTCTTCTTCAGGCAGGAAGGAGAGGATGGCGAGGCTGCCCTGACCGATGCCGAGCGGCACTTTGCCGCCAATGTCGCCGGTAAAGGAGCGGATCGGAAACGGGCCTTCCACGCGGTCGAGGCAGACCGCATCGAAGTTGCTGCGTACCAGCAGGAAGACCGTATCGTTGAACGTTGTCGAAAGCCGCAGCAGTGACGGGCGCGCAATGCTCAATATGCCGTCACGCTGGCGCGCCTGCGCCGCCATTGCGAAAAACTCCAGCGACAGGCGATAGGCCTTCTTGTCGGGAAGCTGTTCGACAAGATTTTCCGCAATCAGCGTCTTCAGCAGGCGATGGGTCGATGGCTGGCTGAGTTCGAGGTCCCGCGCCAGATCGATCAGCCGCACGCCATCCTCGGTGCTGGATGCCAGACCTTTCAAAATATGGATTGCCTTCACCAAACTTGAGTTAAGTGCGGCGCCGGATTTCGGATTCTCAGATATATCATCCATAAGATTGCTTCCAAATTCTGTATTTTGAAAGAAATATATAATTTCTTCCGGATATGGAAATTATAATTTGCATTCCTGCGGGATTTTCCGCCAACTGGAACCGTCGCCAATGGGAAGGTCCGGCAAGGTATTGCAACCAATGCTGTAAGCGGGTCGGCGGTTTTAACTTGACGCAATGGGGAACGCTGCGGCTGCGTTAGCGGCTGGATAATCACGCGTTCAAAAGACCCAAGGTCCGGTCAGCGCAGAAAATGCGCGATCAAGCCGCTCCCGCCAGCCAGCCCCGATGAAGAGGCGACGTGAGACAATATCACGGCGTTTCTGCTCCCTGTCATTCAGGAGGAGATTGGGCCGAGAGGGAGATGCAATGAGCTTTTTGACCCTTTCCGGAATTTCCCGCCACTACGGCAAGTTCGCGGCTGTCGACAATTTCAACTTGGCGATTGAAAAGGGCGAGTTCATTTCGCTTCTCGGTCCTTCCGGCTGCGGCAAGACCACGACCTTGCAGATGATCGCCGGGCTGGTGACGCCGACGGCAGGTTCCATCACGCTTGACGGACGTGAAATCACGCGTCTCGCTCCGGCCAAGCGTGAACTGGGCGTCGTTTTCCAGAGCTATGCACTCTTCCCGCATATGACGGTGGCGCAGAATGTGAGCTTCGGCCTCGAAATGCGCAAGGTGCCAAAGGCAGAGCGCGAAAAGCGCGTTCGCGACGTGCTGGAACTGGTGCATCTTAGCGCACTTGCCGATCGTTATCCGCGTGAAATGTCAGGCGGTCAGCGCCAGCGTGTGGCCATTGCCCGTGCGCTGGTCATCAATCCGCCGGTCTTGCTGCTCGACGAGCCGCTTTCCAATCTCGATGCGCAGCTGCGTGAAGAAATGCAGTTCGAGCTGCGCCGCATCCAGCGCACTGTCGGCATTACCACCATCATGGTCACGCACGATCAGGCCGAAGCGCTTTCGATCAGCGATCGCATCGTGGTTATGGAAAAGGGCGTCATCACGCAGGTCGATGCGCCCTACAAGCTCTATGAGCATCCGCATAACCACTTCATTTCCAACTTCGTCGGTAAGTCGAACTTCCTGAAGGCGCGCGCTGAAGGCGATATGATCGCGCTGGCCGAAACGACAATCCGCTTTCCTGCAAATGGCAGACAGGTTTCCGGCGAGCTTTCCGTCTTCATCCGTCCTGAAAAGGTGCAGCTCGTTGCTGCGGGTGAGGGGCATGTCGCCGGTGAAGTGACGACGCGTTACTTCATGGGTGCGCAGTGGCTGCTCGGCGTGACAACGCCTGCGGGCCAGCTTTCGGTGGCCCTGCCCAATCTTGGCAACCCGCCGCCATCGGAAGGCACATCGGTCGGCCTCAGCTGGAACCATGAGGATTGCCGTATCCTCACAGCAGGGGTGAACTGAACATGTCGGCCGTCACCTCACAGGATACATCCGCCGCGCCCAAAGGGCAGCGCGATCTGACGCCGCTCTTTCTGGTCGGGCCGTCGACGCTTCTGTTCTTCGCGCTGGTGCTGCTGCCGCTCGGTCTCACCGTGCTGCTTTCATTCAACAGCTACAGCTATGACAAGGGCATCGAGAACGTCTACACGCTTGCCAATTATACGCAGGTTCTCAAAGACCCCTATTACCTTTCGATCTTCTGGCGCACGCTCAAGCTGGCGCTGATCACAACCGTCATCACGGTGCTGATCGGTGTGCCCGAGGCCTATATTCTTTCCAATATGCGCAAGCCATGGCGCTCGATCTTCCTTTTGGTCATCATCGGCCCGCTTCTGGTTTCGGTCGTGGTCCGCACATTTGGCTGGAGCATGTTGCTGGGGCGCAATGGCCTCGTGAACAGCGCGCTCGATATGGTCGGCCTGCCGACGACGCAAATCCTCTACAGCGAAACGGCGATCGTCATCGGTCTGGTGCATATCATGCTGCCATTCATGGTGATCCCGGTCTGGACCGTGCTGCAAAAGCTCGATCCGTCGGTGGAAGCCGCAGCGCTGACGCTCGGCGCATCGCGCCTGACAGCACTTCGCCGTGTGGTGTTTCCGCAGGCAGTGCTTGGCATCCTGTCGGGCAGCCTCATCGTGTTTGCGCTTTCGGCCAGCTCCTTTGCCATTCCGGGCCTGCTCGGCGGGCGTCGTCTCAAGATGGCGGCAACGGTTGTCTATGACGAGTTCCTGATCGAGCTGAACTGGCCGCTGGGTGCTGCCATCGCCATCATCGTTCTGGTCGCCAACCTCGTGATCATGATTGCCTATAATCGTCTGCTCGAAGGGCAGGCCAAGAAGAAGCTGGGATAGAGCCATGACAAAGAACGGTCCTTTCGCTCTTTTCTTCCACACGCTGATCGTCATCTTCATGCTGGCGCCGATGGTTGTGGTGTGTCTGGTGGCCTTCACGCCGGAAAACACGCTGACAATGCCGTGGAACGGCCTTTCACTGCGCTGGTTCGCTGCCGTGTTTGCGCACAATGATTTCATGACTTCGTTCTATAACAGTGTGCAGCTCGCCTTCTTCTCGGCATCCATTTCGACGCTTCTGGCCGTGCCATCGGGGCTCGCGATTGCGCAGTATAATTTCCGTGGTCGCGATGCGTTGAACGCGCTTTTCCTGTCGCCGCTCATCATCCCGCATCTGGTGTTGGGTGTGGCGTTCCTGCGTCTGTTCTCGCTGATGGGCTTTACCGGCTCCTTCGTCTGGCTGGTTGCGGCACATTCGATTGTCGTCACGCCCTATGCGCTGCGCCTTATCCTTGCTTCGCTTGGCAGCATGGATCGCAATGCGGAAAACGCGGCGCGCACGCTGGGCGCCGGTGAATGGACCGTGTTCCGTCGCGTCACCTTGCCATTGCTTGTGCCGGGTCTGTCGGGTGGCTGGCTGCTTGCCTTCATCAATTCGTTCGACGAACTCACCATGTCGATCTTCGTGACCTCGCCGTCCACGGTCACGCTGCCGGTCCGCATGTATATGTATGCCAGCGAATCCATCGACCCGATGATGGCAGCGGTGTCGGCCCTGATGATCCTCGTCGCCACCGTGACCATGATTATCATCGATCGCATGTTCGGCCTCGACCGGCTGCTGGTGGGCAAGGGCTGAGCAGGCAGATCATGACGATCCCGGTTTTCCCTTCAGCGGCTCAGTTCCGCAGACGGTATCGGCTGACTGAGCAGCCGATCAGCTTCTCGCTTGACGGCGTTTCCTTCGAGGGACGCCGTGGCGATACCGTGTTGACCGCCATTCTCTCCGTGCAGGGAAAGCTGCGTCATACCGAATTTACCGGCGAACCGCGGGCGGGCTTCTGCCTGATCGGCGCATGTCAGGATTGCCACGTCATGACGGCTGAGGGTCACAAGCTCCGCGCCTGCACCACGCTTCTGGAAGACGGCATGGCCTTTGTGACGGAGCCTGCCATATGAGTGCGGTTCCCAATCCGGTTATTGTGGGCGCTGGTCCTGCGGGCATTCGCGCCGCCGAAACGCTGGTCAAGGCGGGTCTCAAGCCTATCGTACTCGACGAAGGTTTTCGTTCCGGTGGTCAGATCTATCGTCGCCCGCCGCTCGATGACGGGCGCAGCTATCGCAACCGTTACGGGTCGGAAGCGCATAAGGCCGAAGCGCTGCACAAGACATTCGACGCGTTGCGTAGCGTAATCGACTATCGTCCGGAAACACTGGTCTGGAATATCACGCGCGGTGACGGTGATCGTCTCGATCTCCTGACCAAGGGTGTGCATAGCCAGCTGCCTTACAGCCATCTCATTCTGGCGACGGGTGCGACTGATCGGGTTCTGCCGTTCAAAGGCTGGACCAAGCCCGGCGTCTATACGCTTGGCGCGTCGCAGACCGCACTCAAGGCGCAAGGCTGCACGGTTGGCGAACGCGTGGTGTTCATGGGTTCGGGGCCGCTGCTTTATCTGGTCGCCTGGCAATATCATCATGCCGGTGCGAAGGTTGCAGCCGTGCTGGACACAGCGCCCTTCGCTTCAAAATTTCATCTGGCACATCTGGCGCTCTATGCACCGCGCATTGTCGCTCTCGGCGCTTATTACGGCCTGCGGCTGAAGCTTGGTGGCGTGCCGATCCATTATAATGTGCGACCAGGTGAAGTTCTGGGCGAGGGCCATGTCGAAGCCATTCGCTATCGCACGGGCAAGCGTGTTCGCGAGGTTGAATGCGATGCGCTGGCCTATGGTTTTGCGCTGCGTCCCGAAACCCAGCTTGCCGATCTCGCCGGTTGCGAATTCCGCTTTGAAGAACGTGACCGTGCATGGCTTCCCGCAGCCGACATGTTGGGCCGTTCAAGCCGCGAATGTGTTTACGTGGCGGGTGATGGCGCGGGCATTGCGGGTGCGGATGCTGCTGAAATTCGTGGGTCATTGGCCGCGATTGCCTTGCTGCGCGACAGGGGCCTGCCGTTTGACGAAGGCACCGAACGCGGCCTTCTCGCAAAGCTCGATCATATCTATCGCGAGCGCCTGATCGTCGAAAAAGCTTTCCCGTTCCCGCGCGACTGGTTCGATACAATCGCAGGCGATGTCACGCTTTGCCGTTGCGAAGAAATCGCGGTGCGTGATGCCAAGGCGGTTATCGGCAAGGGTGATGCGCGCGAGATCAACCGGCTCAAGGCGCTTACCCGTGTGGGGATGGGGCGCTGTCAGGGGCGCATGTGTACCGCTGCCGCCACAGAACTTCTGGCGTCGATGCAGGACAAGGCGCCCGAAGAAGCAGGCCGCATCCGCGCCCAGGCACCGGTCAAGCCGATCCCGCTTGGCTTTGGCGCTCCGGCCAGAGAAGGCGCTTCGTCATGACAAAGCATCTTCAGGCCGATGTGGTCATTATTGGCGGCGGGATTGTTGGCGGTTCGGCGGCGCTTTTCATGCGTCAGGCCGGGTTGTCGGTCATTCTGCTCGACAAGAGCTTTTGCGGGGCGCAGGCAAGCGGCGTGAATTATGGCGGCGTTCGCAGGCAGGGTCGGGCCCCGGAACAGCTGCCGCTCGCACAGCGTTCGCACGCATTGTGGGCGCGTCTGCCGGAACTTATCGGCATCGATGGCGAATATATCCGCAGCGGCCATTTGAAGCTTGCCCGCACGGAAGCGCATTTTGCGAAGCTTGAAGCCTATGCCGCTACAGTGCAGCCGCTTGGGCTCGATGTCGAGCTGATCGGTGGCAATGCCGTGCGGGAACGTTTCCCATGGCTTCCGGGCAACGTCGCGGGCGCTTCGCTCTGCGCGGAAGATGGCCACGCCAATCCGCGTCTGGTTTCACCTGCCTTTGCCCGCGCCGCACTGGTAGCTGGGGCCACGGTGCTGGAAAACACCCCGGTCATCGAAGCGCGTGAAACCGGCGATGGTTTTGCCATTCTGGCGGGAAACGGCATCGAAATCCGCTCGCGTCTCCTGTTCAATTGCGCCGGTGCATGGTCGGATCAGTTTGCGGCCTCGTTTGGCGAGCCGGTGCCGCTCCAGCGTATCTATCCGTCGATGGTTGTAACCGAGCCAATGCCGTTTCGCCTGCCGATGAGCCTTGGCGAAGAGGGCGGCGGCTTCTACGGCCGTCAGGTCACGCGCGGCAATTATGTCATGGGTGGCGGACGCGGTGCGCCGCTTGAGAACCCGGATTTTTCGCGGCCTTCGGTCAATGCGGCTTCATCGGTGATGCTGCGCGCCATCGAACTTTTCCCGCATCTGAAAAACGCCCAGGTCATCCGCTTCTGGTCCGGCACTGAATCGGAAATGCCGGACGACAATCCGGTGATCGGGCCAAGCAGCCGGGTCAAAAATCTCTTTCACGCCTTCGGATTTTGCGGCGCCGGTTTCCAGACCGGCCCGGCTGTGGGCGCCGTTCTTTGCGATCTCGCCGTTAAAGGCGAGACGGAAACACCGATCGATGCATTCCGCATCGACCGGTTCGATAAAAACTCAAACCACAAAGGGGAGTAGCATGAAAACTCAATTCACTAACAAGGCCATCACCAAGTCCGCCCTGTTGGCGCTCGGCCTGTCGGTCGCCTTTGCTTCCGCCGCATCGGCTGAAACCAAGACGCTCTATATCGGCATGAATGGCGGCAATATGGAGAAGGCCTATACCGAACACGTTCTGCCGGAATTCGAGAAAGCCAATGACGTGAAGGTCGTTGTCGTGCCGGGCACTTCGGCGGATATTCTCGCCAAGGCAACCGCGCAGAAAGACAATCCGCAGATGCATGTCATGCTGCTCGACGACGGCGTCATGGTGCGCGCGATCAGTTCCGGCCTGTGCCAGAAGATTTCGGATGATCCGGTTCTGGCTGACATTCAGCCTGCCGCACGCCTCAAGGACGACATGGCCATCGGCATCGATATGGGCATGACCGGCATTGCCTATAACAAGAAGCTTTTCGACGAAAAGGGCTGGGCAGCACCGACCTCGTGGATGGACTTTGCCGACGAAAAATATGCGAACGCCGTCGTGTTCCAGTCGGCTTCCGCTTCGACTTTCGGCCTCCATGCCTTCCTGATGTTCAACCGCATTCAGGGCGGTGATGAAAAGAACCTCGAGCCGGGCTTCGAAAAATTCCCGGACACAATCGGCAAGAACGTTCTGGAATACATTCCGTCATCGGCCAAGATTTCGGAAATGGTGCAGACCGGCGAGGCAGCGATCTTCCCGCTGACGCCAACGGGCGTCAACAACCTGAAGGCCAAGGGCATTCCGGTTGAATATGCACAGCCGAAGGAAGGCTCTGTCGTCCTCGCCGTGACCGAATGCGTGCTCGCAGGCAACAACGAACCGGAACTGAGCCAGAAGCTTGCTCACTATCTGCTTTCCGCCGATGCGCAGAGCAAGGCGCTCGACCATGGCAACCTCATTCCGTCGAACCAGAAGGCGAAGGCCGGTACGCCCGATGCGCAGGCCAAGCTCGACGCTTTCAACGGTTACATGAAGACAGCCAATACGCTCGACTGGGATGCCGTCAATGAAGGTCGCCAGCAGCTCAACAGCCGCTGGAACCGCACCATCGAAAAGTAAGATCAATATATGATCTGAGAAGCTCGCCTCGGGAAACCGGGGCGGGCTTTTTGCTGGAAAGCCGCTTACGCATCGCCCGCTGATATTGTAGCTTGCCCGCAAATCATCCGGGCAAATCGATGGATCGGGGCAAGCGTGAAAAAAGCGGCAGCATTCGCATTCCTTGGAATTCTGGTGGCGGCACCTGCACTGGCAGAAGACAATTGGAAAGCCGTCGAGGAAATCAAGACCTACGCCATTGCCGGGAAAACCGGTCCCGAACTTTATGAATCCATCGGCGAGCGTGGCCCGAAGATCGGCGGCGGCAAAACCCGTGTCATCGCCCATACCAGCTATGTGCTGACCTGGGACCGGGAGTTCGACCGCTCCAACAATGCCTGCACGATCCTGTCCGCCACGCCGAAGCTGAAGATCACCTATACGCTGCCGAGGCCCTCGCAGAAGCTCAATTCCCCGGTGAAAGAACACTGGGAAACTTTCTCCGAAGGCATCCGCAAGCATGAGCTTGTGCATGGCGACCATGCCAAGGACATGACGCGCGAGATCGTGCGCCGGACCGTTGGCCTGTCGGTTCCAAACGATCCGAAATGCCAGAAAATCCGCAAGGTGCTGATCAAGGAAATCACCGATATGGTGGACGTCCAGCGCGCTCAGGGCCGCGCCTTCGACAAGGTCGAGATGGGCAATGGGGGCAATGTCCATCAGCTTATTCTGGCGCTGGTGAACGGTGGCTGATTTTTCGTCAATAGCCTGTGCTTCGCACAGAAATCCACTCTTTTGAACCAGATGGAACATTTCTGATATCCTTGTAATAAAGGCTTTCATGCGTTTGTTCAAACAGAACCGATTGACTTCCTAACCAGTTAGTACATTTTAGAGAGATGGCGCAGCTGACCGATGCGATTCCGTTCTGAAGCGGGATGGCTGAGGAGGATGGATTGCTGGTCACGATGAGGCACATGCCGGAGACCGGATTGGTTTTCTGGCAGGGCTTTCGTTGCGATGGTCGGCCCGGAATCGGTCAAGGACTGTGGGGAAAGCGATGTTTCGCCTCGGGATGTATGGGACATCCTGCCGGTGATGCCGCGTCGCTTTCACCCGAAACCCGAAAAGGGGCGGCAGTCTTTAAGTAATGCGCCGGGAGGAGGAACATGAAAGCTTTAGTCGATTTCTATTTTACCGCGGCGCGGTTCGCCATTGCCTGCCTTCTTGGTTGCATGGTCGTGCTCGTGTTCGGCAATGTGGTGCTGCGCTATGCCTTCAATCAGGGCATAACGGTTTCAGAAGAACTGTCGCGCATCTTCTTCATCTGGCTCACCTTTCTTGGCGCAGTGGTCGCCATGCGCGACCATGCGCATCTGGGCGTGGATTCGCTGGTGCGCCGCCTGTCGCCTACGGGCGCGCGCATTGCGCTGGTCGCCGGCCATATCATGATGTTCGGCGCGACATGGCTGGTTCTTTCGGGAAGCTGGACGCAGACACTCATCAATATTCCGACGCTGGCCCCGGCGACAGGC
The DNA here is from genome assembly GCF_058796175.1 of Brucella sp. GW823-FHT04E01. NCBI lineage: Bacteria > Pseudomonadati > Pseudomonadota > Alphaproteobacteria > Hyphomicrobiales > Brucellaceae > Brucella > Brucella sp. GW823-FHT04E01. The sequence continues at coordinate 242,472 of NZ_JBXAIK010000002.1, read as the reverse complement.
ATGTCGATGGGCTGGTTTTATGGCGCAGGGCTGGCCTTTGCAGTCCCCGCACTCCTGATCATTGCGTGGAACGGTTTCGGCATCGCAACCGGGCGGATCGATGTCGCCGGGACGCATTTCGTGACGGATAGCGAGGAGCATGTCACGCCCGTCTCGACCGATGAAAATCGCAAGTAGGGCGCGCCGACCATGACCTTGCTCATCTTTCTTGCCGCCCTTCTGGTTCCGATGGCGCTTGGCGTCCCTGTTGCCTTCGCGCTCATCATCAGCGGTGCGGCGCTGATGATGTATATGGATTTGTTCGACGCCCAGATCGTGGCGCAGAACGTGCTGAACGGCGCCGACAGTTTTCCGCTGATGGCCGTTCCGTTCTTCCTGCTTGCCGGGGAAATCATGAATGCGGGCGGCCTTTCGCGTCGCATCGTCAATCTGGCGCTGGTCATGGTGGGGCATGTGCGCGGCGGTCTCGGTTTCGTCGCGATCTTTGCAGCCTGTGTGATCGCAAGCCTTTCGGGTTCGGCGGTTGCCGATGCGGCAGCGCTCGGCGCATTGCTGTTTCCGATGATGCGCAATGCCGGACACGAGCCGGGTCGCGCCGCCGGGCTGATCGCCTCGGCATCGATCATCGCCCCGGTCATCCCGCCCTCTATCGGTTTCATCCTGTTTGGCGTGGTCGGCGGCGTTTCGATCACCAAACTGTTCCTGGCGGGGATTTTCCCCGGCCTGATGATTGCCGTTGCGCTGTGCGTGACCTGGTTCATCCTCGCGCGTCGCGAACAGTTCGAACTGCCGAAGAAAGCTGAACCCGGTGCACGGATGCGGGCTTTCCTCGACAGTATCTGGGCCTTGATGCTGCCGGTCATCATCATTGTCGGCCTTCGCTTCGGTGTGTTCACGCCGACGGAAGCGGGCGTGGTTGCCGCTGTCTATTCGCTGTTCGTCGCAACCGTGATCTATCGGGAATTGCCGCTTTCAAGGCTCTATCCGGCAATGGTCGATGCAGCGAAAACGACCGCCGTGGTGATGTTCCTCGTTGCCAGCGCCAGCGTTTCGGCCTGGATGATTACGGTTGCCGATGTGCCGGGTGAACTGGCCGAACTTGTGCGGCCTTTGATGGATAACCAGACGCTGCTGCTGCTTGCCATCATGCTCTTGGTTGTTCTCGTCGGCATGGCCATGGACATGACCCCGACAATCCTGATCCTGACGCCGGTGCTGATGCCGATCATCAAGGAGGCGGGCATCGATCCGGTCTATTTCGGTGTGCTGTTCATCATCAACAATTCCATCGGCCTCATCACCCCGCCTGTCGGCACGGTGCTGAATGTGGTGTGCGGCGTCGCGCGCCTGCCGTTTGAGAAGGTGATGACGGGCGTGCTGCCGTTTCTGATTGCGCAGCTGGTGGTGCTTTTCCTGATGGTACTGTTCCCGCAACTGGTGACGGTCCCGATGAACTGGTTCCATTAAATCAGAGCATGTCTCCCGAAAGTGGAAACCGGTTTCGGGAGACATGCGTAAAAACAGAGACAGAATTTTTGAGTGGGAGGAAGACATGAAGAAAATACTGAAGACAATGGCACTGGGCGTGGTGCTGCCGCTGGCACTGATGACGACCACCGCCATGGCTGAAATCCGTTCGCAGACAATCAAGTTTGCTGCCGCCAACAGCAAGGGCCATCCGCAGGTCACGGGCATGGAGAAATTTGCCGAGCTGGTGAAGGAAAAGAGCGGCGGGCAGATCAATGTGAAACTGTTCCCCGGCGGTGTTCTGGGCAGCGATCCGCAGACACTTTCCGGCTTGCAGGGCGGCGTCGTGGAAATGACGGTGATGAATGCGGGCATCCTGTCCAGCACCGTCAAGGCATTCGAAGCGGTTGATTTGCCATTCCTGTTCAACAGCGGCGAGGAAGCCGACAAGGTCATGGATGGCCCCTTCGGTACCAATCTGATGAAGCGCCTGCCCGATACGGGTCTGATCGGGCTTGCCTATTGGGAACTCGGTTTCCGCAATCTGACCAACAACCGTCATCCGGTCGCAAAGCTGGAGGATATTGCCGGGCTGAAGATCCGCACCCTGCAATCGCCGGTTCCGGTTGCCCTGTTCAATGCACTTGGCGCCAATGCGGTGCCGCTGCCCTATACCGAGCTTTATACGGCGCTTGAAACCGGTACGGTGGATGGGCAGGAAAATCCCAATGCCAACATCATCAATGCCAAATTCTATGAAGTGCAGAAATATCTGACGCTGACCCGCCACCAGTATAATCCGCAGATCGTCATGATCAGCAAGAAGTTCTGGGATCGCCTCAACGATGAGGAAAAAGCGGTGATCGAGCAGGCCGCTGTCGAGGCGCGCGATTATCAGCGCAAGGTTTCGCGCGAGCAGGATGCGACGGCGCTGGACGAGATCAAGAAGACCGGCATGCAGGTTACCGAGCTTACACCGGAAGAAACCACGCGCTTGCGCGATGCGGTAAAGCCGATCATCGACAAGTTTACCGCCGAAATCGGTGCAGAAACGGTCGATGAACTCTTTGCCGAATTGAAGAAGGTACGCGGCGAAAACTAAAACAGTACGGCTGAATATCTTGCCGATACTGAACTAGATGGTTCCGGGCCGATTTGTCCGGAACCGCCAGTGGACTCCGGTCTGGCCGGAGACAGGAGTGTGACATGAGGACTTCGATAGCAACCGTCTCCATCAGCGGCGATCTCCAGCAGAAACTGGGGGCCATCGCCAAAGCCGGTTTCGACGGGGTTGAGATTTTCGAGAACGATTTTCTCACCTTTGACGAAAGCCCGCGTCAGGTGGGCCAGATGGCGCGCGACCTTGGCCTGGAGATCACACTTTTCCAGCCATTCCGTGATTTTGAAGGTATGCCGGAGCCTTTGCGCAGCCGCACTTTCGATCGGGCGGAACGCAAGTTCGACCTCATGCAGGAGCTGGGCACCGATCTCGTTCTGGTCTGCTCCAACGTGTCGCCAGCTGCCATTGGTGGCATCGACCGCGCGGCGGAAGATTTTCGCGAGCTTGGCGAAAGAGCGGCACGGCGCAATCTGCGCGTCGGTTATGAGGCCCTCGCCTGGGGTCGCCATATCAGCGACCATCGCGATGCATGGGAGATCGTGCGCCGCGCCGATCATCCCAATGTCGGCCTTATCCTCGACAGTTTTCATACTCTGGCGCGCAAGATCGACGTGAACTCGATCCGCTCCATTCCGAAGGACAAGCTTTTCATCATCCAGATGGCCGACGCGCCACTGATCGATATGGATCTGCTTTACTGGAGCCGCCATTATCGCAACATGCCGGGCGAGGGTGACCTGCCGGTGCTGGATTTCATGCGTGCGGTGGCTGCGACCGGCTATGACGGTTATTTCTCTCTCGAAATCTTCAACGACCAGTTCCGTGGCGGATCGCCAGCCACCATCGCCGCCGATGGACGCCGCTCGCTGATCTATCTTGGCGATCAGGTTCGCCGGGTCGAGCCGGACAACAAGCTGACGGTTGCTGCCATGCCGCCCCGCGCAAAGGTGCACCGTGTCGGCTTTGTCGAGTTTGCCACCCATGCCGATGATGCCGAACGGCTGGTTTCCGCAGTTGGTGCGTTGGGCTTCAAACTCGCTGGCAGGCATCGCACGAAGGACGTTGCGCTCTACCGGCAGGGCGACATCAACCTCGTCATCAATACGGATACGCGCGGCTTCGCCAGCTCGGCCTATGCAGTACACGGCACTGCTGCTTATGCCATGGGGCTTGTCGTGGACGATGCGGCTGAGGCCCATGCCCGCGCAGTGGCCATGGGCGCGGAAAGTTTTGAGCAACCGCTCGATCCGGGCGAAATCGGTATGCCCGCCATTCGTGGCGTTGGCGGCGGGCTGGTCTATTTCCTCGATGAGAAGACCGATCTCAGCCGTATCTTTGATATCGAGTTCGAGCCGGTCGCAGGCAATGATACAGGGACCAGTGTCGGTCTCACCCATATCGATCACGTTGCCCAGACGATGAAGTTCGATGAACTTTTGACCTGGCTGCTTTTCTATACTTCGCTCACGGAATCGCGGAAGTCGCCCATGGTCGACATCGTCGATCCGGGCGGCGTCGTGCGCAGTCAGGTGGTGGAAAACGACGAGGGAACGCTGCGCATCACGCTCAACGGCGCGGAAAACCGTCGCACGCTGGCCGGTCGCTTCATTGCCGAGACCTTCGGGTCGGGCATCCAGCATCTGGCCTTTGCGACGGACGATATCTTTGCGACGGCTGCGGCTTTGCGCGACAACGGCTTCCATACGCTGGAAATCTCGCCGAATTATTACGACGATCTGGAAGCACGTCTCGGTCTCGATCCGGAATTCACCGACCGGCTCAAGGCCGCGAACGTGCTTTATGATCGCGACGAGAGCGGGGAATATTTCCAGCTTTACAGCCCGACCGACGATCAGGGCTTCTTTTTCGAAGTCATGCAGAGGCGAGGCTACAAGGGATATGGCGCAGCCAATGCGATCTTCCGCATTGCGGCGCTGCGGCGATACATGCGTCCGGCGGGCATGCCAAAAAGTGCTGTGGCACTCTGAACGCTGAAGGGGGAGGACTATGGCAAAGGCACTCGCCAAGGCGCAGCCGCGCAAGAACGATCCTGACGCAACGCGCGAGAATATTCTCGATGTCGCAGCGCGGGAGTTCGTGGCATCGGGTTTCTCCGGCGCGCGCGTGGATGAAATCGCGGCGCAGACCCGCACGTCCAAGCGCATGATCTACTATTACTTCGGCAGCAAGGATGGGCTTTATCTCGCCGTTCTGGAACGGGCCTATGGCAAGATACGCACGCTTGAAAGCTCACTGTCGCTTGACGATCAGGACCCGGAATCCGCCATGCGCAGTCTGGTGGAAAGCACTTTCGACCATGACGATGCCAATCCGGATTTCGTGCGGCTCGTTGCGGTGGAAAATATTCACCGCGCCGAACATATGGAACGCTCCGATGTTCTGTCGCGCCAGAATGTAACCATTCTGGAAACGATCGAGAAAATCCTTGAGCGCGGGCGCGAGCAGGGCATCTTTCAACGGCGCATTTCAGCGCTCGACCTTCACATGCTGATCAGTGCGCAATGCTTCTTCCGTGTGTCCAACAGACATACGTTCGGCGCGATTTTCGGCACCGATCTGATGGCCTCCGACGTGAAGGCACGGCATCGCCGCCTGATCAGCGATACGATCATCGCTCTTTTGAAAAGCCCGGAATAACGAGGATCGACATATCGTCCGATCCTGCGGAGATGAGAATTGATAAGTGAAGTGACCAAACGTCGTGTGCATGTGGGTCTGATCGGCGCAAATATTCAACGTTCGCTTTCGCCGGCAATGCATATGCGGGAAGGCGAGGCCGCCGGGCTGGCCTATCGCTACGACATTATTGACATCGCCGAGAACGGGCGTTCGGAACGCGATCTGCCAGCCCTTGTCGCGGAGGCTGACGCTGCAGGATTTGCCGGGCTCAATATCACCCATCCCTGCAAGCAGGCTGCGGTGGCGCTGGTCGATGAACTTTCGCCCCATGCCTTGGCCCTGCAATCAATCAACACGGTGGTGTTTTCCGACGGCAGGCGCATCGGTCACAATACCGACTGGTGGGGCTACGCTGAAGGGTTTCGCCGCGGCCTGCCGGGAGTATCATTAGAACGTGTCGTGCTGCTCGGTGCAGGCGGGGCAGGTGTGGCCGTCGCCTATGCGCTGGCGGAAATGGGCGCACGGGAGGTCCATATCTTCGACCTCGATGCCGCGAAGGTCGATGCGGTAATTGGCAAGCTTGTTTCTGTTCAGCCGCAATGCAGTTTCATTGCCGGGGCCGATCTGGAGGAGACACTGGCACAGGCTTCGGGTCTGGTCCATGCAACGCCAACGGGCATGGACGCGCATCCGGGTCTGCCGCTTGCGCCTGAGCTGGTGCAGCCGCACCTCTGGGTTTCGGACATTGTTTATTTTCCTCTGCAGACGGCGCTTGTCCGGCTTGCCAGGGAGCGCGGATGCCGCGTGCTCGACGGTGGCGGCATGGCTGTGTTTCAGGCGGTCGGCGCGTTTGAACTCTTCAGTGGCATCAAGGCCGAGCCGGACCGAATGCTCGCCCATTTCGCGCAGTTGCAGGCGCGGAGCTAGTCTGTTCCCAGTTTGTCATTTCAATTGGCGCGTCGGAAACCGACGCGCCTTTTTCCGTTCAGAAATTTTCTGGAATTGATGACGTGCTGCTCCAAGATCGTTCATTAAAAATATTCGGATTGTTGACAATATTTCGAACGCGTGTTTAGCTTGAATATCCTTTCTCCGCCAAATGAGGGAAAGGTAAAGCTAAGTAAGGGGAACTAAAATGATCAATAGACGCGCAGTTGTTAAGACTGCGGCGCTAGGCGCCGTTTCTATATTTGCGCTCATGTCCGCGTCGGCCTCCCAGGCAGCGGACAAGGAGCTGAAGATCGGTTTCGTCGGTGTCACCAGCGGCCCTGCGGCGGCCTGGGGCACATCCAATGTTCGCTCGATGCAGGTTCGTGCCGACTGGCTCAACGAGCAGGGCGGCGTGAAGATTGGCGACGATACCTACAAGATCAAAGTCGTTACCTTCGATGACCAGAAAGACCCGAAGCGCGCCATCGCCGGCATGGAAAAGATGGCACAGGAAGGCATTCACTACGTCGTGGGTCCGAATGTGGATGACGGCGCCGCTGCCGTCCGCCCGGTGGCGGAAGCCAAGGGCATCATCTATTTCCCTTATTCCTTCCCGAAGGAACTTTATACGCCACCAGCGTCCAATGCTGTTCTCGGCATGATTGCTAACTATCAGTCCGGCCCAGCGATCTATAAATATCTGAAGGAAAACAAAGGCATCAAGACGGTGGCCTTTGTGGCGGCCAATGAATCCGATCCGCTCAGCCAGCGCGACAGCGGTATCGAGGCAGCCAAGGCGCTCGGTCTTGAAGTCGTCTCCACCAACGACGCCTATCAGAACGATACGCGCGACTTCACGCCTGTTCTGACGCCGATTGTCATGCAGAAGCCGGACCTGCTGGTTCTGTCGGGCGTTGCGCCGGGCAATGCGCCGTTGCTGATCCGCGCTGCGCGCGAGCTTGGTTATCAGGGCTTCATTTCCACCGAAACCGCGCAGGACGCCAAGGTTCTGGAAGAAGGTGCAGGCGAACTCGCCAATGGCTTCATCTCGGTGGGTGGCGCTTCCACGCCTGAAATCGCATCCGACGTGATGAAGGAATTCGTCGACCGTTACACCAAGGCCTATGGCGAATATAATGACGAGTCCAACACCAAGGTCTATGCGCTCGAATACATTGTCGAGACGCTGAAGGCCAACCCGGCTGCGGTCGACAATGTCGAGGAATTCAAGAAGACGGTGGACACGTTCTCCGCGCCCAATCCTTTCGTCAAGGGCGATGGCGACGGTTCCAAGCTGACCTATGTCGGCACCTCGTCCTTCACGCAGAAGCGCCAGCTCGGTATTCCGATGGTTGTGACAGAATACAAGGACGGCAAGTTTGAAACGCTTTTCGTCGGCCAGGTCGATTAACCGATAGGCCTGTGAAAAGCCCGAAGTGGAAGAGGGGTACTTCTGCTTCGGGCCTCCCAATCGCTAGAGCGCATCCCGAAAAGTGCGAAGCGGTTTTCGGAATAAGATGCGCGTTAAAACAAACAGTTAGAGCGTTTCCAATGGCTCATCCCAAACGGGAAATGCTCCAGGAACTGTCACGGAGTTTTGGGCCTGCCTTGCAGTTTGCTCGACACTTCGCACGAGGGAGTCTGCCTTCATGGAACAAGTGATAGCCAATGGGCTATATCTGGGTGCGCAATATGCACTGATCGCGTTGGGACTGACGCTGATCTTCGCGCTCATGAACGTCCTCAATTTTGCGCACGGCCAGATGTATGTGCTGGGCGGTTTTGTCACCTATACGGTTTACGGACAGCTTGGCCTGCCGTTTGTTGTCGCTCTTCTGGCTTCCGCGGTCACTTTGATGATCGTTGGTGCGCTGATCGAAAAATTTCTCTTCCGGCCGGTCATCAAGCGAAGTCTGCGCGATGAAAGCACGATGCTGCTTGCTGCGGCCGTCGCTTTCTTTCTGGATGCGGTGATCCTGCTTCTGTTCGGTGAAAAGCAGCGCGGCGTGCCGAAGATCGTCAATGGCGTGTTCGTCTCCGACAGCCTGATCATGCCTTATGACCGCATTCTGATCGGTGTGCTTGCCGTGGTCTTCATCGCAGCTTTCGTTCTTTTCATGCAATACACCAAACCCGGTCGCGCCATGCGCGCACTTGCCCAGGACCGCGTGGCCGCGCAGTTGATGGGTGTGAATGTCGATCGTTATTCAATGATCGGCTTCGCGCTGGGGGCAATGCTTGCAGGTCTGGTGGGCGGGTTGCTGGTCGCGATTACCGGCGTCAATTCCGGCATCGGCGGTGCCATCTCCATCAAGGCTTTCATGATGGTGATGATCGGCGGCGCAGGCGTCGTGAGCGGTGCCATTGCTGGCGGCTTCATCCTCGGCATGATGGAATCCGTCGGGCTGACGGTGCTGCGCTCCTATGGCGACATCACCTATCTCGTCATCTTCGCCGCATTGATGGTGTTCCTGAGCATCCGTCCGAACGGGCTCATGGGCAAGCCGTGGGGTTGAGGGGGCAATCATGACAAAGACAACAAAGCTTATCGGCGTTGCCGCCTTTCTGGCCCTCATCTTCATCGGTATTCCGGTCCTGATCGAGGCAACCGGACGGCACGACCTTTACTATACGCTCACTTCGGTGGCGCTTCTCTCCATCGTCAGTGGCGGGGTGTGGCTCACCTTCTATATAGGTCGCATCAATATCGGCCAGGGTGCCTATGCTCTTATGGGCGGCTATGTGTCGGCGATCCTGATGGTGAAATATGGCGTCTCCTTCTGGCTGACGCTTCCTCTGGCCGGACTGTTCTGCGCTTTCGCCAGCATCCTGATCGGCATTCCGATCCTGCGGCTTCGCGGCGTCTATTTCGCCATGGTCACGCTGGTTCTGACCGAAGTTGCCCGTCTTCTGGCGATGGCGCTGCCCATCACCAATGGCGCCAAGGGCATGGTCAGCATTCCGATGCCGGGTGGCATATCGCTTTTCGGCCTGACCATCCTGCCGGATTTCGCAACATTGCAGAACCCGCGCGCGGCCTTCTATTTCGTATCCATTGTGCTGATGGTGCTGTGCTTCGCGGGGCTTTATCGCCTCATCAATTCGCGCATCGGTGGTCTTTGCCAGTCGTTGCAGCAAAATGAGGAGCTTGCCTCGTCGATTGGCGTCAACATCACCAATCTGCGTGTGCTGGCCTATGCGATCTCGTCCTTCCTCGGCGGGCTTGGCGGTGCGATGTTCGTGGCGATCTCGCAGTCGATCTATCCGTCGAGCTTCACCGTCACGGACTCGGTCAATTTCATGCTCAACTGCTTCCTGGGCGGGCTTGGCTATGTCTTCGGTCCGATCATTGGAACCTTCGTCCTCTATTTCGGCTGGGACTTCCTGTTCCAGACCGGCAAGTTCCAGCTTCTGATCTTCTCCAGCGTTCTCATCATCCTGATGCTGTTCCTGCCTAACGGGCTTCTCAGCCTCAGACTGACCGGAAAGAAGGGAGCAGGATCATGAGCGATCTTCTGGAAGTCAAAAGCGTTACCAAACGTTTCGGCGGTCTGGTGGCGGTCAACGATGTCTCCTTTTCGGTGCGTGAAAAGGAAATCCTGTCGGTCATCGGGCCGAATGGCGCGGGTAAATCCACGCTGTTCAAGCTGATCGCCTCATTTCTCACGCCCACCTCCGGGGAAGTCCGCTTCAAGGGTGAGCGCATTTCCGGTCTGGCACCGCATATCGTGGCGCGAAAGGGCGTGGTGCGCACCTTCCAGGAAACGACGATCTTCAAGGGCATGACAGTGCGTGACAATGTGATTGTCGGCCACCATCTGCGCGCCAAGGCGAGTTTCCTCGGCTGTTATGTGGGGTCAAGCCTTGCTCGCCGGGATCAGGAGGAGTTCGGACGCTCTGCCGACGAAATCCTGCAGTTTCTCGGCCTGTGGAAGCAGCGGGACGAGGTTGCGCAGAACCTGCCGCATGGTCACTTGCGGGCGCTTGGCATCGCCATCGGTCTCGCCACGGAGCCGAAAATCCTGCTTCTGGATGAACCCTTTGCCGGGATGAACCATGACGAAACCGTCAAGGCGGTGGAAATGGTGCGGGCGGTCCGTGACCGGGGTGTCACGGTGCTGCTGGTGGAACATGACATGCCGGCGGTGATGAATATTTCCGACCGGATCGTCGTCATCAATTTCGGCCAGAAGATCGCGGAAGGAACGCCGAAACAGATCCAGGAAAACGAGAAGGTGATCGAAGCCTATCTCGGCGCAGAAGACGAAACGATTGGATATTGACCATGGCAGAGCTTCTCAAAGTTTCCGATGCCGAACTCTATTACGATCACGTCTATGCGCTGAAAGGCGTTTCGCTGAGCGTTCAGGAGGGAGAGACAGTCGCGCTGATCGGCGCCAATGGTGCGGGCAAATCCTCGATCCTGCGGGCGATCACGGGGCTGAAAAAGATCCGCAAGGGCGAAATCCATTATGAGGGCCGCCGGATCGACGGCACCCGGTCGGACGAGATCGTCAAGATGGGGATTGCCATGGTACCGGAAGGCCGCCGCGTCTTTCCCTATATGAGCGTGCGCGACAATCTGATGATGGGGGCGTTCACCCGTTCCAGCAAGGCGGATATCGCCAACACGCTGGAGATGGTTCTGGGGCGGTTCCCGCGCCTGAAGGAACGCTATTCGCAGGCCGCAGGCACAATGAGCGGCGGCGAGCAGCAGATGCTGGTCATTGGGCGCGCGCTCATGGCCAAACCGAAGCTTTTGCTGCTGGACGAGCCATCTCTCGGGGTCGCACCCAAACTGGTGCAGGATATCGCCCGCTCCATCGTCGCCATCAACCGCGACGAAAAGGTGAGCGTTCTTCTGGTCGAGCAGAATTCACGCATGGCGCTCCGCATCTCGCAGCGCGCCTATGCTCTGACGACCGGAAAGATCGTCCTGTCCGGCAATTCGGAAGAACTGGCGACGGATGATCGCGTCACGAAACTCTATCTGGGCGGGGAAATCTGACCGCCGGTATCGCAGACTAGGCAGAGCGTCCGAAAGACGCTCTGGACCATCCAGAACGAAAACAAATATTTCGATGGTTCGAGGAAAATGGAAATACTTGTCATCAACCCCAATACAACTGCATCGATGACGCACAAGATCGGCGAGGCTGCACGCAGCGTGGCAGGTGCCGGCACGACAATCATCGCGAGCAATCCCGCCGACGGTCCGCCGAGCATCGAAGGATATTTCGATGAGGTTTTTGCCATTCCCGGCATGATCGGGGAAATGCAGAAGCGCCCGACCGCCGATGCCTGCGTCATTGCCTGTTTTGACGATACCGGCCTTGATGCAGCGCGCTGTGCCGGAACCATGCCGGTGATCGGCATCGGCGAGGCGGCTTTTCACATGGCAAGCCTGATTGCCGGAAAGTTCAGCGTTGTCACCACATTGTCGCGTTCGGTGCCTGCAATCGAGCATAACCTGTCCCGCTATGGTCTCATGTCACGTTGCGCCCGTGTTCGGGCCAGCGACGTGGCCGTGCTTGACCTCGAAATTCCGGGATCAGACGCGCGCAACAAGGTCTCGAACGAGATCGCGAAGGCCATTCGGGAAGACCATGCCGAAGCGATTGTGCTTGGTTGTGCGGGCATGGCCGACCTTGCTGCTTCTCTGTCCAGAGAGCATGGGCTGCCGGTCATCGACGGCGTGACCTGTGCGGTGAAACTGTGTGAAAGCCTTGTCGGTCTCGGCTTGAAAACATCGAAACTGGGTGGCTATCAGCTGCCGCGAATGAAGGATTTTCAAGGTATTTTTGAACCTTTTTCGCCCCAGAATTGACGTTCAGATGATTTCAGTCGGGTTTGTGCATCAAAACTCGCGACATTGTTGACACTCGCCGGACCTGTGTTCGATATGTAAGGAAATTGATAGAGGATTTGCGGATGCAGTATCGACCGATTGCATCTGCCATTTGAACAGCTTCTACTGGATGATGATGAACCTGGCTGCGACGAACATGACAGACCAAAACGGCGGGAATGTGCGTTGGCTTCCGGTCTATAACGGCTTGCGCGAGGCGGTCGTCAGCCATCGTCTGCTTCCGGGCACCAAGTTGCCGGAGGACGAGCTGGCGACGATCTATTCCGTCAGCCGTGCCTTTGTTCGCTCCGCCCTGCAGGCGCTGGCGCATGACAGGCTGGTGCGTCTGGAACCCAATCGCGGTGCCTTCGTTGCCGAACCCTCGCGCGAGGAAGCGCGCGAAGTGTTCGAGGCGCGCTTGCTGATCGAGCCGGAGGTGGCTTCGCTTGCGGCGAAGGTCATCAAGCCCCAGCAGGTCAAGCAGCTGCGCCAGCATCTCCATGACGAGCATGAAGCCCTTCATGCCGGACGCGACAGCGAGGCGATCATGCTGTCGGCGCTTTTCCATACGCATCTGGCCGAAATTTCGGGACACTCGATCCTGGCGGGTTTTGTCGGCGATCTGCTGCCGCGTTCCTCGCTCATCATTTCGCTCTATTGGGAACGGCGCGAGACGACCTGCCAGAGCGACGCGCATCACGCGCTGGTCGATGCCATCGAAGAGCACAGGAGCGACGACGCTGCGGCCCTGATGAAGACCCATATTCTTGATCTTCTGGCGGGCCTCAATCTCGAGCGCGTCGAAAAAGAACAGAAGCGTCTGTCCGATATTCTGCGTTAGAGCGCAGATTTGATTCAATCAGGCCTGCGCTCTAACCTATTATATTTCAAGCATAATCTTATCGATCCTCGTTTCACTCCGGTCGGATTATGCTCTAGAACATGCCTCCCCAAAGCGGTTTCCCTTATGGGTGACATGCTCTGAAATATGGCGCGAAATAGCGCATTCACAGCAGCACGAAAGCACCGGATAACAGAAATCGCTCCATTTCAAAAATGGACGCAAGGATAAGATTCCGGATTCTACGCTAACGACTCAAGACTTCAGCCCGGCTATCTTCAATCATCTAGTAAAGCAATCGAAAAACACCGACCGGCGCGCTTCTATTCGGGTGCGTTGAGGGAAATTCTTTGCTTTTTTCCGGATCACGCAAGTGAAGAAGTAGCGTTGGAGGTTCTCGTGAGTATAAACTTCAGATCATCGGGTATATCTGCAGAGCGCATGTCAACACGGCGCATTCTTGTAGCAGGCGGTGCCGGATTTCTCGGTTCTCATCTTTGCGAACGTCTTTTGAACGAAGGAAACTTCGTCATCTGCGTCGATAATTTTTCGACGGGGCGGCTTGAGAACCTGCGCAATCTCCTGCGTTACGACACGTTCAGCTTCGTGCGCCACGATATCGTCAATCCGATCGATCTGCCGGTGGATGAGATTTACAATCTCGCATGCCCCGCTTCGCCGCCGCACTATCAGGCCGATCCGGTGCACACGATGAAGACGAGCGTCATTGGCTCGCTCAATCTGCTCGAACTTGCCGCGCATTATCAGGCTCGGATTTTTCAGGCTTCAACCTCGGAAGTGTATGGCGATCCGCAAACGCATCCGCAGCCGGAAGCCTATTGGGGCAATGTGAACTCTTTCGGCCCCCGGTCCTGCTACGACGAAGGCAAGCGCTCGGCCGAAACGCTGTTCTACGATTTTCACAAGCAGTATGGCGTCGATATCCGTATCGTGCGCATCTTCAACACCTATGGCCCGCGCATGCGGCCCGACGATGGTCGTGTCGTATCGAACTTCATCGTTCAGGCCCTCAAGCGTGAAGATATCACCATCTATGGCGACGGCTCGCAGACCCGTTCTTTCTGCTATGTCGATGACCTGATCGAAGGCTTCAGCCGCTTGATGAGCAGCCAGGTTCAGAAGCCCGTCAATCTCGGCAATCCGGGCGAGTTTACTGTGCGTGAGCTGGCCGAGCAGATCATTGCGCTGACAAATTCGTCCTCGCGCATCGTCTATCGCCCGCTGCCAACTGATGATCCGCGCCAGCGGCGCCCGGACATCATGCTCGCCAAGCGTGAACTTGGCTGGGAACCACAGATTGCACTTGTCGAAGGGCTGAAGCAGACGATCGCCTATTTTGAACGCCAGCTGGTCAGACCATCGGGCGAGCTCTTCGAGGTGGCGAGATGACCCGGCAAAATATACTCGTCACCGGTGGTGCCGGCTTCATTGGCAGCCATACCGCCAAGCTTCTGCACAAGAGCGGATTCTCGCCGGTCGTCTATGACAACCTGTCGACGGGCCACCGGTCTTCCGTGCGCTGGGGCGAGTTTGTCGAGGGCGACACGCTTTCGCAGGAACAGCTTATCGCTGCTATCAGAACCTTCGATCCGGCTGCCATCATCCACTTTGCGGCTTCGGCCTATGTGGGTGAATCCGTCACGGACCCCGCAAAATATTATCGCAACAATGTCGGCGGCATCCAGTCCGTTCTGGAGGCCAGCCGCCTGACAGGTGGACGCGCGGTTATTTTCTCGTCGAGCTGCGCCACCTATGGCATTCCGGATGTGCTGCCGATCCGCGAAGGCGAAATGCAGAATCCGATCAACCCTTACGGACGCACAAAGCTGATCGCGGAACATATGCTGGCCGACTATTCGGCAGCCTATGGCATGCCCTATGCGGCACTGCGCTACTTCAATGCCTGCGGTGCTGATCTGGATGGCGAACTGGGCGAAAAGCACGATCCCGAAACTCATTTGATACCGCGCGCCATGCTGGCTGCGGCGGGCATGGCGGATTGTCTGGAAGTCTATGGCGACGATTATGAAACGCCGGATGGCACCTGCATTCGCGACTATATTCACGTGGTTGATCTGGCGCGGGCGCATGTGCTTGCGGTCGAGCATCTGCTGAATGGCGGCGGCAATCTGGTCCTTAATCTGGGAACCGGGCGCGGAACATCCATCAAGGAAATCGTGGATGCGATAGACCGGCTTACCGGACGCAAGGTGCCTGTCGAAATGCGCGCGCGCCGGGCTGGCGATCCGCCGGTGCTTTATGCCGACCCGGCTGAAGCGGCAGCGAAGCTTGGGTTCCGCACGCTCCATTCCGATCTCGACACGATCATCCGCACGGCTGCGCCCTTCTTTGGTCTGGAGATGCGGACATGACACGGTGCGAATTTCATCCGGCCATTGACGGCGACAACGGCGAAAGGGAACCATTGCTGGCGCCCATCTTCACTGGCCGCAAGCGGGTGGAATATGTGGTGGGCATCATCCTGTGGGCGCTCGCTATCACCTATTTCTGGCAATGGTGGTTCATCAGCGCGAAGCACAATCATCTGCTCGGCTCCATTCTGGTGACGGCACTCTTGGCCTGGATCACGATCCTGCCGCTTTATTTCATCACTATTTTCTTCCATGCAGCGCGCCCGACAGGCCCGCTTCGCATCCCCGCCGGAAGCCGCGTCGCCATGGTCGTCACCAAGGCTCCGTCTGAGCCTTTCGAGGTGGTGGCTGAAACATTGCGCGCCATGCTGGCGCAGGATGTGCCGCACGATACATGGCTTGCCGATGAGGATCCTTCACCCTCGACACTTGCCTGGTGCCGTGAGCATGGCGTGTTCGTTTCCACACGCAAGGGCCGTGCCGACTATCATCGGCAGACCTGGCCGCGCCGTACCCGGTGCAAGGAAGGCAATCTCGCCTTCTTCTACGATCACTATGGCTATGAGCGCTATGATTTCGTCTCGCAGCTCGATGCCGACCATGTGCCTGAGCCGGGTTATCTCTTCAATATGCTGCGGCCCTTCGCTGATCCCGCTGTCGGGTATGTTTCCGCGCCAAGCATTTGTGATCGCAATGCGCATGAAAGCTGGTCGGCCCGCGGGCGTCTCTATGTGGAAGCCAGCATGCATGGCTCGCTGCAGGCCGGTTACAACGGAGGCTTTGCCCCGGTCTGCATCGGCTCTCATTATGCGGTACGCACGGCAGCGCTGAAGGAGATCGGCGGTCTTGGGCCGGAACTGGCCGAGGATCATTCCACGACCCTGTTCATGAACGCGCATGGCTGGCGGGGTGTTCATGCGCTGGATGCCATCGCCCATGGCGACGGTCCACGCACCTTTGCCGATCTTGTGACGCAGGAATTCCAGTGGTCGCGCAGCCTCGTGATGATCCTGTTGCAATATACGCCGAAGCTGATCGGTCGGTTGCCACTGCGCCTGAAGATCCAGTTTCTGTTCTCGCAGCTTTGGTATCCTCTCTATGCTTTCTTTCTGGCGCTGACATTCGTTCTGCCGATAGCCATTCTGGCTTATGGCGATAATTTCGTCAGCGTCACCTATCCCGCTTTCCTGATGCACTTCATGCCGCAATCGCTCGTGATTTTGGCGCTGGCATTCTGGTGGCGGTCGAGCAAGACGTTCCGCCCTGTCGACGGCAGGATTTTCAGCTGGGAAGCGATGCTGTTCCTGCTGGCGCGGTGGCCCTGGGTTCTGGCTGGAACCTTTGCAGCCTTCCGTGACTGGCTGACCGGTTCCTTTGTCGATTTTCGTGTCACGCCGAAAGGCTCATCCGAGGTCGATCCGGTGCCACTGCGGGTGATCGCTCCCTATGCGCTGATCTCCGGTCTGTCCATTCTGCCTGTCCTCTTGGTCAGCGGTGCCGATCAGACGCGAGGCTTCTTCATCTTCGCCATCATCAATGCGTGTTTCTACCTGTTCCTGATGGCGATGATCGTGATCCAGCACACACGCGAAAATCACGTGCGGATGACGAGCCGCCTCTATCGACCGGCAATGGCATGCAGTTTTACGGCGCTGGTCGCGCTGACCGGCTTTACCACTGTCGAGCGCGGACGCGACGGCATCGAGGCACTGAGCTGGGGCACGAAAAGCTTCACGGTATTTGACGACCGATTCTCGGTTGCCGGTGCCGGTGTAGGCGGACGTGACGTCCACAGGACAATTTTCAATCCACGCTGGCGCACGAATACCGCCAGTGGAACGAACTAGCGGGAAAGGCGCGACGATTATGAAGATCGCTGTCATCGGTACGGGATATGTCGGATTGGTCAGTGGCACGTGCTTCGCGGCATGGGGACACGAGGTCGTCTGCGTCGACAAGGACGCCCAGAAGATTGTCCGATTGGAGCGCGGCATCGTGCCGATCTATGAGCCGGGACTGGACGAGCTGGTGGAGCGCAATTTCGCCTTTGGTCGGCTCAGCTTCACGACCAATCTGGCGGAAGCTGTCAAGGGCGCGGAGCTTGTCTTCATCGCCGTCGGCACACCGGCACGGGCAGGTCACGGCGATGCCGATCTGTCCTTCGTCTATATGGCCGCTCGCGAGCTTGCGCCGTTGATCGAAGACCATAGTGTCGTCGTGGTCAAGTCCACCGTTCCGGTCGGCACAGGCGATGTGGTGCAGAAGATCATCGGCTCGGTGCGCCGACCCGGCACATTCTCTGTTGCTTCCAATCCGGAGTTCCTCCGTGAGGGTGTCGCGATCCGCGACTTCCTCGAGCCCGATCGCGTCGTCATCGGCGTGGAAGATGAGCGCGCTCGTTCTGCGCTCGTCGCCCTTTATGCTCCGCCGCTTGAGACCGCAAAGACGCCAATCGTGATCACGCAGCGCCGGACATCGGAACTGATCAAATATGCAGCCAATGCCTTTCTTGCCACCAAGATCACCTTCATCAACGAACTGGCGGATCTGTGTGAGGAAGTCGGCAGCGATGTCACCGAGCTGGCGCTCGGCATGGGACTGGACAAGCGTATCGGCACCAGTTTTCTCAATGCGGGGCCGGGTTATGGTGGCTCCTGTTTTCCAAAGGATACGATAGCGCTTTTGCGCACCGCGCAGGATCACGGGGTCGCCCTGCGACTGGTCGAGGAAACGGTTACCGTCAATGAAGCGCGTAAGCGTCGCATGGCGCTGAAGGTGCTGGATGCGCTCGGCGGCAGTGTCGAAGGCCGGACGATTGCCGTCCTCGGCCTGACGTTCAAACCCGATACGGATGATATGCGCGACGCACCGTCCATTCCGCTCATCGAAACCTTGCAGCGCTTTGGTGCCAGCATCCGGGCCTATGATCCCGCCGGAATGGAGAATGCACGCCGTCTTCTCAGCGATGTTGAGTTTTACGACGATCCTTACGAGTGCCTGAGCACTGCCGATGCGGCAGTGGTCGTGACCGAATGGGACAGTGTCCGCAAGCTTGATCTCGTTCGGATGAAACAGGTCATGCGGGACGCCGTACTCGTCGACTTGCGCAATGTCTTTTCACCGGCGGTTGCCGAGAATCTGGGCTTCCGGATTTCGACAATCGGCCGCCCTGTTCAACTGCGGCAGGAAACAAGACCAACAAACGTTCTGCCGCACGCGCGCATCCGTCAATCGCAAGAACCCTTGGCGGGTGCGCGCAACCTGAAGGTCGTGGGAGGTTCAAATGAAACATGTGATGTTTGAAGGCCAACGGTCCCGATCTGGTCGGAACACTGATCGGAGCAGATGTATCTTGCCGCTGGTTGTCCTGCTTGCGGGGCTAAGCGGACCGGCTGGAGCGGCAACGGTTCCGGCAGATGGTTTGCCCGACGGCGCCCGTGTGATGACGCCTGCCGAGCTTTACCTACTCTATCGCGACAAGAACTGGCAGTGGGCTGACGGCGCTGGCCGGATGGAAAGCCAGAACCGCCGTTTCACCGCCCGTGTCGATGGCGAGAAGGGCAAGGCATGGGCCGAAGGTCGCTGGCGGATCACCTGGTCGGGCCAGATGTGCTTCGATGCGAAATGGCATCTGGCTCAGGGCGTCTTCCCGAACAAGACCTGCTTCTCTCACCGTATCGCCGATGGGACGATCTATCAGAAACGTGAGCCGGACGGTGTCTGGTACGTCTTCCGCCATGCCGGCGGAAACAAGGATGACGAGGCGCGCAAGCTCCTCTCCATCGAAACAATAACGCCCAAAACGGAAGCGCTGAATCTGGCGTTGCCCGTTGCCCAATCGCCCGTACAATAAAGGAGGCGGCGATGAAAACCTCATACAAAATAGCAACAGCAATTCTTTGCGGTGGGCTGCTTTCAACCGCAGTTTACGCAGCGAGCGGTGTTTCGGGTGCCAATGTCGACACCCGCAACATGTTCCACGACAAGCGCCCGGTCATTACCCCGCAATCCATCAAGTTCGGGGCCTATGATCCGCACGGGGATTTCACCAACGATCCCAATTCCCGCATCGAACATCTGTTCCTTCCGTGGGAGGATGTGGACCTGACGAGCCTGTCAACCGCTGATGCCTATGCGCAGGAACGGGGCCGCGAACTGCTGATCACCGTCGAACCCTGGTCATGGGCTCGCGACTGGCGCGTTGCACCGGATGATCTCCTGAGCGGAATCGTGCGGGGGCATTACGATACAAACATGGCCGCCGTCTGCTCCGCTGCTTCGAAGCTGAAGAGCCCTGTGACCATTCGCTGGGCGCAGGAAATGGACGACAAGACGGGCCAGTTCACCTGGTCCTACTGGTCGGCACAGGGTTATGTCCGTGCCTATCAGCATGCGGTCAATGTCTGCCGCAAGTCATTGCCGAATGCCAAGTATATGTGGTCGCCGAAGGGAGATGCGGGGCTCGAGGCCTATTATCCGGGCGATGGTTATGTCGATGTGATCGGCCTGTCGGTGTTCGGCTACGAACCTTACGATATGCTGGAACTGGGACATGCGTCCACATTCGTTGAACGGACAAAACCGGGATACGACCGGGTGGTAGGCTTCAAGAAGCCGATTGTTATCGCTGAGCTCGGTTATGAAGGGAGCGACGCCTATGTCCGGGCCTGGGCACAGGAAACCAACAAGCCGCAGCCCGAATTTCCGGAGCTGACTGCGACCGTCTACTTCAACGACCGCGAAGTCTATCCGTGGCCACGGGGTGTCGGGCGGCCCGACTGGCGGGTTGCGAACCATCCGCTTGATTGATGTCGCATTTACCTCACGCAAAACCGCTTCGCACTTTTGCTGGAAATGCTCCAACGTCTGAACAGGAATACGACAATGTTTTCGATCCGTTTGAGAACCGTAAGTGCGGCGCTGTCCGTACTTCTTCTGGCAGGCGCTGCCGATGCGGCGCCGAAACAGAAAACCGAGGACCCGATCGCCATCAAGGCTGCGGCGGCTGCACCGCTATCAGCCGACGCGATTGAGGCGCTCTATTCCGGTAAGTCATGGAAATGGAAGGATGGCGGCGGCTATTTCTCTGCCGACAGACATCGTTTCATCGCCTGGTCGCAGAAAGGCAGGGCGTGGTCTTACGGGCAGGGGCGCTGGTATGCCACCAATCGCGGCAAGCTTTGCCTGCAGGCCTATTGGGTCAACAAGATGGGCGGCGGCAGCGATACGACCTGCTTCCTCCATCGCGAGAAAGATGGCGTCATCTATCAGAAGCGCTCACTGGGCGGCAGCTGGTATGTCTTCCGCAACAATCCGCCACGCCCGACCGATGAGGCCGCCAAGCTGCTGCGCGGCGACCGTGTTAGCAAGGGACTGGCGATCATGAAAGCCAAGGCGAGATAATCGCCAGGCAAGCATGCCGGCTCGCTGATCTGTATGGAGTTCTTGCGAGCCGGTATGCCATGGAGCGCATTCCGAAAACAGTTTCACGCCGGTCGGATTGTGCTCTAATCGCGGATGAAGCAGCGGGATTTCTGCCCGAAACCGCTCGGCGTGCACACATAGGGCGTACCGGCCGCATATTGCGTGGCGGAAACCCTGATGACCTTGGCCGATGCAGGCTTGTTGTAGCGCGCTTGGCTATTCACCTTGTACTTGACGAGGTAAACGGAAACCGTTTCGCTTTTCTGCTTGCGGGCATCCTTGGCTTCGGCGCCTGCCGTCAGGCATAATGAAGCGGACAGTCCAACGACAATAGCGGCAGCCCATTTCAAGCTTTCGCGGCGCACAGTATATGCAAATACATTGTTCATGCGATTGCCTCCGGTTGTTATTACCGTGCTTTCTATCGGACGCGTTTTAATATTCTGGCCGGATTTTCCTGAAAATTTTCATCAAATGGGATGCAATCAACTCATTTCAGAGACCGTTTTGCGCGCTCCGACACTTCCGGCCAAATCTGGGAAAAGGCCGGGAAAGCGGGGTTGTCGGCGCGTAAGAGGAAACGTCGGCTACCGGTCTGAACGGTTACGTGGCTGATAGTGTTCCAGCTTATTTTGATTTTATACGTGCAAATGCTACTATCAACGCAGGGCTTGGGTCGCCATTACCGCGCCTCGAGCCTCCGGGTTGGTTTAGGGAGTTGCCGTGACATCCCCGAGCGACAAGGCCTCGCGTGATCTGAAGCCCGATTTTGTGGAGCGCCGCCAGTCAGTGCGCGTTCCACTCGCGCCCCTTGGAGAAGATGCCCGAAGCACCAATATTCTGACCCCGCTGGTCTTTACGACCGAAGAGCTGGAACCCTGCGCACAGTTTCCCACATGGCAACAGCACGTGGCTCCCCTCTATGATGTGCGGATGCCGGATGGTGTGAACGCCGAAGACGGTTTTGCCGTTACCCAGAAAGTCTGGGATCTGCGCGGCATGCTGCTGATAGAACAGACTGTTCCTCCATTCAGTTATGAACGTACAGCGGAAAAGGTTCGTTTCAGCCCGATTGATCACTGGCAGATCAGTTTTCTGCGAAGCGGTCGCACATGGACGGCGGTGGATGATCGTGTGGCGGAAAACGAGCCCGGCATGATCAATATCCGTTCGTTTGGTTATCCGTTTCGCGGTCGTGCGCTGGCAACGGACGTGGTGCTGCTGATCATTCCGGTCGATCATTTCGCCGGTCTGGGCGGTATGCCGGAAGCGTGCAACAATGCGACGCTTGGAGGCTATCGCGCCAAGCTGCTGATCGATTTCGTATCGACGATCCAGGCGGGGCTTGACCATATCAGAAGCGAAGACCTGCCGGAGCTGCGCGACGCCCTGCGTCAGATCGTATTTGACACGATCGCCCCTTTGGTAAAGGAAAACGATGCGAGCGAACACAATGCGTCTCTCGGGGCTTCTCTGGGGTTGATGACCAAGGCCAGACGCTTCATCCAGAAAAATCTCACGTCCCGTGAACTCACGCCCGATGCACTGAGCAAGGAGCTCGCCATCTCACGCACGCATCTCTATCAGCTGTTCGAAGGCTCGGGCGGGGTACTCAACTATATTCGCCAGAAGCGTTTGCTTGCAGCACATGAGATGCTTGCGGATGCATCCGAAAACCGCAGGGTGTCCGACATAGCGCAGCTGTTTGGCTTCGATACGGCAGCCAATTTCACGCGGGCATTCACGCAGCATTTTGGCTATAGTCCGAGCAATGTCCGCAAGTCGCTGTCGCGAAACGACGGCATCAGCGACAGCCAGTCTGACGCGAACCGCTCCCTCACTTTCTCAACCCTGCTACGAACGCTGGCAACGACCGGTGCGTAAAGTTCCAGAAGAATGATCGGAATAGTTTGACGATCTGTCTGAAGCAGGCCGCCAGAGCATTTCCTGTTTTGATTGAATCATAGGAAATGCTCTATCCGTTTGTTTTTACGCACGTCTTTATTCCGAAACCGGTTTCCTCTTTCGAGAGACATGCTCTAGTCGTTCTCCGGCAAACGTGGAAAGTGCTCCATCGTTTCATCAAGGAACACCCATTCATGCTTCGATTGCTCGAATACAGATAGGGTGGGCTGGGCAAAAGCCGAATCGGCAAAAAGGCCAACTGCCACGCCGATTACGGAAGGGGCCGCATCAGGCAGCCAATAGACAGTCGAGCCGCAAGCCGGGCAAAAATGCATCCGGACCTTGCGGCCACTTTCCGCCGTCCGAATGAATTCTGTCGATGCGCCTGAAATTTCAACGCAGTCTATCGCATAGAAGGCATTTGCACTGAATGGCGAACCTGTTCTCCGCTGACAGGCGAAGCAGTGGCACAGTGCCGTCAATTGCGGTGGCCCGTGGGGCGTTACTGTCAGATTTCCGCATGCGCATTGAGCATAGGTCATGGATTTCTCCTGCAAGGTGAGATCGCATCATCAGAAATGGAATGGAAATACAGCCCGAATGGCCAGAGTGTTCCGGAAGGAACTGGCTAGGGCTTCGGGTTCGGCTGCAACTCCAGCAGCATCTGAACCGAATACTTCGCATTATCATCTCTTAGCGCTCTATCCGCAAGTTCGGCTGGATAGAATTTCTCACGCTTGCTTTTGCGCAAGATATTGCGGACGTTGTTGTCGGGACTCCCGTCCGGGAGAACACATGGGAGGAAAGACATGCAGCATTACAGACTGAAATCGCTTTCCCTTGCCGCTGTCATTGCCGTTGCAGGCCATCTGCCATCGGCTCATGCGGCATCGCCAGCCCCGGCCGAAGGCCAGAACGGCATGGTGGTTACGGCCCAGCATCTTGCGTCGCAAGTCGGTATCGATGTGCTGAAGAACGGTGGCAATGCCGTCGATGCGGCTGTCGCTGTCGGCTATGCACTAGCGGTTGTCTATCCGACTGCCGGTAATCTCGGCGGGGGTGGTTTCATGACGATCCGCTTCAAGGACGGCAAGAGCACCTTTCTTGATTTTCGCGAGCGTGCGCCGCTCGCCGCCACCAAGACCATGTATCTGGACAAGGATGGCAAGCCGGTCGAAGGCGCCAGCACTGAAACCTATCTCGCCATCGGCGTGCCGGGCACGGTGGCTGGCCTTGAGGAAGCACGCGAAAAATATGGCACCCGCAAGCGCGAGGAGCTGATCGACCCGGCACTGAAACTTGCCAAGGATGGCTTTACGCTTGAACTGGGCGATATTCTCTCCTTTGCTGACGGCAATGAAAGACTGGCGAAAGACCCGGCGGCGGCGAAAATCTTCCTGAAAGACGGAAAACCGATTCCGTTGGGCGAGAGGCTTGTCCAGCCGGATCTGGCAAAGTCGCTTTCGGCCATTTCGGAAAAGGGGCCATCGACCTTCTATCAGGGCGATATCGCCGATCTGATTGTCAAATCGAGCAAGGAGAATGGCGGCATTCTCGCCAAGGCCGATTTCGAAGAATACAAGGTCCGTGAGCTCGAACCGGTCAAGTGCAGCTATCGCGGCTATGACATCGTTTCGTCGCCGCCGCCTTCTTCGGGCGGACTGATCATTTGTGAAATCCTGAACGTGCTTGAGGGTTACCCGATTTCCTATCTGGGGTATGGTTCCGCGGAAACCACGCGTTTGATGGTGGAAGCGATGCGCCACGCCTATGTGGACCGCAACACGGCGCTGGGCGACCCTGATTTCGTTGACAATCCGATCGAGAAGCTCACCAGCAAGGCCTATGCTGCAGAAATTCGCAGTCGTATCGACCCTTATCGCGCTGGTGTCAGCGAGGCGCTGAAGCCAGCTGAATTCAAGGAGTCCAACGAAACCACACATTATTCCATCGTGGACAAGGACGGCAATGCTGTCGCCGTGACCTATACGCTGAACGGATCGTTCGGCACGGCCAAGGTGGCTGAGGGCACCGGAATTCTCCTCAACAACGAGATGGACGACTTCACCATCAAGCCGGGCGTGGCCAATCTCTATGGTCTCATACAAGGCGAAGCCAATGCCATCGAACCGCGCAAGTCACCGTTGTCCTCAATGAGTCCGACTATCGTATCGAAGGATGGCAAGCCGTTCATGGTCATAGGCAGCCCCGGCGGTTCGCGCATCATCACGATCACGCTTGAGGCGATCATGAATGTCATCGATCACGGCATGGACATTCAGGAGGCTATCGATGCCCCGCGCATCCATCACCAGTGGCTGCCGGATCGGGTCTATATGGAAGCGAACGCGCTTTCGCCGGATACGATCCGGTTGCTGACCGGCATGGGCTATACGGTCGGGGAAGACGCTGACTGGCCGGTCTGGGGCGAGGCAGCTGGCATTCTTGTCGGCGGCAAGGATATGGCAGCAATCGAAAAGGGTGGTGACAACCGCTATTACGGCGCTATCGACAGCCGTGCCGTCGCTGGTGCTGCAATAGGATACTAGAGCATGTCTCCCGAAAGTGGGAACCGGTTTCGGGAGACATGCGTAAAAACAAACAGATAGAGCATTTCTAATGATTCAATCAAAACAGGAAATGCTCTAAAACAGAACCGCTTTGCCGGTGGCCGAAGGCATAGACAGAGCGAGGAGACGA
Organism: Brucella sp. GW823-FHT04E01; assembly: GCF_058796175.1. Taxonomy (NCBI): domain Bacteria; kingdom Pseudomonadati; phylum Pseudomonadota; class Alphaproteobacteria; order Hyphomicrobiales; family Brucellaceae; genus Brucella; species Brucella sp. GW823-FHT04E01. Next base: position 217,204 of record NZ_JBXAIK010000002.1, on the reverse strand, counting down.
GATGAATTCACGTCTCCTCAATGTCTGTGTCGGATCAACCAATGCTTTTGTCGGTTATCCGTGCGCTCTTCAGTATTTCGATGACCATTTCGGAGGCTTTGTTAAGCGAACCGACCGGTAGAAACTCGTAAATCGAGTGGAAGTTGTGCGCGCCGCAGAACAGGTTCGGGCATGGCAGTCCTTTTTCGGACAGCACCGCACCGTCATAGCCGCCGCGCATCGGCAGCGGTGTCGGTGTCACGCCTATTGCCTTCATGGCCTGAAGGGCAAGAACGACCGGATAGCGATTTTCGCCTTCCAGGCTCTCGGCAGCGTTCCGGTAGACAGCCTTGTAGTCTACATGAACCGTGCCCTCGCCATGAAGCTGGTTGAAACTTGCGGCGAGGTTTTCGATGAATGCACGACGTGTTTCGTAACCGTCCTTCGTGAAATCGCGAATGTCGATGATCAGGTTGGTCTCGGCGACTGTTCCTTGAATGCCCTTGGCCCAATAATAGCCTTCGGTACCTTCCGTATATTCTGGGCGTTCGCCGCCCGGCATCATGGCAATGAATTGCTGGGCGTAGAGAATGGCATTGCGCAGCTTGCCCTTGGCCGACATCGGATGGGCTGGCTGGCCTTTGAAGGTGAGGCGGAATTCACCGGCGTTCCAGTTTTCATACACGATCTCGCCAACCGCACAGCAGTCGAGCGTATAGGCGAAATCGGCGTTCAGGGACGCGACGTCGAGCGCCTTGGCTCCGAGCAATCCGATTTCCTCATCGGGAACGAAAACAACCTTGACCGTGCCGTGCTCGATTTCGGGATGCGTGGTCAGGATCTGCATGGCATGCATGACCTCGGCAATGGCAGATTTGTTATCGGCGCCGAGCAGGCTGGTGCCGTCCGTCACGATGATCTGGTCCCCGACATAACGTTCCAGCTCCGGGAACTCGGCAAGCCGCATGACAGCACCGGTCGTTTCGTTGAGCAGGATATCTCCGCCCCGATAATCGACCACATGAGCACGGGTATCGGTCGTATATTCGCCGGACGTATCGAGATGGGCGACCCATGCAATCGTCGGAAACTGCTGATCGGCATTCGAGACATTGGCAGGCAATGTGCCGACAACAATCGAGTGGTCACGCTCTTCAACATCCATACCCATGGCGCGCATTTCGCTGGCGAGCAACTTTGCGAGATCGGTTTGTCCCTCGCTCGACGGGAGGTTGCCTGCATTCGGCACAGCGGTCGTGTTGATGCGGGTATAGGCTAGAAAGCGGTCTACGATATCCATTATATTTTCTCGGTTATTGGTCGGAATCGGCCCGGATTTGATCCGAGAACCAAAGAAGAATAGCGGGCGTTTAGAGCGCCGATCTGATTCAATCAGATCGGCGCTCTAAACTTTCTTTCCAAAGCATAATCTTATCGATCCTCGTTTCACTCCGGTCGGATTATGCTCTATGCCCGCTACCCAGAATTTCATCACCGGTCATCAAACCGGCGGAGGACGAAGCCTATTCTTCGACGTCGACATCTTCGAACAGATAGCCGCCAAAGGGATCGATGCGGAAGTCTTTGACTTTCTTGCTGATCGGCTGCTCGACAATCTGATGAGCAATGGTCAGCCAGGGAGCCTGTTCCTTGAACACGACCTGCGCCTGCTCGTAGAGCTTGGTGCGCTCGGCTTGATCGGTGGTCAGCTTGGCCGCCTGAATGAGCTTCTCGAAGTCCTGATCGCACCAGTTTGCGCGATTGGCGCTGCCGATGGCCTGGCAGCTCAAAAGAGCGGCGAGGAAGTTGTCGGGATCGGCAATGCCACCGGTCCAGCCAAGCATGACGGCACCATCGCGGTCCTTATCCAGCGAACGCTTGAGATATTCGCCCCAGTCATAGGTGACGATTTCCGCCGTTACCCCCACCTTGGCGAAGTCAGACTGAATGAGCTCGGCTGCACGGCGCGCATTCGGCATATAGGGCCGCTGCACGGGCATGGCCCAGATCTTCATTTTCAGGTCTTTGACGCCCGCTTCATCGAGCATCTTGCGCGACTGTTCAGGATCGTAAGCGTCGTCCTTGACGTTCTTGTTGTAGCCCCAGACACTGGGCGGGAGCGGATTGACCGAAGCGACCGCAGAGCCGAGATACACTGCATCGATGATAGCAGCCTTGTTGACTGCCATGTTCAGCGCCTTGCGGACACGCACATCGTCAAACGGTTTTTGCTGGGTGTTGTAGGCTAGGAAGGACAGGTTCAAACCTTCCTTGTGCAGCATTTCGACGGCCGGGTCTTTCTTCATCTCCGCAATATCGGCGGGATTGGGAGCGGCAATGACATGGCACTCGCCCGACTTCAGTTTCTGATAGCGCACTGCCGCATCCGGCGTGATCGCAAAGATGAGATTGTCGATTTTCTGCTTGCCCGCCCAGTAGTCGGGATTGGCCTGATAGCGGATGGCGCTATCCTTCTGATAGGCGACAAACTGATAAGGGCCGGTTCCGACTGGCTGCTGGCTGAACTCCGCAATGTGGCCTTCGGCGACCAGCTTGTCGGCATATTCCTTGGACTGAATGACGGCGAATGTCAGCGACAGCGTCGAGATAAACGTCGCTTCGGGATGCGCCAGCACAAACTTGACCGTGTGATCGTCGATCTTTTCGATTTTCTCGATCAGCGACGGGAAGGAATAAGCTCCGAATTGCGGCCATGTACCCTGATTGTAGTAGGGATTGTCCTTGTTCCCCTGACGGTCGAACGTGAAGATCACATCGTCTGCATTGAATTCACGCGTGGGAGTGAAAAAACTCGTGGTGTGAAACTTCACGCCCTTTCGCAGGTGAAACGTATATTCCTTGCCGTCGGCAGAAACGTCCCAGCTTTCCGCGAGGCCGGGTTCCAGTTCCGTTGAGCCGCGCTTGATCTTGATAAGTCCGTTGGACACATTGCGCGCCGACGCGTCATACACGGCGCCGGATGTCGTTTGCGCCGCATCGAACATTTCAGGAGATGCCTCGGAGCAATAGATCAACGTCTTGGCAAAGACCTGTCCGACCGCCGTGCTGTTGAGCGCAGCCGCAACCAGCGCGGCTGAAAATAGTTTTCCGTATGTATTCATGAGGCTGCATTCCCTTGCTTGCGACGCGACCGACCTTCAACGGGTTGTTCAGTATCGACTTTTTCAGATGATTCTAAACAGCGGTGCGGCAGCATTTGAACGCGCAAAGGCTCGTGAAGCAAGCTCAAAAGGCTCGGGAGGCATGCGTAGAAGTGGTTTAACTGGCGCTGCCGGTTCCGGGAATTTCGGGGATCATCTGACGCAGCAGGTTTCGCAGGATGGATCGTACGGCGACGGTGGCTGCAGACTGTTCGCGGTCGCGGGGCGTGATAAGGCGCACCTCGCGCACGATGGCCGGGTCCGTCAGGGGGCGGGCCACGATGCCGCGACCGCGCAGCGCGGTAAAGGCATAGGCGGGTAGAACAGCGATACCGGCATTGACCTCGACCAGCGACAACACCGAGTGAATCTGGTTGACCTCCATATGCGGTCGAAGCGCCAGTTTTGCCTGTTCGAAGCCGATTTCCGTCAAAAGCCGGATATTGCTTTTCTGGGTAAGCGTAATGATGGGCTGATCGTCGAGTTCTGCCCAACGGACCTGCTCATGCCCGGCGAAATCGTGATGGGGCGACACGAAAATCATCAGCTGATCGCGCAGTGCCATCTGGCTTTCGACGTCGGAATCTTCACCGGAAAACGTGCCAACGCCGAGGTCGCAACGCCCGTTGCGAACCTGTTCGATGACGATTTCAGGCCCGACATCCTCGATCTTGATGACGAGGTTGGGGTGTTCATCAGCCACGCGGCGAACCAGATGAGGAAGCACCGTCGTGCACAGCAAAGGCGGGGCTGCGATGCTGACCTGACCGCGCCGCAATTTCCCCAGATCGCGCACGACTTCGGCGGCGCGGTCAATTTCGGCAAGACCGGCAAGCGCACCTTCGGCAAAGGCACGTCCTGCATCCGTCAGGCTGACGCGCCGTGTCGTCCGGTCGAAAAGCCGCGCGTCCAGCACCGTTTCCAGATCACGGATCGTGTGGGAAAGATTGGCCTGGGTCGTCCTGACACGCTCGGCTGCGCGGGAAAAATTTCCCAGTTCGACCACGGCTTGAAAACATTCAATCTGGCGGAGAGTGGGACGCATCGGCTCACTTATGAGTTTTTGTTTATGAATATATTCTACTTACAAGACTTCTCGAATGAAAGAAAGTCAGGCTCGATCAGGGAGACGCGGGTTTGGAGTGACCCGCCCCGAAGCGAGGATTCCGATGAAGTATGACCGTCAGAACGCCAAGGCCCATTCGCGCGCTACGATGCGCGGTATCTGGGCTGCGGCAAACACGCCTTTCAATCAGGACGGATCGATCGATGAAGGCGGCTTTCGCAAGAATGTCGACCATTGGATCAACGATCTGGGCATTGACGGACTTTTCGTCGCGGGAAAGCAGGGCGAATTCTTCTCGATGTCGGTTGACGAGCGCAAGCGCATGTTCGATCTGGCTGTCTCGGCAGTAGGTGACAAGGCGCAGACAATCATGTCCTGCTCGGACCAGAACATGGATGTGGTTATCGATCTGGCCAAGCATGCGCAGGCCTGCGGCGCGGACTATATCGTCGTCCATGCACCGGTTCTGCATTTCCTGCGTGCGCAGGACGAAACGCTGCTGCGCTACTATGAAACCATTGCCTCCAAGGTGGATATCGGCCTTGCACTCTGGTCGCATCCGGATAGCGGTTATCTGATGAGCCCTGAGCTCTGCAATCGTCTGGCCGATATAGAAACCGTCGTCGCGATCAAATATTCGGTCCCACGCGACATGTATCGCAAGCTCACGGAACTTGCAGGCGACCGCATTCTGGTCTCGACCGCATCGGAAGACGAATGGCTGGATAATATTCTCGAACTGGGCTGGCAGCTCTATCTCTGCTCTTCACCGCCCTACACGCTGCAGACCAAGGTTGATCGCCGCATGCGCGATTATACCGACCTGGCCTTTGCGGGCAAAGAGGCCGAGGCGCGCGCCGTCTGGCAGAGCCTCGAGCCTGTCCGTCATGCCTTCAAGTCGACGCGACCGGCTGAAAAGCCCACTTCGCATCAAAAATACTGGCAGGAGCTGCTCGGCCAGGTTGGTGGACCTGTTCGCGCGCCGATGCTTGAGCTGACCGACGCTGAAAAACGGGCAATCCGGGAGGCATTTGATAGCTGCGGTCTCAAACTGTCCTGATCGAACCGAAAAGGGGAACAAGAATGACAAAACTCAGCGCTTTCAATTTCCAGAAATGGATCGATGAACACAAGCACCTGCTGAAGCCGCCTGTCGGCAATCAGCTGGTGTTCAAGGACGCGGACCTGATGGTGACGGTCGTTGGCGGCCCGAACAAGCGCACCGATTACCACGACGATCCGGTCGAAGAGTTCTTCTACCAGCTCAAGGGCGACATGCTGCTGAAGCTGCATGACACGTCGACGGGCGAATTTTACGACGTGCCGATCCGCGAAGGCGATATCTTCCTTCTGCCGGCGCATATCCGTCATTCGCCGCAGCGCCCGCAGGAAGGTTCCATCGGTCTGGTGATCGAACCGGCCCGTCCTGAAGGCGTTCTCGATGCCGTCGAATGGTATTGCTTCGAATGCAGCGGTCTCGTTCATCGCGCCGAAGTGGATCTGGAATCCATCGTCGACGATCTGCCGCCGCTTTACGCTGCTTTCTACAACGATGAGAAACTGCGGACCTGCCCACATTGCAATACCGTCCACCCCGGCAAGAACCCGCCGGAAGGCTGGGTTGCGCTCTGACGAGGCATGCCCGGCGGAACTGCCGGGCACCCATCCATAAAAAGACAAGGGGAAATGAAATGAAAAACAAACTCCTGATGATCGGCCTGCTGGCGGGGCTGACGACCGGTGCTGCTGCTGCTGAACCGGTCAAGATTGGCGTGATTACGACCTTGTCAGGTCCGGGAGGTTATCTCGGTCAGGACGTGCGCGATGGCATGAAGCTCGCCATCGATGCCGAAGGCGGCAAACTCGGCGGTGTGCCGGTTGAACTGAAGGTCGAGGACGATGCGGCCAAGCCCGGCAACGGACGACAGATCGCCGAGCGGTTCATGTCGGAAGACGGCGTCAAGCTTTTTACCGGCATCATCTTCTCGAATGTAGCCGGCGCAACCGTGCCGGACATCATCGATAATGACAGTATCTATATCAGCGCCAACGCCGCGCCATCGAACATGGCGGGCAAGGGCTGCGATGCGAATTACTTCGTGGTTTCCTGGCAGAATGACTCGCTCCACGAGGCATCGGGCATTGCTGCGGAACAGGAAGGGTTCAAGCGCGCCTTCATTCTTGCGCCGAACTATCAGGCAGGCAAGGATGCGCTGGCTGGCTTCAAGCGCCGGTTCAAGGGCGAAGTTGTCGGTGAAATCTACACCCAGCTCGACCAGACCGACTATTCGGCTGAGATGGCGCAAATTCGCGCCGCAAACCCAGATGTGGTCTTCCAGTTTCATCCAGGCGGCATGGGCATTGCGTTTATGCGCCAGTATCAGCAGGCAGGCCTTCTCGGCAAGATTCCGATGGTTCTTTCCGAACCGTCCAGCGATGCTGTGATCCTCAAATCACTGGGTGACGCTTCGGTCGGAATCATGGCCACCAGCCACTGGAGCCCGGATATGGACAATGCGGCGAGCAAGGAACTCGTGGCAAAGTGGAAAGCCGCTTATCCTGACCGGCCTCTGACCTATTACGGCACGCAAGGCTACGACGTGGCTCGCCTGATTGCTTCTGCCTTGAAGCAGACCGGCGGCGTTGACGATATCGATGCGGTGCGCGAAGCGCTGCGGAAGGCTGACTTCCAGTCCGTGCGTGGCAATTTTGCCTTCGGTCCGAACCAGCATCCGTTGCAGGACTGGTATCTCCTTGATGTCGTCAAGGGCGAGGACGGCAACCCGACCACCAGGATCAAGAAGAAGCTGATCGAAAATTACGGTGATTCCTATTCTGCAGAGTGCAAGCTCTGACAGCCACCGTCCGGCGCGCGCGAAAGTGCGCGCCACGCTTCTTTTCATTTCTCATGAAGGTCGTTTCCTCCAATGACACTCATCTTCGAGCAACTTTTGAATGGCCTTCTCTACGGCGTCATGTTGTTCCTTCTGGCAGCAGGGCTGACGCTGATCTTCGGGATCATGGGCGTCATCAACCTCGCTCATGGCTCGCTCTATATGATCGGCGCTTTCATCGGCACCTGGGTGGCCGTGCAGACCGGGAATTTCTGGTTGGGCTTGCCCGCAGCTATTCTGGCCGCGACGATTGCCGGTATCGTGATCGAGCTTGGCGTCATGCGAAAGCTCTATCAGCGCGATCATCTGGATCAGGTGCTGGCGACTTTTTCGCTCATTCTGATTTTCAATGAGCTGACCGTGCTGATCTTTGGCCGCCAACCGATTTTCACGCAGTTGCCTGCATCGCTCTCGCAGCCGATCGAACTGTTTTCAGGCCTGAGCTATCCGCCGTTCCGGCTGCTCATCATTGTGGCTGGCCTGCTGGTTGCCGGTGGTCTTTATCTGCTCATCAACCGCACCCGCATCGGCATGCTGGTTCGGGCAGGGTCGACCAACCGCGATATGGTCCGCGCGCTCGGCGTGGATATCCGTCTGCTCTATACGCTGGTGTTTGCGCTTGGTGCGGCTTTTGCGGGTCTTGCAGGATTCATGACCGGACCGATCCTTGCCGTTCAGGTCGGTATGGGCGAGCAAATCCTGCTTGCCACCTTCGTGGTCGTGGTTATTGGCGGCGTTGGCTCGATCAAGGGAGCCTTCATTGCCGGTATTTCGCTCGGTATCATCGATACCTGCCTGCGCGCCTTTCTGCCTTCCATTCTGCGTCAATTCATGGCCGGGGCCGAAGCTGACGCGCTTGGCGTGGGCATTGCGTCCATGGGCATCTATCTGCTGATGGCCATCGTTCTTCTGTTCCGCCCGAGAGGCCTCTTTCCGGTGGGAGCCTGAATCATGTCATATCGTATTTTGTTTGTTTTCCTCGGCTGCGTGGCGCTTGCACTTTTCCCCTTCGGGGCCGAAGCGCTGGGGCAGACGGCTGCATCCAGCCTTGTCGCCCGAATCATGATCTATGCCATCGCCGCGGCCAGCCTCAATCTGATCCTCGGCTATGGCGGGATGGTTTCCTTCGGTCATGCCGCCTTCTTCGGGATCGGCTCCTATGTCGTGGGTATCCTTTATTTCCACCACGCGGAAGAGACATTGCTTTTCGGCTTCATTCCGGGTTCCGACCAGTTTCTGATCACCGTTCCGGCGGCAATGCTGGTGGCAGGTCTTGCCGCGCTGGTCATCGGTGCGCTGGCGCTGCGCACTTCCGGCGTGCAGTTCATCATGATTACGCTCGCCTTCGCCCAGATGCTGTTCTTCCTCTTCGTTTCGCTCAAAACCTATGGCGGCGAAGACGGTATCATCGTGCGCCGGGCAAATGATCTTTTCGGCCTCAGCCTGCGTGACAAGACGACGATGTATTATGTCATCCTCGTTTCGATGATCCTGTATTTCGCTTTCCTGTGGCGGGTTGTCCATTCGTCCTATGGCGCGGTGCTTTCCGGCATTCGCCAGAGCGAGCGGCGCATGACGGCCATGGGGATCGAAACCTATCGCTACAAGCTTTACGGCTTTGTCCTTGCCGGAATGGGCGCTGGTCTGGCTGGCGCGCTTCTCACCATCTTTATGCGTTTTGCAAGCCCGGATACGCTGCACTGGACCAAATCGGGCGAGTTGATGGTGATGGTCATTTTGGGTGGGGTCGGCACGTTCTTCGGGCCGATCTGGGGAGCAGCCGCCTTCCTGATCCTGCAGACCTATCTCGCCTCCTGGACTGAACATTGGCAGCTTGCCATGGGCATCATTCTGCTCGTCGTTGTTTTGGGAACCAAGGGCGGCATTGTCGGCGGCTGGCGCGCGCTTTGCCGTCCGTTTCGCAAAGACCGGAAAGTTGAGGTGCCCGCATGACGACGATATTGCAGGTCCGCGATCTGGTGAAGCGCTTTGCCGGACTGGTCGCGACGGATCATGTGACGCTCGACGTCACGGAAGGGCATATCCATGCCCTGATCGGCCCGAACGGAGCGGGCAAGTCCACGCTCATCAACCAGCTGTGTGGTGAGCTGACGCCCACATCGGGGACGATCAGCCTGATGGGTGAAGATATCACCAATCTACCCGCAGCAACGCGTGTCGGGCGCGGGTTGGGACGCACATTCCAGATATCGACGCTCCTGAACGATATGAGTGTGCGCCAGAACATCGCGATGGCGGTGCAGGCGCGCGAGGGGCACAATTTCCGGATTCTCGACAGTCTGAAAGGCCGCAGCGCCATCTGGCGTGAGGTTGATGCAATCCTTGCCGGAAGCCGTCTGGCCAATCACCCGGAGAAGCTTGCAGGCGATCTGTCGAGTGGTGGGCGCAAGCAGCTGGAACTGCTGATGGCGCTGGCCGGAAAGCCGAAGCTTCTGCTCCTCGATGAACCGATGGCTGGTCTCGGCCATGTCGAAAGCCAGGAAATGATCGAGCTTTTGCAGGGGCTGCGCGGCAAGGTTTCGATGCTGCTCGTCGAGCACGATATGGAGGCGGTGTTTGCGCTCGCTGACCGCATATCGGTGCTGGTCTATGGTCGCCTCATCCTCACAGGTACGGTGGAAGACATTCGGGCAAGTGAAGCTGTGCGGGAAGCCTATCTCGGCGGGGAGGAGGAACTGTGCTGAAAATCGAAGGACTTCAGGCCGCCTATGGCCATTCTCAGGTATTGTTCGACGTCTCGCTGGAGGTGAATGAAGGGGAACTGGTCACCCTCATGGGCCGCAACGGCATGGGCAAGACCACCACCATACGCACATTGATGGGTCTGCTCGCTCCAAAAGGGGGACAGGTCCAGATCGCGGGGCGCGACACGACCAGCTACAGCCCCGAAAAAGTGGCACGCCTTGGCGTCGGTCTTGTGCCGGAGGGCCGACAGATTTTCCCGACATTGACCGTGCGGGAAAATCTGGTCGCAACCGCATCCAACCGCTGCAAGCGACAGTCGCCATGGGATCTTGCCAAGATATATGCGCTTTTCCCGCGCATGCAGGAGAGGGCGGATCAGACGGCGGGCACGCTTTCAGGTGGCGAACAGCAGATGCTGGCCATCGGGCGTGCATTGATGACGAACCCGCATCTTCTGATCCTCGATGAAGCGACGGAAGGGCTTGCCCCCGTCATCCGCACGGAAATCTGGCATTGCATCATGCAATTGCGCGAAATGGGCCAGTCGATCCTTCTGATCGATAAGAATATCGCGGTTTTGAAGAAGTTGGCGGATCGCCACTATATTGTCGAGAAAGGCCGAACGGTCTGGCGCGGGACGAGTGCCGATCTCGAACGCGACCGTGAGCAGGTGCATGCTTATGTCGGGATCTGAGACGATCGTCCTCGTTGGATGGGGCGCTATCGGCAAGCGGGTTGCGGACCTTCTCGCCGAGCGGAAAAGTCCAGTAAGGATCGGCGCGGTGGCGGTGCGTGACCGGTCGGCATCCCGTGACGGATTGCCTGCGGGTGCCGTGCTTATCGAAAATCCTGCCGAGCTTGCAGCCAGCGGCGCAAGTCTCGTGGTGGAAGCGGCAGGTCGCCCCAGCGTCTTGCTGTGGGGCGAGGCGGCGCTTTCCGCCGGAATGGATTTTGCGGTTTCATCGACATCGGCTTTCGTCGACGATGCCCTGTTTCAAAGGCTGAAGGATGCGGCTGCGGCCAGCGGCACGAAGCTTATTATCCCACCCGGTGCGCTGGGCGGCATTGATGCGCTTTCGGCTGCAAGCCGGCTTTCGATTGAAAGTGTCGAGCATCGCATCATCAAGCCTGCAAAAGCATGGGCGGGGACGCAGGCTGCCCAGCTGGTGCCGCTCGATGAAATCAGTGAGGCCACGGTCTTCTTCACGGATACGGCCCGCAAGGCAGCCGATGCTTTTCCGCAAAATGCCAATGTCGCGGTGATTACTTCACTCGCAGGGATTGGTCTTGATCGTACCCGTGTCACATTGGTTGCAGACCCGGCAGCGCGTCTCAACACGCATGAGATCATTGCCGAAGGCGATTTCGGTCGGATGCATCTGCGTTTTGAAAATGGTCCGCTTGCGACCAACCCGAAATCGTCTGAAATGACCGCGCTCAACCTTGTGCGCGCGATCGAGAACCGTGTCGCCACGACGGTCATCTGATGCAGTTGCTTAACGAAAAGCCCCGCAGTAGCGGGGCTTTTTCTATTCGGAAGCCTTATTCCGCATCCATCTTGCATTGTGCGGCATAGATATCGCCATGCGCGGTCAGGACTTTCTTCTCGGTCTTCAGATAAGGCTTGCCGTTGGCGCCTTCGGCCACGCCCAGCGCATACCAATCCTGAACGGGATGCTGGTTCGGTCCGAGTTTGAATTCTCCGCGCACGGAAGGAATTTGCGCGGAAAGCAATGCCTTGCGGAATGTCTTGGCATCGATCTCGTCACCCGAGACGCCAGCAAGTCCGGCACCCATCATCAGCGCGGCATCATAGCCTTGTGCGGCATAATAGGTGATCGGGCGATCCCCGAATTTCGCTTTCCAGGCGGCAACGAATTTCTTGTTTTCCGGATTGTCAAAATCGTCGTTCCAGTGGCTGGTCACCCGTACGCCGTCGGCTGCCTTTCCGACAACATTGACGATCACCTGATCGAGCGATGCCGGATGGACGACCATCGGGATTTCTTTCAGCAGACCTGACTGCTGATATTGCTGCAGAAACGCAATGCCCATGCCGCCCGGTTCGAATTCATAGACCATCGCTGGCTTTGCGGCACGGATCTGCGCGATTTCAGCGGCAAAGTCGGTCTGGTCCATCTGGGTATAGACTTCGCCGATGATCTTGCCCTTGTAGAAGCGCTTGAACGCATCCATCGTCTCGCGCCCGGCCTGATAATTCGGCGCGATCAGGAATGCCGAAGGATAATCCATTGATTGCGCCAGCGCGCCAGCGCTTTCTCCCTGGCTGTCATCCTGCCAGGAGCTGACGAAATAGTTCGGGTGGCATTCCTTGCCTGCAAATTCGGCAGAGGCGGTGTTGGGGCTGATATAGATGCCGCCTTCGTCGAGAATATCTGGCAGAGCCGCACCGGCGACATTGGCGAAGACCATGCCGGTAAAGAGTTTTACGCCCTGTTCGGACAACATGGCTTCGGCAATCTGCTTGGCATTGCCCGGCTTGAGGCCGTCATCCTCGACCTTGAGCGCGACCGGCTTGCCTCCCAGTTCACCGCCATTCTGATCAATTGCGAGCTGGAAACCGTCCCGAATGTCCTGCCCAAGATAACCGGCAGGGCCGGACAAGGTTGTGATCATGCCGATGGTGACGGGTTCCTTGGCGAAAGCCGCGACAGTTCCGGCCAGAGATAGACAGAGTGCCGAAGCACCAAGCAGTGAAAGCTTGAGCATGAAAGTTCCTCTCTTGATTGCCCTTCACGACCTTTTCTCTGTCCCGCGCTTGAAAACGCTGTTTCGGACAGGAGGTCTTGCCGGTTATTTCATGCTGAAACTTGAAATCCGTAAACTGAACACTCTTCGCACTGCTATGAGGCTCAGGAATATCAGAAGGGTGTGTTCGGGGTGGGAGGGAACCTGTCTTCAACCTGTCCGGGCAATTTCCCGAAGCACCTGAATGAACAGGTCGGCCGTGGCGGAACGGTTGCTCTCAGGAAGGGTGGTGATCCCCAGAAAGCCGGAAGTCGCGCCAAGCTGGACCGGCAGGATGGCAAGCTGTCCCGACGCTTCTTCAATCCGCGCCACCTGCGCGGGCATGACGCAAATATAATCCGCCTGCAAGAGCAAGCCCCTATTGATGAGCGGCGAGACGGATTCGACGGACTGTGCAGGCGGCGGAACGCCTTCCTCGCGGAATGTGCGATCAATCTGGAGGCGGAGATTGGTTTCCTTCGGTGGCAAGATCCAGTCCCACTCGATCAGATCATGAAGGCGAAGTGCGGGGCGCAGCGTCAATGGATGGTCGCGGCGCACGACGACGACGGCATTATCCGGAATCAGGACCTCCTGCACGAGATTGACCGGTTCATGCCGCTCGGAAAGGCGACCTATCACCATGTCGAGTTCTCCCGCCCGCAATGCTGGCATCAGGACATCATCCGTTCCCGTCACGACCTTGACCACGATGCGGCGATTGTCGCGCCGGACTTTGGCGATGGCTCTGGGAAGCAGATCGGCAGATGCAGAAAGCAGGGTTCCGATGGCCAGCCGTCCGCCTGTCCCATCGCGCAGATCGGCAAGATTTTGTTCGGCCACCATCAGATGAGCCAGAAGACGTCTTGCATCTGTGGTCAGCTGCATGCCCGCATGGGTCGGGACAACGCCCCTGTTGGTGCGCGTGAAAAGCCGCAATCCGGTCAGGGCTTCGATTTCCTGCAATGCCTTGGTGACCGCGGATTGGGTAACGTTCAAACGATCGGCAGCGCGCGCAATGCTGCGCTCCTCGTCGATCGCATCGATGATGCGGATATACCGGATCGTCAGATGATTGGTGAGCAATGCCATATCGCCTCCTCAAGGATATGTCCGCTCACAGATATTCTATTTCCTCATATCTGTCGCGGTCAGAATTCACTTTCCTTTGTCGGCAGGACTTGGAAATCTCTCTTCGAAATGGGTTGAGGAGAATTGGAATGACGAAACGTCACGCGGAGATCGCTGGCGCAGGCATTGCGGGGCTGGCTTCTGCCACAGCGCTCGCCCAACGCGGATGGAGCGTAAGGGTGCATGAGCGCTCGCCCAATCTGCGCACATTCGGCGCCGGGATTTATATCTGGAGCAATGGCTTGCATGTGCTCAAGGCCCTCGGCGCTTACGACGAGGCCGTGATCGGCGCTCATGAGGGGCCGGAGTTTCATACGCGCGATCACCTCAACGAAACGATGGAAGAGATTCCAATCAATGGCAACGGACCAGCGCGCCTTATAACGATCCTGCGTGAGACATTGCTGACGGCATTGCTCAATGCTGCGCGTCGCGCGGGCGTTGAAGTCGTCACTGGCGCGGAAGCTGTCGGGGCAACACCGGAAGGTGAATTGCTGCTGGCCGATGGTAAGCGCCTTGCCGCCGATCTGGTCATCGGGGCGGATGGCATCAATTCCAAGGTCAGGGATTCGCTCGATCTCATGATGTACCGCAAACCGCTTGGCTATGGTGCCGTGCGTATGATGATAAAGCGTGATAGCGCAGACGCTCCCGTTGAAGATCTGCCGCGCTATATCGAGCATTTCTCCGGCTCACGCCGTATTCTTTATACGCCCGCCAGCGAGACCGATCTCTATATCGCACTCTGCGCATCGGTTGAAGACGAGGCGGCCTATCGCACACCGGTCGATACCGCGCTCTGGACCGAAAGTTTCCCGCACCTTGCATCTTTGATCGCTCGTTTCGGCGATGCGGGGCGGTGGGATGCATTCGAAGTCCTGAAGCTGAAATCATGGAGCAAGGGCCGGGTGGCGATCCTCGGTGATGGCGCTCATGCGATGCCGCCTTATCTCGGACAAGGTGGTGGTTGCGCTCTTATGAATGCGCTCGGGCTGGCGGTTGCGCTGGACGAACATGCGGATGTGAGCGAAGCGCTGGCTGCCTGGGAGGCGCGCGAACGCCCGCTGACCGAACATACGCAGGATACTGCGGAGCGACTGGGCGACATGAATTACTGGCCCGACGACGTGCGCTCGCAAGTGCTGAAAATTACCGGGAAATGCGCTCCGCTTGGTGCCGAACGCATGAAGACCGCTTTGCATATTCCAACAGGCGCAGCCTGAAACGCCGGATGATGGAGATTTCCATGAACTCGATGAAAATTGGCAACAATATATTTTCCTGGGATGAAACCGGAAGCGGCCCGGCCATCGTGCTGCTTTCTGGATGGTGCCAGGATCACCGCCTGTTCAAGACACTGGCGCCGGAACTGGCGAAGAATCATCGCGTCATCCGCTTCGACTGGCGCGGTCACGGCGACCATCGCGACCATGACGGCGACTTCGACATCAACCAGCAAGCCGACGATCTTGTTGCTTTCGCCGACGCGCTGGAGCTTGAGACCTTTCTTCCCGTCTCGACCTCTCATGGCGGCTGGGCCAATATCGAAGTCACCGACCGGCTGGGGTCAAGCCGCGTGCCGAAATCGGTTGTTATTGACTGGATCATGAACCAGCCGAACGAAACCTTCTTCGAACTGATCGACGGTATTCAGGACCGGCAGGTCTGGGAGAATGGTCGTGCAGGCTTCTTCGATTACTGGATCGGTGACACGAAGAACGCTGATATCGTCAATCACGTGAACAACGAGATGGCGGGCTATTCCTATGAAATGTGGGCCCGCTCGGGGCGGGAGATCGGCAAAGCCTATCGCAAATGGGGCAGCCCCATGCAGCGGATGGCGGCCATGGCCGAAAACCGTTCCATCACCCATATTTACTCGCAGCCATTCGAGCCGGAATATACGCAGGCACAGGTGGATTTTGCGGCTCGCAATCCGTGGTTCCAGCCCAAGAAGCTCCCCGGTACGACCCATTTCCCGACGCTTGAACAGCCTGCGAATGTGGCCAACGTCATCAGCGTGTTCAACGCATGATAAAACTCACTGAAGAAGCAGGCTTCGAGCCTGCCCGCCTTGATCGCGATTACAATGCCAAGGCCACCGTTTCGCCGGAAGCCTTCGCCGCCGAAATGGTGCGCTATCGCGAGACAAGCATCGCGCCCCGGGCCGATTGGGGCCGGCATTTCGACGTCGTCTATGATGAAGAAAGCGGACAGCGGATCGATATTTTCGGCCCGCCTTCCCGGAGCGGACCGTGTCCGGTCTTCGTGTTTGTTCATGGCGGTTACTGGCGCGCGCTATCAAAGGAAGATTCCGCCATGATGGCGGGGATGCTCGCGGCCGAAGGTATTGCGACCGTTGTCGTCGATTATCGTCTGGCGCCCGAAGTCTCCCTTGCGGAAATTACGCGGGAGGTGCGCGCAGCTCTGGCCTTCGTCTGGCGTCACGGTGGGGAGTACGGCCTCGATCCGGACCGGATAGCGGTTGGGGGGAGTTCGGCAGGTGGTCATCTTGCTGGTGCGCTTGTTGCAGAAGGCTGGCAGGACGATTTCGGTTTGCCGTCGGATGTTGTGAAGTTTGCCATGCCGGTCAGCGGGCTTTTCGAGCTTGCACCACTGGCGGCAACCTTTCCGCAGGAATGGCTGAATCTCGGGCCCGCCGATGTCGATCAGCTCAGCCCGATCCGCCACATTCCCGTGCGCGGTTGTCCGATTGCCGTGGCATGGGCAGAACATGAGGCTGACGGTTTCAAGCGTCAGTCCCGCGCTTATGCCGAAGGCTGGGCTGCAGCAGGCGGAGAGGCGAAAACCATCGAGGTCGCAAACCGGAACCATTACGATATTCTGATGGACTGGTGCTCGTCCGAAACCGAGATGTCGCGGGCTCTGCTCGCCGGTATTCGCAACATCGGTTAGCACTATAGTTGCATTCTTCGTGATGCCGGGCTGCAAAGAGCGCTTTATCTGCGTTCCGGTGCTCACGTACCTTTAAGTACGCTCCGCTCCGGTACTCGAAAATCACTCTTTTCGCCACGGCCTGACGAATTTGCAACTGTAGTGTTAGAGCGTATTCCGAAAAGTGTGAAACGGGTTTCGGAAAAGATGCGCGGTTCAAAGCAAACATTTGGAGCACCGATCTGATTCGATCAGGTCGGTGCTCTGATCGGCTTTCGAAAAGAAATTGTACGGTCGCGTAGCGAAGCGCGGCTGGCGGTTTCGCGCGGGCAAAACTTGCCAGCTTTATACTAATTCATGCGGTTATCCTCATGGATATATGGTTTTAAGATGAATTGTCGCATGAATTAAAACATCCCATTCTGACCGTAACGATGATCTGGGCGTGGCCCGAATTTTTAGATTGCAGAGGCTTTCTGATGCAAAAATCCGACGTGCAGCTTTTCATAGGTGGTGAATGGCGCAAGACCGCCAATACGCTTCCCATCATCAATCCCGCAGACGAGACTGAAATCGGGCAGGTTGCGGTCGCGGAACGCGAGGATCTGGAGGCGGCACTTCAGGCGGCGTGGGACGGTTATCAGGTCTGGCGCAACACTGCGCCTGCGGCCCGTGCTGCGATCATCATGAAGGCCTCGGCGCTCATGCGCGAGCGGCAGGAAGAGATCGCACGCGCGATTACACTGGAAAACGGGAAACCGATCAGCGAAGCCCGGCTTGAGGTTATTCGCGGCTGCGAATTCTTCGAATGGGACGCTGGCGAGTGCATTCGTTTCTATGGCCGCGTCATTCCGAGCGCGCCCGGCATTCGCTATATCGTCGTGCACGAGCCAATCGGTCCGGTCGCAGCGTTTGCGCCGTGGAATTTCCCGATGAGCCAGCCAGCACGCAAGATTGCGGGTGCTCTGGCTGCGGGTTGCTCCATTATTCTGAAAGCTTCCGAGGAAACACCGACGGCGGTGACACATATTGCGCGTGCATTCGAGGATGCAGGCCTGCCAGCCGGTGTGCTGAATCTGGTCTTCGGCGTTCCTGCCGATATTTCGCAGTTTCTTATTCCGCGCCCCGAAATCCGGGCGATTGCGTTCACCGGATCGACTGCCGTCGGCAAACACCTGACCGAAATCGCTGCGCGCCACATGAAACCGGCGCTGATGGAACTTGGCGGCCACGCTCCCGTCATCGTTTGCGAGGATGCCGATCCGGTCGTTGCGGGTATTGCCTCGGCGCGCCGCAAATACCGCAACTCGGGTCAGGTATGCACCTCGCCGACGCGCTTCTTCGTTCATGAAAGCCATTATGAACGTTTCACTGCGGCTTTCATCGAAACAGCGCAATCGATCCGTGTGGGTAACGGCATGGATGAGGGGGTCCAGATGGGCCCGGTTGCCAATGATCGCCGCGTCATGGCGCTGGAAGAGTTGGTCAGCGATGCAGAAGCGAAAGGTGCGAAACTGCTTTTCGGTGGTCGTCGCCTGAAGAACAATGGCTATTTCTTCCCGCCAACGGCTCTGGCTGAACTGCCGGACGATGCCCGCGCGATGTCGGAGGAGCCATTTGGTCCGCTGGCGCTGATCAATCCGGTTGCCTCTCTTGAGGCGGCTATTGAAAAGGCGAATTCGCTGCCGTTTGGTCTGGCGGCATATGGTTTCGCAAACTCAGCGGAAAATGTGGACCGTTTGATGACGGGACTGGAAGCTGGAAACGTCTCCATCAACACGCTTGAGGCTTCTGTTGCCGAGACGCCGTTCGGCGGTATCAAAGACAGCGGACTTGGCCGCGAAGGCGGCGCCGAAGGACTGCATCATTATACGGTCGTGAAAAATGTCTCGCACCGTCTGGTGAACAGCCTGTAGGCGACTTTATTCAAATCGCTTCTCGGACCCGTCGCCATTGATCACTGGCGGCGGGTTGGCCTGCTTCGGTACTCAAGGTGTCAAAGACACCGGCAAGTTACATGCCCTGTTCACTGACTTGAAATGCTGTCCGTGACGATTACTCATCCGGTCATCATTCGATAGATCGCCGGTAGAGCGACAGGCAGTTTCGACAGTTTGGCGACAAGAGCGTAGTTTCTACGGCCGAAAAGCGTGGGAAGGTATGCATTCGCCTCCCGATCAACGGTCACGGCAAAGACGTTGACGCCTGTTGTGCGTGCTTCAGCAACGGCCCTGCGACTGTCTTCGAGTGCGAACCGGCCTTCATAATGGTCAACATCGTTCGGTTTGCCGTCCGTCAGGACCAGCAGAAGCTTCTTTCTGTTGGGCTGTTCGGCAAGCTTTGCTGTTGCGTGACGGATGGCGGCTCCCATGCGCGTGTAGAAACCGGGCTTCAGCGCCGCAATCCGGTGTTCTACGGCAGGACCGAAAGTTTCGTCGAAGTCCTTTACCGTTTCAACCCGCACCCATGAACGACGGCGCGAGGTAAAGGTCTGGATGGAACATCGGTCGCCACAGGCAGCAATGCCATTGGCCAGAACCAGAAGCGCCTCCTTTTCCACATCCAGCACACGCCGATTAACGATCCACGCATCGGTGGATAGCGACACATCGACCAGAATGGTGACGGCAAGGTCGTTTGCCTTGGGTCGGCTCATCAGGTGCACGTGGTCGCTGCCCTGTCCTCCGGCGGCAAAATCGCATCGTGAACGGACCACGGCATCGAGATCGAGATCGTTGCCATCGAGCTGCGCACGCATCAATTCGCGGCCTGGCCGCAGGATCTCGAACTGGCGGCGAACCCGGCGCACAAGGCTTTGCGCTTCATCATCCAGTTCCAGCGCTTCTTCACGGTCCTGCGCTGGTGCTGCCAGAACACTGCAATGGTCGGGAAGATAGGTTGCCTTGCGGTAATCCCATTCCGGATAGGTCAGTTTGGCGGCGAGAGCCGTTCGATCGACCGCTTCAGGCGGCAGATCAAGATCGAAACGGAAACGGGCCGCAGGTCTGCCCTTGCGTTCGCCCAATGTAAGATCGTCAAGCTCATCTGCAGATTTTGCATTCTGCTCGTCGCTATCGTCCGTTGGCCTGTCGACGCTCACCATCTCCGCCATGGCAAGGATTTTCTCAAAGCGATTGAGAATGAACGGGCTTCTGTCGGCCAGCCTCGGATTCTGCTTCTCGCGGTTGGCAATCTGCCGTCCGGTTTCGACACCGTCCGCCTTGCTGTTCAGCACTGGCTGGTCATCGTTATCGCGCGGCGCGGTCTCTTCGCGTCTGATCAACTCCGGCCAGAGCGGGACGGGCAGAGCGGGCAGATAGCTCGCGGGTGCGCAATGCGGAAAGATCGTAGGGAGACTGTCGTCCGGCAGTCCTGCGCCTTGTTTCAGAAGCGCCAGAATGCGCTCCTCCACTTGTTGCTCCAGACCATAGAGCGGACGTTTGGGGCGCACAGCCAACACCGCTTCGCACAATCGCGCATAACGTTTCTGCAGGCCCGGAAATATCCGGCAAGTCTTCGCAACCGTATCCGATGCCACTGCAAGCGCTGCAAGATTACGGCGCAATGGGTCATGCGGAAGCTCGCCCACTTCAGTCGGCATAACCGCCATATAGCCCGTGAGCCAGACATAGAGATCGTAATTGAGCGTTCGATCTGGAAAGAGCGCAATTTCGGGCGGCAGCATCAATGTCGCTTCATCCCGCAACGGCTGACTAAGTTTCTCTTCGCCCAGAGCCATGCGCTGCCGCAAGCCCAGCCTGTGCCCTGAGGTTCGCGCACGGGCCGGGGCAATCTGTACGGCAACATCGCCACCAAAACCACGAAAGCAGATGGCGAGCTTCTGGCGAATATCGCCAAGCTGCACGGCGTGCTGGGGATAATGCGGCCACGATCCGGTCTTGCCGATCAGGCGGTGCCAGGCCCGGCCAACGGTTTCCTCCAGTTCCAGAAAATCCAGCATGATATGCCCGCCTATTTCAGCATTGCATCGGCAACTTCAATCAAAGCGGCTTTCACGTCAGGCTCATCGGTCAGCGGCTCGATCATCGCGGCACGCGCCGCTTCGCGTTGCGACATGCCGGCGTCGATCAGCGTGGCGCAGTAGACCAGCAGACGGGTTGAAACGCCTTCTTCCAGATCATGGCCTTTCAGCCCGCGCAGCCGGTGAGCCAACGCCACCAGTGGCGCAACCTTTTGAGCCGCGAGGCCGCTCTCTTCGCTCACTACCGCGATTTCCTGTTCCTTGGGCAGGAAGTCGAATTCAATGGCGACGAAGCGCTGGCGCGTGCTCGGCTTCAGTGATTTCAACAGGTTCTGGTAACCCGGATTATAAGATACGACGAGCATGAAGCGGTCCGGTGCTTCAAGCAACTCGCCGGTACGTTCCAATGGAAGAAGACGGCGGTCGTCAGTCAGTGGGTGCAGAACCACGGCCACGTCCTTGCGCGCCTCGACAATCTCATCGAGATAGCAGATACCGCCTTCACGCACTGCGCGGGTCAGCGGACCGTCGACCCATATTGTATCGCCACCTTTCAGCAGATAGCGCCCGGTCAGATCAGCAGCCGCCAGATCGTCATGGCAGGAAACCGTAGAAAGCGGCAGGCCGAGTTTTGCGGCCATATGGCTTACAAACCGCGTCTTGCCGCAGCCGGTCGGTCCTTTGAGAAGCAGTGGCAGCTTGCGCGTCCAGGCCATTTCGAAGAGCGTGCATTCATTGCCGGACGGGCTGTATGGTGGGATCGAGACATTGGCATTTTCTACATTTCTGAGAATGGGGTTCATGGCCGTTTTCCTTTGTATCAGGCAATGAAGCCCCGCCTGATGGCGGGGCTTGGTGTCGATCATTCAGCGGGTTGTACGAAGCCGGAGGTATTTTCGCGGCGTTCCTTGCCCGGAACCAAGACGGCCCAGATGAACATGAAGGCCGAGATCACCACGACGACGCCTGAGCCGAGACGGATCCAGTAGAACAGCGCCAGCTGGTCCTGCACGACCATGAAGCTTTCACCCAGAACACGCTGCAGGTGGGTCTGGACAACACCTGCGAAGGTCAGTGCAAAGGTCATCACGGACATGGCCGTGCACATGGCCCAGAAGCTCACCATGGAGAGCATCTGATTGTATGGCGCCCGTCCGCGCAGTTCCGGGATCGCATAGGCCATGACTGCGAGATTGAGCATGACATAGGCACCGAAGAAGGCGAGGTGTCCGTGGGCGGCGGTAAGCTGCGTGCCGTGGGTGTAATAGTTGACCGACGACAGCGTGTGCAGGAAGCCCCATACGCCCGCACCGAAGAAGGCCATCACCGAGCAACCGATGGACCAGAGAAGGGCTGCACGGTTTGGATGTTTGCGACCGGCCTTCCATGTCATCACGAAGGTGAAGATGACCATGGTGAAGAACGGAGCGACTTCCAGTGTCGAGAACAGCGAACCGATCCACTGCCAGTAGCCCGGTGCACCGATCCAGTAATAGTGGTGACCTGTTCCGAGAATGCCGGAGAACAGCGCCAGACCGACGATGACATAGAGCCATTTTTCGACGACTTCGCGGTCGATGCCGTTCAGCTTGATCATCAGGAAGGCGAGGATCGACGCCATGATGAGTTCCCACACGCCTTCAACCCACAAATGGATGACATACCACCAGTAGAGCTTGTCGAGTGCGAGATTGATCGGATTGTAGAAGGCGAACAGGAAGAACAGGGCAAGGCCCCACAGACCGAACAGAAGGATGTTGGTCACGGTCGTCTTGCGGCCCTTGAGCGCCGTCAACGTGATGTTGAACAGGAAGATCAGGCAGACGACGACGATGCCGACCTTGATGATGAATGGCTGTTCGAGAAATTCACGCCCCTCGTGAACATGGAACAGATAGCCGACAACGGCGACACCGGCCGCCACGAAGAACAGCCAGAACTGGATGACGGCGAGTTTGGTGCTGTAAAGCTCGGTTTCCGTTTCTTCCGGCAGAAGATAATAGGTCGAACCCATGAAGCCCATCAGCAGCCAGACGACCAGTGCATTGGTGTGGATCATGCGAACGATGTTGAAGGGCAACAGCTCTGACAGCGTATTGGGCAGAACATAGATCGTACCGGCGAGAACACCGAATGCGACCTGCGCGATGAACAGCACGAGCGCTCCATAAAAATAGAGCATCGCGACCTTTTGGCTTTCATATTTCATATCATAAAACTCCGTTCATCCCGCGCTCAGCCTGCCTCGTTGGGCGGCCAGTTCTGCGTCTTGATGCGACTGGTCCATTCGAGGAAATCAGCCAGATCGTTGAGTTCCTGTTCGCTCAGGTTGAACTGGGGCATCTGGCGACGCCCTTCTATCCCCGTGGGCTGCGCCTGCATCCAGGCTTTCATCGTCTCGCGTGCGCCTTCCGGGTCTTCTTCGCCACCCCAGCGCTTCCAGACATTGCCAAGCTCGGGTGCAAAATATGCGCCTTCGCCAAGCAGTGTGTGGCAATTGATGCAGGAGTTTTTCTCCCAGATGTGCTTGCCGCGCGCGACCGCATCGGTCAGCGTCGATTCATCCGTGGAGGTGGTTTTCATGTAGTAATGGCTGTGCGCCGTCAGCCCCACGAAGATCGCGAAAAAGAAAATAGACCCGCCGTAGAAGACGTTTCGTGCGCCGGTCTTGGTTAGGCGTTCTGCCATCCCCTTCGTCCTTTCATTGGCCGAAGGCGGAGCCTCGGCATCAAATCCCCCGTCGATAGTGCGGCTGGTCAATCCCCTCGCCAGCATCACGGGACAGGACTGTTCTATCGGTCGGAGGAAAGCCTTCTTTGCGATTTGGCAAAGACTGGAGCATTTCCGAGCCAAAAGTGCGAAGCGGCTTTGCGTCGGATAATACGTAAAAACAAAGAGATAGCGTGCTGCTCAGAGGAGGAAGCGCACTGCGACAGAACGCACCAGTGCCAGTGTGAGCAGAACGGCGGGCCAAGCCAGCAAGGCAGGCTTCAATATGCCGTCGGTTCCGCGCATTTCCATGAAGTCGAGGATGACGAACCAGCCTTTGGCAAAAGCGAGGATCAGTACAATGACGATAGCTGCGAGCATCCCGGCGCTGGTGCCTGCGATAAATGCACCGCTCATAGCGAGAATGATCAGAACGACGAATGTACGGGTCAGGGATGAATGGTCACGATCGGACACTGCGGGCCTCAGGCAAGATAAAGGACAGGAAACATCACCAGCCAGACGAGATCAATCGCGTGCCAGAGCGTCGTGATCAGCAGAACATTGGAAGCAGATGGTCGCCATGCGACCAGCGCCAGAATGATCGATCCGAACAGCACATGCATGAGGTGAAAACCGGTCAGGAGAAAATAAAGCTCGAAGAACGAACCAGTTGCTTCATCACCAGCAAACTGGATTTCATGCGAATATTCGACGAGCTTGATTGCTACAAAAACGAGGCCGAAAAGGGCGGCATATAAAAGCGGACGGCGAGCCTGACTAGCATTGTGACGTCTGCGCACGGCAATTGCCGCCTGCCAGCCGCTCATCAGCAGCACAACGGTGTTGGCTGCAGCGAGGCCGGGGCTGAGATGCGCGCGCAACTGCGCAACGCCTTCCACATTGATGGCCGACATCACCATGAACGCAATCAGCAGGATTGCGAAGGCAACGAGTTCGCTCCACACGAGGATCCAGAGCAGAAGATCATCTTCCGCGCGATCCTCCGCGTTGATTGCAGTTATGGCCAAATCTTCGGTTCCAGACATGGAACATGCCTAGCGCCCGCAGTTCAGGCCTTCTTTGCGTTTTGGCAAAGAAGAAATGCACTGACGACGACATTGTATCCTCGCCATAGAAAAGGAAATTTCAATGACGGATGCACAGATCGGGCTCATGGTCGCAACACCGGCGATCATCGGCTTTTCACTGGTTCTTTATCGTATGGGCGCTTTGCAAGGCGCGGGCACGCTCTCCGCCGTTGCGGCTTCCATCGTGATTGCAGCCGTTCTTTTCCTTGGTCAGTAGGTAGAGGGAAGAATCATGGATGCGCCGCCAGTCTTGCACGCGACCGATATCAGTCGCCTCGAGGCCCACCATCATGATCTGCTGGAACTGTGTCTGCAGTTGGAAGAAATCGCTGAGGATCTCGAGACCGGCACCTCTGTGCAGGAATACCGGCGAATCTCGACGCTCATTCCGCGTCTTGTTGGTGAAACCCATGCGCTTGAAGAAGAAGTTCTGTTTCCAGATTTCAGCCGGCAGGCTCATTCCCATTTCGCCAACGCCATCATTGAACGCCTGAAGGCGGAACATCGTTGTGACCGGCTGGCCGCCGAGGAATTGTCACAGACATTGATGGCAATTGCAGACGGTCGTTGCCGTCTTGCTTCCGACACCATTTCATACATGGTACGTGGCTTTATGGAGAGCGTACGCCGCCACATCCTGTCGGAAAAACTGATGATAGAGGCGCTGCTGGCAGCGAAATCCGAGGAGCGGGAAGTTTTTGGATGAGACGAAGGCGATATGCCGGGCGTCTTCCGTTCGGCATACCGTGTTTCCGGCTGTTCTACCGTTCGCCGTCGGCAAGCCGTCTCACACCTGACATATTGAGTACGGTCAGTTTCTGGCGGCCGCCCCGAACAAATCCTTGCGCTTCCCAGCCCGTGAGAATGCGTGACACTGTATGCAGTGTCGTTCCGGTCATCTCGGCGATATCCTGTTTGGTGATTGGAAAATCGATCCGGATGCCGTCATCTTCTTTCCGGCCAGCCTGACGGGCGAGGCGCAGAACGGTGTGCGCGACACGCCGTTCCACTTCTTCCGTCGACATCTCACGGATACGTGTGTGGGCTTCTTCCAGCCTTTTGCCGATTGTCTGGATCGCATTCATTGCCAGACCGGGATTCTGCTCGACAAAATAATCCCAAAGCCCGGTTGGCCAGGCCAGTACGATGCTTTCCGCCACGGCAATCGCTGTGCCGGGATAATCGCTTCTCTGCAAGGCTCGGGCAAAGCCGAAAAGGTCCCCCGGATGCACCATGCGGACGATGATCTGCTGTCCGTCCGGGGTGATCTGATTGACCTTCAACCGCCCGTGCAGGAGGAGGTAGAAAAGAACGGCATCGTCGCCTTGCTCGAAAATCGCCTCTCCCGGAGGAACGCGCTTTGTAGTTGCATACGAGACAAGCTTATCGAGTTCGCCATCACTCATTTTGGCGAACAAGGACAGTTTCCTGACTAGTCCGCGATCTATCAAGGACATTGCGTTTCTCACACTCCAAGACCCTGTATCTACCTTAGCACAGCAAGGCGGGCTTGGAATTGTTTTCGGAGCCGGGGATCGGGCATTCACAATTAATCCCTCATGCGCCGATGTTCTGGATGCGCTTCCATACCACAGCATACCAGCGGTTGTCTCGGACAAGCCGGAAACCGAGATTGTCGGGTGGAACGCCGACGCTGCATCCTCCGGTTTTCGGGTTGCGAATGAACGAGCTCATCGCAGCGCGGTGCTTGCCATTGACGACATAAACGCCGCACGATGGCACTTCCGCGACCTGCTTGCCGTAGGCATCGATATTGACGCGGCGGTGGCAGGTCTGCGTCCATTCCCACACATTGCCTGCGATATCGGCTACGCCCAGCTCGTTGATACCGAAAGCGCCGGTGGGGCGTCTGGTCGGGCTCCTGTCCAGCTTGCGAGCGCTTTGCTTTTCATAGTCTCTCAGCCAGCGGATTGCCGGATTGGCCGCAGCATCGTCCTCAATGCCAAGGGCGTCGTCGGGAAAGCGCGAGCCGGCAGCGAATGCCCATTGCTCGTCTGTCGGCAGATGCCAGATTTCGCCGGTTTTGCGTGAAAGCCAGTCGGCATAATTTTGCGCATCATCATAGCTGACGCCAACGATCGGACCCTCTGCATCGGATGCGTCGTGATTGTGCGGCAGGGCCTCGGCAGACTGGCAGTCGCCGTCGGCGACGCAGCGCTCATAGTCAGATGTGCTGACCTGATACTTCATGATCTCGAATGCCCGCTGCAGCTTGCGGGTCGTCAATGGGGCGTCAACGGGGTAATTGTTCTTCTGAAAGTCGCCATCGGCCCGATACGTCATGGTACGAGGAGCGATAACGATCATTTCCGGACCAACGGCCGACGCGTCCGGCATTGTGCGGTCCGGACGTCCGACGACATCAACGACGATCAATCCCGCGATGACTGCCAGCAGAACCGCCGGAACGGCCACGGCAAGCTCGCGCAGACACTTTTTTCCTTTGCCTTCGTTCATCGGATATCAGGGGACCGCATCCGTCCGGGAGGCAGATGGATGCAGTCCCGAGCCTTTCATCCTAAAGCATGGCCAGAGCATTTCCAGCGAATGTGCGAAGCGGTTTCGCGTGGATAATGCGTGCAGAGGGAGAGAGCGGTTCCGATTCCGTTTTGACTGGAGCCGCTCCAGGTTTGCCAAAGGCGCTCTGGGAGGCGAAGCGCCTTCATACATTCGCTTTACGTGCCAGATGGTGCGAGAACCGACGTCATCAGATCGTCGTTCCATTCACCCGTGACCTTGAAGTGGGCGGCAGCGCCGAGTTCAAAAGCCTCGATCAGATTGTGGTTCACATAGGCGTAGATGCCGGGCTGCTGGAACGTGTAGAAGGCTGCTCCGGCGGCACCACCCGGAATGAACCAGGTTTCCTGATCGACGTCGGGCGGCGTATTGAACTTGCCGGTCGCCCAGACATAATCCCCATGCCCCCCGATCAGATGTGGTCTCGTATCGCGGTTGGCCTGCGAGTGGACGATCAGGACTTTCTCGCCAACCGCCGCCGTCATGGCCTTGTCGCCAGTCAGTGCGCCCACAGCGCCGTTGAACACCACATGGGTCGGAGTGAGGGTGCGCATGACCTTGACGGTGTCTTCATAAGCGTCGCCGGGCGCCTCGTATTTCTTGTATTTGCCGTTCTCGTCGCGCGGTACATAGAAATCCTGTTCGCCGACATAATAAATCTTGTCGTAGGTCAGCGCTTTGCCTTTGCCGTCATGCAGACCCTCGCGCGGCAGCACCATGATCGCACCATTCATGCCCGATACGACATGCCAGGGAACCATTCCGGGAGGTGCGCAGTGGTAGACGAAGACGCCGGGCTTGGTCGCCTTGAAGCGCAGGATGGTCTTTTCTCCCGGATTGATTTCGGTCAGCCCGCCGCCGCCCAATGCACCGGTTGCCGCATGGAAATCGATATTGTGCATCAGCGTGTTGGTTTCAGGGTTGATGAGTGTCAGTTCGAGATAATCGTCCTGATGCACGACCATCAGCGGTCCTGGTACGGTGCCGTTGAATGCCATGGCGTGAACTTCGGTTCCCGCATCATCGATGACGATCTTCTTTTCCTCGATCACCATGGTGAATTCGACCACCTTGGGTCCGCCTTCTGCAACCTGACTATGGGCATGCACGAAGGGAGGGTCCACAAGCTCCACCTTCTGGCGTGGAAGTGCTGCTATTTCTGCCGCAGTTGCCTTCCGCACCGCGCCTTGTCCCCAGGCGGATGTGGTTGCCAGAACCGGCGCAAGCGCCCCAGCCAGGGCGGCTCCTGCCAATATGGTGCGGCGACTGATTTGCATCTGTTCGGCCATCGATACTCTCCTTTACGATAGGACCGAGCATTTCCTGCTCTGTCATGCCGACTATAGGAAGAGGCACTTCGATGTTCCTTGACTGCGATCAAGGTGATACAAAAAATTGGGTAATATTAGACGTTTAATATCAATGACTTAAGCTGGCTGATTGACGTCTGTCCCGCTTTATTTGCGCTGGAACAAAGGCTCAGCCGAAGGGGTTTGGCCAAAAGTGAAACCAGCGAACAGATTGGCTCTGTTCGCTGGTTTCGATGATGCGGATATGCGTCGGGAGATTAATCTCCAAATCGCGCTTGTACTTCAGGCATCGCCATCTCCGGAATCCACTCCGGCTCGTAGGTCAGTTCGACATTGACTGCATGAACCCCTTCGACAGATTCGGCGCTCGCACGAACGGCATCAGTCAGATAACCCGCAGCCGGGCAACCGGGCGTTGTCGTCGTCATACTGATATCGACAGTTCCGCCATCACCAATGTCGATACTGTAGATCATGCCAAGGTCAACGAGGTTGAACCCAAGTTCGGGATCGAGCACCAGACGCAGATGTTCGATGATCTGCCTCTCCAGCTGGTCATGTACCGTGTGTTGCATGACGACTACCTCGCATCTCCAACACGGATCATTATACGATAGGCGGTGCCGGTCTCATCGAAATTGCCGACCCATTCGTGACCACGGTTTTCGAGTTCGGGAAAGAGGAATAAAGGTTCGCGGTGCAGCAGGGCGAACAGAACCGCGCCTGCAGGCATCTCTTCCACTTCCGCAAGAATGCGCACCATTGGTTCCGGCGGCTGCATGTCCGAACAATCGAGATAGCGTGATGGTTCAGGCCAGACATCCGGTGAACCGACATTGTCCGAGAACCGCAGTTCAGGCGCGGCGTCCATCGCCGGACTGAACAGGACTTGCCAGTCGCCATCCTCCAGCGGCTCCGCTTTTGCGGAAAAGCCTTTTCGCTCCATGACACTGAAAAGCGGTGCCGGTTTGAACGGGGCGATCAGCAGGAGGCTTTGTCCCGGCAAAAGACCGTCAACTGCTTCCATGATGGCATTGAACGGTTCCACGCCGCCCTTGATCAGAGGGCGCACGTCCAGCACATGATGCGTGATGTCCTGAACTGAGAGTGTCATTTCGATCTCCTGAGAATTGGTTCACCGGCATAGATGAGATGTGGCAGGGTTGCCCCTTTTGGCAGGCGTAGGCCGTGCGGTACATCGAGAAGCCGCCGGGCGCGGAAGAAGTGCACGATCAATGCAAGGATCGCCATGAGATTCAACGTAATGGCCAAACGAAACACGGTTGGATATTCGGCAATCAAAGCCAGCGTCGCGACGGCAACGCCAGTATAATAAAGAGAGAACCACTGACGTGTGCGGCGCTCGCTGACCATATCCTGCACACGCGGCGTCGGTGCCCTGCCCATGACAGGACCATAACATTCGAGCCAGGTCAGGAACGGCACGATCTTGTATAGCTGGGCAAGGCTGAGGCCGGTCAGCCAACCGAAGGCGAACAGATAGACGAGGGCTGCAATCATCGCATCGGTAGTGCCTGTCCAGAACAGGGCAATTGCCAGAAGAAGCGAGAGCCCTAGCGCGATGAAGGCTGGAATACTGGCGGCACTGTTCAATTCTATCGTCTTGCGCTTGCGCTGCCGGTAGATCGTCTGAATATCGACGATATAGAGCGCAATGCAGGCGATTCCGGGAATGAGAGCCGCCGTGACGGCGATTTCGACCGATCCCCTTTCCAAGGCGACAACGACAATTCCGACAGCGAGGATGGTCAGGGCAGCAGCGCCTTCCCACCAGATAATTCTGGTTGTTTGCCGCGCAGCATCAGGGGACAACATGAACATTGTCAGTAGTCTGTAGCTTACACCCATAGCTGTGAAAGTCATCCAGCCACCGAGACCAAGCGCTGCGTGAACCGGCAATGCCGCTCCCGCAATATCGAGCAGAACGGCTTGCTCCGTAAAGCCGGAGAGCGCGAAGGTGAAAACACTGCCAAGCAGAGCTGTTGTCATAAGGCAGCAGATGCCTGCCGCAACAAACCGCGCGGGCAAGGCGATTGGGCGAGCGAGCCAGAGCGTCATGCCCAGTATGGCGAAAATGGTGGAAAATCCGCAGGTCAACAGGATGCCAGAGACCGGAAGCAACCATGCCGGGCTCTCCGTCAGCCCAGCCATGCCCGCAAAACCAATGAGCAGGCCGGACAAGCCTGTCACGAGCAGAAGCAAAGCCGGGAGGCTTGCCCGGCTTCCCCACAGGGATTTGTTCACGAGAACCGGCACAAATTGCAGGAGTGCGCCGCTCATGAGCAGTGCAAGCCATCCAATAGCGATGGCGTGCACAACTATCAGTGTTTCCGCAGCGCGAATTCCATGACCCGGAAAGCCGAAACCGCCTGCCATCAAGGCAAGTCCAAAGACAAGGAAAGCCAGCGAAGCGGTAAAGTAGGATAGGGTCCAACGGGAAAGCGTCGCGCCGATCATCTCAGTTCGTCCTGGACGTTGTGCCTACAAGACTTCAGTGATTGCCGCAGGTGCACTCATGGTCAGCACCATGATGGCCTTTTCGGCGACCGATTTCGACCCGCCATAATGGACCGGTTTCCTTGTAGACCCACGAGAATGCACCCGGATTGCGGGTTTCAAGCTGGTGGTGCAGTGGCACCGGATCGTGATCATTGATGATTTCCAGCGCTTCGCCGGGTTCAAGCGAATCGATCATCGAGAAGATCGTCGCATGCCGCGAAATGGGCGGTATGGTGCGAACATCAATTACGGGGGAAAGTGAGACAGGTTCTGCCGACATCTGATTGTTCCGTGGCTGTCAGGCTTCGAAGCATGATGATGACAGCCGCATCATCATTCGAGCCATTCTAGAGTGACAGTCACAAACCGGATTTGTTGTATCTCAAATAAGGCGGGAATTTTCCTTGCGATCGAAGAAGCGTGTGAGCCACCCGGCACAGTGGCTCAGTTGCAAAAGTTCAAGATGGGGGCGATTACCGGTTGCTTGAGAGTGCCTGCACCAGATCGGTTTCCAGATCTTCCGGATCTTCCAGGCCGATCGAGATGCGAATGAGCTGAGCGCCAATTCCCAGGTGGTTTTTCTGGTCTTCAGGCACAACCGCGTGGGTCAGGGAATATGGATGCTGAATGAGACTTTCCACGCTTCCGAGGCTGACTGCAAAGTGGAAATAACGGGTCGAAGTCAGAATACGTTCGACGCGTGTCAGGTCCCCGGAAACCTCGATAGAAATGACGCAGCCGAAATTGATCATTTGTTCAGCGGCCAGTTTATGCTGCGGATGGCTGGCAAGGCCAGGATATACAACCTTGGTCAGTCCCAGTTCTTCAGCTCTTTTTTCGAGACTGGTCGCCAGCTTCAGTGCCGTTTCCGATTGCCTTATGCTGCGGATTTCCAGGGTTTTCAGCGAACGGTGCAGAAGAGCGCAATCTGTCGGTGACATGACCGAGCCGAGGGCGTTCTGCAGATAACCAACCCGTTCGGCAAGCTTGGCGGGTGCGTTTGCAGAAACCGCGACCACGCCCCCCAAAAGATCCGAATGCCCGTTCAGCATCTTCGTTGCCGAATGTACAACCACATGAATTCCATGATCGATTGGACGCTGGCCTGCCGGCGATGAGAAGGTGCTGTCACAAACCGTAATTGCACCGGCCTGTTTGCCAAGTTCAGCAACCAGCGACAGATCGACAATGCGAAGCGTTGGATTGGACGGGGTCTCAAACCAAAGCAGAGCTGGCTTATGGTCGAGGACAGCCTGGCGCAGTGCAGCTTCGTCGGAAAAATCCACGAAATTCACATTGTGCGCGGCGGTGACTGGTCTGACATCGGCCAGCAGTCGGTAGACACCACCGTAGAGATCGTTATGGGCCAATATCGACGAACCGGCCGGAAGCGCCTCCAGCAATGTTGCGGCCGCGGCAAGCCCGCTCGGGAAAACGAAAGCTGCTGCCGCGCCCTCGAGATCGGCAAGACAGCGTTCAAGACCGTTTCTGGTCGGATTGCCGCTGCGGGTATAGTCGTACCCCTTGCTCGCTCCTATGCCATCCTGCACGTAGGTCGTCGCATGATAGATCGGAGGGATCACGGCTCCGGTCAAAGGGTCAGGTTCCTGACCGACATGGATCGCACGTGTTGCAAAACCGGCCTGATTGCGAGGAGGGTTTCTGGACAATTTTTTGTCTTTCTGAAGTTGGTCTGTCGGACCCGGATTGCTTACCAGCTACTCACCGGTTTCATAATATGATTTTCCAGCTCTATCGGGCACATTTCCTTACGCTAGCCAGATTCACGGCTTCTGGCGGCTTTCGGGGTAAGTGCAGTCTCACTCGCCCGCAGGATCAGGTTTGCCCCAACCAGTATCTTTACCGGCGGTTGCGGTTCCGCTGTATTGATCAGGTCGTCGAGAACGGTAACTGCGAGATTTCCGATTTTCCGTTTGGATACGTCAACCGTTGTGAGACCCGGCTCCATGGTTGCACTTTGCGGCAGATTATCGAAGCCAATCACCGAAACATCGTCAGGAATACGAAGACCCTTGCCCTTCAGTGCGCGGATGAAGCCATAGGCGATGATATCGTTCGTGCAGAAATAGCACTCGGCCAGATCGAGTCCTGAATGCAGCATCGCACAAGTATCGCGATGGGCGCCTTCATAGGTCGATTCAACCGAAAGGATATCGCGCTCCTGAACCTTCAGGTCCAGACGCTGCATATTCTTGAAAAACGCATCGCGACGAAGACGGAAGTTTGTCGTTTCCGTATGACTGGCGACAAAACCGATCCGCGAAAAACCAAGCTGCTTGAAGCGCGACAGAACCTTGAAGACGGCGTCCTCATTGTTCATGTCGACGAAATTGGCTTCAATGACCTCATAAAAGGTATCGATGAAGACTGTGGGCAGGCCGAGCCCCTGTATCATGTGGATGTCTGCCGCCGAAAGCTCGGTCCCAAGCGCGATCACACCGCGCACTGGCGCACCGGCAAGCGATTCCGCTACTGCACTTATCGGCTGCCCGTCGAAACTTACCACTTCCAGCGTATAGTTTCGGCGCGTCGCTTCCGAGGACATGCCGTCAATATAATCCGAGACAAAAACACTGTGATCGCGGTTGACCGTCTCGCCATGCTTGGCAATCTTGAGAAAGCGGATCGTCTCCCCGGTGCTTGGCGCAGTTTTTGACGCGCGTGGAACATAGTTCAGTCTGGAAACGGCTTCGAGGACACGTGCACGCGTTTCGCCCGAAATTTCGCCCTTACCGTTGAGCACAAGCGAAACCGTAGCCGGAGAAACGCCGGCAGTCTCTGCGATGTCTCTGATCGTAAAAGACTTTTTCTTTTTCATATGCTCCGCACGATTATAGGAATTCGGTTAAGGACATAGGCTCCGGGAACGAGAATATCTGCCATTTGTATGGCATCTGCTCTCGGGAACTTCAAATCCGCAATTGGCACCAGATTCAATATGTTGCCGGTTTTGGTCTCAGATCAAGAATTAACAGGCCCCATCTTTTCAACGGCAAACGTTCGATTTTGCATCCTGATATGAATCATATGTTTAGTAAACAATATGAGCGATAATTAAACCGATTAGGGTAAAATCGATCCACAGGCAACGGAAATTTGCCGATATTGCGCTTGACAGCTGTATGCCATCTCGTCATTTATTTAGTGAATAACAGTTTTGTTTACTAAACGTGGTAGGAGGAGACCATGCAGAAGACAAGCAATCAGCTTGCTATGCTTGTTGTCATCAATCTCGGATTGCTCGCGCTTGGCGCGTATATTTCGGGAGGATCTTTCCTATCCCTGTTCAATCTGCAGTCCATGGCAGGTCAGGTGCCTGAAATCGGGCTTCTGGCAATCGGCGTCATGTTGGCCATGTGCGCTGGCAATGGCGGGATCGATCTCTCGGGCATTGCGCTAGCCAACCTTTCCGGTGTGCTCTCTGCTGTCATCGTTTCGATGTTTATCTCAAGCGCCGAAAACCAGCTTGGCTTCAGCCTCGCCTTTATCGGACTGGCACTGGTGATCGGTCTTGCGGGCGGCATCGTCAACGGAATCCTGATTGCGCGCTTCAACATCACCCCGATCCTCTGCACGCTTGGCACGCAGATGGCTTTTACGGGTCTTGCGGTTGTTGTGTCTGGTGGTCGCGCTGTCATGGTCGGCAGCCCCGATCTTCTGTCGCGCATCGGCAATGACATGTTTTTGGCTGTTCCGATCAGCTTCCTGATCTTCATAGCGGTAGCCTTGCTGATCGCAGCGGTCGTGCGCTTCACACCTTATGGCTACTGGCTGATGCTGATGGGCACCAATCCGAAAGCCGCTGTCTTTGCTGGTTTCCCGCGTAATGGCGTGTTGATTGCGACCTATGCCACGAGTGGATTTCTCGCAGCGATTGCAGGCATCATTATTGCAGCGCGCAACGTCAACGTGAAGTTCGACTATGGCAGCTCGTATCTGCTGGTCGCCATTCTCATCGCCGTCATGGCGGGCGTGAAGCCTGAAGGTGGCTATGGCCGTGTCATCTGCGTGGTGCTGAGCGCTATTGCTTTGCAGCTCATGTCTAGCCTGCTCAACTTCGGCGGCCTTTCCAACTTCGTCCGCGACTTCGCCTGGGGCCTGCTGCTGCTCGCCTTCCTTGCCGTCGGAAAATACGACATCGCGGGATTCTTTACCCTCGGCAATCGCCAAAAGGGAAACATCGGTGCTCAACCCTCAGGCACCCGAACATAGACTTTGGGGGATGGTAAGTGTGGAGGAAATGATGAAAGCAACAACGAAAAAACTGCTCACCGGAACCATCATTGGTGCAGCGATCGTCGCGGGCAGCGCGGGCACGCTCGTCGCACAGGAAAAGCCGGTCATCGCAACGGTCGTCAAGATCAGCGGTATTCCTTGGTTCGACCGCATGAACACAGGCGTTGAAGCCTATCAGAAGGCCAACCCGGATGTGGTTGCAACACAGAGCGGGCCGGCAACGGCAGACGCAGCACAGCAGCTTCAGATCGTTCAGGACCTCGTTGCCAAGGGCGTTAACGCACTTGCAGTCGTTCCTATGGACCCAGCTGTTCTTGAAGGCACCTTCAAGCGCGCCATGGAACGCGGCATCGTTGTTGTGACCCATGAAGCCGACAACCAGGTCAACACCATGGCCGATGTCGAAGCCTTCGATAATGCCGATTACGGCACAGCGCTCAATGAGCGTCTGGCAGAATGCATGGGCAAGAGCGGCAAGTGGACCACCTTTGTTGGCTCGCTCGGCAGTCGCACGCACATGCAGTGGGTTGGTTCGGGCGAAGAAAACGCCAAGAAGTATCCTGACATGCAGCTCGTCGATCCGAACAACGAATCCTTCGACGATGCCAACGGCACCTATGAAAAGGCCAAGGAAATCCTGCGCAAGCATCCTGACCTGAAGGGCTTCCAGACCTCTGCCGGTAACGACGTTCTCGGCGTTGGCCGCGCTATCGATGAAGCTGGCCTGAGCGGCAAGGTATGCCTGGTCGGCACCGGTCTGCCAAACCCTTCAGCTGATCTGCTGGAATCCGGTGCGATCACAGCAATCGGCTTCTGGGATCCGCAGAAGGCTGGCATGGCTATGAATGCGGTTGCCAAGCTTCTGCTCGAAAAGAAGGAAGTCAAGGAAGGCACCGACCTCGGCGTTGAAGGCTATAACAAGGTCAGCGTCAAAAAGGGTGCCGGTGAAGGCCTGCTCGTCATCGGTAACGGCATGGTTATCGCTGACAAGGCGACCTACAAGGAACACCTTTTCTAAGAGCGCTGCTACAGGCTGACTGACCATCGTGTGCGGACATCGTTCAGCCGCACGCGGTGGTGTCAAAAGCCCGGATGCCCCGTTGCATCCGGGCGCCTGAACCAAACGAACTATCTAAAATCAAGACATTAGCGCGTGGCGAACGAAAGCCAACGGTCCTACAGCCAGCCCAATCGCTTTGGCGAGCGGTGCGGCGACAAAGGAATTTAACGTGTCAACTACGACGAAGAATGGGACGAGCAGCGACCGGTCGCCGGATCGTTTTCTCGAACTGCGCAACATCCATAAGCGGTTTGGCGGCGTTCACGCGCTGCGCGGCATTGATCTGACAATCGATCTTGGCCAGGCCTATCACCTGTTGGGTGAAAATGGCTGCGGCAAGAGCACGGTCATCAAGATCATGTCCGGCGCACATGCACCCAGCGAAGGTGAGATCATTCTCGATGGCAAAACCTATACTTCGCTGAACCCGATCCAGTCGCTGGCAGCCGGTATCGAGACCGTCTATCAGGATCTGTCACTTATCCCCAATCTGACCGTCGCTGAAAACGTAGCGCTGAATGAGCAGCTTGTTGAAAGCAATGGCCGACTGTTCCGCAGCGTCAAGCTTTCGCAGCTTCGCGAGACTGCGGAACGGGCATTGAGCACGGTTGGCCTGCCAACTGACAAAGCCTTCCTGAACACAATCGTTTCCGAGCTGCCGCTTGCCATGCGCCAGCTGGTTGCTATTTCCCGCGCCATTGCAACGCGCGCCAAGCTCGTCATCATGGATGAACCGACCACATCGCTGACCCGTCGCGAAGTGGACAATCTGATTGAAGTTGTCGAACGCCTGCGCGCAGAACGCGTCGCGGTGCTGTTCGTCACCCACAAGCTTGATGAATGCTATCGCATCGGCGGCAATGCAGTCGTCTTCCGCGACGGCCAGTGCGTGGCGCAGGGCCCGATCGAAAACTACACCAAGAAGCAGCTGTCCGAGCTGATGATCGGCAGGGAAATCGACGCTGAGCGTTATCGCACGGCACAGCCCGGCGATGCCGAACTGCTTAAACTCGACGGCCTTACCGCATCGGGCTTCAAGGACATTGGCTTTACCCTTCGTAAGGGTGAAATCCTCGGCATTACCGGCCTTGCAGATTCCGGACGCAACGAGCTGGCCATGGCAATCACCGGCGTTGTACCTGCTGATAGAGGTTCAATCCGCCTCGAAGGTCAAAAGACCGAAGTTAAAAGCCCGGCGGAAGCCATCGAGCGTGGCATTGGCTATGTGCCGGAAGACCGCCTTGCAGAAGGCCTTTTCCTCGATAAATCGATCTTTCAAAACGAGATCGCTCTGATCTTCAGAAAGCTCTGCAACAGCCTTGGCATCGTCGATCAGAAACAGGGCCGCAACATCGCCGCCTCGCTGATGAAAGAGATGCGGCTGAACACCACCAATCTGGACCTGCCGGTTGGCGCGCTTTCGGGCGGCAATCAGCAGCGCGTTTTGATCGGTCGCTGGCTGAGCATTGGCCCCAAGCTTCTGGTGCTGCACGGCCCGACCGTCGGCGTCGATGTGGGATCGAAAGACACAATTTACCGCGCAATTCAGGCGCTGGCCGAAGCTGGCATGGGCCTCATCATCGTCAGCGATGATCTGCCGGAGCTTCTGCAGAATGCCGACCGAATTCTCGTCATGAACTCAGGCAGCATCGTCGCAGAACTGGATGCTGCACAGGCCACCGAAGATCAGCTTTATCAAGCCATGATGTCGTCGCAGAAGGAAGTTGCCTAATGAGTGCGTCACAGTATCAACAGGATGTGGGCCAAAATAACTTGGGGACCGCCCACTCCTTCAAACTGGGTGACTTCATTCGCAGGCGCCCGGAATCGATCACTTTCTTTCTGCTCGTGGCAATCTGCACGATTGTCTCGATCATCAACCCTGCATTCCTGCAAGCCTCGACACTGATCGATATTGGCCGTGCCAGTGTGGTGATGGGCCTGTTTGCGCTTGGCGTCTTCATCATTCTCGCCGCTGGTGGCATTGATGTTTCCTTTACGGCGATTGCTGCCACGACAGTCTATTCGCTGACGCTTCTGGTGCAGGCCTATATGCCGGAACTGCCGATCATCTTCATCATTCTGATGGCGATTGCGGGCGGTATTTTCCTCGGCGTCCTCAATGGTCTCCTGGTGCATTACCTCAACGTACCGTCACTGATCGTCACCATCGGCACGCAATATCTCTTCCGTGGCTTCCTGCTGGCCTTTGTCGGCACGGTCTGGATCATGTCCCTGCCCCCGACAATGGGCGCCTTCGGTCGCCTGCCGCTGTTCCAGTTTGAATCGGCGACCGGTGCCACCATCACCATGCCATTCTACTTTCTGGTGCTGCCTGCGGCCGCAATCCTGACCTGGTGGATATTGAACCGCACTTTGATGGGCCGCGCGATTTTTGCGATGGGTGGTAACAGCCAGATCGCAAGCCGCCTCGGCTACAACCTGCGCACCATCCATATCTTCCTGTTCGGCTATGCAGGTGGTCTGGCCGGACTTGCAGGCATCATCCATGTCTGCGCCAATCGCCAGTCGAGCCCGTTCGATTTCGTCGGAACCGAAATCGCGGTCATCGCCGCTGTGGTTCTAGGTGGTGCACGCATCACCGGCGGCACCGGCACAGTCTTCGGCACCCTTCTCGGTGTGCTGCTCATCACCGTCATCAACAGTGTTCTGGTGCTCGTCGGCATCCCCAGCACATGGCAGCGTCTTGTCGTCGGCTGCTTCATTCTGCTGGCTGCCGCCTTCTTCGTCACCCGCCAACGCAAGAAATAACCCGATACTCTCAAGAGGAAATCATGAAGAAATTCCTGAACGATCCCGTCAATTTCGTGGATGAGATGCTTGAAGGCATCTATCGGGCGCATCCCGAGCTTACCTTTGTCGACAACGACAAGCGTTGCATGGTTACAGCCAATACCAAATCCGGCAAGGTCGGCATTGCAACTGGCGGTGGCTCAGGCCACCTGCCGCTGTTCTTGGGCTATATCGGCGAAGGCATGATCGATGGCGCGGCTGTCGGCGGCGTCTTCCAGTCGCCAAGCTCGGAACAGATGTATCAGGTCACCAAGGCTATCGATCAGGGCGCTGGCGTTCTCTACATCTATGGCAATTACAGTGGCGACATTATCAATTTCGATATGGCCGCAGAACTTGCCGATCTCGATGGCATCGCCGTCAAACAGGTTGTCGGCAATGATGATGTGGCGTCCTCGGTTGTCGGTGAAGAACACAAGCGTCGCGGTGTCGCTGGTATCTTCTTTGTCTACAAAGCAGCCGGTGCAGCAGCAGCCAACGGTCTGTCGCTTGATGAAGTAACACGCCTTGCCGATAAGGCACGCCTGCGCACCCGCACCATGGGCGTTGCACTTTCCAGCTGCGTTGTGCCGGAGATCGGTCACGCCACCTTCTCCATCGGCGAAGATGAAATGGAAATCGGCATGGGCATCCATGGCGAACCGGGCATCAGCCGCAAGAAGCTTGCCAGCGCAGATGCAGTCATCGACGAACTGATGGAACGTATTTTCGCCGAACAGACCTATGCCAAGGGCGATGAAGTAGCCGTGCTGGTCAATGGTCTTGGTGGCACGCCGCTTGAAGAGCTTTACATCATGTTCCGTCGCGTTTCGCAGCTCTTTGACGAGCGTGGCATCAAGGTCAAGCATGTCTGGATCGGCGAGTTTGCCACTTCCATGGAAATGGCTGGCGCGTCAGTTTCCGTGCTGCATCTCGATGATGAACTGGAACCGCTGGTTGCCGCTTCCGCTAACACCCCATTCTTCAAGCATTTTGCGGGTTGAGGTGCAGTCATGAACGTCATTACAGCATCTGATCTGATTAATCTCTTCGACAGCTGGAAGCAGCTTTTTGCAGAACAGCGCGAATTCCTTATCGCGCTGGACGGTAAGGTTGGCGACAGCGATCTCGGCATCACCATGAGCAAGGCCTTTGCCGCAGCTTCAGAAGCTGTCCAAGCGGAAGGTGAAGCTGCAGGCATCGCCAAGCTTCTGCGCACAGCTGGCACTACCATGGCACGCGTTGCGCCATCGACCATGGGTACGCTGACCGCAACGGGCTTCTTGCGTGCAAGCAAGGCCTGCGATGGTATCGACGAGTTGGGCACTGCAGAGATTGCCGCCTTTTGGCGTGCCTATCGCGATGGCATTGCCGAGCGTGGCAAGGCAAAGGTCGGAGACAAGACGCTTCTCGATGTCCTTGATCCGATCGCCGTGACGCTTGAAGCCCAAGCCGCAGCGGGTGCTTCATTGGCAGATGCGCTTGCAGCTGCGGCCAAGGCCGCCGAAGATGCGCTTGAAGCGACTAAAACGATGGTTGCCCAGCACGGCAAGGCCGCAGCTTTTCAGGAAAAGACCATCGGTCTTCAGGATGCAGGCGCAACTGTCGGTATGCTGCTGATCACCAGCATGTCGGCTTTTGTTTCGGCAAACACATAAGAAGATCAGCGAGTGGCTGATAAAGTTCTGCCCATGACGAAGACTCTGGTCCTCCGGCTCTTTATCAGCTGATCGGCCCTTCACAATCTGGAGGAAATGTTGGCAGAACCCGGCATCGCGCTAAACCACTTGGTTACGCATCGTCGGGTTCTGTTTTTCAGATCAAATCTGCCGGGGCGCTTATTGTGATCAACAGCTCGACAATGTTGGCCTGAAACAGTTGGGCTGGCGACGCATAGGATGGAATACTATTGATTAAGTCGGCGTCTGTTTTGCGCCTTCATTTCGAGCTCGATGGCTTTGACATTCACCCGAAAGCCGAGATCGGATAGGGAGGAACGGAGGGTTTGGGGGCGAGGCGACGCGCTTCTTGCTGAAAAGCCGACTGACACCAAGCTGGTTATGGTTCCAGCTGCCGCCGTTTCTCGACGAGGAAATCGACGAAGGCGCGTAGTTTGGCCGGCATTTGCTCGCGCGATGACACATAGAGATTGAAGCCCTCGAAAGGCAGGCACCACTCCTCCATCACCCGCACCAATGCGCCTGAGGCCAGATGCTGACGGACAGCAAAGTCCAGGTGCATTACCAAACCGACACCTTGGAGTGCGGCGCTCAACATGACGTCGTCGCTATTGGTGGCAAATGTTCCGAAAGGCTGAAACAGCTGCTCTTCGCCCGAGCGGGGATCCGTCAGTTCCCAGCGAAAAACGGTCCCGCTGCTGGTTTGGCGAAAGCCGAGGCAATTATGGTCTGCCAGATCCTCGAACCGTTTCGGGGGTGGATTGGCTGCGAAATAAGCTGGCGAGCCGACGATAGCCAGCGAAACAGGAAGCGTGATCGGTACGGCAACCATCGTGTCTGTCACGCTTTCGCGCAGACGAATGCCCGCATCGCAGCCTTCCCGCACAATGTCTCCCAATCCATCGTCAACGAACAGTTCAACACGCACTTCAGGATATCTGCGCGCGAACTCACCCAGATGTGGTTCGATGAAATGATGCGCGACGACGCGCGGCGCATTCAGCCGGATCTCACCACTCGGCTTATCGCGCGCTTCGCCAACCGCGACCACCGCATGCGAGATCATTGCCAGCCCTGGCTCGACCTGAGACAGCAGCTTCCTGCCGTCATCCGTCAGTGACACCGAACGTGTCGACCGGTTGAGCAGACGCACGCCAAGCTGTTGTTCCAGGGTTCTGATTGCTTGCGACAGACCCGACGGAGAAATGCCAATCCGGCCGGCGGCGCGCGTGTAGCTTCCTTCGCGGGCGACTTCCGCGAAAGCGGCGAGGGCAGGAAGGAGATTGCGGTCCATGTGCGCTCATTATGAACTACTGCTTCAAACTCATTGAAGAGTGCCCCCATTTTT
Organism: Brucella sp. GW823-FHT04E01; assembly: GCF_058796175.1. NCBI lineage: Bacteria > Pseudomonadati > Pseudomonadota > Alphaproteobacteria > Hyphomicrobiales > Brucellaceae > Brucella > Brucella sp. GW823-FHT04E01. The sequence goes on along the minus strand of NZ_JBXAIK010000002.1, from coordinate 175,337 downwards.
CCTTGCCGTCTACTGGCTTATATTTAATTCCATGCAATAAACTGCAGGGAGAATGATGTGGTCAAAATCCTGATCCTTGGTGCGAGCGGGCAGATTGCCCGGCATGTCGTCGACATGCTTGTCAGTCGCGACGATGCCGAACTGACCCTGTTCCAACGCGACGCGGGGAAGTTGAGCCGCGACGTAACCGTTAATGCCCGCATCATTGAAGGCGACGTTCACAACGCTGCCAAACTGAAGGAAGCGATGCTCGGCCAGAATGTGGTCTATGCCAACCTTGCCGGTGATGTCGACGCACAGGCTGATGCCATCATCAATGCTATGCAGGGCACCGGTGTTTGCAAGCTGATCTTCTGCACCACTCTCGGCATCTATGATGAAGTGCCGGGCAAATTTGGCGATTGGAACAAGCGGGAAATCGGTGAATACCTGCCGCCTTACCGCAAGGCTGCCGATGCCATTGAAGCTTCGGGGCTGGACTATGCCATCCTGCGGCCTGCCTGGCTGACTGATGTCGACGAGGTCGACTACGAAATTACCGAGCGAAACGAGCCGTTCAAGGGTACCGAAGTCGCCCGGAAGAGTGTGGCAGCCCTCGTCGTTGAATTGCTTCAAGCGCCGGGCGCACTCGGCGATCGTAACATCGGCGTGAATAAGCCCAACACCGATGGCGACAAGCCGGCCTTCATGTGAAAGCGCCAGCCCATCAGCCGATGAAATGCCTCTTAATACCGAAATCAAGGAGAACCCATCATGGAAACCGTGAAAATCCGTAATCACGATATGTATTGGGATATTGCCGCCGATATCCATTTCCCGCCAAACTTTGACAAGTCGAAAAAATATCCGGCTATCATCAGCGCACACCCTATCGGAAGCTGCAAGGATCAAACCTCAGGCAACGTCTATGGTGTTGCTCTTGCCAAGGAGGGCATCGTTGTCATCGCTTTCGATGCGAGCTTCCAGGGTGCCAGCGGCGGTGAGCCGCGTTTCATCGAAGACCCAACATTGCGCGTGGAGGACTTTCGCCATGTGGCCGATTATCTGGTGACGCTTCCCTATGTCGACGAGGATCGCATCGGTGTCCTCGGCATCTGCGGTGGTGGTGGTTACTCGATCAACGCTGCTATGACCGAGCGTCGCATCAAGGCAGTGGGCACTGTTACCGGCGCGAACTATGGTCGCCTGATGCGGGGCAACTTCACCGGCCTCAACCCAATCGGTGCTCTGGAGGCAATGGCTAAGCAACGGACCGCTGAGGCTCGCGGCGGATCTCTCCACGTCGACAATTTGTTGGCCAATTCTGTCGAGGAAGCCCGTGCTGCCGGTGTTACCGACCGTGACCCGCTGGAAGCGACCGAATATTACCGCACGCCGCGTGGCCAGAAGCCGAACGGTCTGAACCGCTCGCTCCTGTCGCATCAGGCGGCGGCAGTTGGCTGGGACGCATTCCACCTCGCTGAAGTTTTGTTGACACAACCTCTCTGCATAGTGGTCGGTGATCAGGTAGGCGCTTTCGGTGCGTACCGTGATGGCTGCGAAATAATCGAACGGGCGGCCTCGAAGAAGAAGGAACTGGTCGTCGTCGAGGGTTGGTCGCACTACGATCTTTATGACAAGCCGGAACCGGTCGGAAAGGCATTGGCGAAGCTGATTCCATTCTACAAGGAAAACCTCTGAGCATGACCAAACGGCCGCCACGCATAGTGGCGGCGGCCTTGCAATTGCGAACGAGCAGCGGTTCGGGATGCATATCTGCGTCAGCAGATCGTAAACGACTGCCGCTGGACAAGCGTGAATCCGCTACCTCCTCCATCTGGGATAACTGTCTGAACCTAACTGATGGTCGAAACCTCTTTGACAAGCCAGTCGCGGAAGAGCTGCAACGCCGGGTTGGAGGCAATGTTTTCGTGGCTGCATATAAACTTGTAGGATTCCTTGGGCTCGAAATATCGCTCGGACACGATGCGGAGGCTTCCGCGCTGCACGTCGTTTTCGACCAGAGGCCGATGAGAAAAACCAATGCCCTGTCCGGAACGAGCAGCCGCCAACAATGTGTGTTGATCGTCAAAAAAGAGGTTTGAATTGGCGGTTAAATCATCAAATCCGTGGTGGGATATCCATCTTTTCCAGTCGTTTACGTCCCGATAATGCAAGCGAGGAATGTCAGGATTCACGAGAAGGTCTTCTGGATTTGTCACATTGGCCAGAAGTGAGGGGCTGCAGACAGGTACCAGTTTTTCTTTTAGAAGTTCGATGTTGTACATGCCTGCAGGCGGATGCAGACAATACTTTATCTGTGCGTCTTCTCTATCCTGAGCGATGGAATCTATATCGAGATTATTCAAGTGAAGCTGGATGCCTGGATTTTGCTTCAAGAAGCCAGCTATCCTGCTTGCGATCACTTCCATTGCGAAAAAAGGACCGGCGCGAACCCGGAGAATTTGGGTCTTGTTGTCCTGTCCGATCAGCGTCGTAACTGCACCGATTTCATCAAATGCCCGAGCACAAACCTCCAGCAGAAGCGCACCTTCTGCGGTAACGGATACACCGCGCGAGCCGCGAATAAGCAACTGACAACCCAAAGCCTGTTCCAGAAGCTTGATTTGATGGCTCACAGCGCCCTGACTGACTGCAAGCTCTTCTGCGGCGGCAGTGAAGCTTTGGCAATGCGAAACGGCCTCAAAAGCCCTTAAGGCTCTCAAGCTTGGGAGTTTTCGCCGCTTCGCCCTTGACGTCATATCATTATGAATTTTTTTAATACCATTGAATAGATCTTTTGCATTGATCGACCCACGGCACAAGCATAATCGTCAATCAATAAAAACTGCCCCTGGGTGTTTGAGCTCTGCTGTTCCTGATCATGGATGACAGCGCGCAGGCGACGAAGCCGGTAAGGGCATATAACAGGAGAACGAAACGTGCTTAAGCAAGCTAAAATGGGAATTGTTGCCGCCTTTATCGCCGTATGTGGTGCCCTTCCAGCCCATGCCGAAGAAATCCGCATGGGAGCCGAAGGTGCCTATGCCCCTTTCAATTATCTGGATCCGAGCGGGCAGCTCAAAGGTTTTGATATCGATGTCGGCAATGCGATCTGTGAAAAACTGAAAGCTGATTGCGTATGGAGCGCCAACGAGTGGAGCGGAATTATTCCGGCGCTTCAGTCAAAGAAGTTCGACATCATGGCTTCTTCGATGGCTATTACTGAATCGCGTATGCAGCAGGTCAGCTTCTCCGATCCGTATTACTACAACACCATGCGGTTTGTCGCTTTGAAGGAGCTTGGCCTGAAGGATGTGACGCCTGAAAGTGCCAAGGGCAAGGTCATAGGCACCCAGACTGGCTCCATCGCCGTCGATGCTTTGCAGCGCTTTTTCCCGGATAATGAGGTGAAGCTATATCCGACACTGGAAGAAGCCTTCCTGGATATCGAGAACGGCCGCATTGACCTCTTGCTGGAATCCAAATTCGCGCTCAGCGACTGGATTAAGAAGGGTGCGGATTGCTGCGAATTTGTCGGCAACGAGTTCCTTCTAGATGGAACTCTGGGTGCCGGAATGGCCTTCCGCAAGGATGACGATGAACTGCGCACGCGCGTCAACAAGGCGCTTGCGGAGATCATCCAGGACGGTAGCTACGACAAGATCAGTGCCAAGTACTTTGATTTCGACATCAGGGAAAAGCCGAAATTCGCGAGCGAAATCTTCGCGAAGTAGTTCGCTCCACCCTCACATACAGAGTGCCTGATTTGAGACACCACATCAGATCAGGTGCTCACTGCGTGTGGCATAGTCAGGCCTCAGCCATTTCGTTTCGACCAACACAGAGTGGTCTTCGCCGACAAAAGAAAGGTCGATCCGTGTCCTATCGTGTTGCGATCATCGAACTCATCAATGAAAGTAATACCTTCACGCAAAATCGCACGAGCATCAGCGATTTTCGGGCGTCGCATTATTTCAAGGGCGATGAGATTCCAGCCAATTTCCGAGGTACCGGCTCTGAGGTCGGTGGCGCGATAAAGGTCGCGGATGAAAAGGGCTGGACGCCTGTTTATATCACCGCAGCCCATGCGGAGCCGAACGGACCGGTGCTTGAAACTGCGCGTCAGGAAATCACCGGCGAGTGCTTGCGACGGCTGAAGGAAGCCGGACCTTTTAACGGTATATTTGTTGCCCTGCATGGTGCCATGGTGACGGAGACCGATCAGGATGGCGACAGCCAGTTCCTGCGGGAGATCCGGTCCGTGGTCGGATACGATGTTCCGATCGCCATCACCCTAGACCTTCACGCGAATATTTTTGATGAACTGGCTGATCTGGCGCAGATCGCCGTTTCATTCCGGACTTATCCTCATATCGATATGAGTGAGGTCGGAGTTGAGGCCTGTTCGTTGCTGGATCAAGCGATGAAAGGGGAAATCGAACCTGCGCTGGCCATTGGGCGCCCACCAATGCTTCTCGGTTGTGATGATGGTCGCACGACAGATAACGGTCCGATGTGCCGCCTGCTCGAAAGTGCAGGCCGTGAGATGCAACAACCGGGAATCCTGAATGTGGCGGTCAATGCCGGATTTACCGATGCTGATGTCTGGGCGGCTGGGCCGAGTGTGATCGTGACCTTCGATCGTAAATGCGTTAGCCGACAAACCGCTAGCGATGTCGCGGACAAGATGTGCGACGAAATCTGGGCCTATAAGGATCAGTGGTCGCAGCCGATGCTTCTCGATGAATGTATCCGGCAATTGAAGGAGGCCCGGGGTGCTGAAGGCACGATTGTCGTCGCTGATTTCTCCGACAATCCCGGCTCGGGGGCCTATAGCGATTGTACTGCGCTCATTGCGGCGATGCTTCAGGCGGGTGTGACCAATGCCGCCGCAGGCGCGCTTCTCGACCCTGAAGCGGTGGCAGAGATTGCAGCCAAGGCGATAGGCGAGACTGTTACGGTGACGATTGGCGGCAAATCCGATCCATCTGTTGGTGGCGGTCCTTTGACTGTGACAGGCCGTGTCATGTCGGTCAGCGACGGTACCTTCGTCTTTGAAGGGCCGATGTTTACAGGTTTGCCTGGAACGACCGGAAAAGCCGTGTGCCTGCGTGTGGAGGGGATCGATATTATGATCGTGTCGGAACGCATGCAGATGCTTGATCAGAACATTTTCCGTATCGTCGGCGTCGAGCCGAAGGAAAAATCCGTTCTGGCGGTCAAATCAATGCAGCATTTCAAAGGGGCGTTCGGCCCGATTGCAACACAGATCATTGTTACCGATGCTGGTGGTCTGAGCTCACCGGACCTGTCGAGACGGGTCTACGCTTGCCTGCGGCGTCCGGTTTTCCCCCTGGACACACTGTCGGATCAGCATCAGTAAGAGTGCTGACGAAACTATTGGACTTTTGACAGCGAACAGGGAATTTAATTCGGTCGAGGGGAACAATTAGGATGACGTTTCGTCACCGTGGAACTCCTGGACCAGATTGATCATTTGTACTCACGGATGGAGTGTCCGATGCACGTAGCGCCAATCTTCGCCGGGTTAAAAATCGAGGCGGCTGAAATACGGGTCATACGTTTGCCGCTGCTCGTGCCTTTCGTGATTTCCACCGGAACAATGACTGAAAAGATCATTCCGATCCTCACCTTGCGGGCTGAAGGCCTGGAAGGTTATGCCGAAGGTGTGATGGATCCGTTGCCGGATTATCTGGAGGAGACCATCTCCGGTTCGCTCTCTTTCCTGCGCGATGTGCTGTTGTCCCAGATTGTTGGCAAACGCTTTAACGGCCCCGCCGATCTTGCAGCCATTCTCGATCCATGGCGCGGACACAGAATGAGCAAGGCCATGGTTGAGATGGCGATATGGGACCTGTGGGCAAAAGCACTGAACCTACCATTGAGCGTTGCGCTTGGTGGCGTTCGCGATGCTATCGACGTGGGTGTCAGCCTTGGCATTGCCGATATTCCAACGACGATTGACCGGGTCGCTGCCTCGCTCGATGCCGGTTACAAGCGCGTTAAGCTGAAGATCAAGCGCGGTCATGATCTCGCTATGATTCAGGCGGTGCGTGAGCGCTTCCCGGAAGCCAAGCTGACGGTTGATGCCAATACAGACTACCGGCTTTCCGACTTGCCGCTTCTGAAAGCGATGGATGCTTTCGCACTCGATTACATCGAACAGCCGCTGGCTTTCGATGATATTACCGATCATGTCCATGTGCAGGAAAAGCTGCTGACTGCCATCTGCCTGGATGAGAGCATCCGGTCTTCGGTGGATGCGCGCAAGGCGCTTGTCGCAAGAGCTTGCCGTGTCATCAATATCAAGGTGGGTCGAGTCGGTGGACATAGTGCATCACGCGCAATTCACGATGTCTGCGCAGCCTTTGATGTGCCTGTATGGTGCGGTGGGATGCTTGAAGCAGGCATTGGTCGGGCGCACAATATTCACCTGTCCACACTGCCAAATTTCACCAAACCGGGGGACACATCGTCCGCCAGCCGCTACTTCCCGCGCGATATTGTCAACGAGCCGCTGGAAGCCGAAAATGGACGAATGGCCGTTCCCAAGAACGGTCCGGGTATCGGTGTGACCTTGGATTATGCATTTCTCGATACGGTCACCAGCCATCGCGAGGATTTCGTCGCATGAGCGAAATATTGGTCCGCGAGCTCGCCTCTCTCGACGAGATGAAGGATTCGGAGAACGTGCAGCGGCTGGTGTGGGGAGAGGACGATCCTGTCGATGCCTCAGACTTATTGCTTGCGATCCAGCACGAAGGCGGCCTTGTCGCCGGAGCGTTCGATGGCGGGAAGATGATAGGCTTCATCTTTGGTTTCCCAAGCGCAACGCCGGGCGTTCAGCATTCTCACCGTCTGGCGGTTCTTCCGGAAGCAAGAGGCTTGAAACTTGGCGCGCGGATGAAGTGGTTCCAGCGCGATTGGTGCCTTGCGAGAGGCATTACGCATGTGCGCTGGACCTATGATCCGATCCGGGCGGTCAATGCCAGTCTGAACATTGCGAGCCTCGGGGCCACATCGTCCACTTATCATATCGACTATTACGGCCCTATGGTCGGCATCAATTCTGGGTTGCCTTCGGACCGGATCGTGGCTGACTGGCAATTGGACGATCTGCGTGTAGAAGCTCGATCTCGAGGCCAGAAACTTGAGTTTCCCGCAGATGCTCGACGCGTGAAAATACCGGGCGATATCGATCACCTGCTTGCAGTTGATCCGGCGGCGGCAATGAATGCAAGGTTGTCGCTTCGCGAACAGCTGCTGACTGCCTTCAACGAAGGTAAGCGTATTGTTGGCTTCGACCCGCAGGCCACGACGTATTTATTGGTTTAAAGCCGATAACTAAAATTACAAGCAAGCCGGATGCGCTATCCATTCGTTGGTACAGCCGTTTGACCATCAATCGGTCATCTGTGCTGTCAGTCGGCGAGCACTGCTTCATGTTGTAGCGTGGCTGATTTCAGCCGGGTTCTTCGGTTCGCTAGACCGCAGGCCTGGTTAAGCAACCGTAAATGACCTTGACCGCGTAGACAGTGATCGTTCACAAGATGACGGATCAATAGCAGCTCTCGGAGTTTCTCCAAGAGCGTCTGGCCAAGGCTAATGGAAATAATCATGCATGAAATCATCTGCCCGCATTGCAACAAGGCATTCAAGATCGATGAGACGGGCTATGCCGATATCCTGAAGCAGGTGCGTGACAGTGATTTCGAGAAGCAGCTGCATGAGCGCTTGGAGTTGGCTGATCAGGACAAGCGTAACGCTGTTGAGCTTGCACAGGCTAAAGTTGCCAATGAATTGCAGAAGACTGCCGCAGCCAAGGATTCTGAAATCCAGGAACTGAGGGCAAGACTTGAATCCGGTGAAGTCGCGCAGAAACTCGCAGTTGCTGAGGCGCTGAGTGCTGTCGAAAAACAACGCGATACTCTTTTGCATGAGCTTGAGAAAGCAAGACGGGAGCAGGAGGCTGCATCAAAACTGGCCGAGGCAAAGCTTATTGCCGAACTACAGAAAGCAGCCACCACTAAAGACGCGGAGATCCAGAGCCTGAAGGCCAGGCTCGATGCAGGGGAGCTTTCGCAGAAGCTCGCGGTCACCGAAGCCGTCAATACGGTTGAGAAAGAGCGTGACGAACTGAAGAATGGGCTTGCTCGGATCACGCTCGAAAAACAGCTTGCTGAAACTGCACTCAGGGACAAGTACGAAACGCAGCTGAAGGATCGCAACGACGCAATCGAGCGTCTGAGGGATATGAAAGCGAAACTATCGACAAAAATGATCGGCGAGACGCTGGAACAGCACTGCTCAATCGAGTTTGACCGCATTCGTGCGACGGCTTTCCCCCGTGCGTATTTTGAGAAGGATAACGATGCGCGCAACGGTAGCAAGGGCGACTTCATCTTCCGCGACATGGACGATGCAGGTTCTGAAATCGTCTCGATCATGTTCGAGATGAAGAACGAAAATGACGAGACGGCTACCAAGAAGAAGAACGAAGACTTTCTCAAAGAATTAGACAAGGACCGGAGCGCGAAAGGCTGTGAATATGCCGTTCTGGTCTCGTTGCTTGAGCCCGAGAATGAGCTCTACAACACCGGGATCATTGACGTATCCCACCGCTATCCGAAAATGTACGTCGTCCGACCGCAGTTTTTCATCCCGATCATCACGCTGCTGCGCAATGCGGCGATGAACTCGCTCCACTACAAGAATGAGCTGGCACTGGTGAAGGCGCAAAATGTCGACATAACAAACTTCGAATCCCAGCTTGATGACTTTAAAGCCGCATTCGGGCGTAATTGGCGTCTGGCTTCAGATGGCTTTGAGGAAGCAGTCAAACGCATCGACGAGGCCATCAAGGATCTGGAGAAAACGAAGGAAGCGCTTCACAAGTCGGCCAACAACTTGCGGCTTGCAAACGACAAGGCAGAGGACCTGACGGTAAAGCGGCTCACGCGCGGTAACCCAACGATGGCTATCAAGTTTGCCGACCTCAAGCAGAACGGCATGCCCGATAATGAATGAGCAAATAAGCAGATTTTGGTGAACTCGCTGCCTATTCTCCCATAGCGTCAACCGATGTGTAACCACCATCCGGTGTCGGGAAAGTGGCAGAGTTATGCCGCTATGGCCGGGCGCGCTTCGGCGAGAAGTTCGATCGTTTTGAGCCGATGGCTTCCTTCGGAAACCGGGCAGTCGATGACAAACTCAGCGATGCCAAACTCACGGTGCAGGCGTTGAAGCTCAGTGTGAACGTGGATGGCCGTGCCACGGATCACACGTGGCGTGCGTTCTTCAATCGTGTATTGCGTGGCGCCTGCCTGCCTTACATATTCGAGCGCTTGTTCGTGGCTGCCGACGTTGACCGGCTGCAAACCTTCGGCTGCAACACGGAAGCGCCGAATATCAACTGCAAGCCTCTCTGCCTCGGCATCGCTTTCCGCAACGATTACGCCGACAGCTAAAATGGCAGGACGGTTTGTGATTGCCTGATAGGCGTCAACGGCTTCCTTTATGGCTGTCGGGTCACCCTGAATATGAGCCGCATAGACGAAGTTCCAGTTGAGACGTGCGGCAAGCTCAGCACTTTCGACGCTCGCACCCAGCAGGAAACGTTCAGGTTTTTGTGGCGGAACCGGATAAGCGGCAAGGCCGTTCCGGTCGGCGGTATTTTCCGGGCTTTGGTCGAGAAATTTATCTAACTCAATCAGTTGCTCATTGAAGGATGGTTTCCGATCAGGGGCATAGGCGCCCTGCAAGGCACGGGTTGAAAGCGGCAGTCCCCCAGGGGCTTTGCCCACACCCAGATCGACACGTCCGGGCGCCAGTGAAGACAGGAGATTGAAATTTTCTGCGACCTTGTAGGTGCTGTAATGCTGCAACATAACGCCGCCTGAACCAATTCGGATATGTTTGGTATGTGCCAGCAAAAAGCTGATCAACACTTCCGGTGATGAACTGGCGAGCTCTGGTGAGTTGTGATGTTCAGCCACCCAGAAGCGATGAAAACCTGCGGTTTCTGCTTTCTGCGCAAGCTTTATCGTGCGGGCCAGTGCCGTTTGAGCCGCTTCGCCGTCATGAATGGGACTTTTATCGAGAAAACTGAGCGCGTAGGGCATTTCATCCTCATCAACAATTTGATGAGGAGTAATCTATGTTTTTTGTAGAATATTAATCGAGCAACGATCTTCCAATATTTGCACGCTCATTAAACGTTCATGCCGTGCAAACGTGCAAGCAAAGAGGCACCGTTAAAGGAAGATACTGTTCGACGGCGGCTTTTTGCTCCCACTCAACAAAGTCGGGCAGCATTTGTTTCAGCGGAGGCTTTCCATGGTTGATATTATTGTACAGTCCTCTCTTTTGAATCCGGCATCGCAGCCCCTTATCGATGGCCTGGCTCACGAATATGATCTTCGTTATGCCGATCTGGACCGATCCGGTGGCGCGCGCGCAGAAATTCTGCGTTACCCCACGGACGCATTTGCGCCGCCGCTTGGCGGATTCCTGTTGCTTCAACGCGATGGGGAAACCATTGCCGGTGGCGCCTATATGAGCCACGACGATGAAACCGTGGAGCTCAAACGTATCTGGACCGCGTCGCATTTGCGCAGGCAGGGGCTGGCGCGCCGCATTGTGCTGGCGCTCGAAGAAAGTGCAGGCAATCTGGGCTATACGCGCGCTTATCTGTCTACGGGCTTCCGCCAACCAGAAGCAACTGCGCTCTACATCGCACTCGGCTATCGTCCGCTTTTCGATACATCCGTCGATGTTCTGCAATATCGCTCACTGCCCTTTGAAAAGCACATTGGCACCAAATTGGGCCAGCCGATCTCCTCGCCACTTTATCCAGCATCAGCCTCCTTCGAAGAAGCAACCCAGCGTGTACAGGAGCGTAAGGTGGTGCAGGAAGCAAACATTCTGGCGCGGCTTCAAAGCTATCGCGAAGCCGCTGCATGAGCAGGGAAACAAACCATGCCCCTTTCACACATTGGACATTTTGCCTTTCTCATTCCTGGCAGTCATCGCGAAAATGATCCCGCGCAGGGTTTAGAGGATACATTGCAGCTTTTCGAGCATGGAGAGCGGCTGGGATACGACAGTGCATGGGTGCGGCAGCGCCATCTGGAGCGCGGCATTTCATCCGCCGCCACCTTTCTCGCAGCAGCTTCGCAGCGGACAAAACGGATTGGTCTTGGCACCGCGGTTATTCAGCTTGGCTATGAAAATCCGTTTCGTCTGGCTGAGGATCTGGCGACGGTCGATCTGCTTTCGAATGGCAGGCTGAATGTTGGTGTTTCAGTCGGCGAACCGCCCTTCGCTCATCTGATCGCGGACTTCGTCGATGCTGTTCCAATTGCAGATTACAGTCATTCACGGGCTGAAAAGCTGGCGCGTGCCCTACGTTCAGAGCCACTGTCCGGCAAGACGGAGGCAGGCAATGCCGCTGGTGCCCAAATCCCGCGTTTGAGACCGTTTGCGGAAGGGCTGACCGAACGCCTGTGGTATGGCGGGGGTTCGCAAAATTCTGCCAAATGGGCGGGACAAGCCGGCTTTAATCTTTTGACTGGAAATATTGTCAGCGGTGAAAACACCGACAGTTTTCTGACTGCGCAGAAAGCATTGATTGAACGTTTCCGTCAGGAATGGGCGCATGAACGTGCGCCACGCGTCGCACTTGGGCGTGTGATATTGCCAACAGATGGCGCCAGCCCGGACGCGCGTCGTCGTTATGCGGAATTTGCGGCTGAACGTGATAAGCGGACGGGGCTTTCTCATGGTCCACGCCGTACGCTGTTCTTGCCTGATATTGTCGGGACGACGGAAGAAATTCTCGAAAAGCTGGCAGTCGACCCGGTTCTGCCGCTTGTGTCTGAATTCCGCCTGGAGCTTCCCTATGAATTCCACGCAGAGGATTATGCGCAAATCCTCACGGACTTTGGGCGGTTGCTTCCCGCATCTGGCACAAGGAAACCAGAACTCAGTGTCGTTTGGGCAGGTTAGCCCTCCGATCAATTCAATTACGATTGGAATAAAGTCATGAAACAAATTTCAAGATCTGTTTCTGAGTATGTTTCGAGACGGTTCTAATGAACCAAAATTGTAAGTAATTTGGGTCTTTCAGCGTAACTGCTGCGAGCATTAATCAGTGGCACATAGTGACACCGCCGCACATCTACTTCCGTTTTAGAGGCGGGTTCTAATTTTCTACAAAATCAGTCGATTATAGAAATGGCATTCTCGGCCAATTTGCCGAGCGCTGCTACCGTATGGCAGATTGATAAATCTGGAGTAATAAACAGAGATGGGATCAACGGTAACATATCTCCGCGAGAGTATTCCGCAATATGTTGAAGAGCCTGAAGATATTGAGGTTTCTCCAGGCGAACTCAAAGCAGCCATGAGACAGCTTGCAGGTGGCGTGAGCGTTGTCACGGCGGGTTTCGATGAAGGGCGCACCGGGGCGACAGTGACGTCAGCCACAGCGCTTTCGGTTGAGCCGCCAACGATTATCGTAAATATCAATCGCGGTTCATCGGTCTGGTCGGCGATTAGTCGCCATAACCATTTCTGCGTGAATGTGCTGTCCTCCGACCATCAGTCCGTTGCCGATCGTTTTGCTGGCAAGGGTGGCATCAAGGGCGTTGAACGTTACGCGGATGCTGAATGGTATGCACTAGAAAGCGGTGCGCTAGCACTTGCTGGCGCATTGGCTTCCGTTGATTGCGCCGTGGAAGACGTGATCGAACGCCATACACATGCAATCGTGATCGGTCGCGTTCTGAAAATCGTTACGGGTTCCGGTGAACCGCTTCTATATCACAATGGCGGCTATCGCCTTCTGGACGCTATATCAGGCGCTTAACTGCGCCCAAGCGGGCGCAGAGCGGTCGTCTTCCAACCCACCGTTGCGGGTAAACTGTTCCAGCGTCATCCTATCGAGAACACCTGCTATTGCTTCGCGCACCAGCAGCATGGACCGGCGCACCTGACAGGCGCGATGATCCGCGCAGTCGTTGCACGGCTCGTACGCTGTGCGGCTGGCGCAACGGATTGGTGCCAGTGGTCCGTCGAGAACACGGACGACCTGACCAATGGTAATTTCCGACGCAGGCTTGGAAAGGCTATAACCGCCACCGGGACCTTTCTTCGACCGCAGAATGCCGTCATTGCGCAATTCCAGCAGGATTGCGTCGAGAAATTTCTTGGAGATATTGTTCTGGGTGGCAATATCGGCGACGAACGCACTTTCTCCCGGTTCAAGTGCGGCGAGATGAGCCAGAGCCTTCAGACCGTATTTGCCCTTCTTCGTAAGCATAACCACTCCGCCGATGTTTCGCCGGAATGCTTTGCATGAAATCGAGAGAATTAATAGCTTACCGTGGCTGGCCGAGTGTCGCAGTATAGTGGCTGTTTTAACCGATTTCGCGCGATGCGGTCGGTGTATGATAATAAAGCGGGAAAATTAGACCGTAGGGAATGGTCACGATATCGGCCATCTGATCGTCGGTCGGGCGATCGTCATTCATATCCTCGGAGTCCCGGCAATCGGCTTGGATGTCGGCTTCCGACAATACGAAGATAATCGCGCTCCAAAGCAGAAACGGGAGCAGGGCGATGATGATATAGGTATAGCTCGTATCCATGTTTGAATGGTGGGCCACCAAACATTCTTCCTCAAGGAACAGACGTCTCCAAATCCACCTCTTTTCAGTCAGATTTTTCTTTTGAGCTTGTCACGGACAAGAATGAATGACGTCATAATCACGCTATCTAATTGACTCTATGGCATATTCTGTATTGTGCCGCTTTATGCTGCATTGCAATTTTAAAGTATATAAAAATTATAGAATTACTTTTCTTATCGGCAGGCCGACGGGTGCTTACGCTGCTCCCCATGGAAAACGTCTAGCTGCTCGGTGCGGATGCAGCGCGACCGGAACTGCAAGATAGACGCATGGCGTCGAACTCTTCCTTGGAGAAAAGACATGAGTGAACGAAAACAAATCACGTTTGGCGTCATGCTGCAGGGGGCCGGTGGCCATATGAACGCATGGAAGCATCCAAGTGGACCCGCCGATGCAAGCACCAATTTCGAGTTCTTCGTCAATGCCGCGCGCAAGGCAGAGGCAGCGGGGATCGCCTTCGCCTTTGTTGCTGACGGACTTTACGTCAATGAACAGTCGATACCGCATTTCCTCAATCGTTTTGAACCGATCTCGATCCTTTCGGCACTCGCGGCTTCCACCTCAAAAATTGGTTTGGTAGGTACGGTATCGACGTCCTACAGTGACCCCTTCACCATCGCGCGCCAGTTCGCTTCGCTGGATCTTATTTCTGGCGGACGCGCCGGATGGAATGCTGTCACCTCCCCGCTGGAGGGGTCAGGCCGTAATTACGGGCGCCCGCATCCGGAACACGAACTACGCTATGAAATCGCGGACGAATATCTCGACGTCATCAAAGGGCTCTGGGATTCCTGGGATGACGATGCTTTCGTCCGCGATCGCGAAAACGGCGTCTATGTCGATACAAACAAGTTACGTCGCATTAATCACAAAGGGCGGTTTTTCAATGTCGAAGGACCGCTGAATATCGGCCGTTCCAGGCAGGGGCAGCCAGTGGTATTTCAGGCCGGATCGTCGGATTCGGGCATCCGGCTTGCCGGTAAACATGCCGATGCGGTGTTTACGAACGGTGCCAAGATTGAGGACGTGCGATCTTTCTACAGGCAGGTAAAGCAAAGTGCCGTTGCACAGGGGCGCAGTTCTTCCGATGTAGGAATTTTCCCCGGTATTGGCCCGATCGTCGGGCGGACGCAGGAGGAAGCCGACGCGAAGTATCAGGCGATCCGTAATCTGGTGTCGGTCGAAGAGGCGCTGCTTTATCTCGGTCGCTTCTTCGATCATCACGATTTCAGCATCTATCCGCTCGACGAGCCTTTCCCTGAACTCGGCGAGATCGGCAAGAACAGTTTCCGCGCCACAACAGATCGCATCAAGAAGACGGCAAGGGAAACCGGTGCCACATTACGCGAGATCGCACTCGACGTCGCGACACCCCGCACCGCCTTTATTGGAACGGCGAAAGCCATTGCCGATGAACTGATCGATTGGGTGGAAAGCGAAGCCGCCGATGGTTTCATTCTCGGCTTTCCCGTCATTGCGGAAGGTCTCGATGATTTCATCCAACATGTACTGCCGATTCTGGAAGAGCGTGGCTATTTCAACCCGGAACTGAGAGGTGAAACGCTACGCGATCATCTGGGGCTGCCGTTCCGCGAAAGCCGTTATTCGTCGGCGGCCGAACAACCGGTAAACAAGGTTGCGCGAGCCTGAGGAGCCGGTTTCATGGATGTTACCTCCCGATCCCGCAACAGGCTTGATGCCGCCAGAGAAGACATTGCCGCGCATCTCGATGAATTCATAGCGCTTCGCCATGACATTCATCAGCATCCGGAGCTTGCCTTCAACGAGCATCGCACGAGCCGCCTCATTGCTTCAAAACTCGCTTCCTGGGGCTATGACGTCACGACGGGAGTTGCGGGAACCGGCGTGGTTGCAACCTTGGTGCGGGGGGAAGGTCAGCGCCGTCTCGCGATCCGGGCAGATATGGACGCTCTACCGATAGAAGAGGCAACGGGGCTTCCCTATGCCAGCCGAAACAAAGGTGTGATGCACGCTTGCGGTCATGACGGGCATACGACGATCCTGCTCGCGGCTGCGCGATATCTGGCCGAGGCGGGGAATTTCAGCGGTACGCTCGATCTTGTTTTTCAACCGGCAGAAGAAATCGGTGCCGGAGCACGCAAGATGATAAGCGAAGGGCTTTTCGAACGGTTTCCCGCTGATGCCGTGTTCGGATTGCACAACTGGCCGGGTGTCACCGCAGGACGTTTCGGGTTTGTCGCCGGACCGGCGATGGCATCTGTAGACAAGGCTGTCATCAAGATCGTCGGCAAGGGTGGTCACGGGGCTGAACCGCACAATGCTGTCGATCCTATTGTCGCCGCTGCGTCTCTCATTACCGCCTTGCAGAGCATCGTTTCGCGCAATGTCGATCCACGTGAAATGGCGGTTGTCACGGTCGGTTCCATTCATGGCGGTGAAGCTTCGAACGTCATTCCTGGTTCGGTGGAACTGCAACTGACGATCCGTTCCTACAGCGAAGAGGTGCGGCGCGGATTGCAGATACGCATCCCGGCGCTTGCTCGCGCGCAGGCTGAAAGTTTTGGTGCCGTTGCGGAGGTCGACTATAGGTTGGGCTTTCCTTCTGTCATCAATCCGGTTGAGGAGACCGCATTCGCCCGCAAGGTTGCAGTCGACGCCTTCGGCGATGACGCTCTAGACAGCGCATTTGCGCCACGCACTGCCAGCGAGGATTTTGCTTTCATGCTGCAGGCAAAGCCCGGCAGCTATCTCTTCGTCGGTAACGGCGACAGCGCGCCGCTGCACAGCGCCGAATACAACTTCAACGATCAGATCATCGCGCCAGCTGCCCTCTATTGGGTGCAGCTTGCCGAAGCCTTTCTCAACGAAAACAGACGGTGATGATGATGAGCGATATCTTTCTGTACACCAGTTCTCTTGATCCACGTGCGAAGCCGCTCATCGATGAGCTTCTGTATGAATATGACAGTCGTTACGGCACTTATTTCAACGCGGAAGGTGCGGCGGCAGAAATGAACCGCTATCCGCCCGAGGCGTTTGCACCCCCCGGCGGTAATTTTGTGCTGTTGATCCGGGACGGTGAAACCATCGGCGGCGGTGCCTTTAAGGCTTTTGATGCGCGTACTGCGGAGTTCAAGCGCATCTGGACGCGGTCGGATCTGCGGCGACAGGGGCTGGCGCGCAAGCTTCTCGTGGAACTGGAAGAACAGGCGGCAAGACAGGGCTATTCCCGCATCTATCTGACGACCGGCTTCCGTCAGCCTGAAGCCGTCGGTCTCTATCTTCACAACGGCTATACGGCGCTTTTCGACACAGGTGCGGATCCTGAAATTTACAAGACGCTGCCTTTTGAAAAGGAGATCGGCCATCTGGCCGCTCCGCTCGGGCGCGGCAACGATCGTCACATCACGGACCGACAACATATCGCCAGCCAGTGAACATCATCACAGGGCTGAAGGCCAAGGAATGACCAGATGGCAGTAACGACAGAATTCTCAAACGTGCAGATTGCAACCCGCCCCGTGGAGCGCAAGCAGGACTATTCGCGCTACAGGATCGTTCCGGCAAAGCATCCAGCACGCTTTGTGGGTAGTGTGTTCGCGGCCCTCGTGATCGGGCTTGTGCTCTATTCGATCTTTACCAATCCGCAGTGGGGCTGGAACGTTTTTGCTGAATGGTTCTTTGCCGAACCGGTGCTCGTCGGCCTCGGGCGGACGCTGCTGCTGACAGCACTCGCGGCTGTATCAGGTTCCATTCTCGGCACGCTGCTGGCCTTAGCCCGTGTATCGAGGTCGCCGCTGCTTTCGGGCCTTTCCTGGGGTTATATATGGTTGTTGCGTTCCATACCGCTGATCGTATTGCTGCTTATCCTGAACAATCTCGGTTACCTCTATGCGAACATCACGCTGAGTGTGCCTCTCACAGATCGCGTATTGTTCGATTACCCGACGGTGCAATTGCTGACACCGTTTGCAGCTGCCTTTCTCGGCCTGACCCTCAACCAGTCAGCCTTCTTCGCCGAAATCGTACGCGGCGGCATTCTCTCCGTCGATCAGGGTCAACATGAAGCTGCTGCCGCGCTTGGCCTGCCGCGCAACCGTCAAGCCTTGCGAATTGTTCTGCCACAGGCCATGCGTTCCATCCTTCCGACGGGTTTCAACGAGATCATCGGTCTCGCCAAGGGCACTTCCATGGTCTATGTGCTCGCCTTGCCGGAGCTGTTCTACACAGTTCAGGTGATCTACCGGCGCAATCTGGAAGTCATTCCACTGCTCATGGTCGCGACGGTCTGGTATCTGGTCATCATGACCGTGCTTTCGGTGGCGCAGTATTATATCGAGCGTTATTTCGCCAAGGGTGCGGTTCGCAATCCGGTTCCCCTGCCATTCCAGGCATTCTTCAATCGCTACAAGCGCTCCTTGCCGCTGACCTCGGAGTTGTCGGGACAAGTGCACAAGACGGTTCCGGTCGCGGGTTTCCGCGATGTCGGCACAGTGTCTGCAGGCGCACCTATTCATATCCACGATATTTCCAAGCGCTTCGGCCCGAACACGGTGCTGAACCATGTGGAATTGTCCCTTCCGGCAGGCAGTGTGACGGCAATTCTCGGCCCGTCCGGCTCCGGTAAGTCCACGCTGCTGCGCTCGATCAATCATCTGGAGCGTGTGGATGAAGGCTTCATTGCCGTTGATGGCGCGCTGGTCGGTTATCGTCAGGACGGAGACACGCTCTATGAGTTGAAGGAAAAGGACATTCTCAAACGCCGTGCCGATATTGCGATGGTGTTCCAGAACTTCAATCTCTTTCCGCACATGACAGTTCTTGAAAACATCATCGAAGCGCCGATCCAGGTACGCGGTCTTGCGCGGGATGCAGCGGTCCGGCTGGCGCTTGATCTGCTGGCGCGTGTCGGCCTCAGTGACAAGGTTGAAGCCTATCCGCGTCAATTGTCCGGAGGGCAGCAGCAGCGCGTGGCGATAGCGCGGGCATTGGCGCTTCGTCCGAAGGTCATCCTGTTCGACGAACCGACTTCGGCGCTTGATCCGGAACTGGTCGGTGAGGTGCTCGACGTCATCAAGGAACTTGCCCGTACTGGCACTACCCTTGTGATCGTTACTCACGAGACCGGCTTTGCGCGTGAAGTTGCCGACACGGTTGTCTTTATGGAAGCCGGGCAGATTGTAGAGGCCGGTCCGCCATCCCGCATTTTCAACGACGCGCAGCATCCGCGCACACGTGAATTTCTGGCCAAGGTTCTTTGAACCGGTGCTGGAAGAACCGACACAACAAGGAGACGGGAAATGACATTTATCAGAAAAGCGGGCTACTGGACCGCCGGAGTTATCGCTATTGGGTTGCTTGGTTCCGGTGCTGCGCGCAGCGAGGGAAAGTTCGATCTCAGCCCGGAACAGCCGAACCGGCTGCGCGTCGAGAAGATCGCCAAGCGTGTCGAGGAAATCAGGAACTTCAAGTTCGTCAAGGACGGCGTTCTGACTATCGGCATAAGCACCAGCGGACATCTGCCACTGCATGACTATGCGTCGGATTCCAAGACCGTCATCGGTTACGACGTCGATCTGGCGCAGATCATCGCCGATAGTCTGGGCCTCCAGCTGGAACTGGTTTCTGTCGCATGGGCTGACTGGCCGCTGGGTCTTTCCTCTGGCAAGTTCGATGCAGTGATTTCGAATGTGACGGTGACGGAAGAACGTAAGGAGAAATTCGATTTCTCCACCTATCGCAAGGATGAGCTTGGCTTCTATGTGAAATCCGACAGCGAGATCGGCGAGATCAAGTCTCCGAAAGATATTGCCGGTCTCAAGGTCATCACAGATGCGGGCACCAATCAGGAAAAAATCCTGCTGGAATGGGACCGCCAGAACGTAGCTGCCGGTCTGAAAGCCGTTGAGGTGCAGTATTACGATGATGATGCGGTCAAGGATCTCGCCGTCCAGAGCGGACGCGCCGACGCCGTTTTCAGCGTAAATGCGACGCAAGCTTACTCTGCAGGCATTAACGGCAAGACGAAGCTGGTCGGCACTGTGAGCGGGGGCTGGCCGATTACGGCTGAAATTGCCGTCACGACGCGCAAGGGAAGTGGCCTTGCCCAGCCGCTGACCGATGTCCTGAATGATTTGATCGCAAGCGGGGCATATCAGAAGGTTCTGGAAACCTGGAATCTTGGACCGGAAGCAATCACCGAAGCCAAAACCAACCCGCAGGGACTGCCGAAGAGCGGCTCATGAGTTGAAAGTTGAGGGGCGGGTCGGTTCGAGGGGACGCGAACTGACCCGCATATTTCTGTGATACTGGAGAAAATTTACATGAGAGCAGGAGCTCTGTTGATCGCGGCCCTTGCATGGGTGGCATTTCCGGTTCTGACGGCCGTGGCAGGAGACGGTTTCGACCTTTCTCCGGAGCAACCGGGTCGTATTCATACGAAGAAGAATGAGACGGCGGCCACAGCCATTCCCGCTGACTTCAAATTCGTTGCGCCGGGTAAATTTACCGTGGCCGTGGCTCCCGGTGGCCCGCCTCTGGCGACTTATGCCACTGATGCGCGAACGGTCGTCGGCGCCGATCCGGAATATGCTTCTGCGATCGCTGAAAGTCTGGGCCTGCAGCTGGAGCTCGTTCCGGTGGCGTGGATCGACTGGCCGCTGGGGCTGGCTTCCGGCAAGTATGATGCCGTCATTTCAAACGTTGGCGTGACCGAGGAACGCAAGGAAAAATTCGACTTTTCGACTTATCGCCAGGGTCTGCACGGGTTCTTCGTCAAGTCGGACAGTCCGGTCACCTCTATTAAGGAACCGATGGATGCTGCGGGTTTGCGCATCATTGCAGGTGCGGGGACAAATCAGGAGCGCATTCTCGTCAAATGGAGCGAGGAAAACGTTGCCGCCGGTCTGAAACCGATTGAATTGCAATATTACGACGATGAAGCCGCAAGCCTGCTTGCGCTCCGGTCAGGACGGGCCGACGTGATTGTGCAGCCTCATGCGCAGCTCGTTTTCATTGCAGCGCGTGACAAGAATATCAAGCGGGTCGGAACATTGAGCGCAGGTTGGCCGGATCGTTCCGATGTCGCGATCACAACCCGCAAGGGGAGCGGTCTGGCCGATGCACTGACGGTGGCTACCAATGGTCTGATTGAGGATGGAGCCTATGCCAGAATTCTCGAGCGCTGGCAGCTGGATGAAGAAGCGCTTCCCCGATCCGAAACAAACCCGCCGGGACTGCCGAAGTTCAACTGAGCCGAATATTGTTTCCCTGTAACTGAAGGATCGAAAGTGCCCAAAACTGTCGAATATTTCTTCTCCATCGGATCGCCGTGGTCATATCTCGGGCTGGATACGTTGGAGGAGCTGTCCTCAAGACATCTGGTTGAAATCAAGCCTCATCTGGCGACTGTCATCGAGGAGAATGGCGGAATATTCGCCAGAAACCGTCCCGATGCGCGCCGTGCTTACGGCACGCGTGATCTGAAACGATGGGCGAAGTTTCGTGGTAAACCTTTGCTGGTGGAAAATCGCCCGGCACTCGGCGACCCGACGTCTGCTTCCTTTTTGGTGATCGCCGCCTATCTTGCCGGCGAGAACTGGTTGCAGTTGGTGCGGGCGCTGCAACATGCCTTCTGGGAAGAAGCGAAGGATATAGGGCAACCGAATGTCCGCCGCGCGGTGGCTGACATCGCAGGCTTCGACGGGGCCTATCTCCTGTCACGGGAGCAGGACGAGGACGTCCAGGGAAAATGGCGAAATGATCGCGAGATTGCCGTCGAAAAGGGCGTATTCGGATTTCCAACCTACATCTATGAAGATGAAGTTTATTGGGGACAGGACAATCTGGGCTTCCTGTCGAGCCATCTGCGCGGCGAGATACCTTAGGTTCATAGCAGGATTCTAGAAAGCCGCGTTCGGATGCTTTGCTCGGCTTTGTGTCGGCGAGCCTTTAACACTTTGGATTTCTGCTTGTCGAGTTGTTGGGTGATTTCTTATTGTATTTGTTCCAAATCAATGAACTCTCTGTCTGATCCGATAATTTCCAACCGAAAGACATGCTCGCAAATAATAGCAGAGCAAATGCAGGTTGGACGTGAAAATAGCATTATTGGGCCGTATGGTCGCGCCTGCTTTCCGACTGCCGGAACAGGGTTTTCCAAGTGTCAGTCAGCCATTTTCATTTTTACTAGAAGCCGCCAGGGTCGTCGCGTTGGCGGCGATGGTTCTGGCGCTCTGCTGGCAGACCACAGCATCCGCCGCTGATCTGGAAAAATACCTTCCCAAGGTTGAGGCAAGCGCGCTCTTCAAAGAGGCCGATGCTATCGGCAAGCCGCAGGGCGAGCCGCCAATCGCACCACTGATGAAGCGGGGTGAGGTAATCGGTTATGCTTATTTGAATTCTGATTTCACCAGTTCCATCGGTTATTCCGGCAAGCCTATCCATATTGTCGTCGGCATTGATACCAAAGGCGTCATACGCGGCATAAAACTGGTCGACCACAAAGAGCCGATCGTGCTGATCGGCATTCCCGAAGCGAAGGTTGTGGCTGCGCTGAACTCGCTGGTCGACAGTGACATGAGTGCTGTCGCGGCTGGCCAGAACAAGCCTCCGCAGGTGGAAATCGTCAGCGGTGCCACGGTTACTGTGCTCGTCATGGGAGACAGCGTCGTTCGTTCGGCCGTCGGGCTCGTTCGTAGTGGGCGGCTCGGTAATGCGCCTGTGCAGGTCGCCGCAGCCGATGCGCAGCGCACGGTTGATCTGGAGATCCGTGATGAGCAGGACTGGCAGGCACTGATCGGTGACGGTTCGGTCCGCAGCCTGAAACTGTCGGTTGGTGACGTTACACAGGCATTCCGTGACGCCAAACATGATCGTGCCGCCGAAAACCCCGAAACAACCAATCCCGAAGACGAATTCATCGAGCTTTATGTTGCGCCAGTATCGGTGCCATCGATCGGTATCAGCTTGCTTGGCAAGGATGGCTTCGAACGTTTGCAAAAGCGGCTGAAGCCAGGACGTCAGGCGATCCTGGTTGCGGGCGACGGAGCCTATTCTTTCAAGGGCTCCGGATATGTGCGCGGCGGTATCTTTGACCGCATCGAGTTGATGCAGGACGGGCAGGGCGTACGTTTCCGCGACAAGAACCATACCCGTATCGGCGATATCATGGCCGAAGGCGCACCGCGTCTGCGCGAGATAGCACTGTTCGAGGTGCCTGACGGGTTTGGCTTCGACGTGACAGAACCGTGGGATCTGCAGCTTCTGGTACAGCGCGGTTTCGGTGCGCGGGACAAGGCCAATATCAGTTACGATCTCGGCTACAGTTTGCCGGAAAAATATCTGGCGAAGCAGCCGGAACCAGCTCCCGCGCAGCCTGCAGCAACGACTGCAGATGCACCGCGTCAGCCGCAACCGGTCGGCGAAGCCAATGCAGCCGACATTCTGGGCGAGGGCAATCCGCTCTGGGTCCGGATGTGGGAGATGAATCGTGCCAATGTGGTCATCACCGCTTTTGCCATCACGGTTCTTGTCGGCATCTTCTTCTTCCAGAACAGTCTGGTTAGGCATCCGCGCTTCTTCACCTGGCTGCGGCGCAGCTATCTTCTGTTCATCCTTGTCTG
The DNA here is from genome assembly GCF_058796175.1 of Brucella sp. GW823-FHT04E01. NCBI lineage: Bacteria > Pseudomonadati > Pseudomonadota > Alphaproteobacteria > Hyphomicrobiales > Brucellaceae > Brucella > Brucella sp. GW823-FHT04E01. The sequence goes on along the minus strand of NZ_JBXAIK010000002.1, from coordinate 152,038 downwards.
GCTTGGTTTCTACAACAATGCACAATTGTCGGTCGTCAACGTCCTGACCTTCACCAACTCCCTGATTACCGGCTTTAACTGGGAATTTTTCCTGACATCGCCGCTGATCTTCATTCTGTGGGCATCGGTGGCGGCGGGGCTGCTGTTCTGGGGGCGTGGCCCCTTCTGCGGCTGGCTGTGCCCGTTTGGCGCCCTGCAAGAACTTACCAATAATCTCGCCCAATGGCTGAAGGTGCCGCAGGTCAAGCTTCCATGGGGACTGCACGAGCGTCTCTGGCCTCTCAAATACATGATCTTCCTCGGCCTGTTTGGGTTGTCGCTCTATTCGGTTGCGCTGGCAGAAGTGTTTGCAGAAGTCGAGCCGTTCAAGACCTCGATAATTCTCAAATTCGCACGTGAGTGGCCGTTCGTCATTTATGCGCTGACACTTCTGACTGCAGGCCTGTTCATCGAGCGCTTCTACTGCCGTTATATGTGCCCGCTCGGCGCGGCTCTTGCCATCCCCGGACGCATCCGCATGTTCGAATGGCTGAAACGTTGGCCGGAATGCGGTTCGCCCTGCCACCGTTGTGCCAAGGAATGCCCGGTCGAGGCGATCCATCCGGAGGGGCAGATCAATGTCAATGAATGCATTTACTGCATGCATTGTCAGGAACTCTATCACGACGACCAGCGCTGCCCGCACATGATCCAGGTGCGCGTGAAGCGTGAAAAATTCGCAGCCCGCAATGCCCCCCTCGTAGCGGCTGCCGAACGTGGCGGTGGACCGGCCAGACCCGTCATCTCAGTCAAAGGAAAACCGGTTGAAGGCGTTGCCGATACCGGTCCTGCTGTCTGACTTTTTTAAAGGAGAGAAGCATGTCTGAAGAAACCAAAAAAACGCAGCTTAGTCGAAGACAGCTGCTCGGCTCGTCAGCCTTTGTGGCTGCTGCCGGCGCAAGTGGTCTTGGTGGCGCGCTGTTTGCAGGTTCAACCGAACCGGCAATGGCTGCTGCCGGCGGTGCTGGCCACAGTGCAGAGGTGAAGCCCGGAGAACTGGACGAATATTACGTCTTCTTTTCCAGCGGTCAGAGCGGTGAGGTCCGTATTGTCGGCTTGCCATCAATGCGCGAACTGATGCGCATTCCAGTGTTCAATCGCGATAGTGCGACCGGCTGGGGCCAGACAAATGAAAGCCTTAAGGTGCTGACCGAAGGCCTTCTGCCGCAGGACCAAGAGTTCCTCAAGGATCGCGGTGGCATTTTCCTGAATGGTGACTTGCACCACCCGCACCCGTCCTTCACGGAAGGCACCTATGACGGGCGTTATCTCTATGCCAACGACAAGGCCAATACGCGTGTCTGCCGCATCCGTCTTGATGTGATGAAATGCGACAAGATCATTCAGCTCCCGAACCAGCACACCGTGCATGGTTTGCGCGTGCAGAAATATCCGAAAACCGGATATGTCTTCTGCAACGGTGAAGATCGCGCGCCGATCCCAAACGACGGCAGCAATCTGACCGATACCAAGCAATATCACGCGATCTTCACGGCCGTTGACGGCGAGACCATGAAGGTTGCCTGGCAGATCATGGTCGATGGTAATCTGGATAATGTCGACTGCGATTATCAGGGCAAATATGCTTTTGCCACCTGCTACAATTCGGAAGAGGGTACGACGCTCGCCGAAATGATGTCGAGCGAGCAGGACTGGATCGTCATCTTCAACCTGAAGCGTATCGAAGAGGCGGTTGCCAAGGGTGATTTCAAGGAAATCAACGGTGTGCCGGTCATCGATGGACGTCACGGTTCCAAATATACGCGTTACATTCCTGTGCCGAACAGCCCGCATGGCATCAACACTGCGCCAGACGGTATCCATGTGGTTGCCAACGGCAAGTTGTCGCCGACCGTTACCGTGTTCGACGTTCGCAAGTTCGATGAACTTTTCGACGACAAGATCAAGCCCCGCGATGCTGTGGTTGCGGAACCTGAACTCGGACTTGGGCCATTGCATACGGCTTATGATGGCAAGGGCAACGCCTATACAACGCTCTTCATCGACAGCCAGATCTGCAAATGGAATATCGAGGACGCCAAGCGAGCCTTCAAGGGTGAAAAGGTCGATCCGATCCGTCAGAAACTCGATGTGCATTATCAGCCCGGTCACAATCACACTTCCATGGGGCAAACCAAGGAAGCCGACGGTCAGTGGCTGATCTCGCTCAACAAGTTCTCCAAGGATCGCTATCTCAATGTCGGCCCGCTCAAGCCGGAAAATGACCAGCTCATCGATATTTCCGGTGAGAAGATGGTGATTGTCCATGACGGGCCAAGTTTTGCCGAACCGCACGATGCAACGATTGTTCATCGTTCCAAGATCAATCCCGTCAACTTCTGGAACCGTGAGGATCCATTCTTCGCCGATGCTGTCACTCAGGCGAAAGCCGATGGCCTCGACCTGATGGACGCCAATGAGGTGATCCGGGATGGCAACAAGGTGCGCGTTTATATGACGTCTGCCGCGCCAGCCTTCGGTCTCACCGAGTTCACCGTCCAGCAGGGCGATGAGGTGACGGTGTATGTCACCAATATCGACGAGATCGAAGATCTTACGCACGGCTTCGCCATCATCAATTACGGGGTCAACATGGAGATCGGACCACAGGCGACCGCGTCTGTCACCTTCACGGCCAACAAGCCGGGCGTGTGGTGGTATTACTGCTCGTGGTTCTGCCACGCCATGCACATGGAAATGAAGGGCCGGATGCTCGTGGAACCGAAGAAGGCCTGACTGCCATGAGGTTCCCCCGCCGGTTTCAGTCCTTCAGTGCCGCAATGCTGCTGACCGTCGTTCTTTGCGACGGTTTGCAGGCACGGCAGATCGATGTCGTAGCAGGCGAAGGCGTACAGGCGGCTATCGACAAAGCGGAGCCGGGCGATGTCGTCCGGCTTCTGAAAGGCAAGCACAATGGCGCGGTTACGATCGACCGCGCCATTGAACTGACTGGCGAACCAGGCGCCATTGTGGACGGACTTGGCTCGGGCAATGCCATAACGGTCAACGCACCGGACGCTATCGTGCGCGGGCTGGAAGTGCGCGGTTCGGGCGATAACATGCCCGACCTCAACTCCGGAATTCTCGTGGCCAAAACCGCCACGGGCGCACGCGTCGAGAACAATAGACTAATCAATAACCTCTACGGGATTTATTTGCACGGCGCCGCAAATTCCATCGCGAGCGGCAATGAGATCGTTGGCCGTCGAGGCGTGCGCATGGCCCAAACCGGTAGCGGCGTTTCCATCTGGAATGCGCCCGGCGCACAGGTTATCGGCAACGTCATTCGCTACGGGCGCGACGGCATCTATACCAATGCCAGCCGCAAGAATATCTTTCGCGACAATGTGATGGAGAATGTCAGGTTCGCCGTCCATTACATGTACACGGATGACAGTCAGGTCATCGGCAATGTTTCGCGCAACAATTCGGTTGGTTTCGCGATCATGTACACCAACCGTCTCAAGGTGCTGGACAACCTGTCTGACGGCGACCGGGATCATGGCTTGTTGCTCAATTATGCAAACAGTTCGGTCATTTCCGGTAATCGCGTGATCGGGCGCATGCAACCGATAGATCGCTGGCTTGATGCCGGTGTTCAGAAGGCTGAACACGGTCTTCCTGCGGACGACCAGACGGAAACCCAGACGGGCGAAACCTCGCGGCTCGGTCCGGAAAAATGCGTCTTCATTTACAATGCCAACAAGAACAAGTTCACCGAAAACAGTTTCGAGAACTGCAGCATAGGCATTCACTTTACTGCCGGTTCCGAGGGCAATGCCATGAGCGGCAACGCCTTCATCAACAACCGCAATCAGGTGAAATATGTCGGCACGCGCAACCTCGACTGGTCGGTCAAAGGGCGCGGCAATTACTGGAGCGATAATCCGGCCTTCGATCTCAATGGTGACGGTGTCGCAGATAGTCCTTACCGGCCCAATGATCTGATCGACAAGGTTTTGTGGACTGCGCCACAGGCAAAAATTCTCATCAATAGTCCGGCAATCGAGACAATCCGCTGGGCACAGACCCAGTTCCCGGCGCTTTTGCCGGGCGGTGTCGTCGATAGCTATCCCCTTATGAAGCCGCCGCATCCGGCCGATCCGGCGAAAGGAAAACCAAATGACTGAGACTGTCATTCTTGATCAGGTCACAAAGTCCTATGGCGGGTTCAATGCCATCAGCGATGCGAGTTTTCGCCTCCACGCTGGAGAAAGCATTGCGCTGGTCGGCCATAATGGTGCTGGAAAAACGACGATGATAAAGCTCATGCTCGGTCTGATCCGCCCGACCAAGGGCGCGGTTCGCGTGTTGGGCGAGGATCCAGCGACCGGTGCCTTTGCCGCCAGATTGCGGCTTGGCTATCTGCCTGAGCACGTCTCTTTCAATCTGGCGCTGACGGGAGCGGAAACGCTCGGCTTCTATGCGCGGCTCAAGAGAATGCCGGTTGCCCAAAATGTAGAGTTGCTGGAGCGCGTCGGCCTCGCCCATGCTGCGAACAGGCGGGTTGGCACCTATTCGAAGGGGATGCGCCAGCGACTGGGGCTTGCTCAGGCATTGCTCGGGCAACCGTCCGTTCTGTTGCTTGACGAGCCGACGACCGGTCTCGATCCCGCCTTGCGTCAGAGCTTCTATGAAGTCCTTGAAGAATTGCGGAGCAAAGGCACGACAATCCTCATGTCATCCCATGCCTTGACCGAACTGGAAACCAAGGTCGGGCGCGTCATCATCGCGAACAAGGGCAAGATCATTGCTGATGGCTCCATCGATGCGTTGCGCCGGATTTCACAATTACCGCTTCGCATACGGGTGCAAACGCCAGACGTCTCCCGGCTGCCTTCGACAACCGCCAATGCTGCATTGCGCTGGCATCGTCTCGGCCCGGATATCTTCGAAACGGAAGCTCCGACGGAAGGCAAGATGGCTCTTGTCCGTGAAATCGTGGCCATGAACGACAATCTCATGGAACTCGATCTCGTTCCGCCGACGCTGGACGAACTGTACGCCCACTTCCTCAATGCCGGGGAAGCGGCCCTCGCGGAGGCAGCGGAATGAACAATATTCTCATCATTGCTTCCAAGGAAATACAGGAAGGTCTGCGTAATCGCTGGGTTCTGGCTACCACCTTGCTGCTTGCGGCATTAGCCCTGAGCATGACTTTTCTCGGCAGCGCACCCACCGGGAGTTCGGTTGCCGCGAGCAAGCTGGACGTTGTGATCGTCAGCCTCTCCAGCTTGACTATCTTTCTCATCCCTCTCATTGCCCTTCTCATTTCGCATGACGCGATTGTCGGGGAAATGGAACGCGGTACGATGCTGCTGCTTCTGAGCTATCCGATAAGCCGGTTTCAGCTGGTTCTTGGAAAATTCATTGGTCAGCTTGCTATTCTGTCCTTCGCGACATTGCTCGGGTACGGCGCGGCGGCTGTGGCGCTGATCGTGACCGGGTCCGGCGTGGATGCTGGAAGCTGGCTGTCGCTGTTCAAACTTATTATCTCGTCGGTCCTGCTGGGAGCCGTGTTCATCGCCATCGGTTTTCTTGCAAGCACCTTGGTGCGGGAGCGGAGCACGGCAGCAGGTATCGCCATCGGCGTCTGGCTGTTCTTCGTGCTGATCTATGACGCAGCAGTTCTTGCTCTGCTGGTTTTCGATCAGGGCCGCATTGTTGGCGGTGGCATACTCAACGGTCTGCTTCTTCTCAATCCAGCCGACTCTTACCGGCTTCTCAATTTCGGTCTCGGACAGGCCGGATCTTTAACTGGCATGGGCGGAATAGCCGGTAACGCCACACTCTCGGCTCCAGCTCTGACGCTAGCGCTCGGCCTCTGGGTCATGCTGCCACTGTCCCTTTCCATGCTGGTTTTTTCGAGGAAAGAATTATGAAACGCGCTCTGTTTCTTGCCCCCCTGTTTCTGGTTCTGCTTGCAGGATGTTCTCCGGACGAAAAGAATGATGCCGTGATGGCTCCTTTTGCGCTGACGGAAAGCGCAATGGGCCGATATTGCGGAATGAATGTTCTGGAGCACCCCGGCCCCAAGGGGCAAATCATTCTAGAGCCGACAAACGAGGCAGTATGGTTCTCTTCCGCCCGTGATACGCTCGCCTTTACGATGCTGCCTGAGGAGCCGAAGGGGATCGCGGCGATCTACGTTTCAGATATGGCGAAAGCGCCAAGCTGGGAAGAGCCGGGAGCGGAAAACTGGGTCGACGCGCGCAAAGCCTTTTTCGTGATTGAAAGCGCTGCTGTAGGTGGAATGGGGGCACAGGAGGCCGTACCGTTTTCGACACGAGAAGCAGCGGAGAAGTTCGTTGCGGAAAAGGGCGGCCGTATTAGCACTTTTACCGAAATACCGGAGGATTACGTTCTCGGCGGTCAGTCGGTGCGGCCCTCCGATCATGGAGCCGAAAGCCATGCGCATTGAAGGTGGACAGCGTCTCAGTCGTCGGCTTGTACTTGCGGGTGGTGCGGCTGGAGTAGTGTTCTGGGCCATTCCAAAACACGCAGTTTCACTCGACCTTCCTGAGCCCATCATCTGGCGTGGCCAGGCGATGGGGGCACCTGCCAAGATCATACTCTATCATCCTGATCGTTCGACTGCCGAACGGTTGCTACGTGAATCTGCTCAAGAAGCGGAAAGGTTGGAGAACATCTTCAGCCTCTATCGCTCGGATTCAGAACTCACCAAACTTAATCGCAATGGGGCGCTGGCATCGCCTTCGCCTGATCTGGTCGAGGTATTGCGTATCTGCCATGAATGCTGGCAGGCCAGCGACGGCCTTTTCGATCCGACAGTACAGCCCCTTTGGAACTGTCTGAAAAAGCATTTCTCGCAAGAACGTCCTTCTCCCGACGGACCATCGCGACAGCTTTGGGACGAAGCGCTTGCAAAGGTAGGGTTCGGTCACGTTCTATTCGATGATAACCGCATTGCATTCTCCAAGCCATCTATGTCTCTGACTTTAAATGGTATTGCGCAGGGCTATGTCACCGATCGCGTGACGGCATTGTTGCAAAGGGCAGGGGTCGAACATGCACTGATCGATATGGGGGAGTATCGCGCTCTCGGTTCAAGAGCTGACGGCACGGCATGGCGCATTGGCATCGCCGATCTGGAAGCCGGAGCTGCTGCCGAAGAGTATATTGAGATTCGCAATCAGGCGCTCGCGACATCCAGCTTCACGGGCTTTCAGTTCGATGAGTCCGGACGGTTTAACCATTTGCTCAACCCAAAAACCGGATTTTCAGCGGCACTTTATCGCCGGGTGACTGTGCTTGCCCGTGATGCAGCGCGAGCCGATGCCTGGGCAACTGCGTTCAGCCTCATGGACAAGCATCAGATCGAAGCAGTTATCGGTAGCGAGCCGGATATGTCTGTGATTGCACAGACACGCTCTGGCGAACGAGTAGCCCTGGGCTCGTAGGATAATGGGCGGCGTTCGGCCTTGGGCGCGCTGCTAGACCGGGTTGAAGATGCTGTTCCCTTGGGCAGACGTTAGGTGGAATTGGCGAGCAAGATGGGCATTCTAGCCGAGCCGCCGAGATTTCAGAAAAAGGCCCTTGTTTGTCGTGCCCTGACTGTTCTTGAAGGCTTTATGGGGACATATTTGACAAACAATAAGAAACAGCCTGATTGTCGGTAACGCGCATTCAAGTCATCACCGGGGTGAATAAGGCATATACTAATTGGAACGCCGTGCGCAGGCCTTTTTACTGGGCGTTCTATGCCTCCGTTCACGACCGGAATAACTTCCCTAGCGCGGTTTCTCCTCCGGCTGCTGTTTCGGCGGTTAGGCCTATTGCGGTAGGCTGCCGGCCGATTGTATTTTACTGTTAACGGCTGCGTCTGCCCTTCATGAGCATGTAGGCCACTAAGGCCACCAGACCAACAGAAACCCACGCGGAGCGGTGCCTGGGACTTCTCGTGCGTATTGTACAACATGTTGGCCACGTTCACGTGCACCTTCGGCGAGAACATTTACAGCGTCTTTCGTTGATGCGAGCGCGTCATCAGTCGTGCTGGATAAAATGCTGAGATGATCTGACAGGCGGGAGGATAGGCTGCTGACCTCTCCGCGCAGTGCGTAGATCTGTTCGGAAAGCATGCTTTCGGTGGTCCATGCCATAAGATTCTCCTTTTAAATTATCGGACCGAAACGGCGAACAGTAAGGAGTTGTTCGAGTTTTTGCATATTATGCCTGGCCACTAAGCGGCCATTTCCCGGCAAGTCGCGGCACATAGATCACAAGAGGCGACACATTCGTCCATCCCGTCGAGTGCCTCGCAGCTCCTGGAGCAGGCCTCGCATATTTCAGCACAGGCTCGACATACCGCTTGGTGCAAAGGCGTCCGCAAGAGCATGATATGGGCGCAGCTCCTGCATATTTCGGCGCAAGTAAGCATGGTTCGAAAGTGCGTGGGTTCGACATGTTCCCCACCTTCTTCGAGGCAGTGTGTGGACGCCATTCCGATGCATGTCTGATAACAAGCTAAACATGCATCAATGCAGGCTTTCATCTCGTTATTGTTCATCATTCCTCCTCCCTACTGTTCCTTCCTAAGGAACGCATCGAAGCTATAACTGTTCCAAAGGAAGATTTCTTGGTGCTGACCGCCCGGTGGCGCTCTTGACTGGGGGCCAAGGTTTGATCTCGATACTTGCAACGAATTAAAGAGCAATTGACTCTTGATCAACAGTGCGAAGGCAAGCACGTCCAGACCAAACAGCCGCAGCACGGAAGCCGCAGTTTACCGCAAACTCTACGAGAGACATCCCGCAGGCAACGCTTACGTGCGCGACAACTGACCGCGGCATCCGTTGTGTGCCTATCGCTTGCAGCAAGAGGACGTCACATCGTCACGTCAGCTACGGTATGTACCCCGTGCGTAGATGGTCGGCATGGATAAGACTCACAATAGACAAGAAAGTGTGTTCGAGGCGCTTTTGGAGGCGCTGATCGAAGTAATCGGGCATGTTGATAGGGCTGAACCCTTCAGGATTATTGTACTGGGTTGATGATCCCAGTGGCGCGCGAAAGCGTAGAGCCGCTGGCGGCGGTGACATCGCCGGGGCTTGGTTTCTGCCAAGCATCAATCTCTGCTGCGTTTCCTAGATCAAGAGCCCTGGTCTGATGACGCCTTGATGTGGAGGGTCCTCAATTGTCATCGCCGACGCTCAATGAGGTCGGCATAGCAAATTAATTGTGGTGATTATCAAAAGCGTTAGAATGGCTATCAGCCCATTCGCTTCTGCCTGGAAATCCCAGAACTGAATTTGAAGAATGTCTATGGATTGCTTGAGCGCACCTTTCACCAAAAACAAAGGTGCTGCTTGCTGCGCAGTATGACTAAACCGCCTGACTATTCGTCGGCACGCACCTGTGCGTGCGAAATTAGTCCGAAGATGAACGTTCCTCCAACGACGTTCCCGAACAAAGTTGGGAGCCCGAACTTAAAGATGCTGTCAAACGGGGTGACTTCTCCAATCATAAGTAAAAACAGCACCTCAATTGAACCCACTACGATGTGCGTTAAATCGCCGATAGCTATGAGGTAGGTGATGAGAAATATTAATGCTATGTGCCCCTGCTTTGTACTGTGAAGCATCCAGACCAACGTAGCAATAAGCCAGCCTGACATTATTCCCTTACTGAATAGTTCATTGCTGCTGTTGGCCATAAGGTGCTTACCCATGTCAACAAACGTCCTGGTCACTTCGTCCGAGAAAATAGGCATGTTAACCATAACGAAGGCTGCAATTGCACCGCCAATCAAGTTCCCGAAGAGAACAATGGTCCACAACCTGATCATTTTCACGAAATGAGACAGCGTCGGCTCCGTCATAAATGGCAAGACAGGAGTGATCGTATTCTCCGTGAATAGCTGCTGATTGGCGATGATGACGATGATGAACCCGACCGTATATCCTGCGGAGCTCACAAGGAAGAAAAGATCGCTGTCTGGAAGGTAAGTCTCCAAAATTCCCCGAGCGATCATGGATGTGCTCATAGAAATTCCGCCTGCAATGGCTGACCAGAAAAGCGCCATTGCATCTCGGTTGATTTCCTTCTCACCATCACGTCGGATTAGCTCATGGATGGCGGCTGATTTGGATGGAAGCCTTTCCTTCAGCCCGTCTGCTGTCGGCTCCGTCTCTTCCGAACTGGACATCCTGATCCCCTGATTATTTTCGCTTTCGGCAAATAGTGCGCTTCAGATGTTTGTCGAGAGGACGGAACCCGAATGGTGGCGGTTCGTTTAGTCTGTCTTGGACAGGAGAAATGAATGCGTAAGTCGGTATTGTTCTTAATTTTAGCCGTTGCTGTGATCTTGGGATTTATCTTCGCAACACCTTATTATTATGGGGTGTCTCCTCAGAACAGCGGCGAACAAGGCTCTTCCGAGGTTCAATAGGCCCTTCTTTCGTAAGGTGCGGAGTGAAGATGTGAGGCAGTTCCATGATTTAAACTTGGAGTAGGAAAATGAAAAACTTAGTCATTTTTGCGCTACTACTGATTGCCCCGAATATAGCAGTTGCACAGGAATCCGGTATGCCGACACAGTCAGGCACGCAAGAACCGGAGGTGCCAGGCAATCCGCCACCGTCTCCTAATCAGCCGCCGTCTGACCCAGATGCGGTTCACGTTCCGCTAAATTCCGAGCCACAGAAGCAGGACCGCGTGAAAAAAGAGGAAGACGAATGCGCACCGGGAAAGGATGCAAAGACCTGCGTTGAGCGCCAGCGCGGGCGAAAATAGAGCGCTGTTTGGGTGGTCCAGTTGGGCCCAAATATGTTGCACCATTAAGGACTATTTCACCGGATGTGCTTTTATGCGTATCAGAATATTCTCATGGCGAAACACGCTGACGTGAAAAAATTACACCGAGAAGATCCAATTGAACAGTATGGGCTGAATGATGGGCCAAGAAGATGACCAGCAAGAAAACACTTAAAATCAGAAACTTATAGAAGCATATGGCGGAGAGGGTGGGATTCGAACCCACGGTGGAGTTACCCCCACGCCGCATTTCGAGCGCGGTATTGTGCCGGGATTAAAGGTTAGACCGAACTATACGAACGGCTGTGGAAAGATCCTCGGTAAAAGACATGGCAAAAGTGCCGGTAGTGCACAGGTACAGTGAAATGTATGACATATGGCAAAAGTGCCATTTTGGCGTATGCTGTAATTTTTTGAAGGCTTTGCTCTTTCAATATCTGCCAAAAGGATCGATTTCATCCCTTTTGAAAAGCTAGGTGTGATCGAGCTTTTTCTAGATAACTCTGATAACATCATGGATTCTTCAATTATCATTATAGATAGAATATTTATAATTACGCGTCGCTAAGCAATATCGGAACAATTGCGGCGTTCTCCGAGTTTGTCTCACGCAGCAAATCTATGTCTTCAACGAAACATAGGGGAGAGTGAGATGGGTGAGTTGTTGTTTTGGATTGTTCTGGTGGGACCGCCACTGCTTCTCGTAAGCGGCTTCGCATATGCACACTATCTGAAGCGTACCGGTGGTACCAGGCCAGGCGAAGATGGCGCTTAGCGGAAGCAGGGCCAAATCGATGGCACGCCGTGCAAACTGGAAAGGGCAGCTGAAAATTGATCAGCTTTTGTGCCCCGTTGCACTTTTCACCGCGGCATCAACGTCTGATCGTGTGTCATTCAATCTTATAAATCGCGAGACCGGAAACCGCCTCAACCGGGAATTTGTTGACGGTGACACGGGCAAATCGGTGCCGCGGGAAAATCAGGTCAAGGGTTATGAAGTGTCGTCGGGCACCTATTTGAGTTTCGACGAAGCGGAAATCGCCGCGGCCATTCCCGAAAGCGACAAGACGCTGAATGTCACCCGATTTGTCAAATGCGACGAAATCGACGATGTCTATCTCGACCGGCCATATTATCTTGCCCCAGTCGGCGACAGCGATGGTTTCGTACTCGTTCGCGAGGGTATGAAATCTGAAAATGTAGCTGCAATTGCCGAGACTGTCCTTTTCCGCCGCGCGCGACAAGTTCTGATCCGTGCCGACGATGATGGTCTCATAGCCACGACGCTCAATTTCGAATATGAGGTACGAGCGGCAGCGGAGGCATTTGCCGACTTGGGCACTTTCAAGTTCGATCAAGAAATGCTCGACCTGGCGCAGCATATTATCGACACCAAGATGGGCAGTTTCGACCCCGCAGGCTTCGATGACCGGTACGATGCAGCACTGGCAGATTTGATAAAGGCGAAGATTGAGGGGAAGCCGCTCAAGAAGCCGGCTGCGCCGAAGACTGCCGAGGTTATCGATCTCAAGGAGGCTCTTCGCAAGAGTGCAAACCTAGGTCGGGTCGGGCAGGCGGCGACCAAAGCAATAAAAGGCAAAGCCAAGTCCGGGGCGGCATCTGGAACAAAGTCTAGAAAAAAGGCTGGCTGATCATGGGACAGTCACTCGAAACCTATCGCAGGAAACGCGATTTTACCCTGACTAACGAGCCGCGCGGTAAGTCTTCGCGCACAAAACGCGAGCTCTTTGTCGTGCAAAAACATGATGCTCGCAGACTGCATTATGATTTTCGCCTTGAGATGGATGGCGTGCTGAAAAGTTGGGCGGTGACGCGAGGTCCAAGCCTTGTTCCTGGCGAAAAGCGACTGGCCGTGCATGTGGAGGACCATCCGCTTGAATATGCGGACTTCGAAGGCACGATCCCTAAAGGCGAGTACGGTGGTGGTACAGTTATCGTCTGGGATACAGGGCGTTGGAAATCCACTGCTGATGCACATCAGCAATACAAGAAAGGGCATCTTGAGTTCGAGCTCACAGGGGAAAAACTCAAAGGTCGCTGGCATTTGATCCGGATGCACGGAAAGCCAGACGAGAAGCGAGAGAATTGGCTCCTCATCAAGGGGGAGGACGAATTTTCCAGAAATCCTGGTGAACCTGACATTCTTGTAGAGATGCCGAAATCGGTAAAAACCGGCCGCGCCATCGCCGATGTCGAACACGAAGCGCCAGGATGGTCATCGAAAACTGGTTCGATCAACAAAAAGTCGAACGCTCAAGGGGATGGTGGGGGCGCAAATATCAAAAATGCGAAGAAGCGACCGATGCCGAGTTTCGTCAAACCTGAGCTCGCTACGCTCGTATCAGTTGCTCCAGATGGAAACCGCTGGCTTCACGAGATCAAGTTCGACGGTTATCGCATCCAGGCTCATATTGCGGGGGGCAAGGTCGCCCTTTATTCGCGTGGGGGACTGGATTGGACTGAAAAATTTGGCCAGCAGATTGCCAGAGATCTTGTTGGTACGAGCGTGAACGAAGCCATATTTGATGGGGAGATCGTTGTCGAAAGCCAGTCGGGACTGTCTGACTTTTCAGCTTTGCAAGAGGATCTAAGGGAGGGACGTTCTGATCGATTCGTTTATTACCTCTTCGATCTACTGCATGTTGATGGCAAAGACCTTCGCCAGACGCCTCTGGTTGAGCGCAAAACGTTGCTCGAAAAATTAATTTCTGCATCATCGTCAACACTTCGCTTCAGCGAGGCCTTTGATGCCGATGGGGCTGCGGTACTGAAGAATGCCTGCGGACTTGGCCTTGAGGGCATTGTGTCGAAGCTCAGGGAGGCATCTTATAGAAGCGGTCGCAGCAACGATTGGCGTAAGTCGAAATGCATTGGACGACAGGAATTCGTCATTGCAGGCTATGTTCCGTCGACGGTAACGCGAGCGGCAATCGGTTCGCTCCTTTTGGGTGTACAGGATAAGAAGGGGCTGGTTCCCGTAGGCCGGGTGGGAACAGGCTTTTCGGTCAGGATTGCAAAAGAACTTTACAAACGGCTGCAAGCCATGCGGCAGGGAGGGAGCCCATTCGCCGTGCCGCTGACGGCAGATGAAAGGCGCGGAGCCAAGTTCGTTACGCCGCTGCTGGTAGCGGAAATCGAATTTCGTGCCTGGACTGCCGATAAGCGATTGCGTCACGCGTCCTTCAGGGGGGTACGAGACGATAAGGCTGCCAAGGACGTCATATGGGAGAAGCAAACCATGTCACCCCGTATTTCCAGTAAAGGCCCCGAGGAGATCGACGTGAAGCTCACACATCCCGACCGGGTTTACTGGCCGGGCGAAGGTGTCACAAAACAGGGTCTCGCAGATTATTATTCCGCTATCTGGTCCAGCATCGAACCTTTCATCGTCAACCGCCCCCTGGCATTGTTACGCTGCCCAACCGGAATTGACGGAGAACACTTCTTTCAAAAGCACGCGTGGAAGGGGTTGAATGAACATATTATCGAAGTTCAAGATCCAGAGAACAAGGAAGAGGAGCCTTATATCAGCATTCGGGACTTCAACGGGCTGATCGGTCTGGTGCAAGCCGCGACGCTGGAAATTCACCCCTGGGGTTCTACGCTCAAAAATTGGGAGCTACCGGATACGTTGACAATGGATCTCGATCCGGGTGAGGGCGTTCCATGGTCGCGCGTGATCGAAGCCGCAATCGAGACCAAGGAACGTCTGGAAAAACTCGGATTGAAGACGTTTGTTAAAACGTCCGGTGGCAAGGGACTACATGTGGTCGCGCCATTGAAGCCGAAGGTCGACTGGGACGCCCTCAAGAGCTTTACAAAGGCTATTGCCGACCAGATGGCTGCAGACAGTCCTGATCGCTATGTTTCGACGATTTCCAAGGCCAAGCGCAAAGGCAAAATTCTTATTGATTATCTGCGCAATCAGCGCGGCATGACTGCTGTAGCACCCTATTCGCCGCGGGCACGTCCTGGTGCTGCAGTTTCCATGCCGCTTGGGTGGGAGGAAGTGACGTCAGCAATAGGCCCCGCCCATTTTACTATTGTCAACACGCCGAACCGGCTGGCCGCATTGAATAGCGATCCCTGGCAGGATTTTCGCAACGCGGAAACGCCGCTGCCTAAGCTGAAGAAATAGGCAGAACTCTTCGCATCAGCTTTTTGTATTTTCACCGGCAAGGCTTTTTCGTAGGGCATCCATGATGTTGATAACATTGCCTTCGGTTTCAGGTGCCGTCTTGCGCGGCTTCGATACCGATGCCGTTTTCTTTTTTTTCTTTGCAGCAATCATCGACTGAAGGTTCTTCTGCATTGGGTCCTGAAGAAAATCGGGTTTCCAATCTTCTGTCTTGCCCTTGATGAGCCTGCGGACCATGGAAAGAAGCTTCTTGTCGGGTTTGCTATCTTCAATAGTGGAAAAGTAGTCGGTGGCATTCCGCACTTCATCGCCGAAACGCAACGTCCACAAAACAATTCCGCGACCGCGCGGTTCGAGAAGCACTGCTCTTTCGCGTCGGTACATGACAAGCCGGGCCAGACCGAAGACTGCGCTTTTAACCATTGCCTCCCGGATGACGGAAAAGGCTTCTTGGCCCACCTTGTCGGAAGGCGCGAGATAATGCGGCTTGTCGTACCAGATCCAGCCGATACTGTCCCGCGGTACGAACTTGTCGATGTCTATAGTTCTTGTGCTCTCAAGCGCCACAGCCTCCAGCTCATCCTCTTCAAGAATGACATAACTTCCGTCACCTTTATCGAACCCTTTGACCTCGTCATCATCCGGCACTGGCTTGTGCGTAACCGAATCCACGTATCGGCTGATCACTCGGTTGCCGGTCTCAACATTCAGGGTGTGGAAGCGCACTTTCTCGCTTTCGCTGGTCGCAGGTGTCAGCTCCACTGCACAGGTGACGAGCGAGAGTTTGAGATAGCCTTTCCAGAAAGCGTGGGGCACGAACTGATCCTCCGGAAGAACAGGATAACCTGTTTGAAGCCCGATAGTTCCCGATTAGATTTTTTCCGTCTGGGAACCTGTTGTGGTTTGTAGTGGTTATTCGGCAAGGAAAGTACGACTGGGGTTGCAAATTGCTTAAAAAGTCTTCCGCTGTTCCGCTGCTACAAAACAATGCTGCTCATGAGTTGGTCCATGTCAGCGACACCGCGCCGGGAATTAGGCGCCTGCGTTGTGGAGCCAGGTTTCGTTATGTTCGGTTTGACAAAAAGGCGATTTCAGTCGCGGATCGAAACAGGATTGCTAAGCTTGCCATTCCGCCTGCTTGGAACGATGTCTGGATATGTTGCGATCAGCGCGGACATATACAGGCAACCGGGCGTGATACGCGCGGAAGAAAGCAATATCGTTATCACTCCGCGTGGATGGCGATGCAGGAGGAAACCAAATTTTCAAGTCTGCCAGATTTCGCCGGTGCACTCAGCCGACTGCGCAAAGTGGTCGATATCGATATGCGGCGACGCTCGCTCTGTCGTGAAAAGGTCGTTGCGACCGTCATCTGGCTGATGGATCGACTATTGCTGCGGGTCGGAAATCCAGATTATGCACGCGACAACAAGAGCTTTGGGGTCACTACGCTTCGCAATCGGCATTTGCGGGATGAGCGTGGCGGATTGCGGCTCGCATTTACTGGCAAATCGGGCAAAATGTGGAGTCTCAAGCTTTCCGATAAACGAATTGCGCGTATCATACGCTCCATACAGGAACTGCCTGGGCAGCAGTTATTTCAATATATTGACGGGGCGGGTGATCGCTGTCCCGTCTCCTCTCAGGATATAAATGACTATCTGCGAGTGACTATGCGGTCCGATTTCACGTCGAAGCATTTTCGAACTTGGGCTGCAACGGCAACTGCCCTTGAGTTGCTACGCTGTCTCGATTTGCCTGACAGTGACAGGGCGCAAAAGCAAAGGCTTAATAGCGCAATCGATAAGGTTGCGCACATGCTCGGCAATACAAGAACGGTATGCCGGCAGTCTTACATACATCCTGCCATCCCCGAACACTGGCTGGCCGGAAAACTTGGCTCGCAGATCGATGCCGCTGGAGCTATCCGGCTAGTTGCGCCCGAACTTAGCGATGCCGAGCGTCGCACTTTGAAATGGCTACTTTTCATCGATGCGGAAAAGAGCTGACCAACGGATGACGACGGCTGTTGACGGTTCGCGATCTCGCAACACGATGCGGTTATGGATTGGCAGGCACAGAACGCCATTGGTCATCATGATGCTCGATCAACATGTTTTAGGTTAGCGGAAAGACTTAATTAACTGCTTTTAACAGTAGGTGGCGAAATGTCGGCTCTCGATCTGGTTGTGACATTAATACTACAGACATATTTCATTCATGAGTTATCTTTTAAATAACGAAATAACCTTAGGCTTATTAGGTCACGGAGAAATGCCATGAAAATTAATTCTCTTCTTTTGGCGTCAACTGTTGCTCTTATTGCTACAACGGGTGCGAAAGCTGCTGACGCTATCGTTGAGGAGCCTGCGCCGGTAATCGTTGCTGAACCTATTTTTAGCTGGACTGGCGCTTATATTGGTGGGCAGATCGGCTACGGGTGGGGAAAATCGGAATTCGAAGATGCTTTCCGTGTGAAACCGGACGGTTTTCTCGGTGGTCTTTATGCCGGTTATAACTTTGATGTCGGCAATAACTTCATTCTCGGTGTCGACGGCGATATCACCTATAATAATCTAAAGGACAACTACAGCGCTACTGACGGAGATATTGCTGGTGACCTTGAGAGCAAGTTGCGGTGGTCGGGTGCTGTTCGCGCACGGGCCGGTGTCGCATTTGATCGCTTCATGCCCTATATCGCGGGCGGTGTTGCATTCGGTAGTGTGAAAAACACGCTTTCAGCAACGGACGGTGTGGATGAAATCAGCGTATCGCAAAGCAAAACCTATACTGGCTGGACGGCCGGTGCGGGTGTGGACTACGCTGCTACTGACAACCTCATTCTGCGCCTTGAATATCGCTACACTGATTATGGTAAGAAGGACTTTGATTTTGGCACGGATGTAAGTGTCGAAGACAAGTTCAAAACACATGACGTTCGTTTAGGTGTAGCTTACAAGTTTTGACAAGCATTATCTCAGAGATATGAAAAGGCGGTCCACGAGGTCGCCTTTTTGTTGCGAAGTCTCATGAGTAACATTCGCCTGGCATTTACGCTTTGAATCCAATATGTTTTTCCTTGGTCGCCTTTGAATCTTCCGCATACCGGTATGGAAAAATTTATGGATAGTGCAGTGCTTTTCTTGCATGCGCGTGGACAGTCGGCCGATGAAATCCGGATGTTGGATTGGAACAGCAATCCAATCGGAAAGCCAGAAAACTGGCCCACCTCTCTGATAACCGCGGTTCAGATGATGCTGGCTTCGCATTTCCCAAAGGCCATTATCTGGGGACCGGAATTCACCACGATTTATAACGATGCCTTCCGACAGATTCTCGGTGAGAAAGAGAACTGCATGGGAGCTTCATTCCGCGATATTTGGGCCGAGGCTTGGGATGAAATTCAACCGATGGTCCAGAAGGCCTATGCGGGTGAAGCCATCTTCATTGAAGACTTTCCCTTGGTCATCGATCGGCACGGATACCCCGAGCAATGTTATTTTACCTTCTGCTATAGCCCGATTTATAATGAACGGGGACAAATAGCCGGCATGATGGATACTGTCATCGAGACCACGACAAAGGTTGAAGCGGAAAAACATGCTCGCATACTGAATGCCGAACTCGCTCATCGGATCAAAAATACCTTTAGCATAGTAGCGGCGATTGCTAGTCAGACTTTCAATAACAATGCTGATGAAGAAGTGATCAACACCTTTACCAGACGCCTGTTTGCACTCGGAAATGCACACGATGTGTTACGATTGGGCAAAAGCTCCGAAGGTTCGCTTCGTCAGATTGTGAGCGGAATAACAAACGCGCTGGCGGTGGCGGATCGCGTACAGATAAGCGGACCGGATGTGCTGATCGGCCCTAAAGGAGCTTCAACGCTGTCGCTTCTAATTCACGAACTGACCACCAATGCGATCAAATATGGCGCTCTTTCAAACAATGAGGGTCATGTGCTGTTGGAAGTAGCTGTGTCAAAAAAACAGGATGATGCAGTTTTCTCGTTGCGTTGGGCTGAATTTGGCGGGCCACCTGTTATCGCGCCAACTAAGACCGGGTTTGGTTCCAAGCTCATAAAAATGGGACTGTTAGGCGCCGGTGAGGTTGACGCTGACTATGGAACCGAAGGGTTTGTTGCGAAATTCTCTGCCCCTCTTCGCCAGTTGCAGGGTGAAGGTCGTCTTTTTGACTCTACTTAGTTGGCTCAGGAATGCTTAATTCTAATCCCCCGCGTCATGAGCTTTATTATACGGCTGACAGATGGGTATCTGACGTGTTTAGGTCGCTTTGAGATGGATCCTGAAAGGTCATGCTCAGCCAAAGAGTTAAGCCAGAATTCTTGACATCGAAGCGGCATTTCGAAAGCAAGTCTTGCGTCTTCGGTACTCCCAATGTCGTGCGTGCATAAAAGGCAGACCGTGATAGCGACGCTGAGACTATCTAGTTTGAACCTATTCCATTGAGACAGCAATATATTCTCGGCATCTGCGACTGTTCTCACCGTCTGCGTGAAGCCGTCCGCAATTTTAATGACCAAAGCGTCATCCCGGTGTACCATTTTCCATGGCGAGCTTATAATCGCGGACAACAAGGGGAGCAGGTCAAACCCTTCATCAATTTGAAAGTTCCGTGGTTTGTGACCTTGCCAAGTCTTATCGCCAGGATTCGATCAGCTCATCCGTGCAGACGAGTTCCAATTGCTCACTAAATCGTTGGTGACAAAGAGAGATAATTGCGTCGTGGGTTTGATCGAAAACGCTGCATACTGCATCGTGGACAATGATCACCCGATATCCGCGATCTACGGCGCCCAATAGTGTTGCGAGAACACAAAGATCGGTCTCCGCTCCGCTAACGATTAAAGTATGAACGCGCCTTTTGTGCAGATATCGCTGGAGGAAGCCTTCGGTCCAGGGGGAGTAAACAGTCTTATCGAGTACAACAGCAGGCGGCGAAAAATCTCCTAGCGGGTCCACGAGGTCGATGAATGACGGATCGATACGATTGAGAGTAAGGGTTTCCCACTTGCGGTAATAACCTCTCCATGCTCCCAGGGCAGCGTCGGGTGACCTTGGAGGTATAAAGCGGGTAAAGATCGTTTCTTCACTGCGCTGGGAGCAGATATCCACGATATTGGGCAAGATCGCTTCAATCCATGGCACGTGCCAAGGCGAAGCAGGTCCGAAAAGATTCTGCATGTCTATGCATAGATGCATGCAGCCGCCTCGCAAATCTCCGCGTAGAAGCCCGGTTTCCAGAGGCATGTTATCCTTCAAGTCTTTCTACGACGATTTGCCCACAGGCGCCCTCAAGCAGACGCAACATCCGCGTCGTTGCTTCGTTCACCGCGTCGGCTGTTGACAAGTGAACATGCTGCGGGTTCTGGAAGTAGACAGAAACGGCAGTTCCTTCATCGTCAAAAAACTGAACCGAATAAGCTTCATCGTCTTCCATCGAAACGACTTGGGTTTCCATAGTCATTTGCCAAACTCCTGCCAAATATGCCGAACCCGCCAGAATTGCTTTCGTTCCAGATTGAAATACCCGAGGTTTCAGCGACGAGCGAAGCCGAATACGGCTGATTCCCACGCTCATCGCGCTCCGCTTCACAACCGTACGCTATCGTACAGAAAGACCTTGCGGAGGAACTAACTGGCTGGCTGGGCCTTACCTTACCTGGGGAAGGAGGAGACACATGCCCTCGATATCCGAGTTCGAAGAAGAGTTGCTGGCACTTGGACCTGCGCTTCATCAGTTCGCCAGAACGATGTACCACCAGCGTTCCGACGTAGAGGATCTTGTTCAGGAAACGCTATTAAAAGCTCTGTGCAATCGCGATAAGTTCGTCCCCTATGGATCGCTCAAATCCTGGCTGTTCACGATCATGAAGAACACATTCTGCACCAGGATCAAGAGATCCCGCCGCGAAGATGCAATTGAGGATTGGGAGGGACCGACAATCAACCCATCACAGGATTGGGCCATGGAATTGCAGGATGTCGGGGAGGCTTTCTGTAAACTGTCGCCGGCATATAAGAGCGTTCTTGACCTAGTGATATTTCGCGGGCTGAGTTACGAAAAGGCTGCGATGGCGGCAGGCTGCACGGTCGGAACGATCAAGAGCAGGCTTAACAGAGCAAGAGCGCGACTCGAAAGCGACTTGTATCCGGCTGAAAAGAGTCTTCGGAAACGATAGCTTAAACGAATTTCTGCGAGTGATCGGTGTTGGCCGCGAAATCGTGATGCCGGATCTCAAATCGTGAGTGAGCGAGCCTTGCAGCTAGCTCTGAAATGTAATTAAGATCACGCAAGCCGCTTTCATATAGTCGTATTATGCACTCTGCGAGCTCAGTGGCCGAATAAGAACGGTCACTTTCTTCGAGAATTATTGCAGATTGAGCAAAACAACTACGCATGAAATTAACTTCAACTGATGAGTAAATTCTGCTGGCTTCATTAAATAACGGCATGTCAGCCTCCATCAAGAAACGAAGCTTCAATGATACGCTGTTTACTGGACTTAGATAGTCTTAAAACCTGTTCTTTCGCATTGGTGCGGTAGCGTACCGAAAAAAGCGTTTACCGATTGCTTCTCGGAACCAACCATCCTTCCGCGGTGTTTCCACTTCATGATGATGGAATGAGGATCACGAAATGCCGTTTCCTCCACAGAATGCCATTGCTAACAAACTTTTGGCTTTGCTTCCGCCCTCCGATTATGAAGCCCTTATCCAGGAAACTACTTATGTGGAACTTCCGCGTGGGACGGTGCTTGCAGAAACGGGGAAACCGATCGCGAAAGTTTATTTTCTTACGACAGGTATCGGCTCGGTTATTGTGACGACCGCCGAAGGAAAACGTGCAGAAGCGGGAATTTTCGGCTTCGATGGGTATATTCCAACGTCTGCAATCGCTGGTGTCGAAAACAGTTCTTATGACGTCCTGGTTCAGGTTGCTGCGCAAGGTTATGAAATGCCTTATGAGAAGTTTCGGCGGTGGATGGACGAAAGCCGCAGTTTTTCCAGGATCATGATCCGCTCTATCGAGGCGTTTTCCGTTCAGCTTGCCTATACCGCCGTCTCGAATGCCATTCATGAAGTCACGCAACGATTGGCCCGATGGTTGCTGATGTGTGATGACCGAATATTAGGCAAAGAAATAGCAATCACTCACGAGTTCCTGTCGATAATGCTTGCAGTTCGTCGGCCAAGTGTCACGAATTCTCTTCATGTTCTTGAAGGATTGGGCTTGATCAAGTCTGAACGAGGAGTTGTCTTTATTCGTAATCGTCACGGGCTGGAACGCTATGCTCGAGATGCCTATGGCTGGCCGGAAAAGGAATACGTGCGGCTGATGCAGGGATTTGAACCTGTCGGTGACGTCTAGTTTTGAGCGCCGAAAAGCTGGCTATATTCTTCTTCGGGTTTTCCGTAGGCTTCGCCAGCAAATTCTTCGAGACCCCTACGGTCACGTATTGTGATGCGGCCTCGCTCTGATCGCACCAGTTTTTTGCCTTCCAGTAGGTGAAGTCCTGTCGTAATGCTGGGGCGTCTTACACCGAGCATGAGAGCGATGAAGTCGTGGGTCAGGATAATTTCATCTCCGTCAACACGATCATGTGACATCAAGAGCCAGCGCGCCAGCCGCTCGTGAACATGCAAGTTTACGTTGGCCCAGACAGTATAAGAAACCTGTGAGGCAAAAGTCTGAATGTAACGGGCCAACAAACTGGCAAACACGCTGTTGCGATTGATTTCCTCTCGTGCAGCACTGACGGCAATCCGATGACCATAGCCGCTGACTTGCATGATAATTTCATGAATGCTGGTTGTAGCGCCAACCGCTCCTGACGTTGGTGAAAACCCTTCGCGTCCGACCATGCCAGCCTCTGCCAGCTGACCTCTGGTCGATACGGCGATGACCGAACTGATCCCGCCGCAAAGAAAGTATAGATAGTCGATCGATTGATTGGCCCTGACAATAACTTGACCACGCTCAAGCGTGACAGGTTCCAGGGACGAACAAATACTATTGAGAATATCTGGAGGCAGGCTCTTCAACAGGCGGTTGTGCAGTTTAGATTCGTCGTACATCTGTGCTACTTCGGGCAAAGTACCAGCTATTCGCCGTTGTGCCCCCCAACTCTCTTTGACGATTGAGTTCTATAACACTCTGATCCGGCAAATGATTTTTGGTACGGTAGCGGACAAATCTGGAAATGAGTTGCGACCAAATTTTCCTTTGACGGCAAGCTGAACTTTTTGTCCCGCTATTGGTTGCATCTTCAAAACTCGAAAACAGGAGGCACAGATAATGCAATTCAAACTGTTGGGAGAAGGAGCGGGGCAGCGGATCTTCGTCGTCATTCTCGCTCCGGAAGAAGCGGTGGTCGCGACACTTACCCGGTTTGTCCAGAAAAGGGATTTAACGGCAGCCTCGGTGACCGCGATTGGAGCTTTCCGACGCGCTACGCTTGGATTTTTCGACCTTGAGCGACAAGACTATCACCGGATCGAACTTGACGAGCAGTGCGAGGTACTCAGCTTGCTGGGTGATTGCGCTCTGGGCGAAGAGGGCAGTCCGATTCTTCATTTGCATGTGGTTTTGGGAATGCGTAACGGTGAGGCGAAAGGCGGGCACCTGATTGAAGCCTTGGTGCGGCCGACGCTCGAAGTAATGATTAAGGAAAATACCAGCACTATGGTGCGGACCTATCGACCGGAATTCGGCATAGCGCTGATTGATCCACGAAAATAACAATGCAATGGAGCCATGGCCGCAAAGCGAACGAGTACGCATCACAAAATCGGCTTGCCGCCAGTGACTGCTATTGTAGCGCCGGACGTGAAACTCGATAGCGGGTCTGCCAGCATGACATATGCGGAAGCGAGTTCCGCTGGTTGGGCCGGTCTTTTCATTGGCGTCTGTTTGCCAAAATTCCGTACCGCGTCCTCAGGAAGGGTCGACGGTATGAGTGGGGTCCAAACCGGGCCGGGCGCGACCGCATTGGCACGGATTCCCTTTTCTGCAAGAAGCTGGGCCAACCCAGCGGTAAAATTCTGGATCGCACCCTTTGTCGTCGCATAGGCCAGAAGAGTTGGATTCGGCATATCTGAATTGATGGAAGCCGTATTGATGATCGCAGCGCCGGGTCTCATATGAGAAAGGGCCGCTTTTGTCAGATAAAACATCGCATGAATATTGACGCGAAATGTTAGCTCCCATTCTTCGTCGCTGATATCACCGAGTTCGGAGAAACTTGCCTGATGAGCGGCGTTGTTCACCAGAATATCGATTCCGCCTAGTTCGCCTACCGCACGATCAATCAGGTCGCGACAGGTTTGGGCATGCTGGATGTCGCATTTCATCAAGACGGCTTTTCGACCGTCTTTCTCGATAAGCGCTTTGGTTTCCAGTGCATCCTCATCCTCTTCCAGATAAGCAATCAGGATATCCGCGCCTTCCCGTGCAAATGCAATCGCAACCGCACGACCAATGCCGCTGTCTCCTCCAGTAATGATTGCCCTCAACCCCTTCAGTTTCCCCGAACCGCTATAAGTTGTTTCGCCGTGATCCGGTTTCGGATTCATCTTATTGGTTATGCCCGGCATCGGTTGCTGCTTTGTTTCGAATGGTGGCTTGGGATATTGGCTTTCCATATCGGCTTGTCCTTCCTTTTCACCCTGTCGCCCTAACAACGAAATACGCTGCTTGTTCCAGGCGTTCAGAAGCATTTGAAGGAGAAACAGTGATCAATAGATTTGGGAGGACTATTAATGTTCCACGTTACGATGAAGAAACAATGCTTCCGCTATTGTGGACAGGTCTCTGTGGCGCGCGCTGAGTACAAATCCTGCGAAGCCCAGGCTGTCCAGGATGGGGTTGTCTGATAGGGCGAATATGAAGGGTATGGCGCTCTGTTCCAGTTCGGCGACAACCGGAAGCACCGCTTCCGGTTCCAGAGTGACATCCATAACAACAGCGTCTACCCTCTCACGTTCCAGATAATACAGTGCTTGATAAGCCGTGTTTACCGGACCGAGAACGACAGCGCCAGCCTTCGTCAGACAGGCTCCTGCTTCCTCTGAAAGCAGAAAACCATCTTCAAAAACCAAAATACGCTTTCCTGAGAATAAACGCATTGTATCATCGCTAGATCTAATCATTACAAACAGTTGGCCATGTCTGAAACCGAATGACAATATGTCTCGTGCTGATTTCGCATCACGAACCACAACGCGATTTTGCGAATGCAAATGCCTGGATAACATCATCTAGGCGCGTTCCACGATATCGTGGAGCTTATGACGAGCGCGATGCAGGCGGCTTTTCACCGTTCCGATCGAGCAATCGCAAAGCTGGGCCGTTCGTTCATAGCTTTTGCCCTCCAACACTACCAATGCCAGAACGCGGCGATATTTGTGAGGCAGGGTTTCCATTGCTGTTTGCACGTCGTGCGCCTCGAGCGTCAGCTCCTGCGAGGCTTTGACTGAAGCTATGGGTGAAACGCACTCGCTCACGCCCGGTGCTTCACGGTTCTGGATGCGAATACGCGTGCAGAACGTGTTGCGCATGATGGTGAAAAGCCAGGATTTCAGGGGCGAATAGGGAACGTATTTTTCTCGATTGGCCAGTGCTTTCAACAATGTTTCCTGAACAAGATCCTCAGCATCTTCTTTCTGACGGTAAAATGTGCGGGAAAACGCGCGCAAAGCCGGTATCATCTCAACGAGATGTTCCGGCTCCAGCATGTAGTCGGGATTTGGCTTGAAAGACATCGTCTTAGCCTTTCCGAACAAAAGTCCGGTTTGAGAATGGGGCGGCACGAGACCGCCCCTTTGAATTACGAATTCTTATGGCTCTGTTGACCTGCCTTTACATGCTGCTCATGGGTTCCCCCACGGGAAGACGTCTGCTGCTGTTGCTTGTCGCCGCCTCCGCTGCTCGCATGCTTGCCATCGTTCTTGTGGCTTTGCTGGCCGGCTTTCACGTGTTGTTCGTGTGTGCCACCTTGCGTGTGGTTCTGTGCCATTCTCTTTCCTTTCAGTGGTTTTAGACCATTGATTGTTGGGAGTGGAATTTGTCGCGCGTGACATAAGCCTAACAAGACAGAGCAAATGATGTTCCGGGAAAACGACTGTAATAAACTTCACGTTTCGGCGGCGCGCTCGAACTCCGCGACTTTGGCCAGTTCTTTGAGAAACATCGCCCGTTCGCGATCAAAGCCGCTCTGGGCACGTAAGCGTAGCAGGTAGGATGGGTGGATCGTCACAAGGATAAGGTGGTTCTCGAACTCGAGAGGGATGCCGCGTATCGCTGCGATTTTCATCGGCTTTCCGAAAAGGGAACGGGCGGCAACTGCGCCCAGCGCAACGATGATGTGGGGTTCAACCAGTTCAATTTCCTGCTGGAGCCACCAGCGACAAGCTTCAATGTGGCTGGTTGACGGGCGCTGGTGAATGCGTCTTTTACCGCGCTGTGTATGTCGAAAGTGTTTTACCGCATTGGTAATATAGCATCGCTCGCGTTTGATACCGACTTCGTTTAGGCAGGCATCGAAGAGCCGACCTGCAGGTCCAATCAAGGGCCTTCCTCCAATATCCTCCTTGTCGCCAGGTTGTTCGGCAACAAAGAAAACTCGGGCGCCGGTGCGCCCTTCGCCAAAAACCGTCTGTGTTGCATTTTGATAGAGCTCACAACGCCGACAAGTCCGCGCTTCCGCGCAGACTTGTTCAAGATTCTGTTGGCGACGGGTGATTGCTGGTACTGTCATTGCCGACCTGTTGCCGAAGGCGGCGTCTGTGATTCCGTGGATGCAGGCGGCTTGCTATTGTCATCCATGAAACCGCGACCGGGGCGCATTTTCCCGTAAAATTCGACTGCGCCCCAGACAATCACGGCCAGTATCAGGCTGGAAATGAGTATCATTAGAATACGCCGTCCATTCAAACCTTGACGGGCCTTGCGCGGATCTACTTCTTTCATAGTCAATCCGCCTAGCCCCAGCGCTGACGTTCGCGTTCAATTTCGTCCGCAGTGTAGGGCGCGCCCGACGCATTGAAGCTCTCCCATCCTTCTTCGATATAAGCATCGCGTCTTTGGCCGATATTGACCCGCGCCCAATCATCAAGAATAGCTTCGACCTTCTCTCGCTCCGTCTCATCGCAACGAACGGCAACCAGAGTACTGCCACGGCGAATGGCTTCGCTATAGGCCTGCGCCTCTTCTTCGGGCACGCCGGTTTCCACGAGAGCGCCCACAATACCGCCTGCGACGCCGCCGGCAGTCGCTCCGCTGACCAGTCCGACCAGTGTGGCGGTGAGCCAACCGCCCGCCACGACCGGACCGACACCCGGTATGGATAGCAGGCCCAGCCCGGTCAACAGCCCGGCACAACCGCCTGCTACTGCACCAAGACCGGCGCCGGTTTCAGCACCTGTGACTGCGCTCTCTTCGTCCTTCAGGGCCTCGCCTGCATATCGACCATCTGTGTTATTCGAAATCAGACTGATATTTTCAGCCGGAATCCCGGCTTCTTCGAGCGCTCTAACGGCATCGACGGCTTCGTCGTGATTGTCGAATAGACCCGTGATATAAGCCATTTTCATCTCCTTTATGGTGTTGCGACTACAACCGGTCACTGCGTGGTGATGTTTCCCTGAAAGTCGAGAAGAACTTTGACAGGCTGACCGTCACGCGCGGCTTCGGCGCGCCAGATGCCATCTTCGCCGAGTTGAAGATTCATAATGTTGCTGAACCCCTCTTCGGTCAGGCGTTCCTTTGCCTGATCCTCGGTAAAACTGTTCTGCCCAGGCACCGGTGCCTTCGGATTTTTCTCTCCGGGCGTGGTAACTGCGGGAGTCTGAGGTTCTTCAGTAGGTGTAGTTTGGGCAAACGCCGCTGGTGCGAGCAGCAAGAAGGCTGCGCCTGCGAGATTTCGAATAGACCGTTTCATCGTTGGCTCCCTTGTTTCTGAGGGACTGTCCCAACCAATGAACCCTTACATTGTTCCGTTAGCGTGCTCCGAGAACCATTTCTCTGATCCAACGGGTCAAAAGCTGATTGTAGACCTTTTGATGATGGTCTCCGGTAAGTGCGTGATCCGCGCCACCTATCATCCGAACGGTCAACGATTGAGAATTGATGAAGGCAGTTTGATAACTTGCGACCGTGGGATGTGGGACGATGATGTCGTGTTCGGACTCGACCAGCAGTACATCGCCAAGAAATTCTCGGGCCTGTCGAAGTGCGCGGTTATCATCAAACTTTACGAGTGTCGAACGATAGGATTGCAGGTCACTGCGGTCTAGCCGTGCTTTAGGGACTTGCCAAAGCTGGTCACGATAAAGTGCCGGTGCTCTTAATGCCAGCCAACGGACGGGCCGAAATTCGGTCAGCAATGTCGCGAGATACCCTCCATAGCTGCTTCCTATGACCACAATCGAACCGTCTTCGACCATTTTGAGGCTGGCCAGCCGGTCATATGCAGCAATAGCATCGTCAAGATTTTCACCGCGCGTTACGGTTTTGTTGCTGGACAGCAATTCCCCATGGCCGCGCATGTCGAAGGTAAGACAAACACAACCGAGCGAGGATATCGCATTTGCTCTTTCGATATCGCGTTCCTGGCTACCGGCCCAACCGTGCAGAAATAGAACGCCCGGAATGGTGGTATCCGGAGAGATGACAGTCGCGGCCAGTTCGTGCTGGTCGACGCTGACGGCGGTGGCGTTACGGATCATGATAGATTTTCTCTATTCGCGCATATTTGTGGAGAGGTCGTCCGAAATCGTCGTCGCCGACGTAAACGACGAAATCGTCCTCGTTGAATGTAGATGGCTGACCATAGCTCTCGCGCAATACTGCCTGTACGGCGGTAACAGTTTCGTCCTGCGCCAGTTTTTCCAATGCCAGAACTTCGGCAGGGGAGGCACCTCCCACACGCCATGATTGTTCCAATACGCCGCAGCGGACGCCATTTTCCGTTATCGGCCCGACAAGAACGTCGTAGTTTCTGCGCGACGCAACGAGACCGAGATGTTGAAGAGTTGCTTCATCGTAACGTCTGGCATTCTCTACGATCCTGCGTGCAACGGGCGATTGGACTTGGTGAAGCAGAGCGTCCCAGCCGCCGCGCACCACACGCAAACGGCTACCCGCATAAACTTTACTCCCGTCCTCGTCGTGCGAAGTATATTGACGGCCTAGATAGCTTCCGATGTGATCTTCGATCTGGACCTGTCCGACGGAATAGGTGGTAGAGTTTTCAACATCCTCTTCGACGACGAGCCCGTTCGCAATTTCGCGATCAGATACGGTTTCCAGAAATCCGTCGAGGGCGCGAACGGTTTCGATGACGGTCTGGTCTTTGCCGCCGGACGCATAGGGATTTTTGAATCGAACCTTGTGCTTTTTTAGCAGGGCACCAGCGGCATCCAGTGCATGGCCATGTGAAAAGACCGAAAAGCCGGGTAGAACACAATCCTGTAAACAAGCTGCAAAGTTTCCTGCCCAACCTTCCGGCAAATTGTCATCGTCGTGCCAGTGTGGATGGGTAACGAGTTTCGTTGCCATAAAACCGTGGTGAACGATGCCGCCGTAGAAGTTCTCAATGCTCATTTCGGGGTGCCCGTCCTGGCGGACCAGAGCAAAAGTCGGTACGAAAAACGTTTCGTTGTTCTCGTCAAAGCTTTGCAGGGTGGGCCGCAATTGCCTGCCGGTCAGCGAACATAGGCGGGCAGCCAACGCTTCCACGCTGGCTACATTGTGAGGACTGTCGGAAGACTGGCAAACGACACGAATTTTTCCCGTAGGATCACCCCGGAATAGGGTACTTTCCATGTCATCACCTCGCTAGCGGTCTTGAAAAGTCTGCGCTCAGGCGGCTTCCGCACGGGGATTGGCAGAGGACTCCGCGAGTTTCGTCAGGTCCTTATCGGTCTGACCTTCTTCCTGCAGGGTCTGGTCGAGGAGTTTCGCCACATCCTTGTGGCCCAGGGTTTCGGCCCAACGCTTCAATGTGCCGTAACGCGTGATTTCGTAATGTTCGACCGCCTGGGCCGCAGATATCAAACCGGCATCAAGGGCGGGACTATTCGAAAACTCTTCGATGATCTCTTCCCCTTCAGCGATAATACCTTCAATGGCATCACAGGTCTTGCCTTGCGCACGCTTACCGAGAATCTCGAAGCATTGCTGCAAACGTTCGACATGTCCTTCGGTTTGTTCCCGGTGCTTTTCGAACGCGTTCTTGAGCTTTTCATCAGTGGCCGCTCGGGACATTTTGGGAAGCGTTTTCAAGATCTTACGCTCCGCATAATAAATGTCCTTGAGCGTGTCGTAGAATAGGTCATCGAGATTGCGTTGCTTGGTGCTGGCCATTTCCGGCTCCTCCTTGTGGTTATGAACTGTTCTTGTCGTGCGGTTGAAAATTGCGACGACGGCGCACCTAACCCGCTAGGAATAATTTTGTTTCGCGCGATCGAAAAAAACAGGCGAGCAGTCGCGATCAGGGTTGCGTCGGGGAGCTGGACGGTTGGGTGGGACTTTCTGGAGAGACGTCCCCCTTGTCCGATGTGATGAACAGGGTTCCCAGCCCGAACAATGCGGCGGCGAACATGATGACGGCAAGCCACTTCAGGATAATCATCGTTATTTCCTGTCCGTTTTGTCAGGACTTCGACTTATGCTCCGGCTTGCCCTTCTGTCTGGTGGAGGCCAATTTTTCGAGCTCTTTCTCACTCATGGACTTGGCCATTTCCCTGGATGCTCCACGGAGTTGACTTTTTGATTTGTCTCCACGTTTTGCAGCCAAGGCCGCGCCGGCAGCCTGTTGTTGTGCTTTGGATTTCGCAGGCATCTTACATCTCCTGTAAGGGGTCGGTCAGTCTCGATCGCTGCGTTCGCGTCTCATTACACGCGGACCGGGATTGGCAAGGTCATTCGGACGCGCGCCATTGGGGTCGTCAAAATCGAAGTTCTTTTGCGGATCGTTCGGTTGGGGCTGGTGTGGATTGCCAGGTGCGTTGGACTGCTCATGCGTCGGGCGTGCTTGATGGTCCCGTGTTTCGCGCTGGGACGGTTCGCCCGCGCCGACTCGATCTTTGTTGAAAAAGAGCAACCCGCAGTTTGAAGGGTCAGTATTGAACATTGTACTTTCTCCATTGCGAAGACCCGGGTGGTTAATAATGGTCCGGAACAAGCTGGCAGATACTTTGTTCCATAAGAGCAGGAAGCTTTGCGAAGCTGCGCGTAATCCTGGGTCACGGCTGTAGAGCAGTGAAAGGGGAACATGAACTGCCCTCGACGGTTATCGAAACTTGCAACAGAGGAGTTTTGATATGGTCCAGGCAAAGAAATGGTCAGCCGACGTGACCGAACACAGCGACGCGTTAGATATCGAACCGCATGTGTTCGAGCAGGATGATCCGAAGGAAATCGCAGCTTCCCTGAAACGCTCGGCTGACAAGAGCCACAAACGCAAGGCGGAACCGTTTCGCTCGGCCATGTCCATGCTGACCTTCTACATCAACCGCGCTGGCAAGAACTTGCCGGAAACGCGCAAACAAGTGCTGGAAACCGCCAAGGAAGAATTGCGCAAGGCTTACGGCAAACCAGATCGGACTTAACCTGCTTTGGACAAGGGAGGGACCAGTGAAAATCTATATCGCTGAATGGTGGACGATCGCTTTATCTGCGGGTTCCGGGGCAGCGTCCGACCCGCCGGAAATTCCTGAAAATGAACCTGAAGGCATTCCGGTTGAGCCGCCGGAGACCATTCCGCAACCAGATAAGGGGCCGTTCAGTCCCGACGAACCTGAACAGATACCGCCCCTTCCTATACCTGAACATCCATCACCCGGGCCGGTCAATCCGGGCCAGCCGACAATGCTTTGCGCGCCACCCTCCTGTTATTATGAACCGGGATAAGGAGCGGCCTTCAACAATCGTGCCAGATGTACGCAATTGGCAGCCAGTATTTTGTTAGCGGAAACGACTGTTTCGGGTACCTCTCCCAGATCGACGAAATTGGTTGATTGCATCGCCTCGCCCACCCAGTAGGTTACGCCGTTGGCAGGCAGGGTGAAGCCCACATCGTTCAACGCCTGATAGAGCTGGGATGACACGAAATGTGCCCCGTCCTCGTTCCCAACCACTGCCGCGACGGCGACATGCCCGTAAGACGGCATTCGGTTGGCATCATCGGTCTCTGAAAGAAATGCATCCATACGTTCCAGCACGCGCTTGCAGATGCTTGATGGTTGACCGAGCCAGATCGGCGTGCCGAAAATAAGAATATCCGCATCGAGGATTTTGGTTCTGAGTGCCGGCCACTCGTCGTCTTCGCTTTCGCGCGATGTAACGCCGGGTTCGATGTTGAATTCACTCAGCCGCACATGCTCCGTTTGCACGCCATAAGGAACAAGATGTGTATCGAGATAATGTAGCATCCTGTCGGTCGAAGATGGATTCTGGTCTGCACTTCGCTTCAAGGTGGCATTGAGCGCGATAGCTTTGAGGGGAGGAAGGGAAGATACTGTCATTTTCCACCTCCCTTTCTCCTGGTGTGCTTGGGTTCACTCAACGCATCAGCAAGGTTTTTGCGGTCAGGATCGGCAAGATTGTGCCCCGCGGCATCGCGTTTCTTTGCGGGATCGTCGTCAGCGGGTTCGTAACCACGAGGCCGGTTTTCGGGCTGGCCTTCCCATTTCGGCTTCTGATCGGTGGTGCCGGTTTTCGGATCGTGTTTCATGGAACCCTCCGTTTATTGAGACGGCGGCCCAACCTTTCAAACCTCGGATTGTTTCATTGAGTGAAAAGGAGCACCGAATGATGGAGCGGGAAATGGCAAGGTTGAAGCAATGAAATTCTGCGGAACAATTGGTTTTCCTCATGGTTGGAGCTTAGAGGCCCATAATGATGAAAACAGTTCCACCGGATAAAAGCTCTGGCGCTCGCGCAAGAGGCGCGATCCAACGGGGTGAAACCGGCGACAAGGTTCCCGGCTTTGATCCTGCGGTAGCGCCAATGGAAACAGATGCAGAGGCTGGCGGCAGCGCTCAACCGGCTGAAGATCACGGGACACGGCCGTTAGCGGCTCCGGTAAAACCCGATGATAGCAATGCTTCCAGTCATGCGTCCGGCCTGCGCGCATGGCCACCGAAAGAGAATGCGCGATCCGCAAGAAAAACTACGCAGATGCGTGAAGGTCCAGCCTACATGGTCTGGTGGTTCATCATTGCCGTGGTTGTCATCGGATATTTTATAGTCTCATGGATGTGGTCATGAACAAGCGATCAGAACGTGAACGAGGGGAGAGACAGGCTTCGCCGCGAGCGCTCCGATATTTTCCGCGCTTCGTATTAGTCATAGTGGCAGTTCTGCTCCTTCTCCTTCTCGGGTGGAGCCTGACCGGTGGTGGATCGGTAACGCAAAAGCAAGGCATCCAGACACCTCCCGCCATAGGTTCCGCCGACCAGAAGACCAAGCCGCCGGTAGAAAATGACCGACCAGAGACCGGCACGGGCGGCGACCAGCCGGTGCAGGCGCCCGCTCACCAGAAATGAGGATCAATCATGAACGAGAAATCAACTACCCCACTGACGGATGATGAAGACATCAAGTTCCTGGCCGAGAACTCGGATATTTCTCCGCTGCAGGCTCGGCAGTTGATCGAGCGTTTTGGAAGAGATCGACAAAGATTGCTTGAAGAAGCAAAGAAATTTAAAGCGGAAGGGTAGAACCATGGCTCAGATCACACGTGACCACGATGAGATCCGCCAGTGGGTTGAAGACCGAAATGGGCGGCCCGCAATGGTGGAAACCGGTAGTGAAGGCGGTCTATTGCGTATCGATTTCGCAGAAAAAGACCAGAATCTGGAGGAAATCAATTGGGATGATTTCTTCGCCATCTTTGACGATAGAAAGCTGGCTTTTTTCTACGAAGAAACGGAGGATAGCCGCTTTAACAAGTTTATAGATGCTGAGCAGAATTCCTGATTGCAACTAACCCGCAAACCCTAGTTCGGTTCGGAATTCAGGAAGGAGCCTTCGAACCGGGCAGAACGTTCACATTCGCTGCGACGGGCGTATCAAGGTGACGCTCCATATATCTCTTGTGAGCAAGTCGCGACGCCAGTTCCGCGATGTAGTTCAAATCCCTCAGCCCGTTCTGGTAAAGCATAACGATTGCAGACGAAAGGTCAGTCGCAGCATATTCCCTGTCGCTTTCTTCAAGAATGATCGCGGCGTTGGAAAAGCAGCTGCGCATGAAGTTCACTTCTTCTGGCTTATAAATGCGGCTCGCTTCGTTGAAGAGCGGCATCTCCTTCTCCTTTCCGAAGCATCGACGATACGCTTCCAGACTATTTAAGATAGCCCCATTTGATCACTTCGTGTTTCAAGCGCGCTGAGGGATCAAGGTAATCGTCCGCTGCCGTCTTCGGGGTGGCGTTCGAGATTCTGTCTGTTGAGACAGTCGAGAACCCGCTTTGCCTCTTCTTCGTTCAATGCGATCTGCAGCTTGCCTTCGAACGTGATCGGATTACCCTTGAAAGCGTCAATCACCGACCACGTACCATCGCCATTTTTGTGAAGTTTGTATCCGTTTTCTATCATGGTCTTCTCCCGTTCTTCGCGGCCAAAATCATATCAGTTCATGTCGGGCCAGGCCTTATTTCCCACAAGCGGTACGAACATCACACCGCCGAGATCTTCCTCGTCGAATTCCTCCGTAGATTTATGGGTGATGCACAAAAGGCGCTGGGTACCCGCCATACTGCCGACCGGTATGATGAGCCGCCCGCCTGGTTTGAGCTGCTCTTTGAGCGGGGAGGGGATTTCCGGAGCACCCGCTGCAACAATTATCGCGTCGAAAGGAGCTTCTTCTGGCCAACCATTGCTGCCGTCGCCCGTGCGCACATGGATATTATCGCAGCCGAGGTCTTCGAAGCGTTGTTGCGCGGCTTCGGCAAGGGTGGAATACCGTTCGACAGTAAATATCTGACCGGCAATCTGTGCTATGATCGCCGCAGCGTAGCCGGAGCCTGTTCCAATTTCGAGAACGTGTTCACCCCCACCCAGATGCGCCGATGCAATCATAAAGGCAGTCATATATGGTTGTGAGATCGTTTGGCCATTTTTGATTGGTAGAGGTGTGTCTTCATAGGCAAACTCGATAAAGCCTTCATCGATGAATTTCTCACGAGCCAATGTGCCCATCGCTTCCAGCACGCGCGTGTCATGGATACCGCGATGGACAAGCTGCTCCACCATTTGGACACGAGCTTTCTCAAAATTTCTCACTGTCGCTCTCTC
The DNA here is from genome assembly GCF_058796175.1 of Brucella sp. GW823-FHT04E01. NCBI lineage: Bacteria > Pseudomonadati > Pseudomonadota > Alphaproteobacteria > Hyphomicrobiales > Brucellaceae > Brucella > Brucella sp. GW823-FHT04E01. Next base: position 116,739 of record NZ_JBXAIK010000002.1, on the reverse strand, counting down.
GGGTCGAAATGGACCCAATCCATTCTCTGTAGACATCAGCACCAAGGCCAGAGAAACAGGAAAAACGAAAGGCCCGTCCAAATGGTTCCAATGAACGGCCCATAGGCGAGCGTGGCATCAGTACTACGCTAATCAAATGTGATGCAGCATTTCATGAGAAAGGCCGTGTGCTGATTGCGAGCTTTGCTCCCGGATCATCATATCGGTATCAACTGCTGGATTTCACGATAGACGGGTAGTATCCCGACTGGCAATGAGATGTGACGATTGAATACCGATCGTCAGAAGGAACGTCAGGGAAAATCAGCCGCGCTAAGGAGTCGGCGTTTGTCTGCGTTAGTACCAAAAAGCTATCATAATTTTCAAGTTGCTAGCGTGTTGCTAAGCTAAACTCATTCTGGGCGCAAACGTTCAGTTTGCAAAAATTATCTTAACAGTTTCAATGAGATCGAATGGTGGGCGTGACAGGGATTGAACCTGTGACCCCTACGATGTCAACGTAGTGCTCTCCCGCTGAGCTACACGCCCATTCGATGTGGCGCATACACCATATCGCGTTGCGCCCGTCAATGCCCTTTTATGAAGTTTTTTCGTCTTTTTGTTGATGACAAAACAAAGAGCCGCAAATCAGTGGGATCGCCTCAGGCGGCGATCAGCATTTTTTCTATTTCGTTCACCAGATCACGCAGGTGGAACGGCTTGGAAAGCACCTTTGCGTCGCGCGGCGCGTCCGAATCGGGGTTGAGGGCGACAGCGGCGAAGCCCGTAATGAACATGATCTTCAGATCCGGGTCGATTTCTGTCGCGCGCCGCGCCAGTTCGATGCCGTCCATTTCCGGCATGACAATATCGGTCAGCAGAAGGGAGAAAGGCTCTTCCTGCAATCTTTCATAGGCACTCGCGCCGTTGTCGAAGTGCGTCACGTGATAGCCGGCTTTTTCCAACGCCTTGACGAGGAAGCGGCGCATATCATTGTCATCTTCAGCTAGAAGGATTCTCTTCATTGTTCCGTCCGAATTCTGTGTCGTGTTCATCGCCCAAAAGCTGACCCTTAACGACTCAATATCCACCGTAGAAAACGCTTCTTTGGTAAATATGGAATGAATGCTCGCGCGAATGTTAATTGTTATGGCGCGTATTTGGCAACAAGCTGTTCAGTGTGACAGGATTGTCGCATATGCACGCCATGCAAAGGCCGGAAGATTCGGCTGCCAGCCATTTGCACGCATGGGCCGCCTGACGTAATTTGTTATAATACTGACGTGGATCGTCGTCGAATGGCCTGAATGTTCCGGCCGAAAACGGGTGAAGAATGAGTTTGGAGCGCGATTTTAGTCTGATACCGCCCTTCGAGATATGCGCTCCGGCGGAACAGCGCATTCCGTTCGTCTTCAATTCACCGCATAGCGGACGCTATTACCCGCATTCTTTCGTCGAAGCGTCGCGTCTCGACGCCTTGAGCATACGTCATTCGGAAGACTGTTATGTCGATGAGCTTTTTGCTTCCGCCATGCGGCTCGGTGCGCCCTTGCTCAAGGCGCATTTTCCGCGTGCGTTTCTCGATGTGAATCGCGAAGCCTATGAACTCGATCCGCGCATGTTCGCCGAGCCATTGCCGCCTTTCGTCAATAGTCAGTCGGCGCGCGTTGCAGGCGGGCTTGGCACGGTGCCGCGTCTGGTCGGTGAGGGTCAGCTGATTTATCCGGGGCGCATTCCGCTCGCCGAAGCATTTTACCGTATCGAAGACCTCTACAAGCCTTACCACCAGACGCTTGATGCACTGCTTAAGTCCACCCGTCAGCGTTTCGGTTATGCGGTTCTGATTGACTGCCATTCGATGCCCGGCGGCGCACGGCCCGGCGAAGTTGGATCGCGTCCGGATTTCATCGTCGGTGATCGTTTCGGTCGCTCGTGCAGTGAAAGGCTGACGCAGGCTGCCATCGATCTGTTGCAGGATCTGGGCTACACTGTTGCGCACAACAAGCCCTATGCGGGCGGGTTCATCACGGAGCATTACGGGCGGCCTGCTATGGCGTGTCATGCCCTGCAGATTGAAATCAATCGCAGTCTTTATGTGAACGAGCAGAACCTGCATAAGCTTGCCGGTTTCGAAACGCTCTGTGCCGATCTGCATGGGTTTCTGAGCGACCTGACATCCCTGCCGGACGATCTCTTTATCGCGCCGCCTCTGGCCGCAGAATAATCCGTTCCGACGAGCGCCTCTCGCAGATAAAAAGAACCGCGCCCGAACGATACGAGCGCGGTCAAAGACTAGGGAGGAAATGCCCCGAAAGGCATCGACAGGAAAACCTGTCTGGGATTTAAGTTACGTCCGAATGGCGGTAACGTCAAGAAAATGCGCATATTTTTTGGGCTAATTTAATTGTGCTCATTATGTAGGCAAAATTAGCTTGGTTTGCATAAGTATGCGCCATGTGTTGGAAACAGGAGTTCGGGGTTGCTGATCAATAAGGCATTTTTTTCCGAAGTGGCTGCAGCGGCAGCTGCTCAGACGCTTCCGCGTTTTCGTCAGCTGACGGAAATCGACAACAAATATAGCGTTGGTTTCGATCCGGTGACCGAAGCGGACCGGGCGGCGGAGCGTGCGATTCGTGCTGTTATTGGCAGTGTTTTTCCCGACCATGGTATTCTTGGGGAAGAATACGGGCCGGAGAATATTGACCGCAGCCATGTCTGGGTCATCGATCCCATTGATGGGACCCGTGCTTTCATTTCCGGCCTGCCGGTCTGGGGCACGCTTTTGGGACTGACTGTCGATGGCGATGCCACGGCGGGAATGATGTCGCAGCCCTTCACCGGCGAGTTGTTCTACAGCGATGGTAATGGTGCTTATCTCGCGCGTAATGGCGGCGAAGACGCGCCTCGCCGTCTGTCGGTGCGCAAGAATGCAACCTTGGCCGATGCAACGATGTTTACGACGACGCCTGCTCTTTTCAAGGGTGAAAGCCGCAAGGGATTTGATCGGCTGGAAAGCGCGGTGCGTCTGTCCCGCTATGGAGTTGATTGCTATGCCTTCGCCATGCTCGCAAGCGGTTTTGCCGACATTGTTGTTGAAGCGGGTCTCCAGCCCTATGACATTGTCGCTCTCATTCCGCTGATTGAGCAGGCTGGCGGTGTGGTGACGCAACGCGATGGCAGCCCGGCGGAAAAGGGCGGCGATGTTGTCGCCGCAGCTTCTCCTGAACTGCACAGGGCAGCGCTTGATTTGCTGAATAGCTGATAAGAGCATTTCCAGCAAAAGTGCGAAGCGGTTTTGCGTCGGATAATGCGTAAAAACAAACATTTAGAGCGATTTCAATGCTTCTACGGCAGGCGAAATCGCTCTAAATACCGGAGGCCAAGGGCTCAATGGTCTCCGGCATGGTTTCGACCTCGGACGAGCCTGGAATGAAGGCATCGAAGGCGGCCCAGAGCTGCTCACGATAAAAGTCGGCTTCCTGAAGCATCTCATGACGTGCGCCGGTAATTGTGGTCAGTGAGACATTGCGCGTGCGGGCGACAAAACGTTCGATCACCGATGTGGAAACCACGCGGTCTGCGCCAGCGGCAACGATGAGGACCGGTACTGTGGGTCCATTATAGAAATCCGGCTGATTGATGCGCCGAGACGTTTCGAGAGCGCTCCAGAGCCACCGGGCGGTCGGACCGCCAAGCGCAAGATCCGGGTGAAGGCGTGGAATTTCCATATTACGCATGAAGCGTGCCGGGTCGCTGGTCAGCGGATTGCCTGCAAAGGGACGCGAAGCCAGTCTGCGTCCGCCGGATGCGTAAACTTGGCCGAGGCCGAGCCATCGAAAGGCGGAGGCGATGCGGCGTACATTGTCATCGCTGAGCCTTTGCCCATCAAGCCCCATGAAGGGCGCGCACAGCACCATGCGGCTGATGCGCGATGTCAGTTTGCCCATCGAAGAAAGCGCCACAAGCGCACCGGCGGAATGGCCGAGAATGTAGAAGGGCGGAGGACAGTCAGGCAAGGCGATCTGGTCAAGGATAAGGTCGAGATCGTCGGAATAGTCTTCGAAACTGCGGACATAGCCGCGCTGGCGGTCCTTCAGCAACCGGTGCGAGCCGCCTTGTCCGCGCCAGTCGAAAGTTACGACCGTGAAGCCGCGCGCGGTCAGATCGGTCATGGTTTCGAAGTATTTTTCGATGAATTCGTTACGTCCCTGAAGCAGGACCACGGTTCCCCGTATCGGTTTTGCGTCGGCTTTCAGAATGGCATAGCGCAGGGTCTTGCCGCCCTTCGCTTCAAGCAGGCCAGCCTTGATCCCGTGCGGAATCGGATTCGCATCGGTTTCGAAAAGTAGTTCCGACATCCGATTGCGAACCTTTCTGCTTCAGATTGGGATATGGGACTCCAGCATAATGGGGCAATTGATGATAAAAAGTAACCGGAAGTTCGAGAACGAACTTCCGGCTCAAAGAACAGCCGGTGCAAGGGACGTTACACCAGCTGGTCTGTAGAGAAAATTTGAAGACGGTGCTCAGTATCCGCCAGGGCGGCGTTCACCGACAATACGGCCTGAATAGGCATCGACCATGACGATGACGCGGCGGCCGTTCGGCCTTGTGGCGCGCACGAAATAGGTGTCGCGGTTAAGGCGCATGTCGCCGACATCATAGCCGCGGCGTTCCAGCGAGCGTGCGATACGACGCGGTCCCATGATGTCGCGACGACCATAATCGTCGCCCCAGCCCGGGCGGCGATCCGGGCCACCATCCCAATCAGGGCGTGGACCCGGATATGGACGCGGCGGACGATAGCCGTCATCATCGTAATATTGAATCTGAACGCGCAGGCCGCTATCGGCTGCAAGGGTGGGTGTCGCAATCCCTGTCGCGACGGTAGCAAGTGCGGCAAAAGCGAGAACAGCTTTTCTCATAACCGTGATCCTTTAATGAACCCGCTTTGCAGCAGGCATGGTGGGACATTAGCCCCAAGCGGCTGAACGCTCGCCAAAGATGATGTTCATTTTGGGTTCATCGTGCGGCGAATCCCCCAAAATGTAGGCCCCTATTGATCAGGAGTTATTACGCGGCGTGACAGCCCGTGTTTCGCAAGCTTCGCGCGCACGCGGCCTTGAAATGAAAAAGAACCATTCCCAAATGAGTTTTGCGGTCGCCTGGAAGGGGCCGCCGGCATCAAGGAATTCGCCATAAGGGAGTTTCGCCGCCGTGTATGGTCCCGAATGCGCTCAGCGCTCTTCGGAACAGATCATGCTGAAACAAGCATCATGTCGCTCTAAAGGAGGGCTAATACATGCGTCACGTAGATTTTTCCCCGCTCTATCGTTCCACGGTCGGTTTCGATCGGCTCTTCTCCATGCTTGATACGCTCGCTTCGCCGGAAGGTAACCAGTCCTATCCGCCGTATAATATCGAGCGCACGGGTGAGAACACCTATCGCATCACCATGGCGGTCGCGGGCTTTTCCGAAAGTGAACTCGAAATCGAAGCGCATCGCAACCTGCTGACGATCAAGGGTCAGAAGGCGGATGAAAATGCTTCCGATATCGGTGAAGTTCTCTATCGTGGTATCGCCTCACGTGCTTTCGAGCGCCGTTTCCAGCTTGCCGACTTCGTTGAAGTCGCCGGTGCGAGCCTCAAGAACGGTCTCCTGCACATCGATCTCAAGCGCGAGATTCCAGAACAGATGAAACCGCGCAAGATCGAAGTTGCCAAGGCTGGCTCCGACAGCGCTCAGCAGATCGAGGCGAAAACCGCGCATTAAGCTTGGTTGAGAATGAATAAGAAAAGGCGGTGCTTGAAGCGCCGCCTTTTTCATTTTGACAGATACGAAAGAGCGTCAGGCGATCAAGTCGGCGAACCGGTCGACATCTTCTTCCGTGTTGGCGAAGCTCGTCACAAAGCGGGCGAAAATTTCGCCGTCGCTGATGCGGTTCACTTCCGAATGCGGCGGGTTCCAGTCGTAGAAAATCGCTCCGGCATTGCGCAGACGATCATAGACCGACTGTTTCATGATGGCGAAGACCTCATTGGCTTCCGGCTTCCAGGCAAGGCGCATCTGGCTCGACGCATTGATATGACCGGCGAGGCGCGCGGCGAGCGCATTGGAGTGGCGTGCCAGTTCCAGCCAGAGATCGTCTCGCAGGTAAGCATCGAATTGCGCTGCCACAAAGCGTGTCTTGGAAAAGAGCTGTGCTGCGCGTTTGCGGATGAACGGTAGGTCCTTGGCGCGGGCCGGGTCCATGAAGACCAATGCTTCGGCGCACCAGCAGCCGTTTTTCGTACCACCGAAGGAAACGATGTCCACGCCCTGTTTCCAGGTCATTTCGGCTGGTGTCATGTCCAGCGAAACAAGCGCATTGGCAAAGCGTGCGCCGTCCATATGCAGTGGCAGACCGGCATCGCGGCAGATCTTGGAAATGGTGGCGATATGTTCGGGCTGGTAGAGCGTACCAACTTCGGTCGCCTGCGTGATGCTGACGGCCATGGGCTGCCCAGCATGAACGAAAGCCGGATTGAACCGCTTCAGTTCGCGCTTGAGAAGTTCGGGGTCGATGCGGCCATGCGCGCCGTCAATCGGATGCAGACGTGCGCCGCCGGTGAAATATTCAGGCGCGCCGCATTCATCCTCGATGACGTGCGCTTCGCGATGCACCAGCGAAACGCCGCCCGGACGGTTGACGCTGGCCAGCGCCAGCGAGTTGGCGGCCGTTCCGGTGCCGACGAAAAAGACGGCCACTTCGCGCTCGAACAATTCGTTGAAGCGCTGCTCGACGCGCTTGTCGAGTTCGCTTGCGCCATAGGCTGCCGCAAAACCTGCAGCATGCAACGAAAGGCTCTCGGCGATTTTCGGGTGGGCGCCTGCCCAATTGTCTGACGCAAAATGCACGTGTTCCTCCAGATGGGTTGAATGGGCTGTCGCACAGTCGATGTTTCTATAACCTGTCTGACAGAAGCGGTTAAGGTCCGGCTTGCGCGAAAAATGTCATCAACATGCCTATTTTTTAGGCATTCAAGGGGCAGGCAAAAGCGCGCCAAACTGACGCAATGGCCACTAAACGCAATTAAAATCCAGTAAAATCACAGCTTTTGATATTTTATTACGGAAGCTGCTGAGAAAAATTGCGTTTCCATCTTGTGAGGCAATTTGAATTCTGTCATACGTAATTAGGACAGCAATGCTGTCCAATTAAACGCTGATGCAGACGGAAGCGACACAACGCTCTCCGAAAAGTTTCAGAAAGAGGCGCCGTACTGGCAGGCACATAGCCTGGCGGTAACAGGCGCCCCGACCGCGACAGGAGGAATTCTAGTACGCCATTTTCTGGTGGGCTGAGTGTCGTCTGTCCAAGCCTGATGAGAATAAGGCGCTAAACATCGTTCCTCGCACCGGCTTTGCCGCTCGCCCGGGACCTCGTCCAACGCCTTGTCGATAAGGCTTCCTTTATACGTAAAGCAACGGCGGGATGGTTGTCACACCATCTCGGTATATACTGATCGCGCACCTCATGATGAGGGCCAAACGGAGGGAATGACGATGACGCATTTGACGCCATCTGTATCGAATGTGGTTTCTCACAACGTACAGAACGGAACGGTCAAAGCTGCGACGACCGCTCCCAACCGAACGACGCGAAAAACGACAGCGGCGGGTTTGCCCGCAGCGCAAGGACTTTACGATCCGCGCAACGAACATGATGCGTGCGGCGTTGGCTTTATTGCGCATATGAAGGGCAAGAAGTCGCATCAGGTCGTTGAAAACGGCCTCAAGATGCTGGAAAACCTCACCCATCGTGGTGCGGTTGGTGCCGACCCGCTGATGGGCGATGGCGCCGGCATTCTCGTGCAGATTCCGGATCGCTTCTTCCGCGAGGAAATGGCGCGCCAGGGCATCGATCTGCCGCAGCCCGGTCATTACGGCGTCGGCTATCTGTTCATGCCGCGCGATCCAGAATTGCGTGCCCATATTGAAGAGATCGTCAAGGAAGTCATCGCTGCCGAAGGCCAGACCTTTATCGGCCTGCGCGAAGTGCCTGTCGACAATTCGTCCCTTTCCAAGGCGCCGGATATTGCCGCAACCGAACCGTTTCACGTTCAGGTCTTCATCGGACGCAATCCGATGCTGGAGACGGATGACGATTTCGAGCGCCGTCTGTTCGTTCTGCGCAAGGTCATTTCCAACCGTATCTATCAGGAAAATGACGGCGACGATAAGGGCTTCTATGTCGTGTCCATGTCGGCGCGTACGGTCGTCTACAAGGGCATGTTCCTCGCTTATCAGGTCGGTGCCTATTATCAGGATCTGAAAGACCCGCGTTTCGAAAGCGCGGTGGCGCTGGTGCATCAGCGCTTCTCCACCAACACTTTCCCGTCCTGGCGTCTGGCGCACCCATACCGCATGGTTGCGCATAACGGCGAAATCAACACGCTGCGCGGTAACGTCAACTGGATGGCTGCGCGTCAGGCTTCGGTGGACTCGGAACTGTTCGGCAACGACATTTCCAAGCTCTGGCCGATTTCCTACGAAGGCCAGTCGGACACGGCTTGCTTCGACAATGCGCTCGAATTCCTGCATCAGGGCGGCTACAGCCTTGCCCATGCGATGATGATGCTGATCCCGGAAGCATGGTCAGGCAACAAGTTGATGTCGGATGAACGCCGCGCGTTCTATGAATATCATGCAGCACTGATGGAACCATGGGACGGTCCGGCAGCGGTGGCTTTCACGGACGGTCGCCAGATTGGCGCGACGCTCGACCGCAACGGCCTGCGTCCGGCGCGCTATATCGTGACGGACGATGATTTCGTCATTCTGGCTTCGGAAGCCGGTGTTCTGCCGGTCGAGGAAAAGAAAGTCGTCAAGAAGTGGCGTCTCCAGCCGGGCCGCATGCTGCTGATCGATATGGAAGAGGGCCGCATCGTTTCGGACGAGGAAATCAAGTCCCAGATCGCGCAGAAGCATCCCTACAAGCAGTGGCTCGCCAACACGCAACTCATTCTGGAAGACCTCAATCCGGTCGAACCACGTGCGCTGCGCAAGGATGTGAGCCTTCTCGACCGGCAGCAGAGCTTCGGCTACACGCAGGAAGATACCAAGCTGTTGATGTCGCCCATGGCCACGACCGGTCAAGAAGCCATCGGTTCGATGGGTACGGATACGCCGATTTCGGCCATGTCCGACAAGTCGAAGATGCTGTTCACCTATTTCAAGCAGAACTTCGCGCAGGTCACCAACCCGCCGATCGATCCGATCCGCGAAGAACTGGTGATGAGCCTTGTCTCGTTCATCGGCCCGCGTCCGAATATTTTCGACCTTGTCGGCACGTCACGCCGCAAGCGTCTGGAAGTGCGCCAGCCGATCCTGACCAATGGCGATCTGGAAAAGATTCGTTCCATCGGCCACACGGAAGACCGCTTCGACACCAAGACGCTCGACATCACCTACAATACGGGTGAAGGGGCAGCCGGTATGCACGGCGCCATCGAACGCCTTTGTGACCGTGCCGAAGCGGCTGTTCACGGTGGCTACAACATCGTCATCCTGTCGGATCGTCAGGTTGGTCCGGATCGCATTCCGATCCCGGCGCTGCTGGCGACGGCAGCCGTGCACCATCACCTGATCCGCAAGGGCCTGCGCACTTCGGTCGGTCTGGTGGTGGAATCGGGCGAGCCGCGCGAAATACATCATTTCTGCTGCCTCGCTGGCTACGGTGCCGAGGCGATCAATCCTTATCTCGCCTTCGACACGCTGCTCGACATGCATCGCCGTCGCGAGTTCCCGCCGGAAGTGGACGAGGATGAAGTGGTCAAGCGCTACATCAAGTCCATCGGCAAGGGCATGCTCAAGGTCATGTCCAAGATGGGCATCTCGACCTATCAGTCCTATTGCGGCGCGCAAATTTTCGATGCCGTCGGTTTGCAGACGGGCTTTGTCGACAAGTTCTTCTTCGGCACGGCAACGAGTATTGAAGGCGTTGGTCTCGATGAAATCGCGGAAGAAACCGTACGTCGCCACACCGACGCTTTCGGCAGCGATCCGGTTCTCCTGACCTCGCTGGAAGTTGGCGGTGAATATGCCTACCGTATGCGCGGCGAGGCCCACCTGTGGTCGCCGGATGCAGTCGCCAGACTGCAGCATGCAGTGCGCACCTCCAACCCGGAGACCTTCACTGAATATACACGTATGCTCGACTCCAAGTCGGCGCAGGCGAAGACTATTCGCGGCCTGTTCAATATTCGTTTCGCCGAAGAGCGCGGTCTGAAGCCGGTTTCCATCGATGAGGTCGAACCGGCGACGGAAATCGTCAAGCGTTTCTCGACAGGGGCAATGTCGTTCGGCTCAATCTCCAGAGAAGCCCACACAACGCTGGCCCGCGCCATGAACGCGATTGGCGGCAAATCGAACACCGGCGAGGGTGGCGAGGAGCCGGATCGCTTCTATCCACTGCCGGATGGCAAGCCGAACCCGGAACGCTCTGCCATCAAGCAGGTGGCTTCTGGCCGTTTCGGTGTGACGACGGAATATCTGGTCAACTCCGATCTGATCCAGATCAAGGTTGCGCAGGGTGCAAAGCCGGGTGAAGGCGGTCAGCTGCCGGGTCACAAGGTCGATGCGACCATCGCCAAGACCCGTCACTCAACGCCGGGAGTCGGCCTCATTTCGCCGCCGCCGCACCATGACATCTACTCGATCGAAGATCTGGCGCAGCTGATCTACGACCTGAAGAACGTCAATCCGGCTGCCGATATCTCGGTCAAGCTGGTGTCGGAAGTGGGTGTGGGCACGGTTGCTGCCGGTGTTGCCAAGGCGCGTGCCGACCATATCACCGTGTCGGGTTATGATGGCGGTACGGGCGCTTCGCCGCTTACCTCGCTGAAACATGCCGGAAGTCCCTGGGAAATTGGCCTTGCCGAAACCCACCAGACGCTGGTGCTGAACGGGCTTCGCTCCCGCGTGGCATTGCAGGTCGATGGCGGCTTGCGCACCGGTCGCGACGTCATTATTGGCGCGCTGCTCGGTGCGGATGAGTTCGGTTTCTCGACCGCTCCGCTGATTGCTGCCGGTTGCATCATGATGCGCAAGTGTCATCTGAACACCTGCCCGGTGGGCGTGGCAACGCAGGACCCGGTTCTGCGCAAGCGCTTCAAGGGTACGCCGGAACACGTCATCAACTTCTTCTTCTATCTGGCGGAAGAGGTGCGTGCCTTGCTTGCCGAGATGGGCTTCACCAAGCTGGAACAGATTATCGGCGAGACCGAGTTTCTGGAAAAGCAGGCCATGATCGACCATTGGAAAGCCAAGGGTCTCGATTTCAGCCGCATCTTCTACAAGCCTGAAGCCGAGAAGCACGAGATCTACTGGACCGAGCGTCAGCATCACCCGATTGAGGATGTCCTTGATCGCAAGCTGATTGCCGAGGCTATGCCCGCACTGGAAGACCGCCAGCCGGTCAAGATCGACATCGATATCAAGAATGTCGACCGTTCTGCCGGTGCGATGCTTTCCGGCGAAGTTGCCAAGCGCTTCCGTCACAAGGGTCTGCCGGAAGACACCATCGCCGTTACGCTCCGCGGTACGGCTGGCCAGTCTTTCGGTGCGTTCCTGGCGCGCGGCGTCTCGTTCGAGCTGATCGGCGATGGCAACGACTATGTCGGCAAGGGCCTTTCGGGTGGCCGCATCGTCATCCGTCCACCGGAAGACACGCGTATCGTTGCCGAGGACTCCATCATCGTCGGCAATACCGTGCTCTACGGTGCGCTTGAAGGCGAGTGCTACTTCCGCGGCGTTGCAGGCGAACGTTTCGCCGTCCGCAACTCCGGCGCGGTCACGGTTGTGGAAGGCGTGGGCGACCACGGCTGCGAATATATGACCGGCGGTGTCGTCGTGGTTATCGGTCAGACGGGTCGCAACTTTGCGGCCGGCATGTCGGGCGGCGTCGCCTACGTGCTTGACGAGGAAGGCGATTTCGCCCAGCGCTGCAATATGGCGATGGTCGAACTGGAACCGGTTCCGGAAGAGGACGACATCCTCGAAAAGCTGCATCACCATGGCGGCGACCTCATGCACAAGGGCCGTGTGGACGTTTCGGCCAACATGACCCATCATGACGAGGAACGTCTGGTGCAGCTGATCGCCAATCATCTGCATTACACCGGCTCGACGCGGGCGAAAGATATTCTCGACAATTGGGAGAGCTATCGTCCCAAATTCGTGAAAGTCATGCCGGTCGAATACCGCCGTGCTCTGGAAGACATGGAGCGTATGCGGATCGGTGTCGCGGCTGAATAGGACATGATCCTGAAAAGTGGAACCCGGCCTTTGGGTCGGGTGCCCTTAGCCACATGAGAGATAACAACGCCCTTGCATGCCAGCGCATTGGAAGATGATGCGGCAGACAGGGCAACTTCCGGCAAAGCCGACCACGCGCTGGTCGCAGGCCGAGGGGAGTAAGAGAATGGGTAAGGTAACTGGTTTTCTTGAAATCGACCGGCAGGTAGCGAAGTACCAGCCAGCGTCGGATCGTATCCGTCACTTCCGGGAATTCACCATTCCGATGACGGATGGCGAAGTGCAGAAGCAGGCGGCGCGCTGCATGGATTGCGGCATTCCGTTCTGCCATGGCCCGACGGGCTGTCCGGTGCACAATCAAATCCCGGACTGGAACGATCTCGTCTATAACAACAATTGGGATCAGGCGATCCGTAACCTGCATCTGACCAACAATTTCCCGGAATTCACGGGTCGCGTTTGCCCGGCTCCTTGCGAGGAAGCCTGCACGCTGAACCTCGAGGATACGCCGGTTGCGATCAAGACGGTCGAGCAGGCATTGGGCGACAAGGCCTATGAGCTCGGCCATATCGTGCCGCAGCCAGCCGCCAACAAGACGGGCAAGTCGGTCGCCATCATCGGTTCTGGACCGGCTGGCCTTGCCGCTGCGCAGCAGCTGGCCCGTGCTGGTCACATGGTTGATGTTTATGAGCGCGAAAGCCGCCCCGGCGGTCTGTTGCGTTACGGTATTCCAGATTTCAAGATGGAAAAGCACCTCATCGACCGCCGCGTCGCGCAGATGGAAGGCGAGGGCGTTCGCTTCCTGTGCGGTGTGAACATCGGCGTCGACAAGCCGTTGCGCGGTCTCCTTGATACCTATGATGCCGTGCTTTACAGCGGTGGCTCGGAAACGCCGCGCCCGGCGGGTATTCCGGGTGCAGATTTTGAAGGCGTGCATGATGCCATGCCTTATCTGGTTCAGCAGAATCGCCGCGTCGGGCGCGAAAATATCGAATCCGTTGCCTGGACTTCGGCTCCGATCCTGGCAGGCGGCAAGCATGTCGTTGTGGTCGGCGGTGGCGATACCGCCTCGGACTGCGTGGGCACGGCGTTCCGTCAGGGTGCGGTCAATGTTACCCAGCTTGATATTCGTCCGCAGCCGCCGGAAAAGGAAGACAAGCTCAGCGTCTGGCCTTACTGGGCGACCAAGATGCGTACCTCTTCCAGCCAAGCGGAAGGTGCTTCCCGCGAGTTTCAGGTGGCAACGCTGGAGTTCATCGGCGAAGACGGCCGCCTCACCCATGTGAAGTGCTGTCAGGTTGATGAAAAGCGCAAGCCGATTGCCGGAACGGAATTCTTCATCAAGGCCGATCTGGCCTTCATCGCAATCGGTTTTGCCGGACCGGCAGAAGACAGCGTGGTCAAGGAACTGGGCGAAAAGCTCGACATCGTGACCGACCGTCGCGGCTCCAAGTCGGTCAAGGCCAATGAGCGTGACTACCGCACCAATGTCGACAAGCTCTATGCAGCCGGTGATGTGCGCCGCGGCCAGTCGCTGGTTGTCTGGGCAATCCGCGAAGGCCGTCAGGCAGCGCACGCCATCGATGCTGATTTGATGGGTAGTTCCGTTCTACCGCGCTAAGAGAGACTCAGAAATGAAAAGCCCGCCAGATTGGCGGGCTTTTTGTTTTTAGCCTTGGCTGCGTCGCGACTTCATCACCAGATACGCGACGGCGAGAAGCACGAACCAGAGCGGCGTGACTTTCAGCGCGGCTGCAGTGTCCGGCTCTTGCGCCAGCGCCCAGAGAATGAAGGCGAAGAAAGCGAAGACCATCACGACGGCTGCGCGTCCGCCGGGCATCTTGAATGTGGACTTTTCATGCAGGTCCGGGCGCTTGCGGCGATATTGCAGGTAAGACGCCAGAATGATCGACCAGATGAAGATGAAGAGCAGCGCCGAAATCGTCGTGACGATGGTGAAGGCTTCGATGATGCTTTGGCCAGCATAAAGCAGAACCACGCCTGCGAGCAGGAAAACGCACGAGAAGAACAGCGAATTGACCGGTACTTGCCGCTTGTTGAGTTTGGCGAGCGCTTTCGGCGCGAGTTTGGAAGTGGCAAGGCCGTAGATCATGCGCGAGGTTGAGTAGATGCCGGAATTTGCGCTCGACGTTGCTGAAGTCAGCACGACGAAATTCACGACATGGGCTGCGATGCCGAGACCGGCGAGCGAGAACATGGCGACGAACGGGCTTGAATTCGGATCGACCTGATCCCACGGAATGACGGTGATGATGACGAACAGCGCACCGAGATAGAACAGTACCACGCGGATCGGGATGGAATTGATTGCCTTGGGCAGATTGCGCTCCGGGTCCTTGGTTTCAGCGGCGGCGGTGCCGACGAGCTCGATGCCAACGAAGGCGAAAACCGCGATCTGGAAACCGGCAACGAAGCCGAGGAAGCCATTGGGGAAGAACCCGCCATGGTTCCACAGATGGGCGACCGATGCCTGACTTCCATTCGGAAGCGTAAAGCCGGTCGAGAGCATATACACGCCTGCGATGATCAGCCCGACAATGGCGACAATCTTGATGAGGGCAAACCAGAATTCGATTTCACCGAAATTGCGCACGGTCGGCAGATTGAGCGCCAGAAGCGTGAAGATCAGTCCGAGCGCCGGTATCCAGAGCGCCAGTTCCGGGAACCAGAACGAGACGTAGCCCGAAACGGCAACCACGTCGGCCACACCGGTCACAATCCAGCAAAGCCAATAGGTCCAGCCGGTGAAGAACTGTGCCCACGGCCCTAGGTAATCGCCTGCGAAATCCGCAAAGGAGCGATATTCGAGATTGGACAGCAGGATTTCGCCCAATGCGCGCATGACGAAGAACAGCATGAAGCCGATCACGGCATAAACCAGCAAGATCGAAGGGCCTGCCAGCGAAATGGTCTTGCCCGAACCCATGAAAAGGCCGGTGCCGATGGCGCCGCCAATGGCGATCAGCTGCAGGTGTCGGTTGGACAGATTGCGTGCAAGATGGGGTTCCTCCTCCCGATGTGGATCGACAGAAGGCTTTGATGCGATATTCATTCAAACGCCTCTTGTTTCTGGCGGACGCTGGAAACTACTCCCGCTCGCGCGAGGAAAAGCGCCCTTTCTGTCCAGCCTTTTCAGCCAGACGGCGCCTTCTGATAGACGATGCGAACGCTCCTGTGAACAGCGCAGAATGTAGCAATTAGAATCATATCGGATAGAGAAAGGCGCGGACTATCAATCAGCTGATAGCTCAATCCTATTGAGGAACGGCAATAATTTAGGGATTTGAGCTCTTTTGTGGCCAGGAAAAGTCGTCCGCTCGTCCGGGTGAAGGTTTGCTCTCAGTCCGGGCTGGCCGTGTGGCTTGCG
Organism: Brucella sp. GW823-FHT04E01; assembly: GCF_058796175.1. NCBI lineage: Bacteria > Pseudomonadati > Pseudomonadota > Alphaproteobacteria > Hyphomicrobiales > Brucellaceae > Brucella > Brucella sp. GW823-FHT04E01. Next base: position 101,074 of record NZ_JBXAIK010000002.1, on the reverse strand, counting down.
GACGCGCTGCGATGTTGCCACCAAGCAAAACGCCGCTTTCGTCCTTATCAACGTCCCGAATGCTGACCGGTGCCACGCGATCAACCGGCTTGGACGGGTCATGCGTGCCTGCCGCGGGCAGGGGCTGGTCCTCTTCCTTTGCACCGCCGAGATAGGCGCGAAGCGGCTTTTCCGCATAGAAGGCGAGCTTGCGCTTGCCTGCCGAAGTTATGTTGATGCCGTCATTGCCGCGCAGACGCGCGGTCTGACCGTTAATATCGAAGCCGGTCTGGGTGAAATTACCATCCTCATCGACAAAACCATCCCAGACATCGGCAAATTTTCCGCCCGCCTTCTCGGTGGCGGTGCGATAGATTTCATTGAGCGCCAGCATATCTTGCGACATGCCTTTCGGGCGAAAGGGTGGCTGCCCTATCCACACCAGAGGAAAATGCTTGTCGTTGATCACCTTGATGAAGGCGGCGACGCGCTTTTGATATTCTTCATTCCATTCCGGGGATCGGGCTGGCAGACTTAAGCCTTTCTCGGTGATTGCCTGTCTGTCGTTGGAACCGATCATCACGACGACAGCAGCCGGTTTCTCCTCGTCCAGTATCTTGCCGATATTGTCGGGCCAGTCGAAATGATCATTGCGCACAAAGCCGGAGGAGCCATTTATCCGGGTTACAACCTGAAGATCGGGGTCCGACGCGAAAGCAACATCAAGGCCTTCGGCCAGACCGTTGCCGATGAAATCACCGACAACAAGAACCTTTTTGGCATCTGGCTTTTTCTCGACGAACTCGACTGCCGGGGTCGCAGCCGGTGGTGGCGTCGGTCGTGAAGCGGGAGAGGTGGTCTTGGGCCGCTTCGCCTTTGGCCGGGCGCGTTGTGGAGCGGGCTGCTGATATTGGCGCTGTGGCTGTGCCTGCCGCGAGCCGAACAAGAGATCGAAAAGCGTGCGCGGACGTTCCTGTGCAGAAGCCGTGACGATGCCTGAGAACAGCAGAGCTGCGACTGCCAGCAGGACGCCAGCAGCGTTCACCATTCGTCTCCCAATCCGATTTTCGCGCATCAGTCTTGCCTTCATGGCCTGTATATTAGCTTGGCTGTTTGGAAAAACAAAATGGGGCGCACTTGATCAGAAGCGCGCCCCATTTGATAATTTAACCCGACAGTCTAGCGACGGCGCAGGACCGACAGAACTTCCTTGCTCGGATGACCGTCCGGCTGAAGTCCGTTGCGCTGCTGGAAGGCTTCGATGGCCGCCCGCGAAGTGGAGCCGATCTTTCCATCGATATTGCCGTCATAATAGCCGAGCGCTTTCAGATGCGTTTGCAATTCCTGCCTCTCGTCCATGGTAATCGGCGTGAATGGGCGATTCCAGTCCTGACGAAGTCCCTGATAGCCGCCGATGCGGTCGGCAAGCAGGCCGACAGCAAGTGCGTATTTGTCGGCGTTGTTATAGCGCTTCAAGACGAAGAAATTCTTTGTCATCAGGAAGGCGGGCCCCTGACGGCCATCCGGCACTTTCAGCGTTGCTTTTTCGCTCGGATCGGGGAAGGCGCGTCCGTTGGCACGAACGAGACCGATCTTCTGCCATTCGGCAATCGAGAGTGAGCCGGAAGGGAACTTGCGTCCTTGTGGCAAGGCTACTTCGTAACCCCAGCTACGGCCTGGCTGCCAGCCATTGCGATGCAGGAGGTTGGCCGCTGTGCCCAGCGCATCTGGGATCGAATTCCAGATGTCACGCTTGCCATTGCCATCCATATCGACGGCATAAGCCTGATAGCTCGTCGGGATGAACTGTGTGTGGCCGAGCGCACCGGCCCAGGAACCGGAAAGATGGCCGCGGTCAATATCGCCGGTCTGGAGAATCTTCATTGCAGCAATCAGCTGTGTGCGGCCATATTTGGCGCGACGCTGGTCTGCATAGGCAAGCGTTGCCAGCGAACGGACGGCATCGCGCATGACGTCATCACGCTTGAGAATTTCGCCGTAATTGCTCTCCATCGACCAGATGGCGAGCAGGATATTGCGATCGACCGAGAAACGCTGTTCGATGCGCTGGAGCCACGGACCCCATTTGCGCGCCATGTTCTGGCCGACCGAAACGGAATGTTCGTTCACGCGGTTATCGACGTAGTTCCAGACCGGTTCGGTAAATTCGGGCTGATAGCGGGCCTTCTGCAGCACGACCGGGTCTGGCGCATCCACGCCGCGAAATGCGCGGTCGAACGTGGAAGGCGAAACACCTGCATTTATGGCGACAGGGCGAAAACTGGCGACCCATTGGCGAAATTTCGCATCAGCCAGTGCGGAACCGGTCGTCAGCGTTGAGGCGAGCACAGCTATCGCAACCGTTGCAGCTGCTTTCAGCTTCATCGTCTGGCCCACCGTGAATGGAAATCGCAGCATTCTGTGTTTCCCTTCTGCAATCAAATTTAGCCGATACCGGCGCGTTTCCCTTCGACCTGGATTCTGCCCGCTCCGGATTGCATTATTCAATTAATACCATCCTGTGTTGAATTTGAGCCAGCAGAAAATTCCGGATCGAACCGTTGAACGTTCAATTTAGAACCTGTCGGTTAGCAATTGGTTTACCATCGCGGCCTTGCTTTAAAATTCGCTAAAGTTTCGAAAAATTTTTGAATCAAGCAACATTAAGGTCGGGTCATTGAATGTGATGGGATGGGTCACGCAATTTCGTCGTTCTTTAATGAAAAGGCCTTATTTGAAATTCAGTCGTTTCAATGCTTTGATAGTAAATCTGAAATAGTGAAATCGAGGAGAGGAATGAGTTCGATCCGAAAAATTCGCAAGGCCGTGTTCCCTGTTGCAGGTCTTGGCACCCGCTTCCTGCCCGCCACCAAATCCATCCCCAAAGAAATGCTGACGGTCGTCGACAAGCCCGTCATTCAGTATGTGGTCGATGAGGCGCGCGAAGCTGGTATCGAACATCTGATTTTCGTCACCGGGCGCAACAAGGCGGTCATCGAAGACTATTTCGATGCGCAGGTTGAGCTTTATTCCACGCTCGCAGAGCGCGGCAAGAAGGCGGAACTGGAGCATCTTCAGGATATCCAGCCGCAGCCGGGAACGACAAGCTTCACCCGCCAGCAGGTGCCGCTCGGTCTTGGCCATGCAGTCTGGTGCGCTCGTGAGCTCGTCGGTGATGAACCCTTCGCTCTCTTGCTGCCAGATATGGTCATGCAGTCGAAGAAGGGCTGCCTGAAGGAGATGGTCGAGCTTTACGAAAAGACCGGCGGCAACGTCATCGCCGTGCAGGAATGCGACCCGGAAGAAGCGCATAAATACGGTATCGTCGGCAAGGGCGAAGCCATCGGCAGCGGTTTCGAAATCACGCAGATGGTTGAAAAACCTGCCAAGGGCACGGCGCCTTCCAATCTTTACATCAATGGTCGCTATATCCTGCAGCCGGAAATCTTCGAACTTCTGAGCAAGCAGGAAAAGGGCGCTGGCAACGAAATCCAGTTGACGGATGCCATGCTGAAGCTTGCCGACGCACAGAAATTCTTCGGCTTCGATTATCAGGGCCTGACATTCGACTGCGGCTCCAAGGCTGGTTTCATCGAAGCCAACGTTGCCTTCGCGTTGTGGCGCAACGACATTCGGCCTTCCGTCGAAAGCTCGATCGGCAATCTGCTGAACACCATCAAACCAGCCTGATATAACCAGTCAAATCTCTGGTCACGCCCCCTGCAAAGGGGGGCGTTTTTTTTATGGTCGCGGGTATTATTTCCGTGAAACTTGCTTTTTTTGACAATGACAATAGGCTTTTGGCCTAGTACGTACCCAAAAAAGTGTGAAACATCTTTTGGGTGCAATCGGTCAAACAGGTTCCTCCCCCTCATAAGGAATAAAGCATGCAGGAATTCCAGCAGACGATGGGTGCAGGCGCGCTCATCTCGATAGCGGTGGGCGCTGTTCTATTATTGCTTTTGCTCATCATCCGGTTTCGTGTCCATGCCTTCGTAGCGCTTATAATCGTCAGCCTCTTGACGGCGCTCGCGACCGGCATCCCGGCAGGCAATATTCTGACGACAATCACTTCCGCCTTCGGGTCAACCCTTGGCGGGGTGGCACTTCTGGTCGGTCTTGGCGCAATGCTGGGCCGGTTGCTTGAAATATCCGGTGGCGCACAGGCACTGGCCGACGATCTCATCCGACGGTTCGGCGAAAAGCGCGCGCCTATGGCGCTTGGCATCGCGTCGCTCATCTTCGGCTTCCCTATCTTTTTCGATGCGGGATTGGTCGTGATGCTTCCCGTGGTCTTCACCGTCGCACGGCGCCTTAAAGGAAGCTTGCTTCTCTACGGTATTCCGGTCGCAGCGGCCTTTTCGGTGATGCACGTTTTCGTGCCGCCGCATCCGGGCCCGGTGGCCGCATCCGAGCTTCTGGGTGCAGATGTGGGGCTTCTCATCCTCGTCGGGATCGTGGTCGTCATACCTGTCTGGTTCATTGCCGGGCACCTTTTTGGTGCATGGATCGGCAAGAAGATCGTACTTCCGATCCCCGATAGTTTTGATGCCGGGAAAAACGGAGAAGAAGCTGTCAATCCTCCGAGTTCCGGCTTGGTCATGTTGCTGCTTCTGCTGCCGCTGGTTCTGATCTTCATCAATACGGGGCTCGATTTTGCCCGCGCGCAAGGCTGGGTCAGTGCCGATGCAAACTGGTATCAGCTGGCGCGAATGATCGGATCGACGCCGGTTGCTCTCCTGATTTCAGTGCTGGTGGCATCCTATGTGCTCGGGCCACGGCGCGGCAGAGATGCAGCCAGCGTCGAACGCATTCTCGATTCGGCGCTCGGTCCGGTGTGTTCCATCATCCTGATTACGGGCGCAGGCGGCATGTTTGGCGGTGTTCTGCGTGCTTCCGGCATTGGCGACGCCTTGTCAAATGCGTTCGCCGATACAGGACTGCCTGTCATCGTGGCAGGCTTCCTGATCGCAACGATTTTGCGCGTAGCACAGGGGTCGGCAACGGTAGCGCTGATAACGGCTGCCGGGCTTATCCAGCCTGCCGTTCAGGCTGCCGGATATCACGGGCTTGAGACCGCCGCAGTGGTGATTGCCCTTGCTGCAGGGTCGGTCATGCTCTCCCACGTCAACGATTCCGGTTTCTGGCTCGTCGGTCGTTTCTTCAATATGGACGTCAAGACAACGCTGAAAACCTGGACGGTTCTGGAAACCCTTATCGGACTTCTGGGCTTCGGCATGGCGTGTATTCTGTTCTGGCTCGCTTAAACTCACGATAATACGGCATCCCGAAAGGGGTGCCGTCCTATCTCCACACTAGAGCATTTCCTGCTTTGATTGAATTATTGGAAATGCTCTATCTGTTTGTTTTCAATCATGTCTTTATCCCGAAACTGGTTCCCACTTTCGGGAGACATGCTCTAACGCTGCACCTTCACGCCGAGATAGACACTGTCGGCGGTATATTCGCGATCGGAAATCTTGCTTGTCAGGAATTCGTGACGCAGGCGCGCATCCAGCCCGACAAACCGGTTGATCCAGTAGGTTGCCCCGATCTGCGCACCGATCGTGTAGTCGGTTCCGGTGCCATCCTTGTTCTGCCGGATATTCGCGTCGAGCCTGCCATTGAGGCTCAGGTCTGAACGTATGCGGTGCGTCACATCGAGGCTGGCAAAATGCAGGAGTGATCCTGCAATGCCGGGCGTGGTCGAAGTATCGACCATTGTCTGCGCATAGAGGCTCACATCGGTTCCGCGTAGCGGTGACCAGTTGAGCGCTGCATTGATCGACGGTCCGCTGATGTCGCCAAGACGAGAATCATCGCTGTTGGCGCGCATGTAACCGGCGGCGAATTCGCCGTTCAGCTTTTCGCCCATATCCAGCATCATACCGCCACGCAGGGCAAATTGTGATCCGCTGCGTTCATAGCCGTTGCTGTCTACCTTCTCGTCGAAGATGCGCTTGCCCAGCTCAACTTCAGTGAAGGGCTTGATTGCCGGGGACAGGCTGAAACCGCCGCGCAGCGTAATGCTGGCATAGGTGTTGTCGCGATCCTTCTGGCTGACCGTGCCGCCGGAGGACAATTCCGCATCGCCATAAATATTGTGCTCGACCCGTCCGGTTGCGCTGCCGAAGATCAGGCCCATGTCTCGTTCGACGCCGAGGCTTCCATTGAGTGTGTGAACCAGAGGCCGTTGCAATGCGCCGACGACCCCGTTCGGGCTTGACGCGCTTTCGCGGCGCAGCCGATAGCCTGCGCCAGTGTTGACGGTCGTCTGATCACCGAGATCGAAACGCAGTTTGCCCTGAATATCGACCTGCGGTTCGGAAACGTCTTCGCCTGAAATGGACTTGGCCCATGTGCCCGAAGCATCGAGTGTTGCCTGATGGCGCGCCCAGTCCGACTGTGCATTGAGCCGCAACGTGGTTTCGTTGAGAACGGCGCTGGAACCGCTTGCGCTGTTGTCGCCGTTGGTCGTGACACGGATACCCTGTTCCAGCGACGGTCGCAGGATAAACGAACCGGTGCGAATGCCGACCGGCGCGAACGGATCGGCTTCCTGCGTGGAGCTGCGCCCCTGCTCGGGCGATTGCCGGAGATTTTCGCGCTGTGCCCGGCCCGTTTCGTCGCTTGCGTCGGTATCGACCGAGCCAACACGAATATTGTCGGGTTGAAGCGGCTGACGGTCCTGCGGCACGGGAACGGTCGGAGCGGTTTGTGTTGTGGCGGCCGGGTCTGCCGCTGTCGTGTTTTCAGGTGGGGTATAACTGTCGTCGGTCGTCTCGCTGGCGCCGTCATCATATCCGGGCGCAGCAAGCCCGCGATTTGCGAGCGTTTCCGGCGAGGAGGCTGAAAGCACGTCCTCGGCAACGCTTCCGCGCAGATAGGCTTCCTGAGCAAATGCAGAACCATGACAGATTGCTATCGCCACGCCCGACAAAAACAGGCATTGCAGCCTGCGGGCAATGGGCGTCGAACCGCCAGAAGGGGTCTTGGCAAATAGCATGTCGTGTTTTCAAACCGTCGCAACGTGGTAGATGAACGGTAAAGGCACATGGTTAATTCTTGGTTGCTGCGGCTGAATTCATGGCGATGCTCGCTGCACAAATGTTTGGACAACTGACTGTGAAAAAGTTAACCCTTGCCGCCATGGAAAAGCTCGATCAGATCATCCCTCCGGCAGATGCGGAAGCGACTATTGCTTCGGCGCTGCGCACCATAAAGACCGAAAATGCGGGCCTCGCAGCGCTTGAAGAAGCGCTGAACGACGGCCTTTCCGGCCCCTTTGTCGAAGCGGTGAAGCGTATCGTCACCTCGCGCGGACGTCTGGTCGTTACGGGCGTCGGCAAGAGCGGCCATATCGGCTCCAAGCTCGCTGCTACTTTTGCCTCGACCGGTACTTCGGCATTCTTCGTTCATTCGGCGGAAGCCAATCACGGCGATCTCGGCATGATCGACCGCGACGATGTTATTTTGGCCATCTCATGGTCGGGTGAAACGGCAGAATTGAAGGGGATCGTCAATTATTCGCAGCGCTTCCGCATTCCATTGATCGCGATTACCTCACGTGAGGATTCTGCGCTTGGTCGTGCTGCGGATGTCGTGCTGCTCTTGCCGAAAACTGCCGAGGCCTGCCCGCATGGTCTGGCACCCACGACCTCAACCATGATGCAGCTTGCCATCGGTGATGCGCTGGCAATAGCACTTCTGGAAGCGCGCGGCTTCACCCCGAGTGACTTCAAGACATTTCATCCCGGTGGTTCGTTGGGGGCAAGTCTTATCCATATCCGCGATATCATGCATCGCGGCGAACGCCTCCCGCTGGTGGAAGTGGGCACCTCTCTGCCGGACGCGATGAAGGTTCTGGCGCAGAAGAGTTTTGGGTGTGTTGTGGTTGTCGACGGTGGTGGTGATCTGGCAGGCATCGTCACAGACGGCGATATATCGCGCAATCTGAGCCGAAACCTTGCGGCTTTGGCGGTTGACGACGTCATGACACGCAAGCCCAAGACGGTTGACCAGAACATGCTGGCGACGGCGGCACTCAACACCATCAATGAAAATCACATCGGCGCACTGATCGTCACCGAGGCCGGACGCCCGATCGGGCTTGTGCATTTCCACGACCTGCTGCGGATCGGCGCTGCTTGATAGAGTATTGAGGCATTATATTTTGTAGGGCAGACATATTGCCCTACTGCCTTATTCTGCCACTTCAATCTCCAGCGAGACCGGATCAAAAGCCACAACGCGGACTTCTGTTCCGGTTGGCAGATCAGGGCCCTTCACGCGCCACATCGTATCGTTGATACGGATACGCCCGCGACCATTGATGATCGGTTCGGTCAATGTCGCGCGCTGGCCGACCAGCTGTTCACCGCGGCGATTGAGTAAGGGCTCGTCGGCATCGGTGCTGCGTGAGCCAAAAAAGCGACGCCCCACCAGCACGAAAATGACGGCCAGAACCAGAAACACAACCGTCTGAAACTGCCAGCCAAACCCTGTCGTCGAAGACAAGAGAAAGGCGAGCGCACCGGTTACAAGTGCTGCAAGCCCGAACCAGATGAAGAAGAAGCCGGGCGCCGAGATTTCCAGAATGAGCAGGATCAGCCCGAAAACGAGCCAGTTCCATATGCCAAGGCCGGACAGAAATTCGATAATCATGGCGCCCTCTCTTCTTTTTTGAGCAGCTTTAGCGCCCTGCGGAGGGAACGCTGCGCGGGCGGGAAGGGGTCGGCGGCTGCGGTGCCGGGTCTACCGGCCTGCTGCCATCACCAAAGACTTCCTTGGCAATTGCACCAATGCCGCCGAGCGAGCCGATAAGGGCACTCGCCTCAAGCGGCATCAGCACGACCTTTTGGTTCTTGGCGCTGGCAATATTGCTGAGAGCTTCCGTATATTTCTGTGCAACGAAGTAGTTAAGCGCCTGTACATTGCCGTTGGCAACGGCATCGGAAACCATGGTGGTGGCTTTCGCTTCGGCTTCCGCGAGGCGCTCGCGTGCCTCTGCCTCGCGCTTGGCCGCTTCCAGCTTGCCTTCAGCTTCGAGAATCTGTGACTGCTTCTGACCCTCGGCGCGCAAAATCTGCGCGTTGCGGTCGCCCTCGGCTTCAAGAACCTGCGCGCGCTTGTCACGCTCTGCCTTCATCTGGCGCGCCATCGAGGTGACGATATCTTCCGGCGGATTGATATCCTTGATTTCCACGCGGGTCATTTTGAGGCCCCACGGATGGGCAGCTTCGTCGACGACTCGTAACAGACGATCATTGATGGCATCGCGGTTCGACAGCAGCTCGTCGAGATCCATCGAACCCATGACGGTACGGATGTTGGTCATCGTAAGATTGAGGATCGCATATTGCAGGTTCGCGACCTGATAGGCTGCCTGTGCTGCGTTCAGCACCTGATAGAAAGCCACGCCGTCAACGCCGACAATGGCGTTGTCACGGGTGATGACCTCCTGCGTCGGCACATCAAGCACCTGCTCCATCATGTTGAGGCGCGCGCCGATACGGTCAAAAAATGGCACGATCAGATTGAGGCCGGGATTGAGGGTGCGCGTATAGCGTCCGAACCGCTCGACTGTGAAGTTGAACCCCTGCGGCACGGTCTTGATACCGGCAAACAGCGTTGCCAGAACCAGTGCGGCCAGAATGAGCAGCGTGATATCGAAACCGGTCATTGATTGTTTCCCTTTTAAGGCATTAAGGCAGTAGGGCAATATGACAATAGATGCTTTAGCGCGGCAAACATACTGCCCTAATCGCCTATTGCCTTACACCCATCCCTGCAATTCGCGGCGCACCAGTGTCTCGATGACCTTCATGCCGTCTTCGTTGTCGTTGAGACAAGGAATATGGCTGAAATTCTCGCCGCCGTTTTCTAGAAATTCTTCAGCAGCCTCATTGCCGATCTCGTCCACTGTTTCCAGACAGTCGGCCACGAAACCCGGATTGAGAACGGCCATCGACTTGACCCCGTGCTTGGCCAGTTCTTCCACCGTTTCGTCGGTATAAGGCTGGAGCCATTCTTCCGGACCGAAACGCGACTGGAATGTGGAGCGAAACTGGCTGTCATCAAGGCCCAGCCGGGCCTGCAGCAGGCGCGATGTTTCAAGACATTGCTGGCGGTAGGGGTCGCCCTTGTCCGAATAGCTTTTCGGAATGCCATGATAGGATGCGAGGACCACTTCCGGCTTGAAGGAAAGTGTTTCCAGATGTTTCTCGATGGAGCGGGCCAGTGCTTCGATGTAAACGGGTTCCGTCTCGTAAGACGGGACGATGCGCACCGCTGGCTGGAAGCGCTTTTTCATGAGCGCTTCGAAGAACTTGTCATTCACCGTAGCGGTCGTCGTTGCCGAATATTGCGGATAGAGGGGGAACATGACGATCCGCTCGCAACCTTGCTGCAGCAGACGGTCGGTCACGCTTTCAATGGAGGGCTGGCCATAGCGCATTGCCCAGTCCACGACCACATTCGGATAGTCGGCAAGCGCCTTGGCAAGCTTCTCGCCCTGCGCGCGCGTATAGGTCCGCAGCGGAGATTCGTTTTTCTCGCGGTTCCAGATGCGGTCGTAAAGCTTGCCGGAACGCTTCGGGCGAGTGTTGAGAACGATGCCGTAAAGGATTGGATACCAGATAAGACGCGGCCATTCGATGACGCGGCGATCCGAGAGAAACTCGGCCAGATAGCGGCGCATTGGGCCGTAACTCGTGCCATCCGGTGTGCCGAGATTGACCAGCAGAACACCGACCTTGGGCAGTTTTGCCTGCACCTCAGTTTTGGTTGTCTGGCTGGGCTTCTCCTGCACTTTATCCATCTCACTCATCTTCCGACTCCTGTTCAGCCGGAAAACTAGAGAAAAAAAGACAAATTACAATCCTGACAATTGCCGCTGGCGCAATTCTATCGGCGCGGGTGTTTCCCGCGCCGTAAATATCTGAAACTTACGCAAGATATCGGGTGCTTATGCCGCCGCGCGACGCATTAGGGAGAAGCGCGAACCCGACGACGACGTGCAGTTGAGCTGCGTCGGAGAAACAAGTGCGCAGTTCACTTTTGAAGACGTGCCGCGCACGATGGAACGCATGTCGATCTCGACAAGCTGCGGCGACTGGTAACGGTAGTTGCCTTCGGCAAGCTTTTCGTTTGTGTCGGTGGAGCGGGTCTCGAAAATGCCGCCGTTGAACGACGAGACGATGCCGTTTGGATCGACCCAGCTGCCTTCGATGCCGGCAGGGGCGCGGGATACGGTCGGGACATTGCCGCCGACCGGGCCAGTCGTTTCACACGCGGCCAACGCCAGCGACATGACTGCAAGAGGGGCAATGATGCGGAAGCGTTTCATATCCATGCTCTCCATTAAAGCATTTTCGGGCCAGAACTGCGAAATGGCTGGCGTCTGAAATGCGTAAAACCAAGTATTTAGAGCGGCTTCAACGATTCCGTGCTGATTGGAACCGCTCGGGGATGGTTAGTTTGATGTATTGAAACTTGCACGAAAACAAGCCCTCATTGTGAGGAATGGGCCTCCGCCTGTCGATTTGTTGACAATGATGCAAGATCGCCGCGCAGAGTGGAAGGCTGTGCCCGATCTTTCCGTTTCGCTGTCACGACCCGAAAATCAGCATTGCCGATATAAACATCATGACGGCGACGATCACCGACGACGCTGAAAGTGCGCGACGAAGATAGTGCTTGAGCGCAGTACTGTTCTTGAACGAGACCATGGAGGCAATGGATTTCGTTAACTGGTAGAGAGCGAGATAGAGGACAATCGAGATTAGCCCGATCGTCCATCCAAACTGCACCGTCTGGCTGGGATGCCCCGGCACACCTAGAATCCAGGGCAAGACCAGAAGTCCGCAGATCAGAGCCATCAGATCAGGAAACCGGCTTACAGCCAGCCTTATCGTATTGCGGGCAAATATCGATAAACGCACATATTCCTCATGGAATGGCCCGGTCGAAGCCGGGCCAGCTTGATTAGCGAACCAGAATATTCCGGAATTGCCACGGATCCTTGGTATCGAGGTCTTCCTTGAACAGATGGCCGCGACCTTCCAGCGGTGTCCAGTCAGTGTAATAGCCGTTCAACGGACCCAGATATTGCATCTGGACTTCAAGGCAACGGCGGTAATCCATCTCGTCGGTCTCGACGATGCCGCTGCGCGGATTTTCCAGCGCCCAGACCATGCCCGCCAGAACGGCTGAGGAAACCTGCAGGCCAGTCGCGTTCTGATAAGGCGCAAGTTTGCGCGCTTCCTCTACGGTCAACTGCGAGCCGTACCAATAGGCATTCTTGTCGTGGCCATAAAGCAGCACGCCAAGTTCATCACTGCCGTCCAGAATTTCATGCTCTTCCAGAACATGCTGCACGGGTTGCGCCTTGCCGCTTGCGCCGAACATTTCGTCAAGAGCCAGAATGGCGTCATTGCTCGGGTGATAGGCGTAGTGACAGGTCAGGCGGAAATCAAGCTTGCCCTTCTTGTCGCGCAGCGTGAAAAAATCGGCGATGGAGATCGCTTCATTGTGGGTGACGAGCAAGCCATATTGCGCGCCGAGCGTCGGACACCAGGTACGAATACGGGTATTGCCGCCCGGCTGTTCAAGGAAAATTGCGGCCTTGTTGCCCTTCTTCTGCTTGCGGGCATTCTTGGGCATCCATTTTTCATGGCTGCCCCAGCCAAGCTCTGCCGGTTGTAAGCCTTCGGCGATGAACCCTTCGACGGACCATGTATTCCAGAATGTGTTGAAAGGTTTCGGCTCTTTTGCGCGTTGGGTATCGCGTTCGGCGATGTGGATACCCCTGACGCCGGCTTTTTTCATCAGTTTCGCCCAGCCGTGGCGATCATCCGCTGCCGGTTCGGTGAAATCGAGCTTCAGTTCAGTCGCAAGATCGACGAGCGCTTTCTTGACGAACCACGAGACCATGCCCGGATTGGCACCGCAGCAGGAAACCGCGGTCGTGCCGCCGGGGTTCTTGCGCTTTTCAGCGCGAACCGTTTCGCGCAGCGCATAGTTGGTTCGCGAGGCATTGTCTGCGTCTTCATCGAAATAGAAGCCGAGCCAAGGCTCCACCACGGTGTCGATATAAAGCGCGCCATGCTCTCGGGCGTAACGCATCAGATCGAGTGATCCGGTATCGACCGAAAGATTGACGATGAAAGGCTGGCCTTCCGTTTCTTTCAAGAGAGGTCCAAGAACCTTCTTGTAATTGTCCTTGGTGATTGCTTCCTTGATGAAGCGGATGCCCTTGTCATCGAGGATTTTGCGATTGGCGTCGCTCGGATCGATCACGACCATGCGCGACTTGTCGAATTTGAAATGACGTTCAATCAGCGGCAGGGTACCGCGCCCGATCGACCCAAAGCCGATCATGATGACAGGGCCGGTTATCTCGCCATAGACTTGCCATTTCGCTTTCGCCATTTTCTTCCTCTGAGGTGCCGCAGAATTGCGGTGTTGGGTTATCTTTAGCCCGGTTTAGCTTATGCGCGGGAACGATAACACAACTTCATAGAAAGAAAGAAACGTCACAAGCCTATGACATCAATACATGTTTAATGCGGATTGGCTTTTTAAGCCTCGATCAGCTGTGCGCGGATCATGCCGCGCAGCGAATTGCCGACGAGAATGTTGCGCGCATTTTTGAGCGTTTCGACGGTAACGATACCCTCTTCGACAACATTGTTGTTCAGCAATTCACGGCGCAGAACCCCGTCGAGGAGGCCGCATGACAGGGCGGGCGTCGTGCAGGTCGTGCCGCCAACATCGAGAAATATCGACGTAATGGTTCCCTCACAGACTTCGCCGCGATCATTGAGCAGGATGACTTCATCGATCTCCGCCGGCGAGTACTCCTCGCGCGCTGCGATATAGGCCTGCCGTCGCGTCGTCTTGTGGCGCAACAGAGTATCATTGTGATCAAGGTGCGTGCGGGCAATTGCGATTCGCCAGATCGTCTGGCAGGAGAGTGGCTCAAAAGGTATGGTCGAGACAGTGGTCACGCCATCGGGCGCAAGTGTCAGCCGCACCTTCAGGGCCTGCTCACCGGTTCCGCTTTCTGAAACCTTCTGCCGGACAGCTTCCATATTGCAGGAAAAACCGAGTTCACGGGCGGAATTTTCGAGACGCGCCATATGCAAATCGAAGCGTAAAACGCCCGAGAGCGGTTCCCAGCGCATGGTTTCGATCAGCTGATAATCCGGCTCCATGATCACAGCTTGCGCCCCGTGTGGCTCGACAGTGCCGCGAACCGTGCTTTCAGAAGACATTCCTCGTACTCCGCTTGCGCCGTGGAATCGAAGACCACGCCACCCCCGACGTTGAAGATCGCACGATTTTCATCGAGAAGCGAGATCGTGCGAATGGCAACGTTGAAACGCATCCGCCCGCTTGGCTCGATCCAGCCGAGCGAGCCGCAATAAATGTCGCGCGGCCCGGCCTCCAGTTTACGCAGGATTTCCATGGCGCTGATCTTTGGTGCGCCGGTGATCGAGCCGCATGGAAAAAGGGCTGCAAAGAGCGTGCGCAATGGCAGGTTTTCTTTCAGTCTGGCCCGCACGCGGCTGATCATCTGGTGGACGGTGGGATAGGTTTCGATGCGGAAGAGTTCCGGCACATCGAGCGATCCTACTTCGCTGACAAGCGAAATGTCGTTGCGAAGCAGATCAACGATCATGCGGTTTTCGGCCTGATTCTTCGGGTCGTTCAGCAGAAACTGGCGGTTCTGCTCGTCTTCTTCAGGCGTCGCACCGCGGGGCATGGTGCCTTTCATCGGATGGGTTTCAATCCACCCGTCGCCGTCGACTTCAAAGAAAAGTTCCGGCGAGCGCGACAGGACAACCGGTCCACCAAGATCGCAATAGGTCGCGTAGCGAACCGGCTGACGTTTTGCGAGCATGTTGAACAGGATCAGCGGATCGCCGTCCCATTCCGCATGGATCGGAAAGGTGAGGTTGCCCTGATAGCAATCGCCTTCGCGCAAGTGCTGGTGCAAGCGTTCGAAGCGGGGCGCATAGTCGTCAAACGACCATTGCGCGACCGGATCGCGCAGAAAGGTGGCATTGTCTTCGCCGCGGCCGTGCATAGACTGGTCGGAAGGGCCATCGAACACGCCGAAGCAGAGAAGCGGGGCATTGCGTCCCTCTGGCAGCAACGGCTTCAGCTTGGGCTCGAGAAGATAGCCGGCTTCATAGGATAGATAACCCGCAAGCCATTTTCCGGCATTATGGGCCGCCTGCATCGCATCCCATGCGGGTTCAAATTCATCCGGTGTGTCGGCGCGAATGATCGATGAGGGGGCCGTGAAAAGCACATCGCGGCCCGCCTTGTCATCCCGGAACAGGATAAGCGGCTTATTGCTTTGGTGAGTCACGCAAGTGCTCAGTCTTCCATGGCTTCAAGCTCGTCGATGATGCCTTCGATCACCGACAGGCCCTTGCTCCAGAAAGCCGGATCGCTTGCATCCAGACCGAACGGCGCAAGCAATTCCTTGTGGTGCTTGGTGCCGCCAGCCTTCAGCATGTCGAAATATTTCTGCTGGAAGCCCTTTTCCGAGTTCTGGTAGACCGCATAAAGCGAGTTCACCAGACAATCGCCGAAAGCATAGGCATAGACATAGAACGGCGAATGGATGAAGTGCGGGATATAGGTCCAGAAGGTCTCGTAACCCGGATTGAGATTGACGGCATCGCCAAGGCTTTCGCGCTGCACATCCATCCAGATTTCGCCGATGCGTTCTGCGGTCAGTTCGCCTTCGCGGCGCTCGGTGTGGACGCGACGTTCGAACTGGTAGAAGGCTATCTGGCGCACGACCGTGTTGATCATATCCTCGGCCTTCTGCGCCAGCATGGCCTTGCGCTCGCGCTTGTCTTTCGTGCGCTCCAGAAGCGAACGGAAGGTCAGCATTTCGCCGAACACGGATGCGGTTTCAGCAAGCGTCAGTGGCGTTGAGGCCATCAGAGCGCCCTGACCACCCGCCAGAACCTGATGCACGCCATGGCCCAGCTCATGTGCCAGCGTCATCACATCGCGCGGTTTGCCCATATAATTGAGAAGCACGTAAGGATGCGCAGACGGAACGGTCGGATGTGCAAAGGCACCCGGTGCCTTACCGGGGCGGACCGGCGCGTCGATCCAGTTCCTGTCGAAGAATTTCTTCGCAATCTCGGCCATTTCCGGTGCGAAATTTCCATAGGCGGAAAGTACGGTTTCACGCGCTTCATCCCAAGGAATGAGCGCCTGCGGCGTTTCCGGCAGCGGCGCGTTGCGATCCCAGTTTTCAAGCTTTTCGAGGCCGAGCCATTTGGCTTTCAGGGCATAATAACGGTGCGAAAGGCGTGGATAGGCGTCTTCCACCGCCTTGGCGAGTGCGTCTACCACTTCCCGCTCGACGCGGTTGGCAAGGTGGCGGCTGTCGGCAATATCCTGAAAACCGCGCCAGCGATCGGAGATTTCCTTGTCTTTGGCGAGCGTGTTGGTGATCAGTGTGAATGTGCGCAGATTGGCGGCAAAAGTCTTTGCCAGTGCATCGGAGGCTTTTTTACGCACGGCCCCATCGGCGTCCTGAAGCATGTTCAGCGTCGGCTCGATGCTGAGTTCCTTGCCATCGATTTCAAAGCGAAGCCCTGACATCGTTTCATCGAACAGCCGGTTCCAGGCGCTGTAGCCGGTAATCGACTTTTCATGGAAGAGCTGCTCCAGCTTGTCATCGAGCTGATATGGCTTGTCCATGCGCAGATCGGTCAGCCATGGGCGATAATGGCCAATGGCTTCGTTATCGCTCATCGCCTTTTCGAGAACTGCATCCTCGATGCGGTTCAATTCAAGGCCGAAGAAAATGAGATGGGTGCTGGCGTCGGTCAGCTTTTGCTGCACATCACCGAAAAGCTTCATGCGCTTCGGGTCGGACGTGTCGCCATAATAGTAGAGGCCCGCGAAGGAGCCGATACGGCCCATCAGTTCGTCCAGAGCCTCGAATTCCTTGATTGCATCGACAAAATTACCGCCATTGGCCTTGGCTGCTTCGTCGCCGAGCTTGCCTTTCCAGCGTTTCTCGAAGGCTGCAGCGTCCTTCATAGCCTTTTCGATATCGTTTTTCAGTTCTGCGCTGTCCGCAGACGGATAAAGATCGCCCAGATTCCATTCCGGCAGGTTGCCGAGGTCAGTCGTTTCGGCAGCAACCGTATCACTGGCCGGTGCGTGCAAAACCTTGTTGAAGGAAACGGATTCTGAAAAGCGGGTCATGAACATTCTCCAAGAGCATTTCCAGAAAAAGTGCGAAACGGTTTTTCGTCGGATAATGCGTACAAACAAAGAGATAGAGCGGTTCCACGATTCCGCGTTAACCGGAACCGCTCTACTAGGCCTCTTCTCGCATGTCTTGCCAGGATCGCCAAGAGGTGGGAAAAGCGCCTCGAAATTTTGTGATGGCCTGTCCCGCGGTGGATTGCAGAAAAGCAAATACCTGAATCGGGGAGTGGATTCAGGATACAATTTTTGTGAATGGGACGTTCAGGTACATTTAGTACCTTGCATTCGACGAAGGCTTGCCTCCAAATAACGCGCCTGGAATATGAGACATTTAAACTGTTTAAGTATTTTGGGCGTGGGAACTCCATAGGTTGATGATAGCTGTTAATGGCCACGCGCATACTCATAGCGGATGACGATCCGATTCATCGGCGCAATCTTGAAGCGATAGTCATGCGCATGGGCTATCGGACCATTCTTGCTGACGGTGGAGCAAGCGCACTCGGCTTTGTAAGCCAGCGTAAGGACATCGTCCTGATGCTGCTTGATCTATCGATGCCGGACATGGATGGCCTGACCGTTTTGCGCCGGATGCGCGAAGCTGGAAATAATGTTCCCGTTATCGTTCTTGTTCAGAATGATGATCTCCAGCCGGTTCTGCAGGCAATGAAAATGGGCGCGGTCGATTTTGTGACCAAGCCGGTCGCCTTCGAGCGTGTGCAGGTTTCGGTTTCCAATGTTCTGAAGATCGATGCGCTGACGCAGGAAATCCGCCGCGCCCGCTCATCCCTGAAAGCTCATCTGACACTTTCCGACATGGCGATCAAAAGCCCGGAAATGGAGCGGGTCAGCATTCTGGCACGTCGTGCCTCGGCGCTGGATGCACCGCTTCTGATCGAAGGAGAGCCCGGCAGCGGCAAGGAAACACTGGCGCGCGCTATTTGCAGCGGCGGTGCCCGCTGGCGTGGCCCTTTCGTGGCCGTTGATTGCCGCACCTTGACCGTCGACAATGCCGACGAAGTTTTCTTCGGCGTTTCGACTGCACGGCGCGACCGCCGCGAGGATGATGTCATCCGCAGCCTCGGAAAACTCGTGGAAGCCGATGGTGGGACGCTCTTTCTGGATGAGGTGGGTGCGCTGCCACGCCACACGCAAATCAAGCTTTTTGCCGCCATGCAGTCCGGCCAGTTTGAGGCCGGCGGCGGAGGCGAGCGCACGTTGTCCAACGCCCGCATCATGGCATCGAACAGCCGCCCTCTGGCCGATCTTGTCCATATGGGGCGCTTCCATGCAGGGCTTTACCATCTGCTCGGCTCCTTTGCCATTGCTATGCCGTCGTTGCGCAACCGTCTGGAAGATATTCCGATCCTGCTGCATCAGTTCATGATGCGCTATGTCAGCGAAGAACGGATGGGGCATATCACCGGCATCACGACCCATGCGTTGGAAAAGCTGAAGACCTATCATTGGCCCGGCAATGTGCGGGAGCTGAAAAATGCCGTTTATCGTGCCGTCCTTCTCTGCGAGACTGGCGAACTGACGGCAGCTGATTTCGCACAGATCGGTGCGGGGGCAGAGGCTGCAAGGGCAGTGCAGCAATCGGTTCGGTTCAACCTTGTCGATCACGATCCGACGGTGAGTGGTCAGTCGGGCTTGTTCAGCGGGATCGATGGGGCAGGCGAGGTGCGCACGCTTGCCGCAGCCGAAGAAGAAATGATCCGGTTCGCGATTGCTCATTATGACGGGCAAATCAGTGAAGTTGCCCGTCGTTTGGGCATTGGAAGAACCACACTTTACCGGAAGCTGAAGGAATATGGCATCGATGTGACGTCGATTTCCGGCAAGGGACCGGGTGCCGATGAGGAGGGGGAAACGACCCCTTTCAACCGTGCTGCCAGTTGATGAAACTCTGCGTAACCAATTGAATTTTAGTCATTTATAATAGATTGGCTGTCACGCCTGGCAGGTACTGTTGCCGATTAAAGACTGTTAATAATTTTTTAACCATGACAAAAATAGATGCGCCTGTGTGGCTTTTTTGCCATGGTGTTTCCTCATTTGTTGTTCACTAAGCGTCCATTAACCATTAAATCCGACAATCGGAGCTCGAGCGGAACTGGGACGCAGGCTTTTTGTGGCACCACAAAGAAAGTCCCGAGGGATGCCTGGAGAATGCTTCTGGGGCGGAAAAACGGTAAGGCGATACGATTCGATGAACAGCATATCGACCATTAAAGCGCGCTTTGCGAAGGTTTGGACCGGGATGAAGGCATCTATGTCCGTTCCGTCTGCCCTTGCCGCTGCTGCGGTTCTCATGGCGCTGTCTCCTTCGCAGGCTTCGGCTGAAACCCGCTCTCTCAAGCTTTATTACGTTCACACCGGTGAAAAAGCGGAAATCGTCTTCAAGAGAAACGGTCGCTTTGACGCCCAAGGTTTGAAGAAGCTGAACGTTTTCCTGCGAGACTGGCGCCGCAACGAGCCGACCAAGATGGACCCGCGCCTGTTCGATCTGGTCTGGCAGGTCTATCGCTCTACTGGGTCGAGCCAGTATATCACCGTCGTTTCCGCTTATCGTTCACCGGCCACCAATGCCATGCTGCGCTCGCGTTCCGCGAAGACCGGCGTTGCCAAGAAGAGCCAGCATATGCTCGGCCGGGCGATGGACTTCTATATTCCCGGCGTACCTCTGGCAAAATTGCGCGGCATCGGCATGCGCTATCAGATTGGTGGCGTTGGCTATTATCCGCGTTCCGGCTCGCCATTCGTCCACATGGATGTTGGCAATGTTCGCTCCTGGCCGCGCATGAGCCGCCGCGAACTGCTCGCACTCTTCCCGGACGGCAAGACCGCTCACCTTCCCGCAGACGGCAAGCCGTTGCCGGGCTATGAGCAGGCATTGGCCATGATCGAGAAGCGCAAGGCCGGTGGCGGCGAGATCTTGATGGCCAGCAATTCCGCGCCGCGTCGCAGCAAGAGCCTGTTCGGTGCGCTGTTTGGCGGCGGTGCCGACGAAGAAGAAGACACTGGTGATGTGAGCGCCCCGCCGGCGACGGCACGGCCGGCTCGCGCCGCGCCTGCGCGTCAGGCTCCGGCGGCGGTTCCGGAAGAGCCGGTCCAGCAGCCGCGTGAAACTATGGTTGCTGCTCTGCCTGCCCGCGATGCTCCGCTTCCGGTACAGGCACCGCGTCCGGAAACGGGCCTTGATGCACAGGCACAGGCCGCAGCCGAAGTCCCGGTCGCCGCACTAAACGTTCCTATCCCGGCTCGCAAACCCGCAATGGCGCCACAGGATGCCGTCGCGCTCGCCGCAGCGGAGCCTGCCGCCGACGCGGCAGCTGCCGCCCGTGCCGCCGTGGATGCGAATACGGTTCAGGTTGCCGATGCTGGCACGCCTTCGCCGCTGATGAATGGTTTTGTGCCAATTCCGTCGGCTCGCCCGCAGCTTGAAACGGATAATATGCAGCTTGCAGCTGCGGTGGTGCCGTCAGCGCGTCCGACGCGTCCGGGTGAAAACCCTGCCACAAACGGTCAGGATGCGATTGCCGCGCTGGTCAATAGCCAGCAGGCCGAACCGACACAGCTTGCCGATGCAGGCAATGCGGCTGTGCCGCAGCCGGGCGAAACGGCAGCGTTCCCGCTGCCGAAGGAAGCGCCGCGTGCCAACACGCAGCTTGCCCTGCTTTCCAAGAGGGATGAGATCGGCGAACTGATCGCACCGCCTTCTGACGATTATTACGACAGCAAGCCGGTTGCAAACGCTGCGCCAAAACAGGCTCCAGCAGCTGTGCAGACAGCGTCGGTTGCCCGCACGGCACCGGCAAAGCCGACAGCCACTGCTTCTGCGGCAGTCCATAAACAGGTCGCAGCGATTGGCAAGGCAGCAGAAACTGGTGTTCGTACCACCGCGAAGGGCGGGCGTTATGTAGCCAAGGCCCAGTCCAAACCGCGTGCAGTTGTCCAGCCTGCGGTGATGCCAACTTCAGAAGTCGCCATGTCGACGGAATCGGTGTCGAGCGCCATACCGGTGACCAATCCGGTTCTCCGCAACGATGCGATGCGCTCCGCACCGGCCATGGTCTACACGGCAGGTTTCCAGCGTGGCAATCTGCCGACCGAACGCGCCAACCAGTTCAGCGGCAATGCCGTTACCTTCCTGACTGTGGCCAAGTTCACGGAAACCAACTGATCGCCATCCAAACGACGACAAACCAAAAGAAAAGGGGCCTTCGAGGCCCCTTTTTACATCCCATATGAGCTTACTCAGCTTTTCAGATCAGCTGCTTCACTTGCAAGGTCGGTGATTGCATCCCAGTCGCCAGCCTCGACGAGTTCTTTCGGTGCAACCCAGGAGCCGCCGACGCAGACGACGTTCGGCAGCGACAGGTAATTCCTGGCGTTTGCAAGGCTGATGCCGCCTGTCGGGCAGAAGAAGGTTCCGGCCAGCGGAGAGGACAGCGCCTTCAGGAACGATGCGCCGCCAGCCTGTTCAGCGGGGAAGAATTTCAGATGGGTATAGCCTTCCTCGCGGAGCGCCAGCATTTCGCTCGGTGTGATGGCGGCGGGCAGAAGTGGCACGTCGCTGTCATTGGCGGCAGCGACGATGTATTTCGTTGCGCCGGGGCTGACGATGAAGCGCGAACCAGCCTTCGCTGCATCCTCATATTGTTTGGCATTGAGGATCGTCCCGGCACCGACGATTGCTTCCGGCACTTCCGACGCGACCGCGCGGATGGCATCAAGTGCCGCAGCCGTCCGCAGGGTGATTTCGATTGCGGGCAATCCGCCTTTGGCAAGCGCGCGTGCCAGCGGAACAGCATGTTCCACCTTGTCGATCAACAGAACCGGAATGACCGGCTGGCCTGTCATGATGGGGGCGAGAAGATCGGTTTTCTGGGACATCGGCTTGCTCGGCTGTTTGAGTGGATAAATCGATTTAAAGCATTTCCAGCAAAAGTGTGAAACGGTTTTGCGTCGGATAATGCGTTAAAATGAACGATTAGAGCGGTTCCAACGGTTTCCGTTAAAACAGGAACTGCTCTAAGTCCCCTTCGGCAATTTGTCCACTACTGAAGGAGCCGCATTCATGCGGCTCTTTTAAAGTTCTCAAGCTGCTTTTGCCAGTGCTGATAGGCTTCGGCCATGCGTTTGTCATATTCGTTGCGGGCGAAAGCCGGACCGTTATAGCGTCGGGCGAACTCGCGCCAGTTACGGACTTTCAGCACTTCGAGAAGCTCTGCCTTTTCGATGAAGCGCAACATCAAGCGCGCCTGACCAGCAACCGATCCGCGTGCTTCCGCCACAAGTTCATCGACGGTGGCATAGCCAAGCCATTCCCAATGCGCACCCATAACCTGCCCCAGCCCCCAAGAGGTGGATTCAAGCGCTGCCTTTTTGCTCAAGCCCATCGCACGTTCAAGCAGAAGCCAGCGCGCGGTTTGCGATTTCGGATTGCGTATCTGGCCTGCGACTGGGGCGGACAGGCCGTTGCTCCTCGCATAGTCGCGCAGACGACCGGACAGCCTGCGGTCAAAATAATGTCCTTCGAACCGGATGGCCGGTTCCTTGCCTCCGCTGATATCGAATAGCGCCTGCCCGCCGCTTTCCACTTCCGCAATTGCCAGCAAAGCCGCCGGGTTGATCTCCGTCTCATCTGCCATTGTCGTCAGGGCTGCAATTGTCTGGCTGTCGAACATATCTCTCTCCTCGAAAAGTGGTCTTCGAGGCGGATTTTGAGGCGTCTTGGTCGCATGAGGATAAAGTTGACTTGAATTCGCCGTTTGTGGGGATTAGTTGCGGGATAGTTTTCAAAGAAGATAGAACCGATGAGCAATTTGCCTTTCACCGTTGCCGCCCTTTATTGCTTTGCGCCGCTCCCGCAATATGAAAGCCTGCGCGAGCCGCTTGCCAAGCTTTGCTGCTCTAATGGCATCAAGGGAACGCTGCTTCTGGCGGCGGAAGGCATCAACGGGACGGTTGCAGGCACACCCCAGGCAATTGAAAGGCTGGTGCAGCACATCACGGCTATCCCCGGTCTGGCTGACCCGGAGCTCAAATATTCCCATGCGACCGAAATGCCGTTCCATCGCATGAAGGTGCGACTGAAGCGTGAGATCGTCACCATGGGTGTCGATGGTATCGATCCTCTGAAAAGCGTCGGCACCTATATCGCGCCGCGGGACTGGAACGCACTCATCGCCGATGAAAACACCGTCGTGGTCGATACGCGCAACGATTATGAATATGCCATCGGCACATTCGAAGGGGCGCTTGATCCGCAGACCAAGACTTTTCGCGAGTTCCCCGAATGGGTCGAGCAGAACCGCGACAAGCTGGAAGGCAAGAAGATCGCCATGTTCTGCACAGGCGGTATTCGCTGCGAAAAGGCAACGGCCTTCGTCAAGGGGCTGGGCTTCGACGATGTCTTTCATCTGAAGGGCGGTATCCTGAAGTATCTTGAGGAAGTTCCGCGTGAAGACAGCATGTGGAACGGCGAGTGCTTCGTGTTCGACGAGCGCGTGGCCGTGGGCCATGGCCTTGCTGAAAGCGATGTCGAACTGTGCCGCGCTTGCCGCCGCCCGATTTCGCCGGAGGACAAGCTTTCGCAGTTTTTCAAGGAAGGCGTTTCCTGTGCCGGTTGTTATGACGAGCGCACGCCGGAAGATCGCGCCCGCTACGCAGAACGCCAGAAGCAGGTGAAGCTCGCCGAAATGCGCGGGGCGCACAAGCACATCGGCAGTTGACGCAATTTGCGGCAATGCTCTATTGCCGCATGCTCCCCATAGGGCTGGTCAAACAGATTTCATCCCATTATGGTGGCTCTGGTTCCGGAACGATCTGAATTCGTTACGGAATTTGGGCGGCTTTTGCATGGACGCCCGTGCATCAAGGGTTTGACGGCATCCGGGTCGCGTTTGCCTCCATCACACCCATCATCGCAAGTCGGGGCATAGGAAATCTCCAATGCTCATACAGAAACAGCGCCGGTTTTCCGGCGGATGATGGTTTGCCTGTCGTCGCAGGCAATATGGAGGATACTCATGAAGAAACTGATCGCCGCATTTCTCATCACCGTTGCTGCGGGCGCCGCCTCGGTTGCCCATGCTGCCGAGAAGGTGACTGTTTTCGCTGCCGCCAGCATGAAAGACGTTATCGAAGAAGCTGCCAAGCAGATGAAGGCCAAGGACGGT
The DNA here is from genome assembly GCF_058796175.1 of Brucella sp. GW823-FHT04E01. Lineage (NCBI taxonomy): Bacteria > Pseudomonadati > Pseudomonadota > Alphaproteobacteria > Hyphomicrobiales > Brucellaceae > Brucella > Brucella sp. GW823-FHT04E01. The sequence goes on along the minus strand of NZ_JBXAIK010000002.1, from coordinate 76,652 downwards.
ACCGAAGTGGTCGCGTCGTTTGCATCTTCGTCGGTTCTGGCCAAGCAGATCGAGCAGGGCGCTCCGGCGCAGATTTTCATTTCCGCCGATCTCGACTGGATGGATTATGTCGAAAAGGCCGATGCCATCGACAAGGCTTCACGCAAGGTGATCGCTGGCAATGCGCTGGTGATTGCAACGCAGAAAGACACGCCGAAGGGTGACGCCAAGGAGCTTTTGAGCGCCGGTCGTTTTGCCATGGGTGACCCGTCGAATGTCCCGGCAGGCAAATACGGCAAGGCAGCGCTTGAAAAGCTCAACATTTGGAAAGACGTCGAGAAGAATGGCGTGTTTGCCGAGAATGTTCGCGTTGCGCTGCAATATGTCAGCCGCGCGGAAGTGAAGGCGGCCATCGTCTACGCGTCGGACCGTGCCGCGGCACCAGAACTGGTCGAAGCCTATCGCTTCCCTGCTAGCAGCCACGCCCCGATCCTTTACCCGGCGGCACTTGTTGCGAAGAACGAAACCGATGCCGCCAAGGCTTTCTTGGCTTTCCTTGAAAGCGATGCCGGTCAGGCGATCATCAAGGACAAGGGCTTCGTGGGAGCTGCGGAGGCTGCTGAATAATGATGGCCAAAGATGATTGAGAGTAATGTCTGGCAGATTGTGTCTCTGTCGCTCCGGGTTGCCGGAATAGCCATCATTGTTGCGCTGCCAGTTGCCTTTATCGTCGCCTGGATTCTTGCCCGGTTCAATTTTCCGGGCAAGTCTCTGGCGCAGGCTATCGTCACCATGCCGCTGGTCCTGCCGCCGGTGGTGACGGGCTATCTGCTTTTAATCCTGTTTGGCGCGCGGGGTGTTCTGGGAGCGCCTCTGCAGGAATTGTTCGGTCTTTCCTTTGCCTTTCGCTGGACGGGCGCCGCACTTGCCGCCGGTGTCATGGCGTTTCCGTTGCTCGTCCGTCCGATCCGGCTTTCGATAGAGGGGCTTGATCGCGGGCTAGAGGAAGCGGCGCGCACGCTTGGCGCGAACCGGGTCACGGCCTTCTTCACGGTCATTCTGCCGCCTTTGCTGCCCGGTGTGCTTGCAGGCGCAGTGCTTGGTTTTGCCAAGGCTCTGGGTGAGTTTGGCGCTACGATCACATTCGTATCCAACATTCCCGGCGAAACGCAGACCCTTTCGCTTGCCATTTATGCCCTGATGCAGACGCCAACGGGTGATGCCGAAGCATTCCGTTTGATTGCCATATCTGCAGCTATCTCAATTGCCGCCGTGGTCCTTTCCGAGTGGTTGCAGCGCAGGCTTGCGGGAGCGACAAAATGAGCGGGCTTGCTGTCTCGATCAAAGGGCGCAATGGCAGGTTTCCTGTCGAGGCTGATTTCGCCGCCGACTGGGGCGTGACTGCATTGTTTGGCCATTCGGGCGCCGGCAAGACGACGCTTCTGAAAATGATTGCCGGAACACTCCGTCCGGAGAGCGGACGCATTGCCGTGGGTGACTTCACACTGTTCGATGCCGAAAAGGGTGTCAATCTTCCGCCGGAAAAGCGCCGCATCGGCTATGTGTTTCAGGAAGCGCGGTTGTTTCCGCATATGAGCGTGAAGCGGAACCTGACTTATGCGCGTTGGGCCGGGCACAGGCAGGCGACGCGGAGCTTTGACGAGGTGGTGGCGCTGCTCGGCATTGATGATCTTCTCGACAGGCGACCGTCCACACTTTCAGGTGGCGAGCGCCAGCGTGTCGCCATTGGTCGCGCGCTGTTGTCTGATCCCGCACTTCTTTTGCTGGACGAGCCGCTTTCTTCACTCGACCATGCGCGCCGGCAGGAAATTCTGCCCTTTATCGAGCGTCTTCGCGATGAAAGCCATGTGCCGATTGTCTATGTGAGCCATGAAATCGATGAGGTTGCGCGGCTTGCCGACGAAATCGTGCTTCTGTCTGGCGGTAAGGTGACCGCAAGCGGTACGGCGACGGATGTCTTTCCACTGATCAATGCAGAAGGCGAGAGTGGCGGTGTGCTGCTGGAAGGGCTGGTTTCGTCTTACGACGAGCGCTACAAATTGGCGGAAATCGATCTCGGCGGCGCGTCGTTCCAGCTCAGCGATGCGGGGCTGAAACAGAATATGCATGTGCGGCTGCGCGTGCGTGCGCGCGACGTCTCCATCGCACGCAAGGTGCCGGAAGCGATCAGCATCCGCAATGTGCTGCCGGTGACCGTCACTGCCATTACGGCGGATGATGGCCCGAATGCCTATGTCTCGCTGGACTTCCAAGGCCGTCGTCTCGGTGCACGGCTGACGCGGCGCTCGGTTGACGAACTGGCGCTGCAATCGGGTGATCATGTGGTCGCGCTGGTGAAGGCGGTTTCGGTGGATCGGGCGGCTATTCGGGAAAAATGACGCGGGGACAATAATCCGGTTTTCGGCCCGCTTCTTTTATGCTCCTGTCTTTGTCGAACGGGAGAATAGGCATGACTGATTTGCAGAACTGGACGCCACGCCCCAAACCGGAACGCAAAGTGCTTGAAGGCCGTTATGTGCGGCTGGAGCCGCTGGACCCGAAGAAGCATGGGGACGAACTTTTCGCCGCTTCGTCGGTCACCGACGCGGATCAGCGCTTTACGTGGCTGTTCGAGTTTCCGCCCGCAACCCGCGAAGAATTCGAGCCCTGGCTGGAAAAGGTGGCGAAAAGCGAAGACCCGCAGTTTTTCGCCGTCATCGATAAGGCCAGCGGCAAGGTCGCCGGACGCCAGACCCTGATGCGCATCGATTCCGCTCACGGCGCGATTGAAATCGGCAACATCTATTGGGGACCATTGATTTCGCGCAAGTCCGCCGCCACCGAAGCACAATTCCTGTTCATGCAGTATATTTTCGACGAGCTTGGCTATCGTCGCTACGAATGGAAGTGCAACAACGACAATCTGCCGTCCAAGCGGGCCGCGGAGCGCTTCGGCTTTTCGTTCGAGGGGATTTTCCGTCAGCATATGGTGGCGAAAGGCAAGAACCGCGATACGGCATGGTTTTCCATTCTCGACAGCGAGTGGCCTGCCTTGAAGAAAGCCTATCAGGCATGGCTTGCGCCGGAAAACTTTGATAGTGACGGTCAGCAGAAGAAGAAGCTGGAGGAGTTTCGTGATCTTGGCTGAGCGTAAGAAGAGCAATCCGGCAATTGCTGCCGCCATCATCCTGATCGGCTTCGGGGTGCTTGCCTATTTCGTGCCCAGCATCATGCTGGCACTGGGCGAGCGCTCGCAAATCGCGGCGATCATTTTCCCGATTGTTTTCGTTCTGGGCTTCTTCGCCATTTTTTGGCTGCGCTCGCGCCGCCAGAACAAGGATTAACCAACCAGCGAAGCGCTGAGCAAAAGCGCACCTGTCAGCGCGATGAACAGGGCGGCGGCAACTTCGATTGCCGCCTTCAGCCGTCCGGACATGGCATTGCTGCCTGCAAATCGCAGGGCCGTGTTTTTTGCCGTGACAGCCAGCGTGGCAAGAACAGCCACGGTGATGAATGTGCCGAACGCCATGGCGAAGACTGAGAGCAGTCCGCCGACCATCAGACCATTCAAAAGCGCGAAAGTCAGCACGATCAGCGCACCCGAACAGGGACGCAGGCCCACCGAGAAAATCGCCGACCACGCCGATTTCCAGTTGAAGTCGTCGCCGAGCGTCGACGGATCGGCAATATGGGCGTTACCGCACGCGGCGCACACATCGCCCTCGCCAATGAAGATATGATCCGATGCAGTAGCGGTTGCGGGTTTGTAGTTGAGCTTTACCGTGCTTGTGGCAGCCGCCGCGCGTGTGGTCTGCGAAATACTGCCCTGCCATGCCGGACCGGAAGCCATTGCCGGTTCGGGTGCTGTGGCAAAAAGCGACGAGGCCGGGCTGGGGCTTGCATCGTCTTGCTTCTTGAAAAGTAGCGGTAGTTTGCGCGCCAGAAGCCAAAGGCCGAAGAACAGGACAAGCGCAAAACTTGCAATTTCCATGTAGCGCGCGGTCTGATTCATGGAAATGCCGGTGCCACGCAGCAGGAACCATGCGAGGCCGACCACGGCGATGGCCATGATGGCCTGCAAAAGCGACGAAATGAACGACAGGAAGATGCCGCGCCGCAGCGCCGTTTCGTTGGCGATCATGTAGGACGAGATGACCGCCTTGCCATGGCCGGGCCCTGCCGCATGAAAAATGCCATAGACGAAGGAAAGTCCGACCAGAACCGAAGCCTGCCAAGGATCTTCACGCATGGCTTTCAACGCATTGGTCATGGCGAGATAAAACGAGCGCTGCTGTTCGTTCATCCAGAGAATGATGTGCGCGAAAGGCCCGGTTGGCTTCATCGCCACCTCATTCGCACCAATGCCGAGCGATGACTGCGCATAGGCCTGCGCAACGATCATCGTAAGGCAGAGGGTTAGAATAAAGGTAGCCGGTTTTCTCATCAGCCTGTCTTTCCTTTCGGTTCGCAGTCTATCTCAAGACGGGTCGCGAATATTTTCGACATGTCCGTGCCTGCCGGATCGTTGAAGAAGGCATCGGTCAGTGTCGCCTGATTCTGGGCGAGCGCTTCATCCGGATTGGGGCGCACGACCTTGGAGGTGCAGCCTGCGGGCAGGCCTTTCACAACCAGATCGCTGTCGTTCATGTAATCGATGGCAGTATAGAAAGTCGGGTCGTAGACGCCGAAGCTGACCTTGTGGCCGGGGGCGAGTTTCAACGGCTTTTCAGGCTTGCTCGTAAAGATGATGAGCAGGCGATTGTCCGTGAAATCTGCTGCGAGGTCGGTCGGCCTCGCCATTTTCACGTCCTTGCCATCGTCCAGAACGGTCTGGAAATACTTGAACTCGGCAATCGAGCCGTTGATGACATGGCCGAGGTCGATCAATTCATTCTTGTCGAGCTGCAGATCGCCATTCTTGTCGAATTCCATCAGGACGGTGGAGGAGAAAACGTCGTCGAAACGCCAGACATGCGCAAGCTGTTGCACTGTGCCATCGGGGGCTATGGTCAGTTCCAGTCGTGCGTCGGCAAAGACATGCGGGTGAGCGAGTGCAGCCGTCGGCACGAGACCGGCCAGCAGCGCAGCTGCGGCAGACCGAACGAACCTGCTTTTGAGCCAAGACGACGAAACCAGCATAAAACTTTCCGTTAGAGTTTTCCCACGCTTATGCCCGAAGGCGGCGAAAGTGCGACGTTCTATTTGCTTTATCGTATATCTTAGTCCCGAAGACCGTTTCACACTTTTCAGGATGCATTCTATTCCCGCTCCTTGAACCATTGGGTCAGAAAATCGACCAATGCCCGGATTTTTGCCGGCAGATAGCGCCGATGTGGATAGACGGCATAGATGCCGCCATCCTTCACGATGAATTCATCCAGACAGGCAACCAGCCTGCCGCGCTCGATTTCTTCTTCGGCGATGAAGGCGGGCAGCATGCAGAAGCCAAGCCCGGCGAGTGCTGCATTCTTGGTGGCGACGGGACTGTTCACCTCGATGGGACCGTTGACGGGAACTGTCATCATCGAGCCATCCGTATTGCGGAAATGCCAATTGTTGCGCGAGCGTGCATTGGTGTCGATGATGCAAGGCCGATCAGCCAGATCTTCCGGACGTTCGGGCTTGCCGACGCGGGAGATGAGTTCGGGCGCGCCGCACAGGATGGAATGGAATGGCGACAGGCGCTTGGCAATGAGGGAAGAGTCCTGCAAACGCGTGATGCGGATCGCAAGATCGAAGCCTTCCTCCACCAGATCGACAAAACGGTCATCCAGCCGCACATCGAGCACAATGTCCGGATGGGCGAGGCAAAAGTCGATCAGCGACTGCCCAATGACGGCATCGGCAAAAGTGCGCGGGGCCGACAGTTTGATACGCCCGCGCGCGTCAGAACTGGTTTCGCTGACAGCATCCTGCAGCGCGTCGATCTCGCGAATGATCTCCACCGCTCGGTGATAATAGGTGTGACCGGCTTCGGTCAGCGAAAATTGCCGCGTGGTACGGTTGAGAAGGCGTGCGCCGAGTTCGTCCTCCAATTCCCGCACATATTTGGAAAGAAGCGCCTTGGAGCGCCCGATTTTTCGCGCAGCGGCGGAAAAGCCTTCCGCCTCGACCACGTCGATGAAGGCGCGCATACGTGTGAGGGTGTCCATGGTCTAGCCCCGCTTCCCGATGATGTTTTTGGCCAGCCCGATCAGCGCCCGGTCGCTGCCGCGTGGTCCGATGAAGGAGATGCCGAAAGGTGCGCCCTGCACCTGTCCCAAAGGTAATGTGATCTGCGGCAGGCCGGAAAGTACCGAAAGGCAAAGCAGGCGCAAAGCCTGTTCGCGATAGGCCTGCAAGGTCTCGAAAGGCTCTTTTGCCAGCGGAGCTGCACCCGGTACGGTCGGTAACGCCAGCACGGCATCATTGCCGACGATCTGTTCGAGTTCCTGCGTGAATTGTGCCCGGCGCATACGCTGGCTGGCAACGAGATCAGCGGCGATTTCCGCACCGAAGGCAAAACGGTCCGCGACGCCGGGACCGAGCTTGCGATCGCCGGAGGAAATCCAGCTGCCGTGTGTCGCCCAGGCTTCCGCGCCTTGTATGTGGCGGAAGACCAGATAGAGCTCGTCTATCGAGAGCGTCGGCTGGCTCGCCGCCTTGAGACCCGAGAAGTGCGGGCGCACTTGGGCGAACATGGTGCGATAGGCGTCTGTTTCCTGCTGACCGAGCAGAAGCTGTTCCAGAACCGGCATATAGAGAAGTTGCGTCAGCCTGAATTCTCGGGCGTCGTTGCCAAGCAGGATAGAGCCAACGCGGTCGTAAAGGTCGATATCGCGTGCAAACCATCCAATCGTATCGAGCGAGGGCGCAAGCGGCATGATGTCTTCGAGCGGAATGCGGCCATGGGTGGTGCGCAGGCCGACGAGACCGCAAAAGCTTGCAGGTGCCCGAATGGAGCCGCCCGTGTCGGAGCCGAGCGCAATATCGGCGAGTTTGCCCGCCACTGCTGCTGCCGAACCGGATGATGAGCCGCCGGTAACGCGGTCCGGTGCTGCCGGATTGATCGGATAGGGGAAATGCGAATTCTGGCCCATCAGGGAGAAGGCAAGCTCGTCGGTCTGCGCCTTGCCGACAAATTCGGCACCGGCGGCGAGGAGCTTCTTCACCACCGGAGCTGATCTTTCGGCGCGAGGTGATTCGGCCTCGATCTGCGGATTCCCGCATCCGGTCGCCATTCCGGCGACGTCATAAATGTCTTTTACGGCCAGCCGTTCACCTTTAAGCGGTCCGTCCGTTGTGTGAACGGGTAACTTCTCGGGTTTTGCAATGATGGCGTTGAAGGGATCGAAACTGGCCATTGTTCACAACATGCAGCAATTAACGGTCTATTTACGCTCTTTCGAGGCAGGTCTGAGCTGCGAATGTTTCACTTATATTGAACAATGGCAAGCGCGCCGTTCAACGCGATCCTGCCAAAATAAATTCGTCCGGAGGAATTTTTGTCATTGAATGGACACGACTTTGCGCTTATATCGCGCTTGCCCAAAGTCGCACGTGCCTGTGGGTGTCCGCCGATCCTCGAATGGTGAGGAATTCGGTACGGTACCTGGACCTAACCGCTCCAGTCGATCTGTTGGCCAACCGCCAGATCGAGGACATCTTGAAGCAACGACGGTGCGGGCCTTTCTAGTGTCTTTCGGCTGTCCAAAAGCCGAAATTACTGAAGAGGCACACCTTCATTGCCAGAAGTGCGGATGCGGTTCTCCAATTCCAATCCAAGGCAGACAAAGCGGAGTAACGCGGGTTTAGCGTTGTTCCATCGCCGCATGAGTTTTCGCGTGACATCAGCACCTCCAAAGGCTGGCCTCACGGCGGATGCGTTCATGCACACTTTGTCCTTAGAGTTTCTCTTGGTCCAAAGAGGGCCTGCGAAATTCTCTAAGTCCTTTTCTGCGTAATCCTTTCCGAAAGTCTGAAACTTTTCGGGGTTACGCACCAGAATACGGCAAGATCAAGCCGTGCGGGAGAACGACCATGGCAACGCAGCGTATCATCGACTTCCTCAACACCCGCCGTCCGGACGGTCCTTGCCTCGTCGTCGACACCGACGTCGTGCGCGACAACTATCAGAGCTTCGAGAAGGCTTTGCCCTATTCGCGCATCTTCTATGCGGTGAAGGCAAATCCTGCGCCGGAAATCCTGCGCCTGCTCGCTTCGCTCGGCTCGTGCTTCGATACTGCGTCGGTTGCTGAAATCGAAATGGCTCTGGAAGCCGGCGCAACGCCAACCCGCATCTCCTATGGCAACACCATCAAGAAGGAGCGCGATATTGCGCGCGCCTTCGAGCTGGGCATTCGCCTTTATGCGGTCGACTGCGTTGAAGAAGTCGAGAAGGTTGCTCGCGCCGCTCCCGGCAGCCGCGTGTTCTGCCGCGTGCTGACGGATGGTGAAGGCGCCGAATGGCCGCTGTCGCGCAAGTTCGGTTGCGTGCCTGCGATGGCCATCGACGTTCTGCGCCATGCAAAGTCGCTCGGTCTCGATTCCTACGGTGTATCGTTCCACGTCGGCTCGCAGCAGACGGACCTCTCCGCATGGGATCGCGCGCTTGGCGATGCAGCATCGGTGTTCCGCACTCTGGCTGACGAAGGCATTGTCCTGCGCATGGTCAATATGGGCGGCGGGTTCCCGACCCGTTACCTCAAGGACGTGCCGACTGCTCAGGCCTACGGCATGGCGATCTTCGATGCGCTGTCCAAGCATTTCGGCAACCGTATCCCGGAAACCATCATCGAACCGGGTCGCGGCATGGTCGGCAATGCAGGCGTGATCAAGACCGAAGTGGTTCTGGTCTCGCGCAAGGCAGACAACGACAATGTGCGCTGGGTCTATCTCGACATCGGCAAGTTCGGCGGTCTCGCCGAAACCATGGACGAGGCGATCCGCTATCAGATCGTGACCCCGCATGACGGCAGCGAAACCGAACCATGCGTGCTGGCTGGGCCGACATGCGACAGTGCGGACGTACTTTATGAAAAGACGCCGTACCCGCTGCCGGTCTCGCTGACCATCGGTGATGAAATCCTCATCGAAGGCACGGGCGCATACACCACCACCTATTCGGCGGTGGCGTTCAACGGCTTCGAACCGCTCCGATCCTACGTCATCTGATCATTCAGACTTGGTATGATCCCGAAAAGTGGGAACCGATTTTCGGATTAGATCATATCTTCAAAAGTCCCGAATGATCCTCTCAATCCGCCCAGTGCTGCAAGGCGCTGGGTGGGGTGTGCTGCTGCCGCTTTGCGGGGATAGATGTCATGAACGTAACTCTGGAAATTCAGGAACATACTGCAACCATCGTCGCTCCGGCTTTCACAATAGCGGGCGAAACGCTGGAGCACGTGCTTGCGCGTGAATCGCTGCTGGATCGGGCGATGGGTGAAGGCCGTCGCCGGAAGTCATCGGAAAAGCTGCGTCGCGGTCGCCTGCCTGCGGACGGTCTGGCTTTTGCGGCGCTTGGCGAAGACGGATTGCTTGCAGGCACTGTGCGGCTGTGGGATGTCCATGCCGGTCTCGATGCTTTCGGCTTTCCGGTGCCTGCCTTGCTGCTCGGCCCGCTGGCGGTCGATCCGTCCGCTGCCGGTTGCGGTATCGGTTCGGCGTTGATGCGTCGTGCGATCGATGAAGCAAAAGACCGCGGCCATGGCGCGATCATCCTTGTCGGTGATCCGGAATACTACGAGCGGTTCGGCTTCACTGCTGAAAAGACCGGCGAGCTTGCCATGCCCGGCCCTTATGAAGAGCGTCGCTTTCTGGCGCTTGAGCTGAAACCGGGCCATCTTGACGGGGCACACGGCATTCTGCGTGCCAGCGGGCGCAAGGTGCCGCGCGTTGAGACCTCTTTGCGGCAGTCCGCGTGAATTAGAGCGCATCCCGAAAAGTGTGAAACGGTTTTCGGGATGCGCGTCAAAACAAAGAGATAGAGCGCCGATCTGATCCAATCAGATCGAAACGCGCTTTAAGATAGACGCAGCAGCCGTCCGAAGTTGCGGACGGCTGTGATTGCAAGGCCTGCAAGGAAGCCTGCAATCAGCCCGGCAATGACGATCAGCTTGCGCGATGTGCCTGCCGGATCGAGCGGCGGGCGAGCTTCCGACAAAACCCTGACATTGGCCGTATTCAGACCTTCCTGTTCGTTCGTCTCGCGCGAGCGCAGGAGGAAGGCTTCGTAGACCGAGCGCCGTGCTGTGGCTTCGCGCTCAAGCTCACGCAACTTCACCAGATCGCCGCTATTGTTCGCCTGTTGCGATTTTAGCTGCGCCAGGCGGGCAGTGAGGTCCTTTTCCTGCAGCGCGGACCGGGCGACCTCGACCTGCAACGAGGAGCGGATGCGTCGCAATTCGGCATCGATGTCGCTCAGGACCGTGCCTGCCTGCGACTGTGCCTGAATGAGTGCCGGATGGCGTGGCCCAAGCTGGGTGGACAGGCCGCTTGCCGTCTGGCGCGCCTGCGCATATTGCGCGCGCAGCGCGGTCAGCGTGTTGGAACGCAAATCTTCCGGCAAGGTACCGGATACCACGCTGTCGGAAGTGGCGCTGTTCAGCACCTGCACACGGGCCTGAAGCCGCATTGTTTCAGCGCGCTGGTTGGTCAACTGGTCGTTGAGGCGGGTCAGGTCGTTATCGCTGATCAGCTTGCCGTCGACATTGACGAGATCGCGTGAGGCGCGGAAATCAGCTGCTGCGCGCTCCGCCTGTTCGACATTGGCGCGCATATCGGCAAGACGGTTCGACAATTCATCCGAAGTGCGCCGTGCAGCATCGGATTGCACGGATGCAAGCTCGCTCTGGAACACGGAACTGATCGTGTTCGCAAGCGATGCCGATTTCTGCGGATCACGCGTTTTCACCGAGATTGAATAGATGAAGGTCTTGGCGTCGCGACCGATGGCGATGCTCTTGTGCAGATTGTACAAGACGCGGGTTTGCAGTGTCTGGCTGTCGCTTGCCTTTTTGGGCGACAGCATATCCCTGATCTGTGCAAACAGCCCGGCAATGCCGGTCGGAACCAGAGTGCCGTTGAATTCGGGGTCTTTTGTCAGTTCGGTCCTGTCGATCACTTTCAGCAACACACTGCTGGAATCGATGATGCGTGCCTGGCTTTCCGCAACGGCAAGTGACGCATCGGTCGGGAGCTGACCTGGCGTCAGTTCGTCTCCAACGGTCTTGATATTGCGCGGATCGACCAGAATATCCGTCGATGCGACATACATCTGCGGCAAGGACAATGCATAGAGCGCGGCGACCACACCACCCAGTAGTGTGCTGACAAGCAGTAGCTTGCGCGATCCCCGCAGCACGTCGATAGCGATGCGCGGATCGATCAGCGGTTTCCATTCCGCATCAGGTGCCGGTCCGTCAATGACAGGGCGCTGGCGCTTGATCGGCTCCGGGGCCGGCGCGCGGGTCGGCTCTGGCGTTGGAACGGGAGTTTCGACTGTGACTTTGCGGCGCTCGCGTTCCTGAACCTTGCGTTCCAGTTCCGCCTCGATCAGCGCGACGCGCTTTTGCAGCTTGGCGACATCGGCCTCATCCAGTTCCTCTTCGAGAACGGATTCCGCCGGTTCTGGTGTTTCCTGCGCAGCATGATCGTGCTGGCGAAAGAACGCGGCGCGTTCATCCGGCGTCGCCGGTGGTGTCCAGGGTGGTGCGGTTTCGCTGTCAAAACGACCAGCGGGGCGAGCGTCGGAGAATGCGAGAAGAGGTTTCTCAACTCCCGCCTTTCTGCGCTCCTCGTGATCGCTCATTGCCGAAATCGTCCGTGTCTGTAAGCCGTCTCAACCGTTTCCGGCGCCAACGGCTGCTTTGAAATTCATAAGCCAAGGCTTCCGCATGCCAAACGGGAATCCGATTGGCTCGCACCTCAAGGCCGAATGTAATTTTTTATAGAAAACAAAACGTTAAAATAATGTCGAGGTGAAGTGTCAATTCCCTGAATCTGCAACTTTAGCTTTTGCTTGATTACTCTTTGAGCTTGCAAAGAAGAGTTTAAGTCTTTTTAGCTAAACCCCGATTATGCCTCCGTTCCAACGAACAGGCACATGCACCAGACTATGATAGGCGAGGCTCCCTGTTGATAGCGAAAGCGCTCCGGAAACTGTCAGGCAATAACGCCGGAATGGTGCGTGATTACCTGTCCCTGTTTTCAGGCTCCGCTGGCAGGCTGGTCGTCTCGCTTGTCTATTTCATTGCGCTTGCAAACACACTGCCGACCGGTGATTTCGGTATATTTGCCACCGCATCGGGCACAGGCGTGGTTCTGTCACGCATCGTTTCTCTGGGCTTCAGTTCGCCGCTTTACCGCATATCGACAGTGAAGCCGCGCCTGCTCGGCATCTATACAGCGGGTTTTCTTGTCGCTCTTCTGGTTTCCCTGCCACTGTTCGCACTGGCGTCCTGGCTGGTCTATTTCGTCTTTTTCAGCCGCGACATTTCTTTTCTGCCTTTTGCCGTGGTGGTATTTGCGGAAGCCTTGCTCTGGCGTTCGACGGAAATCATCATCATCGTCAACAATGGCCTGCGCCGGTTCGGCATATCGGCGGGGCTGGTGATTTTCGGGACAGCCACGCGCGCTGTGGCGGCTGTCCTGTTCATGTGGCTGGCGAGTGTTCATGACATTGCTCATTGGGCGTGGTGGTATGCGGCGGCCAATGGCGTTGCGCTGCTTACGGCGCTGAAATTCTATCCGTCTATCCGGCTCCGCTTCAAACCGGTTCTCTATATGCGGCGGCTTTCGGATGCGATTGCAGTCATGGGGGCCGAACTGCTGTTCTATATTCAGGCTGAGCTCGACAAGCTTCTTGTGCTGACCGTTGGCGGGCCTGCGACTGCGGGTCTTTATGCGATCATCATGCGGCTTGTCGATCTGACAGCTTTGCCAGTGCGGTCCTTCAACATGATGCTGGTGCAAAAGCTTATGCGCACGCCGGACATGTTGTCCTCTTTGCGCATCCGCGCCGGGCTGGAACTTGCAGTCTTTGCCGTCTCGGTGGCAGGTCTTGGCGCTATGGTCGTGTTCCTGCAAATCTTCCCGAACGCACTCGGTTCAAGCGTTGCCCCGATTGTCGGGCTGCTGCCGCTGGTGTTGCTCGTACCGGGTTTTCGCAACCTCATCGAGTATCAGACCGAAATTCTCTATGCGCGCGGCCAGTCCGGTCTGAGGACATTGAGCATGGTGCTGATGACCGTCGCCAAGGCATCCTTCGTCTGGCTTCTGCTCGTGAATTATGTCGATAGCCACGACTGGATTCTCGGGCTCAATGTCGTATTCGCCGGGCTCTATCTGCTGTCGCTGGTTTTCACCTATACGAGCATTCGTTTGCCGGCAAAGCGGGTTTAAAGCGTTTTCAGCAAAAGTGGGAACCGGTTTTGCGTTCGGAAATGCGTAAAAGCAGATAGCGGTTTCAATGATCCGAAGAGAACCCGCTCTTAGTTTTCTTTCCAAAGCATAATCTCATCGATCCTCGTTTCACTCCGGTCGGATTATGCTCTAGGCTCCGATGATCCGCCGAATGTCGTCGACCGAAAGACCGAGGAAGGACTGCATGCCTATGGCGACCTGATGCGGTTCCATTTCCGCGATGAAGGTGCGGAATTCCTCTTCGCTCGGCGGTGGTGCGAACCATTGCATCCGGCACAGATCATGGGTGTCGCTGTAATGACCGGAGCCGTGCAGGACGTCATCGACATAGCGACCATAGATGAAGCATTCGGAAAAGCGGCGTATGTTGCCAAGGGCTGCCACCCAATGTTGTCCGGTATGGGCTTCGATCCTTTTGCACATGGAAATCACGCTATCGCGCCGCCATGAGACGAGCTGGCCGATATAGTCGTTCAGCCCGCTTTTTCCTTTCCTGATGCCGAGCAGCTTTGCCGCATTGGCCGCCCAGACCGGATGCTCCGGCCATTCCGGATTTGCAAGCGCATTGGGGCGCACGAAAAGCCGGAGCTTTTCGTGGTGCCAGAGTGTGCCGCAATCGAAAGGACGCAGAAAAGCCGTGTCGGAATCCGTATAGAGAAATCCGTCTTCCTCCACGGCACCGGCAAGTGCGATGCGGCGCAGCTGTTGCACATGCCAGCCGCGCAGCGGCTTGGTTCTGAGTGAGAGCCAAACGCGCCTGCGCCACAGATAGGTCGGGTCCCAGAAGGCGTGGAGCCATGAGGGCAGCAGATCGCGTTCGTCGATGATGACGCGTTGTGTGCTTTCGAGTTTGCGGAACAGGGCAACATCCTTGCTGTCGACAAGGATATAGTGCTTCGTGAAACCGCTGACATATTTGTCTATTGTTTCACAAAGCAGCTTGCAGCGCTCGAAATCCTGATCCCAACTGGCTGTGACGATTGCGGTTTTCACCGGGGCTCTCCCTTCATCCAGCCTTTGGCAACGCGCCACAGAAATACGGGATTGCCGATGAGATAACGTTTTGCGAGCCGTCGCGGTTCCTGTAGCAGCCGGTGCACCCATTCCATCTGGATCTTGCGCACCCAGTGCGGGGCGCGTTGCACACGACCTGTATGCAGATCGAACAAGGCGCCGACCGCACTCGCCACCGTGCAATGCTCCGCCGTGATATGCTTGTCGATGAAGAGTTCCTGGCGCGGAACGCCCATGGCGACGAGCAGGATATCGGGATGAAATTCCTTGAGCTGACCGAGAATGCTGTCGAGATCGGCGGGCTTGAAGAAGCCGTCGGAAATGACGCGATATTCATGGTGCGGTATCTGCTGCATGAAGAGCTGCGCGGTATCGGCGGCAACGCCCGGACCGCCACCGAGAAGTGCAACCTTCAGCGGGCGTTTCATATGCTGCAAAAGCCCCGGAATGAAGTCCGTTCCGTTGAGATTGGCGGGGAACTTGCTGCCATAGGCGACCTTGCTTGCAATATCGACGCCCACACCGTCGGGCAGGATCAGGAAATCCTGCAATGCAGTGCGGTAAGCTGGGTCGGTATCTGTAATGTTGGAATTGTTGGCATTGAGCCAACCCTGTTTCATGAACCGGCCTTCATTGATGCGGTTCTCGAAAAAGGCAAAGGCGCTGTCCCAGTCAAAACAGGCGACCTTCACGCCAAGGATATTCCGGTAAGTGACATTTTCGGTATGCATCATGCCTGGTCCGTATTTTTCTCTTCGCCATGAAGTGCTTGCAGACCTCTGGCAACTGCGCGGTCCATGCCTTCGATTTGTGACCCTGTAAAGGCTTTGCCGTCCAGTCTCTGGCGATCCCCCAACCTTATCTTTTCAATGCGCTCGACGATTGCCGCAGCGAATGCCTTCGGGTTGTCGGCAATGGTGCAATTGGCCGGAATATTGCCGATACCGCGCACGGAATGTGATGTCGCGACACTTGGCATGCCCAGTTCGAATGTCTCGATGGTCTTGAGCTGCACGCCGGTTCCCGCACGGCTGATGAGCGGTACAAGCGCGCCGCTTTCGACAAATTCAGTCGCGTCCGGCACCTTGCCCAAGAAGTCGACGCCGGACCTCACACCCGACCATGTAGCAATCAGATCGGCGGGCGTGTTGCCTGCAATCGCGATGGAAATATCGTCTGGAAGATGCGGCTTTACCTCGCGCAGGAACCATTCGAGCCCGATGCGGTTCGGGTGCCAAGTCCATGTGCCGATCAGGGCAAGGTCGTATTTCATCGGGCGTTGCTGCGCGGCCTGCGTCCCGCCCGGCGTGACGAGCGGCATTGTCGCAAACCGATCAGGGCCGAGGCCGAGCGCCGGGCCGTCATCCTCGGCAAAAGTGAAGACGAAGCGGGCATCCCCGATGAGACGGCTTTCCAATCCCTTCAGAATATGGGCTTCGCGACTGAACAGGAATTTCTGGATGAAACTTCCTGCGTCGGCGGCGTTTTCTTCCGCAGAGCGATACTCCACATTATGCGCCACGAACAGCGAGGGCTTGTCCTTGAAGATGTCTTCAAATGCACCGGGCAAGGTCACGCCGTTCAGCACATAGGCATCGAACGGGCCGATCTTGGCGATGGCCGCGCGCAGTGTCTCAGCTGGTATCACCCGCAGCTTCGCCGAGGAAACCGTGAGGCCGGTCAGGAAGGATTTCAGCACCCAGCCGATCTTGCGCTTGATACCCGCGCCTTCGGTCCGTACTTCGACTTCGCCCAGAACGACAGTATCCGCGGCATCGGCTTTCACGCCCGGCCATGTGAAGCCAAGAACGGTCACCTTTGCTCCCGAACGACGCAAGCCGTCGACCACGGCGGCGTTTGCCACTTCATAGCCGGTGGTCGGTACTCCGTGCGGAACAATCGATGTCACGAAAACAAGGTGAGGGGACGGCAATTCAACTCCTGAACAATCATTTTCGCGCTGGCAGCATTAAAAATAATGGTGCGCGCTCAAGCTTTTCCTAATGCATTATTCATCTTAAAACCCTTAACATTTCGGGTCGGTATGCTCTATGATAGTTTTGGCCAGTGTTTATAGTCCTGCGGTGAACTTTTCTTTAAATGTTTTTCAATAGTGGCGGATAAACAAATATAGAAGTTCGAAATATCCGGTAGCGTTTATGTCTGATTTACCTAGTCATATACAAGTAATTGCTAAAACTCCTGGGCTTCGTTTCGATGAAGTCGAGGTGGTGGTAACGCTGCCGACGTTCCGCCGTCCGGAGCATGTCATCCGGACGCTGGATACGCTGAATGCTCAGGTCACGAGCCGCCGCTTCGCGGTCGTGGTGATCGAGAACGAGGCGGAGGACCAGGAAGGCGCCAAGGTTGCGGCGCCTCAGTTCGAGGCCGGAAAATATACCGGCATGCTGATTGTCGAATCCCATCGCGGCAACTGCAACGCATATAATGCGGGCTGGCTGACGGCGATGACCTACTTTCCGAACTTCAAATATGTCATCGTCATCGATGACGATGAACTGGCTGATCCGGCCTGGATCGAAAACATGGTAGCCACTGCCGAGCGTTATAACGCCAGCCTCGTCGGGGGCCCGCAATATCCGATCTTTGAAAAGCCGGGCGCGGAAAAATGGGCGCGACATCCTGTCTTCCTGCCGCATTACAACAAGACCGGCCCGGTTCCGATCATCTATTCATCCGGTAATCTGCTCATTGCGCGTCCGGTTCTGGAAGCCATTGGCTATCCGTTCATGGACCTGAAGTTCAACTTCACCGGCGGCGGCGATTCAGATTTCATCAATCGTTCACGGGCCAAGGGCTTTAATATCGCCTGGTGCAATGAAGGCATTGTCCGTGAAACCATTCCGGCGCGGCGGCTGGAGAGTGACTGGATCACGGCGCGTGGCTTGCGCAACGGCGTTCTGTCGACACTGATCGAACAGCGCCAGCGCAAGGACGAGCCTTTCGGTCAGGTCCGCGTCTTTTTGAAAAGCGTTGCACTTCTGGGTTATTCTCCGATCAAGGCGCTGCGGCGCGGATTCGCGGCGCGCTTCGTGCCGGTCGGGACCTATTTCATCCATATCGGGTTGGGCCGGGTCATGGCCCATTTTGGATATCTGAATGAGCAGTATCGCAACCCGGACAAGAACTGACACCCGCTCCGACGTTGCAGCGCAAACCGATATGCGGGCGACGATCCGTACGATTGCGCTTGTTATCGCCACGATAACGTTCTGCATCCTGCTGATTTCATTCCGTCCGTTCAATCCGCTGAGTGCCGCAGCCGATGGTGCCGCATCGGGCGGCGGCGACGTCATCAATCAGCTTGGTTTCGGTTGCCTCGGCGCGGTGGCGCTTCTGTCGCTTGCGATGTTTGCCGACCCGAAAAAAGTGGTCAAAATCGTCAGCCCCGGATGGCTGTTGATGTTCGCCTTCCTGTTCGCATCGGTTTTCGCAAGCCCCGATCCGTCAACCGCCATACGCGGCGTGCTTTTGACGATGATCGGCATTCTGACCGTCATCGCTGTTTTGAGCCTGCCGCAGGATGGCGATGCCTATTCGTCGATGTTGGTCGCGGTGGCTTCGGTTGTGATTGTCATTTCCTATGCGGGCGTCCTCCTCCTGCCAAATCTCGGGACACACGGCGCCGACGCTCTGGAGCCGCAAAACGCCTATCTCTGGCGCGGTGTCTTCACGCACAAAAATATTGCCGGACCGGTCATGGCCGCTTTTGCCTTTGCCGGTGTCTATCTGTGGCGGCGCGGCTGGCGCGTAAGCGGTTTTCTGATTGCGGTTTCTGCATTGTTTTTCGTTTCGCAGACCGGATCGAAAACCACTGCGGCACTGGTGCCGCTCGCCATGCTGCTTGTGATCGGCCCCGGCATTTTTGGTCTCCGTTTTCTTGCGCCGGCGGCAGTTTTCACGATCCAGTTTCTGCTTGCGCTGTTCACCTTCGGCACGGTTCTTTTCGAGCCGATGCACCAGCTCGTTCTGCAGCTTGATGTTGATCCGACCTTCACCGGACGCACTTCCATCTGGGCCTTTGCCGTTGAGGCGCTTTCCCATCGCCCTTGGACCGGTTTCGGCTATGAAAGCTTCTGGGGCACGCCAATCGTGAAAGAGGCGGCGAATCCCTATTATCTGGATTGGGATGTGCGCGGCATCGTACATGGACACAATGGCTATCTCGATATTGCGGTATCGATGGGGATTCCGGCGCTGATCTGCGCCATCTTGGTCATCATCGTCATGCCGCTGATCAATTATCTGCGGTGCCGTCCGGTGCGCGAAAATCTGTTGCTTGCCGATTTCTTCTTGATGATCGTGTTCTTCGGAACGTTGAACGCCATGCTGGAAAGCTTCTTCTTTCGCCGCATGGACCCGGTCTGGCTTACGCTCGTCTTTGCGATTTTCGGCCTCAGACTGACCGCGAAAATTATCATTCCCAAACGATAGAGCGGTTCCGGTTAAAACAGAATCGTAGAACCGCTCTATCTCTTTGTTTATACGCATTATCCAACGCAAAACCGCTTCGCACTTTTGCTG
The DNA here is from genome assembly GCF_058796175.1 of Brucella sp. GW823-FHT04E01. NCBI lineage: Bacteria > Pseudomonadati > Pseudomonadota > Alphaproteobacteria > Hyphomicrobiales > Brucellaceae > Brucella > Brucella sp. GW823-FHT04E01. The sequence continues at coordinate 57,710 of NZ_JBXAIK010000002.1, read as the reverse complement.
GAAATGCTTTTAGCCGGAGCCAATTCATGAATATCGCAATCGTCGGGACCGGGTTTGTTGCCGACTATTACATGACCACGCTGCGTAATTATCCCGAGCTGACGCTGCGCGGGGTCTATGATCGGTCGCCTGAACGACTGAAAGCGTTCTGCGCGCACTACTCCGTCCAGGCTTATGAGAGTTTCGAGGCTGTTCTGGCCGATCCTGACGTGCAGATCGTCGTCAATCTGACAACACCTGAAAGCCATTTTGAAATCTCGCATGCAGCGCTTTCCGCAGGAAAACATGTCTATTCCGAAAAACCGCTGGCTATGAATTATGAGGATGCGGAAGCGCTGGTCGCTTTTGCACGGCAAGCCGGCCTCACGTTGGCGGCAGCCCCGGCAAACGGCCTCAGCGAAGCCTATCGTCTGGTAGCAAGCGTGATCAACGGGATCGGCATGCCGCGTCTTGTTTATGCCGAAATGGAAGACGGGCCTGTGTTTCGTGACAAATGGTCGACCTGGCGTTCGCAGTCTGGTGCGCCATGGCCGGGCCTGCACGAGTTCGAGATCGGTTGTACGCTGGAACATGCAGGCTATGCACTGTCATGGCTGGTGTCGCTGTTCGGTCCGGTCGAGAGCGTTTCGGCATTTTCCGCCATAACCTTTCCCAACAAGGGGCCGGGGACCGAACATCTTCACATGGCGCCCGATTTTTCGGTCGGCTGTCTTGTTTTCAGGTCGGGGTTGGTGGCACGCCTCACATCCGGGCTTGCGATGCCGAAGGATCGCAGCCTGACAATCGTTGCCGACAAGGGCTCGATTGTGGTGGATGATCTCTGGGATAATCGCTCGGCTGTCCGTCTTGAGCGCACGGAAGAAAAACGCCGTTTTCTGGCGCGCCTGTTCGGTATTCTGGAAATGCGCATCGGCAAGTTCCTGTCATGGAAACCGACCGTCGGTCAAAAGCTCTCCTATCCGAAGGCCGACAAGCGGACGCTGCCGATGTATCCTTCGCAGATCGATTTTGTGCGCGGTATTGCCGATCAGGCTCGGGCTATCCAAACCGGCGATAAGGCATTCTTTTCCGGTGATGTGGCGTTGCATATCACTGAAATCGCGCTTGCCTTGAACAATGCTGGCGAAAATGCACAGCCTTACAGGATGAGAAGCAGCTTCTAGCCTTTAGAGCGTGATGTTTTTAAGTTGAATCGTTATCCCGCTCTAAACTTTTGTTTGAGCATGATTTTATCCGAAAACCGGTTCCCACTTTTCGGAATCATGCTCTAGCCAGCACCTTGCGGACGATATCGGCAACGGCTGCACTCTGGTCGAGTGGCATGATCGCATTGGAGATTTGGCCGCTTCGCACCGCATCGCGGACCGCTTCGGCCTGAAACTGCAGCCCGTTGCCGGAAAAGGCATAAGTTTCGATTGTGCGGCCCGGCAGGGGCAGGCGGTTCATAACCTTGCCGACAAGGCCTTTGCCGCCATTCGGCCCGAGCGACGACCGCGCAGCAAAGGCTGAAAACAGGGTCAGCCTCTGGGCTTTCAGAAACGGCGCGTGGATCAGGATCGTGCCCCTGGTTCCCTCAATCAGCATGCGATTGTCGCCGTCGCGGTCGAAGCCGCAGGAGAGGCTGGCCGTGGCACCCTGCCAGCTGAGCTGGAACTCGGTGCGCATGTCCACGCCGCTTTTGGCGCGCTGCCAGCGACCATCGACATGATCCGGCAGACCGAGAAAATACAATGCAAGCGAAACCGGGTACACACCCAGATCGAATGCTGCGCCGCCGCCAAGGTCCGGGCTGAAGAAGCGGCTTTGCGGGTCGTAGGCACGGATATAGGAAAGATCGGCTTCGATGCGCGTCACAGTGCCGATGCGACCATTATCGATATGCTGTTTGGTAGCGCGGATAGCTGGCAGAAAACGGCTCCACATGGCTTCCATGGCGAAGACGTTTTTTGCTTTTGCCGCAGCTTCGATCTGCCGCGCGCCAGCAGCATCCAGCGAGAGCGGCTTTTCGATCAGGCAGGGCTTGCCCGCTGCGATTGCCTGCATGGCCTGCAGCACATGCATGGCACTCGGGGTCGCAATATAGACGGCATCGATATCCGCGTCGGAAAGAAATTCACCTGAATCGCCAAACGCCTTGTCGGCGCCGATACGTCGCCGGAATGTCTCGGCGGTCTCTGATGCTCGCGAGCAGACTGCGGTAACGCGCATTCCGGTACTTGCCTGAATATCGGCAGCAAAGGCGGCGGCTATCGTGCCTGTGCCCCAAATGCCCCAGCGGAAATCCGTCTTTGCCTGCTTGTCGCGATTCAAGTGCTTGCCCCACAGCTTCATACAGGTGCTATATAACCCATGTAATGCGGCTAACGAAGTTTGTTTATCCTGTCAGGAGAGGTGGACGTGATGCGTGGATTTGTCGTGGCTGTGGCGCGGGATGGCGAGCATCGTTTTTCAAAGCAGGTTGTGCCGGAAATCCGCATCGTCACAGGACTCGGCGTCGAAGGCGACGCGCATCAAGGCGTGACGGTGAAGCACCGTTCACGCGTGCGGGCCGACCCGACGCAACCCAATCTGCGGCAGGTGCATCTCATTCATGCCGAGCTTTTCGACGAGCTTGCGGAAAAGGGTTTTGATGTCGCGCCCGCAGATCTTGGCGAGAACGTCACCACGCGCGGGGTCGATCTTCTGGGGCTGCCGCAGGGCGCTTTGATCCGAATTGGCGACGAGGTCGTTCTGGAAACAACGGGCCTGCGCAACCCTTGCTCCCAGATAGAGAATTTCCAGACCGGGCTTCTCGATGCTGTGCTGGATCGCACGCCCGATGGCGAACTTGTTCGCAAGTCCGGCATCATGACCGTCGTTCTTGCAGGCGGCACGGTGAAGGCGGATGACGCGATAATTGTCGAATTGCCGCCGCTGCCGCATCGCAAGCTGGAACGGGTGTGAAGTGCGCGAAATACAGGTTTTTGGGGTGAGCTAACCGATTTAACCAGACGCTTCCACGGGCAAAACCGGTGATTTTCGTCATGGGAGGTCTATCAACTTTGCGTCATATGCCCTAGATCATCCCACAATAGGATACAGATTGACATGCGCTGCTGCCGAAATCCGGCTGCAGCCTATTCTTATCGGTTCGGCTTGTCGGCGTTCGATGTTCTGCATGTGTCTAGACGACGGCCGGTCGGTTGCATTTCTGAAGGGCACAAAATGGAAAAAGCAGATATCGGAATGGTCGGCCTTGGCGTCATGGGCTCCAACCTGGCGCTGAACATAGCCGAGAAAGGCTACACGGTAGCCGTCTATGACCGTGATGAGCCTGTGCTCAAAGCCTTCATGGAAAAGGCTGGCCCGCTGCGCGACAAGATCATCCCTTGCCCCACTTTCGAGGATCTGGCTGCCAATATCCGCAAGCCGCGTCCCATCATCTTCCTCATCAAGGCAGGCGCTCCCGTGGATGCCGAAACCACCCGCCTCAAGGCTTATCTTGAGAAGGGCGATATCATGATCGACGCCGGTAATTCCGATTACCGCGATACGGTGCGCCGTCTGAAGGCACTTGGCCCCAACGACCCAACCTTTGTCGGCATGGGCGTTTCCGGCGGTGCGGAAGGCGCACGCCATGGCCCGTCGATGATGGTCGGCGGCACCGAGGAAGCCTATGAGCGCATCGCACCGATCCTGCTTGCTGCCGCCGCCAAGTACAAGGGCGAGCCTTGCTGCGCGTTGGTCGGCCCGGATGGCGCCGGTCATTTCGTCAAGACGATCCACAATGGTATCGAATATGCCGACATGCAGATGATCGCCGAAATCTACGGCATCCTGCGGGACGGCCTCGGGCTTTCGGCTCCGGCTATCGGTGATGTGTTCGAGAAATGGAACGAAGGCCCGCTCAACTCCTATCTGATCGAAATCACCGCCAAGGTGCTGAAGGCGACCGATCCGGAAACCGGCAAGGCGATGGTCGACATGATCCTCGATGAAGCTGGTCAGAAGGGCACGGGCCGCTGGGCGGCCATCGAGGCGCAGATGCTTGGCGTTCCGGCAACGGCAATCGAAGCCGCTGTTGCCGCGCGCTCGCTGTCCTCGCTGAAGGCTACGCGTGAGCTTGCCGCAAAGGCCTACAAGCCGGGTTCGCGCAGCCTCGACATTTCCGATCAGGCAAAATTCCTTGCCGATCTGGAGCAGGGCCTGCTTGCTGGCAAAATTGCTGCCTATGCTCAAGGGTTTGCGGTGATGGAAGCCGCCTCGCAAGAGCATGGCTGGAACATTCCGCTTGCCGAAACGGCGCGCATCTGGCGCGCAGGCTGTATCATTCGTTCGCAGCTTCTGGACGATATCGCCCATGCCTTCGAAGACAGCGAAAGCCGCAACCTGCTGCTGGCACCTGCTTTTGTGGAGCGCATGAGCAAGGCTTCCAAGGGCCTGCGCCAGATCGTCGCCAAGGCGGCACTCGCTGGCCTGCCTCTGCCAGCGCTCGGCTCAGCGCTCAGCTATTTCGACAGCTTCACGCAGGCGCTCGGCACAGCCAATCTCATTCAGGGCCAGCGCGACTTCTTCGGTTCGCACGGCTTCAAGCGTATCGATAAGGATGGTGATTTCCACGGTCCCTGGGGCTGATATCTTTCGGTCCCTCACCCGCCTGCAAATGGCGTCCCTCTGCGATCCGGTTCTCGAAAGCCACCATTTTCGGCACGACATGAACCGAAATCTCATCAGCCCGTCGCGCACGTGACAAACAAAAAAGCCGCCCATCGGGCGGCTTTTTTGTTTTAGAGCGTGTTTCGATCTGATTGGATCAGATCGGCGCTCTAATCATTTGTTTTTACGCGCATCTTTTCCGAAAACCGTTTCACACTTTTCGGGATGCGCTCTAATCTGCCAGCACGAGCAGATCATGCGAGGCGAAATGCACCGTCACCTTGTCACCGCGCTGCGGCGGAGGCTGGGTCGGGTCGTTGAACGTGTCGAACGACAGGCGGTTCTTGCCAAGCGCCACACGCGTGCGGATGACGGAGCCGAGGAAGTGCACGTCCTCGATGGTCGCGTCCAGCGAGGTATCGTGGCTCTTGCGTGCTTCGAGGCTGACAGCTTCCGGGCGCAGGGCCAGTGTGACAGGCTTGCCCTTCGGATGATGGTCGAGCTTTTCCTGCACGGTGATGGTGCGGCCGTCGAGTTCGATGCTGTTCTTGCCGGGTTCGCTAACTGAGGCTTCCAGCATGTTGAGTGTGCCGACGAAAGATGCCACGAAGCGTGAGGCAGGGCGGTTATAGATGTCGAAGGGCGAGCCGATCTGGTCGGCGCGGCCTTCGTGCATGACCACGATGCGGTCGGAAATCGACAGCGCTTCTTCCTGATCGTGGGTGACGAAGACGGTGGTAATGCCAAGCTTCTGCTGGATGGCACGGATTTCTTCGCGCAAGGATATACGGATTTTCGCATCCAGTGCCGATAGCGGCTCGTCGAGCAGAAGAACCTGCGGCTTGGTGGCAAGCGCGCGGGCCAGTGCCACGCGCTGCTGCTGGCCACCGGACATCTGATAGGGATAACGATCCGCCAGATGATCGAGACGGATGAGGCCGAGCATCTCCTGCACGGTGGCGTCGATTTCCGCCTTCGGCTTTCCGGCAACGCGCAGGCCGAACGAAACATTCTGCGCCACCGTCATATTCGGAAAGAGCGCATAGGCCTGAAACACCATGCCGATATTGCGCTGGTTGGGCTTGAGATCGACTACATCCTTGCCGTCGATTTCGATGGCACCGTTATCGGGCGCTTCGAAACCGGCGATCATGCGAAGAACGGTTGTCTTGCCGCAGCCCGATGGACCGAGGAAAGAAACGAATTCGCCCTTTTTCACGGCGAGGTTGAAATCGTGGACGACGGTATTGGCGCCGAAGCTCTTTTTCAGGTTTTTGATGTTGAGAAAAGCCATGAATGTTACCCGGCGGTTGTCTTGAATTTATTGAGGCGCGAGACGAGCTGCAGCATGATGATGCTGAGCCACGTGATGCCGAACGAAATGATCGCCAGCGCTGACGGTTCGTAGGCGCGGTTTGCGCCGACCAGCTGCAGGTAGGGACCGAAGGCCGGACGGTTCAGAAGCGAAGCCAGCGTGAATTCACCGATGACGATGGCGAATGTGATGAAAGCACCGCTCATCACGCCGGAGATGACGTTCGGGAAAATCACCTTGAACATGATGCGGCCCCAGCCCGCGCCGAGGCTTTGGGCTGCTTCGGTCAGCGTGCGAACATCAATCGTGCGCATCGCTGTGTCGACAGCGCGATACATATAGGGCAGCGACAGCGTCATATAGCCGAACATCAGGAGCAGGTCGGTCGCGCGGGTGGATGCAGTGAACGGCAGCCACGACGACGAGTTGTAGATGCGCAAGTAACCGAACACGATGACGATGGCCGGAATGACCAATGGCATCAGCGTGATGAATTCCATCACCGGGCGCAGTTGCGGCAGGCGCAGGCGCACCCAATAGGCCGTAGGCACCACCAGCAGAACACCGAAAACGATGGTGAGCAAGCCAAGCAGAATCGAATAGCCAAAGGTTGCTTGGAAGTTCGGATCGGAGAACACGACCCGATAGGCATCGAAGGAATATTCGCCGCGCCGCATACGCAGCGAGAATTCGAACGTGCCAATCAGTGGGACGAGGAAGTAGATTGCGCCGATCAGGAAGGCGATCCAGGCCCCAATCTTCTGGGCATTAATGCCTTTCTTTTTCATCGCTGCCACCTCTCGGCGCGAATGCGCAGCCAGATATAGATGAGGTTCGAAACACCCGTAATGACGATCATGCCAAGTGCCAGCGCGTAGCCGAGGTTCTGGTTATGCAGAACGTCGCCGCGGATCTGGGCATAGAGCAGGATCGGCACGATGTTGAGCGAGGAGCCCGTCAGAGCGTAGGCCGTCGCAATCGCCCCGAAGGCATTGGCGAACAGCAAAAGCGTCGTGCCGAGCAGGCTCGGCCACAGGATCGGGAAGGCCACCATGCGCCAGTATTGCGCGGTGGTTGCACCCAGAATGGATGAGGCCTCCCGCCATTCCTTTTTCAGGCCGTCGAGCGCGGGTGTCAGGATCAGCACCATCAGCGGTATCTGGAAGAACAGATAGGTCAGCGTCAGGCCGAAGAAGGAGAGCAGGTTGAAACCTGTCGAATAGAGATTGAAACCGAACCACTCCCTGAGCAGGATCGTCACAAAGCCGGTTCGCCCCAGTGTCGCCAGAAAGGCGAAGGCAAGCGGCACGCCTGCAAAGTTCGATGCTACGCCTGAAAAGGTCAATACCGTCGGACGCAGCCACGAAGGCAGGTTGCCGAGAACGACTGCCCAGGCCAGAAAGAAGCCGATGATCGCGCCGCCAATGGCCGATGCCAGACTGACCTTGATCGATACCCAGTAGGCGCTCATGATTTGCGGCTGGAACAGATCGTGGATGTTCTGGAGCGTGAAGTTTCCGGCCGGGTCCTGAAATGCACCGATGATGAGATACATCGTCGGCCAGATCAGGAACAAAATGGCGAAGATGAAAAACGGTGTCACGCCAAGCCATGACAACGGAAGTCGGCGCTTGCGCACTCCGCTGGGGGCTGATGTTTCGGCTATTGAACTCATACGTTCTTTCTTTAGACCGGTTCCCGCCAGAACGGAACTGACAGAACCGTTCCGACTTTTGTTTTTATTTTTTGCGATCGGCAGGCTGTCATTCGCCCTGCCGGAAATAGCTAGCATTCTTTTTGAACTGCGCATCCTGTTTGCCAAGGAGCGTGACGCTGTTTGGAAAAGAGGACCGGCGGCTCAGATGAAAGCCGCTTTGATATCGCGCCGACCGTTGAGATACGCCGATCTGAATAAACCAGATCAATGTATCTCAACTTTTGTTCTGCACCGCGCATCTTTTCCGAAAACCGTTTCACACTTTTCGGGATGCGCTCTAAGGCCGACGCGATATGTGTTCGATGCGACAAGTGTGTACTTGGCGCTTACAGGTCCTTACTGGACGTTTGCGCCCACGACGCTGTCCCATTCCTTGGTGATCGTGGTCTGTGCGGCCTCAATCTGTTCCAGGGTCGGGAAGATAGCCTTTTCATAGGCTTCTGCCGGTGGCAGCTTGTCGAGCAGTTCCTGCGGGATATTGCCAGCCTTCGCCATTGCATTGAAGCGGATCGGGTGGCAGTAGCCCTTCAGATAGCCGAGCTGGCCTTCATCCGAATAGATGTGTTCCATCCACAGCTTCGCAGCGTTCGGATGCGGTGCGTAGGCGCTGATTGCCTGAACATACACGCCAGCGATGACGCCCGACTTCGGAATGACGGTTTCGATTTCCGGGTTGCCCTTGAGCGTGTCGCGATCGGCGAGAGCGTTATAGTCCCAACGGACGACGATCGGGGTGGAACCCTGTGCCAGCGAGGCAGCCTTGCCGATGACCGGAACGAAGTTGCCGTTGGCATTCAGTTCCTTGTAGAATTCAAGGCCCTTCTTGCCTGCGGCTTCGCCCGGTTCACCGCCACGGGCGATACCGGCGGCATGAACGCCGAGGATGGCCTGTGCGGAAACGCGCGGATCGCCTGCAAGCGCAACGGAGTTGGCATAGTCGCTCTTGAGAAGGTCTTCCCAATCCTGCGGGATGTCCTTGACGATGTCCTTGTTCACTTCGAAGGCCAGAACGCCGTAATAATCGCCGTACCAGTAGCCTTCAGCATCCTTGGCGCTGTCCGGAATTTCGTCCCATGTTGCAACCTTGTAAGGCTGGATGAGGCCGTCCTTCTTGGCCGATGCGCCGAAGGCGAAGCCGACGTCGATGACGTCAGGAGCCTGCGGGCCCTTGTTGTCCTTGTTGGCCTTGATGGCTTCGATTTCATCGCCCGAACCGGCGTCCGGGTTCAGTTCGTTGACCTTGAGGCCGTACTTGTCCTTGAAGCTCTTGATGATTTCGCCATAGCCGCACCAGTCATGCGGGAGTGCGATGGTGGTCAGTTCGCCTTCTGCCTTGGCAGCGGCGATCAGTTCGGCTGACGGTTCAGCAGCGGCGATGGAAACCCCGGCAACGGCGATTGCCGTCGAAAGCGACAGCAGACGCGCTGTGTAAGCAAGCATTGTTTGACTCCCCTGTTTAAGGTCCGGCGAACGCCCCCGGTCGATTCCGGTGCTCGCGCATTCCCGATACCCGCCCTACATGACGGTTGGATGACAGTTTATGGATTGTCACAAACTGTCAGCGGTGGAAAGTGAAACACGTTTTCAGGGACTTAGCAATTCATCCGTTAGCGGGAGCAGCATTTTTATGACAGGAAATGTGACAGCAAATTCACCGCTGTCACAATTCTGCGAGAGGCTTTTCCCTGCGCGACAAGGGTTTGTCCCAGCGCGGCATCAATGTCGGATATCGGGGATAAACGAAAACTTCCGAAAGTTGAATGAACCTTTGCGGGTTTCGTATGAAGTTGTGAGGTGGAAGGTTTAATGCCCTCCACCACCACCGGCGACCTGCTTCGGTTTGCGCAGCATAACGGCGCAGACAGCAAGCGAGCAGAACATCATCGTGAGAATGAAGAACACATCGATGAAGGAGAGCAGGGTAGCCTGCTGGCGCACAATGCCGGAAAGCTTGGCAATGGCGATTGTTGCGCCGTCCATGCCAGCCGCATTGTATTTGGCTGTCAGACTGGCGATCATTTTCTCCGCTTCGGCATTGCCCCAGCGAACATGCTCCGCCAGACGCTCATAGTGCATGTCACCGCGACGGGTCAGAATCGTGTTGATCACGGCAAGGCCAACAGCGCCACCCAGATTACGGGTCAGGTTGAAAAGACCCGACGCATTTTTCAGCAGGGCAGGCGGGAGCGTGCCCAGCGCCAGATTGTTGATCGGCACCATGCAAAGCATCAGTGAACAACCGCGCAGGATCTGCGGTAGCAGCAGTTCGTAGAAATCCCAGTCTGCAGTGAGGCCGGTCACCATCCATGTGCCTGCCGCAAAGCCGAGGAAGCCGATCATCATCATCAGACGCGGGTCCATGCGGTTTGACAGGAAGCCTGCCAATGGCGCGGTGAAGAACATGGCAAGGCCGCTGACGAACAGCGCTTCCCCAATCATCAGGGCATCGTAGCCGCGTATGCTGCTGAGATAGAGTGGATAAAGATAGGTAAGACCATAGAGGCCGACGCCCATCACGAACGAAAACAGTGAGCCAAAGGCAAAGTTGACGTTCTTGAAGGCGCGCAAGTCCACAATGGGTTCTTCAGCCGTGAAGGCCCGGAAGAAGAAGAGAATACCACCGATGATCATGACGCCGGTCAGAATGAAGATGGCTTCATCCTGCAGCCAGTCGTTACGCGGGCCTTCTTCAAGCACATATTCCATCGAGCCGAGGAAAGCTGCCATGCCGGCTAGGCCCCACCAGTCGAACTTGCTGAGGAGCGAACTGTCGCCTTCGTCGAAGTCGATGAGGTTCCATGCGGCGATGGTGACCAGAATGCCGGGACCGACATTGACCAGAAACAGCCAGTGCCAGGAGAAGGCGTGGCTCAGATAGCCGCCTACCGTCGGGCCGATGGTGGGCGCAAGCGTTGCCACAAGGCCAATCATCGGCGAGACGATCGAGCGCTTGGAAGGCGGGAAGATGGTGAAGGCAGCCGCGAACACGCTGGGGATCATGCCGCCGCCGATGAAGCCCTGAATGGCGCGGTAGACGATCATCTGCTCGATGTTCGTCGCTGTCGCACAGAGCATACTTGCGAGGGTAAAGCCTGCCGCTGAAAGGGTGAAGAGAACGCGCGTCGACATCAGGCGTCCGAGGAAGCCCGACAGCGGAATCATGATGACTTCGGCAATCAGGTAGGATGTCTGAACCCAGGATATTTCGTCGGAACTGGCACTCAGACCCGCCTGAATTTCAGCAAGCGATGCCGAGACGATCTGGATGTCCAGGATCGCCATGAACATGCCGAACACCATGGCCAGAAAGGCGACGGCCTTCTTCGGGTCGATGCGGTCATCCGCCGGGGCTACTGGCCCCATTGTCGTATCTGCGGCCATGACGGCGCACTCCGGAATGGAAGAGAAAGGCGGCGCGAAATCCGTTTCGCCGCGCCGCCATGTGTTACTTCAATAGGATCTGCCGATTTCGATCAGTCGGCTTTTTCGTCGGGTGCCGTGCGCGTATCGATATCAACCACGACACTCAGGCCCGCGCGAATCTTGCCGGATTCCAACGCTTCCTTCGGGATCATGATGCGAACAGGAACGCGCTGCACGATCTTGGTGAAGTTACCGGTCGCATTTTCCGGCGGCAGCAGCGAGAACACTGCACCCGAAGCCGGGGCGATGGACGCGACCTTGCCGTCGAATTTCGTGCCGTCGATTGCATCGACATAGATATGCGCGGTTTCACCGGTCCTGATCTTTGCGAGCTGCGTTTCCTTGAAGTTCGCGTCGATATAAAGCTCATTGACCGGAACAAGTGCTGCAATTTTCTGGCCCGGCGAAACGAGATCACCCTTCTTGCCAGCAAGATTACCGATCACACCGTCGAACGGCGCGCGCAGTGACGTGAAGGAAAGATCACGCGCGGCTTTATCGCGGGCGAGTTCCAGCGATTTCATCGTGCTGTCGGCTTCGCTATATTGAGCGTTGAGCACTTCGATATTGGCCTTGGCGGAAGCGATCTGCGCATCGCCGCCAGCGACCTTGGCGCGTGCCTGGTCCAGCGAGGACTGGGCGGTATCGAGATCAGCCTGCGCGACGAAACGCGTTTCGTGCAGCTTCTGCACGCGCGCAATCGTGTTCTGAGCATTGGTCAGGACTGCTGTTGCGGCCTGCTTGTCGGCATTGGCCTGCAAAAGAACAGCCTGCGCGGCATCGGTCTCCGCCTTGATGCGGATGAGCGTCTGCTTCTGGGTCGCCAGCTTGGCTTCTGCTTCGTCAAGCGCGATCTGGTAATCACCAGCATCAAGCTGGAAGATGACGTCGCCAGCCTTGACCTGCTGGTTCGCGACCACCGGGATATTTTCGATATAACCCGTAACCTTCGGCGCGATGGACGCAATATCGCCCTGCACATAAGCGTCGTCGGTTGAAACCATGAAACGTCCAACTGTCCACCAGTCATAGGCAAACCAGAGGCCTCCGGCGACCGCGACCGTCAGAATGCCGGGAAGAAGGACACGTTTACCGAAGCCCTTTTTCTTTGCAGGTTCTTTGGCAGTTTCCTTAGGGGCGGCTTCCTGCGGGGTCGGTACGGTATGGGGCTGCGATCTCTCGTTCAGAGGCGCCTCACTTGTCGCTGGCTGGGTTGCCGAGGCGAAGTTCTTGGCGTTGGGGAACGGATGAATATCGGCCTTATCAACGGACTTCGGGGCGGACATAGGGGAAACTTTCTGCACATCCTTCGGATTGAACCGCTCGGTTCGATGTTGACATAGATCAATAAGATGCGCATATCAAGAGGATATCGAACCGCTTGGTTCGAAAAAAGTTAAGAGTCTCGAAGAATGAAGCCTGATCGCAACACCAAAGGAACACCGGATACGATGATGCATGACCGGAACCGGCATGATGAAAAAGGTGTCGGCCGACCCGGAAACAGCAAATCGTCCTGCTCCGAAACGGAATGCGGTCGCACACGGCTCGGCGCCGGCCAGGACCCTGCAAAACGCCGCCAAATCCTTGAAGGCGCTCAGGATGTGTTCCTGCGCATGGGGTTCGACGCAGCCAGCATGAACGACATCACGCGCGAGGCTGGTGTGTCGAAGGGAACGATCTACGTTTACTTCAACAGCAAGGAAGATCTGTTCGTCGCACTATGCGAGCATTACCGCGATACAATGTTTCGTGAACTGATCGAAAAACTCGACAAGGGTTTTAATTCGCGCCAGCAGTTGACCGACTTCGGCGTGGCGCTGGTCACGCTGATAACCTCACCGACGGCAGTGCGCGCGCAGCGCATTGTTCTGGGTGTCAGCGAGCGCAAGCCCGAGCTTGCAGCCCGCTTCTACGAGCGCGGACCGAAGCGCAGCCTCGTTCTCATGGCCGAGTATCTCGATGATATGATTAAGAATGGCGAACTGGAGCCTTTCGATCCCGAGAAAATGGCCTATCAGCTCTCTGATTTGTTCCTGTCTGGCCTCTATCGGCCTCGCCTGTTTGGCGTTTTGCCGGAACCGCCATCGGTGGAAACGATTCGTAAAAACGTTGAGCTCGCCATCGACTTTTTCTACCGTGCCTATGGCACGGAGCAGCGAAGTGTTCAAAAAGAGAACAGTTGATTTTTACAAATCGATTTAGAAAATTTTATTTTTGGCTCAATCTATAAATTTTGCTTGAGGGCCATAATTTACGCACTGTTCTTGTGTGTAAAGGATTGCAATCCATTAATTGCGGGTTGCCAGAGACTACATTTTTTATGTCACTTATAAACGATTGAAAAGTTCTAGGGACACGATTCGCTGATATTTCAGAGGCGGTAACAAAGTAACCCTCGGACTTGCGTACCAAGGATATTGTAAAAATGACACTCGATCTCATTCATTTTCCGAATTTCAAGAAGACCTTCTTTGGAACGGCCTTCCAAAGCGACACCCTTGCTCTCCTGACGCGAATTCGCGATGAGATCGGTTGCCGCCACATCATGCATACCTATCGTGGGCGCATGGGTGACTGCACGAAAACTACTTCTTCCGATCTGACAGTCGTGATGACCGTGCCGACCTCCTGGACTGCGCGTTATTCCACCAAGAATTATTTCGTCATCGATCCGATCTTTCAGGAAGACGCGCCTTATTTCCAGAATGATGCCAGCGGTATTGTTCGCGATCTTCAGGAAGATGCCAATGAGTGCCCGTCCATTGCTGAACTGCTGCAGGATGCGGAAAAGCATGGACTGGGCAACATCTTCGTCGCCGTGTCAGCCCGGAGCCAGAAAGGTGCTGTGGGATGCACCTTGTTCATGTTCGAGATGAGCCCCGACGAAGATCGCGAACAATTTGTGGCCAAGCTTCGTCCGCGCCTGCTGAGCCTGTCCGGGATCATTCATTCAGCCCTGTGCGGCTGCAAGGATGTTGCGACGGTCGCAAGCCTTCTCACCCCGCGTGAAGTCGACTGCCTGCGTTGGGCCGCGAACGGCAAGACGGATGGAGAGATTGCGGAAATCCTGAGTATCGCGCGCTGGACCGTCGTTACCTATCTCCAGAATGCGAAGATCAAACTCAACTGTTCCAACCGCACGTCGGCTGTCGCAACGGCGCTGTCGCTCGGCATCATCGAAATGCCGGAAGTTCACCATCTGGTGTAGTTCAGCCGCAGTATAAAGACCTGATTATAACGACACCGGATGCTGAGACATCCGGTGTTTGTTTATTCTTCTCGCCACATCTGCCTCGCGCAAACCGCTTCGCACTTTTGCTGGAAATGCTTCAGGCCCTTTTTCTGAGCGGCAGACGGGCAGCGTCGAATGCGTTGGCAAGCCTCGCCGTATTTTTGGCCGGGTCTTCATCCGCATCTTCGAAGGCGATATGGTTCAGCTCTACTCCGGCAGTCTTGTCGGTCAGCGTCAAGCGGAAATAGGCATAGACGCCCTGATTGCGGAATTCCATGTCGAGCACGATGGCTGGAGCCGACTGCCAGTCGCAGAGATATTCGCCGCCATGGCCGAGTTCCAGCGTGCCGGGAAAGAAATAAAGCTCGGTAGCTGAACTGACGATATCGGCGATATTGGCAAAAAGCTCGCAGCGTATGAAAGCAATGTAATCCGCCGGATCGACCAGACGAAGATCGGTTGCGACCTCAACCAGGTTCTGGGCAATAATCGCCTCGCGCTCGTTCGAGAATTGCAGGCTCTTCATGGTTTCACCGCCGATCTGGGGGAACAGGCTGTCACTGTTCTGAAATATATAAAAATCATGGCTATTCATCAATGTATCGCGTGCCGTGCATTGATCACCCGGATAAGCTCGGCAACAGCCTTGTAGAATTCGGGCGCGATCATCTGGTCGACATTGACCTGTTTATAGAGCGCGCGCGCCAGCGGAACGTCCTCGAATATCGGGATGGAATGCTGCGCTGCAATCTCTCTTATCTTCAGTGCTATGAGATCCTGTCCCTTTGCTACAACGATCGGGGCTGCATCCTGATCGGGCTTGTAGCGCAGTGCTACGGAAAAATGAGTCGGATTTGCGACGATCAGCGTTGCCGTCGGAACGGTGTTGATCATGCGGCGGCGCGCACGGTCGCGGCCAAGCGAACGCAGGCGCGATTTGACCAGCGGGTCGCCTTCCGACTGCTTCAGTTCGTCTTTGACTTCCTGTCGCGTCATGCGCAGTTCCTGCCGCCAGTGAATGCGTGACCAGGCAAGGTCGAATGCCGCAATTGCGGTAATGGCCAGAACATTGGCGACGAGCAGGCGCACCATGTTCTCGCGCAGAAACTCCGGCAAGGCGCTCGGGTCGGAAGCGACTGCGTCTGTGAAAAGACTGTTGCCGTTGAAGAAGACGACAAAGACGATGACACTTGCCGCCAGAAATTTCGCCAGCGATTTGAGGAATTCCACCTGACCGGCGCGCCCGAAAATCCGCTGCCAGCCTTTAAGCGGAGATATGCGGGATGCCTGCGGGCGGATGCGTTCGCCAACGAAGCGCGGCGCATTCTGGAATGCGGAGGCTGCAATACCGGCAAGCGGAATGATGATGAACACTGGCACCAGGGCTGCACCGACTGCCAGCGCCAGCACGCCGAACAAGCGGCTTGCATCTTCCGCGCTGTTGAGGAGCCAGTCCTCGGGGCGGTCGATTAGTTCGCGCAGGAAGACGGCGAGCTTCGTGGTGGCAGGCCCTGCGACAAAGACCGCGATAATCAGAAAGGAAGCGATACCGGCGAGGATCGGCGTTTCGCGGGAAAAGGGCATATTGCCCTTTTCCAAGGCGTCGCGGATCTTCTGCTCGGTGGCTTCTTCTGTTTTGCTTTCCTTGTCAGCATCATCTGCCATGGGTCACACAGGATCAGGACGAAGCTTCGCTTGCGTCGAGGGTGATGATACCGCGCTCGGAAAGATCGATGGCGATACGGGCTATCGTGCGGCGCGCATCGGCAATGTTCTGCGCGGTTATGTTGCCCTGCTCGGCGCCAAGCTCGGTTTCCACCATGCGGCGACCACGGGTCGAGAGCGACGAGAGAACGAGTTCCTGAAGCCTTGTGTCTGCTCCACGAAGTGCGGTTGCGATCTGTTCCGTCTGCACTTCATCGAAGAGCAGCAGGCGTGCGCGCTGCGACAGGCGCTCGATGTCTTCAAACGTGAAGAGCTTGGCCTTGATGCGGTTGAGATCGTCGCGGTTGAGATCTTCCAGGCTCGCCATCAGTTCTTCCATCTCGCTTCTGTCGAGCTGGTTGAAGATGTTGGCGATCTGGCCGTGATGCGCTTTGACCGGACCGGAATCGCTGCGACCGAGAAGATCGCGCCGCAGCACGTCTTCGAGAAGTTCCGCAGCCGCCGGTGCCACATTGCCAATATGAAGCGAGCGCTGCACGACGGCATTGCGCAGCTGAGGCGGCAGGACGACGAACAGTCGGGCTGCGAGGTCGGATGGGAGCTTCGACACGATATAGGCGATGATCTGCGGATGCTGGTCGGTCAGATAGGCCTGCAGGTTATCAACCGGCAGGCGCCCAAGCTGCACCCAGACCGATTCCTGAACGAGCTGCGGCTGAACGCGGTCTTCCAGAACTGCATCGACTTCTTCCTGCGGCAGAGCTTCCCGCAAGAGACCTTCAAACCGTTGGGCGGCTTCTGAAACTGGCGCGCCTTCGGCAAAGGAATCCTCGAACTGCTTGACCAGCTGTTCGAAGTCGAGCGGAGAAATTGGTTCCAGCGTACGGGCATGACCGGCAAGCTTGCGCAGGTCCTCGGCATTGAAATGCTTCAGAAGACGTGAGGCAGCGGGGCGTCCGATGGCGACGAGGATCGCTGCCGCCTTTTGCGGGCCGGTCAGCGTATCGACGAGCCCCGTAGCGCCGCCTTCAAGATCTTCCGCGAGGGCTTGCTGTTCATTGTCGGCCATGGTCACGTCCGTTACTTGCCGATGATTTCGGTGAGGCTGACACCGAAGCGCGAGGAATCGTCTTCAAGGACGATCACTTCGCCACGGGCGATGACGCGGCCATTGACCACGATATCGACCGGATCGCCGATCTGCTTGTCGAGGGTGATGACCGCACCGCGACCAAGCTTCATCAGATTGGCAACTGGCATGGTCGTGCCGCCAAGAACAACCTGAACATCGACAGGGATGCCCATGATGAGTTCGAGATTGGGTTTGGATGCGCCCTTCTGCGTGCCGCGCGGCTTCTCCTCGCGCAGTTCCTCAATGGCTTCGTCCAGTTCCTGCTGCATGTTCTTGTCCTTGTTGTCAGCGCTCATGCCTGCCCCGCAAGTTCGACGGTAGCTTTACGAACCGCGCGACGCACGAAAACCGGCAGCGCGTTCTTTTCCTTCGGGAGCGATTGTTCGGTGGCAGTGGCGATCTTGTCTTCAGTGCGCGGCGAGCTGTCAGCGACGTTGCGCGCATGGCGGATGTCGCGGGTCAGGGCCTTGCGCAGCCTGTTCAGTTCTTCGATGGCTTCTTCCATTTCGCGGCGCACGCGCTGCGTTTCGGCAAGACGGGCTTCGAGCTTGTTGTTTTCGTCCGTCAGGTCGGTGCGTTCGCTCTGGATCGCCTTGACGGCGCGCTCCAAACCGTTGGAGGCGGCTGCAACGCGCAGCGCCAGCAGCTTGCCAAGCTTGATCGTCTCGTTGGCTTTGCGGCCAACCACGATGAGCGCAGCAAGCGAGGCAAGAGCCATCAATGTGGAAAGCACGTTAGCCAGCAACAAGCTCATCGATGAAATCCTCTTCCTGATTGACCGGGTCGCCGACCTTGACTGTGAAATGAATGCCCGATTTGCCGAGCGTGCACTTGAAAAGCTGCTGATCGCCGGCGCGCAGGCGCACTTGCTCCATGGCATCGACAGGCAGTTTGAGAACCTGACCGATTTCGAGCATCGACAAGGCGTCCAGCGTCATCGACCCCTGCTGGATGAAAGCTTCGAGTTCGATGCGGGCACGGCTGACTTCCTGTCGCATCTTCTTCGCCCAGCTCGGATCGGTCTGGTTCATCGGACGGCGCAAAAAGGCTGCCACGGCATCCTGCATCGGCTTGTGCGTGCTGCGCGGCAGCAGCAGATGAACCTGCCCGGTTTTGCCTGCAGCAGTAACATCGATGCGGCAGGCGAAAAGGCGCGAGCGCTCGAAATTCTCACGGTCGAATTCGGCTGTGTCGGTGCATTCACCGGCGGTAAAAAGCGCCTGTCCGTTTGCGGCAAAAACCTGATCGAGAGAACTGGCGAGATGACCGGCAAGAAGAGCGGAAATCTTCTGTTCCAGCATGCCGAAAGGCCGGTCCTCATCGACAGAGCCGACATGGCCCTGTGCGCCATACATGGCTTCGATCACGGAGAAAACGAGCGTCGCATCGGCGGTGAGATAAAGTGTGCTGCCCCAACGCTCGGCCTTCAAAGGTGCGATGATCGCAGCCTTGTCGAGAATATCGGCAAAGGCAGCATCGTCAGTGCTTTCCACCTGGCCTGCTTCAACGTCGAATGCGGCAGCGCAACCATGTTTCAGCCGGTCACAGAAATGGGTCGAGGCATCCTTGAACACATGGGCAAGCGATTTCAGGTCGTCGCCTGAAAGACCCGCGGCACGCAGCAGGTTCTCGGCCAGAACATCGCTTTTGCGGTTTTGCCCCAACGTAGTCATCTTACGCTGCCTGCTGGGTCGGCGCGCTCGCCATGGTTTCCTGCTCGACCACATCGATGGTCGGGCGATCATAGGCGGAGATGGTCTTGCGGCCATACTCCACGGCGATCTGCGGCAGGGAGCCGTTCATATAGGCGAGAAGCGTCTGCTTCACGACGATGTAGAGGCGATTGTTCTTTTCGCGGGTCGATTTGATCTTGGCTGCGATCGGGCCGACCACGCCGTAAGAGAAGAAGATGCCGGCAAAGGTACCGACAAGGGCGGCACCGATCAGATGGCCCAGCACTTCCGGCGACTGGTCCAGCGCGCCCATGGCTTTGATGACGCCGAGAACAGCGGCAACGATGCCGAGTGCCGGAAGGGCTTCGGAAATGCTGACCATGGCGTGGTAGGGCTTGAGCTTGTCGCGGGCGATGGTGTGGATTTCCTCGTCCATCAGCGCCTCGATTTCATGCGAGCGCACATTGCCCACGATGATGAGGCGGCAATAGTCGCAGATGAAATGGGTAAGGTCTTCTTTCTTCAATACGCTCGGATAGGCCTGAAAAATCGACGATTCCCTCGGGTTGTCGATATGCACTTCCACTTCGTTGCGCGACTTGGCGCGCAGCTCGCGCATCAGGCTGTAGAGCACGCCCAGAACGTCGAGATAGTCGCGCTGCTTTGGAACGGCATTGCTGAATGCTTCCATGCAGGCGCGGCCCGTGTCTTTCACGAGTGAAAAAGGGTTGGCGATGAAGAAGGTCCCGAGCGCGGCACCCAGAATGATGACGAATTCCCAGGGCTGGATGAGCACGCTGACATGTCCGCCCATGGCGATAAAGCCGCCCAGCATACAGCCCAGTGTGATGACAAGACCGACAATAATGCCCAAAGCTCGAGACTCCCGCGTACAAGTTCGTTCATTGCACCTTATGGATCGCGGCTTGCGCGAAGCTTGCCAACTGGCGCGGGCGGAAGCCAGCTTCGGACAAGCTTGGTCTTTCATAAAGGATTGAAATACCGGAAGGGGGTCATGCGCATGGTCGATACGATGACAAGTTATCGCCTGATCGCGGCGGATATGGCGCGGTCGTTGCAGCGTGTTTCGAAGGAACCGATGGTGGAGCGGGAAACCGCCTACTACAAGGAAAATATCGGCAAGGTGAAATCCATCGATGATTTCATGGCCGATAGCCGCCTTTATAATTACGCGATGAAGGCGTTCGGTCTGGAAGACATGGCCTTCGCCAAGGCGTTTGTCCGCAAGATATTGACTGAGGGCGTCACGAGCGATGATGCCATGGCGAACAAGCTGACCGACAAGCGCTACAAGGAATTTGCGACCGTCTTCGATTTTGCAGGCAAGGGCGCGGAGGCCACGCAGAGCACGGCTGCCCAACAAGGTGTCGTGGATAAATATCTTCGCCAGACAATGGAAACGGAAGCCGGAAGCCAGAACGAAGGCGTGCGGCTGGCACTCTATTTCGCACGCAAGGCGCCGACGATCACCAATGCCTATGAAATCCTTGGCGACAGGGCGCTGGTGTCGATGATCCAGACGACCTTCGGCTGGCCATCCAGTATATCCAACGCTGATATCGACAAGCAGGCGAAGATGATCGAGGACAAGATCGACTTCACCAAGATGTCCGATCCCGATTACGTGTCGAAGCTCATTTCGCGCTTCACCGCCATGTATGAGATGAACAATCCAACGGCGAGCAGCCCGGCGTCGATTGCGTCCCTGCTTCTGGGCGGAACGTCTTCCGTCGGCATTTCGATGGATATTCTCAGCACCTTGCAGAACTTCAAGCCGGGCGGGCGTTAGGCGATGCAGAATAATTCGATTTATGTCGGGCTTTCGTCGCTCATCACGCTGGAACGGCGGATGGATGCCATTGCCCACAATGTCGCCAATGTCTCAACGGTCGGTTTCCGGGGCGAGGGCACCAAGTTCGATACCATCGTTTCGAACAAGGCCAGCGACGATGTGAGTTTCGCTACGGCGGGCAAGAGCTTCATCCGTACCGAAGCAGGCCCTATGATCAAGACCGACAATCCGCTGGACGTTGCAGTCAAGGGCGATGTCTGGATGTCGATCTCGACACCGCAGGGGCAGATTTATACGCGTGACGGGCGCATGAACATGCTGCCGACGGGCGATCTCGTTTCCATCACCGGCCATCCGGTTCTCGATGTCGGCGGTGCCCCCATCGTACTCAATCCCGGCGGCGGCGCACCGAAGATTTCAAGCGACGGCGCAATCTACCAGAACGGAACACAGATCGGTGCTATCGGTCTTTACACCATTCCGGCGGATGCGGACCTGACCTATGCAGGCACATCCGGTGTGATCCCGAACAAGCCTGCCCAGCCGGTGGCCGACGACAACAGCGTGGGCGTCGTGCAGGGCATGATCGAAGGATCGAATGTTGATGCCATGACGGAGATGACGCGCCTCATCAGCGTCAGCCGTGCGTTTGAGCAGGTCAACAATCTGCTGTCGCAGCAGGAAAGTACTGTCTCTGAAGCTATTAAGACCCTGGGTTCCAGAAACGGATGACGCCTGATCTGCCGCTCTCCCGTCTGGCCGCTTTTGCCCGTCAGCAATCGGTGGCGCCAAAACCGCTCACCGGTATCGGCGGAACGGTGAGCGACGTGTCGCGCTCGGCGATTGCCGTGCGCGGGCTTTCGCGTGATGCGCATTTGGGCGATGCGGTGGCGATCCACGCGCAAGGCGGCCAGAGCCTTGCCGAAATCATCCGGGTGGCTGACACGCAGGTGCTGGTCAAACCCTTCGATGACCGCATCATTCCCTCGCTTGGCGCTGCGGTTTTCGAGGAAGGGCCGATGCGTATTCGCCCGGCACTCGAATGGCGCGGACGCGTCATCAATGCGCTGGGTGAGGCGGTTGACGGGAAGGGCGCTTTGCAGCCCGGTACCCGGCCAATGGCATCCGAGAGCCTTGCACCGGCTGCCTTGCGCCGCGGGCGGGTGGATCGCGGCTTGCGTACAGGCGTCAATGTCATCGACATTTTCACGCCGCTTTGCTTCGGCCAGCGTATCGGCATCTTTGCAGGCTCTGGTGTCGGCAAGTCGACGCTGCTTGCGATGATGACGCGTGCGGCGGATTTCGACACGGTGGTACTGGCTTTGACCGGCGAGCGCGGACGCGAAGTGCGCGAGATGCTGGAAGAGACCATGGCAGGTCACTTGGACAAAACGATAACCGTGGTTGCAACGGGCGATGAAAGCCCGATGATGCGTCGCCTCGCACCGAATACGGCGACGGCCATTGCCGAATATTTTCGCGATCTCGGTCAGAATGTCCTGCTGATCGTTGACTCCGTCACGCGCTTTGCCCATGCGGCGCGTGAAGTGGCGATTGCCGCTGAGGAACCGCCGGTTTCGCGTGGCTATCCGCCAAGCGTCTTCAGCCAGTTGCCACGTCTTCTGGAGCGCGCAGGGCCCGGTATCACGGAAGCGGGCGGCAGCATCACCGGCATCTATTCGGTACTGGTCGACGGCGACGATCACAATGATCCGGTTTCCGACACGATCCGCGGCACGCTGGACGGCCACATCGTGCTTGACCGGGCGATTGCAGCGCAGGGACGCTTTCCGGCGGTCGATATTCCGGGCTCGGTTTCGCGCCTTGCAAAGCACAATTGGACACCGGAACAACGCAAGCTGGTCAGCCAATTGCGGGGCATGGTTGCCCGTTTTGAGGAAACGCGCGACCTGCGTGCCATCGGGGCGTACCAGAAAGGCCATGACGGCCTTCTGGATCAGGCGGTCGATCTTGTGCCGCGCATTTACGACGCCTTGCAGCAATCGCCGGAAACCGGCTTATCGGACGATCCCTATAACGACCTTGCCGCAGCACTGCGCGGCGACAGACAGGCGCAATACGCATGATGACGGGCTTTCGCAAGACAAAGGAAGAGAAACTCCTTGCAGATCTGACGGCGGAGGTCGAGGCCGCTGCACGACAGGAAGGCATGAAGAAGCCGCAGAGCAAGGTGGATCGCTACCTCAAGATCGCGGCCATCACGCTCGCCGCCGGAAGTGCGATGCTGCCTTTCGTCACCTATCTTCAGCGCGTCGATCTGGGTTCGCCCGAGAAGGCCGAGCGCAAGATCATCGATCCGCTGGACCGTTCGGAACAGAAAACGGTGCGTCGTTTTCCGTCCTTCCGACCATCCGAGCAGGTTGCGCCGAATGCCGATGTGGACAACACGATGACAGGCTCGGTCATGTCGAACGGCAAGGGGCTTCCGGGCACCGGCATGGGCAATGGCGGCGATGGAAGCGGGGACGGGCAGGCTTTCCCGAAGCCGGTTTTTGCACTGCGCGAAGTCGTTGGCGGCATGGCGATGATCGAGGATACGTCAGGCTACTGGTTCGTCGAAAAAGGCTCGTTGCTGCCCGATGGCAGTCACCTCGTTTCAATCGGTCGCGGTGCAGGCACCTGGCAGCTCACAACATCGTCGGGCGATGTGATTGAGATGCGGAGGTGAGGGGGAAGGCAATAAGGCCCTCCTGCCCTATCCTCCCGCAAGCTTGACGCAAGTTCCGGCCTTTAAGTTAATCAACTGTAAAGGCGGGAAACTCCATGAGCTCCATTCATCTTTTCGATCTGGCTGCAAGGCAGGCGCAGTGGTTGTCGGTGAGACAAGCCACTGTTGCGGGCAATGTCGCTAATGCGAACACGCCGGATTTCCGGGCGCGGGACGTGCAGCCTTTCGCGGATGTACTGGACAAGACGCAGCTTACCATGGCTGCCACCAGCCCTCTGCATCTGGAATCCGGGGCCGACGGGATCGCCGGTGCGCGCCTGCGGCCGGACGACATCACCGAGCAGACCCACTCCGGCAATACGGTCGATGTCGAACAGGAAATGATGAAGGCCGGTGAGATCGCCCGCGAATATTCGCTCAACACAAGCATCGTCAAAGCGTTCCATCGCATGATGCTTTCGGTCGCGAAGGGGTAGTTATGTCTTCCGATGCCTTGCAAAGCACATTGAAGATCGCAGCGTCGGGCCTTTCGGCCCAATCGACGCGTCTGCGCATCGTTTCCGAAAACATCGCCAATGCGCAGTCCACCGCCGAGACTGCCGACGCCGATCCCTATCGCCGCAAGACGGTGTCCTTCCGTACCGAGCTGGAACAGGGCACAGGAGCCGCCGAAGTTCGCATTGCCGAAGTCGGCAAGGACACATCGCCCTTTATCGAGCAATACGAGCCGAGCCATCCCGCAGCGGATGAGCGCGGCTATGTCCGTTACCCCAATGTCAACATGGTCGTCGAAATGGCGGACATGCGCGAAGCCAATCGTTCCTATGAAGCCAATTTGCAGGTCGTGAAACAAGCCCGTGAGCTGATCTCCATGACCATCGATCTCTTGAGGAGCACATAATGTACGACTCGATCATGAGCATTTCGGCGCGCAATGCCCTGTCGCGCCTCTCGGAAACCGTAGCCGAAAAGGGCGTGGGTTCCACTTCCGCGCCGCAGGCTGTTCCGGCAGCTCCGGGTGCCTCGTTCGGCGAAGTTCTGTCTCAGATGACGGATTCCGTCGGCCAGAAGCTGCAGACGGCTGAAGCGACGTCCATTCAGGGCATCAAGGGCGATGCGCCGGTGCGCGATGTGGTCAGCTCCGTCATGGAAGCCGAACAGTCGCTTCAGACGGCCATCGCGATCCGCGACAAGATCGTGCAGGCCTATCTCGAAATCAGCCGTATGCCCATCTGATTTGCGGTAGCCAAGGATAAATAAGCCATGAAAGCCCTGACGATCGCCGCCACCGGCATGAACGCCCAGCAGCTCAATCTGGAAGTGATTGCCAACAACATCGCCAATATCAACACAACGGGCTTCAAGCGCGCGCGTGCGGAATTTTCCGATCTTCTTTATCAGTCCGAGCGTACGGCAGGCGTGCCCAATCAGGCTAACCAGTCCATCGTGCCGGAAGGCGCTTTGGTTGGCCTTGGCGTGCAGACGGCAGCGGTGCGCAATCTCCATATGCAGGGCAGTTTCAACCAGACCGGCAATCCATTCGATCTGGCTTTGACCGGCAAGGGCTGGTTTCAGATTCAGAGCCCGACCGGCGAGACGCTTTATGCGCGCGCTGGCGCGTTCAACAAGAATGCCGATGGCCAGCTTGTGACGCTCGATGGCAATCCTGTCGAACCGGCGATCACCATTCCGCCAGACGCCGTTGAAGTGACGATCACCGATACGGGACAGGTTTTCGCCAAGCTGCAGGATCAGGTCAATCAGGTCGATCTCGGCCAGCTGACCCTCGCTAACTTCACCAATGAAGCGGGTCTGGAGCCGCTCGGCGGCAATCTCTATCGCGAGACGGAAGCATCCGGCGGTCCGCTGGTCGGCGTGCCAGGCGATCCGGGCTACGGCTCGATCAAGCAGGGCTATCTCGAAGCGTCGAATGTCGATCCGGTGAAGGAAATCACCGATCTCATCACGGCGCAGCGTGCCTATGAAATGAACTCCAAGGTTATTCAGGCTGCCGACGAAATGGCGGCAACCGTATCGAAGAACTTGCGCTGACGGTGATGGCGATGGGCTGTGTGAAGGCGATCTTTCAAAAGAAAAGGCTGGTTCTTGCCGGTGGCTTCCTGCTTGCCGCAATGGCTGGCGCAAGTGCGGCAGACCGCATCGCCTTTGTGGTGCCTTCGGCCACCGTCTATCCCGGCCAGATCGTAAGCGATACGGCATTGCTGGAGAAGCAGTTCTTCATCAATGCGCCGGCGGCGACCCAATATGTGCTATCCCCGGATCAGGCGGCAGGCAAGGTGGCGCGCAAGACGCTGCTCCCCGGCAAGCCAATCCTCGTTTCCGCATTGGGGGAGCCGTCTCTGGTTACACGCGGTGTTCCGGCACCGCTGGTCTTTACCGCCGGTACGCTGACCATAACCGCCATGGGCACACCGCTCGAATCCGGTGCGGCTGGCGATTTCATCAAGGTTCGTAACGTCGACAGCGGCATCATCGTGTCAGGTACGGTGCTGGCCAATGGGCGCATTCAGGTGGGGATGCAGTGAGAAAGACTTGCGCCGCCCAGATTGCTACTTTGTTCGCCGTCCTGGCGCTCGTTTTCCAGCCTGTTGCAGGATTTGCGGATGAGTCGTCGAAGAATGCGCGGGAATTCGGTTCCGCAGTGGATGCCGATGCCGATTGGCTTGGCTCGGGTGGCGATCCGTCGAAAATGGCCTATGCCGAACTTGGCCGGGGAAGCGCGGTTGCGCGCCTGAAGGATATCGCCACCATTCAGGGCGTGCGTGAAAACCAGCTTGTGGGCTATGGTCTTGTCATCGGCCTCAAGGGCACCGGTGACAGCCTGCGCAATTCGCCGTTCACCGAACAGTCCATGCGCGCCATGCTGGATAATCTCGGCATCAGCGCGCCGCGCAACTCCACCCGCTCGAAAAACACGGCTGCGGTCATCGTGACAGCGAACCTGCCCGCCTTTGCCGGTGCCGGTTCGCGCATCGATGTGACGGTATCGTCGCTCGGCGATGCGACGTCGCTGCAGGGCGGCACACTGGTCATGACCCAGCTCATGGGTGCCGACAATCAGATTTATGCCGTTGCACAGGGCAACATGATCGTGTCCGGCTTTGCGGCGGAAGGTGAAGCCGCAAGCGTGACGCAGGGTGTGCCGACTTCCGGTCGCATCCCCAATGGCGCGCTGGTCGAACGCGAAGTGGCGGGTAATTTCGGCAAGGAAACCGAAATGATCGTCGAGCTGCGCGATCCTGATTTCACCACTGCCGTGCGCGCTGCCGACACGATCAATGTCTTCGCCAAGCGCCGTTACGGTCGCGGTGTCGCTATTGCGCGCGATGCCAAAACGATCCGCCTGTCGCGTCCGAAGAACGTGCCTGCCGCGCGCTTTCTTGCGGAACTTGAAGGCCTGCCGATCACGACTGACGAAGTGGCGCGTGTGGTGGTTGACGAACGGACTGGAACTGTCGTCATCGGCGAGAAGGTGCGTATCTCCAAAGTAGCGATCAGCCATGGCAGCTTGACGGTTCGTGTAACAGAAACCCCGATGGTCGTTCAGCCAGAGCCGTTCAGCGATGGTGTAACGGCTGTCGAACCGAACACTGATATCGCCGTCAACCAGCAGAACGCCAAGATTGGCATTCTGACCGGCGCAAATCTTGAAAATCTGGTGAAGGGCCTGAACCAGATCGGCGTGAAGCCGACCGGCATCATCGCAATATTGCAAGCTATCAAGACATCCGGCGCGCTTCATGCGGAACTGGTGGTGCAATGACCATGGCTCATAAAATGATCCGGTATGGTTCGGCAGTAGCGCTGCTTCTGGCTGCCTCTGCTCCGGCATTGGCGCAGCAGGCGGCGACGCCCGCTCCAGTACCGGTAGAGGCATCGGCGGCACAGCAGCTTGCTTCTTCGCCGCCGCTTGGCAACCTCGATGAAATCCGCAAGTTCTGCGGCAATATCGACGATCAGGCGGCGGACGCCCGCTACGCGCTGCAGGCCAAGCAATTGACCGAGCTGAAGGCCGATGTCGAGGAACGGATGCGTGCGCTTGAGGAAAAGCGCCGGGAATATGAAATGTGGCTGAAGCGCCGCGACGAGTTTGTCAGCAAGGCGCAGGATTCGCTGGTCGACATCATCTCGAAAATGAAGCCCGATGCAGCGGCGGCGCAGATGGCGCTGATTGGCGACGAAGCGGCGGCAGCCCTGATCCTCAAGCTCAACCCGCGCGTATCCAGCATCATCCTCAATGAAATGCCGCCGGAAAAGGCGGCCAAGCTGGCCCGCGTCATCGTCGGTTCGCAGCGCACGACGACTGCACCGCAGGCTGTGAAGGATCAGTCGGGCAGGGATCAGCGCGCTGCGGCGCAGTCCGGGAATACGGTTCAATGAAAAACAGCATGAACAGAGCAACCCTTGCAGCAGCAGTACTGGTTCTTCTGGCCGGTTGTGCCACCAAACCGGAGGAAATTGGTCGGGCACCCGATCTGTCCCCGGTTGCGGCCCATCTTGGTATGCAGAACAATCCGCAGTTCAACGGTTATCCGGCGCGTCCGAGCAAGGCGACCTATTCGCTCTGGGACCAGCGTTCGACCAATTTCTTCAAGGATCCGCGTGCGGCGACGCCGGGTGATGTCCTGACGGTCATCATTTCAATCAACGATCGCGCCAATCTCGATAACAAGACGGATCGCGAGCGTGTGTCGAAGGGCATTTACGGTGCCGGTGGTTCGTTTGCCACGAGTAGCAGCACGGGTGCCGGGGCCGGCGGCGACATGGATGCTTCGCTCAACACCCATTCCGACAGCAAGTCGAAGGGCAAGGGCACCATCGAGCGCAGTGAAGATATCCGCCTGCAGGTTGCGGCCATCGTCACCGATACGCTGCCCAATGGAAACATGATTATCCGCGGGTCGCAGGAAGTGCGCGTCAACAATGAGCTGCGCGTGCTGAATGTCGCCGGTGTCGTGCGTCCGCGCGATATTTCCGGCAATAACACGATTTCCTACGACAAGATTGCCGAGGCCCGCATTTCCTATGGTGGCCGCGGACGTCTGAGCGAGATTCAGCAGCCGCCATACGGCCAGCAGATTCTCGATCAGGTTTCTCCGTTCTAGGGCGCTGAGCATGAGTGACACGACGGCAACGGAAAAAGACGGTAAGGCGAAAGGCTCCCTGACGGGGCTGCTGGCGGCCGTCGCGGTTCTGACCGTCATCGCGGGCGGTGGCGGCTGGTATCTGGGCGGCATGATCTCCGCCGATCAGCTGGCATCGGCCAAACCTTCCGGCAAGGAAGACAAGCCGAAGCAGGGTGATTTCGAGTCACGCTCCATCGGCACTGTCGTGCCCCTGCAGCCGATCATCACCAATCTCGGCATTCCGCAGAACACCTGGGTGCGTCTCGAAGCCTCGCTGGTGGCAAAACCGGGCCATGAAATTCCGGCGGCGGTGGCGGCAAGCGTCGGCGATGATTTCCTGAGCTTCCTGCGCAGTGTCAACCTCATGCAATTGCAGGGCGCGGCCGGGCTTGCCTATTTGCGCTCCGATTTGGAAGAACGCGCACGCCTGCGTTCGGAAGGCGCTGTCGAACGCGTTTTCATTTCGGCACTGGTCGTAGAATGAAAAAACTTCTTGGTCTTGGTGTTCTCCTGACGCTCGCTCTCACCGTTTCCGCACAGGCGCAGCAGCCGCTGACGCTCGACAATCTGCTGCCTGCGGGCAGTGGTGCTGCGAGCGGCCAGATCGTGCAGTTGTTCGGACTTCTGACGGTGCTTTCCATTGCGCCGGGCCTGCTCATCATGGTGACGAGCTTCACGCGTTTTGCCATCGCCTTTTCGCTTTTGCGTTCGGGGCTTGGCCTCCAGACCGCGCCTGCCAGCATGGTGATGATCTCGCTTGCCCTGTTCATGACCTTCTATGTCATGGCGCCCGCCTTCGACCGGGCCTGGAACAATGGCGTGCAGCCCCTGATGCGCAATGAAATCACACAGGAAGCTGCATTCGGTGAAATATCGCAGCCTTTCCGTGAATTCATGATGGGGCAGGTGCGCGACAAGGATCTGCGTCTGTTCGAAGACCTCGCCGATCCGTCTTTCCGCACCGGCGATGATGGTATCGTTGATTTCCGCGTGCTGGTTCCAGCCTTCATGATCTCGGAACTGCGGCGCGGTTTTGAAATCGGCTTCCTGATCGTGCTGCCATTTCTGGTGATCGACCTCGTCGTGGCGACGCTCACCATGTCGATGGGTATGATGATGCTGCCGCCGACGGTGATCTCGCTGCCGTTCAAGATTCTGTTCTTCGTGCTGATCGATGGCTGGAATATTCTGGTCGGAAGCCTCATACGATCCTTCTCCTGACCCATTTTGGTACGCTTCGAACCGTGCCAATCAAGTTTCTGCATCGGAATCCGCGAATCCGTTAAATTTCGACTGAATAAATTAGCCTTTATTTAATGTTTGGGTTCTAACTGTCGGCTCATGGTGGGTTTCCGCGCGTTACGCGGCAACAGGCATGATGCCGCTCCACCATGCCGGTAATCCAAAACCCGGCCTGTCCCTCAGATTGTTTTTCCCAAGGGGCAAAAAACTATGGCTAGCATTCTTACAAATTCGTCGGCTCTGACCGCTCTCCAGACGCTTTCCTCGACCAACAAGGCACTGGAATCGACCCAGAACCGTATCTCGACCGGCCTCCGCATTTCGGAAGCTTCGGACAATGCTTCGTACTGGTCCATCGCGACGTCGATGAAGTCCGACAACAAGGCCAACTCGGCTGTTCAGGACGCTCTCGGCCTCGGCGCAGGCAAGGTCGACACCGCTTATTCCGCGATCAACAAGATTCGTGAATCGGTTGACGACATCAAGACCAAGCTTGTTTCGGCTCTGGGTGCGAGCACGGAAGACAAGACCAAGATCGAAACTGAAATCAAGTCGATCGTTTCCAACATCAACTCTGCTCTCAGCAATGCCAATTACGCTGGTTCCAACCTGCTGAACGGCCCGACCGCCGATCTCGACGTTGTTGCTTCGTACAATCGTTCTGGTGCTACCGTCACGGTTGACAAGATCACCGTTGCCGCTGCCGACACCGATGCGAAGACCATGGTCGCTACGATCGTGGGTACGGGTTTCTTCACTTCCGGCTCGGACGACGCTGCTATCGGCACGGCTCTGAACACGGTTGAAACCGCTCTTGCTTCGCTGGCTACCGGCGCAGCGACCCTCGGTGCAGCCAAGTCGCAGATCGACAGCCAGAAGAGCTTCCTGTCGGGTCTTCAGGACTCCATTGAAAAGGGCGTTGGCACGCTCGTTGACGCTGACATGAACAAGGAATCGGCACGTCTGTCGGCTCTGCAGGTTCAGCAGCAGCTCGGCGTTCAGGCTCTGTCGATTGCCAACTCGTCGAACCAGTCGATCCTGTCGCTGTTCCGCGGCTAATCATAACTGAGTAGACAGCAAGGGCGCCGGGTTGCCGGCGCTCGCGAGTTCTCAGGTAAATCAGGGGTTCGCATCCGAACCGACCTGATCGGATCGGATGTCTTTGGGCGGAAAACGGGGCGCGGGATTTATTCCGCGCCCCAATTCTTTGCGCTCATTTCTGTATTAAAGCGTGTCGCGTTTTATCGTACTCTTACGACCCGCTTTAAACTTTTGTTTTTATGCATGTCTTTATCCCATCGTAGCGGGACCAGAAATCAGTCCAGTGGACTGAGTCCCCCGCGAAGGCGGTTCCCACTTTTGGGAGACATGCATTAGAAAGCGCTTGCTTCATCAGCCGCCACTTTCGCGCAAGCTTCGCGGGCTAGTTTGCATCCATCATTATGGCGGTGGTGTGGATGCAGCAGAATTTCCAGCAATTGATCGAACAGCTCAAGGGTACGCTCGGCAAGCTCGGCGCGCGAAAACTCATCGCGCTCGGACTGGTGGGCGCGGCACTCATGGGCGCGATCCTCTATACGAGCATCTATCTGAGCCGCCCATCCTACGAGACGCTCTATGTCGGCCTTTCGCGTGACGACGTGAACCGCATGGGTCTTGCGCTCGGTGAAGCAGGCATTCCTTTCGACGTGAAGGCTGACGGCTCGTCCATCCTCGTGCCCATCGGCAAGGCTGAAAATGCCCGCATGTATCTGGCTGAAAAGGGCCTGCCGACCTCGAACAATGCCGGTTACGAGCTGTTCGACAATATGGGTTCGCTCGGCCTCACCTCGTTTATGCAGGAAATCACCCGCGTGCGTGCGCTTGAAGGCGAAATCGCCCGCACCATCCAGGCCATTCGTGGTGTGAAAGCCGCGCGCGTTCACATAGTCATGGCAGAAAAAGGCTCGTTCCGTCGCGGCGACCAGAAGCCGTCCGCCTCGGTCGTCATCCGCGCCGAAGGCGGCTTTGCTGCCGAATCCGCACAGTCCATCCGCCAGCTGGTCGCCGCTGCCGTCCCGTCGCTTGATGCTTCCGCCGTCACTGTTCTCGACACCAACGGCCGTCTGCTGGCATCGGCTGGCGAAGCTGCCAATGGCGCAGCCCTCATGACCGCCTCGCTGGAACAGCAGGTTGCAGGCAATGTGGATGACAGCATTCGCAAGGCGCTGGCGCCTTATCTCGGCATTGGCCATTTCCAGACGAGCGTTCAGGCCGTGCTCGATACGGACCGCCGCCAGATCAACGAGACGACCTATGATCCTGAATCCCGCGTCGAGCGTTCCGTACGTGTTGTCCGTGAAAGCGGCGATTCCCGCAACAATCGTAACGACAATGCAACCGGTGTGGAACAGAACATTCCGCAGGAAGAAATCCAGAACCGCAACGGCGAAAGCTCGACGGAAAAGACCGACCGCCGCGAGGAGCTGACCAATTACGAAATGAACAGCAAGACGGTCTCCACCGTCAGCGACGGCTATGCCGTCAAGCGGCTGTCCATTGCCGTGGTCATCGATCAGGCGCGCCTTCTGGAAACTGCGGGTACCACGCCGCCGCCTGCCAATTTCGTCGATCAGCAGATCACCAAGATCCGCGACCTCGTTGCAACGGCTGCCGGTCTGAATGCGGATCGCGGTGACGTCATCAATGTGACGGCGGTGAACTTCCTTGATCCTGCCGGTGCCGATATGGAGCCGGTCTCCACGCCGTGGACCGATACTGTGCTTCGCCAGAGCGGCTCCTATGTCAATGCGCTTGCAATCCTCGCCGCCGTTGGTCTCCTGATCTGGTTCGGTCTGCGTCCGCTGCTGCGTGACCAGAATGCCAAGCCAACCGGCACGGAAGTGGCAGTCCGCGAGACGAGTGAAGTGGCAATGCCGAATTTCGTCGGCGGTCAGGCGGCTGGTGAAGGCGTGCAGGCTGTCATCGGTGGGCCGGAGGCCTATGCCGATCAGATGAAGACCAGCCTCAGCGATCTTCGCCAGCGCATGCGCATGCCTGCCAAGCTACGTCTGGAGCAGATGATCGACATGGATGAGGAGCGCGTCGCCTCCATTCTCAAGCAGTGGATTCACGAAACCGCCGCGAGCCGCGAAGCCCAACCATTGAGGGAATCGGCCGTAAAGGCTTCGGCCATGCCGGAGCTTGAGGCGGCCTGACGATGAGCGCGCTTTCCCTCAGCCGTTATCTTCCCGACTTTTCGACCCATCATATCGAGGATGAGGCGATCGAGATCATTGCTGCGCCTGCGCCGCAGATGCCGCTGAAAGACACACCCCCGCCGCAGGCAGGCGGCGATGGAGCGAAGCGTCCCGTTTCGGCTGAGAAAGCCGCCGCTGCCGAGCAGGCCGAAGTCGCCGCCATCATCGCCATCGAGGAAGAAAAGCGCCTGGCATTCGAAGCAGGGCGTGAGGACGGCCACCGGGAAGCTCAGGCGCTTTACGAAGCTGAAAAGACGCGGCTTCTGCGCGAACATGAGACCGAGATCGAGACATTGCGCGCTGCATTTTCGCGTGAGCAGGCCTTGCTCTTGGCGGGTAGTCTGACCGAAGCGCTGACCGCGCTTGAACGAAACTTTTCCGGTCAGATCGCCGAAATCCTGATGCCTTTTCTGGCGGAAAAGATGGAGCGTGAGGCGGTCGCGGAATTTGCGCGGCGCATTGCGGCGCTGGCGCTCGATGGCGAAGCACCGGAAATCTCCGGTCCGGCGCGACTGATTGCGCCGCTTCGCGATCATGCGGCCCTGTTGCCGCATGGTTGCCGGTTTTCAGAAACCGGGGCGGAAGAACTTTCCTTTTCCTTTGGCGACCGGAAGCTTGAAACGCGCATCGCGCCGCTTCTTGAAGAATTGAAGGCTGCGGTTCAATGAGCATCGATCCCGAAACCAAACGTGAGATCATCATTGTTCGCCGGGGCGGGCACGACGATCATGACAGCCATCATGGTGGCGTATGGAAGATCGCCTATGCCGACTTCATGACTGCAATGATGGCCTTCTTCCTCGTCATGTGGCTCATCAATGCCGCCAATGAGGAAACCAAGGCAGCGGTTGCCAGCTATTTCAACCCCGTCAAGCTGATGGACCGGCATTCAAGCTCCAAGGGCGTGCAGGACGTCGAGGAAAAAGACGGCAAGGTTCGCTATGAGAGCGACCAGAAGATCGAAAACAGCACGAAGGTCATCAACGATACGACGGTTGCGCCGCCAAGCGACCAGGAAAAGCGCCAGCTTTTCCGCGAACCCTATGCGGTCCTCTCGGAACTGGCTCATGAAACCGGTGTTCTGCAGAACCAGTCGGCCAAGGGCGATGGCGGTACCTCGCAATCCGGTCCGGCAACGGGTGCCGAAGGCGGTGAAGCCTATCGCGATCCGTTCAGCCCGGATTACTGGTCGAGCAAGGCTGTCGATGACCTGACCCCGCCCGATGCTGCGCCTGCCGCACCACCCAAGTCGGAAACAGCACAGCCGAAGCCGGAGGAAGCTGCAAAGCCTGCAGAAACGCAGGAGCAGCTCATTGCCGACCTGAAGAAGGCAGCTGAGGGCGAAGCCGCGAAAGACGGGATTGAGGCGAAGAAGGCCGAGCCAATGCCGGATGTGACGGTCGTTCCGGTCGATGGCGGTGTGATGATCCAGCTCACCGACAAGATCGATTATGGCATGTTCACCATCGGCTCGGCCAAGCCGGATGCGCGGGTGGTGCAGATGCTGGAGCGTATAGCGCAGGTGATTTCCCGCCAGCCGGGTGAAGTCATCATCAGTGGGCATACGGATGCGCGGCCGTTCAAGAGCGCGACCTATGATAACTGGCGTCTGTCTTCGGCGCGGGCGCAGATGGCTTATTACATGCTGGTTCGCGGCGGGCTCGATGAAAAGCGTGTGCTGCGCGTTGAAGGCTATGCAGACCGCCAGCCCAAGAACGCCAACGATCCGAATGCGGCTGAAAACCGCCGCATCGATATTTTCCTGAAATCCGCTCCATGATGCAGCTC
This sequence comes from Brucella sp. GW823-FHT04E01, assembly GCF_058796175.1. NCBI lineage: Bacteria > Pseudomonadati > Pseudomonadota > Alphaproteobacteria > Hyphomicrobiales > Brucellaceae > Brucella > Brucella sp. GW823-FHT04E01. The sequence continues at coordinate 22,997 of NZ_JBXAIK010000002.1, read as the reverse complement.
GCCATGCGCTCTTTGCTGGCATGTGTTGCAGGCTTCTCCCTGATGGGAGCGGCCTATCCAGTCTTTGCGCAAACGCAGGCACCGGCTGAGACCCGCGCGCTGCCGGTGCTGGAGCCTTACAAGCTCGTGCGTTCGCTGCGCATGCTGCAGGATCAGGTCGTCGCCGGAAAACCGGAAGCAGTGGTGATGCTGAACAAGCTTCTGGGCTTTGTCAGCGCGGATATGGGCCGAGCTTCGAATGACGTCTGGAGCAATCCGGAAAATGTCTACGCGGCGATCATCTATCTCTTCAACGGCGGCAATCCGGAAGCGGTGCGCAAGGTTCTTGCCGACCTCAAGACGGATGCGGTGCCGCCGGAGCTGGTCAAGGGCGCATTGGCCTATGCTTCCGGCCAGACGATCGAAGTCGTGAAGCTTTTCTCGGTGCCGCTTTCGCGTGATGTTCCGGCAGAACTGAAGGCATCCATCGTGCTTGTCACCGCGAGCCAGATGACCGCCTTCGACCCAGCGACGGCCTTGATGCGGCTTGATCAGGTGCGACTCGATGCGCCGGGCACCTTGTTTGAGGAAGCGGCAATCCGCCGTTCGATGCCGATTGCGGCCAAGCTCGGCGATGCTGACAAGATCAGGCTCCTGTCGCGCAACTATCTCCAGCGCTTTCCACGTTCGCCCTATATGCGTGATTTCATGGCGCAATTTGTTGATGCTGCGGTGAAACTCAACGACCGTATCGGCAATGCGGAGCTGGCAAAACTGATCGGCTCTGCTGATCCGGTGATGCAATATTCGCTTTATCTGCAAATCGCGCGCGGTGCGCTCGTTGATGGCCAGACGGAACGGGCGCGTTTCATGTCGGCAGAGGCGAAGAAACTTGCTGACAGGCTGAAGGCCGACCCTACCCGCGCCAATCTTTATGCGGCGGCAAGCGATGTGGCTTCGGATTCGGCGGGCAGTGCGCTGCGTGAACTGTCGCAGATTTCACCCGACAAATTGCAGGAGCGTGACCGGAAATTGTTGAAGGCCGCTGAAGCGGTCGGCACGGTGGTTACACGCACTCCAGATGCTTTGCCGCCTGCAAAACCCGCTCTCACCGAACGGGATGTGCCGCCAATGGCAGTGGCGGATTCGCAGGAGCATGAGGCCGTAAAACCTGAGCCGACCCCGGCGGCGGTTAGCATGAAGCCGGTCAAAAACCAGCCGGAAGACGATTTGCAGAAAACGATGGAAGATGCGCGGCGCAAGCTCGCCGAGATCGATGCCTTGCTAGGAAAGACCGTTCAATGAGCATTGATATTTTGCTGAATTCCACCAGCCGACTTGCTTCGCTCGCTCGAAATTTGGGTCCTTCCCAGGCAAAAGCCGAGGGCGAGGCACAGGATAATGCTGACCCGGCAAAATTGTTCAGTTCGCTTCTCGAAAAGCCTCAGGGCAAGGTCGAAAAGAAGAGCGACAGCGAAGCCAATGCGGGTTCGGACGAGACAGATACGAAGGATGAGGAAGGTTCAAAGCCGGTCGCTCTGTTTGCCTTGCCACAAAATCTCCTTTCTTTGGACGCTTCTTCGCCTGAATTGAAAGGGGCAAATCACAGTTTTTCCACGCCGAATACTGCGAAAAACGACACAAATGCCCCCGATCCGCTTTCTGCCTTAATTAAAGACATCGATCCGAAACAGGTCGAGGGGCAGGAGGGCGAGCTGCAGGCCGATCTGAAGAAGCGCACGCCTGAAACAGTGCCTTCGAAGGCTGCAGCAATCCTGACGGCCAGCACCAAACCGGATCAGGCAATCAATCAGGACGCACCGAAGGCTACCGGCGACAATCAGGCCGAAAACGCTCCAGACGATCTCGCCAGCCTTCTGAAAACTGATAAGAGGTCGGCACAGCAGCAGTCGGGTCAAATGCCTGACAGAGCCGATATCCAGCAGCAGCCACCCGCAAAGGGTAACGCGCCTGCAGACATCAAGGCAGCCGCCACGCCATCGCAGGCAGCAGCCCGGATAGCCGACATTCAGGTGGTTTCCGAGCGCAGCTTCGGAACGGTCAAGACCTTGCAGATCAGGCTCGATCCGGTTGAGCTTGGAGCGGTGACGGCGCGTATCCGTGTGGCGTCGGAAGGTATCGAGGTGCATCTCGTCGCTGAAAAGACCCATGCGGCGGAAGCGCTCGCCGCTGACCGCTCGATGATTGAGAAAGCACTGAAAGCGGCGGGCATTGCAGACGATGCGAAAATTTCGGTGACCGTCGCTGACCGCAACGCGGCAGGTGCCGTCCAGCAGGCGCAGGCATCGCAGAATGCGGGCCAGCAACAGGCGAGTGGCCAGCAACCGGGTCAGCAGCAAGCTTTCAACATGCAGCAGGGCTTCGACGGGCGAAACGGCGCTGAGGCACAGGCGGGTTTTATGGGCGGCGAGGGCAGGCAGAATGGCGAATCCGGTCAGGCAGGACGCGAGCGTTCAGACATGCAAACCGCTCAGGACAGCGGGAGCGGCATTTCTCGCAATGATGGCCGTGGCCTGGTTGTCTGATAGCAGCCCGGCCCGCGCCGAAAATATCTGCGAGCGTGAAATGCACCGGGCATCCGCCCGCTACGATGTGCCGCTTGGCATACTCTACGCGGTCGGCCTCACGGAAACCGGTCGCAAGAACTCGCTGCAACCTTATGCGATGAATATTGAAGGCCATGCCGAATTTATGCCATCGCAAATGGCGGCGGTAAGGCGCTTCGAAGAAGTGCGGGCCGAAGGTGCGAAGTTGGTCGATCTCGGTTGCATGCAGATCAACTACTATTATCACGGCAAGGAATTTCCGTCGGTCGCCGCGATGCTGATGCCGAGCCTCAATGTTGATTATGCGGCGCGTTTTCTGCGGCAGCTTCGACAGCGCGAAGGCAACTGGACGATGGCAGTTGCACGCTATCACGCAGGGCCGAACAACGACCCCGCCCAGAAGCGTTATGTCTGTCGCGTGATGACGAATATGGTCGCCACCGGCTTCGGAAACTGGACGCCACAGGCGCGAAGCTTCTGCTTCGGCTGAACAGGGATCCCTTGGAATTTTACAGGTTGTAACAGAACGTCAGATACACCCGGCTTGCCTGTGCTCAACCTATGATTGCCGAGCCCGGTGGGCGCTAAATTAGCACGTGGATTTTTAAGCCCTTGTAAAGAATCGTAAAAGTTCGTGAGCCGTTGACATCTGGTTAAGGTTCTTACGGCTAAAGAGGTAGGCGCATTGCAATCAGTGCGATTCCCATTAAATTAGAATATACTAAATTACCTCCCAATATATTGCGGGCAATTAATTGCCATTGTTGCTGATTCCTCCTGCCAGTTATTCCTATCGTGCTTGGGCTAACATATTGATTCGGAAGGCGGGCCGATGATTGTTGTCGTAGACGACAGAGACATAGTGACTGAAGGATACTCTTCCTGGTTCGGTCGCGAAGGCATCACGACAACAGGTTTTACCCCTACCGATTTCGACGAATGGGTCGAGAGCGTTCCACAACAGGATATTATGGCTGTCGAAGCTTTTCTGATCGGCGAATGTGCAGATCAGCATCGCCTTCCAGCCCGGATTCGTGAACGCTGCAAGGCGCCCGTCATCGCCGTCAACGATCGCCCCTCGCTTGAACATACACTTGAGCTGTTTCAATCCGGGGTTGACGATGTTGTTCGCAAACCGGTGCATGTGCGTGAAATCCTTGCGCGCATCAATGCGATCCGCCGCCGTGCAGGTGCATCAGCTGCTTCCAATGATAGCGGCACGGAGCTCGGTCCGATCCGTGTTTTCTCCGATGGTCGTGATCCGCAGATCAATGGCATCGATTTTCCACTGCCGCGTCGCGAGCGCCGCATCCTGGAATATTTGATCGCCAATCGCGGTCGCCGCCTCAACAAGGCGCAGATTTTCAGCGCGATCTACGGCATCTTCGACAGTGAAGTCGAAGAGAACGTCGTTGAAAGCCATATCAGTAAGTTGCGGAAAAAGCTGCGTGAGCAGATGGGTTTCGATCCGATCGATTCCAAGCGCTTCCTCGGCTACTGCATCAATATCGAGTGATATTGCTGCATCTCCATAATCCCCAGTATCGCGATTTCGAGCACATTTCCGGATTTCTGAAATCGCGCCTGTCCCCTCAGTAAAAGCGTAGAAAATCCCGAGGCTACAGTTTCACGCAAGCGTGGTCCATTAGCTTTACCGCGGATGATTGGATCGGTGTGCCGATTCAGTCGCTCGGTTTTACGAATTCCAGCCCGATAGTTTCGGACTTTGAGCTGGTTGCTACAACTAATCAGGAGCTGCCAATGAGCCTCTACGGTATGATGCGGACCGGTGTTTCGGGAATGAACGCGCAGGCGAACCGCCTGTCGGCGGTCGCTGACAACATCGCGAATGCGAGCACCGTCGGTTACAAGCGTGCGGAAACCCAGTTTTCGTCGCTCGTTCTGCCCAGCACTGGCGGACAGTATAATTCCGGCAGCGTTCTGACTGATGTTCGTTACGGCATTTCCGACCAGGGCGGCATCCGCTCCACATCGTCCACGACAGACCTTGCCATCGACGGCAACGGTTATTTTGTGGTGCAGGGAGCGGACGGCTCGACCTTCCTGACCCGGGCTGGCTCCTTCGTTCCCGACAAGAACGGCAACCTGGTCAACTCAGCCGGCTATTATCTGTTGGGCGCGGGCCCGAACGACCCGGCTGGCGCCCTGACGGTTCCCGGTTTGAACATCATCAATGTCAACAGCGCCGCACTTCCTGCCGAGGCCAGCACGTCGGGCAACTTCACCGTTAATTTGCCGTCTACCGATCAGGTCCCGGCAGCTGGCGAGTTCAATCATAAGACGTCGCTGATCTCCTATAATGACAAGGGCGAGAAGATCACGCTCGATGTCTATTTCACCAAGACCGGCGCGGATGAATGGAGCGTCACGGTCAAGAATGCTGCCGACAATGTGGTGGTTGGCGGCCCGACAGCGCTGACATTCGATCCGACCACCGGCGACATGACGTCTGCAGGTGGCATTGCGGTCGATCTTGGGCCTTATGGCGGCCAGAACCTCAACCTTAATCTGGGAGCATCGACGCAGCGCGCCGGTGACTACACCATTTCGCAGGCGCAGATTAACGGTCAGGCACCATCTGCGGTCAAAGGCGTGGATGTGGCCAATGATGGTTCCGTCGTTGCCATCTACGAAAACGGCACGCAGAAGGTTCTGGCGCGCATTCCGCTGGCCAATGTGGCAAGCCCTGATCGCATGACGGTTGTGAGCGGCAACGTGTTCCTGCCGAGCGCGGAATCGGGCGAGGTCAATCTCGGCTATCCCCAGAGTAAAGGTCTGGGCAAGATCATGTCGGGCACATTGGAGGAATCCAACGCCGATATCGCGCAGGAGCTGACCGACATGATCGAGGCGCAGCGCAGCTACACAGCCAATTCGAAAGTCTTCCAGACCGGCTCCGAACTGATGGACGTGCTGGTCAATCTGAAGAGATAAATCGAGACGATTCCGGGGATGGCAAAGAAGTCTTCCCCGGAATTGCAGCATTGAGAATACGGACCGTTCAGGCAACAGGTACGGTCCGCGCACGCTGGGGCAGTTCCGATATAAGCGGAATTATCAGGGGCTTTCCAGGTGTTTGTTTTAGCCGCATTTCCGGACGCGAGACCGCTTCGCGCTTTTCGGGGATGCACTTGTAGGATGGGGTAAGATGTCGCTTAGTTCTGCTCTTCTGACGGCCAAAAGTTCGCTTGCGGCAACGTCCAAGCAGACCTCCGTTGTCTCTCGCAATATTGCGGGCGCCAACGATCCGGATTATTCCCGGCGCACGGCTTCTCTCGTATCGGGGCCCTACGGTTCTCTTTACGTGGGCATCAGCCGGTCGGCGGATGAAGCCTTGTTCAACAAGTTCATCCAGTCCAACAGTACGGCTTCTTCCTCTTCCATTCTCGCAGGCGGGCTTGACCGCCTTTCGTCGCTTTATTCGGCAGATAATTATTCCGGTTCGCCATCGGCACTGATCGGCGATTTGCGCGATGCACTCCAGACCTTTGCCGCTTCTCCGTCCAACAGCGCGCTTGGCGACAGTGTTGTTTCCACGGCGCAATCGCTTGCCAATGCGCTCAATGCCGGAACCAAGCAGGTTCAGTCGCTGCGCAATGATGCGGACCGTGAAATCGCGGATTCTGTCGCCAACATCAATGATCTTCTCGCCAAGTTCGAAAAGATCAATCAGGAGATCGTCGGCGGTACGCGCGCCAATCGCGATGTCTCCGACTACATGGATCAGCGCGACTCGATCCTGAAGCAGCTTTCCGGCGAGATCGGCATCACCACCATGATGCGCGGCGATAATGACATGGTCATTTTTGCCGAAAACGGCGTGACACTGTTCGAGACCACGGCGCGCAAGGTGAGCTTCGAGCAATCGACTGTGCTGGCGCCGGGTATTGCCGGCAAGGCGGTGCTGGTGGATGGCGTTCCGCTCAACCACGAGACGTTCGACCAGCCTTATGGAACGGGCCGCCTGAGCGGATTGCTGCAGTTGCGTGACCAGATCGCCCCGCAATACCAGATGCAGCTTGATGAGATTGCACGCAATCTGGTGACGATGTTCGCTGAAAGCGACCAGACCGGTGTTGGCGCGGACAAGACGGGCCTGTTCAGCTGGGGCGGATCGCCGGATGTTCCTGGTGCAGGCCTTTCGGCAGGTATTGCAGGCACCATCAAGGTGTCTTCGGCTTTCGTTACGTCTGACGGCGGCAGCTCACTTCTTCTGCGCGACGGTGGGGCCAACGGGCCTGACTACAAATATAATACTGAAGGTGGGGCAGGTTTCAGCGATCGCCTGCGTGCGCTCAACGAAGCATTTTCGGAGCCGATGACCTTCAATTCGGTGGCGGGTCTGGCGACAAACTCCAGCCTGACGGACTACAGCTCATCGTCGATCAGCTGGCTTGAAGGCAAGCGCCAGAAGGCCAACAGCGAATTCTCCTATAATGCGACGGTTGCCGGTCAGGCAGACACAGCCCTCTCCAACGCCAACGGTGTCGATATGGATACCGAAATGGCGCTGCTTCTCGATCTTGAACATTCCTATCAGGCATCGAGCCGGGTGCTGACCACGATCAGCGCAATGCTCGACGATCTTCTCAACGCGGTGTGAGGCCAATGAAAGCGCAATCGATTTCCACCTATGGCGCAACGTCAGCCCTGCGAGCCCTTGTGGCGAAGAACAAGGCCGAGATGTTGAAGGCGCAGCAGGAAGCGACCACGGGAACCGTGTTCGATGTCGGCCTGTCGCTTGGCTCCAAGTCTGGCCAGACCGTATCGTTGCGCAAGGAATATGACCGTCTGACCGTGCTAACAGACATGAACAAGCTGGTGCAGCAGCGCATGAATGCGACGCAGACCGCTGCCGGTACGATCATCGAGAACACGCAGAATTTTCTGGGTGATCTGACTGGCGCCAACAATACCGTTGAAAGCGCTGCCACGATTGCAAAGTCGGCAAAGTCCATTCTCAATTCTGTCACCGGTCTGCTCAACACCAGCTATAACGGCGAATATATCTTCGCCGGTGTGAACACCGATGTGAAGCCGGTTGCCGACTATACCGAAGGCAGCGCTGCGCAAACAGCAGTGCGACAGGCGTTTCAGACGCATTTCGGCTTTGCCATCGACGATCCGCAGGTGGCGAACATCACCGGCGATGAAATGAAGGCCTTTCTGGACGGTGATTTCGCCGACGAGTTCAACGATGCCAACTGGGCCGCAAACTGGTCGGATGCATCGGACACGGTGATCAAGAGCCGTATTTCGCCGACAGAAACGGCGGATACATCGATCTCGGCCAATGCCGACGGTTTCCGCAAGACCATCATGTCGGCGGTTATGGTGGCCGAATTTGCAACCATCGGCCTCAACAATTCCGCTTTCAATGCCCTGACTGAAAAGGCGATGCAGACCACGACGACTGCAATCACCGAAACGACGTCGCAACAGACGACGCTTGGTCTCGCCCAGTCGCGCACCGAAGCTGCAACCACGCGCATTGTGGCGCAGCAAAAGATCCTGAACCAGTCCGTTCTCAATCTCGAAGAAGTCGATCCTTATGAAGCGGCGACACGCGTCAACGCTCTGAAGACACAGATCGAAACGTCCTATTCGCTGACGGTTCAGCTGCAGAATATGAGCCTGCTCAACTATCTCAGATAGTTGAGATGAAATGAGGACGGACGCAGCATGATGCGAGCCCGTCCGAACTGATAGACGGAGAAACCATGTATCAGATGCGCTACGAAGATGTCATGAATGACGATATGGCGAGCGCCAAGGAACGGGAACGGGCATTGTTCGACCGTTCCATCGCAATGCTCGAGGCGGCGAAGGCAAATGGCAGCGGCTCGCGTGAGGCAATTGACGCGACCTATTTCACGACAAAGCTCTGGACCACGATCATCGATGATCTGGGGTCCGAGGAAAATGTGCTGCCGAAGGAACTGAAGGCTGCGATCATTTCCGTCGGTATTTTCGTGCTGAAGGAAATCGAGCGCATCCGCCAGGGCGAAAGCAATGATTACGCCACGCTGATCGAGATCACACAGTCGATCCGGGATGGGCTTTGAGATGACCCCAAACGGAAAACCGGCCATTCGCCTTTCGCTGCGCGCGGGCGAACGAATCTTCATCAACGGTGCCGTACTGAGAGCCGACCGCAAGGTCTCGCTCGAACTCCTGAACGATGCGACCTTCCTTCTGGAAAACCATGTTCTCCAGCCGGAAGACACGACCACGCCGTTGCGCCAGCTCTATTTCGCCGCGCAGATGATGCTGATCGAACCGGCCATGCGCGAACAGGCCCACTCCACTTTCGCACAGATGCTGAAAGGCATGTTCTCGACGTTCAAGGATGCGGAAATCCTGAATGCGCTGAAGCTGGTCGACGAGCTGGTGCATAACGGGCGCATTTTCGAGGCGCTCAAGACAATTCGCGCGCAATATCCACGCGAGGCCGAACTGATGGGCCTTGAGAGCCCTGTTTTGCCCGTGGCTGCGACCCGGAAATCTGCGGAGGCAAACCCATGACCACGACACCGCCGATTGGCACAAATACGACGAATAACAACACGACGAACAACAGCAATTCCGCGGCCAACAAGGCGAGCGTCGATTATAATTCCTTCCTGAAGCTTCTGGTGACCCAGATGCAAAATCAGGATCCGACGCAGCCCATGGACGCGACGCAATATGTTTCGCAGCTTGCGACATTCTCCAATGTCGAGCAGGCCGTGCAGATGAACAGCAAGCTTGAAACGCTGATCGCCAATACGTCTCTGACACAGGCCGAAGGCTGGATCGGTCGCACGCTGACCAATGCCGATGGCAGCATATCGGGCGTCGTGAAATCCGTTACCATCCAGTCAAACGGCATGCTGGCCGAACTGGAAGACGGCAAGACGCTGATGATCGGCGCAGGCGTCAAGATCAGCTAGGACCGATGCGGTGAACGAAGCCGACGCGCTTGATATCGTCAATTCTGCGATCTGGACCGTGCTTATGGCAAGCGGTCCGGCGGTGCTTGCCGCCATGCTTGCAGGCATCGGCATCGCACTTTTCCAGGCGCTGACGCAGATTCAGGAAATGACGCTGACCTTCGTGCCGAAGATCATCGTCATTTTCGTCGTGCTGGCCCTGACCGCGCCGTTCGTCGGTGCGCAGATCAACTCCTTCACGCTGCTGGCCTATTCTCGTATCGAGAAGGGGTTCTAGCACGTAGCCTTCGCGCAAGCTTCGCGAGCTAAGGTCCGTCCCGAAACAGGAGACGGATGTGCAGCAGGCAGCGGCTAAACCCTTGATGAAAAGCGGACTTCTGACCGGCAGCGATATGGGGCTGGCGGTTGGCATCATCATCATCCTGACCGTGCTTTTCCTGCCTGTTCCGGCTGTCGTGCTGGATATTGGTCTGGCGTTTTCGATCGCCTTCTCGGTCCTGATCCTGATGGTTGCGCTCTGGATTCAGCGCCCGCTAGACTTTTCCGCCTTTCCAACGGTGCTGCTGATCGCCACCATGATGCGACTGTCGCTGAATATCGCGACGACACGCGTGATTCTCACCCACGGCAATGAAGGCTATCTTGCCGCCGGTCATGTGATCCACGGCTTCTCGCAATTCGTGATGGGCGGCGACTTCGTCATCGGTCTGGTCGTTTTCTGCATTCTCATCATCGTCAACTTCCTCGTCATCACCAAGGGCGCGACGCGTATCGCGGAAGTGGGCGCGCGCTTCACTCTCGACGCCATTCCCGGCAAGCAGATGGCCATCGATGCCGACCTGTCGTCCGGCCTGATCGATGAAAAGGAAGCGCAGCGCCGCCGTCGCGAGCTGGAAGAGGAAAGCTCCTTCTTCGGCTCCATGGACGGTGCATCCAAATTCGTGCGCGGCGATGCGATTGCAGGTCTCATCATCACCGCCGTCAATATTTTCGGCGGTATCATCATCGGCGCTACGCGCCACGACATGGATATTGCGCACGCAGCCGATGTCTTCACCAAGCTGTCGGTCGGCGATGGTCTGGTCACACAGATTCCGGCCCTGATCGTCTCGCTTGCCGCCGGTCTTCTGGTGTCGAAGGGCGGCACACGCGGCTCCGCCGATCAGGCGATCTTCGGTCAGCTGGGTGCCTATCCGAAGGCGCTTCTGGTCGCGGCGATGCTGCTCTTCGTCCTCGGCATCATGCCGGGCCTGCCAGCCTTCCCGTTCTTTATGCTCGGTGGCGCAATGGCCTTCATCGGTATTGCCGTACCCCGTCGACAAGCGCGCCAGCGCGAGGCGGAAGCCAACGAGGCCGGCAAGAAGCAGCGCGAAGCGGAAGAGCAGGAGCGCAATTCCGTCAAGGCGTCACTCGAAACCAACCAGATCGAACTTTGCCTCGGCAAGCAGCTTTCCGCCCGCCTGATCGCATCGCAGCAGGAGCTGGCGCATCGCGTCAACAAGATGCGCCGCAAGTTCGCGCAGGAATACGGTTTCGTCATCCCTGAAATCAAGGTCACGGACGATATCGCGCTTCCGCCGAAAAGCTATCGCATCAAGATACACGGTACGGCCGTTGCCAGCCACGAGCTGCGCGTCGGTGAAACGCTTGTCGTGCTTGGCGACCGCCCGATCCCATCCATTCCGGGTGAGGAAGTGCGCGAACCGGCCTTCGGTATGCGCGCCTATTCCGTGCCGGAAACCTTTGCGTCCGATCTCCGCCGCGATGGCTATATGACCGTGGATAATCTCTCAGTCCTGCTGACACATTTGAGCGAAATCGTCCGCAACAATCTGGCCCAGCTTCTTTCCTACAAGGATATGCGCATTCTGCTGGACCGTCTCGGCTCTGAATATCGCAAGCTTCTGGAAGATATCTGCCCGACGCATATTTCCTATTCGGGCCTGCAGGCGGTGCTGAAGCTGCTGCTCGCCGAACGCATTTCCATCCGCAACCTGCATCTGATCCTTGAAGCCATTGCGGAGATCGCACCGCTTGTTCGCCGCCCGGAAATGATTGTGGAACATGTCCGCATGCGCATGGCGCAGCAGATTTGCGGCGATCTTTCCGACAATGGCGTGCTGAATGTTTTGCGTCTGGGCAATCGCTGGGATCTGGTCTTCCACCAGAGCCTCAAGCGTGACGCCAAAGGTGAAATCGTCGAATTCGACATCGATCCGCGCCTGCTGGAACAGTTTGGCACCGAGGCCTCCACCGTCATTCGCAAGCATTTCGACAATGGCGAACGTTTCGTGCTGGTTTCCTCGCCAGAAGCGCGGCCATACATTCGCATGATTATCGAGCGTCTGTTCGCCACCCTGCCTGTCTTGTCCCATGTCGAAATCGCACGTGGTGTGGAGGTGAAGTCACTCGGCGCGATTTCGTAAGAGGACAGCATTCTTCGATCCTACGCCCCTCATCCTGAGGAGGTGCCCTGAGCGCAGCGAAGGGAACCGTCTCGAAGGATCGAAGGGCGAGGGGATTAGTTATTGCTTCATATAATGAAAGGGCCTTGAGTGCCTGTCGCGCAACTGCCGCTCAACGAAATCATTCTGGCCGCCGTTCTGGCGTTCTGCCGGGTCGGTGCGTGCCTGATGCTGATGCCGGGGCTTTCGAGTGCGCGCATTCCGTTGCAGGTCAGGCTCTATATTGCGCTGGCCTGTTCATTCGCAGTCCTGCCGCTGGTGCTGCAGCGTATCGTTACCGTTGTCGATGCCGGGCAGCCGTGGACTCTATTCCGCCTGATGGCGAGCGAGATGTTCGTCGGCGCGGTTATCGGTATTCTGGCACATATCTATTTCTGGGCGTTGCAATTCATGGCAAACACGATGGCGGTTTCAGTCGGATATTCCGGCTCGCCTGCCGATGCCATCACGGAAAGTGAACCGCAGGCGACACTTGCCACCATCGTCACCTTCAGCGCACTGTTCCTGTTCTTCATTACCGATATGCATCTGGAAATCTTCCGGGCGCTGCTCAATTCCTATGTGGCCATTCCGGTTGACGGGCAGTTCCGCCCCGATGCGGCGATGATCGACTTCACCGATGCGCTTTCGGCGGCTTTTCTGGCGACACTGCGTATTGCAGCGCCATTCATCGTTTTTGCGATTCTCGTCAATTTTGCCATCGGTCTGGTGAACAAGCTGACGCCGACCATACCGGTTTACTTCGTATCGATGCCATTCGTGCTGGGGGGAGGGCTGTTGGTGGTCTATTTCATCCTGCCGGAACTCCTGCGCTTCTTCACCAACGAAACTGCGACGCAGCTTCGCGAGCTGTTTTAGGGGTGGCCATGGCGAATCCACGCAATCTGAAAAAGCTGATTGAACTGCAAAAACTCGGAAGCGCCCGGCTGGAACAGGCTCTTGCCGCAGCCAATGCACGCAAGGGCGCGCTGGATGAGGAGCGGGAGGCGCTCATCGCCATGCAGGATCGCCGCTATGATGGCGATACGCTCGATATCGATCCATCGCTGCTCATCAAGCGTCTTGGAACCAATGCCGCCGAATCGCAGCAGCTCGAGCAGCGTCTCGAATCACAGCGCAAAGCACTTCTGCAGGAACAAAGACGTGTCGGGTTGCTGGAAGAGCGGCTGACGGATGCTGAAAATGATCGCGAACGGCGGGAACTTTCCAGCTTGATCGAGGAATTTATTAGCCGGAAAACGACAAATCGCTTGCAAAACCCTGATTGAGCGCAAAATCGAGGCTGAACGCACGCACAAGTTTCAGTCAAGTTTGACCCATTATGGTGCAAGTAACAAAGCGCATCCCAAAAAGTGCGAAGCGATTTTTGGACAAGATGCGCGCAAGGACGATCAGATCGAAACGCGCTCTAAAAGAAGGAAGAGATGCATGGCGATCAACCCGCCGTCAGATCTGGTGATGGACGTGGCGCGTGCAGCCGATCCGCAAGCCTATCGCATGGCGGCGGAACGGCTGAGAGCGCCGTCCGCATCCGGGACCATGGTGGCATCCACTGGGGCAGCCACAATGGCGGCACCCACTGGGGCAGCCACAATGGCGGCACCCGCCGCCGGTGGTGGACTGACGCGGGATAATTTCGCCAGCTTTTCCGACAGCCTTGCGGCTGGGGTCAGCGTGCGAGCGGATGCGCAGAATGCGGCCAGTCCGGCTTATCGCAAGTTCGAGGCCTTCATGCTGCAATCCTTCGTGCAGTCGATGTTCACCAGTGACACGACGGCGACCTTCGGGAAGGGGATTGCCGGTGAATACTGGAAGTCCATGATGGCGGAAGCCATGGCAAACAAGATGGCGGATGGCGGCGGTGTCGGCATTGCCAAGTTGCTTGAGGAACAGGCGGCGCGCAACGGGCGGGCAGACGCGCCGACGACGATAGCGTTAGGAGACGTGATCAATAATCTGGGAGAAAGTGTGGGCCAGAACGGCGTATCGAAGGACATCGTGCATGGCTTCGAACGCAAGCTCATTCAAAAGCAACTCGACAACAACAGCGATACGGACAGCGCGCGCGGCTGATTGGCCCGCAACCATAGCGTCCGCCATGCTTCATAATTGAGGACCCCTAAATGACCGAGACAAGCTCTGAAAACAGCCTGCCGCCAGAGGATTCGCAAATCGTCACTGTCACGAGCGAACCGGGGCAGGCGCTGGCAGAGGAACCGGCCGAGAACCCCACATTGAAGCCGGTCGTGCGGGCAATCCAACGTCTGGAAGATGTCATCGATACTGAAACGCGTCTTCTTCTGGAGGGCGGCAATCCGGATCTGGCGGAAATCAACTCCCGCAAGAGCCGTGGGCTTTACGATTTCAACAAAGCGATCAAGAAAGCGGCCAGTGCTGCCGAACCGGCGACGATGAAGCGGCTTCAGCCGCTGCTCGACAGCCTGAAGCAGAAGCTTGAGAAGAACTGCGAAGCGCTGCAGCTGCATCTGCGGGCCGTTGGTGAGTTGGCTGATCTCATTCGCGGTGCGCTGGAAACGCAGGAAGCCGACGGCACCTACAGCATGCAGAGTGTGAGGCTCGGTCACGCACGATGATCCGCATCATTGCCATCGGTCTGTGGATTTGTGCCGTCGCTTTCGGCTCGCTTTTCCTGGCGGTTCGCCAGAACGTCTCATCGTCGGGTGAGGCGCAGGCGGCGACCAGTGGATTTGGCGGCGTGGATTACGTCAAGACAGATGTGATGAGCGTGCCGATCATCTCGAATGGCGGCGTCGCCGGTTATGTGGTGACGCAGCTTGTCTATACGGTCGATTCGAACATTCGCAAGAAGCTGACCGTGCCGCTCGAATTCTTCATCAACGATGAGATATTCCGTAAATTCTATGGCAGCTATTCGGATACGAAAGAGGTCGAGAAGGTGAGTTTCGAGGACGTTCGTGCCTCGATCATCACCGATCTCAATGCGCGGTTCCCCGAGCCGGTCATCAAGGACCTTCTGGTTGAGCAGTTCAACTATATTTCAGCGGAAGAAATCCGTGCCATGAACATGCGCGGCACGCCGACACCGACGGCACCGGCCAAGCAGTCAGAGAAGCAGGCCAACGCAGAGCCTGTCAGTCACAGCGAATAGTATTTTCCTGCAAGCTGGGCGAGGCGCTCGTCATCGAGCGGTGCGACCGCCGGGTCGGATACAAGCTCCACACCCATTTCACGACCATCCCGCCAGGCCACGCGGGCCAGAAGCGCGCGTCCGTAATAATCGTCAAACAGCCAGAAGCGTTCGGGCAGGGTCGGGACTTCGACAGTTCTCAGCTTGGCGCCATGGGGCGCGATATCGCTGAACTGGCATTCGATGATGAAACGCCCATCGAGCCCCACGATCTTTCCGGAGCGCAGCCTTGTACGCTGTCTCTCTTCCCTACGACGTTCGTGGGATGGCTTAACCCGTGCCATATCAAAATCTTACCTGCTATTCCCCTGAGACTAATCTAGCAGGTTTCGATTGCCGATGCGTTACTTTTTAAACCGGGATTTTGCGGACATGGTTACCTTGAACAGGTTCCTGTTTGTCAGTGCTCGCCACAGGCTTCGCAGAGGCCGCGCAGCTCCAGTGTCGTCTTGCGCGACTTGAAACCGTTCTGAAGGCTCCAGGCGCTGACAAGGTTCTCGATCGCCGCGTCGGAGAATTCCGTCACCTGACCGCATTTCTCGCAAATCGCGAAAGCCACCAGACCCTGCTGATGGCATTGCGGGTGCGCGCAGGCAACGAAGGCGTTGAGGCTTTCAAGGCGATGGATCATCCCGTAATCGAGCAGCTTTTCCAGTGCGCGATAGACCTGCAGCGGCGCGCGGAAACCGTCGTCACGCAACTGGTCGAGGATCGTATAGGCGCTGAGTGGGCCTTCCGCTTTGGACAAAACGTCGAAAACCAGTGTCTGATTGCGGGTGAGGTCCTGCGGGGCGTGATGATGGTGATGCGTGCTCATTGTCCAGCGATCCGTTTCGGTGATGCCTTTTCCCTCTTATGTAGGGGTAGCAGGCTCAAAATGAAAATGGCAAGCGCCGCGACCACAATGGAAGGGCCGGATGGCGTGTCGAAATGAATGGAACCATAAAGTCCGCCGATAACCCCCGCAGCACCGATCAGTGAGGCCAGAATGGCCATCTGTTCGGGTGTGGAGGAAAAGCGGCGTGCCGTTGCTGCCGGAATGATCAGCAGCGAGGTGATCAATAGAATTCCGACGATCTTCATCGCAATGGCGATGACGATGGCCAGAAGCAGCATGAAAACAATGCGCGACAGGGCAGGGTTCATGCCTTCGGCGCGGGCAATATCCTCGCTGACGGTGGCAGCAAGGAAAGGGCGCCACAGCCAGGCCAGAACCGCCAGCACAAACACCCCGCCGCCATAGATGAAGGCGATATCCATTCGCGAGACAGCCAGAATATCGCCGAACAGGAACGACAGCAGGTCGACGCGCACCCATGTCATGAAGGCAACGAGGACGAGGCCAAGCGACAGCGTGGCATGGGACAGGATGCCGAGCAGCGAATCCGCCGACAATGTGTGTCGGCGCTGCAAGAGCAGCAGAATGGCTGAAATCGCCACGGCAACGGCGAACACGCCGATCATCATATTGATGTCGAAAATGAGCGCCAGCGCCACGCCGAGCAGGGCGGAATGCGCCATGGTATCGCCGAAATAGGCCATGCGCCGCCAGACGATGAAGCAGCCGAGCGGTCCGGTCGTGAGCGCAAGCCCGACACCGGCGATGATGGCGCGGGTGAAGAAATCGTCAAGCACGCGGCGCGCTCCCTTCGTGATGATGATGTTCATGATCATGCCCGTGTTCATGGTCATGATGATGGCCGTCATCGGCGTGGCAGTGATCCGTCACGGAACCGTCGGCATGAAGCACGCGCCCGTCCGGCAGATGCGTGTGATCGTGATGATGCTCATAAACGGCAAGCGGTCCGACGGCCCGGCTGCCAAACAGCCGCATATATTCAGGGCTCGCCGTCACATCGCGCGGCGTCCCGCTGCAGCATACATGCCCGTTGAGGCAGATGACGCGGTCGGTCGCCGCCATGACCAGATGCAGGTCGTGCGAAATCAGCAGCACGCCGCAGCCTGTGTCGTCGCGCAGTTTCGCAATCAGTTCGTACAATGCAGCTTCGCCGGAAAAGTCGACGCCCTGCACCGGTTCGTCCAGCACCATGAGGTCCGGTTTGCGCGCGAGTGCGCGCGCCATCAGCGCACGCTGGAACTCGCCGCCTGACAGATTAGCGATTTCCGCCTTGGCCAGATGCGGAATGCCCACCACTTCCAAGGCCGTCTCGGTATCCTCGCGCGAGAGAGGCCCCGTCAGGGTCATCAGGCGCTCGACCGAAAGCGGCAACGTGCGGTCGATATTGATCTTTTGCGGCACATAGCCGATGCGCAGGCCCGGCGCGTGGATCACGCTGCCTTCGTCTGGTTTCAGGATGCGCAGCGCCATCTTGGCGGCGGTACTCTTGCCCGCGCCATTCGGACCGATCAGGGTGACGATCTCCCCGCGCTCAACACTCAGGTCGACATTGCGCACGAGCCAGCGCCCGTCGCGATAGACGCCGGCATCTTTCAGTTCAATCAATGTTTCCCGCGCTTTTTCGGCGGGGAGGGCGGTCTTCCTGCTCATTTATTCCGGGCTTTCAATGCCTGTATGTTCGTGTCCCACGCACGGATCATCCGCCGATTCGAAATTTTTCCCAGCGTCTTTTTCCGTTGCCGCTCTATTGCGCAACCGCCGCTGTGATTTTTCCAAAATGGGGGTTGCCTCACCTTATGACAGACGTTATAGCATAACGCAACTGACGTAATAGAATAACATATCACATGAATATGGTGCCCCTCCCCAATCGTACAAGAGAGAGACTATGAAACATCTCCGCTCCCTCCTCCTAGCCTCGGCATTTCTGGCTAGTACGGCAAATGTCTCACTTGCGGCAGAACGCGACGGCGTCGTGGTCTCGATCAAACCGCTCCATTCCATTGTTTCCGCAGTCATGCAGGGTGTGGGCGAGCCGAAACTGATCGTTCAGGGTGCGGGTTCCGAACATGTCTACAGCCTGAAACCCTCCGATGCCGAAGCAATCGAGCACGCCAAGGTGATTTTCTGGGCTGGGCCGTCGATGGAAACCTTCCTCGACAAGCCCATCGATACACTTGGCGATGGCGCAAAGGTTGTCGCTCTTGGTGAAGCGGATGGCCTGACCAAGCTGAAGTTCCGTGAAGGTGGTCCGTTCGAAGCGCATGACCATGGCCATGAAGGTCACAACCATGGTGCCGAAGGTCATGACCATGCTCACGATGACAAGAAGGATGCCGCCGATGCCGACAAGGGGCACAATCATGCCGCCGAAGCATCGGAAAGCGGGCATGACCATCACCATGGTCACAGTGAATATGATCTGCATTTCTGGCTCGACCCGCAAAACGGAAAGGTTCTGGCGGCGGATATCGCCAAGACGCTCGGCGAAAGCGACCCCGAACACGCTGCGCAATATGAAAAGAACGCCAAGGACTATGGCGAGAAGATTGACGCGCTGACCAAGGAAGTCGCCAGCGAACTGGAGCCGGTAAAGGACAAGCCGTTTATCGTCTTCCATGATGCATACCAGTATTTCGAAAATCGTTTCGGTGTGAAGGCGGCCGGATCAATCACGGTGAGCCCGGAAAAGGCGCCGGGTGCCGCGCGCATCAAGGAAATTCACGAGAAGATCAAATCGCTTGGCGCAACCTGCGTGTTCTCCGAACCGCAGTTCGAACCGAAGCTGGTGAATACAGTTATCGAAGGAACGGATGCCAGGACAGGCGTTCTCGATCCGCTGGGGGCAGAGCTGAAGGATGGTCCGGATCTCTATCCGCAGCTCATTCGCAATCTGGCGGATTCGTTGAAGGACTGTCTGTCGAAATAGGGCCAACAGCTGCGACCGCGCCCTCGCCAGGTGCACGCCCATAACTTGGTAGCGGTCGCAACGGTGCCGGGCTGGACCCTGCTTTAACTTACGGGCAGCCCGGCACTAGAGCATTTCCTGTTTTAATTGAATCATTGGAAATGCTCTATCTGTTTGTTTTTCAGCATGTCTTTATCCCGAAACCGGTTCCCACTTTCGGTAGACATGCTCTAATGAGTGCGCCTCGACCTGATTGAAGCGGATCGAAACTTGCATTTCGACACTCAAAGGCGGCTCAGGCCGCCTATTTTCACCACTAAATCTGTTATGATATAACATTAAGGAGAAGAGAATGCGTAGCTTTGTGAAGGCGCTTCAGGCTGGTGCTGTCTTGACTTTTCTTGCTCCCGCAATCGCGGGTGCTCATGGAATCTGGATTGCAGAACGTCACGGAACGCAGGCGGTTGTTTACGGTCACGGCGCAAGCGATGAGGCCTATGACCCGCAGAAGCTCAAGACGGTTACGGCCAAGAATGGAGAGGGCAAGGATGTCGCCGTCGAGATCAAACGACAGGAAGATCATGCCCTGCTGAGCGTGCCCAAGGATGCAGTCGTGGTCAGCGGCACATTCGACAATGGTTTCTGGGCCGAGGGTCCGGACGGCAAGTGGGTCAACAAGCCGAAATCGGAAGTGCCGGGCGCAAAACAGTCCAGCCAGAGTCAGAAATTTGCTGTCGCCATTCTGGATCATCTGCGCAAAAAGCCAGAAGCCCAAGGTTTGCCTTTCGAAATCGTTCCGTTGATGGACCCGACAATATTGGAGGCGGGCAACGAGCTTCCCGTGCAGGTTCTGTTTGACGGAAAGCCGGTGGAAGGCGTCGAGGTTACGGCGGATTATGTCAATGACAGTCACGCAGCGCCGGTGAAAACCGACGCGGAAGGCATCGCCAGGATCAATATCCGCAACGCGGGTCTCAATGTCGTTGGGGCGGGCTATTCCAGGCCGCTGTCTGATTCAAAGGAAGCGGACAAGCTCAGCTATTTCACCACGCTGACCTTCAACCTCGATCACCACCATCACGATTGATTCTACCCAGTTTGATGAGGAACGGAGTCATGAGAAAGAGACTGCCCGTTACGGTCTTGTCCGGTTTTCTCGGGGCCGGAAAGACGACACTGCTCAATCACGTGCTCAATAATCGCGAGAACCGCCGCGTCGCGGTGATCGTCAATGATATGAGTGAAGTGAATATAGATGCCGCCCTCGTTCGTGAGGGCGGCGCCAATCTCTCCCGCACGGATGAACAGCTGGTCGAAATGACCAATGGCTGCATCTGCTGCACATTGCGCGATGATCTCCTGAAGGAGGTTTCACAACTGGCAGCTCAGGGACGCTTCGATTATCTGCTGATCGAATCGACCGGCATAGCCGAGCCACTGCCGGTTGCCGCCACGTTCGAGTTTCGCGACGAGAAGGGCAACAGTCTTTCGGACGTCGCTCGGCTCGATACGATGGTGACAGTTGTTGATGCCGCCAATCTGCTGAAGGATTATGCATCGAGCGATTTTCTGCGTGATCGCGGCGAATCCCTTGGTGAAGATGACGAGCGCACGCTTGTCGATCTTCTGGTTGAACAGATCGAGTTCGCCGATGTCGTCGTGCTGAACAAGATATCGACCGCTTCAAAAGAGGAGCGCGATCTGGCGCACAAGGTCATCCGCTCGCTCAATCCCGATGCCCGCATCGAGGAGGTCGATTTCGGAGAAGTGTCGCTCGACGCCATATTGGACACGAAGCTTTTCGACTTCAACAAGGCGCATGAGCATCCGCTCTGGTACAAGGAGTTGCATGGCTTTGCCTCGCATACGCCCGAGACCGAGGAATATGGCGTTCGCTCCTTTGTCTATCGTGCGCGACGTCCCTTCGATCCTGAACGGTTTCAATCGTTCATCGACAAGGGCTGGCCGGGTGTCGTGCGGGCGAAAGGCTTCTTCTGGCTTGCCACCCGTCCGGATTTTGTCGGTGAAATCAGTCAGGCGGGCGCGTTGGTCCGCACCGGAAAAAGGGGGCGCTGGTGGTCATCCGTGCCGAAGCAATACTGGCCGGCGGAACCCGAATGGCAGCGCGCCATGGAGCCATATTTTCATAAGGTGTGGGGCGATCGGCGTCAGGAGATTGTGTTCATCGGTGTCGATCCGATGCAGGAAGATGCGCTCATCGATGAGCTGGATCAATGTCTTCTTGAGGAAGAAGACTTCGTGCCAGAGCGCTGGTCGGGGCTGAACGATCCGTTCCCGAACTGGTCGGCCGCCGCGGCTTGAGGCCTATTCTGACAGTGAGGCTATATCCAGGGCCTTGCTGTCGGCTAGCGTCCGATGATCCAGAACGCTGGCGATGGCTTCGCGCACATCGAGCATCATATGGCGCACCTCGCATTCGTCCTCATCGCAATCGTCACATGGGCGATAGTCTGTCTTGCTGGCGCAGGCGATGGGGGCAAGCGCGCCGTCGAGCGCGCGGATGATATTGCCGATGGCAATCTCGTGGGCCGGGCGGGCCAGACAGAAGCCACCGCCTTTGCCCTTGCGACTAAGAACGAAGCCGGCATTGCGAAGTTCGGTAAAAATATTGTCGAGAAACTTGCGCGGTATATGGTGCTTCTCGGCGATTTCGCTGGCCGAAACCAGCTGTCCATCTGCAACGCCCGCCAGATGCACCATGGCTTTCAGGCCATATTTGCCCTTTTTAGTCAGCATGCCACCCCTGTGGAGCATTTCCTCTGGGAACGGAAACCGGTTTCCGTCCGGAAATGCATGAAAAGAATACGCCACACACGCCGCCAGCGTGAGCTGGCACCGTTTCGCAAGATCAGGCCGAATATCTGTGAGTGCCTGTATATAAGAAGTTAGGGGGTAAACCCCGCCGCGACAAGTCTTTTTGCCGCTACAGCATCGGCCCGAAAATCGGAATCGATTTTGGAATGCACGATGCGTGACTTCTATAGTGTGGAACATCCGCGATGGCGCATGGCGTTCACGCGGCTAATCTCGTCCGTTGGCCAGCAAGGCGAGCGATAATGCTCCCTGCAACGCATCGCCAAGCGCGGGCCGAAAGCGTTCCCGATGCGGTAGAAATGGCAGGGCTGCATAGGATGAGGCGAGGCCTCCCGTCAGGCTGAACCGGCCAAGCGTTTCTATACCGAGCCCATCCAGACCGCGGGCAATATAAGAGCAGGCGCGTTGCAGGATCGAAAGGCCGAGCGCATCGCCCTTATGCGCATAGTCAAAAACGATGGGAGCGAAGGCGGCGTAGTCTGCGGCCGTCGCCGTGCGCGAAAAGATTATGATCTGGCGCATGTCACCGTTGAACCGTGCCAGCACGGCATCGGCAAGTTCCGTGCGCTCTGTCATGTCGTCCAGAGCAAGCAGCGTTTCTTCAAGAAGTTCACGACCAAGCCGCGCGCCGCCCGCATGATCGCTCAACATGAAGCCGCGCCCGCCGATAATCTCGAAAGCGTCTTCTTCTCTTTTGACGAACACCGAGCCGGTGCCGAGAATGACGACGGCACCGTCTTTCTGACCGAGCGCACCTTGCAGGGCGGTAACAGCGTCGGAAACGATCTTCACCTTGCCGAAAGGCAGGCTCTGTTCCACGCGATCCTTGTCCGGGAGCGAGTTTGCGCCTGCGAGCCCGAACACGGCGCAGGTCTCATTCAATATAGAGACATCCAGTCCTGCATCGTGCACGGCCAGTGTTGCTGCGCGCATGATATTATCCAGAGCCGTCGCCGGATCTGCGCCAATATTGGCGGGGCCGCTCGTGCTTCGGCCTATGGGGTCACCATTGCTGTCGGCAAGCAGCGCCCGGCATCCGGTGCCGCCGCCATCGACGGCCAGAATATAAGGCATAGGCTTCATGCTCATTCATCCAATTGTCACGGTAACTGTCATGGAATCGTCGCAACCGTTCGAATCGCCGGTTTTTCCCAGTTGAAATTTGGTTAAAAAGGACCATATTGGCTGTGGAAAGAAAATTCCTTCTTTTTTACGAAACTGCGTTGACAGTTTGGAATGATGGGGTCTATATGGCGCCACAA